>JAXMBZ010000012.1:0-182151 GCA_046349615.1 Planctomycetota bacterium
GGACCTGTCGAAGCTCGCGCTCAAGGCGATGATCGGCGGCGCGTTCGCGTGCTGGATGACGGCGACGGTCGCGGGGCTCTTCCTCGGCGCGTGACCGGCGCACGGCGGCGGGCTCGTGTTCGTACGCGCGCCCGGGAGGTCGCGCGGGCGCCAACTCTCCGCTCCCGCCCCCTGGACGAGGCTCGCGTGACGCGCGAAGCTGTTCGCGCATGACGAAGAACGAGAGCTCCGCAGCCGTCGATCCCGTCGAGCGTCTCGCGCGCTCGATCAGGCCGGAGGAACCGGCCTGATCGAGCGCGGAGTTCTACTTGGGAGAGGGCGCGAGGGGGGTGGGGGCGGCGAGGGGGAAGAAGGGAGGGCGGGACGGGTTGGTTGTGGGATCGAGCGGGGCGGAGTACGGTCGGGGGAGTTCCCCTACCGAAGGTGATGTCATGAAGCTCTCCGTTCTCGTGCTCTCGGCCGTGCTCACGGTGTCGGGTGCGACTTGGCTCGCGTCGAGCGCGGCTCCGGCGGCCGATGCTGGTGTGCTGTACACGTTTCGCGATGCGCCGCTGCATGCGCTCGGGTTGAAGAACCTCGATGAGCTGCGCGGGACGCCGATCGTCATCGACTTCTGGGGCAAGAACTGAGGGGGCTGCATTGGGGGGTCCGTGCCGGCCTCCGTGAAGCTCCAAGAGCAGTATGGCGACGACGTGCAGGTGCTCTTCGTCGAGTGCCAGAACACGCCGCAGGACGTCTACGAGGCGTTCGCCTGGAAGATGAAGTGGATGGGCAACGGCGCGATGTGGACCGCCGAGCGGCCGATCTCCACGAAGGGCAGCGGGCTCCCCGAGACCGCGGTGCTCGGCATCGACGGGACCGTGCTCCTGCAAGGTTACCCCGGTGACTTCGGCAAGAAGCTCGAGGAGACGATCGCCGCCGAGATCAAGAAGTCGAAGCAGCCGCCCGCGGGCACTCCGAAGGAACTCGAGAAGGCGTGGACGAGCTTCTTGAAGGGCGACGTCGCGGCCGCGTTCGCGGAGTGCGACAAGCTCGGCAGCGACGCCGCGAAGGCCGCGAAGGCGGAGTTCTCGGCGCGCACGTTCGGCCGCATCGAGCGCGCGAAGCGCATGCTCGAGTCCGGCGACGTGACCGAAGCCGACGCGCTCGCCGCGAAGCTCGCGAAGTCCGTCAAGGGCGTCGCGGAGCTCGAGACGAAGCTCGCCGAGCTCACGACGAAGCTCGCGAGCGCCGACGTCGGCGCCGAGCGCGACGCGGACAAGGCGTTCGACTCCTTCACGAACGACGTCGCGAAGAAGAAGCCCTTCGAGCCCGGCAGCGTGAAGCGCGCGGAAGGCCTCGCGAAGAAGCACGCCGGCACGAAGAACGGCAAGCGCTTCGAGCGCTTCGTCGCGCTCGCGAAGATCGACTTGAACAAGTGAACCGCGCTCGGACGGGCTCGAACGACGCGAGGACGGAACGCTCCGTCCTCGCGTTCGTTTCGCGGCCGCTCGCGGTCCTCGTCGGGGTCGCGTCCCTCTCGTTCGCGGCGTACAGCGCGCTCGTGGGCGCGAGCACGTCGAGCGCCGATTGGACGCCGACCCCCTGCGAAATCCTCGCGAGCCGCGTCGCGTCCGGCCCGACGCAGGAGCTCCGCGCGGACGGCGCCTTCCGCGGTTCGGGCGGTGTCCCCGTCGCCGAGTTGAAGTCCTTCGAGCCGCTCGTGACGTATCGCTACTCCGTCCACGGAGCGGAGCACGAGTCGTCGTGCGTCTCGCTGGCGCCGAGCTCCTTCCCCACCGAAGCGGACGCGCGGGCCTTCGTCGCTCGGTTCCAAGTGGGCGCCGCTTCGACGTGCTTCGTCGATCCCGCGGCGCCGGAGCGCGCCGTGCTCGATCGCGGCACGAGTCGTTCGACCGCCCGATTCGTCGCGGCGGCGATCGCAGTGCTCGTCGCCGCGACCTCGCTCGCCTTCGCGGCCCGAAACTCGGGCAGAATTCCATCGAAGGCCGCGTGAGGATCGAGGTAGACCCGAGTTCGAGCATGCGCACTCGCAATCGACACTCCCTCGGCCCGCTCGGCTCGATCGTGATCGGCTCCGTGATGACGCTCGCCGGACTCGTCGCGCTCGTCTTCCTCGTGATCCTGCCGTTGCGTCGGCAAAGCGCGTCGGAACAGTGGACCGCCGTTCCGTGCACGATCGTCGAGAGCCGGATCGGTCGTTCCTCGAACCGAAAGGGCACCTACGACGCGCGCGTCGGCTACCGCTACGTGGTCGACGGCGTCGAGCGGACCTCGGATCGCATCACGTTTGCCGACCTGAACACCTCCGATCCCGACGACGCGCGCGAGATCGTCGCGCGCTACCCCGCGGGCGCGACGT
Source organism: Planctomycetota bacterium (assembly GCA_046349615.1). Lineage (GTDB taxonomy): Bacteria > Planctomycetota > UBA1135 > UBA1135 > JADJNY01. The sequence continues at coordinate 2,363 of JAXMBZ010000012.1, forward strand.
CGACGTGCTACGTGAACCCCGCGGCTCCCGAGGAGGTCGTGCTCGATCGCAGCGTTCCTGCGCTCTGGCTCGGTGGGCTGTTCGCCGGCGCCTTCACGCTGTTCGGCGCGCTGCTTTCGCTACGAGGACTGCGCGGTCGGCTCCTCGGCCGGGGCTGAGCCGGGCACCACGCGGTCGAAGCGCGCACCGGGTCTCGTCGACGGCGCGAGCGGACTCCGCGGCACGAATCGGACGGCGTTCGCACGCGCGGGCTCGGCGACTTCTTCGCCGCCTGGACGCGACGAGTCGCTAGGATGACGGGCTACCCAGGGCCCCCCGAACGCCCGCGAATCACGCCATGAGCGACACGCGCCCGAACGACCTGATCCACGACTGGAACGCGGACCCGAAGACGACGGCGAAGCCGATCCAGTTCGACGACGAGACCCTGCGCGACGGACTGCAGAGCCCGTCCGCGCGCGACCCGGAGCTCGCGAAGAAGATCGAGCTCGTCCATCTGATGGACCAGCTCGGGATCCACACCGCGAACATCGGGCTCCCCGGCGCGGGCGCGCGCGCGCGCGAGCACATCACGACGCTCTGCCGCGAGATGACGAAGCTGCGCATCACGCCCAACGTCGCGTGCCGCACGCTCGTCACGGACATCGCGCCCGTCGTCGACGTCGTGCAGGCCACGGGCCGGCCCGTCGAGGTCTGCGCGTTCATCGGCAGCTCCCCCATCCGCCAATACGCGGAAGGTTGGGAGCTCGACCAGATGCTCAAGCTCTCGCGCGAAGCGGTCGAGTTCGGCGTGAAGAACGGCCTCCCGGTCATGTTCGTGACCGAGGACACGACGCGCGCGAGCCCCGAGACCGTGCGCGCGCTCTACACGACCGCGATCGAGGCCGGCGCGAAGCGCATCTGCGTCTGCGACACGTGCGGTCACGCGACGCCGTCGGGCGTGAAGCGCCTGATCACGTTCGTGAAGCAGGTGGTCGCCGACACGGGCGCCGACGTCGGCATCGACTGGCACGGACACCGCGACCGCGGCCTCGGCTTGATCAACGCGCTCGCCGCGATCGAAGCGGGCGCCACGCGCGTGCACGCGACGGCGCTCGGCCTCGGCGAGCGCGCGGGCAACGCGGAGATGGACCTCCTGCTCGTCAACCTGCGCTTGATGGGCTTGATCCAGAACGACCTCTCGAAGCTCGGCGACTACGTGCACCTCGCGCACGACATCACGGGCGTTCCGCTCCCGCCGAACTACCCCGTGTTCGGCAAGGACGCGTTCGAGACCGGCACCGGCGTCCACGCCGCGGCCGTGATCAAGGCCTTCAAGAAGGGCGATCACTGGCTCGCGAACCGCGTGTACTCGGGCGTGCCGGCGGACCTGGTCGGCCTCGAGCAGGTGATCACCGTCGGCCCGATGAGCGGGAAGTCGAACGTGACGTGGTTCCTCGAGAAGCGCGGCATCACGCCGACGGACGAGCGCGTGCAGAAGGTGCTCGACCTCGCGAAGCAGACGCCGCGCATCCTGACGGAGCAGGAGATCCTCGCGGCGGCGGGCGCGGCAGCGGCGACGACGAAGCGCTGATCGACGGCGCGGCGTCCCCGCGGGAGCCTCGCGAGCTGCGCGCAACGAAGCGCTGATCGAAGGCGCGGCGTCCCCGCGGGAGCCTCGCGAGCTGCGCGCAACTCCCCCACGACGTCGTGCGCGACGTCCGCCGCTCCCGAGTGGAGCGCTTCACCCCGCCTGCTTGAACAGGTCGAGGAAGCGGTCCTCGTAGCGCTTGAAGAGCCCGAGCCGGTCGAGCTCGGCCTTGAGCGCGAGCGCCTGGCTCTTGTCCTTTCGCGCGCGCTCGAACAGCGCCTCGACACGGCGTGCTTCCTCGATCGACGGCCGCGCCTCGTGCTCGCGGGCCTGCTTCCACTCCTCGCCCTCGGTCGCCTCGGGGGGCTTCCCGCTCGGACTCTGCGCTTCGGCGGCGCTGCGCAGCTTCGCGAGCGCTTCGTCGAGCGCCGCTTCCACCGGCGCGACGTGCGCGTCGAGCTCCGCGAGGTCGAGCGGAACGCCCGAGAGTCGTTCGAAGAGCCGGAGCACGGCGACCGAGGCCTTCGGGTTCGCGACCGCGGCGGCGAAGTACGGGAACTCGCCGAGGAGACAGGCCGCCTCGACGCCCTGCGCCGCGGCGGCGGCGAGGACGAGCCCGTTCAGCCCGCTGATCTGGCCTTCGCCAAGCGGCTCCGCGCCGTGCGCGACGAGTTCCTCGAGCAGCGCCGGCGTCGTCGCCACGGCGAACACGCGCGGCGCGGCGCGCGGCTCGATCTGCGTGCCCATCGCCGCGAACGTGATCACGCGCGTCGCTCCGAGCTCGCGCGCGAGCGCGATCACGCGGTTGCAGTACGTCCACGGCTCGCGCTCGGGTTGGTCGTTCGCGAGGTAGAAGAGCAGGTCCCGTCCTCCCGCCGTGTTCTTCCAGGCGTGGAAGGCGGAGTGCGTGCTCGCCGCCTGCTGCACGATCCCGGAGCGCACGTCCACGGCGCGCGGCTCCACGAGCGAGCGCAGATCGACGTCTTCGACGCGTTTCGCGTCGAGCTTCTGCGCGAGGAATCCCGCTGCGATCTGCGCGACCCCGCCCATGCCCGGCCAGGCGGCGATCAACCACGGTCTCTCGAGCGGCTTCATGCTCTCGACTCCTTCCTGTCGGCGCTCACGCGTGCGCGAGCGCGGGCTCGTGCGCTTCGACCGCGCGGTGCAGGCGGAAGCGACGATCGAGCGCGGTGAGTCGCTCCACGATGCCCGTGTACTCGAGCTCGGCCATCGGCAGCATCGCCGCGCCGAAGAAGCCCTGCCTGCGCATCTCGATCGACTTCGCGGCGACGTTCTCGCGCACCGCGTCCCAGAACGGATGCTCGAACACGTCGACGGGCTCCGTGAGCTTCCCTTCGTGCACGCAGAACGCCGCGCAGCTCACGATCGGCGGACCGTCGAAGTAGCTGATGCCCGAGGAGAGCCGCACCGGCATCAACGGCATCTGATGCGAACCGCGCATCCCGCCGCCGACGAACGGACCGATCGCGAACGGCGCGAGGACCTCGCCCGTCGCGGGGAAGTCCTTCTGCACGCGCACGAGCATCACGGGATCGTCCTTGCCCGTGTACGTCCCGGCGATGTTGTGCAGTCGCGACGTCGAGACCGCGACGGCCTGCTCGCCGGTGCGGCGCGAACGCACGCTCTCGATCACGAAGCGCTCGGGATCGCGCAGCAACGCGGCGAGGTCGTACAGCTCCTCGGGCGCGTCGAGCTCGATCTTCCGATCGCCCTCCGTGCACGCGACGTCCTGGACGGTGAAGCGGAAGCCCGGCGACATCGTCGGCGCGAGCAGGAGCCCCGGCGTGTTCATCGGATCCGCGAACGCGAGGTAGAGCGGCAGTCCGAACGCTCCCGGATCGGTCTTGTCCGCCGCGAAGAACAAGAACGGCTCGTTCGGGCGCTCGTCGAACTCGAGCTCCGCGACCGCGGGTCCCATCCCGCGCACGTTGCCCGAGAACGCGGTCTTCAGGAGGTCCTGCCCCGCGCCGTAGAGCCCCTGCTCGCGCGCGACCCGAGTCCCCTCGACGAACGCGTTCCATGCGAGCTCGTGCACCACCGCGGCGCCGACGCCGTGCGTGTGCGTCATCAGGATCGCGATGTCGTCCCCCGTCGTGGCGACGTGGTGATCGATCACGACGCCGGAGCCTTGGTGGCGAATGGACGCGAACACCGACTCCACGAGCTCGTCCGACGGCCGGATGTGGCCTCCGATCGAGCCGATGTCCGCCTTGATGACGCTGAGGGTGATCTTCACGACGCGACCTCGTTCCCGCCTCACGCGCCCATGGCCGAGCACGACCACGACGAACGCGCTCTTCCTCCCTTGGCGCGGTGGATCGGAGCGTTCGAGCGGACCCTGTACGTACCGGCGTCCGGAGAGGGGCGAACCCGCGTCTGCGGTCCGCGCGTCCTCAGCGCTTCGCGTGCGCGTCGCGCAGCGCCTTCGCGCTTGCTTCGAGCACGTGATCGCGGGCGAAGCGCGGCGGCGCGGCGAGCGCTTCGTCGAGCACCGCGCGCGCGTCGTCCTCGCGTTCCGCCGCGATGAGGACCTTGGCGAGGAGCAGACGGCTCTCGCGGCTCGGTCGCGCTTCGACGGCGCGCCGCGCGAAGGCTTCGGCCTCGGCCAGGCTGGCGTCGGGCAGGTTCGTCGCGAACACCCGCGCGATCCAGGGCAGGGTCGAGAGCCGCAGGTGCACCGTCGCGATCGTCGCGAGCGCGGTCGCGTTCGCGGGCTCCGTCTCGAGCACCGAGCGCGCGACCTCGAGCGTCTTCCGCGCGTGGTCGCTGCGCGCGGACATCGGCTGGAGGTGCGTCGTCGTCCCGAGCGCCCACGCGAGCTGCGCCCGGTCCGCGGCGGAGTTCGCGCCGAGCTTCGCGGCGCGTTCGGCGAGGTCGAGCGAGCTCGCGGCGGCGTGGTTGCGGGCGTCCTTGTCGGACTCGGGCTGGAGGAAGACGCCGTCGGACTCCGCCCGGGAGGCCGCGACGAGCACGCGCGGGTCGTCCGGATGCTCCGCCGCCAGGGCGAGCGCGAGCTCGCGGGCGCGGACGAGTTCGTCCTGGTCCCGCAACCGGTCGACCGTCGCGAGGTCCGCGGCGAGCTCGCCGCGCGCCGCCGCGGGGCGTTCGTGGGAGGTGCGCTCCCGCCAGCCGACGAGGTCGATTCGGGGCGTGGAGCACGCGCCCAGGCCGAACAGGGCGAGGGCGATCGCGAGGCGCACGAGGCTGAGACCCGAGTGCGCCATGGGGAGGTTCAGCCGACCTGGATCTTCTTCGGGGCCGCCGCCTTGGACGCTTCGTCCGGGCGACCGTTCTTGGCGACGAACGCGTTGTTGAAGGCGCAGGTGAAGCACTTGTGGTAGTGCCCGCGCTGGCGGTCCTGGCATTGCCCCTGGGTGACCTTGTGGGCGAACAGGACGGGGGCCCCATCGATGCGGGTGGGGCAAATCTGCAGTCCGGCGGGCTGCTCCTGGGTCTCCATGCGGTCTCCTTCTCGAGGGGGGGCGCTCTGCGGGGAGCGCGGTCGCCGCCCATTGTGAACGGCGAGATGAGCCTCGGACAAGACGTAGCCTGTTCGGGCTGCGTCGGCGAGTCGACCGACGACGGGCCGGGGCTTTTGGTCCCAAACCCTTGTCGGAGCGCGCTCGAATCGCGCGGGTCGCAGCGGAGGCCGGCCCGCGGTCGCGGGCCCAAGCCGCGCGCGTGGAAGGGTTTACGTCTTCCTAGGCCGCCGCGGTGAGAGACCGCCCGCAACGCTGGATGCAAGCCTGTTCGAGACAGAGGGTTGAGGCGTTCGCTCGGCGCGAGGGGCGGCGCCTGGGCTGGGCGCGGATTTCAGGCGAGGTCCGGTCCCGTTCACGACTTCGAGGCGCGCGCGAGGGCCTCGAACGCCTCCCGCGCCGCGGTCGGCCCCCGGTGGGAGTCGCGGGAGAGCTCGACCGCCGCGACGCCGGTGAAGCGCGCCCGGCGCAGGGCTGCGAGCGTCGCTCCGAGGTCGAGGTCCCCCGCGCCGAACGGTCGGTGCTCGTGCCGACCGCGCGGGGCATCGTCCAGTTGCACCCCCACCAGGTAGGGCCCGAGGGACTCGATCTGGGCTTCTACGGGCTCGTCTCGGGTAGCCAAGAGGTGACCAACGTCCAGAGTGAGGCCGAGCTCCTCCGCGCGGTCGCCCAACCGGCGGCGAAGCTCGAGGTAGCCCGTCGGCCGCTCGACGAACATGCCCGGCTCGGGCTCGAAGCCGAGCGCGACGCTGGAGCGCCGGGCGTGGTCGAGCACCGGGACGAGCCCCGCGACGAGCCGCTCCCAGAGGCTCTCGACCCTGGGCGCCCTCCGCGGCCGGCTCGAACGCCGACTCCGCGGCGCGGGTACTCCCGGCGTCGGCCCGGGAGGGTCGCCGGTCCGTCCGTCCGGCTCGGCGCCGGCCCACAGCGACACGACGGTCGCCTCGAGGTCGACGGCGAGGTCGATCGTCCGGCGGAGGAAGTCCACGCGTCGGGCGCGGTCGGCGGCGCGCGGCGCGAGCAGGGTCGGCGCGTGCTTCACCTCCGCATCCATGAGGAAGCGAGCGCCGGTCTCGAGCACAAGCTCGAGGTCGAGCTCCTTCGCGAGCCGGCGCACGCGGCGGACCTCCGCCCGGTCGAGGCGGTAGAGGTCGAGCTGCCCGACGTCCGGCGTGATCGCGACCGCTCGATACCCGAGGCCCGCGAGCAGGTGGAGCGCGTCCTCGACGCGGTGGTGCGCGAGCCCGTTCGTGTTGTAGCCGAGCCGGAACGGGTGGCGCGGGTTCGCGCGCGCGCGGCGGACGCGCGAGGTCATGCGCGCTCGCCCCCGCCCGATTCGGGATCGCCGGGCGCGCGCCGCGCTTCGACACCCTCGGGCGGACGGCGCGGGAGCGTCAGCGGATCGCGGAGCGCGGGCTCGGCCGCCGGCTCGGCCGGGGACGGGATCGGGAACGGCGGTCCGCGGCGTTCGACGACGAACGGACCTCCGACGGCGGCGGAGTCGGGCTCCGCTGCGATGGAGCCTGGCGTGCTGCCCGCGCTGGAGGTCGGCGCGGTCGTCGAGGGGCTCGGCGTGCTCGCGGAAGACGCCGGAGTCGTCGAACTCGGGGCGTTCGCGGCTTCGGCAGCGCTCGCGGTCGACGCAGCGGTCTCTTCGCGCTGCTGATTGACCTCGACGCGCCGCTGGAACTCGTTCGCGGCGGTGCGCGCGATCGCGCCGGCCGACAGATCGCGCGGGACCGCGTCGCGGATCGACTCGATGCTGCGCTGGACCTCGCGCACTTCCTTGTCGACGCCGGAGTCCTTCCACGCCGTGTCGAGCTGGCGCCGGAGCTTTCCGATCTGCGCGCCGGCCTGCGCGGCGACCTGCGGCAGACGACGTCCGAAGACGAGCACCGCTGCGACGACGACGACGATCAGCTCCGTCGTGTCCAGGTTGCCGATCAGGGCGAGGGTCGTCACGGGCGCATCACCGCTTGTAGAGCGCCTTGCGCGCCCGCAGCCCGAGGAAGACCGCGGTCACGATCACGAGGACGAGGGACTCGCGCCACCCGACGTCTTGGAGGAAGGCCAGCATGGTTTTCGCCGGAGCACGGCGGTCGGACAGTATGGCCGCCACGTCCGCGAGACGCCACGTCCGCGAGGCCGGAGGCAACCCGCGCGCGGGGAGAAGCACGTCGCGGGGCGATTCGCGAGCCGGAGCCCGCGACGACGGCTCGCTGGCGGCGTCCGGGGTGCAGCGGCGAAACGCGCGTTCCTCGCGGCCCGGCGAGGCGCGCCGTTCGTCGCGCTCGAGCTCCGCGTCTGCGCGCCGGCTCGTGCGCGCTCAGTGGTACACGCCGAGCCAGCGGTCGATCAGGCCGAGGCTCGAGCGCTTCCACGCGAAGAGCGGCTTCAAGTTGATGTTGAAGCTCGCGCCTTCGCCGGCGCGGTAGCCGATCTCGGTCTCCATCACGAAGTCGTGCCCGATGCGCCGCAGGAGGAACGTGTTGCCGAGCCCGCGCGAGTCGGAGAACGAGTAGGACTGCTCGAACTCGAGCTCCCACTTCTGCGTCGCGCGGTAGCGCGTCGTGAACGTCGCCGCCTCGTAGAGCACCGAGCCCCCGTCGTCGCGGCCGAGGTGGTAGCCGAACTCGAGGCCCCAGTCGTGCGCGGGCTCGAACCCGACGAACGTGCGCGAGTAGATCGTCTCGTCCTCGCGCAGGTCGTAGCGTCCGTCGTGCGTGAAACCGATCGGCACGGAGCCCCAGAACGTGAGGAACTCGCTGAGCACGGAGACGGGCTGGAAGCCCTCGCGCTGACCGCTCGGCAGGTCCGTCGCGTACGCGTCGCGGACGTCGAGGTCGAAGTGCTCTTCGCTCTGCGGCTTCCACCAACGCGAACGGACTCCGAGCTCGACGACGCGGCCGTCGAGCGGATCCTCGACGTGGTCGATGCGCACGGGATCGCCGCCGGTCGTCTCGATGTCGAGGTCGCCGCGCAACGTCAACGTCGGCGCGATCGCGTGGATGCTCCCGTTCCCGAAGCGCTTCCAGAACGTCGTGCCGAGCTCGACGCCCGCGAACGCGGCAAGACGCGCGGGAGCCTTCGACTCGTCGACGCCTTGGTCCCACGCGGTGAAGCGGCCTTCGACGAACGGCGTGGCGCGCGCGTTCCAGAGGCCGAGCTCGAACGGCATCTCGACGCGGTGGATCGAGTCCGCGCGCAGCACGTCGCGGCTGCCGAGTCCGTCGGGGAACGGCGTGAAGTAGCGCGAATCCCCGTCGCGACGGCGCAGGTAACCCGCGCTGTTCTGCGTCGAGTAGTAGAGCGGGAGCTCGCCGAAGTGTCCGAACGGCGTGCGACCTCTCACGAGGCCGACGCTCGGCAGCTCCTCGACGTCGGTGCGGTCTTCGAACAGCACCTTCGCGCTCGCGTGGAAGTACCAGTCGTCCCAGCTCGAGCGGAAGTGGAGGTAGTTGTCCTTCTGCTCGTAGTCGAGGTAGTCGCGCTCGAAGAACTCGCTCTGCACGCCGGCGTCGGACTGCTTCGACAGAGCGAGATCCCACCAACGTCGTTCGGTCGGCGCCCAGCGGCCGCGCGCACGGAACCAGGTGCGCAGCAGAGAGCGATCGTCGGGGTCGACGCGAACGAGGCCCTTGTCCGCCTGCCGATCCGGGATCCCGTCGATCGACGAGTCCAGATGGAACAGCATGCGGCCGCGCCGCGAGTCCCCTTGCACGGGTTCGCGCACGACGTACTCGAGTCCCGTCCCGAGCAGCACGCCGCGCGAGCCGAGGTAGCCTGCGTCGAGCTTCCAACGCCCGTCGGGGATGTCGACCGTCGGGAGATCGAGGAACTTGTCGAACAGCCCGCCGATGCCCTTGCCGACCTTGCCGAGCGGAAGGTTGAACGAAGAACGCAGCGCCGTGCCGAAGCGCGCGGTGTTGCCGAAGTTCAGGTCGCCGATGAACGGGTAGCCGTTCTCGTCGCTGCCCGCGAGCAGCGGCGGGAGCGGCATCGCCCAACTGTCGCCGAAGCGCAGCGAGTTCTCGCGCGCGGACACGTAGAAGCTGCGGCTCTTCGCGCGACGCGGCGGCTTGAGGCGCAGGTCGTGCGTCTCGATCACGTAGTGCGGATCGTCGTACTCGCACGACGTGAGCACGGCGCGGTCGGCGCGCAGCGAGAGATCCGGACCGATGCTCAGCCACTGCGCCTTGGCGCGGAAGCGCTGCATCTTGTTGCGAATCTCGATGTCCTGGATGACGTCGGCGTCCTGCGCCCAGCCGCGACCCTCCTTGAGGTCGAGGTACATCGCCGCGGCGCGCGCGATGCGCTCGCCCGCCTCGGTGAGCTCCATGTTGCCCTCGAGGTACATCTCCGAGAGCACCTGCGCGATCGGGTGCTGACGCAGCATCGCGAAGCGATCGGCGAGCGTCTTGTCGTCGCCCGGCTTGCCGGGTGCGTTCGGCGCGCTCGGCGCGTCCGGCACGGTGACGCGGAGCTCGGGGCCCTGCGCCTTCTCACGCATCACCTTCTCGCCGCGCTTGCGCCACTCGTCGCGGTCGACCCAGAAGAGCGCCCACAGCGCGCGCATCTCCTTCTCGCCCTGCCGGAAGCGCGGGTTGCGCAGCACGAGGATCGTGCTCTCGCCGCGCGCGAACGGCTGCAGCGATTCGTAGGTGACCGACCACGAATCCGCGGCGCCGCCGACGGGCGTGAGCTTGCCCTTGTCGGACGAGAGCAGCAGGTTCTCCGCGTCGTACTGGATCCACGACGACTCGAGCACCGCGCCCGCACGCGACACGAGCTCGAGGCGCGCGGGAGAGCCTTCGATGCGCGTCGTGTCCGCGTTCCCGCGCAGCGTGTCGCCGATGGCGCGCGCGCGGTCTTGAAGCGTCGCGGTGAAGCCGCCCGTCGCTTCGATCCACGCGATCGCCTTGCGATCGAGCTTCGCGTCGCGCTGGAAGTCGCCCGTGATCCGCAGCGTGCCGGAGTCGATCTCCCAACCTTCGCCCTGGCCCGTGCGCCCCGTCGCGTGCGCCTTGCCGTCGAGCACGATCTCGCGTTCGTTCGCGTGGAAGTGCTGCGTCGAGAGCTCGAGCACCGCAGGCGTGCCCGCGGGGAGCGCGCCGGCCTCCGGATCGATGCCGACGACGACGTTGGCGGCCTCGACGTGCGTCTCGTCGAAATCGATCCACGTCGCGCGCATCGCGTAGGGCTGGCCGCGTTCGCCGAGCGTCCCGCGCGCGTCGACGGTTCGTCCGTCGAACGATTCGAGCCGACCGTGACGCCTGCGATCGAGCGTGAACTTGTCGCCCGAGCCGCGCAGCCCCGCGGCCGCCGCGAGTGGATCGGGCTTCCAATCGACGCGCACGCCGCCCTCCGCGACGATGTCGGAGTCGCCGAGGCGCGCGTCGCCCTCCGCGCCCTTCTCGCGCGTGCGCGCCGTGCCGTCGACGGTGAGCGTCTGGCACTCGAGCTCGCCCTTGCGACCGAGGCTCGCGAAGTTCGCGCGCACGCCGCCTTTCGCCTTTGCGTGGTACGTGCGCTCCTTCGCATCGGCCGGCGCGACTCCGGCGGGCAGCGGATCGAGCGCGAGGTCGAGTGCGTTGCTCGCCAGGTGGTAGGCGTCCTGTCCCGCGGCGAAGTCCACGACGACCTCGCCGCGCGCGTGCACCTCTTCGTCGCGCGCGGTGATCTCGAGCGCGCGCGCTTCGGCGGAGAGCGGGCCCTTCGTCGTCTCACGCCGCGCGAGGATCCAACGCGCGGGATCCGAGGACGTGCCGTAGAGCTCGACCGACTCGCGACCGTGCACGACCGCGCGTTCCGCGTTGCCGTCGCCCGCGGCGCCGTTGAAGTGCACGTTGCCTTCCGCGACGAACTCCTTCGTGTCCCAGTCGAGGTCGTTGACGCGCTCCGCGCTCGCGTCGAAACCGTCCGGGCCTTCCGCCTTCAGCGTCACCCGGCGCGCGATCGGGATCGACACGCGGCCCTGCGACGTGCGCGCCTCCAGGCCGCCGGCGGCGACGAGCGTGACCTGGCCCTTGCCTGCCGGCGTGCCCGTGACCGTCGTCGTGCCGTTCGTCACGACGATGACGGCTTCCTTGTCGGGCGCGGGGAGCTCGATGCGCACGTCGAGCGCATCGGTGACGAGCTCCGCGTCCGTGTAGCGGGCGTGGACGCCGCCGCGCGCAGCGAGCGTGCCTCCGCGACGGTCCTTGCGCACCGCGCCGGTGAGCCGCTCGCCGGAGAGGAGCTCGAACCCGAGCGCGGGGACCTTGAGCGTCGACGCGCCCGCGAGGTCGAGCGTCGTGTCGCCGCCGAACGTGACGACCAGCGGACCGACACCGTCGAGTTCCGCCTGCGCGTCCTGCAGCTTGCGCTCGATCTCGCCGGGGTTCGGACGCTGCGCCAGATACTTGCCGAGCACGACAGTCCCACGCGGCGACCCGTTCAGCTCCGTGCGGCTGAGCCGTCCGCCCGCGTCGAATGCGAACGTCGCCGCGTCGCCGTGGAAGACGTCGCCGCTCGATTCGAGCACGACGTTTCCGTCGAGCACGCCGCGTTCGAGGCGATCGTTCTCGCGGAACCAGAACTCGGCGTGGCGCGCGCGGAACGTGTCGCCGCGGCTCGTCGCGACGACGTCTTCCAGCGCGTCGATGCGTTCGAGGCGGAAATCGGCGAGGTCCTTCGAGCCTCCGCGGCCGACGAGGTGGAGCGTGCGCGCTTCCAGCACGAGCGGCTCCTCGCCGCTGACGTCGAACTTCGAACCGTCCGTCGTCGACAGGTCGAGCGTCGCGGGTCCGTCGGGCTTCGTCGGGTCGACGAGCACGCGCTTCACGCGGATCGGTCCGCTCCCCGTCGCGCGCAGCGTCGCTTCGCCGCCGCGTTCGAGACGCAGACGCACGAGTCCGTCGCGTGTGAGCACCATCTCGCCGTCGTGCGTGAGCGCGGCTCCGCTCGCTTCGCGGCGGAGATCGAAGCCCGTGCCTTCCGCGTGGAAGCCGTTGCCATCGAACTGCACGCGATCCTGAGAGTCGATGCGATCGACGAGACGTCCCTGGACGAGGTGCCACGTGAGCTTCGGCGTCGAGAGCGAGAGCGGGACGATCGGCGCGCCCTCGTGCATCGTCATGCGCACGCTCGAGAAGTCGACCTTCTCGCCGTCGCCGATCGTGAACTTGCCCTGCTGGATCGGGATGTGGAGCTGCGTCACCGGCGACGAGAGCTCGAAGCGCAGCTTCTTCGTCTCCGGGTCGTGCACCGCGATCGTGAGCTCGTGCGCGTCGTAGAGATCGCCGCCGAGCGCTTTCAGATCGTCCGAGTGCACCTGGTAGAGCGGACGACCTTGCTCGGGATCGTCCGACGTGAACACGGTGAAGTCCGTGCGCCCGTCGAGCACGATGCCGACGGCGGCGCGCTGCTCGCCCGGCTTCGTCGGCGCGCCGGGCACCTCGGTGAAGTTCGTCGGCGGCGCGGGCTTCTCCTTCGGCGCGACGTCTTCCTTGGGCGCGTCCTTGCCGACGACCCAGACGAGCACGGTGAGCCCCGCGCCGAAGAGCAGGAGGAAGAGGACGACCTTCTTCATCGCAGCGCCGCGTCGACGAGCGCGTTCCAACGGTCGCGCGCGCGCAGGAGGTCCTCGACGAGCTCGCGCACCGCGCCGCGGCCGCCGCTCGCGCGCGTGACGTGGTCCGCGCGCTCCTTCACGGCCTCGCAGGCGTTCGCGGGCGCGACGAAGAGCGCGCAATCGCCGCGCAGCGCGAGGTCGGGCAGGTCGTCGCCCATCGCGAGCGTGCGCTCGCGCGGGATGCCGAGCCGCGCTTGGATCGCGCGCAGGCTCTCGCCTTTGTGCGGCGAGCGCTCGACGAGCTCGTCGGCGTGCAGTTCCTTCGCGCGCGCGCGCGTCGCGGCGCAACCGCGCCCGGTGATCCAGACCTGGCGGATGCCCTCTTTCTCGAGCCAACGCTGCGCGAGCCCGTCGTGCACGTGGAAGTGCATGAGCTCGTCGTGCGGGCCGTTCACGCCGTAGACGATGCGCCCGTCGGTGAGCACGCCGTCGACGTCGAGCACGACGAGCTCGACGCGCGCGAGCGCGCTCCAGGACGCCGCGGTCCACGTGGGCGCAGGCGAACTCACGCGCGGTCCTTCGCGGCGGTGCGAGGCCGCCCGCTCTCGCTTCGATCGCGGCCGTTCTTCGTCGGGGACACGTCGTCGCTCCTACGAGATCCGCACGTCGAGGAGATCCTGCACGTCGAGCAACCCGATCGCGCGCTTCGTCGCGTCGACGACCGCGATCTGGTCGATGCGATGTTCGTGCAGGAGGTGCTGCGCTTCCTCGACGAGCTGCTCGCCGAGGATCGTCTTCGGCGTCTTGCCCATGTGCAGGTCGACGGCGTCGTTCGTGTCGAGCGTGTTGCGCTCGAGCATGCGCGCGAGGTCGCCGTGCGTGAAGATGCCGACGAGCTTCTCTTCGCCGTCGACGACGAGCGCCGCGCCGGGCCTTCCCGGAGTGCGGTTCATCACGCGCACGACCTCGGCGAGCTTCGTCCCGCTCTTCACGAGCGGGAGCTGCTCGCCCTGGCGCATGACCTCCTTCACCTTCATCAGCTTGCGCCCGAGCATCCCGCCGGGGTGGTAGAGCGCGTAGTCCTCGCGCGAGAAGTCGCGCTCCTGCAGCACGACCATCGCGAGCGCGTCGCCCATCGCGAGCAGCGCGGACGTGCTCGCCGTCGGCGCGAGCTTCATCGGGCACGCTTCCTCGACCTTTCCGATGTCGAGCACGCAGTCCGCGTGGCGCGCGAGCGTCGAATCCGACACGCCGGTGAGCGCGAGCAATCGCGCGCCGAGCTTGCGGATCGGACCGAGCAGCGCGTTCACCTCCGCCGACTCGCCCGAGTTCGAGAGCGCGAGCACGAGGTCCTGCGCGCGGATGCGTCCGAGGTCGCCGTGCAGCGCTTCGGTCGGGTGCAGGAAGATCGACGGCGTGCCCGTCGACGCGAGCGTCGCGGAGAGCTTCTGACCGACGAGGCCGGCCTTGCCGACGCCGGTGACGACGACCATGCCGTCGCACGCGAGGACGAGCTCGACGGCGCGCGCGAAGCGGTCGTCGAGGCGGTGCTCGAGCTGCGCGATCGTGCGCGCTTCGAGACGGAGCACCTCCGCCGCGCGCGCGAGGCGCAGCTTCCGGAGATCGGGTTCGGTGGCCACCTGCGGCATCCTTGGCGCTCGGGGAGGGAGAGACGACGGGTTTCGGTTCGCGACGCGGCGGAAGGAGCGCGGCGAGGACGCGCGCGCTGCGTCCGAGGGCCGCGCCGCGCCGGACGGACCGCGCGGAACGCCCGGGTGTCCGCTCAACCCCTCGCAGGACGCCTGGGGCGGCGGATTCTATGCCTCGCGCACGGCTCGGAACAACGCCGCGGAAGGCGGGGTCGAGCGCGTTCCGCTCGACCGCGTCGACGTTGGGTACGACTTCGGCGCGACGGCGCTCGCGCGCGCTCCCCGTCGTGGTGCGGATCGCGACCGCATGGTAGATACGCCGCTTCGCGCCGCGCTCCGCCGTCGGCGCCTTCGGAGACCCGCCATCCGCCGCCTCACGCGCCTCCTGCGACGCTCGCTCCCCGTCCTCGCGGGGTGTTCCGCGTTCCTCGCGCTGCCCCTGATGGACCTCGGCATCGACACCGGGATCCTCCAGGTGGTCATGCTCGTCGTGCTGATGATCCTCTGCCTCTCCGTGCACGAGGCCGCGCACGCCTGGGCCGCGCTCAAGTGCGGCGACACGACCGGCCGGGACGAGGGCCGCCTGACGCTGAACCCGATCCCGCACATCGACCCGATCTTCACGATCGTCGTGCCGGCGATGCTCCTGCTCCTGACGAACGGCGCCTTCGCCTTCGGCGGCGCGAAGCCGGTGCCCGTCAACTTCTACCGGCTGCGGCACCCCTGGCGGGACATGAGCCTCGTCGCGCTCGCGGGGCCGGGCTCGAACCTGCTCCTCTCGATCCTGTTCCTCGTCCTCTACAAGTTCTTCGTCCAGACCGGCTGGTACAACGGGGCCGCGGACGACCTGTGGGCGCGCAAGCGCGACCTCCTGCCTTTGGTCCTGCGCGGGGCGGCGCACTTCAACCTCGTCCTGACCTTCTTCAACCTGATCCCGATCCCGCCGCTCGACGGCTCCCGGGTCATGGCGTGGCTCCTGCCCGACTCGATGCGCTCCGCCTACCTCGCGATCGAGCGCTTCGGGATCGTGATCGTGGCCTTCCTCCTCTACGGGAACACGGGCTTCTCGCGGATGCTCAGCTCCACGATCAACGCCGTCTACTTCTGGATGTATGATCTGCTCCCCTTCGGGAGAGCTTGATGGCCAGTTCGACCTACACCGTGCGCCTGGAACGCGTGTTCCAGGGCCCGCTCGACCTGCTCCTGCACCTCGTGCGCGAGCAGGAGGTCGAGATCCACGAGATCGAGATCTCGAAGATCCTCTCCGGCTACCTCGAGTACCTGAAGGCGCTGCGGGACCTCGACATCGAGCTCGCGGGCGAGTTCCTCGTCATGGCGGCGACCTTGATGTCGATCAAGTCGCGCTCGCTCCTCCCGCGCGAGAACGTCGACCTCGAACAGGAGATCGACCCGCGCGACGAGCTCATCCAGCGTCTGATCGAGTACCGCCGCTTCAAGGAGGCGTCGGACCACCTCGGCGAGCGCTACGAGCTGCGCGCGATGCAGCACCCGCGCGGCGCGGTCGGCATGGACGTCGAGGAGAAGGAGCCGGAGCTCGAGCTCGGCGAGCTCTCCGCGTGGGACCTGCTCGCGGCGTTCTCGAAGCTGATGCGCGAGACGCTCGCGGACCGTCCGCACCGCGTGCACGTCGAGCACCGCCCGCTGCGCTACTACGTCCAGGAGATGGCGCACCGCGTGAAGCTCAAGCCGCGGATGAGCCTGCGCGAGCTCTTCGTCTCCATGAACGAGGAGCCGACGCGCGAGTCGCTGATCGGTTCGTTCTGCGCGTTGCTCGAGCTCGTCAAGCTCGGCATCGTCGGCGTCGAACAGGACGGTCTGCACGGCGAGATCGTCCTCGCGCTCAAGGAAGAGCACGCGCAGGACATGGACGACGTCTTGGAGCAGTCCGTGCTCGACGACGAGGCGCGACCGGAGACCGAACCGCCCGCCGCGACGCCTTCGGAAGGCGCTTCCGAGGCCGAGCCGGTGCTCGCCGTCGCGTCGGACGAAGAGGACGACGACGCGCGCTGAGCGCGTCCCCCGCGGCGCGCTCCGGCCGACGCGCGCGCTCGACGCGCGTCCCTGCCCGAAGAGGCTCCCCGGGGGGCTGGACGAGCGCGCGCCCGCGGTCCATAGTCTCGGCCTTTCCCGACGAACCACGGCTCGCGCGCGGAGTCCGCGCGTCGCGCCGATCGAACCCCGAGCCCGCACGAGAACACCTCATGAGCAACGCCCTCGACGTCACCGACACCACCTGGGAAGCCGCCGTCCTCCAGAGCAACGTGCCCGTGCTCGTCGACTTCTGGGCCGAATGGTGCGGCCCGTGCAAGGCGATGGGCCCGTACGTCGACAAGCTCGCCGACGAGTACAAGGGCAAGCTCAAGGTCGTGAAGATGAACACCGAGGACAACCCCGACGTCCCCTCGCGCTACGGCGTCACGGCGATCCCGACGTTCCTCGTGATCAAGAAGGGCGAGGTCGCCGCGCAGGCGCGCGGTCAGATGCCGTACGAGAAGCTCAAGGCCGTCGTCACGCCGCACCTCGGCTGAACGGCGCGCCGGACGCGCGCCACGTCGTCCTCCCCGCTCCGATGCGCGCCGCACCTCGAGCTCCCGAGCTGCGGCGCGCCGCGTTTTCGCCCCGAGAGTTCGCGCCCGAGGCTCGCGTCGGGCTGAGCTCGTCCTCCTCTCCTCCATCGCCGACATGACGACGAGTTGGGAACCGTTCGCGGAAGGCCTCAGCGTCGGCGACACCGGCTCCGAGGGCGGCGTGATCGTCCGCGACGACGTGCACCCGATCGGCGCGCGCATCACGCTCGAACGCTCCGCCGAGCGCCGCTCGTTCGCGATCACGCTGGGCGTCTACGGCTGGATGGTCCACACCCGCTTCTTCACCGACGAAGCGCTCGCGAACGACGCGTTCGACGCGATGAAGCCGGCGCTCGAGCAGATCCTGCTCCTCGGCTCAGACCCGCGCCGTCCCGAGCGCGAGCGCAGCGGAGACGTCGAACGCGCGATCGCGGACTTCCTCGCGCGGTTTCCCTGAGCCCGCGTCCGCCCGCGCGGCGCGTGCACCGACCTGCGCAGCGCTCGCCGACCTGCGCGGCGCTCGCCGACCCGCGCAGCACGTGCACCGACCTGCGTGTCACGCGCGCCGACGCGCACACGAGCTCCCGCCCGCCTCGCGCGGGGCCTCGCGCCCTCCGTCGTCGCGCGCGGACGCTCCGAACGGTAAGTAAGGACGCTCGATGACCCTCCTGCGCGTCGACCCGCGCGCTCCCGACCCGAGCGCGATCGAACGAGCCGCGAAGCTCCTCCGCGACGGCGGCCTCGTCGCGTTCCCGACGGAGACGGTCTACGGCCTCGGCGTCAACGCGCTCGACGCGCGCGCGGTCGAGCGGCTCTACGCGGTGAAGCGCCGTCCCGCGGTGAACCCGCTGATCGTGCACGTCGCCGACACGGAGGCCGCGCGCGCGCTCGTCGCGCGCTGGCCTGCCGCCGCGCAGCGTCTCGCCGACGCGTTCTGGCCGGGACCCGTGACGCTCGTGCTCGAGAAGCGCGCGCACGTGCCGGACGTCGTCACCGCGGGCCTGCCCGCCGTCGGCGTGCGCGTGCCCGCGCATCCCGTCGCGCTCGCGCTGCTTCGCGCCGCGCGCGTGCCGGTCGCCGCGCCGAGCGCGAATCGCTCGACCGAGCTCTCGCCGACGCGCGCCGAGCACGTCGTGAAGAGCCTCGGCGACGACGTCGACCTCGTGCTCGACGCGGGACCGTGCTCCGTCGGCATCGAATCGGCCGTGATCGACCTCACCGGCCCGCGCGCGCGCCTCCTGCGGCCCGGCGCGCTCGATCCCGGCGAGCTCGCGCGCGTCGCGGGCGAGCTCGACCTCGTCGCGCACACTCCCGCCGCGGACGCGCCGCGCGCGTCGCCCGGGATGATGGAGCGCCACTACGCGCCGCGCGCGCGACTCGTCGTCGTGCCCGCGCGCGACGCGGAAGCGCTCGTCGCCGCGCGCGAGCTCGCGCGCGACGTCCGTCTGCGCGGCGGAAAGGTCGCCGAGCTCTCGTTCGGCGCGTTCACCGTCGGAGCGGAGCTCGCGCGCGCGTTCGACGTCCGCGACCCCGAGCGCGCCGCGCGCGAGCTCTACGACGCGCTCCACGCCTTCGACGATGCGGGCGCGACGCTGATCCTCGCCGAAGAGCCGCCCGCGACGCCTTCGTGGCTCGGCGTGCGCGATCGACTGCGCCGCGCGAGCGCTCCGAAGGCCTGAAGGCGGAGAAGGACCGCGGAACGCGCGCCGCGGCGCGCGTCACTTCGCGTCGAGCGCGGCCTCGATCGCCTTCACGAGCTCCTTGTCGTCGGGCTTCGTCGTGCTCGGCCAGAACCCGAGCACCTTGCCGTCGCGCGCGATCAGGTACTTGCCGAAGTTCCAGTTCGGGAGCTTGCCGCTCGCCGCGCCGAGGAACGCGTACACCGGCGACTGCTGAGCACCCGGCTTCGTCACGACCTTCTCGAAGAGCGGGAAGTCGACGTGGAACTTCGACGTGCAGAACGCCTGGATCTCCTGCGCCGTCCCGGGCTCCTGTCCGCCGAAGTCGTTGCTCGGGAAGCCGAGCACCGTGAAGCCGCGCGGCGCGTACTTCGTGTGCAGCGCTTCGAGCCCTTCGTACTGCGGCGTGAAACCGCACTCGCTCGCCGTGTTCACGACGAGCGCGACCTGGCCCTTCCATTGCGCGAGCTCGACGGATTCCCCGGCGAGCGTGCTGGCCTTCAGCGAGTAGAAGCTCTTCGACGCGGTTTCGGAGCTCATGGGGACGTCCTTCTCGAAGATCCCGGAGCACGCGGAGAGCAGGGCGAGGAGCGGTGCGAAGAGGCGGGTGCGCATGGTCGTTCTCGCGGGTGTTCTACGCGGGCACTTCGTTCGTGGATGCACACCGTACGGCGCGATCGAGCGCGGCGCCACGGCGGGAAGCACCGCTCGTGCGGCGGCGCACGCATCCGATGCGAGCGGAGCACGGCTCGCGCATCGACGCGCGCTTCCCCCGCGACGGGAAGGCCGCTCACGCGTCGACGCGCGCCACCAATCCGACCGAGACGCGCGTTGAGCCCGCAACGCGCGCGTGCGATGCTCTCCGCCCCCGCATGCGCCTCGTCTTCCTCGGTTCCCCGCCGTTCGCCGTGCCCGTCCTCGAGCGCGTGCTCGCGAGCTCGCACACGACCGCCGCGCTCGTGACGCCGCCCGACAAGCCGCGCGGCCGCGGAATGAAGGTCGAGCCGTCGCCCCTCGTCGTGCTCGCCGAGGCGCGCGGCATCCCCGTCGTGCAGCCCGCGACCACGAAAGACCCGGCGTTCGTCGACGCGCTGCGCGGGTTCCAGCCCGAGGTGCTGCTCGTCGCGAGCTACGGCGAGATCCTGCGCCGCGAGGTGCTCGAGCTCGCACCGCACGGCGCGCTCAACGTCCACGCGTCGCTCCTCCCGCGTTGGCGCGGCGCGTCGCCGATCCAGGCCGCGATCCTCTCCGGCGACGCCGAGACCGGCGTGTGCGTGCAGCGCATGGTCCTCGCGCTCGACGAAGGCGACGTGCTCGTCGAGCGCGCGACCGCGATCGGCGAACACGAGAACGCGGGCGAGCTCCTGCAGCGCCTCGCGGGGCTCGGCGGCGACGTCGCGCTCGAAGCCCTCGACGCGCTCGAACGCGGCTCCGCGCGCTTCACGCCGCAGGATCCCGCGCGCGTCACGTTCGCGCGCAAGATCCCGAAGGAGCGCGGCTGGATCGACTGGTCGAAGAGCGCGCTCGACGTCGACCGCCACATCCGCGCGTTCACGCCTTGGCCCGGCGCGCGCACGCTGCTCGCGGGCGCCGAGGTCGCGCTCCTGGCAGCCCGTCCGCGCGCCGACGTCGAGCTCACGCCGCGCGCTCCCGGCTCGATCGTCGCGACGAAGCACGAGCTCCTCGTCGCGTGCGGCACCGGAACCCTGCAGGTCGTGAAGTTGAAGCCCGCCGGCAAGGGCGCCGTCGACGCCGACGCGTGGCTGCGCGGCGCACGGCTCGCACCCGACGCGAGGTTCGGAGCATGACGAACGTCCGCGTCCTCGCCTGGCGCATCCTCCGCGCCCGACACGCGACGCCGATCCGCCTCGCGCAGGCGGTCGCGAAGCGTGCGGAGCTCGGTCCGCGCGACCGCCGCCTGCTCGTGTCGCTCGTCGCGCTCGAGCTGCGCCGCCGCGGCACGTTGAACACGCTCGTGCGCCATTTCTCGCGCGGCCGAGGCGACACGTCGACCGGCGGGCACGTCGCGCTCGGTCTCGTCCAAGCGTTCCTCCTCGATCGGATCCCCGACCACGTCGTCGTCGCCGAGACCGTGCGCGCGGCGCGCATCACGCTCGGCGAACGCCACGGACGTACCGTGGAGATCGCGCTCGAGGCCGCACTCGGCTCGCGCATGCGCGGCCACTCGAACGACCCGCGCCGCGACCTCCCGTTGCGCGACGTCGCGTTCGCGAACGCGGTGTTCCACGACCCGAAGGAGCACCCGCTGCTCTGGGCCGAGGAAGCGCTCTCGATGCCCGTGCCGATCATGAAGCGCTGGCTCAAGCGCTACGGCGAAGAGGTCGCGTTCACGCTCGCGCGCGGCGCGCTCGAGGAACCCGCCCTCTCCGTGCGCATCGTGCAGGGTGAGCGCGCCGCCCTGCTCGCGGAACTCGCCGCGAGCTCCGTCACCGCGCAACCCGGCGCCCACGAGCGCATCGTGCTCGTCCCGCGCAAGCACGCGGCGCAGTTCCGGCGGACGCCCGCGTTCACCGAAGGGCGCATCGCGCTGCTCGGCGAGACCGCGCTGCGCGCCGCGGAGCTCGTCGACGCTCGTCCTGGTGAACGAGTCCTCGAGTTGGGCGCGGCGCCCGGCGGAAGAACCGCCCTGCTGGCCGCGACCGGAGCGCGCGTCGTCGCGCGCGACGTCGGCCTGAAGCGCATCGCGCGGACCAAGGAAGCGCTCGCTCGCCTCCGCGTCACGGATCACGTCGAACTGTCGCTCGGGCGCGGCGCCGACGACCTCGAGCCTGCGAGCTTCGACGCCGTGCTCATCGGAGCGCCGTGCAGCGACACCGGAGTGCTCGGGAGCCGCCCGGCCGCGCGTTGGCGCTTCGGTACGGAGTCGCAGGCGGAGCTCGCGACGCTCCAGACCGCGCTCCTCGAGGACGCGGCGCGCTGCGTTCGCTCCGGCGGCCGTCTCGTGTACTCGACGTGCAGCATCGAACCCGAGGAGAACGAGCGGCGCGTGAAGACCTTCCTCGCTGCGCACACCGAGTTCGCGCTCGAAGCGGAGCACGCCGCGCTGCCACGCACGCGCGAAGCGCTCGGACCGATGGACGGCGGCTACGCGGTGCGGTTGCGGCGTCGGTGAGGCGCGCCAAGCGGCTGCGCTCGGCGCGAAGCTGTTGATCCACGCCGCGGCCGCGACGACACTGCGCTCGATGCCGACCTCCACGCCTCGCCGCGCACTCGTCACGGGCGCGTCGTCCGGCATCGGCGCGGCCACGGCGCGCCTCCTCGCCAGCGCGGGCTACCGCGTGGCGCTCCTGGCACGCGACGAGTCGAAGTTGCGCGGCCTCGCCGACGAACTCGGCGCGGAGCGCGCGCTCGTCCTTCCCTGCGATCTCCGCGACCCCGCCGCGATCGAGCGCGCGTTCGCGACGACTCGCGAGCGCTTCGGCGGCCTCGATCTCCTCGTGAACAACGCCGGCCTCGGCTACCGAGCCCGCGTCGACGAACTCGACCCCGAGCTCCTGCGCCAGACGTTCGAGACGAACGTCAGCGGGCTCCTGCTCGCGTGCAAGGCGGCGCTCCCGCTGCTTCGCGTGAGCCCGCGCCCCGTCGTCGTCAACGTCGCGAGCGTCGTCGGCCGCCGCGGGATTCCGGGCCAATCTGCCTACGCCGCGAGCAAGGCTGCGGTCGTCTCGATCGGTGAAGCGCTGCGCCTCGAGTGGCGCGCGCACGGCATCGCGGTGTGCACGCTCAACCCCGGACTCACCGCGACGGGGTTCTTCGAGGCGCAACCCAACCCCGCGCGCCTCGCTCCGCCCGATCTGCGCCGAGCCGATCCCGCGGACCGCGTCGCGCGCGCCGTGCTCGAGCTCGATCTTCGTCCGCGAGCGGAGCTCTCACTGCGCCCGAAGTGGGCGCTGCTCGCGCTCCTCTCGCAGCTCGTGCCGAGCTACGCCGATCGGATGCTCGCGCGCCGACTCGGCGGCGATTGGGACCGCGACGGGACGTGAGAGCGACACGAACCGGAGTGGGCGAGACGAGGACGCAGCTCCGTCTCGACTCCGACGAACGCGCGACGAAACGCGCGAACGACGACGCTCCGCGCCTCGCTCAGCCTTGCTTCGGCGGGATCGTCGGCAGCGGCGGGAGTTGCAGCCCCGACAGCACGTTCGCGTCGCCCTGGTCGAAGATCGAGCTCCACTCGCCTCCGTGCAACTCCTCCGGCTCGACGTTCGTGCTCGGGAGCGCCGACGCGGGCATCGCGCTCTTCAAGTTGAGCTCGAGCCACTTGCGATTCGAGCGCACCGTGCCGACGACGGGCAGGATGAAGTAGTCCGTCTCCGCCGCGAGCAGTCCGAGCACTTCCGCGGGCACCAGCGCAGGCATGCAGACCGTGAGCACCTGACCGAAGCGCCCGATCGGGATGAGCGCGTTGTCGATCATGAACTGCTCGGTGACGCCTGCGCGCGCCTTCGCGTCGACCTCGATGGAGTCGACCGTGAGGAAGGGCAGGTTGTAGATCTCGCACACGATGCGCGAGAGCTCCCAGTCCGCCACCAGGTTCGCCGTCACCAGCGCCTCGGGGAACGGCATGTTGCCCTGCATCGAGAACTGCAGCGCTTCGCGCAACGCCTGCGGCTCGACGAGCCCGCGCTCGGAGAGCACCTCGGCAAGACGTCCGTATTCGAGGCGTTGGTTGTTCTTGGACACGGTGTGGGCGCGGAAGGAGGTGACGAAGCGTCGACCGGGGCAGGCAGACGCTCGGGTTTTCCTATCGGCGTCCGCTTTCCGGAGCTGAAGGTGAGTTGCCTTCCTCCGCGACCTTCCCGCTGGAAGTCGTTTCCCGCGCTGCTCGCGCGGGTCTCCGCGCGCCCGGTGAGACGCATCGTGCGCGGCGTCATCGCCCGTCGGCGCTCACGTCTCCTCCGCGAGCGGGCGGTTCCCCGCCCGGCGCGGAGCCCCGCTCACACGTCGAGGTTCGTCGCCTCGAGCGCGTGACGCTCGATGTACTCGCGGCGTTCCTCGACCGAGTCGCTCATCAGGATCGTGAAGATGCGATCGGCCGCGATCGCGTCCTCGAGCTTCACCTGGTAGAGCGTGCGCTGCGCCGGGTCCATCGTCGACTCCCAGAGCTGCTCGGGGTTCATCTCGCCGAGACCTTTGTAGCGCTGGATGTCGATGTCGGACTGCGCGAGCTCGCGCACTGCGACCGCGAGCTCGAGCGGGCTCGTACACGTGCGCGGCTCCTTGCCGCCCGTGACTTCCCACGAGCCGCCGCCGCGGAACACGAGGCCCTTCTTCTCGAGCGCACCGAGCACGCGCGCGAGCACGTCGACGTTCGCGAGATGGCAGCTCACGACGTGCGCGTCGTCGCGCGCGAACTCCTTGTCGGGGTTGTCCCACACGCGCAGCGTCTCGCCTGGAGCGATGCCGGCCTTCATGAGCTCGAGGAAGTTCTCGTACTCGCTCGACGTCGAGAAGAAGTGGTCCTTGCCCTGCGCCCACGCCCAGTACGCCGGCACGCGCGTCCCGTCGTACGACGCGAGCACGGCCTTGACCGGCAACCGCGCCCAACCCGGTGCGAGCTCACCGGAGAGCCCTTCGAGCTTCTCGAGCTCCTTGCAGAGCTCCTCGAGCGCTGCGCCCTTCCACGCCTTGCCGCTCTTCGTGTCGGTGATCGTGAGCGACTGCACGCCGAGCTCGATCAGCATCTGACGCAGCGCGGCGTCCGTCGGGACGTACGTGTGACCCTTCTTCGTCGCGACCTTGAAGAGCGGCGGCTGCGCGATGTACATGCGCCCCGCGTCGACGATCGCGCGCATGTGGCGGAAGAAGAACGTCAGGAGCAACGTCCGGATGTGCGATCCGTCGACGTCGGCGTCCGTCATGATGATCGTCTTGCCGTAGCGCAGCTTGCTGATGTCGAACTCGTCGGCGATCCCGGTACCGAGCGCCGAGATGATGAGCTGGATCTCCGAGTGCGCGAGCATCTTGTCGAGCCGCGCGCGCTCGACGTTCAGGATCTTGCCCTTGAGCGGCAGGATCGCCTGGAAGCGGCGGTCGCGGCCCTGCTTCGCCGAGCCACCGGCGGAATCACCTTCGACGAGGTAGAGCTCGCTCTCGTCGAGGTTCGACGACTGACAGTCGGCGAGTTGTCCCGGCAAATTGCCGCTCGCGAGCGCCGACTTGCGGCGCACGAGGTCGCGCGCCTTCCGCGCGGCCTCGCGTGCGGCCTGCGCGCGCTGCGCCTTCTGCACGAGCGTCTTCGCGACCGCGGGATGTTCCTCGAGGTACGTCGAGAAGAGCTCGCCGACCGCCGTCTCGACGATGCCCTGTGCTTCGCGGTTGCCGAGCTTGTCCTTCGTCTGGCCCTCGAACTGCGGTTCGGGGACCTTGAGCGACAGGATCGCGGTCAGACCTTCGCGGAAGTCGTCGCCGCTCGGCGCTTCTTCGCTGTCCTTGAAGAGCTTCTCGCGCTTCGCGTAGTTCGACAGCGTCTTCGTCAACGCGAGCTTCAAGCCCGTGAGGTGCGTGCCGCCGCCGTGCGTGTTGATGTTGTTGACGAACGAGTACACGGTCTCCTGGTACGTGTCCGTGTACTGGAGCGCGACCTCGACGCCGTACTCGCGGTCCGGATTGTCCGGGCTCGGCAGCGACTTCTCGAAGTGGACGATGTCCGGGTGCACCGGGCCTTTGCCCTTGTTGATGTGCTCGACGAACGTCTTCAGGCCGTCCTTGAACTCGAAGTGCTCCTTCTGGCCCGTGCGCTCGTCGTGGAGATCGATCACGATCCCGCGCGTGCCCATCAGGTAGGCCATCTCGCGCAAGCGGCGCTCGATGATCTCCCACTGGATCTCCGTCGTGCGGAAGATCTGCGCGTCGGGCTTGAAGACGACCTGCGTGCCGGTCTTGTCCGAGTTGCCGAGCGCTTCGAGCGCCTTCGCGCGAGCGCCGCGGGCGAAGCTCATGCGGTGGACCTTGCCCTCGCGCCACACCGTGACCTCGAGCCACTCCGAGAGCGCGTTCACGCACGACACGCCGACGCCGTGCAGACCGCCGGAGACCTTGTACGCGCCCTTGTCGAACTTGCCGCCGGCGTGGAGCTTCGTGAGCGCGACCTCGACCGCGGGGATGCCTTCGGTCGGGTGGATGCCGACCGGGATGCCGCGACCGTCGTCCTTGACGCACACCGAGCCGTCCTGGCGGATCGTCACCTCGCAGCGCCGCGCGTAGCCCGCGAGCGCTTCGTCCATCGCGTTGTCGACGACCTCCCACACGAGGTGGTGGAGTCCGCGCACGTCCGTGTCGCCGATGTACATCGCGGGACGCACTCGAACGGCCTCGAGGCCCTCGAGGACGGTGATCGAGCCGGCGTCGTACACGGGTTTCTGCGTGTCTTGCGTCATGTCAGCGCTTCAGTCGGAAGACGACCTTGCGGATCTCGGACTTGCCGAGGCGCGCGTTGGCGAGGGTTCGAAACTGCTCGCCGGTGAAGTTCTGGAGTTCGTGCAGGTGCGCGGAGCTCTGCACCTCGACCGACAACGTTCCCGCCTGGAAGCCGACGGGTCGCGCGCGGCGCGCGAGGTCCTTTCCGAGCGCAGCATCCCACGCCGCGTACACGGCGAAGTGCTTCATTTGCGCGGAGAGCCCGCTCGCGCGCAGGAACCGTTGCACGACGTCGCCGATCGCGACGGGTTCCTTGCGCGCCGGTCGCGCGAAGTCGATGCGGCTCCGCTCGGTCACGCGTCGATCGTGATCGGCATCACGATGTAGATGTAGTTCTCGCCGAGCTTGAACTTGCCCGGGCTCGTCTTCTCGTTGAACTCGAGGCGCACTTGCTGCTCCTCGCAATTCTTCAAGCCCTCGAGCACGTAGTCGGGGTTGAACGCGATCTCGGCCTGGTCGCCCTTGAAGTCGGCTTCGAGTCGCGCGCGCGCCTCGCCGCGGCCGACGGATTGGCCGAAGAGCTCGATCTCGTCTTTCTTGATCCGCAGGCGCACCGCGCGGGCTTCGACGCCCGTGACGTTCGCGACGAGGCGCAGCTTCTGGATGAACGTCTGCGTGTCGACCTCGACGAGGTTCTTCGACTCGCGCGGGATCACGGCCTGGTACCGCGGGAACTCGCCGTCGATCAGGCGGCCGAAGATCTCGGCGTGCTTCGTCTTGAGGCCGACCTGGTTCTCCGAGAAGTGGAGTTGCACCTGGTCGAGCGGATCGCCGATGACGCGGCAGAACAAGTTCATGCACTTCGTCGGGACGATCGCGGGCTTCGCCGGAGCGTGGCGCGCGTCGATCGGCGCTTCGGAGAGCGCGAGGCGGCGCCCGTCCGTGGCGACCATCTTCAGCATGCCGTTCTCGATCTCCGTGAGGACGCCGTGCATCGCATAGCGACCCGCTTCGCGCGCCGCGGCGAACGCGGTGCGATCGACGAGGCGGCGGAAGGTGCCGCCCTGCATCGGGATCGTCTCGTCGTTCCCGAAGCGGGAGATGACCGGGTACTCCTCCGGGTCCATCGTGACGAGCTCGCAGGTGTCCTCGCCGCTCGAGATGAAGCAGTTCTGCTCCGAGGTCGAGAGCGTCACCGTGTCGCCCGAGAGGTCGCGCACGAAGTCGAGCGTGACGCGCGCCGGCACGACGACGGGACCGGGCTCGTCGACCTGCACGTCCTCGATGCGGTAGCGGACGGAGCACTCGAGGTCGGTGCCGACGATCTCGAGCGCGTTGTCGGTCGCGACGAGGCAGATGTTCTCGAGGATCGGCTTCGTGCTCTTCGCCGGGACGACGTTGTTCACGACCGCCAGGGCGTCACGGAGTTTCTCGCGGTTGCAGATGGCCTTCATGGGCGGGTGGGATGTGGGGAACCGGTTAGAGAGAGAAGAAGAGAAGAACTCTCGTAGTCGTCTTAATCAGGTCCGCGAAGTTTGGGGAGGAAGCGCGAGTCCGTCGCTCCAACTCACGGTCGATGCAGGAGATCGGAGTACAGCCACTGCGTTGAACGCGACCTGGGGAAGCGTGGAGAAGCGGGCAGCCGCGGGCATGCTGTTCACAGTTGTCCAGAGAAGCCCGCGAGAGGCTCGAGGGCGTTGTCGAAGAGTGCGGGGATGTCCACGCGGAGTCCGCGCGAGTTCGCGGAGTCTCCACAGGGTTTCAGGGCGCGAAAAAGGCCGGGAATCGCGGGGGTTCCGGCCGCTCTCGAGCGCGCCCAGGGTAGGCGAAAACCGCCTCCAAGTACAGGCGCTGACCCGGCCGCAAACCGCCCCCACGAAAGACGTTGGAGCGCGCTTCCGGGCCCGTTCGAGGGGGGCTCGGTGAGCACGCTCCAGAGGGGCTCAGGCACGCGGAGAACGGTCAGCGTCCCGGGCCCTGCAGGCGCTGCATGAAGCCGTCGACGAGCGCGCGCACGGACTCGTCCTCCTGGACGAGCTGGCCGATCTTGTCGACGGCGTAGATGACCGTCGAGTGATCGCGACCGCCGAAGAAGCCGCCGATCTCCTCGAGCGAGTGCCGCGTGATCTGGCGCGCGAGGTACATCGCGATCTGGCGCGGGTACGCGACGGCGTTCGTGCGCTTCTTCGACTGCAGCTCGGAGAGCTTGACGCCGAAGTGCTCGGTGACGAACGCGAGGATCTCCTCCATCGACGGAGCGCCCTTGCGCTGCTCGAAGAGCTCCCGCAGCGCGTCGCGCGCGAGATCGACGGAGATCGGCGCACCGGCGAGGCTCGAGTAGCCGATCAGCTTGACGACGGCGCCTTCGAGCTCGCGGATGTTCGACTCGACGCGCTCGGCGAGCAGGCGTGCGACCTCGTCGGGGATCTCGCGGCCGCGTTCGCGGCTCTTGCGCTTGAGGATCGCCATGCGCGTCTCGTAGCAGGGCGGCTCGATCTCGGTGACGAGGCCCCATTTGAAGCGCGAAACGAGGCGTTCCTGCAGCGTCGGGATGTCCTTCGGCGGGCTGTCGGACGACAGCACGATCTGCTTCCCGGACTGGTAGAGCGTGTTGAAGGTGTGGAAGAACTCCTCCTGCGTGCGCTCCTTGTTCGCGAGCAGGTGGATGTCGTCCACGACGAGCACGTCGACGTTGCGGTACTTGTTGCGGAACTTCGCGAGGTCGCCGTTCTCGAGCGCGTTGATGAAGTGATTCACGAACGTCTCGCACGACAGGTAGAGGATGCGAGTCTTCGGATCGCGTTCGAGGAGCGAGAAGCAGAGCGACTGCAGCAGGTGCGTCTTCCCGAGGCCGACGTTGCCGTGGAGGAAGAACGGGTTGTAGGCCTTGCCCGGCGCCTCGCTGACGCCGACCGCCGCGGCGTGCGCGAAGCGGTTGCACGGGCCGACGACGAAGTTGTCGAAGGTGTACTTGGGGTTGAGGTTGACGTCGCTCGACCAGAGCAGGCCGCCGGACGATTCGATGCGCAGCGGGGCCGCGCCTTCGGCCGAGCCGGAGCGGCGTTCGGCCGGGGCGGGCGCGGGGCGGGTGGCCGCGGTTGGGCTCGCGCTCGAGCGGGCGGCGTCGCGCGCATCGGCCCCGTCGCGCGGGGCGCGGACGATCAACTCGGGATCGACGAGGAACTCGAGGCGGCGGGGCCCCCCGAGGGTCTGCTGGATCGCCTGGTCGAGGACGTCGCGGTAGTAGCTCGTCAGCCAGTCGCGCGTGAACCCGTTCTGGACGGCGAGGCGGACTTGCTCGCCGTCGGCGTGGACCAGGGTGGCGCGCCGGAACCAGGTCTCGAACTGCTCGGGCTGGACGCGGGCGCGGATCGCGTTCTGGAGCGTGCGCCACAGGTCGGCGAGCGCCGGGCTGGGCGCGGTCGAAGGCTGGAGGACCGGGCTCGTGGTCGAGCGCTCGAAGGAACTCACCGCCGCGGCCGCGGCTCGAAGGCGTTCCGCGCGCGCATCGTCCGTGGGACCGAACGCGGGAGTTCGGTCGGCGGCGGTCGAGGTCGTCGGGCTCGCGAAGCCGTCACCTGTGGACGGATCTCCAGCGTCGGCGGGAAGAGGTCGAGGGGGGGTCACGGTCGGGTGTCGATTCGTGCAGGGGACGGCTGTCGAGGATCTCGACAGCGGCACCGGGGACGAGGTCGCGCCCATCGCATCGCACGCGCGCCGGTGGAGAACGCACTCCTCCGAGCTCGAGCCTCGTGGCGACCGATGGAGCGGCATTGTTGCCCGCGAGGAGACGATGTCAACGAGACGCTCCCCATCTCTTCACGGTGAGGCCGCAAGCTGCATCGACGACGCGCGCTTAGCGCAATGCGTGCCGGATTCTCGACAAGATCTCCACCGCCTTGTGGACATCTTCTCCACGCGTCGTCCGACCCAGAGAGAGACGCAGGCCCGCGCGAGCGGCCTCGGGCGAGCGGCCCATCGCGAGCAGCACGTGTGAAGGCTCGAGCGATCCGCTCGCGCACGCCGAGCCCGCGCTCACCTCGAGGCCCTCGAGATCGAGCCGCGCGACGAGCGTGCGTCCGTCGCTCCCCGGCAGCGTCACGTTGAGCGTGTTGGGCAAGCGATCGGACGCGTCGATCTCGGGTCCGTTGAGCTGAACATCGGGAACCTTGGACTGAAGTTGACGCCAGAGCTCGCTCGTCGACGCACGCCATGCAACCGCTTGCTGCGCGCGCTCGGCCACGGCGAGCTCGAGCGCGCACGCCGCCGCGGCGATCGCAGGGACGTTCTCGGTGCCCGGTCGAAGACCGCCCTCCTGCCCACCGCCGACCAGGAGGGGCGCGAGGCGGACGCCCTTCCTCTTGTAGAGGAGCCCGACCCCGAGCGGCCCTCCGAGCTTGTGCGCGGAGAACGAGGCGAGGTCGACGCGCCACGCGCGGAGTTCCACCGGCACGCGTCCCAGAGCTTGGACGGCGTCGGTGTGGACGAGCGGGCGCTCGCCCCGGGTTTCGAGCTCCGCGACGAGCTTTCCCACGGGATGGACGGTGCCGACCTCGTTGTTGGCGGTCTGGAGCGAGACCAGCGCGGCTCCGTCCCGCGCACGGGACACGAGCTGGGCCAGATCGACCCGCCCCGCCGCATCGACGCCGACGTGCGCGACCGGTCGACCCATCGTCCCCGCGAGTTCGGCCGCGCCGAGGACCGCCGAGTGCTCCACCACCGTCGTGACGAGCCCACCCGCCGGCGCGACCTTCAGGGCGCCGAGGAGCGCGAGGTGGACCGACTCCGTCCCGCCGCTCGTGAAGACGAGTTCGTCCTCGTGGACGCCCAGCGCCGCGGCGGCGCGTTCGCGCGCGAGATCGAGCACGACCCGCGCCGCCCTCCCCGAGGTGTGCACGCTCGAGGGGTTTCCTCCGAGGCGGTCGAGCTCACGCAGGTACTCCGCCCGCGCCTCCGCGCGCAGGGGCGTCGTCGCGTTGTGGTCGAGGTAGAGGCGCTCCATCGGGGGCGAGAGTCTCGCCCGTCGGCGGGGCGTTCGTCCACTCGGCCATCCGGCGGCCTCGCTGGACTGTTGGACGGAGGAGCTCGCTCCAGGCCGTCGCCCGGGCGGACGTGCGCCTCGGACGGGGTCGCGTCGGCGGCTTCGAGACCGCGACGCCGTACGCCTCGAGTTCGTCCACCCGGGCGTCGAGGGGGCCTGCGCGTTCGACCCGCCGCACGGTGCCGCGCTCACCGGTGGCCCGTCCGCGGGCGATCGGGCGCGCGCACCCAGGCTTCCACCGCGGTCGGCCCGCCTCGAGCCCGCGCGGACCGCGGAACCTCGCGCTGCAGGAGCGCCTCGACCACGTGCTCGACGTCGTGCAGGTCGGCCGCGTGCGGATGTTCCTCGTGCGGCGCGAGGGTTGGGAGCCGCGCGAGTCGAGCGCTCGCGGCGCGCTCACGCCTTCGCTTCGGGGGCCGTGCGATCGAGCAGGCGGCGGTAGAGCGCTTCGTAGCGGGCGACGACGGTCCCGCGCGCGAAGCGCGTCTCCGCGAGCTCGCGCGCCGTGCGTCCCATCGCGATGGCGCGCTGGCGGTCGAAGAGGAGCTCCTTCAGGCGTGCCGCGAAGCCCTCGAGGTCGTCCATCGGCGCGAGCAATCCCGAGACGCCGTCGTCGACCACCTCCGCGACGCCGCCGACGCGCGTCGCGACGACGGGCGTGCCGCACGACATCGCTTCGAGCGCGCTCAGGCCGAACGACTCCTCCGAGGACGACAGCACGAAGACGTCGGCCGGCGCGAGCAGCTCGGGCAGCGCGTCTCGTTCGCCCAGGAAGAGTACGCGCTCGGCGATGTCGAGCTCGCGCGCGACCGCACGACACGCGCTCTGGTCGGGGCCGTCGCCGACGAGGGTCAAACGCGCGTTCGTGCCGCGGGTCGCGAGCTCGAACGCGCGCAGGAGCCACGGCACGCGCTTCACGGGCCGGAAGTTCGAGACGTGGACCGCGCTCGGCACCTCGTGCGTCGCTCCACCCGCGGCGCGCGGGTGGAAGAGCTCGGTGTCGACGAAGTTCGGGATCACGTCGATCGCGCAAGGCGCGCCGTAGCCGAGGCAGAAGTTCTCGCGCGTGCGCCGCGCGAGGTCGTGCGAAACGGACGTCACGGCGTCGGACTGCTGGAGGACGAACTGCGTCAGCGGCGCGTACGACGGATCGTTGCCGACGATCGTGATGTCGGTGCCGTGCAGCGTCGTCACCATCCGCGGTGCGCGATGCCCGGAATCGAAGAACGCGGCCGCGCGCGCGAGGTACGCCGACACGGCGTGCGGGATCGTGTAGTGCGCGTGGAGGACGTCGAGACCTTCGCTGCGGTGCAGGTTCAGGACCGACGAGACGATCGCGAGGTCGTGCGGCGTCGACTGGAAGAGCGGGTACGGGATCCCCTGCGCGACGTGCATTTGCACGGGGCCCGGCGAGCGCGCGAGGCGCGGAGGCACGCTGTAGGAGAAGAGGTGCACGCAGTGCCCGCGCGCCGCGAGCGAGAGCGCGAGCTCGCTCGCCACGACGCCCGAACCGCCGTACGTCGGGTGGCAGATGATGCCGATCTTGAGCGCGCGCCCGCCCGTCGCGTTCCGGCAGGGCGCACGCTCGTCCTTCGGGTCGGGCGCGGTCTGCGGCGTCATGAATCGAGGTCGAAGTGCGAGAGGATCTCGAACGCGTCGGGCGGCAGCGGCGGGAGGTCGTCTGCGCGGAGGACGCGCTGCGAGGCTTCGTCTCGCGCTGCGATCTCACGGGCCGCGACGGGAGCGCCGCCGCGAGCGCGCGCCGACTTCGTGCCGGGCTTCGACGGCGCGTCGTGCTTCGCGTCGTCGCCGCCGCTCGCCCGCGCGTTCGTGCCGGCGGACTTGCGCGGCGCGCCTGCGGTCGCGTTGGAGGCGGCCGGCTTGGCTGCCTTCTTCGAGTTCGAGTCGGCCGCCGGCTGCGTGCTCTCCGTTTCGACCGGCTTGGGAGCCGCGCTCGTCTTGGTGGGCGCGTTGTTCGGAGTCGTCGCCTTCGCCGGGGTCGGCGGGACGGGTGCAGTCCCGGGCGGGCGGCCGCGGCGGGGAGCCGGCGTCAGCTCGTCCTTCGGCGCGGGAGCGTTCTCCGACTTCGTCTCCGCGGGAGCCGCGACGGGTTCGACGCGCGCGGTCGCGACGGGCTTCGTCGTGAGCTTCGCCTCGTCCTTCGGCGCGCCGGCCGGTGCGAGCTTGGACGACGCCGGAGCGCTGGTCGGTGCATCCTTGGGTGCGCCCGACTTCGCCGTGGACTTTGCCTCGTCCTTCGGCGCGTTCACCGCGCGCGCGGTCGGGCCGGCGCTCGACGCCGCGGCCTCGGGAGCTCCGGTCGGCGCGCGCTCGGCGCGTGAGAGCGCCTTGCGCGCCTTGCGCTCGAGCGCAGCGCTCGGCGCACTCGGACGTTCTTCCGGCTTCGCGTGCGGGAGTTCGCGCTCCGTCGGCGTGTGCGTCGGGGTCGACGCGGCGGGAGGGGGCAGCGTTTGGGGCACGTCGCCGGTCGGGCGCGACGCGGCCGCGCCGGCGCTCGGCTTCGGCGAGGGACCGGCGGCCGAGGGTTTCGCGGCGGACGGCTCGCGGCTCGGTGTCCCGGCGGCTTCGACGGGCTTCGGCGCGTCGGCGTGGGGCTTCGGCGCGAGCTCGGTGCGTGCGCGAGCGGCTTCGGAGCGAGTCGGCCCGCTCTTCGGTGCCGACGTCGGCTTCGCGGGGTTCGTCTCGGGCGTGGGCCTCGACTTCGCTTCCGTCGCGCTCGGTGCACGTGCGGCTTCGAACGCGGGTGCGCTCGACGACGCGCGCGCCTCGGAGACGCTCGCCGAAGGCCGCACCTTCGCCTCGGGCGCGCCCGCTGTCGCAGGCGGCTTCGCTGCGGTCTCAGGCGCGGAGTCAGCGGCCTGAGGCGCCGTCGCAGGCGTTCGCTCCACGTCCGTGCTCGGCGCGGGCTCGCTGCGCGGCTTCGGCGGGGCGGCGCGCGGAGCTCGCGGCGCGGCGGGTGGGAGCTCCGCGTGGTTCGTGCCCGCGAGCACCTCCGCCCGGAACGCCGGGAGTCCAACGAGGTCCTTGTCGCGCGCTTCCATGCGCAGCACCTCGCGCGCCGCGCAGCGGTAGTCCGTCGCTCCGATCGAATCGGGCGCGTACTCGAAGATCGTCTGGCCGAAGCTCGGCGCCTCCGCGAGCTTCACGTTGTTGCGGACCGGGACGGGGAAGACCTGGCCCGGGAAGTACTTCTTGATCTCGCCGAGCACCTCGCGCGCGAGTCGCACGCGGCTCTCGTAGAGGCACGGGAGGATGCCCGTGATCACGAGGTCGGGGTTCAAGCGCTTGCGCAGGAGCTGCACGACCTCGACGAGCTTGCTCATGCCCTGCAGGGCGAGGAACTCGGTCTGCAGCGTGATCAACACCTCGCCGGACGCAGCGAGCGCGTTGATCGCGAGCAGGCCGAGGCTCGGCGGGCAATCGAACAGCACGTAGTCGGCCGGCGCGCGTCCATGTTGCTTGCGCTCGGCCGCTTCCCACGCTTGGAGCGCGTCGCGGAGGAGGAACTCGCGCCCGATCTGGCTCGCGAGCTCGAGCTCCGCGCCGGAGAGATCGAGATTGCTCGGCAGGAGCGAGAGGTTCGGGATCGACGTCGGACGCAACGCCTCCGCGAACGTGCTCTCGCCGACCAGCACGGTGTAGCTCGTCGGCGAACCGCTCGGCGCCTCGACGCCGAGGGAGAGCGAGAGGTTCGCCTGCGCGTCCATGTCGACGAGCACGACGCGCCGTCCTTGTTCGGCGAGGGCGGCCCCGAGATTGGCGGTCGTCGTCGTCTTGCCGACCCCGCCTTTTTGATTGATCACCGCGATGCGACGCATGGGAACTCCGCCGACCGAATTGCTGGGCGGAGTCTAGCTCTCGCGGCGACGCGATCGAAGCGCGCGGGCCGAGATCCTGGAACGCGGAGGGCGATTCGTCGCGCTCGACTTCGAACGCGCAACGCGCGGACCGGCCGAAGCGGCGCGAGTGCCGGAGCGTGCACATGGAGTGACGTCGGGCCCGAGCGCGGCGACCGAGCGCGCGCACGGACCGAGCGGCGGGACCGACGGTCTCGACGGCGTGGAGCGCGGCTGTGGAGAACTCGACCCGCGCGGGCCTTCGCGGCGGCTTCGGCGCGCTCTCCCTCGGCGTTGGGGAAGGAACGTGGAACGAGGTCGAGAACGGCGCGAGCCACGTGTCGCGCGGCGCGGGTCGACGACGGTCTCGCATCGGGTACGCGCGGCGTCGGGCTCCGGGGTGGAACCGACGCGCGCGCTCGAGCCCCGCGTTCGCTCTCAGCCGAGGAGCGGATCGAAGCACGGCAACGGGCCGCGCGCGAGCAGCGGCTCGCCGAAGCGCACGCCGATGCGCTCGCCGTAGAAGCGCGCGCGGGTCTCCATGCGTTGGAGGATGTCCGCGCCGAAGAGGAAGTGCTGGCCGCGATCCTGCGCGTGGCCGGGCGCGAGCTGCGACGTGTAGCAGCGCACGAGCTCGACCTTCGCGTCCCACACGGCGCCGATGTCGACGACGAACGTCGGATCGAACGTCACGTGGCCCATGAAGTGATAGAGCCGCGCCGGACGCTTCGCGGGAGCGTCGCCCGCGAGCTCCGCGAGCCGTCCGAGACCCGCGAGGTACCAAGCCTCGCGCGCGAGGCGTCCCGCGGCGGCGTGGTCGGGATGCAGGTCCTCGACGTGGTGCGCGATCACGACGTCGGGCGCGTGGCCGCGCAGGATCGACGCGAGGCGTTCGCGCGCGTCGATCGTGACCTCGACGCGGCCGTCCGGGAGCTCGAGGTTGCGACGCAGGGTGAGTCCGAGCTGTGCGTTCGCCGCGGCCGTCTCGCGATCGCGGTCGTCGCGCGTGCCGCGCGTGCCCATCTCGCCGCGCGTCACGTCGACGATTCCGATCCGCTTCCCCGCGCGAGCGAGCTTGAGCAGCGTGCCGCCGACACAGATCTCCGCGTCGTCGGGGTGCGCGGCGATGACGAGGACGTCGAGCTTTTCGTTCATGGCGTGGAGCGCGCATCATGCGCGTCGTGTTCGGAGCGTGGTGTCGAGCGCCGCGCTCGCTCGGCCTTTTCGTGAGCCGTCGAACGCCGCGCTCGGTTCGCGAATCACTCGGGCGAGAGATCGTCGCCGAGGTGGACGACGACGTGCTCGGTGGGGAACGGGTCGATCTCGCGCGCGAGCTCGGCGAGCCAGGCGTCTCCGAAGCGCGCGAGCGGCACGAGCGGGCCGAGCACGCGCTCCTGCGGCTCGCCGCGTGGGAAGAGCGCGTTGTTCAGGCGGCGTTCGTGGCGCTTGCCCTTGCCGCTCCGGTTCTGGTGCACCCGCTCCGCCTTCTCCGCGAGCGTCTCGATCGAGCCCTTCACCTGGTCCATCGTGCGCCGCGCGAGCACGGGGAGCGACGGATCGAGGGCCGCGAGCTCGTCCTTCAGCGCGCCGAGGTCCTGCGCCGCGCGCACACCGAGCGCGCGCAGGCGTGCGAGGACCTCGGGCGGCGGTTCCTGACTCGCGGC
Organism: Planctomycetota bacterium; assembly: GCA_046349615.1. Lineage (GTDB taxonomy): Bacteria > Planctomycetota > UBA1135 > UBA1135 > JADJNY01. The sequence goes on from JAXMBZ010000012.1 coordinate 38,843, forward strand.
GAGCGCGAACTCGCCGCGCGCGCGCAGCACGTCGGCCACGCTCGCCTCGACCTTGGTGAGCGCCTGGCGCGTCTCGGGGTCGACGAGCGTGATCGAGACGCGCTGCACGAACGGCGTCGCGGGCACGTTCGCGGCGAGGCGCAGTTCGGCGAGTTGCGCGTGGTAGGCGAGTTCGCCCGCGCCGCCGATGTACGCCGCCACGGGCAGGCAGAGGTCCTGCACGAGCGGACGAAGCAGCGCGCCCGGCGACCATGCGAGCGGGTCCTGCACGAACTCCGCGAGCAGCTCCGCAGTCGTGCGCGAACCGTCCTCGTCGTCGTACTTCCAACCGTCGCCGCCGGGACGGAGCGCGCGCCGGCCGCGCGCGTCGATCGCGAAGAGCAACGCGGCCTGCTCGGGATCGATCGAGGGCTCGAAGCCGCGCGCGCGCAGCGCGGCCGAACCCGCGCGAAGGTGCGCGAGCGGATCGCACGCGACGAGCTCGCCGAGCGCGCGCGTCATCGCCGGACGGATCCAATCGGGCTCGAGCACGACGAGCCCGAGCGGGCCGAGGAGCTCGGTGAAGCTGCGGGTGAACGCGCGCGCGAGGCTCTCGCCGTGGCGCGGGAGCAAGACGTCGAGCGCTCGCTCTCCATGCGGCGTGTCGCGCACGAGGTCCGCGAGCAGCGCGCGGATCGCGCCGAGACGTTGGCGCTCTTCGTCGAGCACGATCCTCGACACCATCTGCCGACCCGACGACATGCCCGCGAGCCCGACCTTCTGCAGGTCGAGGTTCTTGTTCAGCACGTGCAGGTGGTGCACCTCCGCGACGTCGTGGTCGTCCGCGTGGTTCCAGAAGAGCGGCACGACCGGGCGCTCCCACGCTTCGGTGAGACGGCGCGCGAGTCGGATCGCGTGCAGCGCCTTGTAGAGGGAATAGAGCGGCGACCCGCCGAGTCCCGGCTGCTGGCCGGTGACGACGGCGCACGCGCGCGGCTCCCTCAGCGTGCGGAGCGCATCGAGCACCGCGACGTGCGGGGCGAGCGGCGCGAGACCGGTCTCGAGCGCACGCACGAGCTCGCCGCGCGCGTCGGTTTCGAGGCGCGCGTTAGGCGGTGAAACCTGCTCCGTCTTGCGCGGCAGCACGAGCCCCGGACGCGCGAGCGTGCCCGCGAACGCTCCGCGCGCGAATGGCGAGAGTGCGAGCACGTCGGCGGGCAGGTGTTCGAGGCGCAACATGCAGGGGCTCGAGAGCGGACTCGCGCGGTCAACCGAGCTTCAACGCGGCGCGGATCTCGGTCGTCATCGCCGTGAGCGCGGCACGTGCGGCGTCCTTCCAATGCTGGCCGGCGTATTGCGGTTGCTTGTAGGCGAACAGGATCCCGCGCGACGAGTTCACGAGCGCCCCACGTCCGCCCGGCATGAAGCCGCCGACGATGTCCGCGGCTCCGGCGCCTTGCGCGCCGTAGCCCGGGAGGAGCAGCGGAGTGCGAGGCATGCGCGCGCGCAGTTCGGTGAGCTCGCGGGGATGCGTGGCTCCGACGACCGCACCGACGCTCGAGAGCCCGCACGTGCCGACGAGACCGCTCCCCCACTGCGCGACCATGTCCGCGACGCGCTGGTAGAGCAGCGGCGTGCCGTGCTCCTGGAAGAGCTTGCTGTCCTTGTTCGACGTGCGGACGAGGATGTAGACGCCGGCGCCGGCCTTCGAGCAGCTCTCGAGGAACGGCTGGATCGAATCGCCGCCGAGGTACGGGTTGATCGTGATCGCGTCGCACGTGTGTGCGCGATCGCGCTCGTCGAGGCCTTCGAGGAAGGCGCGCGCGTACGCCTTGGCCGTGCTGTCGATGTCGCCGCGCTTCACGTCCCCGATGACGATCAGACCCGCCTGCTTCGCGCGCGCGACGACGCGCTCCCATTCGCGCGCGCCGTCCGCGCCGTAGAGTTCGAAGAACGCGGACTGCGGCTTCACCGCGGCCACCTTGCCCGCCGCGAGGTCGACGATCTCGCAGCAGAAGTCGCCGATCGCGCGGGCGCGTTCGGAGCGCGTGGCTCCTTCGGCGCGTGCAGCGGCGAACTCCTCCGGCAGCGAATCGGGGTGCGGGTCGAGCCCCACGAGGCAGGGGTTCTGCACGCGGCTCAGCGCGTTCTCGAGACGATCGGCGTACTGCATGTTGGGCACCTCTGCGCTTCGCGGGCCGGAGAAATCGGCGGAGGAGGATAACCGATGGCTCGCCGGGGCTCCACGTGGGGCGATGCGCGTCGAGCGCTCCGCGCGTGCTTCGAACGTTCCGCGCATGCGACGGAAGGCCGCCGCGCCTTCGAGGACGAACGTCGGAGCTCCGCACGCGCTCGAACGCCGCGAGCCGCGTTCAACCCACGCGTGCGAGGAACTGCTTCGCCACCCAATCGGCGAGTGGGAGCCCGCGTTCGTTCAAGCGCCATCGCTCCCCCGCGCGTTCGAGCAGGCCCTTGCCCTCGAGCTCGACGGCGAGTGCGCGTGCTCCCGCGTCGTCGTCGGTGAACGCGGCGCGACGCGCGGCCTCCGCGGCGGAGACGCCCTCCGACAACCGAAGGCCGAGCCACCAACTCTCCGCGAGCCGCGTTCGAGCGGGCGGGTCCTCTTCCCACTGCGCGGCGCTCCCGTGTTCGTGGATGCGCTTCACGTACGCGCCGATCGCCTTCGCGTTGCCGATGCGCTTCGTCCCCTGCTTGCTGACGGCCGACGGACCGATGCCGAGGTACTCGCCGTTGCGCCAGTAGTTCAGGTTGTGCTCGCACGCGTGCCCGTCGCGCGCGAAGTTCGAGATCTCGTACGCTTCGAAGCCGTGGGCGCGCGTGCGTTCGCGCGTCAGCGTGAAGAGCTCGAGCTCCACGTCTTCGTGGGCTTTCGCGAGCCGACCTTGCTCGAGCCAACGACGGAAGACGGTGTCTTCTTCGAAGGTGAGGTTGTAGGCGGAGAGGTGTTCGGAGCCGAGTCGGAGCACGCGCTCGAGGTCCGCGCTCCACGACTCGGCGGTTTGACCCGGCACCGCGTAGATCACGTCGACGTTGAGCTCGCGCACGCCCGCCGCGCGCGCCGCGTCGAACGCGCGGAAACTGTCGTCGACGCCGTGCACGCGGCCGAAGAGCTTCAACACGTCGTCGTTCAAGCTCTGGAAGCCGATCGACAGTCGGCGCACGCCGAGATCGAGCAGCGCGCGCGCCTTGTCGCGATCGAGGCTCTCGGGGTTGCACTCCGCGGTCACTTCCGTCGCGGACCCGCGGAAGCCCGTGATGCGCTCGAGGCCGTCGAGCAGCGTGCGCAGCTCGTCGATCGAGAGCAGCGACGGCGTCCCTCCGCCGAGGAAGACCGTGCGCGGCGCGCGCGGCGCGAGCAGCTCGGCCTCGCGCAGGATCGCTGCGATCATCGCGCCGCGATCGTGGCCCTCCGCGGGCACGGAGAAGAAGTCGCAGTAGTGACACTTCGCCGCGCAGAACGGCAGGTGCACGTAGAGCGGAGTCCCTGGGCTCGCGCGCTCGCGCTGGAGCGGAGCCTGCGCCACACCCCGCGCGAGCGTCGGTTCCGCTCGCGTCGAGGGCGTGGCCGGGTCACTCATCGCTCATGACACCGTACAACTTCTTCAGCGCTTCCTGCTCGATCTGTCGGACGCGTTCGCGCGTGAGGCCGACGACCTTGCCGATCTCCTTGAGCGTCATCGACGCTCCGTCGGAGGTCCCGAGGCCGTAGCGCAGGCGCAGGATCGTCGCTTCGCGCTCGTCGATCACGTCGAGCAGCTCGCCGAGCTTCGCGATCAGGTCCGCGTTGAGCAGCTGCTCGTCCGGCGACTGCGTGCCCGCGTCCTCCACCGTGTCCTGGCCTTGCGTCAGGAGATCGAGCGAGACCTGCGGCCCCATGCCCGACACGGTGATCGTGCGCTTCAGGAGCGGCCAGTTGTCCTCGGGGATGCCGAGCTCCTCCGCGACCTCCTCGACCGTCGGCGCGCGGCCGAGCAGGTAGGCGAGCTCTTGGCTGACGACGCGCCAGCGCGAGATGAGCTCGGACATGTAGCTCGGCACGCGGACCGGTTTGACCGTGTTCGTCAGAGCGCGGCGGATCGACTGCTTGATCCACCATGTTCCGTAGGTGGAGAACCGACACCCGGCGGCCGGGTCGAACTTCTCCGCGGCCTTCATCAGGCCGATGTTGCCTTCCGCGATCAGGTCCTGCAGCGAGAGGCCGCGGTCCGTGTACATCTTCGCCACGGACACGACGAGGCGCAGGTTGGCCCGGATCATGTGCTCGCGGGCGGCGAGATCCCCGGTCTGGATGCGGCGGCCCAGAGCCACCTCCTCCTCGGGGGAGAGCAGCGGTACCTCGTTGATCTCTTGGAGGTACGTTTCGAGGCAGCGTTCGGCGGAAATGGCACGTCTCCGTTGGGGGTCGGCGAGGGTGACGTCGGACCGTGGGAACGGCGCGACGACGGCTCCAGGACGAACAGGGCTCGTCCCGTGCCTCGGATCGACCCCCGGTGAGCACGTTCTTGAGCCGCTTTCCAGGGTGTTGCAATTGCAGGGTCGGTGCCCCGATCCAGGCTGCAACGGCCCCGTGTAGGATGCGCTTCTTTCCGTCTCCCCCCCTGGCGAAGGCCATGAACGAGCAACCGCTGGAACTGGTCATGTCCGAGAAGGCCTTCGCGGGCCTCGTCAGCGCACAGGCGGTCCCGTTCCATCGGGTCGCAATGGCCCTCGTCCGACGTCGCGACGCGTGGACGCGGCCCCAGTTCTTCCAGCTCATCAGCCAGGCAGACGCGCTGGAAGCGCTCCTCGACGACCACGGAGCCCGCCACAATCGCACCTTCAGCTACCTGCGCGAGCTCGTGGCGTCCCTGCGCGGCCTGGCCCTCGCCGGCTTCAGCCTCTCGCATCTGGAGCGCCGGCTCGACGGCTACCCGACCAACCTGAGCGACGCAGAGCGCGGTCAGGCCGTCAGCGCCGCCCGGCAGTCGCGTGTGTTCTTGGAACGGGCACTGCTCCGGCTCCTGGAGACCACGCTCCAGGAAGAGCGCGCCCAGGGCATCGAGGTCGCCGGGGAGCCGGACGACCTCGAGAGCGTTGCGGCACCCGGGCCCAAGCAGATCCTCCCCCGCAACATGGGGCAGCTCGATCTCGACAGCGACGAACAGAAGACCGCGGAGGTCGCCTCGCGCTTCCTGCAGGCGAGCGCGCTGTTCGACGACCTCGGCACTCGGCGCATCGAGGATCCCGACGAGCGCGAGGTTTGGCTTCAACGATTCTGCACCGAAGAACGTGCGCGAGTGTTCGAGGCCACGGTTCACAACCTCCAATCCGCCTACGACACGTGGGTCAAGGGCACGAGCATCGAAGCCAACGACGTCCGCTTGGCGATGCTCCGCGGTCACGCGTCTGCAGCCCTGCACCTGCTCGAAGCCGTCACGCACCTCACCCATTTCGTCGAGCGGCACGAGAGCGGGATGCGCAACGAGGAGAGCGAGCGCCGCATCGAAGCACTCGTACCGCGCAGCGCCGTGCAAGAGATCACACTGAACAACCTTCTCGTGTGGGCTTCGACGTTCATGCGTCGTGGTCGTCCACTCGCAGAGGATCTGCTGCCGAGCTACACGGACGTGCAGGAGCTCGAAGTCGAGTTGCACGACGAGCTCTACCTGCACGCTCGGCCTTGTGCGCTGATCGTCGGGATCGTCAACCGCTACGCCACGCCGGTGGAGATGCTCGTCGAAGGTCGTCGGTGCAATGCGGCGTCGATCCTCGACTTGATGGTCACGATCGGCTCCCACCCCGACGCTCGTCGCTTCGTCTTTCGCGGCGACGTGAATCCGCTCCGAGACATCCGCCTGCTGTTCCAAAGCGGGCTCGGCGAGAACGGCGCCGAACTGCCGGAGCAACTCAGCTACCTTCGCCCCGGCGGTTGAGGCCGATCAAACGCCGAGGAAGAGCCGATCCGCGAGCACCGACGGCAGTCCGGCTGCGCGGATGCGCTGGGCTTCACGTTCGATGTCGTACTCGACGCGCCGAATCCAGACGCGCTCGCTCGAGGAATCGAACACGGCGTACGCAGCACGGGAATCCTCGTCGCGCGGCTGCCCGACGCTTCCGACGTTGACGAGGGCTTTCGAGCATTCCGTCAGGTCGAGTTCCGTGTCCGTCGTGTACGCCGTGCGCAGTGGGTCTTCCCGCAGGCGCAGACACGTCACGGGCACGTGTGTGTGACCGACGAAGCACACGGGAGTCGGGAGCACGTCGAGCGACGGATCTGCATCGGTCGTGCTCTGCACGTAGTCGAACAGTTCGGGTCTTCGATACGTGCCGTGTCCAACACTGCAGTGCTCGAGGTCGACAGTGAGAGGCAGTGAGGCGAGCCACTCACACTGCGCCTCCGTGACGACGCTCTGCGTCCATCGCATCGCCTCGCGCGCGTAGTTGTTGAAGTACCTCAAGTCGAGTTCACCGACGCATGCAGCGTCGTGATTGCCCTTGACGACGATCGCGCCGACCGAGCGCACGAGCTCGATGCACTCGCCCGGTGCCGCGCCGTAACCGACGATGTCCCCGACGCTCAAGACCTGTTGCACGCCCTCACGCTCGAAGCACGCGAGGACGGCGCGGAGCGCCGACAGGTTCGCGTGGATGTCGCCGAGGATGCCGTACTTCATCTGTCGAGGGTTCGCGGGGCGGCGCTCAGCCCCATCCATAGCGCCAAGCCCAGGATCGGCAGCAGGAGGGTTCCGAGTCGATGCCCGAGTGCGTTCTGCGCCGTCTCGAACCACTCGGGCAGCGCAAGTCGCACCGAGCAGGCTGCGAGCACGAAGGTGAGCTCGGCCCCGAGCCTTCCCCCCCTGAGCTCGAGGACCACGACGCCGAGACCGGCCGCGAGTCCCCCCAGGAGCACGGCACAGAGCACGTCCTCGGCGGCGAGGGCGCCCCAATTCCCGGTGATGAGGGCCGGAGCCGCGAACAACAGCCCCAGGCTCAGGATGCTGATCCAGCTCGCCCCGAGCTGATCCCAGCTTCCACGATGCCGTCCCCAGGCGTTCAGGTCCCGGAGTGCGGGTCCTGCCGCCAGCACACCGAGGGCTGCGGAAATGAAAGCAACATCGAAAAGAGGGCTTGCTGAGTAACCTGTTGCGGCGAGAATTCCAACGTGGAGTGCTCCGCGGACCCCGGGGAGGACCGCCAGCCAGGCCGCGAAGAGGAGCCAAGGCCCGGGCTTGGAAGCTACGCCAGCCAGCGCTCGAAGGGACAGGTGAAGCACACCCACGGTTTCTGGATACCCCGTGCGAGTCGTTGGTTCCACCTGGCGCCGTTGAATCCTTGACACCCGCCCGCCCTCCCCTAGCCTCAGGGACCTAACCGGGGAGGTTCATGTGGCGATCGAAAAACGACTGGGGCGTGGTCTGGGCTCGTTGTTGGGTTCTTCGGATGTCTCTGATGCCCAGAAGAGGACCTCGGAGCTGCCGGTCGAGCAGATTCGGCCGAACCCGTTCCAGCCGCGTCGGCATTTCGAGCCTGAGGCGCTCGAGGAACTCTCCCAGAGCATTCGACAGCATGGGGTGCTGCAACCCATCGTCGTCAGGAGCACTCCTCAGGGCTTCGAACTCATCGCCGGGGAGCGGCGACTTCGGGCGTCCAAGTTGGCTGGGCGCACCACGATCCCCGCGGTGGTTCGTGACGACGTCTCGGACAGGGACCTGCTCGAATTGGCACTCGTCGAGAACGTCCAGCGCCAAGACCTGAATCCCCTCGAGCGCGCGCTCGGCTTCCGGCGCATGCAGGATGAATTGGGGTTGACCCAGGAGGCCGTCGCCGACGCCGTGGGGCTCAAGCGAGCGACGGTCGCCAATCACCTCCGCCTTCTGGACCTTCCTGCGCCGGTTCAAGAGGGGCTGGGACGCGGCCTGCTCTCCATGGGACACGCGCGCGCGCTCCTGTCGCTCCCCAGCGCAAAGCAGCAGGAGCAGTGGATGGCGCGAATCGTGCGCGATGACCTGTCGGTACGTCAGGTCGAGCAACTCGTCCGGGTGGAGGCCAAGCCGGCTCCGGCTGCAACCGCGAGCAAGGAGTTGCTCCCCCACGGTGCCTGGGTCACGACGCTCGAGGAGCGTCTGCGCACCCGCCTCGGTACGAAGGTCTCCATTCGGAATGGGCCTGGATACCGTGGGGACATCTCGATCAGCTTCTTCGGGAGGGAGGATCTCGACCGACTGGTGGAGGCCCTCGCACCCTCCGAGAAACTGCGCTGACAGGCGCCGTCGAGGCTCCAGACAAAACACCGGGGGGGTGGATGTTCCACGTGGAACACTCACCCCCCCGGTGTTGTGATTTCTAGTGGATCAGGGCACTTCGACCGACTGCAGGGTCGTCGGGTCCTCCGGGCGCTCCGTGTTTTCGACGAGCTTGGCCCCTTCGATCTTCGCAACGACGTCTGTGCCTTCGATCACCTTGCCGAACACCACATTCTGGCCGTCGAGCGAGTGCGCCTCGGCCGTCGTGATGAGGAACTGACAACCCGAGCTCTGCGCGTCGCCGGGCTTCTTCCACATCGACAGGTACCCTGCGAAGTGGCTCAGGCCCGTCTTCTCCCGCTCGATACCCGCCTCCGTGGCACCCTGACCCCATTTGGTCACGTCCGCTTCCTTGGTGTTCGGGTCGCCGCCCTGGATCCAGCTGCCCTTTCGAACCGCGTGGAACTTGGTCCCGGCGTAGAAGCCCTCTCGAGCGAGCTTGAGGAAGTTCTCGACGTGCTTGGGGGCCAGGTTGGGGTAGAGCTGGACGACGATGGTGCCCTTGTCTGTGTTCAGACGCACCTTGGGAGCGTCGGCAGGCGGCGGGGGGTTGTCAAAGAGCGCTGCATGGGCAGCGGTCCACGACTTCAGATTGTCGATCCGGGCTGACAGGACGTCGACGGCGCTCTGGGGAGCCCCCGAGGCGCTGAAGGCAAAGGCCTGCTGCACCAAGGGGTGGGAGGGAAACCGCGTGCGAAGCTGCTCGATGGATTGTTTTGCAGCTTCGTAGTCGCGCTTTTCCAGTGCGCTCTTTGCAGCGATGAATAGGGCCCAGGGGGCGGCTTGCGACTGGCTCTCGCGGTCCGCGACGGTCTTCAGCTCGTCGGGCGAGCCCGTGAGCGCACCCATCGGGTCCCGCGTGGCCACGGCCATCAAGGAGTCCCAGCCCTGGATGAGCACTTGACGTTCCGACTCCGCCTGGGAGACGCGGAAGATCACGAACCCCGTCACCGCGAGCACGACGACCACGCCGAGCTTCCAGTACTTCTCGACGAGGAGGGCGAGCCCCGACTTCTCGGAGGTCGCGGCGATGGTGACGGCGGTGGGGGCCTTGTGTTGTGCCATGGGGGGCTCATCTCGGCCTCGGGAGGTGAGAACCTGCGGTCCGAGGCTGTTTTCCAGCTTGGGGCGCGAGCCGCGCGCGGCGAACAGCCTGGGCTGCCCTTCCCCGCGCAACGATCACGCATTCTTGTCGAGACGCCATCCTATCGAGCCCGTCCAGCAGCGGACAAGCCTCGCGCAGTCCAAACACCCTGCGCGGCATGAGGACCCGGCCAAGGCTACGATGCCGACTCGAACGCAGGGCCACCCTCGGCCAGCGACACCCCGGAGTCCGCATGTTTCACGCAGTCATCCTCAGCTTGGCGCTCGTCTCGCCTTCCACCCATGAAGCGCTGACTTCCATTACCGAAACACTGCCCACGGCCCAGCAACCGCAGCAGGATGCGGAGTTCGAGAAGCGCCGAAAGGACGCGGGCAACGACGTCGACAAGCTCTGGGACGTCTACAAGTGGTGCAAGGAGCAGAAGAAGGACGACAAGGGCCGGTCGGTCCTGCGGCAGATCATCAAGATCGACCCGAACCACGAAGACGCGAACACCGCGCTCGGATACGTCAAGTACGACGGGAAGTGGTTCCCCTCGCAGAAGAAGGTCGACGAGTACAAGAAGCAGCAGGAGGGCAAACCTGCGGCTCCGGCGGCCGATGGGCTCGTCGACTACAAGGGCAAGCGTGTGCCGCCCGGGGACGTGCCCTTACTGGAAAAGGGGCTCGTGAAGGACGACTCAGGGAACTGGGTCGACGGCGAGGAGTACAAGAAGAAGCAGGAAGGTTGGATTCGCCAGGACCTCGAGTGGGTGTCTCCCAAGGAGAAGGAGAACATCGACAAAGGCCTTTGGAAGTGCGGGGAGAAGTGGCTCTCGCTGGACGAAGCGAACAAGTTCCACAGCGAGCTCTTCCAGTGGTGGCGACTTCCGACGGAACACTACCACCTGTACACGACGTGCGAGCGCACGGTCGCGCTGGACAAGCTCAAGAAGACGCTGGACGCCGCGTGGGAGGACCTCGTCAAGGTCTTCGGCGCGCAGCCCGCGAAGCCGCCGATCGTGATCGTGTTGCGCGACGATCGTCAGTACAACCTGTTCGCGGGCGGCGACGAGGAAGCGGGCGTGCCGTCTGCAGACACGCGCGGGCTCGCAAGTGCGCACCACGCGTTCTTCTCCGAAATCGCTCTCGATCTCGGCGGGCAGTTCCTCCTGCCGGGCATCGGCTACTGGGACACGACGACGGAGGTCGGCAACAAGTGGGGGCCTCACTCGGTTCGTTGCGCTCTCGGTCTAGCCTTCGCCGATGCGATCGATCCGAGCACGAAGACGATGGAGGCCGCGCGCGAGGCGGTGCGCAAGAAGAAGCAGATCGAGCGCAGCTTCCTCAAGGACTACGCGGAGGAGAAGCGCCTCCCGGAGTGGTTCCGCACCGGTGGTGCGGCGTATACGGAGCGCTACTTCATCGACATCTTCGTCGGCCAGGGAGGGAACAATCACTGGGCCCGGGACTGGTCGGTGCAGAACATCGTGAACAAGGGCGGTCTCCGGCCGCTGAAGCAACTCCTCGATGCGAAGGTCACCGTCGAAGGTGGCGATGCCGCGAAGCTGATGAACGAAATGGGCCTCGTGATGGCCTTCATCCTCGACGGGAAGTGCGCGACCGTCGTCGAGAAGCACAAGGCGCTGCAGGAAGCCCTCAAGGCCAACAAGGACAAGAAGGAACTCTCCGCGGCCGCACAGGCGCTCGCCGAGGAGGTCATGAAGCACGAAACCGACCTGCGCAAGTTCGCAGGGATCTGAAGCGCCATGATCGTCGCTGCGTTCCTGCTGAGCTGCGTCGGTGGCGTCGAGTCGAACGCATTCCATCCCGCGCGCCCGGACCTCTTCATGGAGGTGCCCGACGTGTCGGGCCTCGTGTCGAAGCTGGGCTCCGCGCCAGCGGGTCGGTTCGTCGACGATCCCGACGTGCAGAAGCTCGGTGCGCTGACGCAGCAATTGGGCTACGACCTCGGCGCGCTCGTGCGCAGCGCGGCTCCGCGACTCTCGGACGATCCAACTCCGGGGCCGCTGTTCGCGCCGGGGGACCTCGGACGCGTCGCGATCTCGTGGAGCGGGCTCGACGCAACGGAAGGTGGTCCCCGCGAGTTGGAGAAGCGCGCCGGCGTCATGATCGTGTGCGACTTCGCAAGCGAAGCCGGTGCTCAACGGATGACGGCCGCTCTGCGCGCAGCGAAATGGCTCGTCGACGCGGCTCCGCAAACGGAAGGCGGTCCGGCCGTTCTCGAGTGCGGCGGAGAACAGCTGCCGATCGAACGCCACCACCTGAGCGCACTCTTCCTGGAGCTCGATTCGTGGAGCACGCGCCAGGGCACGCGTTGGATCCTCGGCGCGGGCACGCAGACGCCCGAACACGTCTCCGCGCGCCTCGCGGGCAAGGAGCCTGCGCTCGCGGCACGTGAAGTCCTCTTCGCGAGCGAGCAGGGATTCACTCCGACCAGCGGAACGACCGTGCTGCGGATCCACTCGGACCTCGCGACGATCCCGTTCCTCGAATCCATGGACGACACCGGCTTGGGCGGAACGCTACTCACGTCGCTCGTTCCCTTCGTGGGAGCACGGGGCGAGTGGAGGATCGAGCTGCGCGGAGACCGCTTCGTGACGGAGAGCTCGTATGTGCGGCTCGCGGCGACGTCGCCGTTCGACGCCCTGCAAGCACGCACGCACGTCGAGGCGCGCGCGGCGTCGTTCGTGCCGAAGGAAGCCGTGGGGGCGTGGGTCACCGAGATCGTGCCCGAGAAGCTCGGTCCCGTGCTCGAGAGCTTGCTCACGAGCGGTGCGGGAACTCCCGCGGCGAGCGACGAAACGTCCGGCGCCACGTCGACACCGAAGGCGAGCGCGGGGTCGGCCGCCTTGCCGAACGAACGCGACGCGCGCATCGCGGCGGGCTTCGCGAAGGCGCTCGGGTCGAACGCCGCGATCGCGATGCTCCCGATCACGAGCCTTCCCGTCGGGGGCAACGGTTCGATGCTCCCGCGCATGCTCGTCACGTTCGAGCTGCGCGACAAGGAAGCCTTCACGAAGGCGTTCGAGGAGTTCAAGGCACGCCTGCAGGAAGCTCGGCCGAAGCTCGAGATCGAAGAGCGCCCCTACCACAAGATCCCGATCACGGTCTTCACGGACGGTGGGGGAGAAGAGCGCGCCGCGCCTGCGTCGGAGAACCCGCTCGCCGGTTTGCTGAGCACGGACAGCGCGAAGCCGTGCGTCGTCGTCCTCGGCGAACGCGTGCTCGTCACGCTGTCGCCGACTCACGCCCGCAGCGAGATCCAGCGCTACGAGAAGCAGAACGCCGCGAATGCCGAACCCGACGTCCATCCGCTCGCGGCGCCGGGCCGCATCCCGAGCGATGCGATCGAAGCGTCGACGCTCGATTGGTCGGGCCTGTTCGGCAAGCTCTACGACGTCGCGCGCGGGTTCGCGCCGATGCTGGCTCAAGGCGAAGCGCTGCCGTTCGATCCCGCGACGCTCCCGGCGTCGGGCACGTTCACGCGCTTCTTCCAGCCGTCGTACTCGTGGACGAAGCTGCGCGACGGCCAGCTGTACACGTACTCCGAGTCGTCGTTCGGTCCCGAGACGCCGATCACGCTCGCCGCGGTGTTCGCGGGGATCTCGCGCACGCAAGGCGGCCCGGCGGCAGGACTGCTCGGCGGCGGCGCGCTCGGTCGTCGACCGGGATCGACGAACGCCACGCAGCCCGACGCGCCGAAGAAGAACGCGCCGTCGGTCGCAGCGAAGGCCGATGTGACGAAGCCGGCACCGGTTGCGAAGGACGAGTCGCGCGAGAAGACGCTCGCTGCGCTGCGCTCCGTGAAGACGGGCATCGCGGTGTACCGTTCGCAGACAGGGCACGTGCCCGTGAAGCTCGCGGACTTGCTCACGGGAACCGACAGCTTCCCGAAGGGCTTCCTCGACCCCGCGGTCGTCCCGCAGGACGCGTGGTCGCACGAGCTGCGCTACACGCCCGAGGCGAACGGCGCGAAGTACAAGCTCTGGTCGCTCGGTCCCGACGGCGTCGATCAGGAAGGCGCGGGGGACGACGTGCTCGCGCCGTGAGCGCGCGACGACGCGTCGTAGGCGCATGAGCACGCTCGAAGCCGAACCGACGCGCTCCGAGTCCGACGACGAAGTTCCGCGGAGCGTGAAGAAGCCGCGCTCGCCGTGGCGACGACGTTGGAAGCAACTCCGCCGCCGCGTCGGGCTCGTGCTCGTGAGCGCGTGCGGACCGTTCGTGCTCGGGCGTCTCGCGCGCACGTGGAAGCTCGAGGTCCTCGGCGAGGCACACCTCGACCGCGCGCTCGGCGAGCATCGCGGTCACTTCATGGCGCTGTGGCACGGAAGGATGGTGCTCGGTCTGCCGCACCACGGGAAGCGCGACTGGCACGTGCTCGTGTCGCCGAGCGCCGACGGCGACATCTCGCAGCGCCTGCTCGAGGGCTTTCGTTACTCGGTGATCCGCGGATCATCGAGCCGCGGCGGAGCGCGTGCGCTGCGCGAGATGCTCGCGGTGCTCGAGCGCGGCTCCGTGCTCGTCATCACGCCCGACGGACCGCGCGGTCCGCGGCACTCGATGAACCCCGGGCTCGCGTGGATGGCGCGTGCGACCGGCTACCCGATCGTGCCCGTCGGTTTCGGCGTGGATCGAGCGTGGAGGCTCGCGAGCTGGGACCGCTTCACGCTGCCCAAGCCGCGCGCGCGCATCGCGATGGTCTACGGCGAGCCCGTGCACGTCCCGCGCGACGCGACGCCGGAGACGCTGGCCCGCGCGACGGAGCAGGTGCGCGAGAACCTGATCGCGGCCGAGAAGCGCGGGTTCGAGCACTTGGGCGTGTCCACGGATTGGTGAAGCTGCCGCGCGCTCGAGTGAGAGCGCAGGGCTGTTCGAACCTCTTCCGCGCGCAGAGCGCGGTCGCGCACGCGACTCCAGCCGCCACACGTCACCGCTCGAGCACGGGCACGCACGGGGTGGAGAATCGACGCGAGCATCGAGGGCGCGCGGCGGGTGCGTTGTCGCGAAGCCACGGTCGCTCGATCCTCGGCGGACCTCGGCGCAGCACGAGGCGCGTCCGCGCCACTCGATAGGACGCGTAGAACGGCACGACACGATGCACACGCTCGCGTTCCACGCCGCGAGTACGATGAGCACGAGCCGATGAACGCCGTCCAAGCCACTCCCGCGACCCGCCCGATCCACGTCGGGCCCGCGGGTTGGTCGTATCCCGACTGGGAAGGGCGCGTCTATCCATCGACGAAGCCGCACGGGTTCCATCCGCTCGCGCATCTCGCGCGCTACTTCGACTGCATCGAAGTGAACAGCAGCTTCTACGCGCTCCCACGCCGCGAGCATGCCGAACGCTGGGTGCAACTCGTCGGCGCGCGACCCGGCTTCCGCTTCTACGTGAAGCTCTTGCGCGACTTCACGCATCTGCCCGAGGAGCCCGACGCGGAGTGGAACGCTCGCGCGCGCGCGTTCCGCGAGGGCATCGAGCCGCTCGTGCGCGTGCGCAAGCTCGGTGCGTTGCTCGTGCAGTTCCCCGTGACGTTCCTGCACGGGAAGAGCGAAGTGCGGCGGCTCGGTCGACTGCACGCGATGTTCGCCGACTTGCCGATCGTGGTCGAGCTGCGTCATCAATCGTGGTTCACGCCGCCGGCGCTCGCGATGCTTCGCGGGCTGTCTTGCTCGCTCGCCTACATCGATCTGCCGCCCGCGTGGAACCATCCGCCGCCGTGGCACGAGCCCACCGGCAAGGTCGGCTACCTGCGGCTGCACGGGCGCAACTCCGCGAGCTGGTTCCGCCACGACGCGGAGCGCGACGACAAGTACGACTACCTCTACTCGCGCACGGAGCTCGACCCGCTCGTGCAGCGGGCGCGACGCATCGCGAGCCGTCACGACGAGACGGCGGTGATCACGAACAACCACTTCTCGGGCAAGGCGGTCGCGAACGCGATCGAGATCCTGTTCCTGCTCGACGGCAAGCCGCCGCTCGCGCCGCTGGAGCTCGTCCAGGCGTTCCCCGAACTCGGTCCGATGAGTCGTATCGACGGACAACAACCGCTCTTCGGATGAGGTCGAGCCGCGAGCGAGCACCGGGCGAGGTCGCGCGCGGAGGTCCGTTTCCGCGTCGGGCGGCGAGGTCCGAGCGGCCGCGCCCACGTCGAGGAGGACCGCGAGCCCCACGGGGGTGAGCCAACGGAGCGCGCCCGAGAGAGTCGGCCCGGAGGCCGCTCGCGGCCGGATCGGCCCACAAAGCGACTTCGTGATAAGCGGCGTGCTCACGCCGTTCATGAGCTGTGATCAGGGCGGCGCGAGTGCGTCGCCGGGGCCGCCGAGGGAGCTCACGTCGTGCTTTCCGGGCCGGGAGCCTACCGGGTCCTCCCGCGCCCGCCGCCCGCGGCGGTCCGAGGCCCGGCCTCCTCTCCGCGATCCGGAGCGCGAGGCGTCGTGTTCCTACTCCGCCTCCGAGGCGTCCGGGCGCGGCCCGGTCCACGCTGAACTCACCGAGCGTCCGCCGACCCCAGCCCGGCGGAAACCTCTCCGACGCGCACGCCCCTGACACCCGCGCCGCAAGCCGCTATCCTGTTCGCCCCCAAACGGTTGGGAGCGCCGATCCACGTCCGGATCCGCCGCGCTCCGAACCCGGAACCTCGCGGGCGCCGTCGGCGTCCCCCTCGCGCTTCGTGGACCTCGAGACCTTCGTTTTCCCCGCCTACGCCGTGACGCTCGCGTTGCTCGCCCTGTACGGCGTGCACCGCGTCGCGATGCTCGCTCGTTTCCACTGGGACGGGGAACTCGCTCCGACTTCGAGCACCCCGGAGGCACCGCGGGTGACCGTGCAGCTCCCCGTGTTCAACGAACGCACGGTGGCCGCGCGCTTGATCCAGGCCGCGGGAGAGCTCGATTGGCCGCGCGACCGGCTCGAGATCCAGGTGCTCGACGACTCGAACGACGAAACGACGAGCATCGTCGAGGCCGAAGTCGCGAAGCTCGTCGAGCGCGGTCTCGACGCGCGCGTCCTCCGCCGCGCGGATCGCCGCGGCTTCAAGGCTGGCGCGCTCGATCACGGCCTCGTGTCGGCGCGCGGCGAGTTCGTGTGCATCTTCGACGCGGACTTCGTGCCCGGTCCCGACTTCCTGCGGCGCCTGATGCCGTCCTTCTCCGATCCGAAGATCGGCATGGTGCAGGCGCGCTGGGGACACGCGAACCGCGAGGACAACCTCCTCACGCGCGCGGAGTCGACGTTGCTCGACGGCCACTTCGTGATCGAACACAAGGTGCGCCACGACTCGGGCCTCTTCTTCAACTTCAACGGCACCGCGGGCATCTGGCGGCGAGCTGCGATCGACGCCGCGGGCGGTTGGGAGCACGACACGCTCACCGAGGACCTCGATCTCTCCTACCGCGCGCAGCTCGCGGGTTGGCGTTTCGTGTACGCGCCGATGGTCGTCGCGCCCGCGGAAGTCCCGCCCGACATCGCCGCGTTCAAGTCGCAGCAGCACCGCTGGGCGAAGGGCAGCGTGCAGGTCTTCAAGAAGCTCGGGTGGCGCATCGTCACGTCGAAGGAGCCGCTCTCCGTGAAGATGGAGGCGCTCGCGCACCTGACGGGCAACGTCGGGTATCCGTGCGTGCTCTTGCTCGCGCTCCTGATGCCGCTCGCGATTCGTGTGATGCCCGAGTACCCGGCGTGGGTGCACGTCGGCATGTTCTTCGTCTGCACGATCTCGGTCGTGATGTTCTACGAGCAGAGCCAGCGCGCGATCGGACGTCCGTTCGGCAAGCGCGTATTCGATCTCTTCGCGGCGATCGTGCTCGGCATCGGGATGTGCGTGAGCCAGACGCGCGCCGTGATCGAGGGCTTGCTCCCCGGCACCGGCGTGTTCGTGCGCACGCCGAAGAAGGGCGACGGACGTTCGAAGACGTACCGCGCGATCTGGAAGGGACTGCCCGGCATCGAGCTCGTGCTCGCCGCGTGGTTCGCCTGGGCGCTCTACAGCGCGTACGAGCTCCAGCTCTGGGGCACGCTGCCGTTCCTGCTGCTCTTCTTCGCGAGCTTCGCGTGGGTCGGCGGGATGTCGCTCAAGAGCTTCGTGCGCGGCTGATCGCGCACCCGCGCCGCGCTTTCAGGACGTAGCATCACGTCCGTCATGCGGTTCCTGGTCCTCCTCCTCGCCGTCGTGCTCGCGCGCGCTTCGTTCGCGCAGAACACGTCCCCTGCTCGACCGATCCAAGTCGAACCTTGCACCTTCGGCGCGCTCACGATCACACCGGAGATGCAACAGCTCTGGGTCGTGTACGGGCCGTGCCGCCAGAAGCTCGAAGAGAAGAAGCTCGAGCGCATCGTCGAGCGCGAACTCGCTCGCCGCGCCGCGAAGACGGCCGAACGACGGCTCGCCGAACGCGGCCCCGCTGCACCGAGCGGCGCGGAGCGCGACGCCCTGCTGCGTTCGTTCGTCGACGACGAGCTCGCGCGCCTGCGCGCGCACGCGTACGACGTCGAAGGCGAGGTCGAACTCGCGTACCAGGCCGCGCTCGCCGACTTCGAGAAGCGTGCGACCGGCCTCTCCGCCGAGGTCGAGATGCGCCGGTCGTTTCGCGACCCGAGCTGGTTCCGGTCCCAGCTGCGCTGGGGCGCCGTCTTCGAGCGCGTGTTCCTCCCCGCGGACGAGAACGCGCGACCCGAAGCCACGGTGAACGCGCTTCGTGCCCGGTTCCGCACCGAGTACGAGACGTGGCGGAAGCCGTGGCGCCTGCCCGACGGGAACGTCGACCCTCAGTACGCGGAGATGACGCGCCAGGTCGTGCGCGACTTCCTCTTCGAGGAGGAGCACTTCACGACGTCGCTCGAGGGACCGGATTTCTCCAAGGCGATCACTGCTGAGCCGCGTGATGGAACGCCGCCCTGGTCGCTCACGACGAAGGACGCGTGGAACTCCGTGGTCGCGACGGTCGACCCCGCGGAGCTCGAGCTCGCGCGTCGGTACTGGACGACGGTGCTCGCGACGCGCGCCGCGCTGAAGGAGCGTGGGCTCGTGCTCGAAGCCACGGAGCGCAAGAACGCCTTCGACGCGCTCTCGAAGCAGCTCCAGGAGTTCGTGCCGTCCCTCGAAGCGTTCGCCGTGCAGCAGCAGCGGTTCCCTTCGCCCGAGACGTTCTTCGAGTCGTACGCGTTGACCTGCACGTTCCAGAAGGAGCATGCGAAGCGCATGGCCGATGGCACGCCGACGAAGCCCGCGAAGGCGCTGCTCGAGCACGTCGCGCACGCCAACGGACGTCGCGGCGGCGTGCGTGCGAACGCAGAAGTGCTCCTCGTCTCCGCGTGGGACTTCGCGAACGCGCGCTGGAAGGACGGGGGCTTCGACGCCGCGCGCCGGCGCGCGGAAGCCCTCCGCGACCGCGTGCGCGCGAACGAGCGCGCCTGGGGCGAGAAGAGCACGAGCGGAAAGGACCCAGCGGCGTTTTGGAGCGCGCTCCTCGACGAAGCGAGCGAATGGTGGGATCCGCCGAGCGCGCCCAACCTGCCGGTCGACCCGACCGTGCGACCGAAGAACCACGGGCGCTTCGGCGCGCTCGAGTATTCGGAGTTGCTCGAGACGCTCGAGACCTCGCGCTACGACCTCTGGACCAGCGGCGCGGAACTCGTCGACGCCGTGTATTTCGACGCGGAGCCCGGCGTCGTCGTCGGACCCTTCCCGCACCGCTACGGGTACGCGCTCGTGCGCGTCGTGTCTCGCACGCCGCCGCAGCGCGCGCTCGATCCTGCAGATCCACGGCAGCGCGACGCAATCGAGGTCGACTTCCTCGACGACGCGTTCCGTGCGTTCTCGCGGGCCGCGGTCGACGCCGCGCGCACGAAACCGGCGCGAGCTCCCGGCGACGCGGCGAAGTGAACCGCGGGCCCGGTGCTGACGCCGAGTCTCGCAGCGAGTGCCGAGGGCCGTTCGCGCAGCGCAAGCAAGACGAGTCGCGGTGAGCTCCGCGCGCGACGACGTCTCCGAGCCCGCATCACCCACGGCGGCGACGGATCGCGTGCGCGAGCGCTTCACCTTCGCGCCGCGTGCATCCAGCGGCCGCGCTTTCGGGTCCCCTGAGCGACCTCCAGCGCAGCGCGAATCGAGGACCTTCGAGCCGACCGTCCCCAACCGAGCACGGAACGGTTCGTACCGCGCGGGCCCGGGTCGAGGCACGCTAGGATGCGTCTCGGGATTCCCCCCGCATGCGCGCCGCCGTCTTCGTGCTCGTCCTCAGCGCCGCCGCGCTCGCCGGCTGGTTCCTGCTTCCGCACCCGGTGCCGCGCTTCGGACCGCCGATCGTCGTCGATGGGAAGCGGATCACCGAGGAGGAGCTCCAGCGCTGGCTCGTCTACGGTCCGTGTCGCGCGAAGCTCGAGGCACGCAAGACCTGGTTCCTGATCGAGAGCGAGCGTGCGCGCCTCGCCCGGCGCACCGCGCAGGCCGAACTCCAGCGCCGTTCTGCCGAGCGTCCGTTCAACGCCGACGGGGAGCGCGAGCAAGCGTTCCAGGCAGCACGCGCGGCGGCCCACGCCAGGCTCGTCGAGGAGACGACGATCGGCGACGAAGCACTCGAGCTCGAGTACGCGCGCGCCGTGGAGGCGTTCCTCCGCGCGAACCCTGCGCTGAACCTCGAGGCCGAAATCGGGCGCACCTACCGGCGTTCGGATTGGTTCCGGGCGGAGCTGCGTCTCGGGCTCGCCTTCGACACGCTGTTCTTCCCGACCGCACCGGCGGAGTGGCCGGAAGAGACGTGGGAGGCGCTCGAACACCAAGAGCTCTCGATGCGCGACGCGCGCGATCTCTCGCGACGCTCCGTGCGGGAGCTCCTCGCCGGGCGCGATTGGCGCGAGCTTCGGCGTGAAGACCCCGACGCGCTGTCCGCGATGCGGGATGCGGTGCGGAGCCACCTCGCGCGCAAGGCGGGCTTCGAGACCTCGATCGAAGGGCTTCCGGTCGGCGCCGTCCTCGCTGCGCACGGCGACGACGAGACGTGCCCCGACCTCTTCGTGCGGACGTCGGAGCTCTGGAGCGAGGTCGAGGACTCCGTCGAGCCGTGGGAGATCGACGCGGCGCGCGTGTGGCTCACGACCGAGGCCGCCGTGCGCGCCGCGCTCGTCCGCGACGGGGCCCGCGAGCTCGAGAGCGTGCACGACCGGCTCGTCAGCGATCTGCGCGTGCGCACGGAGCAAAGCGGAGTCGAGCTCGACGAACTCGCGTCCGCGGATCGCTTCCCGTCTCCCGAAGCGTGGGTCGAGTACCTCGCGTTGCGCGAGTCGTTCCAACTCTCGGTCGCGAAGGAGGCCCTTCCGAACGGAGCTTCCGAGCTCGCTCTTCGCGTCGCGCGCTCGAGCTGGATCCACGGCGGCGGGCGCGTGCATGTCGAGATCCTCCTCGCCTCAGCCGCGGACATCGCGCAACACCGCTGGCTACCGAACGGGTTCGAACGTGCGCGAGCGAAGGCCGAGGAGCTCGCGCGCCGAATCGCGGCGAACGACGCGGCGTGGAAGGCTCGACGACCCGGCGATGCGACGAGCGCCGTCGAGCCGTTCGTGTTCTGGAACCGGCTGCTCGACGAGGAGAGCGAGTGGTGGGACCCGCCGGATCCGCGCGCGGGCGAGAATCCGCGTCCGCCGCGCAACCACGGCCGCTTCTACGGCCGCACCTGGAGCGAGCTGCGCACGCTGCTCAGCGAGAGCGACGCGACGGATTGGAGCCGCGGCCCGTCGATCACGGAGCACGTCGCGTTCACCCAGACGCCGGGCACGATCGCGGGGCCGTTCCGGTGCGCGCTCGGTTACGTCCTCGTGCGTCTCGGCGCGCGGCAGGAACCCGAGCGCAAGCTCGATCCAACGAAGCCCGCGGACCGGGACGCGCTCGTCGACGACGAGCTGCGCGAGCTCTTCGTGCGCTACGCGCGCGAGGCGAGACGCCGCTTCGCCCCGGACGTCGTGGTCGACTGATTCGGTCGTCGACCCGGCCACGCTTCGGCGAGGACAGCACCGTGCCCCGCGGTGGTCCGGAAACGCCGCGAGCGCTCGCGCGAGACGATTCGCACGAGCGCTCGTCGATGAAGGCGAACGTCAGGCGCGCGGCTCGACCGCGGGCTTCGCCGTCAGGAGATCGACGAGGTCGAGCTTCGTGATGATCCCCTGCAGCGTGCCCGCGTCGTCGACGACGAGCCCGACGAGGCCCTTGCCGAAGATCTCGACGAGCTTCGACGCGTCGTCGTTCGGCTTCACGGTCACGACCTTGCGGAACATGACCTCGGCGACGGAGCTCGCGAGCGTCGCGCGGCCTTCGACGAGCTTCCCGAGCACGTCCGACTCCGTGACGATGCCGACGAGGCGTCCGTCGTCGACGACGGGGAGCTGGCTGATGCCGTGCTCCTTCATCTGCATGACCGAGTCCGCGATCGTGTCGGCGCTCGAGCACGTGACCAACTTGCGGCGCGGGAGCTGGCGCAGCGTGTCGCCGATCGAGTTCGTCTCCCACGCGCTCTCCGTGAACCCGTTCTCCTTCATCCACTGCGGGTCCATGAACTTCGTCATGTAGTTGCGCACGGAGTCGGGGAGCAGCACGACGATGCGCTTGTTCGGCCCGTACTTCTTCGCCATCTCGCGCGCGGCCCACATCGCGGAGCCCGAGCTGCCGCCGCAGAGGAGTCCTTCCTGGCGGATCAGCTTGCGCGCCATCAGGAACGACGGGCGGTCCTCCGTCTTCACCCACTCGTCGACGAGCCCGCGATCGAGCACCTTCGGGATGAAGTCGTAGCCGATGCCCTCGACCTTGTACGTGCCAATGGGGCCGGGGCCCGCGAGGATCGAGCCGATCGGGTCGACGCCGATGATGCGGACGCCCTTGACCTTCTCCTTCAGCTTCTTCGCGATGCCCGTGACGGTTCCGCCGGTGCCCGCGGTCATCACGCACAGGTCGAGCTTGCCGTCGGTCTGCTGGAGGATCTCCTCCGCCGTTCCGTGGTAGTGCGCGAGCGGGTTGTCCGGGTTCGCGTACTGATCGAGGATGTGCGCGTTCGGCAGGATCTCCTTCAACTGCTTCGCGACGCCGATGTGGCTCTCGGGCGCGTCCCACGCGGCCTCGGTCGGCGTGCGGATGATCTCGGCGCCGAGCGCCTCGAGCACGACCTGCTTCTCGCGGCTCATCTTCTCCGGCATCGTGATGATCATCCGGTAGCCGTAGATCGCGGCCGCGAGCGCGAGCCCGATGCCCGTGTTGCCGCTGGTCGGCTCGATGAGCGTGTCGCCCGGCTTGATGCGGCCCGCGCGCTGCGCTTCCTCGAGCATCCGCTTGCCGATCCTGTCCTTCACGGAGCCGCCGGCGTTCAAGTACTCGCACTTCGCGAGGAATTCACAGCCGGTTTCGCGGCCGATGTTCTTGAGGCGGACCATCGGCGTCTTGCCGATGGCGTCGAGGATCGAATCGTAGATCTGGGCCACGGGTGTCTCCTGAAAGGGGGCCGCATTCTAGAGGCGCCTCCGCGACGAAGGGAACCCGCAAGAGGGCTCTTCGAGGCCGTAGTCGAACACCTCGAGGTCGGTGGAGGTGCTGGACTCGCTCCGAGCGAGCGCGCGCGCTCAGCGCGATGGTTCGACGGGCCGCTCGCCGCGCCGCGCGTTCGACAGCACGAAGGTCCCGCGCGCGGAGAGCGCGACGTCCGCGAGCAGGAGCGGCTCACCGCCCGCCGAGAGCAGCGCGCCGATGCCGACGCGCCGACCCGTGCGCAGCGAGTAGCGCCATTGGTGCCACGGGCAGACGATCTCGTCCGCGCGCAGCGTGCCTTCGAACAGGGGGCCCTCGAGGTGCGGACAGAACGCCTGCGCCGCGAGCACGGCGCCGTCGACCGTGTAGAGCGCGAGCATGCCCCACGGGGTCTCGACGGCGCGGGGGCGCTTGGGATCGAGGTCGGCCGGACGCAGGCCGGTGTCGAACGAGGTCGAGCTCACGCGGCAGAGCCTACGCGACCGCGGCGGGCGTGGTGAAGCGCGAGAAAGGGCGCGAGCGGGAGCTCCATCGCCGGAGCGATCCGAAGGAGCTCGGCACCGTCCTGCACGACGAAGCTCGGCCCCAGCGCGAACTCGGAAGGCCCGTTCACCGGACGGAGCCCGGCACGAGCGCGAGCGCGACGACGGCACCGAACGATCGCCTTCGGCCGGAGCGCAAGCTCCTCCGCGGCATCGAACGCTCGCCTGCTTGCCGGAGCGCGAGCTCCACTGCGGCCTCGATCCAGCGAACGTTCGCGCGAGTGGATGTCCAACGCGCCGTTGATCCGTTCGACGGCGCGGGCACAATCGGCGCGTGGCGCAGGAAACGCTCGTGTTCCAACTCTCCCCGCGGCGCGCGCCGGCGCTGCGCGCGGAGCTCGCGGCGAGCGGGTACTCGTTCCGCACGGTCCCGTACGCGCTCTTCAGCGCGAAGGGCGACGGGGTCGTCGCGACGTTCTACGAGTCGGGCAAGCTCGTCGTGCAAGGCGAGGGCGCGCGGATGTTCGCGGCGCGGTGGGTCGAGAACGCGGCGGACGGCGGCGGAGCGGGTGCCTCGAAGTCGACCGGCGGCGCGGAGCGTGACGCTTCGAACACGACGACGAGCGAGGGTTCGCGCGACGTCGAGACGCCTCTCGTCGGCAGCGACGAGTGCGGCAAGGGCGACTACTTCGGACCGCTCGTCGTGTGCGCCGTGCGGCTCGAGCCCGCGGAGCGGCGCGCGCTCGCCGGCGGGATGGTGCGCGACAGCAAGACGCTCTCCGACGAGGCGTGTCGACGGCTCGGCGCCGCGCTGCGCTCGAAGTACCGCTTCGCGATCGCGCGCCTCGATCCGCCCGAATACAACGCGGCGTGGGCTCGCGTCCGGAACGTGAACGAGGTGCTCGCGGACCTCCACGCCCGCGCGATCCGCGAGCTCGCGCAGCCGAAGGACCATGTGCTCGTCGACAAGTTCGCGGACGAAGGCCTGCTTCGGCGGCGATTGAAGGATCTCGACATCGCGCTCGAGCAACGCGTGCGCGCCGAAGCGGAGCTCGCGGTCGCGGCCGCGAGCATCATCGCGCGCGAGGAGTTCC
Organism: Planctomycetota bacterium; assembly: GCA_046349615.1. Taxonomy (GTDB): domain Bacteria; phylum Planctomycetota; class UBA1135; order UBA1135; genus JADJNY01. The sequence continues at coordinate 63,310 of JAXMBZ010000012.1, forward strand.
TGAACGCGCTCGCCGAGCTCTCGGAAGCGGCCGCGGTCGACCTGCACAAAGGCGCCGGCGACCCCGTCGACGCCGCGGGCCGCCGCTTCATCGCGATCCACGGCCGCGCGGGCCTCGCGAAGGTCGCCAAACTCCACTTCAAGAACACGCAGAAGCTCGGCGGCGCGCCTGAGTGACGTGAGCGCGGATCGGCGCCGAGAACCCACGCTCGCACGTCGCTGGGACGCGCGCACGGGCTCCGAGCGAGCGCTACACTCCGCCCGATGTCGGCGACGTGGATGGCGGGGGCCGGGAATCTGTTCGTGATGCTCGACGGGTTCGTCGACGCGTTGCCCGCGGATCCCGCGGCGTTCGCGCGCGAGGCGTGCACGCGCTCGGCGCCGAACGGGCAGCGCCCCGACGGCGTGATTCTCGTGAAGCGGCCGCGCGCGGGCGGCGACTGCGTCATGGAGATCTACAACGCCGACGGATCGAGGCCTGAGACGTGCGGGAACGGTCTGCGCTGCGTCGCGAAGCTCGCGTTCGACCGCGGTCACGTCGCGAAGAACCCGTTCGTGATCGAGACCGACGCGGGGCCCGTGACGGCGCGGGTCGCGCTCGAACCCGCGAGGACGGCGCGATGCGACGAAAGAGGACTCGATGCGGAGGTCGCGACGACCCGCGAGGCGTGCGTCGTCCGCGCGACGATCGCGATGGGGGTGCCGCGCATCCTCGCGCGCGGGGAGCGGCTCCACGCGCTCGGCGGCGAGCACTCCGCCGTGCTCGTCGACGTCGGCAATCCGCACTGCGTGCTCTTCGTCGACGACGAGCGCACGGCGCCCGTGACGACGCTCGGGCCCGCGCTCGAGCGTCATGCGCGCTTTCCGCGCGGCACGAACGTCGAGTTCCTCGCGCTGCGGCGCGACGGCGCGTTCCTGCGCGTGTGGGAGCGCGGCGTCGGCGAGACGCAGGCGTGCGGCACCGGAGCGTGCGCTGCGGCGCTCGCGGCGGTCGACGCTGGGCGGGCGACGTTCCCCGTGACGCTGCGCGTGCCCGGCGGCGTGCTCGTGGTCGACTCGGACGGTCGCGGCGGGGTGACGCTCGAAGGTCCGGTCGAGGAAGTCGCGTCGGCGAGCTCCGTGCGCGCGCGGTGACGCGCTCGTTCCCGGACGCGAACGACGGCGCGTGAGGCGAGCGCGCGGAGCCTGTTGCTTCGTGCGCGTGCTCGCGGTGGGAGCTCTGCTACCGTAGGCGCTGCACGCGCTCCGCATGGGCTTCCTGTTCCACATCGTGCTCGCCGTCGCGGCGCTCGGGTTCGCCGACCTCGGTTGGGAGAGCCCGCGCGAGTGGCCGTGGATGGGGCTCGTGCTCGCGCTCGTGCCGTATTTCGTCGCGAGCTGGGTGCACCGCGCGTACCTCGCGCACCGCTTCAAGCTCGCGGCGTTCGGCGGACGCGTGCTCGCGATCCTGCCGCCCGTGCTGTTCGCGGTCTTCGTCGGCGTGTTCGGCTGGGAATCGAGCGTCGATCGTTGGTGCGGCACGAGTTCGTCGCTGCTCGCGTGGCCCGGGCCGTCGCTCGTGCCGCTCTTCGCGCCGTTCGTCGTGTACGAGGTGCTCACGATCGACGCGAAGGCACGCATTCGCGCGCTCTGGTCGCGCGCGGAAGGGAAGCGTTGGCGCGCGTTCCAGGTGCGGATGTTCGCGTCGGCGCTCGTGCCGATCGCCGTGTACGGCGTCGTTTCGATCGTGATCGGCCGCTTCCCCGACCTGCGCACGCGCATCGAGACCGTGACGGCGTACAACGCTCTGTTCGCGGGCACGATGCTCGTCGTGCTCGCGCTCTTCCTGCCGTTCCTCCTGCGCAACACGTGGGACACGGAGCCGATCCCGCCCGGTCCGCAGCGCGCGTTGCTCGAGACCGTCGCGCGCGTCGCGAAGTTCCGCGCGCGCGAGCTCCTCGTGTGGAAGACGGGCGGCACGCTCTCCAACGCGGCGATCGTCGGTCTCTCGCAGCGCACGCGCGTCGTGCTCTTCTCCGATCAATTGCTCGCGCAGCTCGACGCGCGCGAGCTCGCGGCCGTGTTCGCGCACGAGATGGGTCACGCGGTGAAGCGTCACGTGCTCGTCTTCCTCGCGCTCGCGGGCGGGTTCTTCCTCACGCTCGATTGGGCGGCGAACGCAGCGCTCGAGACGAGCGCGTGGCTCGCGGGCGGGATCTCGATCGGCGCGCTCGCGTTCGGGTACGTCGCGTTCGGCTGGCTCTCGCGGCGCTTCGAGCTCGAGGCCGACCTCCACAGCCTCGCGCTGTTGCGCGATCCGCAGGCGCTCGTCGACGCGCTCGAGAAAGTCGGCGGGCACTTCCGCGACGTCGCGAGTTGGCGCCACTTCAGCACGGCGAAGCGCGTCGATTTCCTCGTGCGCGCCGCGCAGGACGCGAACGTGGGACGCAGGCTCGTGCGGCTCCTGCGCACGGTCGCGATCAGCGCGGCGGTGCTCTTCGTCGTCGGGCTCGCGCTCCAGGCACGCACGGCGTGGCAGCGCGCGCCGGCGGAGCTCGTACGCGCCGACCTCGCGCTCGGGTTCTATGCGAACGCCGTCGAGCGCGCGCGCACGCTCGAGGAGGTCGAACCCGACCTCGCGCGTCTCGTCGCGCGCGCGAGCCGACTCGACCGCGCGCAGGCGGACGCGGACGGACGCACGTCGGTCGAGGAGCTCGAACGCCGCGCGCGTGCGGCGCTCGACGAGCGCGATGCCGCGAGCGCGTACGAGTGGCTCGCGCTCGGCGCGCTGCGCGAGCGCACGGACCTCGCCGCGATCGCGGAGGCCGTGCACGCGCTCCAGGTCGACCCGCACGCGCCGGTGCGCGAGGCGCTCGGCGACGAACTCTGGAGCGCTTGGGGTGACGCGCTGTCGCGGCTCGCGCCCTGACTTCGCGCGCAGAGCGACGCTCAGTAGGAGAGCCCGTTCTTGCGCAGATGCACGTGCGGCTCGCCCTCGCGGAGCAGGGCGCCCGCCACGACCTCGCCGAGCACGAGCACGCCGTCGCCTGCGGCTTGCTCGCCGACGATGAGGCACTCGAACCACGCGAGCGACTCGGCGAGCGCGGGCAGCCCCGCCGGAGTGCGGGCGAGCGCGAGCCGATCGAACGGCGTCTCGCCGTCGCCGAGTCGGCGCGTGAACGCGGACATCGCCCGCCGCGATTCGACGTCGAGGACCGACACCGCGAACGCGCCCGCACGGCGCAGGTCGGCGAGGATCGGCCGGTCGCGCCCGACCGCGACGCTCACGATCGGTGGGGTCAGGCTCGCCTGCATCACGAAGGACGCGAGGAAGCCCGCCGGACGGCCGTCGACGACCGTGGTCACGATGAAGAGGCCGGAGGGGATCCGACCGAGGGCGCGGGCGAGCGGGGGGAGTTCGTCGGGCGGCATGCGGTCCGGCCAGCCTAGAGGCCGGGAGCGACCCCAGGAAGCCGGCCTCTTTCGCTGGGGATCCGCTCCGACGCCACGACCCGTCGCGGTCCCGGAGGACGAGCAATGCCAGGGCTCGCGGTGGTTCGGCGATCCCCAGCGACAGAGGCCAGGACCCAGCCGCGGACCGGGCCGGACCGAGGGACTCGGCCGGGTCGCGCGACTCCGGCGCCGCTCGGCCTCGGCGTCCCTCTCGCTCGACCCGCTCCCGACCCTCGACGCCCCCCTTCGTCGGGTGCAGCTCGCACGCCAGCTCGAGCTCGAAGGTCACTGCGAAAGACCCTCCGCCCTAATAATAAGGAAGCCCTGGAATCAGCCGGAGCGCGCCGGGATAATCCCGCCCCACACCCTTCGCGCCGCCCTCCCATGACCGTCACGCGCCGCTCGGTTCCCACTGCCGAGCCTGTTTCGATCTGCGACGAGCCGCTCCCGGGCTCCGCCGCTGCCGCCTCCGATCTCGCCGACCGGCTCCAGCCCTGGGCCGAGGACCGGGAGCTCTGTTCACGCGACCTCGTTCTCGCGACCGCGCGCGAGGTCTGCGACTGGACGCTCGACTGGCCGACGGACTGGGACGCGCTGCGCATCGGCGGCGAGCTCGAGCGCGGGTTCAGCACCTGGGCGGCCGACCACGTGTGGCGCGGGCCGTGCGCGCAGTTCTTGGACGCGCTGCGACGCACGTGGTGGGGCTACCGCGACCACGGCCGGGATGAGCTGCAGGGGATCTTCGCGGAGGAGGTCGGCCTCTGGCTCTGGAGCATCGAGGAAGGACTCGAGGCCTTCGGCGAGCACGACGTCGCGTGGAACGGCGAGCCGCTCGCGCGCGGCCGGCGACTTCCGTTGCGGCGCGAGGCCGCACGGCACGCCGCGGAGACGCTCGGGAAGGGCGAGATCGTGCTCGTGACCGCGTGGTCGGAGACGCTCGCGCTCGCACTCGAACTCGCTTGGAAGGCGGGCAAGAAGCCGCACCTCTTGATGGGAGAGTCGCTCCCTTGGCTCGACGGTCGGCGCATGGCGCGGCGGGTCGTGCCCGAGGGTGTGCGGGTCACGCTCGTCTACGATGCGGCGCTGCCGCGCGAGCTCGCGCGCGCCGACCGAGTGTGGACGCCGGCCGAGGCGATCGGTGCGAGCGCGTTCACGACGCGCATCGGCACGCGCACGCTGCTCGAGGCCGCGCATGCGGAGCAGATCCCCGTCGAACTCGTGACGACGAGCGACAAGGTCGTCCCCGGCGGTGCGCTCTCGCTGCCGCGCTGGTGCCGGCGCTCGCCCGACCTCCTGTGGGAGGACGCGATCGAGGGTGTGACCCTCGAGCTCGACTGCTACGAGCCCGTGCCGCTCGAGCTCACTCCGCAACCGATCACCGAGGTTGGACGCGAGCGCGTCGCGGACCTCTCGCTCCGCGCGCTGCGCGCGGACACCGAGCTCCCCTGCGGCGCGACCGATCGCGCACGACTCTGAGGACCGGCGTCGCGCCGCGTTCGACGGGAGCCCCGCACCTCTTCACCGTTTCCGATTCCTGACGAGCCCACCCCACGATCATGACCGAGAGCGAAACCACGCCCACGGAACCGCACGGCGGACGCGTCACACCGCGGCTCATCGAGCGCGAGATGAAGGAGTCGTACCTCACGTACGCGCTCTCCGTCATCCACTCGCGCGCGCTCCCCGACGTGCGCGACGGTTTGAAGCCGTCGCAGCGGCGCATCCTCGTCGCGATGAACGACCTGAACTTGACGCCGCGCGCCAAGTACAGGAAGTGCGCGAAGATCGCGGGCGACACGTCGGGCAACTACCACCCGCACGGCGAAGCGGTCATCTACCCGACGCTCGTGCGCATGGCGCAGGACTTCTCGCTGCGCTACCCGCTCATCGACGGGCAGGGGAACTTCGGTTCGATCGACAACGACCCGCCGGCGGCCATGCGCTACACGGAAGCGCGCATGGCGGGCACCGCGGTCGAGATGATGGCCGATCTCGACAAGGAGACGGTCGACTTCGAGCCCAACTACGACGGCACGCGCACGCAGCCGATCGTGCTGCCGGGGCGCTTCCCGAACCTCCTCTGCAACGGTTCGGAGGGCATCGCGGTCGGCATGGCGACGAGCCTGCCGCCGCACAACCTCGGCGAGATCTGCAACGCGCTGCGCGCGGTGCTCGACGATCCGCAGGTGACGCTGCAGGCGCTCTCCGAGATCGTGAAAGGCCCTGATTTCCCGACCGGCGGCATCATCATGGGCCGCAACGGCATCCTGCAGTCGCAGGTCACCGGCCGCGGTCTCGTGCGCGTCCGTGCCCGCACGTCCGTCGAGGACAAGGGCACGAAGCAAGTCATCGTCGTCAGCGAGATCCCGTACCAGGTCCGCAAGAGCGCGATCATCGAGAAGATCGTCGAGGTGGTGAAGGAAGGCCGCATCACCGGCATCTCCGACATCCGCGACGAGTCCGACCGCGACGGGATGCGCCTCGTCATCGAGCTCAAGAAGGGCGAGGACCCCGAGGTCATCAGGAACCAGCTGTTCCAGTACACGCCGCTCCAGACGACGTTCTCGATCATCAACCTGGCGATCGTCGATCGTCAGCCGCGCACGCTCACGCTGCGCGGGTTGCTCGATTGCTACCTCAAGCACCGGCGCATCGTCATCCGCCGGCGCACGCAGTTCTTGCTCCGCGAAGCGGAGGCGCGGAAGCACATCGTCGAGGGCTTGCGCATCGCCGTCGACAACATCGACCAGGTGATCGCGCTCATCCGCGCCAGCAAGACGCGCGAGGAAGCGCGCGAGCGCTTGAGCCAGGCGTTCGGCCTGTCCGACCGCCAGTCGCAGGCGATCGTCGACATGCGCCTCGGCGCCTTGACCGGCCTCGAGCGCGAGAAGCTCGAGCAGGAGTACGAGAAGCTCGTCGCCGAGATCGCGGACCTGAACGACATCCTCGCGCGCGATGCGCGCGTCGTGCAGATCATCAAGGAGGACCTCGACGACCTCGAGAAGAAGTACGGCGACAAGCGCCGCACCGAGATCAGCGCCGAGGAGATCGACGGCAACTTCGACCTCGAAGAGCTCATCACCGAGCAGATGATGGTCGTGACCGTCTCGCAGGACGGCTACATCAAGCGCACGCCGCTCGACGTCTATCGCGCGCAGGGCCGCGGCGGGCGCGGCATCAAGGGCTCGGAAGCGAAGGAGGGCGACGTGCTCAAGTCGCTCTTCGTCGCGAGCACGCACGACTACGTGCTCAACTTCTCGAACAAGGGCAAGGTGTACTGGCTCAAGGTCTACAACCTGCCCGAAGCCACGCGCACGTCGAAGGGCCGCGCGATCAACAACCTCCTCCCGCTCGAGGAAGGTGAGACGATCACGAACGTGCTCCGCGTCATGGACTTCGACAACCAGGCGAACGTGTTCTTCGCGACCCGCCGTGGGACGGTGAAGAAGACGAAGCTCGAGGCCTACTCGCGTCCGAAGAAGGGCGGCATCCGCGCCATCCTGCTCGACGAAGGCGACGAGGTCGTCGGCGTCTCGCTCTCGAAGCCGGGCGACACGATCCTCCTCGCGAGCAAGGACGGCCAGGCGATCCGCTTCGACGAGGCCGCGGTGCGTCAGATGGGCCGCACGAGCTACGGCGTGCGCGGCATCCGCCTGCTCGACACGGACGTCGTCGTCGGCTGCGTCGTGATCAGCGATCCGAACGCGACGCTGATCACCGGCTGCGAGGCCGGTCACGGCAAGCGCACGCCGGTCGAGGACTACCCGATCAAGGGTCGCGGCGGCCAAGGCGTCATCAACATCAAGACGGAAGGTCGCAACGGCGGCGTCGTCGGCGTCGCGCTCGCGAAGGACGGCGACGACGTCATGTTCATCACGCAGACGGGCATGATCGTGCGCACGCCGATCGCGGACGTGTCGACGATGGGCCGCAATACGCAGGGCGTGCGGCTCGTGAACCTGAAGGACGGCGACAAGCTCGTCGCGCTCGAGGTCGTGTCCGAGCAAGATCTCGAGCGCTTCGCCGACGCGGAAGCCCAGCGTCCGCAGCGCACGGGCGCGCGTCCCGAGCTCATCACCGAGGACGACGGCGCGGACGACGAGGAAGTCGTCGACGACGTCCGCGAGGACGACCCGGAAGACGAGCCCGAGAGCTGATTCCGCCCGGCGCCGCCCAACACGGCGGCGCCGCGTGCGAGCGCACCGACTCACCCGAACGCCACGCCACGCATCCAGGAGAACGTCATGGTCCTCAAGGAAAAATGGGACGCCGACCTCAAGGCCGCGATGCTCGCGAAGAAGGACGTCGTCCGCGACACGCTCCGCCTCCTCCTCGCCGACATCAAGAAGGCGAACGTGCAGGAGGGCAAGGAGATCACGCCCGAGCTCGAGATGGAGGTCCTGCAGCGCGCGGTCAAGCAGCGACAGCAGTCGATCGCCGAGTACGACAAGGCCGCGCGCGCCGATCTCTCCGCGAAGGAACGCGCGGAGCTCGACGTCCTGCTCCAGTACATGCCGAAGCAGATGACCGAGGACGACGTGCGCCTCGCGGTGAAGTCGCTGATGGCGGAGCTCGGCGTGTCGACGAAGAAGGACATGGGCACGGTGATGAAGGCGCTGATGGCCCGTCACAAGGGCCAGGTCGACGGCAAGCTCGCGAACAAAGTGCTCGGAGAGCTGCTCGCGTGACGCCGTCGCGGCAGCGCCCGTCGAACCCGCCGGGAACCGTCGCGCCTGCTCGTCGAGTCGCGTCCGCGCTGCCGTGGGAGCCGCGCGTGCTCGCGCGGAGCGCGCGACGGCTCTAGCGTCTTCGTCCTTCGATGCAGGAGCCCCCCCGACCTGGAGCCGACGTCGTCGCACGACATTCGCGGCTCGTCGCGCGCACGGCGCTGATCTCCTTCCTGACGTTGCTCTCGCGCATCGCGGGCTTCGTGCGTGAGACGAAGACCGCTGCGTTGTTCGGACACGCCTCCGCGGTCAGCGACGCCTTCATCACCGCGTGGCGCGTGCCGAACCTCTTCCGCGCCCTGATGGGCGAGGGAGCGATCGTCACCGCGCTGCAGACGGAGCTCACGCGCGTCGACCACGAACGCGGTGAAGCGGCGGGGCGCGCCTTCTTCCACTCGATGCTGCGCCTCGTCGGGCGGCTGTGCGTCGTCGTGTGCGGGCTCGCGATGCTCGTCGCGTGGTTCCTGCCCGACCACATGCCGGGAACGGATTGGAACTGGCTCGGGGAGCATCCTGCCGCCGTGCGCGAGTTCACGGTGCGGATGCTCCCGTTCGTCGTGCTCGTGTGTCTCTCCGCGGTCGTCGGTGGCGCGCTCAACGTGCGCGGACACTTCTTCGCGCCGAGCCTCGCGCCCGTCGTGATGAACTTGGGTTGGATCGCCGCGCTCGTCGCCGTCGGCGCCTGGGTCGCAAACCGTGGGAGCGCGGGACCGGGCGACGCGGAAACGCAGATGGACATGGCGCGGTGGCTCGCGACTTACGTGATCGTCGCGGGCGTGCTGCTGCTCGTGGTGCAGCTCCCTGCGCTGCGCAGCGTCGGGCTCGCGGGGTCGAGCTCCGCGGAGGAGCGCGCGTTGTCCCGAGCCGCGGCGTGGCGCGCGTTGCGCGCGGGGCTTCCACTCGCGCTCGGTGCCGCGGCGTACCAAGTCCACGCGCTCGTCGGAGGCGTGCTCGCGATCGCGCTCCTGCCGCAGGGCGGCTCGTCGCTGCTCTACTACGTGACGCGCTTGCAGCAGCTCCCGCTGTCGCTCGTCGCCATCGCCGCGACGAGCGCCGTGTTCCCCGTGCTCAGCGCGCTCGGCGAGAAGCGCGAGCTCGCCCGTCTGCGCGAGCTGCACGACAAGACGCACCTCGCGGTCGCCTACGTCGCGGTGCCGGCGAGCCTCGGGCTCGCGCTCTTCGCGGAGCCGATCCTCGCCGCCTGCTTCCAGCACGGAGAGTTCGCCGCGGCGGGCGTCGACCGGGCGGTGTGGGGGCTGCGCGCCCTCGCGCTCGCGATCCTGCCGGCGGGCGCGGCGGGCCTCGTCGCTCGGACCTACTACGCCGTCGGGAAGCCGGCGACGCCGGTCTGGGTCGCGGCGGGGCTCGTCGTCGTCAACCTCGGCCTGTCCGTCGGCGCGGTAGCCGGACTCGGGCTCGACCTCGAGGGCCTAGCGTGGAGCACGACCGTCTGCGCCTGGCTCAATCTCGCGCTGCTCCTGCCCGGGCTGCGCTCGCGCCTCGGCCTGCCGCCCTCTCGCGAGCGGGTCCTCTCGCGGCTGACGCGGATCGCGCTCGCCGCGGGAGCGAGCACCGGGCTCGCCTTCGGGGTTTGGCTGGCGTTCGAGCGCGCCAACGGATCTCTCGCGCTGCTCGGGCTTTGCATCCTCCTGTCGGTGGTCTTGTATGGGGCTTTCTCGCACCTTCTCGCGCTCGAGGAGTGGAGAGAGCTACTCTCCAGGGTGCGGAAGAGAGCGGCCGGATAGGCGGGAGCGCCACCGCTGCCCAATTTGTGCTACCGTCGTAACCTTCGAACCCACAAGATATAGGGGCCGGCCTCCAGCGTTTTATTTTGCAAGGGGCCTTTCGGGGAGGGCATGATCCGCCCTTGCCTCGCGTGTCGGGCGGCCCTCGTCGGGGCCGAGGGGACTTGTCCTAAATGCCTGTATTTCAGGCTTTTACGACACCCCTTTGTCCCTGCCGAACGACGTCTGCGCAGGCTGCCTCGTCGGCGATGGTCGCCGAACCTGGCCCGCCCACCTGCCCCCCTACGGAAAACGATCGTGAAGTCCTCCGCGCCCTCGCTCCCCAAGACCGGTCGAGCCGCCGAAAGCCGTACCGCCGTGGACGCCCTCGCAGAACTCGAGGCCATCGCGCCGCCGCGCGACCTCCCCGAACCCGATCTGACCGAGAACGCGCGCACGGTGCTCGAGCGTCGCTACCTCAAGAAGGACCCGACGACGGGCAAGGTCTGCGAGACCCCGCGCGAGCTCCTCTGGCGCGTGTCGTCGCACATCGCGAAGGGCGAGCTCCTGTTCACGGGCGGAAGCGCGGAGAAGGCGCTGCTCGTCGCGCGCGAGTTCTACGAACTCATGGCGCTTCGCAAGTTCATGCCGAACAGCCCGACCCTGATGAACGCGGGGCGCGAGATGGGGATGCTCTCGGCGTGCTTCGTTCTCCCGGTCGAGGACTCGATCGAGGGGATCTTCGACTCGATCAAGGCCACCGCGATGATCCAGAAGGCGGGCGGCGGGACCGGCTTCAGCTTCTCGCGCCTTCGTCCGCAGGGCGACCTCGTGCGCAGCTCGGGCGGCACGACCGAGGGTCCGCTCTCCTTCATCCAGGTCTTCTCGAAGGCGACCGACGCGATCCAGCAGGGTGCGTTCCGCCGCGGAGCCAACATGGGCATCCTCCGCGTCGATCACCCCGACATCGTCAACTTCATCACCATCAAGGACAACTTGGGGATGTTGACGAACTACAACGTCTCCGTCACGGTCACCAACCGCTTCGTGCACGAGCTGCGCACGAAGCCCGACACGGTGCACCAGGTGATGAACCCGCGCACCAAGCAGTGGTCGCCGCTCAAGAAGCGCGACGCGCAGGGCAAGGAGACCGGCGAGTTCTGGACCGTCGGCGAGATCTGGAACATGGTCATCGAGCACGCGTGGCGCACCGGTGAGCCGGGCGTCGTGTTCATCGACCGCGTCAACGAGAAGAACCCGATCAAGAACGTCGGCCTCATCGAGGCGACGAACCCGTGCGGCGAGCAACCGCTCCACCCGTACGACTCCTGCAACCTCGGCTCGATCAACCTCGGCGTGCTCGTGAAGGGCGAGGGCGCCAACGCGCGCTTCGACTGGGACGAGTACAAGGCGATCATCCACTCGACGACGCGCTTCCTCGACAACGTGATCGAGGTGAACAAGTACCCGATCCCGCAGATCGACAGCATGTCGAAGACGACGCGCCGCATCGGTCTCGGCGTGATGGGCTTCGCCGACGCGCTCTACAAGCTCGGCATCCCCTACAACTCCCCCGAGGGTTGCGCGTGGGGCGAGCGCGTCATGCAGGTGCTCAACGACGAGTCGCACCTCGCGTCCGAGCTGCTCGCCGACGAGCGCGGACCGTTCCCGGCCTGGGAAGGTTCCGACTGGGAGAAGCAGGGCAGGAAGCTCCGCAACAGCTACACGACCACGGTCGCGCCGACCGGCACGATCTCGATCATCGCGAACTGCTCGGGCGGCATCGAGCCGATGTTCAGCCTCGCCTTCATCCGCCAGGTCATGAAGGACGAGAAGGGCAAGCCGACGGTGATGCGCGAGGTCAACTACGTCTTCGAGCAGCTCGCGAAGCAGAAGGGCTTCTACTCGGACGAGCTCGTCGACGACATCGTCACGCACGGCTCGCTCCAACACCGCGACGAGATCCCCGAGGAAGTCCGCAAGGTCTTCGTGACCGCGCACGACATCACGCCGTACTGGCACATGAAGATGCAGTCGGCGTTCCAGCGCCACTGCGACAGCTCGATCAGCAAGACGATCAACTTCCCGAACGAAGCGACGGTCGAGGACGTGCGCACGATCTTCGAGCTCGCGATCGACGAGGAAGTGAAGGGCGTCACCGTCTATCGCGACGGTTGCCGCGACATGCAGCCGATGGCGCTCAAGCACTCGCAGAAGGGCGGCGAGAGCACCGACAAGAAGGCCGACGTCGCTCCGAAGGCGGTGTCCAAGGCCGGCTGCAGCGAGAGCGCGGATACGGACATGAAGCCGAAGGTCGGCCTCGAGAGCTGCTCCGCCGCTCCCGCGACGACGGCGACCCCGTCCGAGTCCGGGCTGCGCGTGCGCACGAGCGAGTCGGGCGACGAGGAGCTCAACCCGGTCAAGCTGCCGGAGATCATGAGCTGCCTGCGCATCCGCCAGATGACGCCGTTCGGCAACATGCACGTGAAGGTGTCCGTCGATCCGATCTCGGGTCGCGAGCGCGAAGTGTTCGCGCAGCTCGGCAAGGGCGGCGACGTCGCGAACTCCGACCTCGAGGCGATCTGCCGCATCCTCTCGCTGTGGCTGCGCTCGAACGGCAGCTTGAAGATGGCGATCAAGCAGCTCGAGGGCATCGGCAGCTCGCTCAGCGTGCCGACGAAGGACGGGCGCATCATGTCGCTCGCCGACGGGCTCGCGACGGCGCTCGGCCGCTACCTCAAGGCGAAGGACGAGTTCGGGCTCCACTCGCTGCTGCTCGGCGGCGCGACGCCGGATCTCGCGAAGACGGACTTCGTGCAGAAGCCGATCCTCGCCGCGGCGGCTCCGGCTCCGGCCCCCACGGCTTCGGTCCCCGCGCCGAGCAAGCCGAAGACGACGCCGCGCAACGTCGCGCAGTACAAGCTGAAGTGCCCCGCGTGCGAGAACGTCCTCGCCTTCGAGGAAGGCTGCGTGAAGTGCTACAGCTGCGGCTTCAGCCAGTGCTGAGCCGCGCGTAGAGCGCACGAACGAGGAGGGCGGCCCCGAGCTGCCCTTCTTCGTTTCCAGAGTCCTCGACGAGATGCATCGCGTCCGAACGGAGCGCGTCGTGTTCGAGTCGTGCGTTCACTCACGCGTGCCGGGCGACGACGAGCCGAGAAGTCGACCCGTCCGTGTGCGCGGCGCGTTGCGAACTCGGTTCGCGGACGAGGCGGGACCAATCCAACGCACGAACCGAATCGTTGCGCAAGTGCGAGCGGCGAAGCACGGGCAGCGCGCTACTTCGGCTCCTTCTCGTCCTTCTTCTTCTCGGGGATCGGGCGGCCGAACACGTCGCGGCGCACGAACTTCGGCTCGGGCATCTTCTCGAAGTAGAACGACGTGCCGTCCTGGTTGGACCAGGTCATGTCGTTGTCGCCGAGCTTGACCTCGTACCGTCGCTCCTTGTTCGGTTGCTCGAACTGGAGCAGGCCCTGCTCGTTGAAGAACGAGCCGATCACGGACTTCGTCTCCATGAAGCCCGAGTCGTCGATCTCGAAGCGGTGCATGCCGGACTGGAAGTCCTTGTTGATCACGTTCTTCCCGTCCGGAGCGACGTAGCCCGTGTGGAGCTCGATCGAGAACGTGAGCCCGCTGACGAGCACGAAGCCCGCGTCGAGACGACGCGCCGCATCGAGCTTCGGAGTCTTGAGATCGCGAACGCGCCACAGCCCCTGCATCGACGCGACCTTCGCCTCGATCGACTTGCGCTCCGTCGCGCTCGGCGTGGGCTTGGCGGGATCGCGCGGGTCCTGCGCAGCGGGGAGGAGCGCGAGGACGGCGACGGCGAGACAGGGGACGGCGGCGAAACGCATGGCGGCACCGAAGAAGGGACGAGTGGAGACGACGACGCGGCAGAGCATAGATCGGCGTGCATGCACGGCGCCAAGAGCCTCGGCTCCCTGCGACGACGATCGCGGAGCGGAGCTGGGAGCGCGAGTCCGTTTCCGGGCCGAGAAGCCGTGCCGGAGCGACTCCGGGCGATTCACGCCGCGAGACCGAGTGGTCGCCCCGCTCGACACGAGCGAGCGCTCCGTGAATCGAACGAGCGCCGTTCGCCCGGGCATCGCCGCCGCGCCAACCGTCCTCTTACGGCCTTTCGCACGGCTCGAACGCGCCGCGTGCACTCCGCCCCCGTAGCCCGGCGATCGCGCGCCCGATGCTAGGATCGTGCGCTCGTTTCCCGGTCGCACGGACCTGGAGCGCACCCCCCGATGAAGCACCTTCTCCTCCTGCTCCTCGCCGTCACCGGCTTCCTCCCGCTCGCCACGGCGCAGGACAAGAACCACGCGAAGGCCTCGCTCTACGCGCGCGAGGTCGACGGCGTCGTCCGCATCGCGATCGAGGTCAAGATCGACAAGGGCTGGCACCTCTACCACGGCCCGACGCCGGAGGAGATGGGGACGCCGGGCGCCGTCGGCACGCCGACGACGATCGAGTTCGAGGGCAAGGACCTCGAGTTCGGCGAGTTTCGATTCGCGACGGCTCCGCATCCGGAGGAGCAGGACTTCGGCGAGGACGAGAAGCCCACGATCTACGAGCACCGCGGCACGGTGACGATCTTCGCCATCGCGACGAAGTCGGATCCCGCCGCGAAGCCCGACACGATCACGGCGTCGATGAAGGGCCAGACGTGCCTCGACGGTCCCGGCGGGATGTGCTTCCCGTACTCGGAGGAGTTGCGCAGCAAGGGCGCGGGCAAGGACGAGCTGTTCGCGAACTTCGCCGCGATCATGGATCCGAAGGTGGATCCGACCGACCCGAAGCTCCCCGCGAGCGGCGGCGCGGAGAGCATGGGTGACGCGGCGCATTCGGGCGGGGCGGAGGCGAACGGGAGCGCGAACTCCAACGCGGGCACGAACACGAACCCGACCGGCGCGGGCACGACGACGGACGCGAGTTCGAATGGCGCGAAGCCGGTCGCGCCGAACGACGCGACGCCGAAGAGCACGCCGAGCTCGACCACGGACGGCTCGGTGGCGCCCAAGGACGAAGGCTTGCTCGCGTTCCTGCTCTCGGCGGTGTTCTGGGGCGTCTTCACACTCTTGATGCCCTGCACCTACCCGATGATCCCGATCACGATCTCCTACTTCACGAAGCAGGCGACGCAGCGGCAGACGAGCGGGCTCTCGCTCTCGATCGTGTACGGCCTCGGCATCGTGCTGATCTTCGTCGTGATCGGGCTCGTGATCGGTCAGGCCGTGATCCCGTTCGCACAGCACCCGGTGACGAACCTGTTGATCGGCACCGTGTTCGTCGTGTTCGCGCTGTCGCTCTTCGGCCTCTTCAACCTGCAACTCCCGTCGTTCCTGATGAACGCGGCGGGCGCGGCGTCGATGAAGGGCGGCTACCTCGGCGTCTTCTTGATGGGCGCGACGCTCGTCGTGACGTCGTTCACGTGCACGGCGCCGTTCGTCGGCGCGCTGCTCGGCACGGGGGCGGCGAGCGGCGACCTCGGCCGCATCGCGCTCGGCATGGCGGTGTTCGGCGCGACGATCGCGATCCCGTTCGCGGCGCTCTCGATGCTGCCCGGCAAGCTCAAGGCGATGCCGAAGAGCGGCGAGTGGATGCACACGCTCAAGGTCACGATGGGCTTCATCGAGCTCGCGGCCGCGCTGAAGTTCCTCTCGAACGCGGACCTCGTGTGGAACTGGCAGTTCCTGTCGCTCGAGATGTTCTTGTTCCTCTGGACCGGCATCTTCGCGGTCGCGGCGCTCTACCTGTTCGGCCTGATCCGCCTCGAGGAAGAGGGCACGGACCGCATCTCGTCGGGACGCATGGTCGCGGGGCTCTTCTTCGCGCTGCTCTCGATGTACTCGCTGTACGGCGCGCTCGGGAACAAGCTCGACCCGATCATGACGGCGATCGCGCCGAACTACTCGAACGCGTCGGGCGGCGAAGGACACGGCGTGTCGCAGGCGACGACGAAGAAGAAGGGCCACACGATCGTCAAAGACGACTTCGAGGCCGCATGCGCGCTCGCGCGTCAGGAGAAGAAGCTCGTGATGGTCAACTTCACGGGCTTCACGTGAGTGAACTGCAGGCAGATGGAAGGCTCGGTCTTCCCTGCCCCGGCGGTCGCCGGAATCCTCGAGCCGAACTACGTCGAAGCGCGCCTGCACTGCGACGGTGGTCCGCGCATGGACGAGAACAACGCGCTCCAGAAGAAGCTCACGGAGATCGCGGGTCAGCCCGTGTACGTGATCTGGGAGCCGGTCGAAGGCAAGAAGCTCGGCGAAGCGAACGGGCGCGTCTTCGAGAAGGACTTCATCGAGTTCTTGAAGAAGCCGTTGAAGAAGTGACGGTGCGCTTGGCGCTCGCGTGACCTGCGAGCGCGAAGCGTGCGGCGACGTTCGGCGGCAGGTCGAATTCGCGGCGTGCATTCGCGCCATGCGCTGCAGGATCGAGCGCACCGCCAGCCACGACTCGGTGCTGCGCGGCGAGTGCGTATCGCGCTCGCTCAGCCGAACCCGAGCGCCATCCCGCCCTGGTACACGGCGAAGCTCGCGATCCACGCGAGCACCGTCATGTACGTGAACAAGAACAGCGGCCAACGCCAGCTCTTCGTCTCGCGATAGACCGCGGCGAGCGTGCTCATGCACTGGCACGCGAGCGCGAAGAACACCATCAGCGAGAGCCCGACGAGCGGCGTGTAGACGGGCTTGCCGTCGAGGCGCGTCTCCTCGCGGATGCGCGCGCGCAACGTCTGCGATTCCTCGTCCGCGTCCTTGCCCGCGCCGTAGACGACGCCGAGCGTCGACACGAACACCTCGCGCGCCGCGAACGCGCCGACGAGACCGACGCCGATCTTCCAGTCGAAGCCGAGCGGCTCGATCGCGGGCTCGATCGCGTGCCCGAGCCTCCCGCCGAAGCTCGCGCGCAGTTCCTCGCTCGACTGCTCGGCGTCGAGGTCCGCGAGCTGCTCCGCGCGCGCCGTTTCGTCGGCGACCGTCCGCGCGACCTCCGCGCGCTGGGCGTCGAAGCGCTCGGCGATCTCGGCGTGCTTCGGGAACGAGAGCAGCGCCCACAGGACGACCGTGCACCCGAGGATCACCGTGCCGGCGCCGACGAGGAACGACCGGCTCCGCTGCCACATCATCCGCAGCACGCTCGGCCAGTGCGGCATGCGATACGGCGGGAGCTCTTGGATCAGCGGCACGCTCGGCGCCTTGAAAAGCGTGCGCGACAACACCGCCGCGGCGCCGAGCGCCATCAGCGTGCTGAAGAGGTACATCGCGACCATGAGGAGCCCCTGCGCCGGCAGGAACCCCCACACCGTCGCCGGAGGGAACAGCGCCGCGATCACGAGGCCGTACACCGGCAAGCGCGCGGAGCAGCTCATCAGCGGGATCACCATCATCGTGAGCACACGATCGCGCTGACGCTCCATCGTGCGCGTCGCGAGGATCGCGGGCACCGCGCACGCGTAGCCCGACAGCATCGGCACGAACGCGCGGCCGTGCAGCCCGAGCGCGCGCATCAATCGGTCCATCAGGCACGCGAGGCGCGCCATGTAGCCCGAGTCCTCCATGACCCCGATGAAGAGGAACAGGAGCAGGATCTGCGGCAGGAACACGAGCACCGAGCCGACGCCCGCGATGAGCGCGTGCTCGACGAAGTCCTGCACGAGGCCCGCCGGGAGCACGCTCGCCGTCCAGCTCCCGAGGCTCGCGAACGCGCGCTCGATGAACTGGATCATCGGGTCGGCCCAACTGAAGAGCGACTGGAACACGATCCCCATCAGCAGGAGGAAGATCGGGAACCCGGTCCACGGATTGAGGAGCACGCCGTCGATGCGCTCGGAGAAGGAGCGCGGCGTGGGTCGTTCGCGCACGATGCGCGCGATGCGCGCGTCGATCCAGCCGTAGCGACCGGCGATGACCTCGGCGTCGATCTGTCGACCCTTCATCGCGGCCGCGGCGCGGCGCTCGAGCACGACGGTCCGCAGCTCGGCGGGCACGTCGCCGAGCTCGTCGTTCTCGTCGAGCGAGAGCAGAGCCCACAGCGCGAGCGCCGAAGCGCGCGCGGCGTTGGAACCCGATCCAAGCCAGCTCGCGGGCAGCGCGCTCTCGACCGCGCGGACGTCGTCCTGCAGCGCGCCCGCGGGCGGAACCCAACGCGCGCCGGGCCGGCCGAGCTCCGGGCGAGCAAGGACGTCCTCGATCGCGGCGCGCAGCGCGTGGAATTCGCCGTCGCGCAGCGCGGAGACGCGCACGACGGGCACGCCGAGCTCGGCGCGCAGGAGCTCGACGTCGATCGCGAGCCCGCGCTTCTCGAGCAGGTCGCACATGTTGAGCGCGACGACGACGGGGAGCCCGAGCTCGAGCACCTGCAGCACGAGGTACAGGTTCCGCGCGAGCTGCGTCGCGTCCGCGACGAGCACGACGACGTCGGGCTTCTCGTGCGGCGGGATGCCGGCGACCGCTTGGATCGCGATCTCCTCCTCGCGGCTGCGCGCGGAGAGCGAGTACGCGCCGGGGATGTCGAAGAGCTCGACCTCGCGCGCGCCGAGCACGAGCCGCCCGCTGTGCTTCTCGACGGTGATGCCGGGGTAGTTGCCGACCTTGAGGTTCGCGCCGGTGAGCCGGTTGAAGAGCGTCGTCTTCCCCGTGTTCGGGTTGCCCGCGATCGCGACGAGCGGGAGCGCGCGCTTCGTGCTCGGCGTCGTGGTGGAACTCATCGGTGGTGGAGGAATGCGGGGCCGCGACAGGAGGCCGCGCTCGCACCCTTCGCCGGCGCCCGTCAGGTCGCGCGGAACGAGAGCTCGCCCGCCTCCGACCCGCGCAGGCTGATGTGCGCGCCGCGGATCTCGAACTCGACGAGGTCGCCGATGTCGATGCGGCGGACGAGGCGGATCGGTGTGCCGGGCAGGAAACCGAGTTCCATGAGCCGGCGACGGAACGAGCGTTCCCCGCCGATTTCGGCCAGGGTGGCGCGTTCGCCGGGGCGCAGGTGGTGGAGGGCGCGGGTCATCGGGTGCTGAGATTGAATCTCAATACAGGATATCGGCCGACCGGGGCTCCGACCATGGGGCTCTTGTTCGTACCGTCGGGCCGGAGGGGGCGGATGCGAGGGCAGACCCCAGGGGCCGGGGGTGTGCTCGACCGGTCCAAGCCCCGACGGTTGGCCGGGAGGGGCGGCCGGGCCCCTCTCGACGTCGCCGGACCTCGGGACGCGGGCTCCGCCGCCCGCCGCCACGTCCCGAGGCTCGAGCGCGTGCTCCCTCGGGCCCGCGCCGGTAGGGTGTCCCGCCCTCGATCCGAGAGAACCCGTCGCATGCAGAACCCGAAGGAGATCGCCGGCCGCCGCGCGGCCGAGTTCGTGGAGTCCGGGATGACCGTCGGCCTGGGCACGGGCTCGACGGTCCACTTCACGCTCGTGCGCCTCGCCGAGCGCGTGAAGGAAGGACTCACGGTTCGCGGCGTGCCGACCTCGCTCGATACGGAGCGCAAGGCGCGAGAGTGGGGGATCCCGCTCGCGACGCTCGACGAGGTCGAGGCGATCGACCTCACGATCGACGGCGCGGACGAGATCGACGCGCAGTTCCAGATGGTCAAGGGCGGCGGCGGCGCGCTCCTGCGCGAGAAGGTGGTCGCGGCGCTCAGTCGACGCGAGGTGATCGTCGTCGGCGAGGACAAGCTCGTGACGAGGCTCGGGAGCTCGTTCCCGCTCCCGATCGAGGTCGTGCCGTTCGCGCGCGGCCCGGTCGAGCGGAGGCTGCGCGCGCTCGGCGCGGAGGTCGTGCTCCGCGTGCGCGATGGACGGGCCTACTCGACGGACAACGGCAACTGGATCCTCGACTGTCGCTTCGCGAGCGGGATCTCGGACCCGCGGGCGCTCGAGGGCGAGCTCGCGCGCGTTCCGGGCCTCGTCGAGAGCGGCCTCTTCATCGACCTCGCGCACGTGCTCGTCGTCGGCAAGGCCGACGGCACGTGCGACGTGCGTCACAAGGCGAGCTGAGCCCAACGAGCGCTCTCACGACGAGTGTCGTGCGCGCGTTCGGTGAGTCGCTCACGCGGCCGCGGCCGCGTGAACGTCGCGCGGGGTCACCGCGGCGAACACCGTGAAAACGAGCGCGCCGCGAGCTCGTCGCTCGCGGCGCGTTCTCTTCGAGGAAACCCTCGACTCAGAGCGACTGGATGTAGGCGAGCAGCGCTTCGATGTCCGCGTTCTTCTGCGCGATCGATCCGCTCTGCAGCGTCGTCTGGACCTTCGAAGCACCCGGCACGAACTGCTCGTGACCGCGGAGGTCGTGGACCTCGTTGAAGTTCTTCAGCAGACCGGGGTACGCCGGGCCGAGCGGGAACGCGGGGCTGCCGTACACCGGGCTGATCGCTTGCGACTCGGGGTCGAGGAGCGAGCGCAGCGAGTAGGGCGCGTGGTCGTGGAAGTACGGACCGCTCGCGAACACGCCGAGCTTCGTGGGGATGGAGAAGGAAACCTGCGTGCGGGTGAACATCCGATAGGGGTTGTTCACGTCGCAGTTCGGGTCGATCTGCGGATCGCACGGGCAGAGCCAGCTGTTGTGGTCGTCGCGCAGGAACGGGTCGTCCTTGTCGCGGTTCATGACCGCGTACGTCTCGCGGTCGTCGAAACCGTCGAAGTTGCGATCCGTGTCCGGGATCGAGTCGCCGTCCACGTCGACGTTCGCGCCCGAGTTGACGTTGCGCATGTTGATCGTGACGAAGTTCTCGCGCAGCGTGACGCAGTCGGGATCCAGCGACGCGAGCATCTCACCGTGCGTGAGCGTCGGGTCGATGAAGTCCGCCGTGTAGAAGCGCGGACCCGGATTCGCGAACGGGTTCGTTTCCGCGTCCGGGTGGCACGCGACGCAGCCCGCGTTACGTCCCGTCGGGTTCAGGCCCGTCGTGTTCGTCCCGAAGTAGAGGTCCTTGCCGAGCGCGGCCTGCGCGCTGTACTGCCCGGTCACCGGATCGAGGTTCGGGTTCAGCGGGAACGGGAGGATCTCGTGGTAGTCGACGAGGCCCTGCTGCTCGGCGTTCGTGAGCACGCCGGTGCCGCCGTTTTCGCCCCCGAACATCGGGCCCGTCTCGCCGTTGTTGAGGCGGACGCCCTTCCAGAGGATGAGGCCGGTGCCCAGCGTGCCGCCGTACATCGGCATCGTGCTGCGCGGACCCGCGGGACGTTGCCAGACGTTGCCGTCTTCACCCCCCTCGAAGTGGCAGGAGCCGCACGAGTTGTTGAAGTTGCCGGTCGTCTGCGGGCGCGAGGCGTCTTCGAAGAGCTCCTCGCCGATGCGCTGCGACAGCGTGAGCGCATCCGGGCCCTG
Organism: Planctomycetota bacterium; assembly: GCA_046349615.1. Taxonomy (GTDB): domain Bacteria; phylum Planctomycetota; class UBA1135; order UBA1135; genus JADJNY01. Next base: position 84,518 of record JAXMBZ010000012.1, read on the forward strand.
GTGCGTCGGGATCTGCTCCTTCGCCTTGTGGATCGTGCCCGTGGTGAAGTCGACGCGCAGCACGGACAGCGTGCGCGTGACTTCGTTCACGATGTAGAGGTTCGCGTCGTCGTTCGCCGTCGTCGTGTCGGGCTGGAGCGCCCAACCGAGCGGCAGGTCGCCGGTCGCCGTGGTCGTGTCGAGCGCGGCGCGCGGCACGAAGCCCAATCGCGGCGGGAAGACGTTCTGCAACTCGTAGTTGTTGCCCGTGACCTTGTAGAGGAACACGTCTTCGGAGCCGCGGTTCAGGAGGAGCACGTGGTCGCCGGCCGCGTTGAAGAGCGCGCGCTCGGGTTGACCCGCGCGGTAGCCGAGCTTGTTCGCGCCGAAGCCGACGCTGGCGACGTGAACGCGCAGCGCGTTCGAGAGCCCGCGCTCTCCGCTCGGCGTCTGCAGCAGCACCTGCGCGTAGACGTCGGAGTTCAGGAGCTGCGGATTGAGCGACACCGAGGCGCGGCCGTTCACCATCGGGATGCCGATGCGCGCGACGACCAGGCTGACGCCCGAGTTCAGCACCGGCAGGTTCTGCAGCGTGCGGCCGAGGAGCAGCGTCGCCGAGTCACCCGGCGCGATCCCATCGACCACGAACGTCGCGGTGCCGCCGGCGAGCGGAGTTCCTTCGCCGCCGAGGGTGACGAGGTCGCCGCGCGACAGCCGGCGTGAACGACCGAAGGGCACGTACTGAGCGGGCGACGCGGGATCGGCGAGCTCGTGCTGGAGCCGCTTCGAGGCATCGCCCGGGGCGCCGTAGCTGTTCTGCACGGCGTCGACGACGGTCAGGGCCGGATAGACGCGGTTCGCGAAGGCGCCGGGGAATCCAGGCCCGAAGTTGTGATTCACGTCGTGGTTGACGTTGTGCAGGAGGTGCGGAACGAGCGCCTTCGTGCCGTCCGGCGAGAGCGCGACGTCCTCGGCGAAGCGCGGCTTGCCCTGGCTCTTCACGATCTGCACCGGCGTCGGGTTGTAGAACGTGTCGAACGGGTAGTCGTCCAGGTTGATCTTGCTCTGGATCGCGGCCGCCGTGGGGATTCCCGTGCCGTTCAGCGTGACGTCGATCACGGAGACGTACGGCGAGCGCGTGTGCGTGACGTAGAGGCGCGAGCTGTCCGCGCGGATCGCGAAACCGCGCGGCGTGTCGAGGTCCGCGATGCCGTCGCGGTTCGCGTCGACGTCCGCGATCGTCAGCGGCGCGGGGATGTCGTTCAGGTTGCGCTGGAACTGGAGCGACGCGACCTGCGAGAGCGTCTGGACGTCGTAGAACTTCAGCGTCGCCGAGCGGAAGCCGCTGACGACGAAGTACTTCCCGTTCGGCGCCACGGCGACGCCGTAGGGTTCGGTGCCGACGTTCGAGAGCGTCGTCTGCACGGCGAGGCCGGCGACGTCGATCACGCTCACGGTGCCGCGCATCTCCGTGCCGTTGAACGGGGTCACGAAGTTGCGGTCGATCGGCACGTTGCCGCGCTGGTTCGCGACGAAGAGGCGCGAACCGTCCTGGGAGAACGCGAGAGAGCGCGGGTGGACGCCGACCGGGATCTCGGCGACGAGACCTGGGGCGTTGACGTCGATGCACGCGACGGTGCCGTTGTCCTTGTTGCAGACCCACACGCGGTTCGGCGCGTTGGGCTGCACGGCGACGGCGGAGACCTGCACGTTCTGCGCGAGGGCGGGAGCGACGAGCGCCGCGAGCATGCCCGCGGCGGGGAGGTTGAATTTCATGGGCGGTGGCTGGGACGTCCGTGCAGCGAGAGACGACGGACGACCGCCTCCGCGGGATGGCGCGGACGCGATCGGCCGGCCGCGGGCGCGAACATCGCGCACCGAGGGAAGCAGGCAGACTCCCGGAGAGGATACCCGGCTCCGCACGGCCCTGCTGGGCGCATTGAGGCGTAGGAGCGAGGCGTTCTCACCGAGAACGGACGCGAGGACGGAGCGCGCGCTCGCCGTGTTCCGCGCGCTCCGCGTCATTCCTTCTCGATGTGGAAGTCCTTGCCGGGCGAGATCGGAAAACGCAGCGCGGTGGTGCGTTCGACGTCCGCGGGCGCCCCGCACGACAAGGCGTTGAAGACGCGGCACTTGTGCTCACCGAGCGCACCTGGGCATTCGCCTTGCCAAAGGGGCGGCCATGGAGCTGAACCTCAGTCTCCGATCCTTGGAAGCAGCAGGACGGCCGTCCGGCACGGGACGGCCGTCCCTTCCCTCCACCTCGCGTGACGAGCACGGCGTTCGATCCGACCGAGCCGACGAGAACGACTCTCGGGCTCGTGCGGAGGCCGGCGAGCGCGAGGACGTGCGAGCACGCGAACGCCGAACGAGCGACGAAGCCGACGGCTCGCGTCGCCGTGCTCACGAGGCCGGTGAGGAGCGCAAGTCCGGCGTCCGCGCTCGCCGAAGCGACGGCGCGCGTCGCACCCGCGATGCGGGCGAAGACGAACGGGGCGCCGAGCCCGCGAACGCGGACGAAGGGCGCGCCGACTTCGAGACCGTGCTCCGCTCGTCGCCTCGGGCGACGAAGGCCGGCGTGAAGCCGGGCGTCGACTCCACCGACTCCGCGCGCTCCGAGGCCGAGCCCACGGCCTCGCCGACGAACGCCGACGGCGCAGCCCAGACCCGCGAGGGCGAGGCGTCGCAGGCGGCCACGAAGGCGAAGCGCGATCCGTTCAGCGCGCTGCTCGCGAACGACGCGCTCGCAGCCGCCCTCGTCGCGGAGCCCGAGTCCGTCGTCGACCTCGACACCGAGTTGGTGCTCGAGAGCGACGCGTCGGCCCCGCTCGAACTCGTCGAAGGGGAAACGGAACCCGCCGGCGGCGATACGTCCCCGGCGGAGCTCGCGCTCGCGCCGAACGACGCGCCGCTCGACGCCGCGAAGGGCGCGACCACGCTCCCGAGCGAGGCCGAGGTCGCACGCGCTCACACCACGCCTTCGAACACGCCGACCGCGGAGAGCGCGAGTTCCGCCGCGACGAAGCCGCCGCCCGCGCCGCGCGGAGCCCGCGAAGACGCGCGCGCGGCCGACGTCCTGCGCCAGGTGCGGGTGCACCTCACGCCGAAGCTCGACGAGGCCGTGATCCAGCTCCATCCCGCGGAGCTCGGCCGCATCTCGATCCGCCTGAACGTCGAGGACGACGGCCTGGTCGCGCGCGTTCGCGCCGAGAAGCGTGAGGCGTTGGACGCGCTGGAGCGCCACCTGCCGGAGCTCCGCGCCGCGCTCGCGCGCCAGGGCATCGAAGCGCAGCACTTCGACCTCGCCCTCGGCTTCCGCGACGAACGTCCTGCGAGCGACGGACGCACACCGCGCGCCGCGCGCGGTCGCGGCACGACGAGCGACGAGCCCGCGAGCACGTCCGTGGAGCTCGGCCCTCGCCTGCGCGGGCTCGCCGCGAGCGGCGGCATCGACACGTACGCCTGATCACGAAGCACGAACGAGCGAAAGGACCCCACATGGCCATCGACGGAATCAACTCGAACGACCCCATCTCCTCTCTCGGCGGCGGCACCGGCACGGGCGCGACGGGCGACGCGAGTTCGCTCGGCAAGGACGCGTTCCTCCAACTGCTCGTGTCGCAGATGAAGAACCAAGACCCGATGGCGCCGACCGACAACCAGGCGTTCATCGCGCAGCTCGCGCAGTTCAGCTCGCTCGAGCAGATGCAGAAGGTCAACGACAACCTGCTCGGCCTCGCCGTGCTCCAGCAGTCGAACGCGCTGATGTCGCAGCTCACGCAGTCGAGCGGGCTGATCGGCAAGGACGTGCGCTACGTCGACCCGAGCACGAACGAAGAGGCCGTCGGCACCGTCAGCACCGTGAAGATCCAGGACGGCCTCGCCGTGCTGAACATCGACGGGAACGACGTGCCGCTCGGCAACGTGACCGAGGTGCTCGGCGCGCCGGTCACGACCGACACGAACACGAACGGCGGCGGTTGATCCATCGCGCCACGGACGAACCGCGCCGGCACGCGCCGCCGCGGTCGATCCCTCGCGAAGAACCCGAACACGACGAACGGCGTGCCGCCCGGGGCGCGCCGTCACTGCGCCGAGCGATCACGAATTCAGACCCCAGTCCCGAACGAACCACCCACGACCAGACGCCATGTCGAGCTCCCTCTTCTCCGCCCTCAGCGGCCTCCAAGCCCACCAGTCCTGGATCGACGTCATCGGCAACAACCTCGCGAACTCGAACACGCCGGGCTTCAAGTCCTCGGCGGCGACGTTCGCGGACCAGTTCGCGCGCACGCTCGAGTACGCCCAGGGTCCCGGCACCGGTCGCGGCGGGCGCAACCCCGTGCAGATCGGGCTCGGCGTCCGGCTCGCCGACACCGCGCACAACTTCTCGCAGGGCGCGCTGACGCGCACGGGCCGCACGTTCGACGTCGCGATGCAGGGCAACGGCTTCTTCGCGGTGCAGAGCGGTCTCCAGAACCTCTACACGCGCGTCGGCACGTTCGGGCTCGACGCGCTGCACCAGCTCGTCGACCAGCGCACCGGCTTCCCCGTGCTCTCGCCGACGGGCCAGCCGATCGAGATCGACACGGAGTCGTTGCTCGCGCCGAACGCGACGTCGAGCGCGCGCTTGTCGGGCAACTTGCCGAAGACGGTGACGGGACCGCTGCCCGAGGTGCTCACGGCTTCCGCCGCGTTCGCGCAGGGCTCGCCCGCGGAATTGACCGGGAGCAACTCCGGACCGTTCGCGATCCCGACCGGCGAGACGTGGACGATGCGCGTCACCGTCGCCGGCGGCGCGCCGCAGACGGTCAGCGTCACGAGCGCCACGGGCTCCGTCACCGCAGCCGAGATCGCGAGCGCGGTCGATGCGCTCGACGGGCTCAGCGCGTCGGTCAACGGCTCGGGTCAGATCGAGATCACGACCGACCGCACGGGCGAGGACATCACGCTCAAGGTGTCCTCCGGCTCGACGGGCCGCGACCTCGCGGCCCTCACGGGGCTCTCGACCGCGCTCGTTTCCGGCTCGCAGACGGACGCGACTGCGGCGACGGACCTGAACGAGCTCCCGGGCAACATCGTCGACTACGTCGACGGCGACCGCATCCACGTCACGGGCGTCGACCTCGACGGCACGGCGATCAACGCGGTGTTCACGTACGGCGCCGCGAACGACGGCACGACGGTCGGCGAGTTCACGGACTTCGTCGACAACCTCTTCGCCGGCGCGACGGTCAGCATGGACGCGTCGGGCAAGTTGACGGTCGAGGCGGACTCGGCGGGCGAGGCGGGGCTCCAGCTGTCGCTGCTCGACGACTCCGCGAACACGGGCTCGGTCGACTGGACGACGTACGCGATGGCGGTCACGACGGAGGGCACGCCTTCCGACGAGGTCTCGACCTCGATGGAGGTCTTCGACAGCGCCGGCGTCGCGCACACGATGACGATGACGTTCGCGCGGCAGGAGGACGGCTCGTGGAACCTGACGCCGAGCCTCTCGAGCGCCGACGGCAGCGTGCTCAGCGGCTCGATCACGGGGATCCTGTTCGACGACGAGGGCGCGCCGCTCGGGCTCGCGGGCGTCGATCCGACGGTGCAGGTGCAGTTCGCCGGCCAGGGCACGCCGCAGACGATCTCGTTCAATCTCGGCTCGGACGGCGTGTTCACGGGCCTGACGCAGTTCGGCGCGGACGGTGAGGTCTTCGTGCGCGACCAGGACGGCTACGGCGTCGGCGAGCTCGCGAGCATGTCGGTCGACGCGGACGGGACGATCCTCGGCCTCTACTCGAACGGGAAGACGCAGGACCTCGGACAGCTCGGGGTCGCCACCTTCGTGAACTCGGAGGGTCTGCAGCTCGTCGGCAACAACCTCTTCGCGCAGACGGTGAACTCGGGCGCCGCGAACCTCGGCGTCGCCGAAGTCGGTGCGGCGGGCTCGGTCGTCGGCGGTTCGCTCGAGAATTCGAACGTGGACACGGCGGAGCAGTTCGTCGCGCTCATCCAGGCGCAGCGCGGGTTCCAGGCGAACGCGCGCGTGATCACGGCGGAGAACGAAGTGCTCCGCGACACGGTGAACTTGATCTAGTCCGGCGCATGACGAGCGCGTGAGACTTGGACTCGGCTCCGGACTCCCGGGGCCGAATTCGTTTCCGGACGATCGAACCACCGAGGCGAACGCGCTCCCCCTGCACGGGGCCGAGCGGAAGTACGCACGGCGTCGAACGTGCGGGCCCGGCGCGCGCTTCGAGGTCGCGAGCGGTCCGCCCGAGCGGTCGCGAACGGCCGCCCCGTGCGTCTTCGCTCGTGCCGTGGAGCTCTCGGCTCGAGCGCATCGCCCGACTCCCTCTATCGTGCCCTCACGCGCAATCGGCGCGTTGACGGGGGGCGTCCTTGCGTTAGCCTTGATTCGGCGACCCGGTCGTCGCGCTTCGCGGCGACGGATGCCGACGGGAGTTCCTCGAGGAGTTTCCTCCAAATGAACGCACGTGCTTGGATGCTGGGGGCGGGACTCGGCGCGCTCGTCGCGCTGAACCTCACCGCTCGTGTGAACGCCACACCGGGGTGATGAGGTGGTGGAGGTCCGTCGGGGGCAACCTCGTCGGGCGCGCCTGGTGCAGGCGCAACAGGTGGAGCGGGGATGCCGGGTGGCGGCGCCGTTCCGACGATTCCCACCACCACGACCCCGCGCGGTCCGACGACGAAGTCGCTGCTTCAGATGAAGTGGGACTATCCCGTCTACCGCGACTCGACGCCGAAGTCCGACGCGACGACGGTGAAGCTGCGCAAGGCGCTCTCGTTCGACGAAGCGCTGCGCTACGTCTCGGGGAGCGACCCGCGTCCGCTGCTCGTCCTGCGTGAATGCAAGACGTGCAACAAGACGGACAACGCGCTGCTCAAGGCGGGCGCCAGCGACAACGAGAAGACGATCCTCTACTCGCGCTGGTTCCACTGCGTGAAGCTGCCGGTGGACGTGATCCAGGACGATCACCCGTTCAACGCGCTCTTCAAGGACAACAATGCGCCGCATTTCTTCGTCGCCACGCGCGACGGCGTCGACATGTTCCCGCTCGAGACGGCGACGTCGCGATCGGAACTGTGGTCGTCGATGACGAAAGTCCTCGCGAAGACGTACCGGAAGGATCCGACGGCCTGCTTCCAGGACGTGCAGCACGAGTTCGACAAGCTCGACGTGCTCGACACGCGCCTCGGCGAGCTCGAGACCCAGAAGAACGACTTGCTCGAAACCGCGGGCAAGCTCGATGCTTCGAAGCTCAAGAAGCTCGACGCGGACATCGCCGCCGTGAAGAAGGAGATCGCCGACGTGACGAAGGCGATCGAGAAGCTCACGAAGGCCGACCTCAAGCCCGCGGCGAAACCCGCGGAGCCGAAGGCCGGCGAGTGAGCGGAGTTCGCGCGTGACGAAGCGCATCACGATGGACGGAGGGCGGACGACGCTCTCCGTCCTTTCGTTCGTGCTTCGCTGCGCGCTCGGCCTGTTGCTCGCGCTCGGTGTCTCGCGCGCAGCGGGAGCGCAGTCCTCGAGCGGTGACGACAAGGACGAGGCGTTCGAGAAGGTCGACCCGTACACGAAGGGCGACTCCGCCGCGATGGACAAGGCGGGCTACGTGTCCTTCGGCCCGTTCCCGTTCGTCGAGGGGATCAAGACCCAGGACGTCGAGGAAGCGCTCGGCGGCATTCGAGTCCTCTGGGTGGAGACGGAGCACTTCAAGGTCGGTTCGACGCTGCGCTCGTACAAGCTCAAGAACGACCCGAAGGAAGAGAAGGCGCTGACGGAGGAGCTCAAGCGCCTCAAGACGAAGCTGCCGACGATCAAGCCGCTCAAGGGCAAGCTCGATCCGTGGCTTCGGCTTCATCTGTACGCGATGAGACTCGAAGCGGAGTACGAGCACTTCGAGAGCACGTTCGGACTGACCGCGGCCGACTTCGACCCGAAGACGCGCGGCGCGGACGTCGACTTCGGGCCCGGCCCGTATCTCGGGATGGAATCGAAGTTCACGGTGCTCCTCTGCGAGAAGCAGGCGAGCGTAGGCCGCTTCTTGAAGCGCTTCCTCGACCGGGAATCGCCGAACTGGCAGCGCTGGCACTTCCCGGGCGGCTCGCGTTTCCTCGGGATCAGCGCGGAGTGCCTGAAGGACTTCAATTTCGACTTCGACTTGGCGCTGCACGCGACGGTCGCGTCCGAGGTCGTGCAGAACTTCCTCGAGGGCTTCCGCGGCACGGCGCTCGACACCCCGCTCTGGTTCAAGGTCGGCTACGCGCACACGCGTGCGCGCGCGGTCGACGAGCGCTTCACGCTGTCGGCCGTCGGCACGAACCGGCACGACGGCGACGAGGATGCGGCTCGATGGGAGCCGCGCGTGTACGGGCTCGTGTTCAACAAGGCCGCGAAGCCGTGGAAGGACACGCTCGCGTGGAGCCAGTGGGACGACCTGAAGGCGCAGGGACACTTGATCGCGTGGTCGCGCGTCGAGTGGCTCTTGCAGCGCAAGGACGTGAAGCTGCGCGAGCTCCTGCTCGCGCTGACCGGCACGCTCCGCGACGTCCCCGAGAACGAGCGCGCCGCGGCGGTGCTCGCGCGCCACGAGAAGGCGTTCCAGGCTTCGATCGGGAAGTCGCTCGCCGACGCCGAGGCGGAATGGCGTCAGTACGTGCTCAAGAGCTACGAGAAGAAGTGAGCCTCGCAGGCGCACCGAGCGCGCATTCACGCCGCCCGTACGCCCGCTCGCGGTGAGCCGCGGCCAGCTCGACACGCGTCGCGCGCGAGTTCACTTCGCTCCGCGCACTTCGAACTCGGGAACGGCGCCGTCGATCGTGCGCGCCACCGCGCCGCCGCGCGTGAACTCGGCCTCGGCTTCGCGCTTCAACGAACCCAAGCTCGAGCGCAGCCCCGCGCGCCGCGCGTCGTCGCCGTCGGGAACTCCGCGCAGGTCGAACCCGAACCAGCGCACGACGAGCGTGCCGAGCCACGTGCCGTCGCTCGCGCGCACCGGTAGGAACACGTCGCGGCCCGCGAGCCAGAGGAAGTCGCGCGACGTCGAGGCGATGTCGCAGCGCACGTGCCCGTCGCGTCCGATGCGGTTCAGGATCGCGAGCTCGCACGTGTACGTCGAGAACGGGAACGGCAAGTCGCAGCGGAAGCGGATGCGCAGCGCAGCGAACGGCTCGCCGCGCGCGTCCTTCCCCCGGCGGTACGTGTCGCGGAGCGCGTGGATCTCCTCGTACGCGGCGCCGGGACGCGCGGGATACGCGCGGTAGTCGTTCTCGACCGCTTTGATCGCGTCGAGGTCCGCGACGACGAACGCGGCGGCCTGCTGGACGAGCTTCGAACCCTCGATCCGATCCCACGGCGCGCCTTCGATGCCCGCGAGCGTGAGCGGCCGCGCGAACCAGAGACCGTCACGCGCGTCGTCCTTCTCGGGATCCCACGCACGCGAGCGCAACGTCTCGTCGGCGAGGAGCTCGCGCAGCGCGGGCTCGAGCTCGCGCGCGAGCTTCGGACGCGCCGCGCGGAGCTCGGCGAAGACGCGGTCGCGCGCTTCCGCCGTCCCGCCGGCGCGGCGCACCGCGAGCACGACGTCGCCGAACGTCGCAGGCGTGCTCCCCGCGGTCTCGTCGCGCAGCGCGAGCAGGCGCTGCAGCTCCGTCACGAGGTTCACTGCGGGTCCCTTGCCGTCGTCACGCGCGACGGGGAGCTCCTCGGGCAGGATCCATGCGAGGTCGAAGCCGTCGCGCGCGAGCTCCTCCCATGTCGCGACGCGCGGTTCGACACGGTCGGCGCGCACGTCGATCGTCGGTGCGCCGCCCTCGATCGAGCTCAGGGAACTTGTGCGCTCGTTCGCATGGACGGCGGAGCTCCCCGTGCAGGCGAGCGCCGCAAAGAACGCCGCGTGAACGCCTCGCTTCGCGCGCACGACGACTCGAGTGGAGCGCGTTGCGGACACGCCTCACTCCTTCCCGCTCGTGCGTTCCACGAACGCTCGGAGCTCGCGTGCGACGTCCGCGGGTCGTTCCTCGTGCGGGTAGTGGCCCGCGCCGGCGACGAGGACGAGCTCCGCGCGCGGGAGCCGGCGCGCGAACTCGGCGGCGAAACGCTCGGGCTTGTACGCGATGTCGCGCGCTCCCCAGAGAAGGAGCACGGGCCGATCGAGGCGCGCGAGCTCCTCGACGCGCGAGCCGTTCTCGTCGCGGGCGAGGTCGATCATCGCGCCCCAGTTCGAGGCGTTGCAGCACACGAGGTAGTACTCCTCGAGCCGGTCCTTGGGCACGGGCGCTTCGAAGTGGGGCTGCACGGCCTCCGCGATGCGGGAGCGCGAGTTCAGGAGCCAGCCGTACCGCGCGACGCTCCACTCGCGCATCTTCACTTCCTCGGGGAGCCATTCGTCGTCGTGACGCGGGACGCCCGACGAGTTCATGAGCACGACGCGCGCGACGCGCTGCGGCCGATCGAGCGCCGCGCGCCACGCGAACTCGCCACCGTAGCTCTGCCCGACCAGCGTCACGTCGCGCAAGTCGAGCGCGTCCAGGAAACCACTCACCCAATCCGCGCACGCTTGGAACGAGTAGTGATCGAGCTCCGTGCGCGTCGTTCCGTGCCCGAGGTTCTCGAGCGCGTACACGTCGAAGTCGCGTGCGAGCCCGTCGACGCCCGGCCCACCGTGCACGAGCTCCGTCCACGTGACGAGCGAGCTCGGCGTGCCGTGCAGGAGCACGAGCACCGGACGACCCCGCTCGCCCGCGTGATGGAACCGGTACTCGGCCCGCACGGCGCGTCCTTCGATCGACACGTCGGCGGTGCGCGTCTCGAGCCCGACGGCGCGGACGGGCGCGTTCTTCTCGAGCGCGAGCAGACGGTCTTCGAGCGTGGACTTCTTCATGGAGGAACAGCTCGCCACGACCGCGGCTGCGGCGAGGAGCGCGAGCGAGACGAGGAGGAGTTTCGTGCGCATGGTTCGCGCGCGGTCTACGGCGCGAAGCGCGCCGCGGATGGCGGGGAGCGCTCTCTTACCGCGCGCGGTGGTGTCGGCGCTCGCTCCGGGCCGACGCGAGCGTGCAAGACCGCGCGTCGCGGACGCGCGAGGAGCGGATTGGGCGAACCGCTGCGACGAGCGCGGGTCCGAGCGCGCCCGGACGTGGAGGGCGGATTCGCGCGCTTCGCTAGGCAACCCGCGCCGAAGACGCGACGCTGTCCTGCGTGAACGACGACCGACCCGACGCGTCCCCCGGCGCACAGGAGCGCATGCTCCTCGACTTCGCGCGGCTCGACCCGGCGCGCGCGTGGCGAAGCGTCGACGACGTCGTGATGGGCGGCGTCAGCGCGAGCCGCTTCGAACTCGTCGAAGGCGTCGGCGCGGTCTTCGAGGGCCGCGTGTCGCTCGAGAACGGCGGCGGGTTCGCGTCCGTGCGTTCGCCCGACGACGTCGTCGAGCGCGGCTTGCTCGCGGGCTGCACCGGGCTCGAGCTCGACCTGCGCGGCGACGGCCGCGCGTACAAGTTCAACGTGCGCCTCGAGCGCGCGTTCGACGGCGTCGTGTGGCAGGGTCCGTTCGCTCCGCCGCGCGGCGAGCGCGTCCGCGTGCGTCTTCCCTTCACCGACTTCGTCCCGACCTTCCGCGGTCGAGCGGTCCGAGACGCGGGCGCGCTCGACCCGGCGCGGATCACGTCGTTCGGGCTCGTGATCGCGGGCGGACAGGCGGGTCCGTTCCGCCTCGAGCTCGCCTCGATCCGAGCTCTGTGCGCGAACCGCTGAACGGCGGAGGAGCCGCGAACGGAAGCGCCGCGAGGTCGGGCGCGACGCTCGGCACCAGGGAGGAGCGTCGAGCAAGCGGGGCGAGATCCGCGCCGACCTCGGCGCGCGCCCGGTTCGGCCGCCGCCCAAAGGGCGTCTCCGACTCCGATCTTTCGCGCAGATGACGAATTCGCGGAACCCGCGGTAGCCTGCCCCGTCGAATGCGCGTGCCCCGGGTCAGGCTCTTCCTCGCGCTCCTCGCGAGCTTCCTCGTCTTCGCCGCGTGCTCGAAGGCGCGCGAGAGGCGTCCGAACGTCCTCCTGGTCAGCGTCGACACGCTGCGCGCCGATCACCTCGGCTGCTACGGCTACCCGCGCGACACGTCGCCGAACCTCGATCGCTTTGCGCGCGATGGCGTCGTCTTCGAACGCGCCGTCTCCACGACGTCTTGGACGTTGCCGGCGCACGTGAGCATGCTGACCGGGTTGCCGATCTCCGTGCACGGAATCTGCGACGACCGGCTCTGGTCGCGCACGGATGCCGTCGGCAGGAGGATCCCGCCCCCGTTGCGCGGCACGTTCGTTTCGGAAGCGCTGAAGAGCGCGGGGTACGCGACCGCGGGCTTCTTCACGTTCGACTTCCTCGACTCGCTCTATGGATTCGGACTCGGCTTCGACAAGTGGGAGCGCGTCGGTGCGGACGTGTTCTCCGACCCGAGACTGCGGGACGAGCTCATGGCCCTGCGGGCCGCGGGCGACATGGGTGCGATCGACGAGTTCCTGCGTGAACACAGCGCGGGAATCCGGAGCGATCGACTCACGTCACCCGAGACCATCGACCGTGCGATCCAGTGGCTCGACGAACACGAGCGCGAGCACGAGAGCCAACCGTTTTTCCTCTTCGTGCACCTGTTCGACGTGCACGACCCGTACAAGCCGCCGCCGGAGTTCGACCGCTTCGGCGACCCGTCGTACGACGGCCCGGAGCGGGGCCGACTCGACCCCGCGAAAAGCGAGACGCTTCACGCCGGGCTCTCCCGCTCCGACATCGCGCGGCGCGTGTCCCTCTACGATGGCGGGATCGCGTTCGTCGACGACCAGGTCGGACGTCTGCTCGCGCGACTGCGCGCGAGCGGGCTCGACGAGGACACGCTCGTGATCGTCACGGCGGACCACGGTGAGGAGTTCTTCGAGCACGGTCGCCAGGGCCACCATCGCCAGCTCTACATGGAGAGCATCCACGTTCCGATGCTCGCTCGCTGGCCGAAGCACTTCCCCGCAGGTCGACGCGTGGAAGGAACCGTAGGGCTCGTCGACATCGTGCCGACGCTGCTCGCGGCGACCGGTGCTCGCACGACGACTCCGCTCCCCGGGACCGACCTCGCGCCGTTCGCGCGTGGGGAGCAGAAGAACGGCGGGCGGATGTACGTGAGCCTGCTCAACGTCTTCCAGCCGCGCGGACAAGGCGGTGACCAGGCCTACAAGCGCATCGAGAGCCTCGTGCGCGGCGACGAGCAAGTGGTCGTCTCCTGGTGTCACGATCAGACGGTGCGGGTCGAGTCGTGGGACCTCGCGGCGGATCCACGCGAACTCGGCGCGGTGCGGCTTCTCGACTGGAAGAGCGTCGCGCCCCAGTTCGAGGCGCTCGCGCGCAGCTTCCACGCGCTCCGCGAGCATCAACCGGATCGCAGCCGCACGCTGCCGCAAGGCAATCGGCGCCTGAGAGCGGTGCTCGCCGCGAGCGGCTACGTGTCGTCGGACGACGTCGAATCGGTCGAGGACGACGCGAGGATCTGCCTGGAAGGTTGCGTGTTCTGGCGGTGACGCGACGAAACCGCGCGCGGGTGCGCAGCGGAATTCGACGACGAGACGCTGGGGACGAGGTGCGCGGCCCTTCGCCGAAACACGGGTGCTCGCCGACGATCAACCCCTGCGCGCGGCCTCGAAAGCCGTGAGCGCGAGTTCGTCGGTCCGCGCGCGCGCGGCCTCGCCTTCGTAGCCCAGCACGAGGCGGTGACGCAGCGCGAGCGGGACGAGCGCGGCGACGTCGCTCTCGCGCACGTGGAGCTCGCCCGCGGCGAGCGCGCGGACCTTCGCGCCGAGCAGGAGCGCGCGTCCGCCGCGCGGCGACGCGCCGTAGCGAACGTTGCGCCGCACCACTTCGGGGGCGCTCGGGTGCGCGGGATCGGTCGCGAGCAGCGTGCGTGCGACGAGCGCGACGACGTCGGTGCTCGCGGGCACTTCGCGCACCACACCCTGCATCGCGAGCAGCGTCGCGCGGTCGAGCTTCGCCGCCGGCCGCACGGGCCTCGCGCCGGTGGTCGCGGCGAGGATCGTCGTCAACGCATCGAAGGTCGGCGCGCCGAGGTCGATCTGGAAGAGGAACCGATCGAGTTGCGCCTCGGGCAGCGGATACGTGCCCTCCATTTCGATCGGGTTCTGCGTCGCCGCGACGAAGAACGGCGGCGCGAGCTCGAGCCGCTCGCCGAACACCGTCACCTGAGCTTCCTGCATCGCCTCGAGCAGCGCGGACTGCGTCCGCGGCGTCGCGCGGTTGATCTCGTCGGCGAGCAGCACGTTCGTGAAGACCGGGCCGCGGTGGAAGACGAAGCGGCGCGCGCCGCGCTCGTCCTCCTCGAGCACGCGCGTGCCCGTGATGTCCGCCGGCATCAGGTCGGGCGTGAACTGCACGCGGCGGAACTCGAGGTCGAGCGCGTCCGCCGCGGCCTGCACGAGCGTCGTCTTGCCGAGCCCGGGCGCGCCCTCGAGCAGCACGTGGCCGCCCGCGAAGAACGCGGTCAAGAGCGCGTCGATCGGCGCCGCCGAGCCGAGGTAGGCGCGGGCGATCTCGTCGCGCAGCGCGGCGAAGTTCGCGGGGAAGCGCTCGGCGGTTTGCGCGTGGGGCGTCGGGGACGGCATGGCGGGAATGTCCTCGATTCCGCGAGGTGGGGCAAGCGACGAGCGCGGATCGTCGCTCGGGAGTCGACGAAGGCATGGACGCCGAGTCGAACGGCCCGCCGGGGCTCCGCGCCGTCCTCAGCGCGCGAGCCGTTCGACCCAGGTCGCGAGCTCGCCGAGGCTCGTCACGCGCGGTCCGCGGCGTTCGTCCCACGGCGCGTGGACGTTCGCGTGGTCGACGAGGACCGAGCGCAACCCCGCGCGCTGCGCGCCGAGCAGATCGCGCTCGAGGTCGTCGCCCGCGTGGAGCGCCTCGCTCGGCGCGACGCCGAAGTGCTCCTGCGCGCGCCGGAAGATCGCGCGGTCGGGCTTCTCCATGCGCTCGATCGCGGAGCACACGACGACGTCGACGCGCGCCGCGAGCCCGAGCGCCTCGAGCAACTTCGGCAGGCGCGGCGACCAGTTCGACACGATGCCGACGCCGAGGTGCAGCGCGCGCGCGCGCTCGATCAGCTCTTCGACGCCCGGGAACGGCACGAAGGTCTCGGGGCGCGAGAAGTTCGCGAAGAGCTCCGTCGAAAGCGCGCCGAGCTCCGCGCGCGGCAGGCCGAGGCGTTCGTGGAAGATCCGCTCGATGTAGTGCTCGAACCACGGGTCCGTGTAGCGCCACGCGCCGTCGATCTCCTGCGGGAGCTCGTGGTGCGCGGCGCGCATCAGCGCGGCCATCGCACGCTCGTCGATTTCGACGCCGCGCGAACGGGCGGCGCGCGCGTAGAGCTCGAAGCGCGAGGGACGCTCCGTGAGAAGCGTGTTGCCGACGTCGAGGAGGAGCACCTTCAGGGCCATCGCGGCGCGCGATCCTAGTCGCGCGGCGGAACGGGCTCCATGCCAGGCGGCGGGGACGGAGCCGGGCTCCGCGGGCAGAGCTCCGCACACGCGACCCGCGATCCCGCGCGGCGAGGCCGCGTCGAGCGGCGGGAGCCCGAGGAAAGACCGGTGCGGCTCCAGCGCGCGGGGCGGAGGCTCCGACCATCGTCCCGGGGAGCGCACGGAGGCTTGCTCCGCGGCCCTTCACGACGCAGGATCCAGGCTCGGCAGGCGGACTCGGGCACGGTCCGCAACCATCGATGAAGCTCACGCACACCACCGCGATCCACATGCAGCGCGCGCGCCGCTTCGGCGTCCTCGCGCTCGTGCTCGTGGCCGCGCTCCCGATCGCTTGCAAGAGCCGCTCGAAGCTCCCGCGCACGATGCCCGTGACGAAGGAGATGCGCGCGCAGGCGCAGCAGGCGACCGAGCTCTCGCGTTGGGACGTCGCGGCGCAGCGTTGGTACTCGATCTTCGTCGACAGCGGCGGCAAGGACCGCGAGGCGTGCGCGGAGACCGCGCGCGCGATGATGCACCTGAACGATCCGGAGAGCGCGCTCCGCGTGCTCCAGCAGGGCGTCGACTCGAACCCCGACGTCGCCGAGTTGCAGGAACTGCAGGGCGACGCGCTCGTGCAGCAGAACTTCCGCCGCGCGGCGGAGGGCTGCTACACGAAGGCGACGGAGCTCGATCCGAAGCGTGCTTCGGCGTGGCGCGCGCTCGGCCGCGTGCGCGTCGAGCTCGGCTACGAAGGTTCGGCCGTGAGCGCGCTGCAGAAGGCGATCGACCTCGGCCGCGACGACTTCGGCACGTTCATCCTGCTCGCCCGCGCGCAAGCCGCATCGGGCAACCCCTGCGGCGCGTTCCAGGCGTACGACGAAGCGTTCCAGCGCGGCGAGGGCGACCCCGAGCTCTACGTCGAGGCGTCGACGCTCTACCTGAACGAGGTCGTGCGGCGCTCGCACAAGGAAGCGGCGCAGTGCGCGCAGGGCTGGCTCGAGCGCGCGATCGAGCGCAACCCGAACTTCATGCAGGGCCATTTCGAGCTCGGCGTGCTCAAGGAAGAGCTCGGACGCAAGGACGAGGCGATCGTGCACTATCGGCGTGCGATCGAACTCGATCCGGACTTCCTGCCTGCGCTGCGCAACCTCGCGCTCCTGTACTTCGAGCGCAAGGACGTGAAGAACACGCGCGACATGGTCGACCGCGCGCTCAAGCTCGAGAAGGATCCCGAGTGCAGGAAGGCGCTCGAGAACCTGCTCGAGCCGATGACGCAGGCGCCGACGCCGCCGCCCGCTCCCGCGCACGAGGGACAGCCGCTCTGAAGCGCGGTCGCGGCGCTCCGCGACGCGCGGTACCGTGACGCGCATGCGCGCTTGGATCGGCATCGCCGCGGCACTGTTCCTCGTCGTCGTGTTCTTCGTGGTGCGACGCGTCGAGACGAGCTCCGCGCCCGCCCCGAGCGCCGCGACGTCGAGCGCGAAGCCCGAGCCCGTGGCTTCGTCCCGTCCGTCGGACCCGCTCGAGGCCGGCGCGGCGGCGAAGACGGCGCGCGAAAGCGCTTCCGGTGCCGCCCCGAGCGTGGGTGAGCACCGAGACGAGCTCTTCGGCCGCGTCGTCGATGGGCACGACGCGCCCGTCGCAGGCGCGAACCTCGAAGCGTTCCTCGACGACGTCGGCCGCGGCGCGATCGGCGAGCCGCGCGTGCGGAGCTCGCTCGCGCGTGCGACGTCGGACGAGATGGGCGCGTTCACGTTGCGCGTCGTGCGCGGGCTGCCGTGCGAACTCGAGGTCGCGCACGAGGGCTTCGCGCCGGCGCGGCTCTCGTACCGCGCGGCGGGGGAGGAGCTCCTCGTCCGCCTCGCGCGTCCTGCGGTGCTCGTCGTGCACGTCGTGCGCGACGACGGGACGCCGGCGTGCGACGTCCCCGTGCGCGTCGGGCCCGTCACGGAGGGCGGCTTCGCGAGCTTCGCGCCGTTCGCCGCCGCGCGCACGGACGCGCTCGGCACCGCGCGCTTCGACGCTCTGCCGCTCGGCGCCGCGATGATCGACGTCGCGCCCGGAGACGGCGTCGTCCCGCGGCCGGTGCGCGTCGAGCTCGTCGCCGGCGAGCTCGTCGACCGCACGTTCACGATCGCGCGCGGCACGACCGTGCGCGGCAAGGTGATCGACCTCGCGACGAAGGCGCCGATCGCGGGCGCGGAACTCGGCATCGGTCCCTCGCTCGACGGCCGACGCGTGCGCAGCGACGCGCAAGGCGAGTACACGTGGAGCGGCGTGCCGACGGATCGCCCGTTCTTCCTTCACGTCGAAGCGCGCGGTTACGGGCACGCGTCGAAGACGGTGAAGGCCGGTGCGAGCGAGCCCGCGCTCGAGCGCGTCGACTTCGGTCTCGTCGCGGCGCGACGCGCGCGCGGACGCGTGCTCGGACCCGACGGCACGCCGATCGCGAATGCGCGCGTCGAGGCTCGCGGAACGCGCGGCGGTGTCGATGCGTTCGACGCGCGTGCGACGCGGACCGACTCAGACGGGCTCTTCGAGCTCGTCGATCTCCGCGCGGACGTGCCGCACGAACTCGGCGTCGCCGCGCGCGGAATCGCGCGGACGCTGCGGCCGTTCCCGGCGGACGAGCAGCGCACGCCGATCGTCGAGCTCGGCGACGTCGTGCTCGAGCGCGCGGCCGTCGCGAGTGGACGCGTCCTCGACGCGAAAGGGCTTCCACTCGCGGGTCAGCGGCTCGTCGCGCGCGTGCTCGAGCTCCCCCCGTCCGGCGCAGCGCAGGACGGCAACGCGCGCACGCCGCCGCCGCGGCAGCGAATGCGCGAGCTCGAACTCCGCGCGGACCACCTCGGCCGCTTCGTCATCGCGGACCTGCCCGCGGGCCGGCTCGTCGTCGAAGCGGAGGTTGCCGGAGCGCGCGAGCGGCCGAAGCTCGACGTCGAGGTGAAGGCGGGCGAGGAGCGCACGCAGCTCGTGCTCGTCGTCGATCTCGGTCTCGTGATCGCGGGCCGCGTGCTCGATCCAGGCGGCGCGCCGCTCGCGATGGTCAACCTCTCGCTGCGCACGGAGAGCGGCGCGCTCGTCGGCCACGCACCGCTGCGCACGGGTTCCGACGGCGCGTTCGTCGTGCCGATGCTCGAAAAGGGCCGCTACCGCGTGCTCGCGTGGCCCGAGAACCGCGACGGCAACGAAACGGACGGCACGCTGTACTCGAACCGAGTCGTCGACGACGTCGCCGCGGGCACGAGCGGGCTCGACATCGTGCTCGCGCCTGGGAAGCGCACGCGCGGGCAAGTGCTCGGCGCGAACGGTGCGCCGCTCCCGTCCGTGTACGTCGCGGCGAAGGACGAGCGCGGGAACTCGCTCACGGCCGTGCTCACCGATTCGAACGGGAGGTTCGAGCTCCTGCTCGACCCGGAGCGCGAGCACGAGCTCGAAGCGCGTCCGCCCGCGAAACCCGGCGAGCGCGAGGACCTCAAACAGCCGCCTGATCCCGCGACCTTCGCGCGGACCAAGGGCGTGCGCGGCGGAGCGCAGGACGTCGAGCTGCGTTTCCGCTGAAGCGCGCCGCGCGCGTTGCGATTCGGGGCGCCACGAGGCGTCGGTGCGCGAGCGCGCGAAGCTCGGAGCGCCTCGTCCGCGCCGCGCCGTCCGCCGCGCTCACTCCGTCAACGACTCGACGAGCTCGTCGATCTTCTCCGTGAGCTCCTCGGCGAACTCGTCACCGAAGTCGTTCGCGAGCACGTCGATCTCCTCGAACATGTAGCGGCCCGTCGAGCGGCTGAACGGGATGCCGTACTCCCACTTGCTGCCGTCCGAGGCGTGGATCACGACCTCGATCTGGTCGTCGCCCTCGACCGGGCGGACCGTGTAGCTCTTCACCGTGTAGCTCGCCATGTCGGATCCTCCCGTCGCGGGGCGATCATGCTAGGTGCGCGCGGAGAGGGCGTCGAGCTTCGAGTGCGCGCGGAAAGGCGAAGTCGGCGCGCTCGCCGCGGGTTCGCACACGGCGCCGCCGGCGCTCAGTCTCCGCCTTCCCACGTGCGCCGAGGTCGCCAGACCTCGAAGTCGTGGAACGCGTGCGTGTTGAAGCGGTCGATCAAGACGTAGCCCGCGCGCTCGAGCTCTTTGTCCATCAAGCCTTCCGGCAGCTTGTGCTTGGGCGCGGGGCCGACGGGGAGCTTGCCGGGCTTGTAGTCGAGCACGACGAGCCGGCCGTCGGGCTTGAGGACGTCCTTGATGCGTTTGAAGTACGCGATGCGGTCCTCGAGGTGGTGGTACGTGTCCGCGACGAACACGACGTCGAGGCTCGCGAGCGGGAAGTGCGGATCCTGCAGGCCGGCGAGCACGGGTACGACGTTGCGCAGGCCGCGCTGCTCGACCTTCTCGCGCACGCGATCGATCTGCGCGGGCTCGATGTCGCTCGCGTAGACGACGCCCTCGGGGCACGCGGCGGCGAACGCCATCGTGAAGATGCCCGGGCCGCAGCCGAGATCGCCGACGACCGCGGTGCGCGGGAGCTGCAGCTTCGAGATCACGACGTCGACACGGAGCTCCTTCTCTCGCTCCGGGCTCTCGAGCATCGCGATGTACTTCGCGACGTCGCGCTGGCCTTTCGGGTCGCGGTTGTCGTGCGCGTGTTCGGCGGCGTCGGGCGCCGGGCGTGCGGTCTCGTCCGCGTGAACGACCTGCGGCTCCGCGACCGGCGCGATCGGGGTCGCGTCGGCGGGCGCGGCGCGCGGCGTGAGCGCGGGACCTTCCTTGCGGACGTCGCCGTACGCGCGCGGGGTTTCGTCGCCGTGCGGACCACTGCGGCAGGCGAGTCCGGCGGCGAGCAGGACGAGGCAGGCGAGGGCTCGAATCGAAGCACGCATGATGCGGCCATTCGATCCGCGCGCGGCGGCGCGGGCAAGTCCGACGTGCTGCGCATGCGGATCGTCGCGGGGTTTCGAGCGCTCGCGCCGCACTCCTCCGCCGGGGCGGAGCTCGCGCACGCGTCGGCGACGGACGCGGACGCGCGCGCGCAGGCCGAAGTCGGAAGCGGAGGGAGTCACGCCCGCCGCAGACGGAACGCGCCGATCCAGCTCAACCCGCCGAGCCCAGGCACGTGGTCGAGCGTCGCGAAGAGCGGCATCAGCGCGTTCGCGACGCGCAGCTTCGCGGGCGAGATGCTCTTCGAGAAGTTCGTCTTCTTCTCGCGCTTGAAGCGATACGCCCACGCGCCGATCGGGTTCATCGGCCGCAGCGCGAGCGTCTCGAAGCCCGCGCGCTCGAGCAGCGCAGCGAAGGGCTCCGCGTCGTAGCGCCGGAAGTGCCCCGACGCTTCGTCCATCGGGCCGTAGAGGCGCGACTGCGCCGGCACCTTGAGCACGAGCACGCCGCCCGGAGCGAGGTGCGCCTTCGCGCGCGCGACGAACGCGGCGTCGTCCTCGAAGTGCTCGAGCACGTCGAGAGCGATCACGACGTCCGCGACGAGGCCGTCGAGCTCGTGCCAGTCGCCGCGCAGGTCGACGCGCACGCCGCGCACGCGGCCGCCGGGGTGATTCGCCTCGAGCCGGCGCAGGAGCTCGTCGTTCACGTCGACGCCGACGACGCGCTCCACGCGCTCGAGGTAGTGCTGCACGACCATCCCGGCGCCGCACCCGAGCTCGAGCACCGTCCCGCGGACGTGGTCGCGGAAGTGGCTCGCGATCCAGCGGTAGTAGTTCGGCAGGAGCGCCATGCGGTCCTGCGCCGCGTCGTACGCGAGGTTCGCGGCGTCGTCCGCGGAGCCGAGCGTCGAGCTCGCGGGCGCGGAGGGAGCGTTCGAATCGATGCGCGAGTCCGCCACGCCCGAAGGATACCCCAACGTCGCCACGCGCGGACGCGGCGAACGTCCTCAGGAACCCATGCGCGCGCGCAGCGCGGCTTCGGCGTGCCGTCCCACGGCGACCAGCAGCAGATCGAGAGGGAGCGTCGCGATTCCGTCCTTCGCCGTGGCGAACGGCACGCGCGCGGAGCCCGGGACGACCACGAAGCAGCGACCGCGGAAGCGCGGATGTCGCCGCTGGAGCGCGAGCAATCCTCTGTGGGTGTGTCGAGCGCTCGACGCGACCTCGAAGGCCATCGGCGAGGTCGGATGGTCGAGGACGAGGTCGACTTCGTCGTCGTTCTCACGCCAGTGAAACAGTCGATGCCCCGCCTGTTGGGCGAGCGCGTGGAGGTGACTCGCCACGAGGTTCTCGACGAGGTGACCTGCCTCGTCCGCTTTCGTCAGCGGAGCGAGGCCTCGTAGCAGCGCCGCGCTGCGGACGGCGCCGTCGACGAAGTAGAGCTTCCGCCCGCGTTTCTGGATCGCGGCCTCGTTGCCGGAGTAGTTCTGCAGCGTGAACACGAGGTAGGAGCGTTCGAGGTAGGACAAGTACTTGTCGAACGTCGGTTGCGTGAGACCGCCCAGCTCCTGACAGATGCCGGCCGGAGAGAGGATGCCCGTCATCCGTCCCGCGAGGACGTAGAGCAGCCGTTCCAGCACGATGGGATTCTCCACGCCGAACACCTGCGGGATGTCCTTGTAGATCGCGCGCTCCACCGCATCGCTGCGCAGCATGTGCTGCGCGCGCACGAAGGCGCTCTCGAGCGATTCCGCGTTCGCGGAGTCCACCGAATGGAGGAGCTCTGGAAAGCCGCCGATCAGCATGAGCCGAGTCCGGAGCGTCTCGACGCCCGCGAGCTCGATCGGCCGTTCGAGACAAGCGAGGAGCGTGTCGAAGAGATCCGTCGTCGGCGACACCGTCGTGGGATGCGAGACGAGGTCGAGGTACTCGGAGAACAGGTACGGCGTCAGATACCGCTCGTCCCACCGCCCGACGCCGCTCTCGCGCCTCCCTTCACGCAGCGCGGCGGTCGCGCTCGAGGTCGCCCAGATGCGCACGGGCCACCGCTCGTCGTAGAAGGTCTTCAGCCAGAGGTCCCAGTCCTTCGCGTACGTCAGCTCGTCGAGGAACAGGTGCACGGGGTGCTCGACGGTGGCCGAGGCGGACGTGATCGCGCCGCGCACGAGCGACCCGAGGTCGTGCTGCAGGAGCAGCGGATGGTCGAGGCGGAACCACCAGAGGCGTTGGGTGTTCACGCCTCGGGCGAGGAGGGCGCGCACCGTCTGGTACATCGCCGTCGTCTTGCCGACACGCCGCGGTCCGAGGATCAGCTCGAAGCGCCGAGCCTCGGGGCGTTGTTGCATGTCGGGGAGGAAGCGAGCGAGCGGGCGTTCTCCGGGCGGAGCCAGGTGCTCGGGCACCCGACCCTGGGCGTGCCACGGGCTCTGCTCGGCGAGGGCCTGTTCGAGATCCTCCCGGCCGGGTTGCCAGCCGCCCTGTCGCTTCCGCGTGGCCATGAGCACAGAATAGCATTCGCGCAGAATATGCTAATCGTCCAATAGCCAAACCGTCCTTGAGCGGGCTTTCCTTGTTCGCCGCCTGGGAACGAGCGCGTGTGGGGCCGTTGCCCGACCGGCGCGGCCGCGCGCCGGGTCCCGGCCTCCATCGCTCCCGGGGGGGGCCGACCGCCCGGGAACGTGGCGATCCCTCGCGCTGAGCCGCGCCCGACGCGCGGCTCGCGCTCAGACGCGCTCGATGCGATCGCCCGGACGCACCGTGCCGCCTCGCACGACGCGGCAGAGGAACCCGCTCCGGCCGAGCATCAGGTTCGGGAAGCGCGCGTCGAGCGGTTTCAGCGTCTTGCAGGGCTCGCGTACGTCGTGGATGTCGAGCTCGACCTCGGCGCCGACGCGCAGGCGATCGCCCGCGGAAAGCCGCGCGTAGTCGAGCCCCTCCGTCAGCAGGTTCTCGCCGTACGCGCCCGGCGGAGTCGCGCGCACGCCGTCGCGTTCGAGCGCGCGATAGTCCTCGATCGAGAAGAGACACACCGCGCGCTTCGGTCCGCCGTGGAAGCGGAAACGATGCGCGTCGCCGACGAGACCGAGCTCGCCGACCACGGCGCTCTCGACCGCGTGCTTCGGGATGCCGCCGGGCCCGAGGCACACGGCGAGCACGCGTCCGACGTTCGGCGTCGCGGGCGCGGTCATCGCGCGTGCGCGCTCACTCGCGCAGGAAGAAGTAGTAGAGCTGGCCTTCCGCGCGCGTCGCGCCGGCGAGCTGCTCCGCTTCCGGACCGACGCCGAGGTACACGTCCGCGCGGCCCGCGGTGCGGATCGCGCCGCCCGTGTCCTGGTCGAAGAGGAAGTCGTCGACCTGCGCGCCGTGGTTCGTGTTCGAGTGCAGCTTCGTGTCGACGTACACGATCGCACCGCGCGGGAAGAGCGTCTTGTCCGTCGCGAGCGTGCGCCACCCCGTCACGGGCACGTTGAGCGAGCCGTGCGGGTCGTGGTCGATGCGCGTGAAGAACACATAGGAGTCGTTGCGGTCGAGGTAGTCGTTCAACTGCTCCGGGTGCTCCTTCGCCCAGCGTCGGATGCCCGCGAGCGAGACCTCGTCCTTGCGCATCTGCTTGTCCTTCACGAGCTCGCCGCCGAGCGACGTGTACGGACGGCCGTTCTTGCCCGCGTAGCCGAGCTTCAAGAGCTCGCCGTTCGGGAGCTCGATGAACGCGGAGCCGTTGACGTGCGCGATGTACGCGTCGAGCGGATCGGCGAGCCAGACGAGCTCGAGATGCCGACCTTCGAGCAGCGCGCCGGCTTCGATCGCCTTGCGCGTCGGATAGGGCTGGAGGCCGCTGTCGGTCTGCTGGCCGAGGATCTCGCCGGTGGGGCCCTTCACGAGATCGGGCGGCAGCGCGTAGAGCGGGTGCTCGTGCCGCGCGTCGCGCTCGAGCGCGCCCTTCAAGATCGGCGTGCAGTAGCCGGTGAAGAGCACGCCGCCGCCGCGTCCGTTCCAACCGGCGCTCTTGTAGATCTGGAACTCGGCCTCGACCGCGTCGTGGAACTCCTGCTCGCTCTTCGTGGTCTTCAGGAGCTCCTCGAAGCGCTGCAGGCTCTTCAGCGCGCGCTCGTGCGAGACGCCTTCGATCGGGAAGAACTGCGCGCTCGACTTCTTCTTCATGAAGGCGATCGAGTTCGCGAGCGCGGGCAGGAGGTCCGCGCGCTCCGTCCACTGCTGCGCGAACGCGGGGTGGGGCTCGCCGATCTCGAGCGGGATCAGCGCGGGCGCGCCGGGCGGCAGCGGCTTGCCGTAGTCGGGCGTCGTCTTGCAGGCGGAGGCGGTGACGAGGAGGAGCGCGGCGAGGAGGGCGTGCTTCATGGTGCGGAGCGGGAGCACGCCGATGCATCGCGCGCACATCGCGCGGCGCGTTCGGCCCGTGTCTCCCGAGGCCGAGCTTGCCATCCGCTCCGAGCGTTTCCAAACTCGAAAACGTGCCCTGCTTGATCGGTTGTCTGGCGCTCTCCGCGCCGCGCGTCGTCCTCCTCCTCTTGTGGCTCTTCACCGACTACGTCGGCTGGGCCTACGAGACGAAGATCTGGCCGTTCCTCGGGTGGATCTTCCTGCCGACGACGACGCTCGCGTATGCCTTCGCGATGCACTACGGCGACCGCGAGTGGACGCCGCTCGGCATCGCGGCGATGGTGACCGCGCTGCTCGTCGACCTCGGGCTGCTCGGCACGAGCTCGCGCTCGCGTCGCCGTCGCGACGGCGGTGGTCCGGGAGGCGGCGGCTCCGGCGGAGCGCCGCGCGAGATCGTGATCGAAGGCCGGCGCGTAGGCTGACGGCCCGCCGCCGCGCGCCGCGACGTGAGCGAGCGGACGCCGTGCGCGCGCTCCACGTCGTGAGTCGCGCTGCGAGCGAGGAAAACGGCCCGGAGCGAGCGCGGTCGACGCCGGTACCGATCCTGCGTCGCTCGGGTCCGAACACCTGCGCAGCCTGGGCTCGTTCGCGCTCCACCTAGGATCGACCTTCCCCCAGTCCTCGAGCGGAAGGGCGAGCCATGAAGCGCAAGACCTCGTACAAGCAGACCACCCGCCTCGTCCACGGTCCCTCGCACTCGGCGAAGTGGGACTTCACGCACCACGTGACGCCGCCGCTCTCGTCGTCGACGACGTACCGACTCGATTCGGCGAAGCGCGGCGCGCGCGGCTTCCAGGAGTTCGGTCACTTCGTCAGCGACACCGGCGAGCCGCCCGTCTACATCTACGACCGCCTCGACGAGCCGACGCGTTCGATCCTCGAGGGCGAGCTCGCGGACGCCGAGGGTGGCGAGGCCTGCGTCACGTTCGCGTCGGGCATGGCCGCGATCTCCGCGGCGATGAGCTCCGTGCTCGTCCCCGGCGACGAGGTCGTCGCGCATCCGATGGTGTATGGGTGCACGCACTCGCTCTTCGTGAACTGGTACGCGCGGCAGGGGATCGGCGTGAAGCGCGTCGACCTGAACGACCTCGCCGCGCTGCGCCTCGCGATCACGGACCGCACGCGGATCCTCTACTTCGAGTCGCCGGTGAACCCGACGCTCGAGCTGATCGACATCGCCGCGGTGCGCCGCGTCGCCGACGAGGTGAACGCGAAGCGTCCCGCGGAGCGCAAGGTGCTCGTCTACATCGACAACACCTTCGCGACGCCGTTCGGACAGCGGCCGCTCGAACACGGCGCGGACGTCGTGCTCCACAGCTTGACGAAGAACCTCGGCGGCTTCGGCACGGAGCTCGGCGGCGCGGTGATCTGCCCGCGGTCGACGCTCCCGTCGCTGCTGCTCTATCGAAAGGACTTCGGCGGCATCCTGTCGTCGAAGGCGGCGTGGGCGATCCTCGTGTACGGGCTCCCGACGCTCGCGGTGCGCCTCCAGCGCCAGCAGTACACGGCGAACAAGGTCGCCGCGTGGCTCGAGAAGCATCCGGCGGTGAAGCGCGTCGCGTACCCGGGCTTGAAGAGCTTCCCGCAGCGCAAACTCGCGGAGAAACAGCTCGTCAACTTCGACGGCGATTTCACGCCGGGCAACATGCTCTACTTCGAGCTCGACGAGTCGAAGGTGACCGCGGAGCGCTTCGTCGACCAGGTCGCGGCGCACGCGTACTCGATCACGCTCGCGGTCAGCCTCGGGCACACGAAGACGTTGATCGAGACGCCTTCGAACATGACGCACAGCTCGTACGCCGGCGGCGATGCGTGCGCGTACAAGGGCGCCGGTCCGGGCGCGATCCGGCTCTCGATCGGGCTCGAGAGCCCCACGGACATCCTCCGCGACCTGTCCGAGGCCTTCGAGGCCCTGCTGTCGACCTCCAGGAAGAAGGGGCGGGCGGCGGCGTCGCGCTGAGCGCGACCGGGACGAACGCGGCGCTCCCGATCGGCTGGGGTGCCGCGCCGGACGCCCCGGGGACGCCGTGGAGCCGGCGGAACGGCTCCACGGGCCCTCCGAGCCCGGCAGGTGCACGAGTCGGAGTCGAACTCGAACCGCGGACCGACTTGACGGATTCATCGAGTCGGGAGGAGACTCGTCCCCGGCGAACTCAGGGCTCGCCGATGGGACCGTTTCGACCTTCACACGACCGCCCGCATTCCTCGGGCCTCTCCTCCGACTGAATTCCATGAAGACCCGCCTGCTCTCCATCACCGCTCTCACCTGTCTCGCTGCTGCGGCGAGCGCTCAAGTCAAGCTGCAGACGCTTCCCAAGAACCCGATCGGCGGACCCGTCCCGAACCAACCGGGCATGAGCTTCCTGCTCGCCGGCGGATCCGATGATTGCGCGAACGCTTCGGCGAACGACGCGATCGTCGGTCCGGGGACCTACGCCGTGACGACGGTGGGCGCGACGGCGAGCACTCAAGCGCCCTCGTGCCACTCCACGAACCTCGACGTGTGGTTCTACTACACCGCGACGTCGACGGGGCGCGCGACGGTCGCGCTCTGCGGCAGCACGACGGCGGACACCGTTCTCGCGGCATGGGATGCCAACAACGGCACCGCGTGCCCGACCGGCACCAACATCGCGTGCAACGACGACTCGTGCGGGCTCCAATCGTCCGTGACGTTCTGCGTGATCGCGGGTCAGAACTACTTCCTGCAGGTCGGCGCCTACGGCGCGACGACGACGTACACGGGCTCGATCGCGGTCACGGAGACTCCGATCACGGAGGTCGGCAACGATGCCTGCAGCACGCCGCTCGCGCTCCCCGCGGGCGACACGGTCCAAGCCTTCGACAACACGGCGATGACCACGGGTTGCCAGGGCCAGTTCGAGCCGCTGTGCCTCAACATCAGCTCGACTTCGATGTACAAGGACAGCTGGTACACGTGGACGCCGACGAAGAGCGGCACGGTCACCGTGTCGACCTGCGGCCTCTTGACCGTTCCTCCGGGCACCACGACGGATTCCCGCATCGCGGTGTACGAAGGCACCGGCTGCCCGACGGCGGCCGCGCTCGCCTGCAACGACGATGCGGGCGCGACGCTGTGCAGCGCGCAGACGCTCGCGTCGACGATCACGTTCAGCGCCGTCTGCGGACACACCTACACGATTCAGGTCGCGCAGTACTCCGGCGTCGCGACGACGAACCTCGTCGGCTCGTTCTCGGTGACGGAAGATCCGGCGGGCACGCCCTGCACGACGCCCCCGACGGCGTTCTGCTTCGGTGACGGCACGCTCACGGACCACACGACGCCCTGCCCCTGCGGCAACAACGGCGCCGCGGGCAACGGCTGCGCGAACTCGGCGAACGCGAACGGTGCGAACCTCGCGGTCACGGGCTCGGTCGCCCTCGACAACGTCGTGCTGAACGGCTCGGGCATGCCGCTCACGGTCTCCTGCATCTACCTGCAGGGCACGGCCACGGACGACGTCGTGTTCGGCGACGGTGTGCGCTGCACGGGCGGGTCGCTGCTCCGTCTGCGCACGAAGTCCAACGTCGGCGGCGCGAGCTCGTTCCCCGATTCGGTGGAGACCATCACCCTCTCGCAGCGCGGCGGCGTCACGATCGGCAGCGGTGTGACCCGCTACTACCAGACGTACTACCGCAACTCGGCGGCCGCGTTCTGCCCGCCCGAGACGTTCAACGTCACGAACGGCATGGTGATCATCTGGTGATCGCCTGAGCGAGCGAGTCGCGCGAGCCGCACGACTCGATTCGAACGATGCGAGGCGTGCTCTCCGTGGAGAGCGCGCCTCGCTCGCTTTCCGGGGTGGGGCTCGATGCGAGGCGGCGCGGGAGGAGTCCGGCGCGACGGAGCGCCCTCACGGGCCGGGGCGAGGTTCCCTCCGGGCCCCGGTCAAAGACCGGACTCCGGGCGCGTCGCGAAGCGCCGAGCTCGCGCACCGGCCCAGCCTCGGCGGCGCGTCCCGAGGTGGGATGTCGAAGCCTCGCCCGCCGCCCGACCCCCGGACGTCGGAAGGTCTCGGCGGCTCGCCCGCGTGCGGCCCCGGGCGCGGCGAGGTACTCACAAGGAACTGGAAGGGCGGCTTGACGCTTTCCACATTCTTGGTGGAGACTCTCCTTGGTGGTCCCGGTCCTCCCTTCGGGCCATTTCTTCCATCCACACGACCCGCCCGACACCAGGGCTCCCATCGACTCATCCGCATCATGAAGACCACACTGTTCACAGGCGCCGTTCTCGCGTGCCTCGCGGCGTCCGCGAGTGCCCAAGTCAAGGTCCAGACCCTTCTCAAGAACCCGGTCGGCGGCCCCGTCCCGAACCAGCCGGGCATGAGCTTCCTGCTCGCCGGCGGCTCCGATGACTGCGCGAACGCTCCGGCGAACGACGCGATCTCCGGCACCGGCACGTTCAACGTGACGACGGTCGGCGCGACCGCGAGCACGCAGAACCCGGGCTGCGGCGGCGGGACGCACCTCGACGTCTGGTTCTACTGGACCGCGACCTCGAGCGGCCCGCACACGATGTCGCTCTGCGGCGGCACGACGGCGGACACCGTCGCCGCGGTCTGGGCCGACAACGGCGGCGCCTGTCCGACGACCGTGATCGGCTGCAACGACGACACGTGCGGCCTCCAGTCGGCCGTGACGTTCACCGCGACGGCCGGCACGAGCTACTTCTTCCAGCTCGGCGCGTACGGCGCGACGACGACCTACTCGGGCACGTTCACCGTGACCGTCCCGGCGCCCCCGCCCACGAACGACGACTGCAGCACCCCGATCGCGCTGAACGGCACGGTGTCGCAGCCCTTCGACAACACGTCGGCTTCGACGGGCACGCAGGGCCAGGCCGAGGCGATCTGCCTCTTCTTCGCGCAGACGACGCTCAACAAGGACGTCTGGTACACGTGGACGCCGACGAAGTCGGGCACGGTCACCCTGTCGACCTGCGGTCTGCTCACGAGCACCTACCTCGACTCGAAGATCGCCGTGTACGACGGCGTCGGCTGCCCGACGACGGCCGCGATCGCGTGCAACGACGACGCTGTCCCGGCCTGCGCGGGTCAGGGCTTCGCCTCGACGCTGACGTTCTCGGCGGTCTGCGGCCAGACCTACACGATCCAGCTCGGTCAGTTCCTCACGACGGGCAACCTCGGCGGCACGCTGTCGATCACGGAAGACCCGCTCGGCACCCCCTGCACGACGCCCCCGACGGCGTTCTGCTTCGGTGACGGCACGCTCACCGACCACACGACGCCCTGCCCCTGCGCGAACAACGGCGCCGCGGGCAACGGCTGCGCGAACTCGGCGAACGCGAACGGTGCGAACCTCGCGGTCACGGGCTCGGTCGCCCTCGACAACGTCGTCCTCAACGGCTCGGGCATGCCGCTGACGGTCTCCTGCATCTACCTGCAGGGTGACGCGCTCAACGACGGCGTGTTCGGCGACGGCGTCCGCTGCACGGGCGGCTCGCTCCTCCGCCTCCGTACGAAGACGAACGCCGGCGGCGCTTCGAGCTTCCCGGATTCGACGGACACGATCACGCTCTCGACGCGCGGTGGTGTCACGGTCGGCAGCGGCGCGACGCGCTACTACCAGACGTACTACCGCAACTCGGCGGCCGCGTTCTGCCCGCCCGAGACGTTCAACGTCACGAACGGCATGGTCATCGTCTGGTGATCGGCTGAGCGAGCGAGTTGCGCGAAAAGCGCGACTCGACGCGAACGAAGCGAGGCGTGCTCTCCCTGGAGAGCGCGCCTCGCGCGTTTTCACGCTGGGGCGCCACACGTGGGTGCTGCTCGAATCCCTGCCGCGGATCGAGCGCGCGTTCCTCTCGTGAGAGTCTGGAGCTCGCGCGTCGCGTAGAGATTCCTTCCAGACTCCGCAGTCCTATCGACGGAATGACAAGCCGCGCCTTGAATCGACTCCAGTCAACCCCTGCAATCGTGCGATCCGCCTCTTCCCGAGGCCGAGCCGCATGACCGAGACCTGGATCGGGCGCCAGCCCATCTTCGACAGACAGCTCGCGACCTACGCGTACGAGCTCTTGTTCCGAAGCCCGCACGTCGCCTCGCCCATCGACGTGCCGGGTGCGGCCGCGACGGCCCAGGTGATCGTCGGGTCGCTCGTCGACCTCGGCCTCGAGCGCGTCGTGGGTTCCGCGCCCGCCTTCATCAACCTCACGCGCGCTTTCGTCGTGGGCGACCACCCCCTCCCGTTGCCTCCGGAGCGGGTCGTGCTCGAGCTGCTCGAGGACATCGACGGCGATCCCGAAGTCGTCCGCGGCGTCGAACGGCTGCGCGCACGCGGCTTCAAGTTCGCGCTCGACGACGTGACCGAGGTCCGGCCCGGTCTGATGCCGCTGCTCGAGCACGTCGAAGTCGTCAAGGTCGATTGTCTCCATCGCTCCGCCGCCGACATCGCGGCGATCCTGCAGCGCCTGAAGCCGTACGACGCCAAGTTGCTCGCCGAGAAGATCGAGACGCAGGCCGAGCTCGAGACCTGTCGATTGCTCGGCTTCGACTACTTCCAGGGCTACTTCCTCGAGCGGCCGAACGTCGTCAAGGCGCACGTGCTCTCCCCGACCCGACTGCAGTTGCTGCGGTTGATCGCGGAGCTCCAGTCGCCCGACGTGTCGTTCGAGCGCATCGAGGAGATCGTCCGTGTCGACCTCGCGCTCAGCCTCAAGCTGCTCGCGTGCGCGAACTCGGCGATGTACGGCGTGGCGCGACGCATCGACACGGTTCGCGACGCCGTCGTCTACCTCGGTCTGCTCAACACACGCAACCTCGTCACGTTGATCCTGCTCTCGCGCATCGAGGACAAGCCGCCCGAGCTCCTCCTCCTCGCGATGACGCGCGCGCGGATGTGCGAGAGCATCGCGCACGCGCGCAAGCGTCCGGATTCGCGCTCGGCGTTCACGGTCGGGATGTTCTCGCTGCTCGACGCGATCCTCGACCAACCGATGGGGAAGATCCTCGAATCCCTGCCGCTCGGAGCGGGCGCGAAGGGCGCGCTCACCGAGCGCGAGGGCGAGCTCGGCGCGCTGCTCGACGCGGTCGTGTGCTGCGAGCGCGGCGAATGGGACTCGGTCGAGCGGAAGCTCGGTCGCGAAGCGCCGGTGCTCGATTGCTTCCTCGAGTCCGTCGCGTGGGCCACGGAGATCCGGCGCAGCCTCGCGGGCGCGACGGCGTAGCGCGTCGACCGCGTGCGGCGTGCGTCGCGCCAATCGACCCGCGGCGCGGAGAGCGACCTGCGACGTGGGCGAGCCCCCGCGTGCGGCGGACAACGAGCTCCAGCCCGAAGCGAGCACCCAAGCAAAGGAGCCCGGTCTTGGAACCGGGCTCCGTGTCGACCCGCGCGCTCCACGACACTCCCTGCGTGACGCGCTCGGGTGTTCTCAGATGGCGACAAGATACTCGATCAGGTCGCGCATTTCGGCGGGCGTCAGGAACTTCTCGAGCCCCTCCGGCATCGCGGAGCGGCCGTCGCGGTGCTCCTCGACGTCCGTCTTGAGCAGCTCTTGCGTGCGTCCGTCCGAGTCGAGCACTCGGAACGCACGCTCGTCCTCGGCGAGGACGCGGCCTTCGACCACTCGCTCGTCCTTCAGCGCGAAGACCGTGCTGCGGTAGCCCGCGGCGACGTGTCGGTTCGGCTGGACGATCGACTCGAGGATCTGGAGCCGCGAGAGCCGCTTCCCGACGCCGCGCAGGTCGGGTCCGACGGTGCCGCCCTCGTCCCACTCGGTCTTGTGGCAGCGCAGGCACGCGGTCGCGTTTTTCTCGCGAAACACGGCCTTTCCACGCTCCCTGTCGCCGCCGAACAGCCCGTCGATCCACGGAGCGAGCGCCGGGTCGGCCGCGCGCGGCGCCGCGATGCGCGCGAGGAGCGCGTCGAGTCCTGCATCGTTGCGTGCGCGCGCCGCGGCGTCGAGGTCGAACGCGAGCTCGACGGGGAAGAGTCCGTTCGCGAGCTTCTCGAGCTCGCGCGCGAGCGCCGTCGTCGCGCCGGGCGCGGGCGACGCACCGAGGATCGCGCACGCGGCCTTGCGCTCGGCGAGTTCGCCGTCGGCGAGGACGCGTTCGGCGAGCGGGAGCGCGTCTTCGGGCGCGACCTTCGTCAACGCCTCGAGCGCCGCGGCGCGCAGCGCACCATCGCGATCGGCGAGCGCGAGCTGCACGGCCTCGCGCAACTTCGGCGCGTGCACGGCAGCGAGCGCGCGGAGCGCGGCGCAGCGCACCTTCGACGGCGGACCCGCTTCGACGAGCGGCGCGATCGCGGGCGCGACCTCCACGACGGAGTGTGCCTCGACGACCTTCAACCACGCCTCGAGCACGCGCTCCGGCGCCTTCGTGATCCCGCGGTCGACCATGCCCGCGACGACGGGCGCGAGCTTCACCGCGCGCCGCGTCGCGAGCGCTTCGGCGTCGAAGGGACGCCACGCGCACGACACCGCGTTGCGCGAGGGCGGGTTCGACCATTCGGCGAGCCGCTGGAGCGCCTCGACGCGCGTCTTCTCGTCGGCCTCGGCGGAAAGCGCGTGCCGCGCGAGGAGCTCGGGTCGCGCGCCTTCGCGGACGCACGCGTTGATCGCGCGCCGCGCGAGGTCGTACGTCGCGAGCTTCGGCAGCGCGAGCAAACTCGCGAGATCGCCGCGCGCCGTGACGAGGTCGAGGTCGTCGATCGCGCGCGCGGCCTCGGTCTGGACGAGCGCGTTCGACTCCGCGAGGAAGCGCGCGACGAGCGGCGACGCGTGGCGGCGCAGTGCGACGACCGCGGCGAGGCGCACGTTCACGTCGGGATCGTCCGCGAGCTTGAGCAGGCCCTCGGGCCGCTGCGTCCCGGCGAGCCCGAAGATCGCGGCGTGGCGGAGCACGGGGTCCTCGTCCTTCGTCTCGCGCGCGAGCTGCACGAGCGCGTTCAACGCGCTCGGGTTGCCGATGCGTCCGAGCGCGATCGCCGCGTGGAAGCGCACGCGCGGCGACGCGTCGGAACAACGCGCGAGCAGCGGCGCGAACGCCTGCTTCTCACGCACGTCGCCGAGCATGCGCGCGGCCTGCGCGCGGACCTCGGCCTCGTCGTCGACGAGCAGAGAGAGCAACACGGGCACGACCGCGTGGGAGCCCCGTCGCGCGAGGATGCCGAGCCCCCACACGCCGTGGACGCGCGCGCGGACGTCGGCGCCGCGCTTCGCGACCTCCTCGAGCACGTTGCGGCCCTTCTCGCCGCGTGCGACGAGCTCGAACTGCGCCGCGAGCCGCACGCGGCGATCGGCGAACGAGAGCAGCGCGCGGAGCTCGTCCTCCGTCTTCTTCGCGACGCCGCTCGCGAGCAGCGCGCGCGTCGTCTTCGCGAGCTCCGCGTCGCGCGCGCTCGGCTCGTACACGCGGTAGAGACGGCCCTTGCCCGGCTGCGACCAACCCTGCGTCCAGTCCGTGACGTACAGCGCGCCGTCCGGCCCGAAGTCGCAGTCCGTCGCGAGCACTTTCCAGATCGCGTGCTCGGAGCCCTTCAGCCCGAACGTCGCGTTCTTGCGCTCGAGCTCGATCGCGTGCACGCCGCTCGTCGACGCGTCGCCGCGGAAATCGCACAAGAAGAGCCGTCCGCGCCAGCGCTCGGGACAACCCGTGCCCGGGTCGATCGTGAGCCCCGACGGACCGTCGGCGAAGTTCGCGATCGGCGGCACGAGGTACGCGGCCTGGCCTTCGAAGTGCGGATACCAGAGCTTCTCCTCGTTCCACGGACCGCGGAGCGCGGGCTCGGTGATCCACTGGTAGCTCTGCCGCCAACCCGAGTCGCCGCCCTCGACGACGTGCACGAGGCGCGCGCGGTCGCCGCCGTCGGAGTTGTTGTCGCCGGTGAAGAGGTCGCCGAAGTCGTCGAACGCGAGCTCCTGCGGGTTGCGCAGGCCCGTCGCGAAGACCTCGAGCTTCGAACCATCGAGCTCGCACCGCAGCACGGCGCCGCATTGCGGATGGTGGAGCTCGGCGTCCTTCGTCTTCACGTCGAAGCCGCGGTCGCCGATCGAGAAGTAGAGCCGTTCGTCGGGCCCGATCACGAGCCCGTGCATGTCGTGCCCGAGGAGCGCGACGTGCACGCCGAAGCCGGTCATGAGCTCCGTCGTCTCGTCCGCGACGTCGTCGTGGTTCGTGTCGCGGAGGCGCCACACGCTCGGGATCGACGTGACGAAGACGTCGCCGTGGTGCTCGAGCACGCCGGCCGCGATGCCCGCCGCCGCGCCGGTGAACGCGGTGCTGAACGGCGTCGATCGATCGACGACGCCGTCGCCGTCCGTGTCGCGCAGGAGCGAGACGCGGTCGTACGCGGTCTCCATCTCGGAGAAGCGCTCGCCGAGCTGCTTTCGAAAGTACGCGACGCGATCGGCGACCGTCTTCGCCGCGAGGTCGTCGTCGAGCCAATCCATGTGGTCGCGGATGTCCGTCACGCCTTGGTGGTGGCGGAACGTCTCCGCGACGTAGAACGCGCCGTCGTTCGCCGGCCAGAACGCGACGGGGTTCGCGAAGGACGGCTCGGCGGCGACGAGCTCGACGCGGAAGCCGTCGGGCACTTCGAAGCGCGCGATCGCCGCGCGTCCTTCGTCGGAAGCGGGCACGATGCGCGGCTCGAAGGCAGGCTTCTGATCGTGCGCGAGGTCGTCGGGTTTTCCGTGCTGGAGCGCGAGGAGGAGGGCGGCGATCGGCATGTTCGGTGGGGGGCGGCGAGCGAAAGCGCCGGCGCAGATGCTAGCGCTCGACTCGCGTCGCGCGACCGCCTGATGGTCGACGAAACGCGACACCGAAGCGACCGCATCGCGCGTCGACGGCCCCACGACGAGCGAAGGACCTCGGCAACGTGCCCGAGGCCCTTCGTCCTTCGCACCGCGAGCAAACCGCGATCAGGTCGCGCCCTTGCCCTTCAGGAACGGAGCGTACTTCTTGTCGCTGCCGAGGATGTGGCCGTTCAGCCAGTCGCGCAGGAAGTTCATCAGTTGCGGCGAGAGCTTCGACTGCCCCGCCTTGAACTGCGTCTGGAACTCCGCGACCTGCTGCTTGAGCTTGTCGTGCTCGGCCTTGTGCGCCGTCGAATCGGCGTAGCCGTGCTTCGCGAAGAGGGTCTCCTCGTGCGCGAAGTGGGTGACCGTGTACTTCACGAGGCCGTCGAGGATCTTGCCCGTCTGGTCGTTCGCTTTGCCGGCGAGCATCGCGTCCTGCAGCTCGTTGATCATCTCCACGAGCTTCTGGTGCTGCGTGTCGATCGATTGGATGCCGAGCACGTATTTGTCGGTCCACGTCATCAGTGCCATCGTCGTCTCCTGGTCGTTCGAATCGTCAAGGGGTGGAGGACTCGCCGGGCCGTTCCCTGGGAAGGACGGACGCCGGCGAGGGGGCGGTGAGGGCGGCGACGCAGAGGGCGTCGACGGCGCCCTGCATCGTCTTCAGCGCGTCCTGCACGCGCGCAGCGGACGCGTGAGCGTCGTCGACGGCGCGCGCGACGGAGGCGATCTCGTTCGAGACGTTCTTGCTCCCCGTCGCCGCGGTGCGCACGTTCGAGCCGATGTCGCGCGTCGATTGCGCCTGCTCGGCGGCGGCGCGCTCGACGGTGCTCGAGATCGTCTGCATGCGTCGGATCGTCTCGCCGATGCCGGTGATCGCCTGGACGCACTCGGCGGAGACGCGCTGGATCGCCTCGTTCTGCGCGCCGATCTGCTCGGTCGCGGTCGCGGACTCCTGCGCGAGACGCTTCACCTCCGCGGCGACGACCGCGAAGCCGCGGCCCGCTTCGCCCGCGCGCGCGGCCTCGATCGTCGCGTTGAGTGCGAGCAGGTTCGTCTGGCGCGCGATCTGGCTGATCAGCTTGACGACCTTCGCGATCTGCTGGGAGATCTCGCCGAGCCCCGCGATCGCCGCGTTCGTGCGGTCGACTTCCGTGACGGCTTCCTGCGCGATGCGCGAGGACTCCGCGACTTGCTCGCCGACGCTCGCGGCCGAGGCCGTGAGTCCGTCCGTCGCGTCGGCGACGAACTCGAAGCTCATCGCGATCTGCTCGGCGGTGTCGGCGGCGGAGGTCGCGCTCGCGGTCGTCGAACTCGTCGTGCTCGCGAGCTCCGAGGTCGCGGCGCCGACGCCGGTCAGCGCATCACGGACGGCCTCGACGAGCGCGCGCGGATCGCGCGAGGAGTCTCGAACCGTCGTCGGCGCGTCGACGACGGCGTCGGGGAGGACACTGGGCATGGTGGGGACGCCGGAGTGGGGTCCGGGTTCCCAGCGCTATCGGTACTCGTCGTCGGAGCGCTTGATGCCTGGCGCGTCGCCTACGCACCGAAAGTCGTCACGACGATCGCACGCTCACGTCACGGTGCGCACTCCAGCGTAGAACCGAAGCGGCTGGAGACCCGCGGAGCCCGAACTCCAGTTCGAGCGAAGCTCGTGGGAGCGCGGGTCGCGAGCCGTGCGTCAAGCGAGCTCGACGCGCAAACGCTCGAGCAACGCCTTCGTCGCGCGGATGCCGTCCGCTTCGGAGAGGCGCGAGCCTTCGTACTCGATGCCGACGTGCGCGTGGAAGCCCGCGTCGAGCACGATCTTCATCATGCGCGCGTAGTCGATCGTCGTCTCGTTCCCCTGCGCGTCGAAGTCGTACGACTTCGCGCTCACCGCGCGCGCCCACGGCATCATCTCGCGCACGCCCTCGTAGCGGTCGTACTGCTGGCCTTCGCCGATCGTGAAGTTGCCGAAGTCGGGGAGCGTGCCGACGCGCGGGTGGTTCGCGGCCTTCATGACGGAGGCCATCCACGCGCCGTTGGAGGAGAGGCCGCCGTGGTTCTCGATGATCACGTAGAGACCGAGCGTGTCGCCGCGCACGCCGAGCGCGTGCATCGACTCCGCGACGCGGTCGCGGTGTTCCTCGGGCGTGCCCTCGCCGTACGCGTTGACGCGGATCGCCATGCAGCCGAGCGCGTGCGCGATCTCGAGCCAGCGCACGTGGTTCTGGACGGCTTGCTCGCGCTCTTCCTTCTTCGCGGCGCCGAGGTTGCCTTCGCCGTCGATCATGATGAGCCGGCTCTCGACGCCGAGGCTCTTGCAGCGCTTGCCGAGCTCCCCGATGTAAGCGTCGTCGTGCTTCCTCTCCTTGTAGAAGGTGCTGACGTACTCGACGGCGTCGATGCCGTAGTCGCGCTTCGCGACGATCGGGAAGTCGAGCGGGTCGAGCGTCTTCTTGAAGAGCGCGTCGTGCAGCGACCACTGCGCGAGCGAGATCGGGAAGAGCAGTTTCCTCGCGCTCTTCTTCTCGAGCTTGGCGGCCGAGTCGGGCCCGGGCTCGCGGCCGACGCCGTAGTACGTTTCACGGCGACAAGCGCCGAGCGCGAGCGCGCCGAGGGAGAGGGAACCGACGAGGAACTCGCGCCGATCGTGCGTGGTCATGGCGCGCGGGAGCGTAGCGCGGGCAGCAGCGACGGGCCAGCGCTTCAGCGCGTCGAGTGCGGCGCGAGCTGGAACACGAGGGCGGGTCGCGACGGATCGAAGCGTAGGCGCAGGACGGTGGCGTGGGAGCCGCGGCGCAGGCTCGTCCCACGCGGGGCAACGGCATGGACGGGGCGACGCGCGCAGGCCGTGGTGTTCGGTGGGTCGCGCGGCGTCAGCGGAAGAGGTCGTGCAGCGGTGCGAGCTCTTCGACGAGCATCCAGAGCAACGCCACGGCGAGCAGGCTCGCGGGTAACGCGAGCGCGACCGCGACGTCGGTCGTCCAGCGCTCGGTCTTCGTGAGGTCGCGCCGTCGCGGCGAGCGGAGATAGCGCGGCGCGAGCGCGAGCGAGACCGGCGCGAAGATCAAGCTCGGCATGCAGTAGCGGATTCGTCGAGCGAGCGCGCGCGTGCGCTCGAGCTCGGCGTCGGGTGGCGAGCTCGGGGCGAGCGTCTCCGCCGCGGTCGGGAGCGCGTCGCCGGTCGTGAGCCCGGTCGTCGCGTCGTCGCGCGGAGTCTCGTCGAGCACGTCGGCGCGTGGCGCGGCGGGTGCGGTGTCGCGCTGCGCGACGGACGCGGAGCCACGCTCCTCGAACGGCGCCGTGTCACGCTCCTCGACGGGCACAGGATCGAGCCGCTGAGCGACGCGCTCGGCGTCCTCGACGAACGAGCGGGGCACGTAGAGCGCCGACTCGCCCACGAAGCCGCCGAGCTGTTGCTCGAACGACTCGAGCTGGACCTTGACGGGCACGCGGACGCGCTCGAGCTCGCTCTGCAGCGCGAGCAGGTCCGGCAAAGCGCCGATTCGCACGACCACCCAGTCGTGTGCCGCGAATCCGAGGTCGAGTTTAGCCATCGCGCTCTCTCGAGTGGCTGCGTCCGCCGCGTGCGCTCTCGTCGTTCAGCGCTCGCCAGGCGTGCCGTGCTCGATGCGCTCGAAGGTACTCGCGGTTCGCAGAGGCGTCCAACCTCCGCGGAGCGAGCTCGAAGCCGTGCCGAGCCATCTGGATGCGCTTCGAGCGAAATGCTCTCATCCGCGCGGGGTTGCTCGCATGAAAGAAGTCCTGATCGGCCGCCAAGCGATCTTCGACGACCGTCTGAAGGTCTGGGCCTACGAGCTCTGCTTCCGCTACGGCACGGAGCACGCGCTCGGCACCGTCACGCCCGGCATGCGCACGGCGAACGTCGTCACCGAGGCGCTCACGACCTTCGGGCTCGATCAGCTCGTCGGCGGGCAGATGGCGTCGATCAACGTGCCGCGTGAATTCGTCTTGATGCAGCCCGCGCTGCCCGTCGCGCCCGAGCGGCTCGTGATCGAAGTGTCCGCGCGCGAAGGCGTGGATCGCGAGCTCCTCTCCGCGCTCCACGCGTGGCGCGCGCGCGGCTTTCGCGTCGCGATCGACGACGTGAAGCACGACGACGCGGCGCTCGAGGACCTGTACGCGATCGCGGACGTGCTCAAGGTCGACTGCCTCGGACGGCGGCTCGACGACTTGAAGTTCGAGGTGCGCCGGCTCGTTCGGCACCAGAAGGTGCTGCTCGCGGAGAAGCTCGAGTCACGGCGCGAGCTCGAGGACTGTCGCGGCCT
Source organism: Planctomycetota bacterium (assembly GCA_046349615.1). Classification (GTDB taxonomy): domain Bacteria; phylum Planctomycetota; class UBA1135; order UBA1135; genus JADJNY01. The sequence goes on from JAXMBZ010000012.1 coordinate 124,336, forward strand.
CGGGTTCCAGTTGTTCCAGGGCTACTTCCTCGAGCGACCGGGCACGATCCGCGGGCAGGCGCTCGCGGCGAACCCGGCGGCCTTGATGCAGCTCGTCGTCGAGCTGCAGGATCCCGCGTGCGACACGGAGCGCATCGAGGCGATCGTCACGCGCGATCCGGGGCTCAGCTATCGGTTGCTGCGCTGCGTGAACTCGGCGGCGTACGGTCTCGCGCGGCGCATCGAGTCGCTGCACGAAGCGGTCGTGTTCCTCGGCACGGCGACGGTGCGCAACCTGACGTGCCTGCTGCTCCTCTCGAACACGGGCGGACAGCCGCGCGAGCTCCTGCGCATGGCGATGTTCCGCGCGCGCTTCTGCGAGCTGTTCGCGGGCGCGTGCGGGATCGCGGAGCGCTCGCGGCACTTCACGGTCGGGTTGCTGTCGCTCTTCGGCGCGCTGCTCGAGCAGCCGCTGGAGAAGCTGCTCGTCGATCTGCCGTTGTCGGCGGAGCTCAAGGGTGCCTTGCTGCGGTTCGAGGGCGATGCGGGGAGGATCCTGGCGGGGCTCGTGTCGCTCGAGCGCGCGGATTGGAACCCGTTGCTGTCGATCGTGAACGCGCCGGAGCGCATCCAGCAGTGCTGGATGGACGCGGTGAAGTGGGTGGAGGAGATCGACGGGTTGTTGGGCCAGCCCTCGGGCGCGCGCGTGTGACGCTGGCGCGCGATCGCCGAGTGCGGAACGCGAACGGCGTTCGGTCGTCGGCGCGTCCTGCTTGGAACGCGCCCTCGGCTCTCGCGCAGCCGCGTCGAGCGGACATCGACGAATCAAGTTCCCTCGGCGGCGTGCCGCGCGAGTGAGCGCGGGGTCCGTAGTGCGGGCTGGGGCCCGCAGCCCGAGTGGCTGGGACGTGTGTCGATCGGCACGCAATTGCCAGGTGGGACGACCAAGGGCAAAGGGGCGCAACGGAACACACGCGTGTGCTTCGCATCACGGACCCCGCACAAGCACGGGCCGGAGGACCGGCCCGTGCTTGCGCGGGGTTCAAGTTGCTCTCAGCGACGCATGCTCGACGCGACGGGAATGTGCGCGCCACGGGAGCATTCTCGGAAGCAGTAGCTCAGCGACGAGCGCGGGGAGCGACGAAACGGTGCGCGCCGCGAGAGGATTCTTGGAAGGAGTAGCTCAGTCGTCATCGTGCTTTGCCGCGCGGCGGAGCGACGGGTAGTCGCGCGGGAGTTTCGCTCCGACGACGTGCAGGTACGCGCCCGGAACGAGCGGCAAGACGCGCTGTCCCTCGCTTCCGTCGCGCGTCGTGGTGACGAGGCCGAACGACGTCGTCGGCAGGTTCATCGCGGCGCGCCAGTTCCGCGGCAGCGCAGCGTCCTTCGCCGCGCGGTCGAGCGTGAATACGCGGTCCTGCGCGAGCACGGCGACGACGCCGATCCGGCCCAGCGACTCCGCACCCTCCGCGTCCTTCGGAGTGCGCAGCGGCGACGTCTCCGCGATCGGTCGCAGGTCCGAACTCGTTCCGTCGCTCGCATGCACGATCCACGTCGAGCGGCCGTCCGAGGCGAGCACGCCGTCGCCGCCGTCGATCGGCCAGGCGTGGTCCGCTCGGCCGAGGTCGCGCACGAGGCCCGTCTCGGTGTCGAGCGCGCAGAGCACGAAGTCCGCCTTCGCGACCGTCGGGTACTTCGGCGCGCTCGCACCGGACTTCGCGTCAGCGACGGGCGTACTCGGACCTCCGTTCCAATCGCCGACGAGCGAGAACGGCTCGCCCTGGTCGACGCGCGCGGCATCGCGCAAGAAGATCACGTGCCGCTCGTCGCCGAGCCACGCGAGGCCGGGACCGCGCTCGCCCATCACGTCGACGAACGGACGACCGAGCGGCCACGAGCGCTTCGAATCGTCGTCGAGATCGCGCAGCTCGACGTGCAGTCCCTGCGGCAGACCGATCGCGTCGAAGTCGAAGACGAACCACGCGACCTTGCCCTGCGTCGGCGACAGCGCGACGAGCTTCTCGAGCTGATCGGCGGGATCGCGCTCGTCGAGCACGCGCTCGTTCGGGTGGTCGAGGTCGCCGACGACGAGCCGCACCGGCGTGAGCGCGAAGATCTTGCGTTCGAGCGGGTCCTTGGGACGATCGCGCTTCGACCGCCAGGTCTCGTCGTACTGGCGCTGTGCGTCGGACCCGAGGAGGAGCGACTCCGCGAGCGTCGGCGGTGTGCGCACGAGCTCCCGCGACGGCGTGAAGTAGACATAGCGACCGTGCGCATCCGGCCCGGCGAACGAATGGGGAGCGCAGGCCGCCGCTTGCTCGAGTTCGAGCACGTGCCACGAGCCGTCCTCGAGCGAAACGAGGCCGACACGCGACGACGGGAGCTTGGATCGACACACGAGCGTGCCGCTCCCGACCGCGCCCGCGCGCACGCTCGGATCGTCGTCGGGGCGAGTCCGCCGCTCGGCGCGAAGTTCGGCGCAAGCGGTGGCGAGGAGGAGGACGGGGAAGAGCACGAGCGGGAAACGAGTGGACATGCGTGGACCTCTCGTCGCGGAGCGTAGGTCGCGTTGCGAGATTCGCGAGCGGAATGCTGTGCGACGAGCAGGGACGCGGCACGTCGTCGGGCTGCGCTGGTCTCTGGCCCGCGAATCCGGAGACGCGAGCCCCGACCGTCGGACCAGGGCGGAAACGAAGGCGCCGCGACCGGGGCCGCGGCGCGTTCGTGTCCAAAGCCAGCGCGTCACCCGCCCCAACTGATCCGCTTCAGCCGCGCGTCGCGCTCCTTCGCGAACTTCACGATGCCCGCGAGCAAGCTCGCCGGGTCGATGTGGGCTTCCGCCTTGAGCTCGTCGATGCTGCCGCCCGTGCGCCAGCGGTTGTCCCAGTCCGTGCTCATCGCGTATTCCTCGCTCACCTTGTGCGCGATCCAGTCGCGCATCATGCGGCGGCCGCCGTTCGTGATCACGGTCGAGTCGAGCCAGTCGCGCGGGCTCGCGATCTGGTCGCGGTAGCTCGCGGGCTGCATTTGGAAGAGCTCCCACGACGTCGCCGCGACGAGCTTCACGTTCGGCGCGCTGCCGTCCTGGAACTTCGGCAGGAGCTGGAAGACCGACTCGGTCGTGCTCGTGCCCTGCACGAAGATGCAGCCTTCCTTCGGGCGCTTGTTGTCGTAGTCGCGGATCACGTACGCGCCCTTCGCCGCGTCCGTGTACGGCGCGCAGCCGAGCGCCGCGCGGTCGGGCACCGCGACGTTCGGGCGCGTCAGGTTGAGCATCACGATCGGCACGTCCGTCGCGAGCGCGGCGGCGAGCATCACGGGCACCTCGTTGTGCTCCCACGGATGGAGATTGAGCACGTGACCGTCGGGAAAGAGCTGTCCGACGCCCGGCTCGTAGATGCCGAAGTGCGTGCGGCTGTCCTCCGCCGTCTCGGGGCCCGAGTGGCCCGCGACCCAGATCACCTTGCCGAGCTTGAGCGGGCAATCCTGCGCGAGCTGGCTGAAGAGGCGCATCAGGCCGTACTGGAGATAGGAGAACGAGCCGTACGTCGAGTGCGCGCCCCAGTAGCCGACGAAGCGCTTCTCCGGATCGCTCGCCATGTTCACCGTCGCGAGGCCGGCCATCAGACCCGAGTTCGTGAACTCGGTGATCTGCTGCGGCAAGAGCGCGCCGTGCGGGTTCTTGTTGCGCTCGTACCAGCCGAAGCCGGCCTTCGGATCCTTGAAGCCGAGCGCGAAGCCGTGGATCGACGTCGACTCGGCGAGGTCCGCGCTGCACGCGAGCACGAGCGGCCGGCCCATCTTCTCCTTCGCGAGCTCGTTCACCCACGCGCCGAACTTCGCGAGGCCTTCCTTGTTCGCGATCTTGGTGCCGGGCGCGACGAAGAGCTCCTTCGGTAGCTTGTCGAGCGCGAGCCAGCTCTTGTCCTCGGCGAGGTTGGGCGTCTCGGAGAGGCGGAAGTGCTCGGGGCGCTTCGGCACGGACTCGCCGAGCTCGACGAGCGTGTCGGAGAGGTACTCGAGCAGCTCGCGATCGTTGCGCAGCACGCTCATCACGGTCTGGAGCCACTTGCGCGTCTGCTCCTTGCACGCCTTCTCGCCGGGATCGTTCGTGTCGCCGAAGCCGTCGAACGCGACGCCGTAGCGGTCGGCGAAGTCCTTGCGGCACTTCCAGAAGAGCTCGGAGTTGCGCGCGTGCGCCTTGCCGTGACTCGGCGCGTCGTACTTGTAGTAACCGCGGCCCTTGCGCGTCTTCACCCACACGCAGCCCGGACGACCCTTCGGATGCTCGTCGTGCACGATCGTGAGCAGCGCCTTCGTGATCGACGCGTAGTCGTCGCCCTTCTCCGCGCCCGCGACGCGCCAACCGTAGGGCTTGAACCAATCGTCGGGCGTGCCGTGCACGACCTCGCTGTGCGCGCGCGGGTCGATGCCGTGATCGTTCCAGTCGAAGAGGTAGACGAGGTTGTCGCAGCCGAGGCCCCACGCGGAGTTCTTGACCTCGTGGTGCGCGCCCGCGGTGTGGCCGCCCTCGCCCTCCATCGCGAACACCTTCACGTCGCCGGCGCCCGCGTGCTTCAGCGCCATCGCCGCGCCGAGAGCCGCGGGAGCGCCGTGACCGCTCGGGCCCGTGTTGAACTTGAAGAAGAGCGTCTTGCCCTCCATCTCCGCGTGGCCGGGCAGGCCCTGGTTGTGGCGCAGATCGAGCAGGTGCTCCCACTTGAGCATGTACTCGTGCTCGTTGTGCACCTGGAAGCGCTTGTCCTTCGTGAGCTCGTACCGCGCGCGCAGCGCTTCGTTGTAGACGGCGAGCAGCGCGTAGATCGCGGGGTTGCAGTGGCCGGCGACGAGCACGAAGCGATCGCCGAACGCGCTCTCGGGATGGCGCAGGTCCCAACGCATGCCCGCGCCGAGCGTCGACGCGACGAGCAGCGGCACCTTCGAGCGCGAGCCGCCCGGGTGACCCGACTGGCGCAGGTTGAGCATCAAGTCGATGCACTGGTCGATCAGGTCGCCGACCTTCTGCCAGTGGTGGAAGTTCTTGGAGAGCGACTCGAAGGTGGGCTTGGTGAGGGTCTGCATTGCGGTGGGGGGAGTGGGTCGAGAAGCGGTCACTATAGACGAGGAGCGAGCGGGCCGGCGCGCGCGAAATGGGGCCGGAGTGGGCCGTGGACGCGGAGCGCGCGCCGGAGGTGCACGACTCCACGCGCGAGAGTGAAACCGCAGCGCGGGGCCGAGCTAGAGGCCTGCGTCGCGCTCGGTTGCCGCAGTCCGAGTTCGGCGCGGCCGCGCGTTCTCGGAGGCCGAGGTCGGAACCCTCCCCCGACCGCGACCTCCGCGGCGCGCGGCCGACTCCTGCACGCTTCCCGCGGGAGCGCTCGCACGCGGTTTGGAGTCGCACGGCGTGGTCGAAGAAAATGGGCCCGTGTCGCGCGACTCCAGCCGCGCGCGCGGCGCGTCCGACACGACGCGTCGACGCTCGACTCGAGACCGCGGGCCTTCCCGTCCGCGGCGGATCTCCGCATGCCTTCGACCCGGATGAAACGGTTCGTGTGGACCACGGTACTCGCGGTGCCGATCGCTTGCGTGCTCTTCCTCCGCGTCGGCGGCGACCGCACCACGCCGACACGCGTGAACGAAGCCGTGGACGCGAGCTCCGACACGCCGACGCCGAATCGAACGGAGGAAGGCCCCGCGTCGCATGAAGGCGACGCGCAGGGGGCGGCGACGGCGCCGCTCACTGGATACGAGTCGCGCGCGCTCGAGTCCGCGCCCGACGGCGTGCTCGCAGGAAGCGTCGTCGACGGACTCGGCGTCGCGCGCGACGTGCGGCTCGTGCTCGCGCCGATCGGCGGAGCGAGGGCGGAGCGCGTCGCCGCGCAGCGCCGGTTGTCCGACCTCGCGCTCGACCATGGGCGCTTCCGCTTCGAAGAGATCCCGCCGGGGCGATGGGAGCTCACGGTTTGCGACGAGCTCTACTGCGCGCCGCCGCTCGTGATCGAGACGGACGGCAAGGGGATCGCCGGGATCGTGCTCGAAGCGAGCGTCGGCCAGCGCGTGCGCGTCGAGACGGGAGCGAGCGGGGTCGTGACCGTCCGCGACGGGAGCGGACGCACGTGGCACGAGCGCGAGCACGACGGGACGGCGCTCCTCGCGCTCCTCCCCGGCGCGTACCGCATCGACGTGCGCACGAACGAGGGCGAGGAGCACGGTCTCGACTTCGTCGTCGCGGATCGGCCGGTGCGGATCGATCTTCGGCCTTGAGCCGGTGCCGCGCGCAGGTCTCGAAGGCACGAGACGTCGCGCGTTCCACGTCCGTCGCAGCACTCGAGCGCGACGGATCGGACGCGGGCGCGAGCGCAGGATCTGTGCGAAGATGCGCGCTCTTCGATGTCCCGCGTCCTCGTCGCCCTCTTCTTCACTCTCGCGCTCGTCGCGGGGCTCCTGTATTTCGTGCTCGGCACGGAGCCCGCGCCGGCACCGGCCTCGTCCGCTCCGCAGACGAACGCCGCACCGGACGACGCGCGCACGGCGCTCGAGCGCGAGTCCGCGGCGGACGCACGCACGAAACGCGACGACGTGCGCACCAGCGCTGCGGTGGACTCGGGCACGTTCGAGATCGTCGGGCGCCTGCTCGACGAAACCGGCGCGCCCGCGCTCCCGGTCCAGACCGATCCGCGCGATCCGCCGGAGGCCGCTGGAGCCGCGCTGAAGCCGGCGCTCCTGATCGTCGCTCGGCACGCCGCCGAACCGGCACGTTCGGTCAAGCCGGACGCGAGGGGCGCGTTCGCGCTGCGCGGGCTCGCGGCGGGTGAATGGCGCGTGCGCGCGACCGTGCGCGGTTTCGTCGACGCCGAGGTCGCGATCGTCCTCGACGAGCGCACGCCGCGCGTCGAGCGCGACCTCGTCCTGCGCCGGATCGAGTGGGCGTCGGTCGAGGTCGTCGTGCGCGATGGGCGCCGCGCCGCTCGGGAAGCTCGCGCCTCGAACGAGGACGCGTACACGACGCGGCTCTTCGTCGACGGGACGCTCTACTTCGCGCGCCGAGCCCCGACGCTCTCGGCGCCGCCGTGGTTCGAGGACGAGGACGCGGTCGTGCTGCTGCGCGAGCTCGCCGCGTGGAGCGAGCGCGGCGACGACCTCGTCTTCGTAGCGCGCTGCCGCGTGGAGCCCGAGGACCTCGCGCGCGGTTTCTTCGTCTCGCTCGCGCTCGGCGCGACGAGCCTCGAGACGAAGCGCGTCGAGGACGTCGCGCGTCCCACGCAGTTCGTCGTGGGCGGAGAGAGTTACGCGAGGGAGTTCGCGCGACTCTCGTTGCGCGTCGTCGACCTCGCGCAATCGACGCCGATCGAAGGCGCGCGCGTCGAGCTCGTCCGCGCGCCGGGAGCGATCACCGAGCGTGAGGAGATGCTCGAAGGCGGAACGACCGACGCGAAGGGCGAGCTCCGGCTCGCGTTCCTCCGGCCCGGCGCCGTGCGCGTCGTCGTGCGCGCGCCCGACCACGAGACGTGCGAGCGCACGGGCGTGCTGCGCGCGGGCGAGGAGCTCGCGCTCGGCACGCTTTCGCTCGGCACGCAGGTCGTCGCGCGCGGGCGCGTCGTCGATGCGAGCGGCGCCGCGGTGCGCACGACGGTCGAGCTCGTGACGGACGAGCTCAGCGCGCGCGACGAAGCCGTACGCGCAGCGACGGACGCGGACGGCGCGTTCGAGCTGCGAGGGCTCGCGCGCCGCGCGTACGTCTTGCGACTCCTTCAACCGTCGACCGTCGTCGCGGAGCCGCTCGCCGTCGACCTGCGCGGCGGCAGCGTCCAGGGACTCGTGCTCCACGCGCGCAAGGGAACGCGCGTCTCGTTCGAGCTCGCGCCGCAGAACGAGCGCTTCTTCGACGTCGACGTCCGCGACGCGAGCGGTCGCGCGGTCGCGACGGCGTTGCGCTCGAGCGGGACGGGCAACGTGCTCTTCCTCCTGCCCGGCGCATATCAAGTCGTCGTGCGCGACGGCGAGAAGGTGCTCGGGCAGCGCTCGATCACGGTCACCGACGAGCCGCAAAACGTGCCGATCGAGGCGCCGTGACCCGGAGAACGCCGACTGCGTGGAGCGGGCATCGAACCGCTCACGTCGAAGCCGTGCGAGCGAACGGGGAGCTTCGCTCCTCGGTTGGAGCGGCGAAGGTCCGTCCCGAGCACCCGGCGAAGTCGCACCTCGCGACCCCGCGCGGGGAACGAGCGTTCGAATCGCACGCCGTGAACTCGCTCCGTGATCGCGCGCTAGGATGCGGAGCGTGAGAGCGCAGTTGGCGACGATCGCGTTGGGCGGGGCCGTGCTCGCCGCCGTCCTCGTGTGGGTGCTCCGCCGTGACGCGCCCGACGCGGAGGTCGCTTCGCGCGGGCCCGCGAACGGCGCGGCGAGCGTGGGCGAGTCGAACACGGAGCTCGAACGGCCGAACGCCGAGCCCGAGGTCGTCGTCGCGCCTTACGAGCGGCGCGAGCGCGCGACCGAGGCTCCGCCGCTCGATGGATTCCACGTGCGCGGTCGCTTGCTCGAGCCCGACGGCGCGCGCGTCTCCGGGCGCGAAGCGGGGCTCACCCTGCGCACCGCGGACGGCATCGAGCTCTACAGCAAGCCGCGCGGCGACGGCGCGTTCGAGCTCGGGCCGCTCGACGCGGGCACGTACGAGCTCGTCGCGCGCGAGCCCGATCACGCGAGCGCGCGGACGACGCTCGTGCTCGCGGGCGACTACGCGCGCATCGAGCGCGACCTCGTGCTCGCGCCGTGGCGGCGGATCACGGTGCGCGTGCGCGATCCCAACGGCGCGCCGTTCGCGCCGCGCGTGATGTCGTCGCGCGAGTGGGGCTACCGCCTGCCGCTCACCGCCGTCGCGACGAGCGAAGTGCCGGGCGAAAGCGGCCTCGACCCGAACGACACGGTCGCGAAAGGGATCGGCGAGTACCGCGGCATCGGCGTGAACGCGCTCGACACCGAGCACGAGGACGGCGCTCCTGCATGGGACCGCGACGCCGCGCCGAAGGACGCGATCGGCGAATTCCGCGTTCGCGCGCTCCCGGTCTTCGTCGCGCTCTTGTTGCAAGGCCGTCGCCTCGCGGTCGTGCAGGTGAGTCCGGGACAGCACGAAGCGAACTTCGTCGTCGATCCCGAGGTGCTGCGCGGATTGACGACGGCGCTGCGCCTGCGCGTGCTCGCAGGCACGACGAACGCGCCGCTCGAGCACGCGTGGGTGTACGTCGCTCCGAAGAGCGCGGGGAACGACGAGGTGTGGGAAGGCGCGCGCACCCACGTCGGGAGCGACGGCGTCTTCACCGCGATCGGTCTCGAGCAAGGCGAGAGCGAGGTGGTCGTCGGGTGCGAGCGCTGGCCGACGATCGTCGTGCCGGTGACGCTCGTGCCCGGCGCGCCGATCGACCTCGGCGACGTCGTGTTGCCCGCTGCGCGCACGCTGCAGGGACGCGTGCTCGATTCCGACGGCAACGTCGTCTCGATGCGGCTCGTGCTCACGCCGCTCGAGGTCGGTTTGGGGCAGAAGCGGGCGCGTTCGGTCCCATCGGGGCCCGAGGGGTTCGACGTGGGCGATCTCGCGCCGGGGATCTACTCGCTGCGTTCGTTCGCGCGCTCGTCGAGCGTCTCCGAGCCCGTGCGACCGGCCCCGGGTGGCGGAGGACCCAGCCGTGACTGGTCCGACGCCGAGTGGGGGAGCTCGCTCGCGTGGCACGTTCCTCCGGTGCGCTTCGACTTGCGCACGGAACACGCGGTCCACGTCGACGTGCGCGCGGAGAGCGCATGGCGCGTCGAGGTCGACGCCGCGCCGATCGGAGCTCCGAAGGGCAGCGACCGGGAGTCGGAGTCGGCGCTGGAGATGAACGGACTGCGCGGACCATCGCGCGGAGACACGCTCGTCGTGTCGACGCTGGAAGGCGAGGAGCTCTTGCGCGCGCAGGTGCCTTGGGACGCGTCGAAGGCATTCCTATGGCTCGCGGAAGGCGAGTACCGCGCTCGATGGGAAGGCAAACGGAGCGGCGAAGGCCGCTTCCGCGTCGAGCGCGGCGGCGGACGCGTCGAGGTGCGCTGAGTACGGAGTCAGGCCGTTTTTTCAACCGATCGACGCAGTCCAACCACCCCGCAGAATCGACTCGCGACGCACGCCGCTTCCCTGGAGCGCGACTCGCGCCCGCCGCGTTCCACTCGTCGCGTCACCGCTTCGGCTCGAGGAACGCGAGCGTCACCTGCCCGCGTTGCTCCGCCGTCTTGCCGCCGTAGCCTTCGAGCGGATTCCCGACGAGCGCGAAGCCGTCCGCGCGGAGCTCGAGCTCCTTCGGCCGCGTCTTCGCGTGCAAGACGAGCATCCCGTTCGCGTCCGTGCGCCCCGCGCTGCTCCCGTCGAGCAAGACCTCGACGTTCGCGAGCGGCCGCGCCGTCGGATCGCGCGCGAGCACGAGGAGCCTCGTCGACCAACCGGGCTCGAGCTCGACGTGCGCGACGCGCGCGCCGTCCTGTTCGACGAACGCGGTCTCGTCGCCGAACGCGGGCGCGTGATCGTCGGCCCACAGCGACCACTGGAACGCGCCCTGCAGCGGAAACGTGCCGAGCTCGATCGGCCCCGTGTGCAGGAACACTCCGTTGTCCTTCGACGGGGTCAACGCGATGCGACGCACCTGGAAGCGCTCGATCGGCTCCTTCGTGCGCGCGTCGACGACGTGGAAGACGAGCGGCAGAGCGCGCTCGCGGTCGTAACGCAGGAACGAGAGCCCCGCGATCGGCGGCGACACGCGCAGCGACGGCGGATGCCAGCGGAAACCGTCGAGCGCGGAGAGCGTGAGCTCGTACTCGCCGCGCGGCACGTCGCGGAACACGAACGCGAGCGTCGGCGCGCCGTGCGCGTCCTCGCCGCTCTCGAGCTCGGCGCGCAACGCGAAGAACGGATCGTCGACGCTGACGAGGTCGAGGAGCACCGCGCCCTTCCGCGGGAGCGTCTCCGCGGTCCACGCGCCGCTCTCGGACTCGAGCACGCCGCGCACGTCGCCCGCGAGCTCGACGTCGCCGCGCACGAAGCCGAGCTCGAGCGCGCGCAGGCCGTCGAGCACGTCGCCGTCGAGCTCCGGCGGCGTGCCGACGAAGCGCCAACCGTTCGGCGCAGCGATCTCGAGCGTGCAGCGACCCGCGCACGAGAAGCGCGCTTCGAAGCGGCCGTCGCGCCCGCTCGTCGCTTCGGCGAGCACGGTCTCGCCCGAGCGGAACACGACGCGCGCGCCGGGGAGCGGACGACGGCCCGCGACGTCCTCGGTGGATTCACCCGGACGACGCACGAGCAGCGCGGAGGCGGTGCCGCGCACCTGCGCGGCGATCGTCTCGAGCGCCGGGGCACGCGTGAGCTCGGTCTTCGCGGGCGGCGGCGTACTCGGCTTCGGCGCGCTCGCGTGCTCGGCGGCGGGCGTCGTAGGCTCGGGCTCATGCGCGCGCGACGGAGCGGCCGTCGAGCGCGCGTGCGTGGATTCCGCGGGCGGCGGCGCGTCGCGCGGCGCGAGCTCGACGCGCGGCGCCGGTGCCACGATCGCGTCGATCGTCTTCCACAGGAGGAAGCCGAGTCCCGCGAGCACGACCACGAGCAGTCCGAGCGCGAAGCGACGCATGCAGGATGAGATACCGCGTGCGGCGCGGCTTGACTACGACGACGGAGGTTCTCGCGCTCGACCGCCTTCGACGCGCGAGGCCGCGGCGCTCGTGGGAGCACCGCGGCCTCGTTTCTTCCTCTCCGCGTATCGCGGGCGTACTCAGGACGTCAGGGCGTCCACGTGATCGACCAACCGTTCGTGTAGTTGCTCGTCGCCGGCGTGCAGAAGCTCGCGGAGTTGCGGTACCAACCTTGGTAGTGCCGCGTCCCGCCGACCGCGGGGATCGCGCCGCGCACGGAGATCAGCGGGTCGCCGGCGACGCCGAAGCCCCAATCGCTCGCGCCGCCGACCGAGTTCTTCGTGCCGATGCGGATGATCGAACCGTTGACGCAGAGCAGACCGTCGTTGAGCTGCGAACCGTTGCCGCCGTTCTGCTGCACCGTGCCCTGGAAGATGATCGCGGCCGCGGTCGCGGGGAGGTGCGAGAGATGCAGCACGAGGCTGTCGTTCGCCACGCTCGGTGTGCCGCTCGCTTCGATGCGTCCGCCGTTTCCGGTCGAGTTCGCACAGCCTTGTCCGGGCTGACCTGCCTGGCCCGGATCGCACGGACACGCGGCTCCCGTTCCGTCGCCGAAGCAGTACGCCGTGCCGGGATTGCCGCCGCCCGTACCGCAGTGCGCGCGGTACTTCACGTAGACGACCCAGTCGCCGCTGACGCCGAGCAGCTGCGCGTCGTACCAGCCGCTGAGCGGGAAACCGACGGCCTTGACGACGTTGCGACCGGGCGTGATGCCGTTGTTGTCCTCGACCATGCTCGGCCCGTACGGCGGCGTGTTGTTCGAGTTCGCGAAGCGCAGCGTGACCGTGAACGGCTGCGTGTTGATCGTGATCGGCGTGCCGCCGGGGCCTTGGTTCTCGACGTCGAATTCGTTGACGAAGCCGTCCGTCATCTGCGGCGCGCCGAGCGTGAAGAGCTGTCCGCCCGCCGCAGGATTCGGCAGACCCGCGCCGTAGATCACGATCGAGTCCTCGATCGTCGGGAGCGCGCCGCCCGACTGCGAGCCCCACGCGATGCCGATCTTCGTGATCTCGATCGGGAAGTCGCCCGCGGGGATGCCCGTGAAGACGGTGCCGGCCTCCTCGCTCGCGACGAAGCACGGACAGGTGATCGTGCCTGCGCCCGTGGAGACTTGGATCGGTCCAAGCTCGGGGCAGACCTGCGCACGAGCGGGGAGAGCGAGCGCGGCGAGGACGAAGGGGAAGCAGGCGCGGAGCGAGACCATGGCGGTACCTCTCGAAGACCGGAGCGGGGGGAGAGCGGGAGGAGCGCGAAACACGCTCCGACTCCAGGCTAGGGGGGCGCGCGCGAAAGCGTCAAGGAAGGTGCAGAGCACGGTCTTCCCCGATCGAGGTCGAGGCGAGTCTCGCGGCGGATCGATGCCGACGCCTGCGCGTGGATTTCCGCTCGCGGTCGACGTGGTCCACGAAAGCACGAGGCCGCGGCGCTCGCGCGTCGCGGCCTCGCTGCGTTCGACGCGCGTGCCTCGCGGCACGCGGTCAGGGTTTCAAGGCGCCCACGTGATCGCGACGCCGTTCGTGCGGTTGCTCGTCGCGGGCGGGCAGAACGCACTCGACGGGTTGCGATAGAAGCACTGGTAGTAGTACGTCCCGCCCGACGGGCTCACGCTGCCGCGCAAGCTGATCGGGAGATCACCGGGGTACGGATACCAGCTCGCGCCGCCCGCGACGCCTTGCAGCGTGAGGCGCACGATCGAGCCCGTCACGCAGCCGAGACCGTCGTCGACGATCACCGGCGCCATCTGCGTGTCGCCCTGGAAGAAGATGCAGACGCCGCCGGTCATGCTCGACGCGTCGAGGCGGGCCGTGTCGCTCGCGACGCTCGCGTTGCCCGACGCGACGAGCAGGCCGCCTGCCGGGAAGCCCGAGTTCGCGCAGCCGTGGCCGAGTGCGCCGTTGTTGCCGCACGGGCACGCGGCGCCCGAGCCGTCGCCGAGGCAGAACGCGCTGAAGGAGGAGTTGCCGGGGACGTCGCCCGTCGTCGTCGCGTCCGCGGGGATGCCCGGCTTCCACAGGCCCATCGTGAGCACGCCCGTGACCGGCGCGACGTCCGCGTCGAAGCGGAAGTTGTACATCGTGCCCCAGCGAATCGCGTTCGCGTTGGCGTCGGTCGACTGCGGATCACACGCCCACGTGAGCGCGCTCGCGGTGCGCGTCGCGGGCCAGTCGGTGCCCGCGAAGTTCGCGCTGCCGTTGCCGTCGCCGTCGTGGTACGCGATGTCGTGGAAGCCGACGTTCGCGACGTTCGCGCCGCTCGGCACGGGCACGCTGAACGAGCCGACGTTGCGGTCGGCGTTCATGTTGTAGACGGCGTACTCGTAGTGCCACTGACCGCCGCCGAGGCTCGTCGCCTTCGAACCGACGACGACGAGGCCGTCACCGGGGACCTGCACGTCGTTCAGCGTGACGCCCGTTTCCGCGAGCGCCCATGCGCGGATCGCGGGCTGCGCGCGTGACGTGACGCCCGTGAACGTGAAGGAGAAATCGGTCGTGCCGGCGCACGTGAGCTCGCGCCACGACGAGTTGTTGTTCTGGTTGCCCGCGGCCGAGTCGTCGGCCGTGACGTACTGGCCTTCGCCGAAGTAGCGCACGGTCGAGCCGCCGCCCGTCGCCTCGAGCTCGCTCACCGGCATCTGGCACCGGCGCGCGATCGCTCCGCTCCACGCCGGGTTCGCCGGCGGATACGGGAACACGCCGGTGTGCGCGTTCACCTGCCAGTTCGGGCCCGCGCCGGATTGACCGCCGTTGAGTCCCGAGCCGTAGGTGTCCGAGCACCCGACGCCGAGGCCGCCGCCGCCGCCCTGGCACGTGCAGCAGAGGTTGCCCGCGGTCGCGGCGAACGCGTGCTTGAGCCACGACGCGCCGAGCTGCTCCATGCGGCCCGCGCCGTTGACGACCTTGAACTTGTAGACGTTCTGGCGAATCACGGGATGCGCCGGCGTGCTGGCGACCCACACGAGCACCTGCGTGCCGATGTTGCACGACGTCGTGCCGAGCGCGACCGCGTCGATGCCGCCCGACGCCGCGACGTTGAGCACGTCCGTCATGTCGCCGACGATCACGTCCGGGCCCGTGTTCGTGCCGCACGGCGGCGGAGGAACCGCGGAGGCGATCGCGAACGAACCCGTGTAGGTGGTCGCCGCTCCGTAGGACCCCCAGCGGATCATGTAGACGTTGCCTGCGGTCACGCTGAACGTGACGGAGGACTGCAGACCGCACGAGTCGTCGTTGCACACGAGCGGCTGCACGACGGGACAGCCCGCGCCGGTGAACACCTGCACGACGGTGTCGACGGAGACCGTGCCGCACGAGCTGACGCTCGCTCCGCCCGTCGCGGGAGCGGTCCACTCGAACCACACGTCGTTGTGGACGGTCGTGCAGCCGGTCTGCGGCTGCGGACTGTCGGTCGCACCGACGTTCGAGACGGGAAACGTGCCGAAGCCCGAGAGAACGGTCGCCGTGGCGCAGTCGTTCGAGCCTTGCGCGAATGCCGCCGTCGCGAGCGCAACGGTCGCGGACAGGGCTGTTCCGAAACGGATGAAGCGGGATTGCATGGGGTGAACCTCCGAGAGAGCTGGGACTCGAATCGGAGGTCGAGTCTACGGCTGCGTCGTCAACTCGCCAGGGAGCGCACGAAACTCGCGAAGCCGCGTGCACGCGATTCGAGCGCTACGCCGACGGCGTGCGGAAGCGCCCCCTCCCTCTCGGGGTCGCCGTGCGGCGGCGCGCGAGCAGCCGGTGCGCGGCGAGCGAGGTCGCGCACCCTCCGTGCTCAGAGCTTCCGCTCCGCCTTCTTGCGCTCGAGCATCAGCACCTTCGCGTCGGGGTCGACGACGAGGCGCTCGGGCTCGAACGCGCAGCGGAGGTGGAGCTTCTTCGTCTCGCCGGCGCCGAGCGTCGTGCTCGCGCGCGACTCCTGCCATGCGTTCGCGGACTTCGCTCGCTCCGTGCCGTTCGTGGACGCGGCGAGCACGGCGGGGTCGTTCGGTCGCGTGCCGGGCTTCGCGTCGTCTTTGGGCCAGCGCTCGCCGCGCACCGCGGCGATCTCGACGGGCATCGTGCTCGTGCCGCGGTTCGTGAGTTCGAACTCGACCTCCCACGCGCTCGGCGCGGCGTCGGACTCGGCGGAGGGGCCGGAGCTCGACGGGTGGACGCTCGTTGCGACTGCTGCGTCCGCGACGCGCGTCTTCGTCGCCGAATCGATCGTGTAGCGCGGCACGACGACCTCGAAGTACCACTGCTTCGTGAACGCGTCGAACGCGTCCTTGTCCTCGGCGTGCTCGCGCAGCACCGCGAGGTAGTCCTCGATCAACGGATGGTCGGGCCCGTTCTCGAAGCGCGCGATGAGCTCCTTGCAGCCCGCGAGCATGCGCTCGCGGCCCATGTGGTTCATCAGCATCCACGCCGCCCAGCCGCCCTTGTCGTAGAGCACCGTCGTGTCGCCCGGACGTCCGCCGGTCAGCTTGACGAGCGGCTTCTCGCTGTCGACCTGGCGGTCCTTGCCGTACGTGTCCTCGATCTTCGTGAGGAACGCGATGCGCTCGCGCTCGCCCTGCATCGCCTCCATGAGCAGCGCGACGGAGAAGTGCGCCATGCCCTCGGAGAGCACGTCCCCGCCGGGGCCGATGCCGGGCGAGAGCATGTTGCCCCACCATTGGTGCGCCGCTTCGTGCGCCGTGACCATGAACGCGGCCTGCGCGTCGGGCTTGCTCTCCGTGAGGAAGCCGATGTTCTCGCTGAACGTGATGTTCGTCGGGAAACCCTGCGCGTAGCCCGCATGGCCCGCGAACTCGGAGAGCTTGAGCTCCTTCCAAGGGAACGCGCCGAACCACGCGCCGTACCACTTCCGCGCGCCGTCGAGCGCGGAGAGCATCTCGTCGACGTTGTACGCGTGCTTCGGGTGGTAGTAGAGCGCCGTGCCCGTGCCGCGCTTCACCGCCCACTTCCCCGCGATCACGTTGGCGAAATCGACGGGGTGGTCGCTCACCCACGTGACCGTGCGCTTGCCGTCGGCGACGCGCTCGTCGACGAGCTCGCCGACGGAGTTCGCCTGGTACGCCTCGGGCAGCGTCACGGTGATGCGCGTCGTGAGCGTCGTGTTGTTGCCGAAGCCGCCTTCGGTGACGCCCTTCCAATGGTCCTCCGGCCACTGCTTCGGGTCGGGCGTGTGTTCGGCGTCGAGGCCGAAGCCGTCCTGGAATCCCATCAGCGGCACGAAGCTCGGCGTGAAGGCCGTGAGCACGGCGCCCGAGGACGCGATGAACTCCTGCACGTTGCCGCCGTTCTTCGTCGCGCCGCCGGGAAACGTGCCCTCGAACGCGAAGCCGAGCACGAGGGAAGCGCCCGGCGCGAGCGGAGCGGGCGGCGTCACGATCACGAGGCCCGCGCGGTCCTCGGGCTCGATCTTCGCGCCGTCGAGCGTCCACGCGATCTCGCGCCAGTGCGGACCGCGCGTCACCGCGAAGCGTGCGATCGGCTCCTGTTGATCGTTGAGCAGCGTGAACGCGCCCTTGGAGCGCAGGAAGTGACGCGGCGGGTCGAGCTCGAGCTCCTCCTGCAGCGCCGTGATCGTCGGCTTCTTCGCGTCCTTCCACGTGAGGACGTTCTTCTTCCAGTAGTCGAGCCCGGCCTTCTCCGCCTTCGAGCCCTGCGTCCCGTCGCGCACGTCGAGCGCGAGCACGGAGAAGAGCGCCGCGGGCGGGATCCAGAACGGCGCGAGCGCGAGCGCCGAGCGCAGGAGGCGCGCGGGCTTGAGGCGCTCGAGGACGCTCGCCGCGTCGCGGCCGCGCCGCGGGAACGCGCGCACCGCGAGGGCGAGGAAGAACACGGCGAGCGCGAGGTACGCGAGCCGATTCAGCAGGAGTTGGCGCCCCGTGAGCTCGAACAGCGCGAAGTCGCTCCACCGCACGGCGCCCCACAGGTTCCAGTTGCTCGCCCAGGTGATCTGGTCGCGCATCTGGAACCAGCCGAGGAGCACGAGCACGCCGAGCGCGATGCCGTACGTCGCATAGCGGTTGCGCGAGAGCGCGAAAGCGAGCGTCACGAACGCGCTCCACACGACGAACGTCGGCACGACGAGGCCGCCCCACGTGATCAAGAACGGAGCGAGCTCGATCGCGACCTTTCCCTGGACGAGCTGCACGATCACGCACGCGACGAACGCCGCGAGCAGGATCACGCCCGCGACGGCGCAGTTCGCGAGCGTCTTCCCGAACAAGATCGACGCCGAGCGCACGGGAGTCGCGTAGTAGATCGGCGCGAGGCCGCGCGCGCGCTCGCGCTCCAGCGACTCCGTCGTGTAGAAGGTGAGCAGCAGGCACACGCACAGCGTGATCGTGTTCACGCTCCCCGCGGCGGCCGTGCCCGACGTCACGAGCAGCGGCGTGTCGAACGCGCCGGTCTTCACGAGGAACGTGCCGATGATCTGCAGGAGGATCAGCGGGACGAAGATGTAGAGGCCGGGCTGGCTCTTGAGCTCGGCGAGCTCCGCGCGCGCGACGTGCACGATGCCGGCGAAGAGCGTCGGCGGCGTCGCCAACTGCGGCTCGAGCGCGCCGAGCGCGGGGCGGACCTCCGCCGGAGCCGCCGTCGTCGCGCGGGCGGCGCTCGCCGCCGTGACGCGCGACGCGCGCTGGGTGCGCTCGAGACGCACCTGCACGAGGCCGACGCTCGCCAGTCCGAGCGCCGCGAAGGCGATGCGGCTGAGGACGAAGCTCGCGTCGAGGCCCACGAACTCCGCGTTGTAGAACTCGACGCCGCGGTCGACCTTGAGCCACGTCTCGTTCAGCCACCGCCAGCCCGCGGGGTCGACGAGCATGAGGAAGCGATTCCAGGCCTGCGACAGCCACGCCGGCGAGAAGTCCCAGAGGAAGAAGATGCTGACGAGCAGGAGCGCCGTCGGCAGCAGGAACACGAGCACGGGCTTCTTCGTCCACGTTCCGACGAGGAGGCTCGTGCCCGCGAGGAACACCATCACGGGCAGCGCGAACACGACCATCGGAACGAGGTAGTTCGCGAGCGAGAACGGTCCGACGAACTCCGCGCTCTGCGCGCTCACGAGGACGTGGTTGCAGAGCGCCGCGGACGCCGCCTGGAACAGGAGCGCGATCCCGAACATCGCGCACACCGCGGTGAACTTGCCCCACACGTACTCGCCGATCGTGAGCGGCGTCGCGTGCAGGAGCTCGCCGATCCGCTGCTCCTCGTCGCGCAGGACCGTGAGCCCGAACGCGACGGCGACGAAGAAGCCGTGCACGAGCAGCGCGAGGATCGCCTGCAGCTGCGATTGGGCGAACATCGACGTGATGAACGCCTTCTTGCCGCCGACCTCGGAGTCGCCGCTCATGATGCGCATGTCGCCCGTCGAGAGGCCGAACGAGATCAGCGCGAGGATCAGGAGCAGCATCCAGAACAAGGGACGCCGCAGGTGGAAGCGCAGGTCGAGGCGCGCGACCTCGAGGTAGCGCGCGAAGCTGCCGCCCGATGCGCGCGTCGACGCGGAGAGCGACGCGGGAGCGCGCGCGCCGAGCAACGGAGACGGAGTCGAGCTCATCACGCGCCCTCCGTCGTGCGCACGGCCGCGAGGCGCTCGCCGAGCTCTTCACCGCGCTGCAGGACGAGGTACGCGTCCTCCAGCGTCGCCGGAACGCGCTCGAAGCCCTCGGGCGCCGCGCCGCCGGGCTCGAAGAGTCGCACGCGTCGCCGACCTTCGACGAGCATCGACTGCGTGACGCGCCGCGTGCGCTTGAGCTCGTCGAGGCGCGCCGAGTCGACGAAACCCTCGAACATGCCGTCGCGCAGCTTCTCGCGCGCTTCCGCGGGCGTCGTGACGGCGACGAGGCGTCCCTTGCGGATGATCGCGAGCCGCGGGCACAACACGGCGACGTCCTCGACGATGTGCGTCGAGAGCAGCACGATGCGGCCCTGCGCGAGCTCCGCGAGCAGGTCGTAGAAGCGCAGACGTTCCTCGGGGTCGAGGCCCGCCGTCGGTTCGTCGACGATGATGAGGCGCGGATCGCCGGCGAGCGCCTGCGCGATGCCGAGGCGCTGGCGCATGCCGCCCGAGTAGCCGCCGACCTTGCGCTTCGCGGCGGAGGTCAGGTTGACGCGCTCGAGGAGCTCGGCGACGTAGGTCTTCATGCCTTGCTTCGGTCGCACGCCTTTGAGCACGAGCAGGTGCTCGAGCATCGAAGCGCCGTCGAGGTGCGGGTAGAAGCCGAAGTCCTGCGGGAGGTAGCCGAGGCGCGACCAGACCTTCGCGGGTTCCTTGACGATGTCGTCGCCGTCGAGGAGGACTTGACCGGAGGTCGGTTCGAGCAGGCCCGCGAGGATCTTCATCAGCGTCGACTTGCCGGCGCCGTTGGGGCCGAGCAGGCCGAAGAGACCTTCGTCGACGTCGAGGTGGAGGCCTTGGAGCGCGGTGACGGGGCCGGGGTAGATCTGGACGAGGTCGCGGATCTGGAGCATGGGGAGGCGCTGATGCGAGGCGTGGTGTTCTCGGGAGAAGCGCAACGGCGTCGCGCGAGGGAAGGTCGCGCGGCGCCGGTGGTCGAGCTGCGGGAAGTGCGTCGGTGGGTGTGGGGTATTCTGCGGGGGCGCCGAGGGCGGTGGGCGGGAGAGGCGGGGTGGGAGCGAAGGCGGGGGAGGTGAAGGGCAACGGACGGAGGGGAGCAACGGAACACATTTGGGTGCTACCGCATCCCAGACTCCGTGCTCTCCCTGGGCCGGAGGACCGGCCCAGGGAGAGCACGGAGTTCGACTTGGGAGAGGGGAGGGCGCGCGGCATGCTGCGGGCGCGCGGCGAGACGGTCGGGGTCGATGGAGGTGATCGATGAAGGCGTGGATCTGCGGTGTCGTGATGGGGGGAGTCGTCCTGGGTTGTTCGCACGAGGAGTCGAGCGCGGCGGAGGGGACGAAGTCCGTGTCCGAGCGGGCGCGGGAGGCGGTCGATCGGGCGAAGGGGGTGGCGGAGGAGACGAAGGCGGGGATCGCGGAGCGCATGCGTGAGTGGAAGGGGGCGTCGCAGGACGCGCTCGATCGGCTCGACGCGCGGCTCGGCGAGTGGAACGCGAAGGCGAAGAGCGCGACGGGGGCGGAGAAGGAACGGCTCGAGGGGCTCGTGAAGGAGCTCGGGCCGCGGCGGGAGGAGCTCGCGAAGAAGCTCGAGGAACTCGAGCGCGGTGGGGCCGACGCGTGGGCGAAGTACCAGCCCGAGCTCGAGCGGATGCTCGACGAGGCGAAGAGGAAGCTCGACGGATCGAAGTGACGCGCGGTCACGCGTGAGCCGGGCGCGTGTGCGAGTGACGCGCGGTCACGCGTGAGCCGAGCGCGTGTGCGTTCGATCGCGCGCCGCGGCGAACCGAGTGCCGTGGGCCGCGGTGTGTCGAGAGGTCGCGCGGCGCGACTACTCGGCCCAGTAGCGCCGCAGCGCCTCGAGCGGGCCGCTCGGGCTCGAGCGCGAGCCCCAGCGGAACGAGGCGAAGAGCTCCTCGACCGCCTTCTGCTCGCGCGGGTCGGCGAGTTGGGCGCGACGCAGCGCGGGCCACGCTTGGCGCCACATCCGTCGCTGCAGGTCGTCGGGCAGGCGCATCTCGCCGGCGCTCGCGAGCAGGTTGATCGCGAGCGCCACACGCGCGAGCGGGTCCTTCTCGCGCTCGAGCGCGTCGAGCAGCGCCTCGACCGCGATCAGCGAGCGCAGCTTCCAGAGCCCCTTCGCCGTCGCGATGCGCACCGCGGGGCGTTCGTCCTTCAAGCGTTGGAGCCAGCTCTCGAGCGTCGCGGGCGCGAGCGTGCGCTGCATGCGCATCCGCGCTTCGCCGGCGTCGATGCCGTGGGTGTAGCGTGCGATCCAACCGCGCCAGTCGAGCTTGCCTTCCTCGCGGTAGAGGTCGAACACGATCGCCCAGCCGACGAAGTGCGCGAGGACATTCTCGCGCACGTCGCTCGAGTCCTCCGCGGAGAGCGCGAGGAGGCGCGCGAACTCGACGTCCGCGATGCGGGCTTCCGTGAGCTCGCGCATCGGCCAGCACGCGAGTCCGTCGACGATCCAGCGCTCGCCGTCCTGGTAGCCGTCGCCGAGGAAGCTCGCGAGCCCTTCTTCGAGCCAGAGCGGGAGCTCGAGGTTCTCCTCCGCGACGCGCGCGTGCACGAGCTCGTGCGCGGTCGTGCCCGTCTCCGGCGCGCCGAGGTAGATGCCCGAGCTCGGCCCGAAGAACGTCCGCGTGCGCGCATGGAACGCACGGACGCGCGCGGGTCCGATGCCCGGGACTTCCTGCACGGCGCCGGTGCCGCCTTCGTGGAGCTGAGCGGTGCTCGAGCCATCGCCCGGCGCGGCGTTCCCGTCCTCCCACACGTACAGCGACACGCGGTTCTTGAACGGGCCGAGCGCTTCGGACACGGCGCCGAGCGCGGGCTCGATCGAGCGCTCGTACTGCCGCGTCTCCTCGCTCGTCAGCGTGCGTTCGGAGTAGAGCGTCCAACGCTCCGTGCGCACGGCGTCGCGCCAGCTCGCGCAACTCGCGAGCGCGCCGAGCACCAGCGCGGCGACGAAACGGCGGACCCTCGAACCCCTCGTGGACATGCGGGAGCATTATCGGCACGGCGCGCCGGGCTCCAAGCGGTCAGGGCTTTCCAACGCAAGTCGCACCGTTGGGCTCCGCTCGAAGCGCTCGCGGCGAGGGCGGGAGCGCCCCGCGCGGGCTCCGGCGGCGAGCGCGTCGTCGAGGACCCGCTCGTTCGCGGTCCGAGCGCGCCGCGAATCGCGCTCCGAGTCTCGGCCCGCGTCCTCTTTCGCCCGCGCGCCAGGCGGTACGATGGGGAGCCGCCTCGACCCCGGCGAACCCAACACCATGGCCTCCTTCCGACTCGAACTCGACGAACCCAACCACATCGTGCTCGTGATGGTCACGGAGGACGACGGCAGCGAACACGACTACCAGTTCGACTTCGACCCGCGCTCCGGCCGCTACGAGTTCAGCGAGAAGGACCTCCTCGAGCGCGACTTCGGCGCCGAGTGGGTCGACGACATGGACAACCAGATCCGCGCCACGATCCAGCGCGCGATCGGGAAGAAGTGAGCGCGATGCGGCGCACGTTCGTCCTCGTGCTCGACTCGCTCGGCGTGGGCGCGCTGCCCGACGCTCCGAGCTTCGGCGACGCGGGCGCGCACACGCTCGACCACCTCGTCGAAGCGGCGGGCGGACTCGATGCGCCGCGCATGACGGAGCTCGGCCTCGGGTGGGTCGCTGGCGTCACGCGCGTCGCGAAGAGCGCACGGCCCGCGGGCGCGTTCGGCCGCATGGCGGAGCGCTCGCCCGGCAAGGACACGTCGACCGGGCACTGGGAGATGATGGGGTGCCCGCTCTCGCAGGCGTTCCCCGTGTTCCCCGACGGCTTCCCGCCGGAGATCCTCGATCCGTTCGTGAAGCGCGCGAAGCTCCCCGGCGTGCTCTGCAACGCGCCCGCGTCGGGCACCGAGGTGATCGACCGCCTCGCGCCCGAGCACATCGCGACGGGCAAGCCGATCGTCTACACGAGCGCGGATTCCGTGTTCCAGATCGCGGCGCACGAGCAGCACTTCGGGCTCGAACGGCTCTACGAGTGCTGTCGCATCGCGCGCGAGATCCTCGATCCGTACGGCGTCGGCCGCGTGATCGCGCGACCGTTCGTCGGCGCGCCGGGGTCGTTCAAGCGCACGTACAACCGGCGCGACTACTCGATGCCGCCGCCCGCGGACACGACGCTCGACCGCGTGAAGCGCGCGGGGCTCCCCGTCGTCGGCATCGGCAAGATCGAGGACATCTTCGCGGCGCGCGGCCTCACCGAAGCGATCCACACGGAGGGCAACCGCGACGGGATGCAGCACACGCTCGAGGTGGCGAAGCGGCTCGAGCGGGGCTTCGTGTTCTTGAACCTCGTCGACTTCGACATGCTCTACGGGCATCGGCGCGACGCGAAGGGCTACCGCAAGGCGCTCGAGGACTTCGACCGTGACCTGGTTGAGCTCGAAAAGCTCCTGCGCCCCGGCGACGCGGTGTTGCTCACCGCCGACCACGGCAACGACCCGACGAAGCACGAGACGACCGATCACACGCGCGAGTACGTCCCCGTGCTCGCGTGCGGCCCCGCGGTGAAGGCGGGCGTCGACCTCGGCACGCGCGCGAGCTTCGCCGACCTCGGCGCGACGGTGGAGGAGAGCCTGGGCCTCGCGCCGCACGCGACGGGCGCGTCGTTCTGGCGGCAGATCGCGCGGTGACGCGTTCCTGTCGGGCGGAGCGCGCTCCTCCGCTCGCACGGCGCTAGCCTGTCGCCCGACGAAGCCGCTTCGGGCGCAGCTCGGCGGGGCGTCACCAGGAGGTTTGGGATGGCTCGTCGATCGTTGCTCCTCGTCGGTCCTCTCGTCTTCGTTTCATTCGCAGCGCAGAAGACCGAGACGCTCGAGGAGCGTGTCGAGGCGCTGGTGCACCGATCGCAGGCCGAAAGCGCTCGTGAGGTCGAGGTCCTGCGCGCGGACTTCCAGAAGACGCCGGAGCGCGTCGTGCGCGCGCTCGTCGCGAAGCTCGGCGACGGGACGATGATCCCGGGCGAGCCCGCTGAGAGCACGACCTACACCGTCTGCGGAAATGCGCTGACGTGGCTCGAGGACTTCACCGCGCTCCGTCTCGACGACGTCGACCGCGAGTGGATCGGCTTCCGCGTGCACGATCACCGTTCGGCTGCGCCGGACTCCGGCGGTGCGCGCGTGCGGTGGGAGGCGTGGCTGCGCACTCGCGAAGGACTGTCGGTCGAGCGCTGGTTCCACGGCCTCTCGGCGGTCGAGCTGTGCTCGCTCCAGGTCCTCCTGCGCGAGCCCGCCGGGCATTGGGACGAGGTGAAGCTCGCTCCGGCTCGCGCGCTCGGTCGGCGTGCAAACGCCCTCTTGCTCGCTGCATTGCTCGATTCGGAGTGGGCGTGCCACGGCGAACGCGTCGCCGACCAGGCGAACCGCCTGCTCGCGCGACTGAACGGCGGCGAGCCCGAGGTCGTCGAGCGCCACTCGTTGCTCGAGCTCGATCCCGGGGACCCGCTGCGCGCCGAAGGCACGGCGTTCGTCCGCAACCGGCTCGCGCTGCACGCACTGCACGAGCGGTGGAGCGTGCGGCTGCTCTCCGCAAAGTGACGTCAGCGCGGCCGGCGAGGAATCCAGCGCGGGACGCGCGCACGATAGGCCTCGAAATCGCGGCCGAAGACGCGCCGGAGGACGGGCTCCTCGTAGGTCACGACGCGCGCGTGGAACCCGACCCAGACGAGCGCCGTGTAGGCGGCGTGCACGCCCGAGCTCCACACGAGCGCTTCGCCCGCGAGCGTCGTCAGCAGCGCGACGTACATCGGGTTGCGCACGAAGCGAAAGAGGCCGCCCTCGACGAGCGCGCTCGGCGCGTCCCACGGCGCTGGCGTGCCCCGCCCGCTGCGCGCGAAGCTCACGGTGCAGACGAGGTAGCCCAGCACGCCGGCGACGATCAGCGGCCAACCCGCGAGCTTCGCGGAACCGAGGGGCAGGACCCAAACGTCCGGAGCCGAAGCGCGCAGCGCGAGCGGCGCGTAGAGCACGACGGTGCCGGGGAAGAGCAGCGTGAAGCGAATCGTCCGCCACCACAGCGGTGCGCGCGACGGCGAGGACGCGGAGTCCATGGAACTGCAATTGGACCGCACGCACTCCAGATCGCCAAGCCGGGCCGTGGACACCCGCACCGAGCGCGTGCGGGTGTGCGGCGTCCTCGGAGTCCCTCGGCCCTACGTCTCGCGGTGGACGACCGGCACGTACCCCGGCTCCCACACCGCGGAGCGCACGAACGACTCGACTTCGTCCGGCGGGATCCGGCGGCCGAGGTCGTGCTCGCTCGCGTAGCGCACGACGGCGCACGTGATCGCGAAGCTCACACGGCGCAGATCGCTCTGGCTCGGGAAGAGCGCGCCTTGCGCGAGGCGTTCCTCGCTGACCGCGCTCGCGAGCGTCGACGACGCGACGAAGAAGAGTTCGGTCGGGATCTCGCGCACTTCCGCGAGGGCGGCGCCGAGGCCGACGCCCGGGAAGATGAAGACGTTGTTCGCCTGACCGATGACGTGACGGCGTCCGTCCATCACGACGTCGTCGAACGGGCTGCCCGTCGCGACGAGCGCGCGACCTCCAGTCCAACGCAGCGCGTCCTCGGGCGTGCACTCGGTCTTGCTCGTCGGGTTCGAGAGCGGGAGCACGACGGGCCGCGCGACGTGCCGGCCCATCTCCTCGACGATCTCGCGCGTGAACGTGCCCGCCTTCGCGGTCGCGCCGACGAGCATCGTGGGCTTCATCGCGCGCACGAGATCGACCGGCGTCAGGTTCTTCGACGGGTCGAGGCCGTATTCCTTCATCACGTCGAGCGGGAGCGCGAGCTCCTTCTTGTGCGGCTCGTCGATCGTCATGCCTTCGTGCAGGAACCCCCGGCTGTCGAACGCGGCGAGCGCGCGGCGGATCGTGCTCTCGTTCGCGCCGTCCGCGCGCATCGCGAGCGCGCTGAGCCGCGCGATGCCGGTGCACGCCTCGCCGGCGCCGAGGAACAGGATGCGCTGCTCGGACATGCGCTCCTTCGTGACGCGCAGCGCCGCGAGCATGCCCGCGACGGTGACGCTCGCCGTGCCTTGGATGTCGTCGTTGAACGACGGGATGCGGCGGCGATAGCGCTCGAGCAGCGTGAACGCGCGGTCCTTGTGGAAGTCCTCCCACTGGAGCACGGCCTTCGGGAACACCTCGCGCACCGCGCGCACGAACGCTTCGACGAACTCGTCGTAGGCGGCGCCGCGCAGGCGCTTCTTCGGGTAGCCGAGGTAGAGCGGGTCGTTCAGGAGCTCGGGGTTGTCCGTGCCGACGTCGAGGCTGATCGGCAGACACTTCGACGGATGGAGGCCCGCGCCCGCGACGTAGAGCGCGAGCTTGCCGATCGGGATGCCCATGCCGCCGCAACCTTGGTCGCCGAGGCCGAGGATGCGTTCGTTGTCCGTGACGACGATCAGGCGGATGTCCTTGAACGGCGCGTTGCGCAGCACGGCCGGGAGGTCGTGCACGTCGTCGGGGGTGAGCCACAGCCCGCGCGCGGAGCGGTAGATGTGGCTGAACTTCTGGCACGCCTCGCCGACGGTCGGCGTGTAGACGATCGGCATGAGCTCGGCGACGTGGTCGACGAGCAGACGATAGAAGAGCACCTCGTTGCGATCGTGGAGGCTCGCGAGCCCGATGTAGCGCTCGAGCGGCGACGGCTTCGCGCGGATCTGGTCGATCGCGAGCGCGGCCTGCTCGGCGAGCGTCGTCACGCGGTGCGGCAGGAGGCCGCGCACGCGGAGCTTCTCGCGCTGCATGCGGTCGAACGACGTCCCCTGGTTCGTCGACGGGTTGTCGAGCAGCCAGACGCCGCTCTTGCGCGTGTCGATCGTCCGGGGCGGAGTGAGTTCGTCGTGCGTGGGAGGGATCATTCGGCGAAGGTAGCTCGCGCGCACGGGTGGAGCCACGGGGCGAGCTGCGCACGTGCCGCGGTGCTACGATCGCACGCACAGAAGAGAGGAGCCTTCCGATGAACCAGCCTTCGACGTCGAGACGTGATTTCCTCCGATGGACCGCCGCCGCGTCGCTCGCGACGTGGGCCGCGACGAGCCGTACGCGCGGCGCGGCGCCGGCGTTCTTCGCCCCGAGCGCGTCCTCCGCCGCGCTCGAGCGTCGCAAGTTCGGCAAGACGGACATGCAGGTCGCCGTGCTCGGCTTCGGCGGCGCGGAGATCGGGTTCGAGAAGACGGACAAGGAGACCGTCGCGAAGCTGCTCAACGCCGCGCTCGACGCCGGGCTCAACGTCGTCGACACCGCGGAGTGCTACGTCGACTCCGAGGTCGCGATCGGCGAGGCGATCGGCGCGCGGCGCAAGGAGTACTACCTCTTCACGAAGTGCGGCCACACGAACGTCGACGGGAAGCGCGGCGAGGACTGGTCGAAGGACGGCGTGCTCGCGTCGGTCGAGCGCAGCTTGAAGCGCTTGAAGACGGACGCGGTCGACCTCGTGCAGCTCCACTCGTGCTCGCTCGACGAGCTGAAGAAGGGCGCGTGCATCGAGGCGCTCGAGCTCGCGAAGAAGCAGGGCAAGACGCGCTACATCGGCTACAGCGGCGACTCGACGACCGCGAAGTGGGCCGTCGAGTGCGGGCGCTTCGACTCGCTGCAGACGTCGATCAACGTGTGCGACCAGGAGTGCATCGACCTCGTGCTCCCGCTCGCGAAGGAGAAGCAGATGGGCGTGATCGCGAAGCGCCCGATCGCCAACGCGGTGTGGCGCTACGACGCGAAGCCCGAGAACGGCTACCACGAGACCTACTGGAAGCGCCTCTCGGAGCTCGACTACGCCTGGGCGAAGGGCGACGCGCGCAAGAACGAAGGCCCCGACGGCCCCGCGGCGACCGCGATGCGTTTCACGGCGATGCAGCCCGGCGTCAGCGTGCTCATCGTCGGCACGACGAAGCCCGAGCGCTGGAAGCAGAACGCGAAGCTGATGGAGGCAGGCCCGCTCGCGAAGGAGCTCGAAGGCGCGATCCGCGCGCGGTGGAAGGCGGTCGCGAAGCCGGATTGGGTCGGGCAGACCTGACGAGCCGGGCCGCGCGGCATCCACGCGGCTCGGTCGAGTTCGCGGCTTGGCCGCGCGGGCGCCGCTCCGAGGCTTCCGCGACCTCGGCTCTGCTCGACGCTTTCGTCGTCCGCGCAGGCCCGACCTACGGCCCCGCGCCGACGTGAGGGCTACGCACAGCGCGCGCACGCCCTACGGTCGAGGCTCGGTCGCGCCCGTTCCGGCCTCGATCCACGTTGGAAGACGGTCTTCGGTCGCAGGCCCCATCCGGAGGTGCGTCGTGTCGTTCCCCCGCGTCCTTTCGACTTCCTTCCTCCTCCTCGCGGCCTTCGCCGCCGACGCCCGCGCCGACACCTGGACCGTGCGCGCGAAGATCGACGGACGGAGTCGGCTGACCCTCCAAGGCGCGACGGCGCAGTGGACGCACTACGACTGGGCCGCGCCCGGACGGCTCGAGTGCGACCTCGGCACGCCCGAGGAGCCGACGTGGATCAACGGCCTGGCGTGGTTCCCGCAGTGGCCCGACCAGCCGACGTGCGAGAACCGCGACTGCGGCTGCAGCTCCGACGTCGACTCGTCCATTCCGCCGCTCCCGAGTACGGACGTCGTCGTCGCGCTCCACCTCGTGCAGTGTCGAGCGCTGGCGTGGATCGTGGAGTACCCGAGCTCCACCAACGGCTACCGCGTCACGATCGAGTTCGACGACAGCGATCCGGGCGGCGACGACTGGTACGAGGTCGTGCTCGAGACGAGCGCTCCCGTGCCGACGCCCTGTTCGCGCTGGAGTCTGCAGGCGGACTTCCGTTCCCCGCCGCTCCAGGCGAACCCCGTCGACGACGTGTGCGGCAACCTGGGCGTCTGGTCCTACCTCGCGAGCGACGCCGCGACGTATCCCGCGCGTGACCCCGCGCGGTACGAGCGGCTCTCGACGTTCGTGGGAGACGGGTTCGGGGTCCCCGGGTTGGAGACCTGGATGGGCACGAACGCGATGGGGCCGGGGCTCGTGAATCTCCCCGCGCTCTCGATCAACGCGACGGGAGCGGACGTGAACGTTCTCGGCATCGACTGGCCCGCCGGCCGGATCAACGTGCATCCGTACTCGAATCAACACGTCGTCGTCGGCTGGCGCTCGCCGTGGACCGGTCTCTACCGCGTGGAAGGACGGCTCCGCGACCTCGACGTATCGTGCGCGTCGGGCGCGAACGGCGTCGCTTGGTACCTCGATCACTACGACGGGGTCGTGAACACGGAGGTCGCTTCGGGCGCGGTCGCGGAGGGCGGCGAGCAGTTCCTCGAGCACGGCACGGGCGGCGGGAGCCTCGCGTCGATCGCCGTCGCGCGCGGCGAGTACCTGTACCTCGTCGTCGACGGACTCGGTGCGATCGGCTGCGACTCGACGCAGCTCGACCTCGTGATCCGCCCGGCGACGAGCATCGCGCCGTTCTGCACCGGCGACGGGCTCGACACGTCGCACGTGACGCCGTGCCCGTGCGCGAACGACGGCGCGCCGGGTCGCGGCTGCGGCAACAGCGTGAACCCCGCGGGCGCTCTGCTCGACGCATCGGGGACGGTGGTGCTGGACGACGTCGTCCTCCAGGCCTCCGGGATGCCGAGCGCGGTCGCGTGCATCTTCCTCCAGGGCGACGGGCTCGCGGACAGCGTGCTCGCGGACGGAGTGCGCTGTGTCGGCGGGTCGCTGACCCGTCTGCGCGTGCGGAACAACATCCAGGGCGCGAGCGTGTTCCCGGACACGAACGAGACGACGACGCTCTCGCAACGCGGCCGCGTCACGGTCGGCAGCAGCGACCTTCGCTACTACCAAGTCTATTACCGCAACGCGGCGGTCACCTTCTGCCCGTCGGGTGCATCGAACCTGACGAACGGGCTCTGGATCGTCTGGTGAGAGCCGCGCGAGCGTCGCCCGCGGGCCGCGACGAGAGCCCCGGGAGTCGCTCGCGGTGAGCGTGGGCTGCGCGTCCACGGGGCACGCCCGACACCCCGTTCGTCGGAGCTGCGGCGAACCGGCGATCGACCCCCCGGGCGACGAAAGCCCGAACTTCCTGAACCATCCGCGGTCCGTGCGACCATGACGGGGCATGGACCGTTCCGACGAGCTCTCGCTCGACCTCGCGCGCGAAACCGCGGCCTTGCGCCGCATCGCGCGCGGGATCCTGTTCGAGCCCTCGCTCGCCGAGGACGCGGTGCAGGAAGCGTGGCTCGCCGCGCTCCGGACGCGCGAGCACGGTCCGCGCGCCGGCGGTTGGCTGACGAACGCCGTGCGCAACATCGCGCACGGGCTGCGGCGCGACGAGGCTCGACGCGAGCGGCGTGAGCGCGCGAGCGCGCGCGGCGAGAGCGAGCCGCCCGCGTCGGACGCGGCGGAGCGGATCGAGCTCCTGCGCGAGCTGCTCGACGCGCTCCAAGCGCTCGACGAGCCGTATCGGAGCGCGCTCCAACTCCGCCTCGTCGAGGATCTCGACGCGCACGCGATCGCGAAGCGCCTCGACGTGCCGCTCGAGACGGCGCGCACGCGCGTGAAGCGCGGGCTCGTGCTCCTGCGCGCGCGGCTGGACGCGAAACACGCGCAGCGACGGTCGGAGTTCCTCGCGCTGCTCGCCCCGCTCGCGGGCGTCGGCGGCGCGGGATGGACGGTGGGGACGCTCGGGGGAGCGAAGACGCTCGGAGGTGTGCTCGTGGGGACGAAGGCGAAGCTCGTCGCGGTCGTGTGCGTCGTCGTGGCGCTCGGCGCGTGGTGGATCCAACCTTGGGAGCGCGCGGCGACGACCGACGCGTCGCTCGCGCGCGACGGAGCGGCGATCGAGGCGCCGCGGGCCGAGCTCGCGCACGCGACGGCGAGCGACGGCCCCGAGTCCGCGCTCGACCGCGAAGGCGTCGCGCGCGGCGAGGAAGCGCGGCTCGCCGCGACGAACGCGGACCTCTGGCGTCTGCGCGCACGCGCGCTTCGCGGCAGCGACGAGC
Source organism: Planctomycetota bacterium (assembly GCA_046349615.1). Taxonomy (GTDB): domain Bacteria; phylum Planctomycetota; class UBA1135; order UBA1135; genus JADJNY01. Next base: position 155,612 of record JAXMBZ010000012.1, read on the forward strand.
CGTTCCCCGGCGCGTCCGTGCACGTCGTGATCGACACGGGCTACACGCCGCCCGGCGAGCGCGTCTTCGACCAGCTCGTGTCGAGCGGCGCCGACGGTTGGTTCGAGGTCGCGCTCCCGCAGCCTTCGACCGGTCTGCGCATCACGCTGCAAGGCAAGACGCCCGGGTACATCGGCTTCTTCGACGAGGCCCTCGTCGTGCGCGGCGCGCCGCCGCCCGAAGGACTCGTCGCGCGGCTCTATCCGCTCGACGTGCGCGTGCGAGGCAGCGTGCTCGACTCGAACGGCGCGCCGATCGGCCGGGCCAAGCTCGTCGGACGCGGGAGCGAGACGACCGCCGACGGCGGAGGGCGCTTCGAACTCCAGGCGTCCTCGCTGCTGCACGACGACTACGTCCAAGTCTCCGCGCCCGGCTTCGCGGAGAAACGCGTCGTCGTCGCCACGCAGGGTCGGAGCCGCGTCGACGACCTCGAGATCCGGCTCGGCCCCAGCGCCGTCCTGCGCGGGCGCGTCGTCGACGAAACGGGAGCGCCCGTCGCCGGAGCGGAGATCGAAGGTACGAACGTCTCGAGCTCGCGCGTGCGGAGCGACGCGCACGGCCGCTTCGTGCTCGACGGCCTCGCGCCGGACGAGTCGTGGCTCTCCGTGTGGATCGCCGCCGACGGACACCCGCGACTGCGGCGCGATTTCGAGGACGGCAAGGTGCCCGCGGAGGAGGTCGAGTTCGTGCTCGAGCGCGGGGTCGACGTCCCCGGGATCGTCGTGGACGCGGACGGGCGCCCGCTCCCCGGCGCGTCCGTGCACGCAGGCTCGTCGCCGTGGGAGATGAACGCGGTGCGCACCGTCTCGGACGACGACGGACGCTTCGTGCTGCGCTGCGTGTCGCGCGCGACGCGCGGGTTCGGCGTCGCGGTCGCGGGCTTCGCGCCGTTCGCGAGTTCGCTCGAACTCCCCGAGCAGGGCGCGTTCCAGGGCGAGCTCCGCGCGGTGCTCGATCGCGGGCTCGTCGTGAAGGGCGTCGTCGTCGACGCGCGCGGCGCGCCGGTCGCGAACGTCCACGTCTCCGGGCAGCGCGGGTTCGACTACCTCGACGGCGTCGCGGCGCGCACCGGCGAGGACGGCGGTTTCGAGCTCGCCGCCGTGCCGCGCGAACCCGGAGTGCAGCTCGAGTTCTACCGCACGGGCTACACGCGCCGGGAGCATCGCCTCGACGTCGAGCGGAACCCGCTCGTGCGTATCGTGCTCGAGCGCTCGGCGGGGCTGAGCGGCCGCGTCGTGGACGCCGCGACGGGCGCGCCGGTGACCGCGTTCCGCGTGCGCATCGTCGCGCCGACGCTGCAACCCGGCGAGGAGCGCATGAGCAGTTACGCCGCGGTGTGGAGCGATCCCGGCCGCGAAGTGCGCGACGAGCTCGGGCGCTGGACGATGGACCAGGAGCAGGTGGCGGCGGGATCCGTGGCGGGCATCGAGATCACGGCCGCGGGCTACGGACCCTCGATCGTGCCGCGCGCGATCGCCTCCGTGGACCACGGCGACGCGCCGATCGTGGTCGCGATGAGCGCCGCCGCGCGCGTCACGGGGCGCGTCGTCGAGGCCGCGAGCGGCGCGCCGATCGCGAACGCGCTCGTGCGCCGCTTCACGCCGCGGGATCCGACCGGACCGTGGGAGCGGTACTCCGAGAGCGAGCGCATCGAAGCGCGCACCGACGAGCACGGCGAGTTCGTGCTCGAGGGCCTCGCCGTCGAGCCGACGTCGCTCTTCGTCGAGGCGGCGGGCTTCGCTCCGGCGATCGACGGACCCTTCGAGGTCGGACCCGCGACGGCGCCGCGCAAGGTCGAGCTCCATCCCGGCGCGGCGCTGCGCGGCGTGCTGAAGGACTCGAAAGGCGAGCCGATCGCGAATGCGCCCGTGAACGTGGACCGACCGCCGACGGACGCGCTCGCGCCGCGCGACTGGGATCTCGTCACGGACGCGCACGGACGCTTCGAGCTCGTCGACCTCGCCCCGGGCACGTACGACGTGATGCGCGTGATCCGGGAGGAGTGGGGCGCGATGCACGACCTCTCGCAGCGCGTCGAGATCACCGAGGCGCGCGTGTACGACGTCGAGCTCCGTCCGCGCGGTGCGACGACGCTCGTCGGCCGGCTGCCGAGCACGGTCGCGACGGACGCGTGCTTCAGCGTGAGCGCAGAGCTCCAGGGTTCGGAGCGCAACGGGCAGTCGCTCTGGCGCGGCGCCGTCGCGAAGAACGGCCGGTTCGAGCTCGATGGACTCGAAGCGGGGCGCTGGTCGCTGCTGCTGTTCGAGAGCGGACTCACGCTCCCGCAGCGCCGTTCCGGCCGGCTCGACGTCGACGTGCCGGCGAGCGGGACGATCACGGTCGACGTCGACGTGAAGTGACGTGGAGTCTCGCGCGCTGAAGTGACCCCGCTCGAGGCGTCCGGCTCTCCGCACGTCTCGACGCTCGTGCCGGCTCCAGGCTCCACGCCCGGCCTGCATGACGACGAGGCGTTCCCCCGCGGAATCCGCGCTCGCTTGCGCGCTCCGTACGTCCGCGAATGCGCGGAGCGGGTACGCTCACGCGCCCATGATCCGCCTTCACAAGCTCGCGAAGCGCTTCGGTTCGTTCGAGGCCGTCCGCGGCATCGACCTCGAGATCCCGTCTGGACAACTCGTCGGCCTGCTCGGTCCCAACGGCGCCGGGAAGAGCACGACGCTCAAGATGCTCACGGGCACGCTCGTGCCGACGTCCGGCACCGCGGAGATCGACGGGTTCGACGTCGCGAAGGACCCGCTCGCGGTGAAGAAGATCCTCGGCTACGTGCCCGAGACCGGCGCCGTGTTCGAAGCGCTGACGGGGCGCGAGTACCTCGAGCTCGTCGCCGCGCTCCACGGCATCCCCGAGAACGAGGTCGACGCGCGCATCGAGCGCTTCCTGTCGTTCTTCGACCTCTCCGCGGCGGACGCGCGCTCCGCGCCGCTGTCGACGTTCTCGAAGGGGATGCGGCAGAAGATCGTCATCACGGCGGCGCTGCTCCACAACCCGCGCGTCGTCTTCTTCGACGAACCGCTGAACGGGCTCGACGCGAACGCGGCGCTGCTCTTCAAGACGCTCGTCACGAACCTCGCGAAGGAGGGGAAGACGGTCGTGTGGTGCTCGCACATCCTCGACGTCGTCGAGAGGATCTGCGAGCGCGTCGTGATCGTGCACCAAGGGCGTGTGCTCGAGGACGGAACCGTGCCCGCGATCCTCGAGCGTCACAAGGCGGCGTCGCTCGAACAGGCGTTCAACCTCCTCACGAGCTCGCAGAACCTCGCTCAACGCGCCGAGGACATGGCGCGGACGCTCAAGTGAGCGCGCGACCGATGGAAACGGTCTCCACCGAGCTTTCGGGCGCGCGCGGCGCGTCGAGCGTCGATCGACGCCAGTTGAAGGCGCTCTTGCGTGCGTACTTCGTCCTGAGCACGCGCTCGATGCCCGTCGGCATCACGGGCGCGAAGCGCGTGCGCACGCTTCCGTTCGTGCTCGGGATCTACACGCTGCTCGGCTTCGCGATCGGCGCGATGGCGCCGGTGTTGCCGAGCTCGTTCCTCTTCGCGCTGTTCGTGCACACGATGTCGTTCTTCATCGTCGGCACGATGGCGCTGAACGAGGCCTCGGAGATCCTGTTCAACGCGCGCGACGTCGACGTGCTCGGCTTCCGGCCCGTGAGCGGTCCGACGGTGGTGCTCGCGAAGGGCCTGACGATCCTGGGTTTCTGCGGCGCGATGGCGTTCGCGGTGAACCTCGGTCCCGCGGTGCTCGGCTTCCTCGGCAAGGACGCGCGCGGCTGGTTCAGCGCGGTGCATCTCGTGTCGGCTGCGCTCGAGGCGGTGTTCCTCTGCTCCGTCGCGGTCTGTTCGTACGGCGTGATCGCGCGCTTTCTCGGCCCGGAGCGCTTCCAGCGTTTCGTCACGGCCGCGCAGATCGCGTCGACGCTCTTGCTCGTGCTCGGTTTCCAGGTCCTCCCGCGTCTCGCTCGTCGCATCGAGCTCAGCGGTGACTTCGACGCGCACCCCGCGCTCTGGTTCCTGCCGCCGACGTGGTTCGCGGCGCTCGACGTCGCGCTCGCGACGACGAGCGTCACGGCGCTCTCCATGGTCGTCGCGGCGTTCGGCGTCGTCGTGACGCTCGTCCTCACGTGGCTCGGCGTGGTGCGCCTCCCCGCCGGCTTCACCGGCGCGGAGTCGAGGATGTTGCTCGACGCCGCGACGCCGAGCCGCGCAGCCACGTCGGCGAAGGTCGGCGAGAGCCGATGGTCGCGCTGGCGCCTCTGGCGTTGGTGGATGCCCGATCCGGCGGAGCGCGCGGTGTTCTCGCTGTGCGTGACCTACCTGCTGCGCGACCGGGCGCTGAAGGTGCGACTCGCGGCGTCGCTCGCGTACTTCCTCGTCCTCCCGATCCTGAGCCTCCTCGACGAGAAGAGCGGCGGCGCGATGCCCATCGTGCTCGTGTGGATGCTCGGAATCGCGCCGTTGAGCGCGCTCGAGGTCATGCGCCTTTCGAGCGCACCCGACGGGGCGGAGCTCTTCCTCTTCGCGCCCGTCCAGCGTTCGGGCGCGCTGTTCCAGGGGGCGCGCAAGGCGATCCTCCTGTGCGTGGTCGTGCCGATCGCGCTCTGGTCGCTCTCCGTCGCGGCCTTCGTGCTTCGCGCCGAACCCGAGAAGCTCCTCCTCGCGCTGCCGGGCCTGCTGATGCTCGGCCCGATGTCGCTCGTGCCCGGGCTGCGCGGCGACTTCATCCCGCTGTCGCAAGCCGTGCGATCGGGCGAGCGAGCGTCGCAGGTGCTCGCGATGTTCCTCACGATGCTCCCCCTGGCCGCGGTCGGCGTCTGCGTCGCGATCGCCGTTCACGAGGGCTACTCGCGGTCGGCGCTGGTCGGGAGCTCGCTGTTCGCGCTGGCGCTCCACGCGGGGTTGTCCGTCTGGGTGAACGCGCGTTCCCGAGGGCGAGTGCTCCGACGGATCACCTGAGCGCGGTCGTCGCGGCGAAGGGCTCCGATGGATCACCCGGAAGAGCGCCCGCCCGGAGCGCGCGCCGCGACCCGAACGGGATCGGCGATCGACGGAACGGAAAACGTCGAGTAGAAATAAAGGTTCGGCGGCGTCGTTCGGTCGCCGAAGGAACCCCACCATGCGCCTCACCGTCGCCCTTCCGTTCGCGTTCTCGCTCCTCGCCCCGTTCGTCCGCGCCGGCGGACCCGAAACGGGCAGCCTGCTCGTCTTCCCCGAGTTCGACAACCGCACCGGGCAGCGCACCTACCTCACGCTCACGAACGTCGACGCGTCGCGCAGCGTGCGCGTGCACCTCTACCTCGTGAACGCGTCGAACTGCCTCGCGTCGAACCGCACGGTGACGCTGACGCCGCGCGACACGTACACGGCGGTGACGAGCTCGCTCGCGGCGTCCAGACAGCGCGGCTACGTCTACGCGTTCGCCGAGAGCACGACGACCGGGCGCGCGATCGACTTCGACTGGCTCGCGGGGAGCTCGCTGCGCGTCGACGGGACCGAGGCGACCGACTACACGATCCAACCGTTCGTCTACCGCGGTCTGACCGGCGACGGCAACAACACGGACCTCGACAACGACTTCAAGCCCGACCTCGACGGCGCGGAGTACGAGCGCTCGCCGAACCGCATCTGCGTGCCGCGCTTCTTCGGTCAGGCGTCGTCCGCCGGGACGAACACGTTCGTCAGCGACCTCGTGCTCTTCCAACCGCTCGCGGCGTCGGGCGTCACGACGACGGTCGGCTACCTCGTGTTCAACGACAACGAGCAGGTCTTCTCCGCGCAGAGCACGTTCACGTGCTGGTCGCGCCGGCGGCTGCTCTCGATCTCCGGCGTGTTCGCCGACTCGTTCTTGAAGAGCACGCCGCACGCCGCGACCGAGGTCGTCGGACAGCCGCTGCTCGAGTCGGGTTGGTTCGAGGTCGACGGAATCGTCGCGACGGGCCCCGGTTCGCAGTCGCAGGGGAACCCGCCGATCCTCGGCGTGATGATCGACCTGCGCCCGAACTCGGGCGCGGATCTGCCGTTCCTCGTGCGGTGAGCGCGCGCCCGGCGCGGGCTCCAGCCTCGACCCCGGCTCGCGGGCGGACGTGCGAGCACCCGCCGCGGTCGTCGCTCGGCCCGCACGTTCCGCGTGTGGAGGGAAGACGCCGCGCGCGCGCTCCTCTATCCTCGGACGCCTCGTGAACGCCATCGCGATCATCCAGAAGAAGCGCGACCGAGGTGAGCTCACCCGCGAGGAGATGAGCTTCTTCCTTCGCGGTTACGTCGGCGGTTCGATCAGCGACCACCAAGCGGCCGCGCTCGTCACGTCGATCTTCCTGAACGGGCTCACCGACCGCGAGCTCACGGACTGGACGCGCGCGATGATCGACACGGGGACGCGCCTCTCGTTCCCCGAGCTCCCGCAGGCGAAGGTCGACAAGCACTCGACCGGCGGCGTCGGCGACAAGGTCTCGATCCCGCTCGCGCCTGCCGTCGCGGCGTGCGGCGTCGCGGTGCCGATGATCTCGGGGCGCGGTCTCGGGCACACGGGCGGCACGCTCGACAAGCTCGAGGCGATCCCGGGCTTCCGTGTGCGCTTGAGCGAGGAGGAGCTCCACCGCTGCCTCGATCGCACGAACGTCGCGTTCGGCGCGCAGACCGACGACCTCGTGCCCGCGGACAAGAAGCTCTACGCGCTGCGCGACGCGATCGGGATGGTCGAGTCGGTGCCGCTGATCGCGAGCTCGATCATGTCGAAGAAGCTCGCGGAGGGCATCGAGGGGCTCGTGCTCGACGTGAAGTTCGGCTCGGGCGCGTTCAAGCCCGACGTGGAAGAGGGTGCCGTGCTCGCGAGGAAGATGATCGCGCTCGGCCGCGGGATGGAGGTCGACGTCGTCGCGTACCAGACCGCGATGGACCGGCCGCTCGGGCGCGCGGTCGGACACGCGCTCGAGATCGACGAGTCGATCGAGTGCCTCGCGGGCGGCGGACCGCACGATTTGCGCGAGCTCGTGCTCCTCTTCGGCGGCGAGATGCTGCGCATGGCGCGCGTCGCGCCGACCGTCGCGGAGGGGAAGCGCCGGATCGCCGACGCGCTCGACTCGGGCCGTGCGCTGCGCGTGTTCGAGAGGGTGATCGTGGAGCAAGGCGGCGACCCGCGCATCCTGATGAAGCGCGAGCTCCTGCCGCGCGCGCGCGCCGTGGAGCCGTTCAAGGCGTGGGACGACGGCGTGCTCGACTACGTCGACGTACGCGCGATCGGTCTCGCGGCGAGCGAGCTCGGCGGCGGACGGCGCGACAAGGACGACGTGATCGATCCCGCGGTCGGGCTCGTGCTGCGCGCGGAGCGCGGCGAGCGCGTGAAGCGCGGACAGACGCTCGTCGAGGTGCACCACTCGGACGGGAAGGGGCTCGCGGAGTGCGAAGCGCTGCTTCGGAAGGGCCTCGTGATCGGCGCGGAGGTCGCGCCGTCTCCGCTGGTGCTTGGGCGGATCGAGCGCTGACGCGACGTCCGCGGCGAAGATCGGTCGAGCCGCGGCCGTCACGCGATCGCGATGGATCGCTTCGGCATCTGCGACCACTCGTGCCCCTCGAGCAGACGCCCCGCGCGCTTCTTGTTGCGCCCGCCCCACTGCTTGAAGAAGAAGGGCACGCGGGCCGCGAGGCACTGATCGCGCAGGTCCGTCGCCCACTCGACGCGCATCGGCCGTGCTCGCGGTCCGGACTCGCCGCCGACGATGACCCAGTCGATGCCGTCGAGGTCCAGCGCGGGCAAAGGACCGAGCAGCGGCTCGAGCGACAGGAAGCGCACGTGCGCGCTCGTTCGCCGCAGCGCGTCGATGCGCGCGCGCTGGCGATCGTCCTCGACGCTGACGCCCATCCACACGTTGCTCGGCCAGTCGAGGAGCGAGTCGAGCTCCGCCAAGCGCTCCGCGCGCTTCGTCAACACCTGGAAGCGGTGCCAGTGCGCGCGACGCATGACGTCGAAGACGCGCTGCACGTACTCGAAGGGCACCGAGTCGTGGAAGAGGTCGCTCATCGAGTTCACGAAGACCGTCTGCGGCTTCTTCCAGGCGAGCGGCAACTCGAGCATGTGCGGTTGGAGCGTGACCTCGAAGCCGTTCTTGTAGTTGGGCTGGCCGATCGCGCGCAGTCGCAGCGCCATCCGCTCGGCGTAGCAGTACTTGCAGCCCGCGCTGACCTTCGTGCACCCCGTCACGGGGTTCCACGTGGTCTCCGTCCACTCGATCCTCGATCCTCGGGCCATGTCTCGAGCTCCTTGAGGAGGTGCTCCGCGATCCGCACCGCGATCCGTGCGCCGCGCGGATTGGCCGCGGCGAAGCAGAGCACGTAGAGCGGGTTGTTGCGCGAGTTTCTCAAAACGCCCGGGAGCTGCGCTACGCCGGGGAAGAGGAGTCGCAAGCGCGCCTGGACGAACTCCGCGAGCGCGGCGGGACGGGCGCGCTCGAGCTCGGTCGCTCCCGGATCGAAGAGCGTCGGAGAGCGCTGGGTCCGGTAGAACGCGTCGTACCACGAGTTCGTCCCGAGGAAGCGATCCATGCGCCGGCGCCACGGCTCCGGCACGGCTCCGTCGCGCGGAAGCAGGCGCACGAGGCCCATCCCGATCGGAACGAGCAGCCAGACGTCGAGCGCGCGCGTGTCGGCGATCGCTTCGAGCGTCGCCCAGTCGAGCTGCATCCCGTACGGATCGAGGAACAGGACGCCGCGCCGCCGGCGCCAGTCCTCGCGAGCGAGCGCGACGAGGAGCTCGTTCGCGTCGCCGTGTTGGACGAGAACGGAGCCGGGCGACCGACGCGCGGACTCGGAGAGCGCTTTCAGGGCAGCGACGTGCCGGGTGTTGCGCTCGATGAACAGGAAGCGGTCGAAGGGGGGAGAGGTGCGGAGCGCCAGTCGAGCGGAGCCGTCGAGCAGCGCGCGCGGTTCGTCGGGTTCCGAGGCGGGAGGAGACCCGCTCCGGACGTCGTGCGCCACGCGCGTCCCGGTTCCGGCGAACGCGTCGACATACCAGAGCTCGAACGGCTGGCGCCGGAGCGCGGTGGTGTAGGCAGAGAGATAGCGCTGGAGCACGGCGAGTTTGCGCTGCGTCCAGTCTCCGCCGAAGGCATGCACCGATCCTTGATCGTCGTGGGTCATCGAGGTCCGCCCCGATGCACGACGCCCGCTCGGCCGCGCGGTTCGCAAGAAACCGAGACGTGTTTTCGGCGGCGCTCGACGGAGCGGGGAAAGCGAGGGGTCGTCTCCCAGGGCCAACGTCCCATCGGTCGCGCCCAGGCTCGAGCGAAGGGAGAGCTGCCCGCCTCCGCCCCTTGCAACTTTCCGAGCCCACGGTGAGATCTCGCTCCGGACATCGTCCGGAGCTCCCTTGATCTACCTGCGCGCCCTGCTCGGCATCCTCTTCTTCATCGCGATGGCGTGGGTGCTTTCGAGCGATCGCAAGCGCTTCCAGTGGCGCGTCGTCGCGGGCGGGATCCTGCTCCAACTCGCGATCGCGTGGTTCATCCTGCAGACCTCGAGCGGGCGGAGCTTCTTCGACGGCATCGGCTCGGTCGTGTCGAAGCTCGTCTCGCTCACCGAGCCCGGCGCGAAGATGGTGTTCGGCTCGCTCGGCGACTCCGGCGGCGCCGCGGGGTTCATCTTCGCGTTCGCGGGCACCGGGCTCGTCGTCATCATCTTCTTCTCGGCGCTGATGTCGGTCTTCTACCACCTCGGCATCATGCAGGTGGCCGTGTGGGCGCTCGCGAAGGTGATGAGCGCCACGATGGGCCTGAGCGGCGGCGAGTCGATGGCCGCGGCGGCGAACATCTTCATGGGCCAGACCGAGGCGCCGCTCGTCATCAAGCCGTACGTGCCGAAGATGACGATGAGCGAGCTCAACGCGCTCATGACCGGCGGGTTCGCGACGATCGCGGGCTCCGTGATGGCCGTCTACATGAAGGTGCTCGGGCCCGACTACGCCGCGCACCTCGTCACCGCGTCCGTGATGTCCGCGCCCGCGTCGTTCGTGATCGCGAAGTTGATCCGGCCCGAGACGCAGGTGTCGGAGACGGCCGGCAAGGTCGAGCTCAAGATCGAGCGCAACGCCGGCAACGTGATCGAAGCCGCCGCGAACGGGACGAGCGACGGCCTGCGGCTCTGGCTCAACGTGATCGCGATGTTGATCGCGTTCGTCGCGCTCGTCGGGTTCGTGAACTGGCCGCTCGGCTGGCTCGGCGACGTGCTCCACGTCGACGGCGGGCTGTCGCTCGCGCGCATCTTCGGTTGGGTGTTCGCGCCCGTCGCGTGGCTGATCGGCGTCAACGGCTGGCACGACTGCCAGCTCTTCGGCGGACTGCTCGGCACGATGGTCTCGACGAACGAGTTCGTCGCGTACACGCAGCTCCAGACGCTCGAGCCCGCGACCGGCAACGCGATCGTCTTCGAGAGCGCGCGCTCGGCCCAGATGGCGGTGTACGCGCTCTGCGGCTTCGCGAACCTCGCCTCGATCGGCATCCAGATCGGCGGCATCTCGGCGCTCGCGCCCGAGCGCAAGGCGGACCTGTCGAAGCTCGCGCTCAAGGCGATGATCGGCGGCGCGTTCGCGTGCTGGATGACGGCGACGGTCGCGGGGCTCTTCCTCGGCGCGTGACCGGCGCGCGGCGGCGGGCTCGTGTTCGTACGCGCGCTCGGGAGGTCGCGCGGGCGCCAACTCTCCGCTCCCGCCCCCTGGACGAGGCTCGCGCGACGCGCGAAGCTGTCCCCGCATGACGAAGAACGAGAGCTCCGCAGCCGTCGATCCCGTCGAGCGTCTCGCGCGCTCGATGCGCGAGCACGGCGTCGAGGGCGTCGAGCTCGCGTTCGTGCTCGGCTCGGGCCTCGGCGTGTTCGCGGAGAAGCTCGAGAACGCGCGCGCGATCCCGTATGCCGAGCTCGACGGCATGCCGCGCTCCGCGGTGCCCGGCCACGCGGGCAAGCTCGTCGTCGGCGAGATCGCGGGCAAGCGCCTCGTCGTGCAGCAGGGCCGCGTGCACCTCTACGAAGGTTGGAGCGAGCGCGAGGTCACGCGCGCGGTGCGTGCGTTCGCGGCGATCGGCGTCAAAGGCGTCGTGCTCACGAACGCGGCCGGCGGCATCAACCCGAGTTGGAAGCCCGGCACGCTGATGCGCATCACCGATCACATCAATCTGCAGGGTGCCGCGCCGCTCCTCGTGCGCGAAGCGGGTTGCGGATCACCGTACGACGCGGACTTCGGCGCGGCCCTCGACAAGGGCGCGCGCGAAGCGCGCGTCGCGCTCGTGCAAGGCGTCTACACCGGACTGCTCGGGCCCGTGTACGAGACGCCGGCGGAGATCCGCGTGCTCGGCTGGGCCGGCGCGGATGCGGTCGGCATGAGCACGGTCGCCGAGGCGATGACGGCGCGCGCGTGCGGGATGAAGGTCGCCGCGATCAGCTGCATCACGAACCTCGCCGCGGGCATCACGGGCGAGAAGCTGTCGCACGAGGAAGTCGTCGCGACGGGCAAGGCCGTGGCGACGCGCTTCTGCAAGCTGCTCGAGAAGAGCGTGCCGCACCTCGCCGCGGTCGCAGCGAGCTGACGGCGAGCCGCACCGGCTGGATCCGCGCGAGCGTGCTCCGTCCTCCCTCGGACGTTCAGCGCGCGACGCGCTCGACCCACACGCGCGCCACGGAGTTCTCGAAGCCGAGCTCGAACCGCTCGACGTCGAGCTCGGGCCACGGTTCCGCGCTCGAAACGACGCCGTGGTCGAGCCGATCGAGGAGGACGACGAGTCGACGGCCGGAACCGAGCTGCGCGCGCACACGACCCTCGAGGATCGGGTCCTGAGCGCGCAGGAAGTCGCGCTGCGCATCGTGGCGCTCGCGGTAATAGAGCGCGCCGCGGCCGGGTTGCAGGCTCGCCGCGTCGCTCGACTGCTCCCACGCGAGCGCGAAGTGTCCGGCGGAGAAGGCCTCGGTCTCGTAGAACGCGGAGCGCTCCGCGAGCACGGACACGAACATCCCGCGCTGTTTCGCGAGCACGACGGCGTCCTCCGGCGCGTGTTCGCGGATCCACGCGAGGGCGGCGCGGAACTCCGCCTGCGCCGGGGTCGCGGGGGTCGGGGCGCGCACGTCGTCGCGGACGTTCCATGCGAGCTCGGCGGCGACCGCGGCGAGCATGGGCACGCAGCCGACGACGAGGACGAGGCGCAATCCGCGCGCGCTCGAGAGCGCGGCCGTCGCGCCCGCGGCAGCGAGTAGCGCGAGCGCAAGGTCGGCGTCGTACGCGAAGAAGAGCTGGGATTCACCGGGCGCCACGAACGCGCAGGCGAGCGCGAGCCCAGTGAGCGCCGACATGGCGAGCCAACGCTCGGCGAGGACGAGCTCCCTTCGACGCGCCCACGCAGCGGCGATCGCGGAGAGCCCAACGACACCGAGGTAGAGCGCGAGCCACGCCGCGAACGCGAGTCCGACGCCGATCCCGTGGAGGCCGCCGGAGCCCACGACGAGTCGATCGGCGAGGCCCATGCCGCGCGCCGTGGCCGCGAACTGCGGGCGGAACATCGCCTGCGCGAAGCTGTGTTCGCCGAGCGCGATCCAGACGGTCATCGGCGCCGCGGCGAGGCCGACGACGACGAGCGCGACGAACGTGCGATCGGTGCTCCGGCCGCGCAGGACTTCCCACGCGGAAACGAGCGCGAGCGCCGCGATCGCCACGGGCAGGACGGAGCCCTTCGCGCCGGACGCGAGCAGGCTCGCGGCGGCGGCGAGGATCAGCTCGCGCCGATCGCCGCGCTCGAACCAGCGGTGGAGTCGCTCCGCGAGCGTCGCGAGCGCGACGAGCCCCAGGCACGTCGTGGGGCTGCGGAACACGCCGTAGTGGAGGAACGCGTGCGCGTCGAGCTCGCGCAGGAAGCCCAGCCCGAAACGGTCGAGCGTGTCCGGAGCCGCGACGACGACCGCATGGATCGGGTCGGAGTGCAGCACGACGAGCGCCGCCGCGACGACGCCCGCCCACGGCCGTCCCGTGATCGCGCGCGCGGCGTTGAACGTCTGCAGCAAGAGCAGGAGCGGCAGCGTCGCGGGCGCGAGTCGAAAGAGGAGTGACTCGATCGGCAGACCGAGGAGCACACGCAGCGCGGAGGACGGCACGTAGGAGAAGACGTGGTAGACGAGCGGCTCGCCCGCGACGCGCGGGTTCTCGGGCGGAAAGCCGCGCGACAGCGCGCTCGCGTTGCCCGCATGGAACCAGAGATCCTGGTCGAGCGCCCCGAGCCAGCTCTCGGTTCCGTAGAGCGGCGCGCGCAGCACGACGACGAGCGCGAGCACGCCGAGCGCGGCCAGCACCATCGCTCCACCGCGCGCATCGACGCCGACGAGGACGGGGCGGGCGCGGGCGTCCTTCCGTCCCAGGACGAGCGCGCCGATCGCCACCAGCGGCAGGGCAACGATCGCCGCGCCGACTCCGCAGGCCTGGAGGGCGAGGAACGCCGTCGCCACCGCCGTCCATCCGAGGACGACGGCGAGACCGAGCGTCGTCGCGAGGTCGTCGCGCTCGTCCCGCCCGACGCCCAGCCGGGTCGCGAGCGCCCAGCCGGGGAGCAGGACGAGGAGGGCGAACCCGGCGACGTAGAGGCCGAGCTCGCCGGCCGTCGCGCCGTGCGCGAGGGCACGCACGAGCGCCGCGACGAGGGCGATCGTGAACACCAGCGCGGGGAGCCGTCGACGCACCGACGAAACTGCCCGAGCGCCGCCGCGGGGGCTCTGGTCAAGTGCGAGCACGCGGCGTAGCGTAACGCGCTCCTCGCCAGGCATTCAGGCGCATCCCTCTCGCGCACCGAACTTCGCCCATGACGACGAAGACCCCGCTGACGAAGGCCGAAACGAGCGGCTACACCGAGACTTCCCTCCACGCCGACGTGATGCGCTTCGTGGCCGAGCTCCAGAAGCGCAAGGACAAGCGCCTCTTCGTCACGAGCTTCGGCAAGAGCCCCGAAGGGCGCGACCTCCCGCTGCTCGTCCTGTCGAAGGGCGGCGTCAAGGCGCCCGACATGGCGGTCAAGAGCGGCAAGCCCGTCGTGCTCGTGATCAACGGGATCCACGCGGGCGAGGTCGAGGGCAAGGAAGCGAGCTTGATGCTCGTGCGCGACCTGCTCGACGCGCGGCGCGACGAGCTGCTCGAGCACGTCACGCTGCTCGTCGTCCCGCTCTTCAACCCCGACGGGAACGATCGGATCGATCCGAAGAACCGCGCGCTCGACCTGTCGAAGCTCGAGGGACAGATCGGGCCGGTGAAAGGCGTCGGCACGCGCACGAACGCGAGCGGCGTCAACTTGAACCGCGACTACATGCGGCTCGAGTCGCTCGAGATGCGGCTCCTGCAGACCAAGGTGTGCCGCGCGTGGAAGCCGCACCTGACGATCGACTGCCACGCGACGAACGGCTCGGTGCACCGCTTCGCGCTCACGTACGACGTGCCGCACACGATGGCGAGCGGGAGGATCGAGCCGATCGCGTACATGCGCGACACGCTGCTCCCCGACGTGTCGGCCGAGGTGAAGAAGGCGTGCGGCAAGGACACCTTCTACTACGGCAACTTCGTCGCGGACGAGGGCGGTACCGGACAAGGGTGGATGACGTACACGCACCATCCGCGCTTCGGGAGCAACTACCGCGGGCTCACGAACCGGCTCGATCTGCTGCTCGAGACGTACTCGTACCAGTCGTTCGAGGAGCGCGTCGCGATCACCTACGAGTTCGTGAAGCAGACGCTGCAGCACGTCGTGCGCAACGCGCGCAAGGTGCTGTCGGTCGTCGAGGCGTCGCAGCTCCCTCCGAAGCAGGTCGCGGTGCGGTCGAAGCTCGAGGCGTGGGACGGCACGGTCGAGATCCTGACGCGCGAACCACGGACGCTCGAAGGCGCGCCGACGAGCGTGCGCATCCCGCACCTCGCGCGCTTCGTCGGCACGGTCGTCGTCGATCGTCCGTTCGCGTACCTGCTCACGGAGGAGACCGCGCAGCACCTCGAGCGCCACGGGCTCGCCATCGAGCGGCTGCGGCAGGACAAGACGCTCGACGTCGAGGTCGCGACCGTCGAGAAGGTCGTCGGCGAGACGTCGCGCAAGATCCTCGAGGCGAACGCGGAGCTCGACCTCGGCGTGAGCTGGAAGAAGGCCGTGCGCCGCTTCCGCGCGGGGACGCCGTTCGTGAAGACGGACCAACCGCTCGGCGCGGTCGCGACGTATCTCTGCGAACCGGAGAGCGACGACGGCTTCGTCGCGTGCGGCGTGCTCGAGGTGCCGCTCGTCGGGAGCGAGTGGCTCGTGGCAAGGTCGCGGGGCGTGGTGGGCTGAGCGCTGGAGCGCGCGAGCTCGTCCGGATGAACGGGAGCGCCGTCCCGATCCTCTAGACAAACGGGAGCACCCTCCCGTTCGTCCGCGTCGCGATCGCTCCTCGACACGCGGACGACGACGAACGTCCGACTCGAGACGGTAGGTCGCGCCTGCGCTCCTCCGGAACTTCCTTCCACGTCGGTCGAGAAGTTCCTTCCGCGCGCGCTCGGCGCGCTCGCGAACGAACCTCGTTTCCAGCACGGGAACGCGCTTCCGCGTCGTGGCACCGCGCTTGCCTTCTCGCGAGGCATGGACAAGGGCCTCTACATGGGCGTCGCGGCGATGACGGCGGCGGAGCGGCGCATGGACGCGCTCGCCGGCAACATCGCGAACGCGTCGTCGATCGCGTTCAAGCGCCAGGGCACGGTGACGCGTGCCTTCGAGGTCGGCAACGGCGATCGCAAGCACGTCGAGATCGACTCGAAGCACTCGACCGACTGGACTCAGGGCCAGATCGAAGAGCGTGACGACCGGTGGTCGCTCGCGCTCGACGGCGACGGCTTCTTCACCGTCGAGACGCCCGCGGGCGAGGCGTACACGCGCAACGGCACGTTTCACGTCGACGACAAGGGCGAGCTCTACACCACCGAAGGGCATCCCGTCGCGTGGGTCGGTCAGCGCGGCCGCGTGCAACCGACCGGCGAGGAGATCACGGTCGATCCGACGGGTCGCGTGCGTCAAGGCACGAACGAAGTGGGCCAGCTCCGTCTCGCCGACTTCGTCGAGCGCGACCAGCTCACCGTCGATCGCGAAGGCTACTGGCACGCGCGTCCCGAGCTCACGCCGAAGGAACCGACCGCCGTCGTGCGTCAGGGCGCGTTCGAGCGCTCGAACGTCGAGGCGATCGACGAGCTCGTCGGCCTCATCAAGGTCCAGCGCAGCTTCGAGTCCGCCTCGAAGGTGATGCAGACGATCGACCAGTCCTACCGCCGCATGAACCAAGCGCGGTGACGCGCGAGCGCGCTCCGCGAGACGAACCCCGCAACACGCACGCGACCCCACGACGATCCCCCGCGCGGAAGAGCGCGACCCGAACACCCGCGCCTCAGCGCGACCCCGAGAAAGACAGGAGCCCCCGAATGATCCGCGCCATGATGACCGCCGCGTCCGGCATGAAGGCCCAGCAGACGCAGGTCGACACGATCGCGAACAACATCGCGAACGCGAACACCGTCGGCTTCAAGAAGAGCGAGCTCAGCTTCCGTGCGCTGCTCTACCAGACGTACCGCGAGCCCGGCGCTCCGACGTCGCAAAGTCAGCGCAACCCGATCGGCCTGCAGGTCGGCACGGGCACGGAGATCGCGGGCTCCACGAAGACGTTCTCGCAGGGCGTGCTCGAGCCGACGACGGGCAAGCTCGACCTCGCGATCCAGGGCGAGGGCTTCTTCCGCGTGCGGCTCCCCTCGAACGAGTTCCGCTACACGCGCGACGGCTCGTTCCATCCCGACGGGCAGGGCACGCTCGTGACGACCGAGGGCTACATCGTCGACGGCGCGCCGACGATCCCGCCCGACGCGATCCAGATCACGATCGGCGACGACGGCATCGTCACGACGCAGAACAGCGACGGAGCGACGCCGTCGCAGGTCGGCACGCTTCCGCTCTTCCGCTTCCCGAACGCCGCGGGCCTCAAGGCGTCCGGTGGGAACTTCTACAGCGAGACGCTCGCGAGCGGCGCGGCGACGCAGGGACAGCCTGGACTCGCGGGCACCGGCGTCATCAAGCAGGGCTACCGCGAGCGCTCGAACGTCGAGGTCGTCGACGAGCTCGTCGGGCTGATCCTCGCGCAGCGCAACTACGAGATGAACAGCCGCGCGATCCGCGCCGGCGACGAGATGCTCCAGCAGGTCAACCAGATGCTGCGCTGAGCGCGCGAGGGAATCCGAACATGGCGAACACGATCCTCGTCCTCCTCGTCGCGCTCGCGACGCTCGTCACGGGCCGCGCGGCGAATGCCGCCGACACGGAGAGCGCGCTCGTCGCGACGGGCGCGGACCCCGCGAAGGTCTCGGCGGCGATCGTGCTGCCCGCGGAAGCGCACGTGAAGGGCACGGAGCTCGCGCTCGGCGCTCTCGCGACGATCGATTGCGCGGACGCGGAGCTGCGCGCGCGCCTCGAGCGCTACTCGCTCGGCTGGGCGCCGGCGCCGGGCTATTCGCGCCTGCTCCAGCGCGCGGTGCTCCAGCGCGACCTCACGGCCGCGTTCCCGGGCGCCGTGCTGACGATCGCGGGCGCCGATGCGTGCCGTGTGCACCCGAAGACGCGCATCGTCCGCGGCGCGGAGCTCGAAGCCAAGGGCCGCGCCGAGCTCGACGCGCTCTTCGTCGGCCGTGACGCCGTCGTGCGCATCGCGAACGCGAGCGCGGACCTCGAAGTGCCGGACGCGCGCGAGACGATGGAGCTGCGCGCGCGCCTCGAGCGCCGTGAGCTGCGCGGCGGCACGTGGAGCGTGCCCGTGCAGGTGTGGATCGACGGCGCGCTCTACCAGACCGCGTGGACGACGTTCGCGACGGAGCTCTGGACCGAGCTGCCCGTCCTCGTGCGCGACGTCGCGCGCGGCGAGCTGCTCTCGTCCGCGCACGTCGAGCCGCGGCGTGTGAAGGTCGAGGACGGCGCTTCGTTCGCCGCGCTCGGCGCCGACGCGCTCGCGGGCGCGGTCGCGCAGCGCGATCTCGCGCGTGGTTCCGTCGTGACCGACCGCGACGTGAAGCGCGCGCAGCTCGTCGCGCGCGGCGAGCCCGTCACACTCGAAGTACGCAAGGGCGCGGTCACCGCGCGCAGCACGGGCACGTGCAACCAGGACGGCGCACTCGGCGACGTCGTGAAGGTCCTGACGGCGGACAAGTCGCGCGAGATCGTCGCGCGCGTCGCCGGCCGCGGACTCGTCGTCGTCCAGCTCTGAGCGCAGCACCCCGAACGAACACCGACACCCAAGAGACCACCATGAAGAAGCTCATCCTCCTCGCCGTCGCCGTGCTCGCCGTCGCGAGCGCGCTCCTCGCGCAGGCTCCGCAGTCGCGTCCGGGTTCGATCTACGACCCGAGCGCGGGCCCGTTCGGCCTCGTCGCGAACAAGACCGCGACGCGCGCGGGCGACCTGCTGACGATCGAGATCAGCGAGAACCAGGACCTGAAGAACGAGGAGTCGTCCGACCTGAAGAAGGAGACGAGCCTCAATCAGCAGCTCGCCAAGTTCGACGTCAAACCGAACGCGTTCAGCGTGCTGCCCGAGCTCGAAGGCTCGTCCGCCGACGCGCTCAAGGGCACGGCGAACGTCTCGAAGAAGGGCAAGTTCACGGCGCGCGTCACCGCGGTCGTCGTCGACGTGCTCCCGAACGGCAACCTCGTCGTCAACGGCCGGCGCGAGATCCGCATCGACCAGGACACGAAGCTCATCGAGTTCAGCGGCATCGTGCGGCGCTGGGACATCAGCGCGAACAACACGATCCCGAGCGAGCTCGTCGCCGAAGCGAAGGTCTCCTACGCGGGCACGGGACCGATGGCGGACTCCACGCAGCGCAAGGGCCTCGGCAAGTGGATCCACGACGCGATCCAGTGGATCTGGCCGTTCTGATCCGCGCGCACGACGAACGCTGAACCCACGCAGCTCCACCCATGATCACCGCCCTCCTCCTCGCGGTCGCGACCCTGCAAGACCCCGCATCGACGCCGCTCGACGCGCGTCTCCAACTCGGCGGCGTCGAAGCACCGAAGCAGCCGGAGCTCACCTCGCGCGCGACGTACGTCCAGTCTCCGCGCACCGCGGTCCCGGGCTCGACGCGCGCTCCCGAGCGCCTCGCGATGCCGATCGGCAGCGTCACCACCGTGCGCGGACAGGAAGACAACTCCGTGATGGGCATCGGCCTGGTCACGGGCCTCGCGGGCACAGGCGACTCGATCGAAGCGTCGCGTCAACTGCTCGCCAACCTGCTGCTCACGCGCAACATCAAGGTCGACCTCCAGCAAATCAGCTCGAAGAACATCGCGATCGTGCAGGTCGAAGCCGTGCTCCCTGCCGGCATCAAGCCCGGACAGAAGGTCGACGTCACCGTGTCGGCGATCGGCGACTCGACGAGCCTTCAGGGTGGTTCGCTGACGCTGACGGAGCTCACGGACATCACCGGGCGCTTCGTCTACGCGACGGCGTCGGGCCCCGTGACGATCGGCGGATTCTCGGCCGAAGGTCAGGGCGCGTCCGCGAAGAAGAACCACACGACGGTCGGTACGCTCCCGCAGGGCGGCAAGTGCGAGCGCGAGGTGCCGACGCGCCTCGCGACCGAGCACTCGTTCGTCTACCTCGACCTGCGCTCCGGCCAGGAGTCGCTCGCGAACGTCGTCAACGTCGTCGAAGCGATCAATGCGATGTTCCCGAAGGCCGCCGAAGCGCTGCCCGACGGCCGCTCCGTCAAGGTCAAGGTGCCCGCGGACCTCCCCGAGTCGCAGCACGTCGCGTACGTGAACGCGATCCTCAAGAAGGAGATCGAGACCGAGGACCTCGCGCGCGTCATCGTCAACGAGCGCAGCGGAGTCATCGTCATGGGCGGCAACGTGCGGCTGCGTCCCGGCGCGATCGCGCAGGGCAACGTCACGGTCACGATCGCGGAGACGCCGCAGGTCAGCCAGCCCGGCCCGCTCTCGAACGGTCAGACGAAGGTCGTGCCGCGCACGGACCTCAACGTCAACGAAGAGAACAAGCCGCTCGTCCTCGTCCCCGGCGCGACGACGCTGCAACAGGTCGTCGACGTGCTCAACCTGCTCGGCACGACGCCGCGCGACCTGATCAGCATCCTCCAGGCGATGCAGCAGGGCGGCATGCTCGTCGCCGAGATCCGGAGGATGTGATGGACGGCGCGTCGAACGTCCTCCAGGCGCGTGCCGTCCTCGACGGCGTCACGGCGCAGCGCGCGGACAAGCTCGCGACGAGCGTGCAGAAGGACTCGCCGAAGGAAGCGGGGCGCAAGTTCGAAGCGCTCTTCGCGACGCTGCTCGTGAAGGAGATGCGCTCTTCCCTCAGCGAAGGCTTCTTCGGACAGGGTCCGCAGGCGGACGTGTACGGCGGCTGGCTGGACCAGGTCGTCGGCGAAGCGATGGCGCGTGAAGGCGGTCTGCACATCGCGGACACCGTGCGTCAGGGCCTCGAGCGCAAGCAGGCGGCGGAAGCCGCGGCTCGCGCGCGGGAGCTCGGCGTCGGCCTGCCGCCCGCGGCAACGGCTGCCGGATCCGCGAGCGATGGAACGAACGATCTCGGCGTCGCCCTGCAGCACGCGAGCTCCGTCCGCACGACGGACTCGGGCGCGCAGCCGAAGGCGAACGGACCCGTGAAGAAGGACGGTGGAGCATGATCAGCGTTCAAAGCCTCGTGAACTCCCTCGAAGCGTGGGTGCAGGAAGAGCTCCTCGCCCGGCGCAAGTTCCTCACGCTGCTCGACGAGCAGGAAGCCGCGGTCAAGAAGGCGAACGGAGGAGCGCTCGAGCGCTCGATCGCCGCGATCGAGTCCGAGCTCGAGGCGCAGGTGCGTCGCGACGAGAAGCGCGCGAAGCTCTTCGACGCGCTCGGCGCGCACTGGGGCGTCGCGGGCGGCGCGCTCACGCTGACGAGCATCGCGGAGCGCGCGGGCGACGCCGGGCGCAGGATCCCACAGCTCCGCGACGAACTCGCGACGGCGTCGGAGCGCATCACGCGCAAGAACCGCCGCGTGTCCGCGCTGCTCAACGCGCACCAGAAGGTGATCACGGAGCTGCTCCAGGCGCTCGTCGCGATCCAGGGCGGCCGCGCGGAATCCACGACGGGCGCGCTCGTCGACGCGGAGGCGTGACATGGCGTCCGTTTCGCTCAACATCGGGCTCAAGGCGCTCCTGACGGCGCAGTCCGCGCTCGACACGGTCGGTCACAACGTGTCGAACGCGAACACACCGGGCTACTCGCGGCAGAGCCTGCAGGTCTCCGCGTCGCCGTCGATCCTCGTGCGCGGCATCGCGATCGGAAACGGTGTCGACGCGAACGTCGTACTGCGCACCGCGGACGACCTGCTCACGCGCCGTCTCGTGCAGCAGACCGCGTCGATCCAGCAGCTCCAGACGCGCACGAACGGCATGACGCAGGTCGAGGCGCTGCTCGGCGAGCCCGGTGAGCGCGGCTTGAACGCGCTGATGCAGTCGTTCTTCTCGAGCCTCTCGTCGCTCGCGGCGAGCCCCGAGGACGTCGTGCTCCGCACCGGTCTCGTCCAGTCGACGCAGAGCATGACCGGGCGATTCCAGGAGCTCGCGAGCAGCCTCGCGACGGTGCGCAGCGACAGCGCGCGCCAGGTGGAAGCGCAGGTCGACCGCGTCAACACGCTCGCGGAGCAGATCGCGGGCCTCAACCGCGAGATCGGCGGCTTCGAAGGCACGGGCGTGCCCGCGAACGACCTGCGCGACCAGCGCGACGAGGCGCTCCAGAAGCTCGGTGAGCTGCTCAACATCAACTACACCGAGAATCCGGGCGGCACGGTAACGGTGCTCGCGAGCGGCGCGGTGCTCGTCGGTTCGACGCGCGCGTACGAGATGAGCGCCACGGTGAAGACCGACGGCTCGGTCTCGGTGCGCGTCGACGGCAACCCGAACCCGGTCAACGTGAAGGGCGGGACGATCGGCGGTCTCGTCACGCTGAGCCAGGACTTCATCCCGTCGCTGCGCGATCGCTTCAACGCGCTCGCGAAGAGCCTGATCTACTCGCTGAACAAGGCGCACAGCACCGGCATCCCCGCGTCGGGCTCGTTCCAGTCGCTGACGGGCTCGTACTCGATCCAAGACCAGGACCAGGACGGTGAGCTCGAAGACGAGCTGCTCGGGAACTCCGGCCTGCCGTTCGACGTCAAGGACGGCTCGCTCTACCTCAACGTCGTCGACGACGCGACCGGCGAATTCTCCACGCAGCGCATCGACATCGCGAAGGACTCGACGACCGTCGGCGACCTGCTCGCCTCGATCAACGCGACGCCGCACATGTCGGCTGCGCTCGACAGCTTCGGACGAATCCAGATCGCGTCCGACGACGGCTATCGCTTCGACTTCAGCCGTCGCGTGAACCCGATGCCGGACGGCAACGGGACGTTCGGCGGGGGCGCTGCGTCGCTCGGCTCGAACAGCGACGCGCCGTACAACCTCGCCAACGGGGACACGCTGACGATCGCGGGCCCCGGCGGCCCCTTCACGATCACGTTCGACTCGGCCGACTTCGCCGACATCGACCAGGCGACCGCAGACGAGGTCGTCGCCGCGATCAACGCCGACCCCGCGACGTCGACGAACGGCATGCGCGCGGTCGCCTCGAACGGGCGCGTGTTCCTCCAGTCGCTCGCGACGGGCGCGGCGACGTCCTTCTCGATCACGGGCGGCACGGCGCTCACCGCGCTCGGGTTCACCTCGGGTGCGAACTCGACGGGCAGCGACCACACGGTCGACGTGCGCGTGTCGGGCACGTACACCGGCGACACGAACGCGCAGTACACGTTCGTCCCGACGTCGGACGGCACCGTCGGCACGACGCCCGGGCTGTCGATCGGCGTCTTCGATTCGACGGGTCTGCAGGTCGCCACGCTCGACGTCGGCGCCGGCTACGAGCCCGGCACGGAGCTCGCGCTGCCGAACGGGCTCGAGGTCAGCTTCGGCTTCGGCGAGCTGTCCGCGACGAACAACGATCGTTTCACGCTCGAAGCCCTCGCGGACTCGGACACGTCCGACTCGCTCGTCGCGCTCGGCGTCAACTCGTTCCTCACCGGAACCGACGCCTCGGACATCGCGCTGCGCAAGGACATCGAAACCAACTCGGACCTCCTCTCGGCCTCGTCGAGCGGCGCCGAGGGCGACAACTCCATCTTGAACGAACTGCTCGCCACGCAGCGGGCGGCGCTCTCGTCGCTCGGGGACAAGAACCTCGGCGAGTACTACGGCGACATCGTCGGCGGCGTCGGCTTCGACATCGACGTCACGAAGAACGCGCAGGAAGTGGAGCAGTTCCTCTACGACAGCCTGAACGAGCGCCGCCAGGAAGTCGCGGGAGTCAACGTCGACGAGGAGCTCGTGAACATGATCACGTTCCAGCAGTCGTACGGCGCGGCCGCGCAGTTCATCCAGACCGTCAACCGAGTTCAGGACGACCTCCTGAGCATCCTGTGACGCCATGGCCATCCGACCCACTCAAGCATCGAGCTACGACAACGTCCGTCGCGGGCTCTTCCTGAACTTCTACAAGCTGATCCGCGCGCAAGAGCAGGTCGCGTCGGGCAAGAGCATCCTGCGTCCCTCGGACGACCCGGTCGGGACTTCGACCTCGCTCGCGATCTCGCGTCAGATCGGCGAGGTCGACCGCTATCGCAGCGCCGTGTCGACCGCCAAGCCGCTCATCGACGCAGGCATCGCAGCGATCGACGAGGCTGGAAACCTCTACTCCGAGGCTCGCGAGCTCGTCGTGCAGGGCCTGAACGGCACGCTCAACGACGACGACCGCACCGCGCTTTCGCAGCAGATCGAGCTCCTCAAGGAGCGCCTCGTCGAGGTGAGCAACTCGAAGCTCGGCGAGCGCTACCTGTTCGGCGGCACGCAATCGAGCACGCAGCCGTTCATCGAGGTCGGAAGCACGACGGGCCGAACCGTCGCCTATCAAGGCAATGGTTCCGCTCGCGAGGTCTCCATCGGCGCGGGCGTCGGTGTGCCCGTGAACATCGCGGGCAACGACATCTTCGGCAGCGTCGACGCGACCGGTGCGAGCTACGCGGGCCTCACGGGCCTCGCTTCCGGAGCGAGTGCCGACGAAGGCACGGGCTACCGCTACGTCACGGTGCGGCACGACTCGTCCTCGCTCGACGCGACGTTGACGGGCGCTGGGGTCGCGCTGGTCGGCAGCGGAGCGAGCGACACGCTCGTCGGGGACCGCGCGCTCGTGATCGACGCCGCCGCAGGCACCGCGCGCCTCGGGAGCGGGCGAACCTACGCGCTCCCCGCGACGGGCTCCGCCGGTGCGAGCGACTTCCGCGTGACGGACGAGCACGGTGCCGAGCTCCACCTCGACCTGTCCGGCTGGACGGGTGCGAGCGCGTCCGGGACCGCGAGCGGAACCGCGTCGGTGTCGCTCGACGGCACGAACTTCACGGCGGTCGACCTGACGGAGACCGATCTCGAGCTCACCGACGCGAGCGACGGCACGGTCGTGCACTTCGACACGACGAACCTGACGCGCTCGGGCACGGATCTGCTCACGTTCTCCGGCACGGTGAACGCGTTCGACGTGCTGCAGGGCATCGCCGACGACCTGCGCAACGTGCACGGGCTCGACGCACAGGCGCTCCAGCAGCGGCTCTCCGCGCGGCTCGCGGAGTTCGACCGCAACTACGACCACATGCAGATCGCGCAAGGCACGCTCGGCGCGCGCAGCCTGAGGCTCTCCGCCACCGAGAGCCGCCTCGGCGACTTCGACGTGAGTCTGCAGAGCATGAAATCCAACGTCGAGGACGCGGACATCACCTCGGTGATCCTCGACATGACCAAGGCCGAACAGACGCTGCAACTCGCGCAGTCCACCGGTGCGCGGCTCATGCAGAACACGCTCCTCAACTACCTCCGCTGACGAACATCATGGTGGAACCCAAGCAAGTCACGAACGTCCAGTCCGTCGGCACGACCGAGCCGCGTACGTCCGCGCCCTCCGCCGGCACCGACGGCGTCGCGTTCCGCGCGCTGCTCGAGCGTCTCGAGCGCGACGCGCGCGCGCTCGAGCAGGACTCGAGCCGCATCCAGGATCCGAAGGACCTCGCCGGCGCCGTCGATCGCGCGCATGCCTCGCTGCAGGACGTGCTCTCGATCGGCGACCGCTTGATCGAGGCTTACCGCGAAGCGCTGGCGCAGAAGGGCGCCGAGCGCGCGCCTTGAACGAAGGACGGGCAGCGTGAGAACCGAAACCACGAATCGTACCGACGAACGAGCCCGCACGTTGATCGAAGCCGTCATGCGCAACGGCGCTTCGATCGCCGAGGAATACCCGACCGTGTTCGGCGAGGGAGCGCGCGGCGAGCTCAGCGTCCTGGAAGAGGATGGCGAGCTGCGCTCGGCATGCGCGATCCAGCCGTGCGACCTCGCCGTGGGCAGCACACGCGTGCGCGTCGGGTTGATCGGCTCGGTGGTGACGGATCCGGCGCACCAGTGCCGCGGGAACGGCACGCGCCTGCTCGATCTCGCCGAGGAAGCCCTGCGCGACCGCGGCTGTGCGTTCGCGCTGCTCTGGGCCGACGAGCGCGGCTTCTACGCGCGCCGCGGTTACTCGGAAATCGGGTGCGAGCGCGACTTCATCGTGTCGCCGGAGCTGGCGCTCGAGTTGCCCGAGCCCGAGGGATGTCGCGAGTTCACGACGGACGACGTCGAGACGGTGCACGCGCTCTACGAGACGCACGATCGGCGCGTGCTGCGCTCGCTCGACGAAACGCGAGCGCTGCTCGCGTGTCCCGGCATGAGCGTGCTCGTGCACGAACGCGACGGACGCGTCGACGCGTATGCGTGTCTCGGGCGCGGGCGCGACCTGCCGAACGTGGTGCACGAGTGGGCGGGCGAGGCGGAAGGCGTGCTCGCCCTGATCCGCGCGCACGTCGAGCGCCGGCTCTTCGCGCGCATCGACGACGAGGTCTACGTGATGGCGCCCGGGGTCCACGGCCCCGTGCAGGGACGGCTCGCGCTCGCGGGCGTTCCGTCGGCGTACGGCGTGCTCGGGATGGGCAAGGTGCTCGACGCGGGGCTCTTCGCGCGCGTCGTCGCCGGCGTGCTCGACGCGCACGGCGGCGTGCGCGCGCGCGTGACCGGGCCCGGGCGCGACGAGGTCGAGTTCCGCGGCCCACGCGGCGTCGCGACGTTGCGCATCGAGGAGCTCGTCGCCGTCGGCCTCGCACCGCGCGGCGAACGCGGCGCGGCGCGCGAGCTCGCGTCGCGCGTCGGCGGCGACGCGTCGAATCTGCCGCTGAACCCGTTCGTGTGGGGACTCGACTCGATCTGAGGCGTGCGCTCGGAGCTGCACGCCGAGCGTGCAGTGCGCGCGAGAGGCCCGTCGACGTCGCGTACGCGCTCGGTACGATGCGCGCATGAACCCCAAGCTCCTGCGCG
>JAXMBZ010000013.1:0-149703 GCA_046349615.1 Planctomycetota bacterium
GGTCCCCCCGCGGCAGCGAGGCGTCAAGTTCGCTCGCCGTCCATCCTCCTCGACTGGACCGAGCACGGCACTCGTTCAGCGCCACCAGGCTGCGCTTCAGGCGCGCGCACCAGCGCGGCAACGCGACCTCGCAGGAATACGGTGCCAAAGCACTTCTTCACCAGCTTGCCGGTCGCGCGGGGGAATACGGTGCCAGAGCACTTTTCACCACGTAGCCCGTCACGCTCACGCGCTCCGATGAGAGCTCCCGGAGCATCGCTCTCCACGGATCTCCTTTTAGCTTCGCTTCCAGCGCACGGACGAGCCGCGCGGCGCGTCAGAAACGGAGGACGGTCGAGGAGCGCGCTCCTGCGGCCGTGCTATCCGGTGACAAAGTGCTCTGGCACCGTATTCACCGCCCGAGCTTCTTCGCGAGCGCCCGCGCCACGTTCGCCGGCACGAACGGCGCCGCATCGCCGCCGAGTTCCGCGATCTGGCGCACCAGCGTGCTCGACACGTGCGCGAACTCCGGCGCCGGCACGAAGAAGACCGTGTCGATCCGCGGCAGCATCGCGCGGTTCGTCAGCGCCATCTGCACCTCGAAGTCGAAGTCCGTCCCGCTCCGCACCCCGCGCACGAGCACGTCCGCGCCGAGCTTCTCCGCCGCGTCGACGGAGAGCCCTTCGATCAGCTCGACCTCGACGCCGCCGAACTCCGCGAGCGCTTCCCGCGCGAGCCGCACCCGCTCCTCCGCCGTGAACAGCGTCTTCTTCGCCGCGTTGTGCGCGATCCCGACCGTGACGCGCCCGAAGAGCTGGCGCGCGCGCCGCACGAGGTCGACGTGCCCGAGCGTCAACGGATCGAACGTGCCGGGGAAGAGCGCATGACGCGCGTTCGCGTGGGTCGCCATCGAGAACGAGCGTAGCAGACGAGCCGCCGACTTCCCCACTCCCGTCCCCGGCGCCGCGCTCCGCGCGCGATTCCTGCGAGAAAAACGGTGCCCGGCGCCTCCTCGCGACGTCGAGCGCCGGCATGTGGCCCGCCGCCCCTGGAGCCCCGACCGACGCCGCGCGACCGAGCCCCGGTCCGACGCGCCCGCTGCTCCTCGCGGGGTGCGCCTTCGTCGCCGCCGCGCTCGTCGACGAACTCGCGTCGCCTCCCCGCGCCGTCTGGTGCGGCGTCGCGCTCGCGGCCTGCGCCGCGTGGCTCTTCCGCCCGCACGCGCGCACGGCGCTCGCGCTCCTCGTCGCGCTCGCCGGTCTGCGCGCCGCCCTCGCGCGGCCGGAGGTGGAGCCGTTCGCGCGCGACGCTCCGACACGCGCGAGTTCGACCCCGCGCCCATCCTCCACGCGGAGCGACGCCCCTCCACGACGCGACCGAGGATCCCTGGCTCGAGCGCGCGCCGATCCCGCGCCGCCCGTCGACGCCGCGCTCGGTCCCGCGCCGCCCGTCGACGACGCGCTCGGTCCCGCG
This sequence comes from Planctomycetota bacterium, assembly GCA_046349615.1. Lineage (GTDB taxonomy): Bacteria > Planctomycetota > UBA1135 > UBA1135 > JADJNY01. The sequence continues at coordinate 1,453 of JAXMBZ010000013.1, forward strand.
CCGCGCTTCGTCGTGCCCGAGGGCTCCGTCGCGACCGTGCGCCTCGGCGCCGAAGGGCGCGACGACGTGCGCCTCGACCTCGTCGAGCTCGGCGTCTCCGTGCGCGCGCCGCGCGGGACCGTCGCGGACGGCGAGCGCATGCGGCTCGTCGAGCCGCTCCCGCTCGATCCCTGGCCCCGCGGTCCGTTCCCCGGGCCGCAGGAGCGCGCGGGTCGCCTCGCCGCGCCGCCCGACCTCCGCGCGGACGCCTTCGAGCGCCTCGCGCGCCCTCCCACGCCCGCGTGGGCGCCGCTCTTCCTCCCGCTCGATCTCCTGCGCGACGCGCTCGACCACCGCTCGCGCGGGATCGCGGACCCGCTCGCGCGCGGCTTCGTGCGCGCGTTCGTGCTCGGCGACGCGGCGGAGCTCCCCGAGGGCGTGCCCGACCTCTTCGTGCGCACGGGCACGTACCACGTGCTCGCGATCAGCGGCATGCAGGTCGTGCTCTTCCTCGTGCTCGTCGCGGCGCCGCTCGCGCGGCTCCTCGCGGCCGTCCTCGCGTTCGCGCGCGTGCGCACGCGGCCCGAGCTGCTCCAGGTCCCCTCGTTCGTCGTCGTCGCGACGGTCGGCGGAGCGGGCGCGCCCGTGCTGCGCTCCGCGCTCGCGTGCGCGCTGGCCCCGCTCGCGCGTTCCGTGCGCGCCGCGCGTCCGTTCCGCGCGCTCCGCGACGGACGGAGCGCGTTCGTCGGCCGCGCACCCGACCCGCTCTCGCTCTGGTCGCTCGCGCTCGTGTGCGAGTGCCTCCGCGCGCCGCGCGCGCCGCTCGAGCTCGGCGTGCAGCTCTCCTACGCCGCGACGCTCGGGCTGATGCTCGGCACGCGGCGCCTCCGTTCGATGCTCACGCCGCGCGCGCCACGCGACGCGAGCGGGCTCGAGACGCCGCTCCATTCGACCGCGCTCGCGCGCGTGGGACGCGCCTCTGCGAGCGCGCTCGCCGCGTCGATCGCGGCCGTGCTCGCGACGCTGCCGTTCACGTGGGCGCGCTTCGGCGAGTGGAGCGCGGCGGGGCTCGTCGCGACGCCGCTCTCCGTGCCGCCGATGGGGCTCTTCCTGCTCGGTGCGTGGGTGCGGCTCGCGTTCCCGTCGCTCGTGCCGGAGGCATGGCTCGCGTGGCTCGCGCGCGCGCTCGTCGCGCTGCTCGAGCTCGCGGACGCGCTCCCCGGTTCGCCCGCGCCGCTCCCGCCGCGGCCGTTCCTGCTGCTCCTCGCCGCCGCGGCGCTGCCGTTCGCGGCGTGGACGCTCGCGCGGCGCGGTCGCGCGCGATCGGCGGGTCTCTGCGCGCGCGTCGCGCTCGTCGCGGGCGCTCTCGCGCTCCTCCCGTGGGCCGCCGCGCCCGCGCGCACGGAGCTCTACGCGCTCGAGGTCGGCCACGGCACCGCCGTGCTCGTGCGCTCGCCGACCGCGGGCACGTGGCTCTTCGACGCGGGCTCGCGCGACCGGCCCGACGTCGCGCGCCAGGCGCTCGGGCCCGCGCTCGCCGACTTCGAGACGGGCGCGCTCGCGATCGCGCTCTCGCACCTGGACCAGGACCACCAGGAGGCGCTCCCCTGGGTCGTCGAGCGCTACGACGTGCGCCTCTGGGCCGGAGCGCTCCCCGCACACCTCCGCGAGCGGCTTCCGCACACGACGCCGTGCATCGACGTGCGCGCGGGCTTCACGACGCTCGCGAGCGGCGCGACGGAGATCGCGCTCGGGCGCGGGCGTCCGGCCGAGGGGAACGAGGGCTCGCGCGTGCTCCGCGTGCGCGCGGACGGGCGCACGGCGCTCCTCTGCGGCGACGCGGAGGAGGACGGGCTCTCGGCGCTCCTCGCGGCCCCGGGCGGCGTCGGGCTGGTCGAGCTCCTGCTCCTGCCCCACCACGGCTCGGAGTGCGAGCCCTTCGCGGCGCTGCTCGCGCGCACGCAGCCCGTGCGCGTGTGGTGCTCCTCCGCGGGCGCTCCGGCGGTCGCGGAGGAGCTCGATCGGCGCGGTCTCGACTGGCGCGCGACGGGGCTCGACGGCACGCTCGTGTGGCGGCCGGAGCCGGGCACGGTTCGTGCGGACACGCGCACGGACGCCTCCGCGGGGACGCGCACGGAGACGCGGGGATCCGCGGCGCCGGCCCCCCCGAGCGAAACCCGCGAGAACGGCGCGCCCGTTCCGCCGAACGAGAATCACGCGGCGCCGCCGAGCGAGCGGCCCGCCGCTCCGAGCCCGGACGCACGCTCCTCCGCCCGCGAGTCGCAACGGCGCGCGGACGAGTGCGCGCGGCGCCGCCCGACGAACGCACCCCTGCTGCAACCGGAGACGAGAACCGATGAACGCGCCCGCGCACCTCCCGTGGATCCTCTGCCTCGCGTTGCCGGGCCCGTTCGCGCTCGGCGCGGGAGCGACCGAGGCGGAGTGCGCGAGTCTCTCGACTCGAAGGCCGCCCGCCTCCGAAGCCGCGGACGCGGGCGACGCATCGAGCGCGCGCGGCGCGGCGAATTCCGCGGGCACGGCGAGCCCGACCCGCGGTCACGACGAAGACGCGCCGCGACACGTGCTCCTCCTCGCGCGCGGCGGCGTGCTGCGCGGGCCCGCGGTGCGCACGGAGCACGGCTACGACGTCCGCACGCGCGACGGCTGGCGCTCGGTTCCGACGGCGGAGCTCGCGCGCGTGCGGCTCGAACGCGACGCGCTCGCGGAGTACGCGCGCCTCGCGCGCGGGCTCGAGCGCGACGACCCCGTGCGCCGGCTCGCGCTCGCGACGTGGCTCGCGGACGAAGGGCTCGCGCCCGAACTCCTGCGCGAACTCGACCTCGTGCTCGCGGCGCGGCCGGACGACGAGCGAGCTCGCGCGCTGCTCGCGTCGCCCGCGCTCGCCGATGCGCTGCCCGAGCGCGGCGCGGACGCGCGGCGCGAGCTCGAGCGGGCGTTCCGCGAGTCCGCGCGCGCGACGCCCGCGCTGCGCGAGCTCTGGATCCGCCGCGCGGGCGAGGCCGGCGACGCGCTCGCTCGCGAACGTGCACTCGTGCCTTCGAGCGCGACGGGCGCCACGGGCACGACGAGTGGGACGAATGCGACGGGCGTGACGGGCGGGACGAATGCGACGGGCTCGACGGGCGCGACGTGTCCAGCCGACGCGGCGAACGCGACGAAGGACGACCCGCTCGTCGCCCTCGCGCGGCGCGAGCTCGCGCAGGGCGTCGACGCGCGCCGCGCGAACGCCGCGCGCGTGCTCCGACGCCTGCGTCCGGGCGCCGCGACCGACGCGCTCCTTCCGCTCGCGCTCGCCGATCGTTCGCGCGTCGCGCGCGACGAAGCGCGCCTCGCCCTGCGCGACGCGCGCTCGGCCGAGCTCGCGCGCACGCTCGCGAGCGACGTCGACGCCGCCGCGTTGAAGCAGCGCATCGGCGCGATCGACACGCTCGGCGTGATGCAGCAGTCCGCCGCGCTCCCGGCGCTCGTCGCGCACCTCGCGAGTCTCTCGGCGCCGCCCGCCGCGGGCGCGGGCGGCGGCGGCGGGATCCCGCGCTCGCACCTCTCCGTGCGCCGGCAGGTCGCGTACACGCAGGACTACGACGTCGAGATCGCGCAGGCCGCCTCGATCGCCGACCCCGTGATCGGCTACGCGGAGGAAGGCGTCGTGCTCGACGTCGCGGCGGCGACGTGGCAGCTCCCGGTCGTGCTCGAGTACGAGCGCGCGATCACGTGCCGCGCGCTCGCGCGCATCGTCGGCGACGGAGCGCGGCGCAAGCCCGCCGACTGGCTCGCGTGGTGGGAACGGCGCCGCGCCGAGCTCGACTCGCGCGGCGCGACGAACGGCGGACGCTGACGCGCCCCGCGCGGGCTCAGAGCCGCGCCTGGATCTTCTCGAAGATCTTCTGCGAGAGCGCTTCGTCGCCGAACGCGCCGACGCGGATCGAGAGCGCGCACGTGCTCTCCGTCTGCCGCTTGATCGTGATCACGACTTCCTTGTCGAGCGCCGTGCGGCCCGTGACCTTGCCGTCGATCTCGGTCGAGCTCGACTTCACTTCCTTGATGTCGAGGTCGCGCAGCCCGCGCTCGGCCGCGAGCGCCGCCTTCTGCGGGCTCGCGTCGACGGTCGCCTGGAACTCGCCGCGGTACCACGCGTACCCGGCGGCTCCGCCCGCGGCCGCGGCGGCGACGATGCAGCCGGACGCGGCGAACGGGACGACGGCGAGCGTGAGGAGGACGATGGAACGGCGCAGGGTGGCGGACATGGCGGTGGACCTCGAGGCGCGGAGCGCGCGGGGCGCACTCTAGTGCCCGACGGGGCCCGACCGCCAGCCTCTCACGTCGCGGCCGCGGTCTGCGGCACGCCGAAGCGCGACTCGAGCAGGCCCTTGAAGCCCTGGAGCGCGGTCCGCTGCAGGTAGAACTGCACGCCGCGCAGTCCGCCGAGCTCCTCCCCGCCGCCCGCGCGACCGGGGCCGCCGTGCAGCATCCACGGGAGCGCCATGCCGGGCGCGAGCGCCTGCTCGACCGACTTGTCGTTGCCGATCCAGATGCGGCCGGTCCACGGCGCGGCGGCGAGCACGTAGGCCTCGACCCACGCATCGTCGTTCGAGTAGCAGCTCGACACGAGCCCGCCCGCGCCGAACGCGACGACGCGCGCGGCCTCGAGCGCGTCGCCCGAGTACGGGACGATCGTCGCGCACGGGCCGAACACCTCGTCCTGGTGCACGACGGACGGCGACGCGTCCTTCGCGACGAGCAGCGTCGGCGCGAGGTAGAAGCCCTTCGGATGGAGCGGCTTGGGCCCGCCGGTCGCCGTCTCCGCGACGGTCTGGAGGCGCTCGATGCCCTTGCGCACGTCGTCGAACTGCGCGCGCGACGCGACGGGACCCATGCGCGAGGTGCTCTCGGCCGGGTTGCCGACCGGGATGCGCGCGAGCTCGGCCTTCAGGTCGGCGACGACCTCGGCGACGCGCTCCTTCGGCACGAGGATGCGGCGCACCGCGGTGCACTTCTGCCCCGTCTTCTGCGTCATGTCGAGCACGACGTTGGCGAGGAACGCGTTGTACGTCGAGCCGCCGGCCTCGACGTCGGGCGCGAGCACGGCCGCGTTGAGCGAGTCGGCCTCGATGTTCACGCGCACGTTGTGCTTCACGAGGTTCGGCGTCGCCTTGAGCTTCGCGCCCGTCGCGGACGAGCCCGTGAACGCGAGGCAGTCCATCGGTCCGAGGTGGTCGAGCAGGTCGCCCGTCGAGCCCGCGACGAACTGGTACGCGCCGGCGGGGAGCCCGCCCTTCTCGACGATCAGCTGCGCGATGCGCCACGCGAGCAGCGCGGTCGGCGTGCCGGGCTTCTCGATCACCGGCGTGCCCGCGAGCAGCGCGCACGACATCTTCTCGAGCATCCCCCACGCGGGGAAGTTGAACGCGTTGACGTGCACGGCGACGCCGGGGCGCGAGGTCCACACGTGCTGGCCCCAGAAGCGCGCGGTGCGGCCGAGTTGGAGCCCTTCGCCGTCGACGAGGTACGGCTTCGGCGGGAGCTTCGCCGCGAGCTGCGCGTAGGCCATCAGCGTGCCCGTCGCGCCGTCGATGTCGAACTTCGCGTCGCCGCGCGTCGTTCCGCCGTTCTGCACGGAGACGGTGATCAGCTCCTCGCGCTGCGCGTGGATCGCGGCGGAGAGCGCTTCGAGGAGCTTGCCGCGCTCGGCGAACGAGAGCTTCTGGAGCGCGGGCACGCCGTGCTCGCGCGCGTGGCGCACGACGGCGCCGAAGTCGATCCCGCCGGAGCGCACCTCGGCGATCGCCTCCTCGGTGTGCGGGTCGTGGAGTTGGATCGGGGCGGCGGTGCCGGTGTGCCACCGGCCGAGGACGTGGCTCTGGAGGGTCTGCATGGGGATCTCGCGCGGTTTGGGGCGGCTACTCTACGGACCCGCGGGGGTCCCGGCGAGCCCGGCGAGTGCTCCCTGGGCCGCGAGTTCGCGCGCGGACGAGAAGTCGAGCAGAATGCCGGCGCGCGCCGAGCGCAGGGAGCGCCGCGCGGGCCGTTCGAGCGGCCCGCGCGCTCGTCCCCGCCCCCGCTCCGAGAAGGAAGTCCCCATGCTGGCCGCCCTCCACGTTCCGATGTTCGGGTTCACGTGCCTCGCGTTCCTGATGGTCTGCGTCGTGCTCGCCGTCGCGGTGCTGCTCGTCTTCAAGAGCGGCGAGAAAGGCACGACGAAGCTCGGCGGTTTCGCGGGCTGCATGATCGGCCTCGGGCTCGTCGGCATCGCCGGGATCATGGCGCTCGGCACCGCCGCGGTGATGGTGACGAACGCGTGGAACGAGGCCGTGCGGCGCGGGCCGGTGAAGTCCTTCGAGTTCCACTTCGACGACGGCTCGAGGATGCACGGCTCGGAGTCGGAGCGCGCGAAACGCGAGCCCGCGGAGCCGGGGAGCGAGCTCTCGGGCGACGATCACGAGGACGGCGCGGAGCTCGGGGGCGGGATGGACGCGCCGCCGCCGGGCCGCGGTCGAATCGAGCTCGTCGTGCTCCTGCGCAACGAAAACGCGGCGAAGCAGGTGACCGACTGGGTGCGCGAACACCTCGAGACGGACTTCCAGTCGGAGTGGGACACGGTGACGAACGACGAAGGCACGTTCACGCGCATCACGTTCCGCGCGGACGTCGACGCGAGCGAGCTCGAGCGCGTGCGGGCGGACTTGAAGCGCGACCTCGCGGGCTTCGAGCTCCCGAGCGGCGGCAAGATCGAGCTGCGCGAGCCGACGCGCTAGGGCGACACGGGGGCGCGCTCTGGGGGCCTTCGTACCGCATCGGCGGGGCGACGCGTCGAGTTGGTTTTGGAGTTGGAGCGGGTGCGATGTCGGCGTGTCGTCGTCTCGTCGTCTCGTCGTCTCGTCGTCTCGTCGTCTCGGCGTCTCGGCGTCTCGGCGTCTCGGCGTGTCGGCGTGTCGGCGTCTCGTCGTGTCGTCGTGTCGTCGTGTCGTCGTGTCGTCGTGTCGTCGTGTCGGCGTGTCGGCGTGTCGGCGTGTCGTCGTGTCGGCGTGTCGGCGTGTCGGCGTGTCGGCGTTCGAAGTGTCGGCGACCGGCGTCCGGCGTCCGGCGTCCGGCGTTCGGAGTGTCGGCGTTCGGAGTGCCGGCGGTCGGAGTGCCGGCGTGTCGGCGTTCGGAGTGTCGGCGTTCGGTGTGTCGGCGTTCGGAGTGTCGGCGTTCGGAGTGTCGGCGTTCGGAGTGCCGGCGGTCGGAGTGCCGGCGTTCGGCGTGTCGTCGCGTGCACGGGCGTGAGTCGAGGGGTGGGCCGAGACGTGACTCGATGAGAGCCCAGTGGGGCAGTGGCTCGGGGTCGTGCCAGAGCCATCGCGATACGGGATTGGCCCGAGCGCTCGGGTCGTAGCGCTCGGGTCGTAGCGCTCGGGTCGTAGCTCTCGGGTCGTAGCTCTCGGGTCGTAGCGCTCGGGTCGGAGCGCTCGGGCCGGAGCCCTCGGGTCGTAGCGCTCGAGTCGGGACCCTCGGGCGAAGCGCTCGGGCCGGAAACCCTGGTTCGGAGCCTTCGTGCTCGAGCCTTCGGATCGCAGCGCTCGCCACCGATTGGGTCATGTCGTCGCAGCTCAGGCCCCCGCACACGTGGAGTCGACCTTCCGAGGATCGGCCCCCCGCCGCTCCGCGGTCCCCCCGTCGCACGACACGCCGAACGCACGATTCACGCACCACCGACTCGCCGCGGCAGTCGCTCTGCTCCTGTCGGATTCGTCGTCGCGAGCTCCCGCTTCCGGTGCCAGCGTGACCCAGCGCAATGCGGGAGCGACGGGAACCCTGGATCGTTCGCGATGGAGCGCACTCTTCGGCGACTGCCACGCTCCGAGGGCTCTGCAGCCTCAGTCCCTCGCGCGCTGCGGCAACTCTCGAATCGAGATCGCTCCCCACCGCCGCCAGCCCGTCGTAAGGAGCCACGTGCGCGCCCGCGCAAGCCACGAGGCGACGCCGCGCACCTCCACCCAACCGTCGAAGCACGCGGCCGACGTGCGAGGATCGAGCGCCTCACCGACGATCGCGCCGTGCCCGCGCGCGTTGCCGAAGACGTAGACGAGCACGTTGCGCACGTCGCGCGGAGCCTTCAACTCGCGCGCGTGGTATCGGTCGGCGAAGAGCGCTCCACTCCGGTGGAGGAAGCGGTTGACGCTCCGAGCGATCCGCACGAGGAGCCCCTTCATGCCGCGCGCGAGCGCCTGCGCGCTCTCCGCCTCGCACACGAGGTGGAGGTGGTTCGAGGCCGCCCCATAGTGCACGACGCGCAGCCCGAAGCGCTCCGCGCCCGGCTTCAACGCGGAGACGAGCGCGGCGTGGACACCGATCGAGCGCAAGCTCTGCACGCCCGCGACGACGCGCACCGTCACGTGCAAGGGGTGCCGGCCCGAGAGTTCCGGCCGCGCGCGGTGCGCGACCTGCGGACGCACCGCGGTCCGCTTGCGTCCCGCGCCGGGACGAGCCCCGCCGCGGACCGGGAAATCGAATGCGCGCTGCGACTTCGAGTTCTTCAGCTTCGAGTTCTTCATCGGTGTGCGAGATAGACGTCGCGAAGGGCGCGCGGTGACTGTTTTTCTCGAAGAAATCGAGTGTTCGGCGCTGAGGTCGACTTCACGCGAGGACGCCCCGAGCTTGCTCGTCTCTGCGTCAGCCCCTCGTCCTCTCCGCGTTGTCGCGCGTCGTCGCCAAGACGGAGTCGAACTTGATTGGGCAGACATCTGCGCGCTGCGGTCTCGTGCTCTTCAGCGCTGCAAGCGACAGAGGTCGCGGACGGCGTCCGGAGACGGCTCGTCTCGAAGAAGTCGAGTTGTCGCGGCTGAACAGGAGGCGGCCGACATTCCGCTCGCGGACGATCCGAGCTCGCTCGTCTCCGCGTCAGCTTCTCTTCGTCGCCTCGTCGCCTCGTCATCGCGTCATCGCGTCATCGCGTCATCGCGTCATCGCGTCATCGCGTCATCGCGTCATCGCGTCATCGCGTCATCGCGTCATCGCGGGGTCGCGGGGTCGCGTCGTCGCAGGGTCGTCGCCAAGACGGAGTCGAACTTGATTGGGCAGACATCTGCGCGCTGCGGTCTCGTGCTCTTCGGCGCTGCAAGCGACAGAGGTCGCGGACGGCGTCCGGAGACGGCTCTTCTCGAAGAAGTCGAGTCGTCACCGCTGAACAGGAGGCGGCCGACATTCCGCTCGAGGACGATCCGAGCTCGCTCGTCACCGCGTCAGCTTCTCTTCGTCGCCTCGTCGCCTCGTCGTCGCGTCGTCGCGTCGTCGCGTCGTCGCGTCGTCGCGTCGTCGCGTCGTCGCGTCGTCGCGTAGTCGCGTAGTCGCGTAGTCGCGTCGCCGCGGGGTCGTGACCAAGACGGAGTCGAACTTGATTGGGCGGACATCCGCGTGCTGCGGTCTCGAGCCCTTCATGGCCGCAAGCGACAGACGTCGCGAACGGCGTCCGGAAACGGCTCTTCTCGAAGAAGTCGAGCTGTCACCGCTGAACAGGAGGCGGCCGACATTACGCTCGAGGACGATCCGAGCTCGCTCGTCTCCGCGTGAGCGACTCGTCGTCGCCGATTCATCGCCGGGACGTAGTCGAACTTGATTGGGCAGACATCTGCGCGCTGCGGTCTCGAGATCTTCAGCGCCGCAAGCGACAGACGTCGCGAGCAGCGCCCGGAGACAGCTCTTCTCGAAGAAGTCGAGTTGTAACCGCGGAAGAGGAAGCGGCCGGCCTTCCACTCGAGGACAATCCGAGCTCCCCCGTCTCCGCGTGAGCTGCTCGTCCTTGCCGAGTCGTCGCCAAGACAGAGCCGAACTTGAGTGGGCAGACATCCCCTCCGCACGCCGACCGCTTCACGCCTCCGCACGCCCACCGGCACGAGCGCCACCCCACGCGGCCGCGGACGTCTCGACGAGGCTTCGACTCCGACGACGAAGGAACACCGGAGCAGGCTCGACAGCGAGGGTCCCCACGCTCGAACCCCACGGCGCGCAGTTCAGCCGCGCTCCACGACGACCGTCGTGCGCGCCGAGTCTCCATCCAGCCGCGGCGGACACAATCTCGGCTGGCGGCGCTCCTCGCCGAGACCACGACGCCCACGCGCGGCCCTCCGCCGCACGCCCCGCGCCGCCTCCACGGCCCAAGGCTGCGTCCGTGTGCTCCGCGCCGTACGTCCCCCGGAGCTCCGCTCACCGCACGCGGGGAGCGCGTTCCCGCCGTCCACTCCCGCTGCTACGCTGCCGCGCGATGAGCGAACTCCCCCACTCCGCGCGATGGCTGCCGCCGAACTCGTTCGAGGGCCAGGTCGCGGTCGTGACCGGAGGCGGCACCGGCCTCGGGCTCGAGGTGAGCCGCGGGCTCGCGGCACTCGGCGCGACGGTCGTGATCGCGTCGCGCAACGCGGAGCATCACGGCGCGCTGCTCGACGAAGCGCGCGCGAAGGGTTGGCGCTGCGAGGCGCGTGTGCTCGACGTGCGCGAGGCGAAGGACGTGCGCGCGTGCGCCGACGCGATCGTCGCCGCGCACGGGAAGGTGGACCTCCTCGTCAACAACGCCGCGGGCAACTTCGTGTGCCCGGCGGAGCGCCTCTCGAGCAACGCGTGGCGCGCGGTGCTCGGCATCGTGCTCGACGGCACGTTCTACTGCTCGCAGTCGTTCGGCAAGCACATGCTCGCGCGGCGTTCGGGCCAGATGCTCAACGTCGTCGCGACCTACGCGTGGACGGGCATGCCGGGCGTCGTGCACTCGGCCTCCGCGAAGGCGGGCGTGCTCGCGATGACGCGCACGCTCGCGGCGGAGTGGGCGCGTTTCGGCGTGCGCTGCAACGCGATCGCGCCCGGCCCGTTCCACTCGGCCGGCGCGCAGCAGAACCTGTGGCCCGACGCGGACGCGGAGCGCCGCCTGAAGGAGCGCATCCCGCTCGGCCGGTTCGCGACGGCGGACGAGGTGGCGGCGCAGTGCCTGCACCTCCTCTCGCCCGCGAGCGCGTACTTGACCGGCGAGTGCCTCGTGATCGACGGCGGCGCGACGCTCGGGAACTCGATGTGGGAACCGGGCACGCGCTTCTCGCGGAAACGCGACGCCGCGGGCAGCGCCAGCACCGTGCACGGCGGCGAGGACGACGCGCGCAACGAAGGCCGCGCGCACGGCGGCGAAGGCCGTTCGGGCGGCGAGGGGCGCGCGCCCGGCGGCGGCGGGCCCGAGTGGGACGTCGGGCCGGGCTCGGCGTCGGGTTGAGACCGCGATGAGCACGCTCCCCGCACGCGACGGCTTCGAGACCGAGCGCCCGAACCCGCGCTCCGCGGAGCTCGACACGCTCTCGATCGCCGACGCGTTCGACGTCGTGAACGCGGAGGACGCGACCGTCGCCGCCGCCGTCCTCCGCGCGAAGCCCGCGATCGTGCGCGCGATCGAGGTCGCGAGCGAGCGCCTCGCGCGCGGCGGACGGCTCGTCTACGTCGGCGCGGGCACGTCGGGCCGGCTCGGCGTGCTCGATTCCGTCGAGTGCCCGCCGACGTACCGCACGGACCCGGCGCTCGTGCAGGGGATCATCGCGGGCGGTCCCTCCGCGCTGACGAGCGCCGTCGAGGGCGCCGAGGACGACCGCGCGGCCGGCGCGCGCGCGATCACGGAGCGCGCGATCGGCGCGCTCGACGTCGTGTTCGGCATCGCGGCGGGCGGCACGACGCCGTTCGTGCACGGAGCGCTCGCGGAGGCGAAAGCGCGCGGCGCAGCGACGGTCTTCCTCGCGTGCGTGCCGCGCGAGCAGGCGCCCGACGACGCCGACGTGTCGATCCGCGTCGTCACGGGGCCCGAGGTCGTCGCGGGCTCGACGCGCATGAAGGCCGGCACGGCGACGAAGCTCGTGCTGAACACGGTGAGCACGCTCGTGATGGTGCGCCTCGGCAAGGTGCACGGGAACCTGATGGTCGACGTGAACACGCGCGGGAACGCGAAGCTCTGGCAGCGCGGCATCGGGCTCGTCGCACGCATCGCCGAGCTCGACCGCGCGAGCGCCGAGGAGCGGCTCCGCGCCGCGGACGGCGACGTCAAGGTCGCGATCGTGACCGCGCGCCGCGCATGCGACGCGGCGCGCGCGAGAGAGCTGCTCGCCGCCGCGGGCGGGGTCCTGCGCCGCGCGCTCGCGTGACGCGTCGCTCCGGGCGCGCGGGAGGAGAGAGCAGCGGGTCGTTCAGAGCTCGAGCGCGCGCTCCTCGCTCGGCGCGAGGGCGAGCGGGCGACGCAGCAAGCGCTCCGTCCCGCGCCACAGCTCCACCGCGCGCGCGAGTGCGCCGTCCAGGCCGCGGAACTCCGCGTCGCCGTCGGCGTCGAGCGGCTCTTCGTCGAGCACGGCGTCGAACGCATCGACCACCCGCGCGCGCCATGCGTCCGCCGCGCCGTCGCGCGCGCGTTCGGCGTGGACGTCGAGCCCGGACGACGCGTGGAGCACGACGAGCTGCGCCGCCGGCCCGCGGACGAGGCGCGCGGAGCCCACCCACGCGCGGTCCCGCGTCTGGAACCGCGCCGCGACGGCGCCGCCGAGCGGCACGGGCCGCGGCAGCCGAAACCAACCCGCGTCCGACTCGTCGACGCGCAGCGGGATCCAGGCGTCGAAGGGCGGCTCGCCGCCGTCGCGCGCCGGCCCCGCCGCACCGAGCGCGAGCCGGACCTCGACCAGCCGCGACTCGAGCGGTGTGCACACGGGCTCGCCCTCCTCGTCGTACTCGTGTTGGAACTCGAGGCGCCAGGTCGGTCCGATGTCCGCGAAGAGCAGGAGCTCGTTCTCCCCCGACACGGCCTGGGCCGACGCAGGCGCGAGCTCGACGTCCAGGTCGAGGTCGAGGTCCGACACGTCGCGCGCGGAGAGCGCGAGGCCGCCGGCGGGGACCTTCCCGTCGACGTCGAAGCGTCCGTCCGCATCCGTCGTGACGCGGAACTCCGCGTCGCCTGCTCCGCGGAGCAGGAGTTCGAGCTGGGCCACGGGCGCGTTCGTCGTCGCGTCGAGCACGCGGCCGCGCACGTGCGCGGAGGGCAGGAGCTCCACGCGCCACGTGAACTCCGCGTCGCAGGCGCGCTCGGGTTCGAGGAACCCGTACTCGGCGTCCGCGCTCCACTCCTCGTCCGCGAGCACGAGCTGGAGCGAGTGCACGGCGCCGTCGGGGCAATCGAAGCGGAACCGGCCGTCCGCGTCCGTCGTCGTCGTGCCTGCGACGAGCGACGGTGCGAACGTGAGCGAGAGCGGCACGGGAGCGATCGCTCCGGCGTCGAGGAGCTGCGGACGCGGGCCGTCGCCGGCGGGCACGAGCGGCACCGCCGTGATGCGGACGACGGCGCCGAGATCGACCGTGTCGAAGGAGCGCTCCGGTCGCGGCGCGAGCGTCGGCTCCATCTCCGAGGACGCATCCGCCGACCCCACGGACGGATCCGGTTCCGGAACGGGCTCGGCGGCGGTCTCGTGCAGGCCGCGCCCCCACTGCAGCTCGACGTAGCCGAGCGCGGCCGGGGCCTCCGCGGCGCCGAGCGCGTCCCGGGCGTGCATCGTGCGCGCGAGGATCGTCTGGAAGAGGGCACTCCTCGCCTCGGACGAACCCTGCGCGACGCCGTCGTCCGGGTCCTCGTCGCCGAAGTGGATCCCGCCCGCGGCGACGACGAGCACGCTCGAGGACTCGCCGGTGTTCGACACCGCCGGAAGCGTGATCTCCGCACCCGGCCCCGCGATCACGCGCTTCTGGAGGAGCCCACGGAGTTCCGCTGCGAATCGGAGTGCGCGCGCTCCATCGGGCTCGAGCTTCGCCGCGAACCGCGAGGCGTCGGCGCACACGCGCAGCTCGACCACGCGGCCCGCGAGCGGCGCGCCCGTCGCGGCGTCGACGAGTCGGCCGCGGAGCGCGTGGTCGGGCACGATGCGCTCGACGCGCACGCCCGCGGCGTCCAGCGTGTCGGACGCGCTCGCTCCAGGCGGCGCTTCGAGCTCGCGAGCTCCGCGGTGGAGCGCGCGCTGCGTGGAGGCCTCGCGCGCGGCGGGCAGGACGGAGCACGCCTCCGTCGCGGCGCCGCCGCGGAGCTCGGGACCGAAAGCGAGCGCGACGAGCACGCCTGCGCTCGCCGCCGTGAACACCGCGAGGATCCCTGAACGCCGTCGCACGGAACGACCTCCCCCGACCCGCACCGAAAACGCACGAAGCGCGGCCTGCCGACCGCGCGCGTCGAAGGTACACCCGGCGCCGTTCCGGGAGAAGCCCGGGGGAGAAGCCCGGGCTGGAGTGCGGCGCGCCGCCGGCCCCGCGGCGCGTCCCGGACGACGCGTGCGCGGCCGTCCTCGGCCGCGCCGTGGATCAACCGAGGGGGCCGTAGTGGCGCAGTCCGCGGAACGCGCGCTCGAGCTCGCCGCGGAAGTCGGGGTGCGCGATCGAGATCAGCGCTTCACCGCGCTCGCGCAGCGTCTTGCCGAACAGGTTCACGGCGCCGAACTCCGTCACGATCCAGTGCACGTGCCCGCGCGTCGTCACGACGCCCGCGCCGGCGGTGAGCTCGGGCACGATGCGCGACAGCGTGCCGTTCGCCGCCGTCGAAGGCAGCGCGATCACCGGCCGGCCGCCCTTCGAGAGCGCCGCGCCGTGGATGAAGTCCATCTGCCCGCCGATGCCGGAGAAGATCTTGTGCCCGATCGAATCGGCGCACACCTGCCCCGTCAGGTCGACCTGCAGCGCCGAGTTGATCGCGACGACGCGGTCGTTCCTCCGGATCATCGCGGTGTCGTTCGTGCGATCGCACGGGTGGAACTCGACGAGCGGGTTGTCGTCGACGAAGTCGAAGAGCTTCTGCGTGCCGATCACGAAGCTCGTCACGCTGCGTCCCGGGTGCACGGCCTTGAAGCGGTTCGTGATGGCGCCGGCCTCGACCAGGTCGACGACGCGGTCGGAGAACATCTCCGTGTGGATGCCGAGGTCCTGCTTCCCCTTCAATCGCGCGAGCACGGCGTCGGGGATCGCCCCGATCCCCATCTGGAGGGTCGAGCGGTCCTCGACGAGCCCGGCGACGAGGTCGCCGATGCGCGCGACGACCTCGGTCTCGGGCTCGGGCACGTGCTCGTGCAGCGGACGGTCGGTCGCGACGAACGCGCGCACGTGTTCGAAGGGCACGACGCAGTTGCCGTGGGTGCGCGGCATCCGCGCGTTGACCTCGGCGATCACGACGCCCGCGTGGTCCGCGGCGGCACGCGCGGCGTCGACGGAGACACCGAGCGAGCACAGGCCGTGCGCGTCCGGCGGCGTCAACTGGAGCAACGCGGCGTCGAGGCGGATGCGGCCGGACGTGAAGAGCCCCGGCACGTCCGACAGGAAGACCGGGATGAAGTCGGCGCGTCCTTCCTGGACTGCGGAGCGCACCGGCTGCCCGGTGAAGAGCGAGACGGAGCGGAAGCGGCCCGCGTGCTCGGGCGCGACGAAGGGGGCCGGTCCCATCGTGTGCAGGTGGTAGAGCGTGACGCCCTCCAGGTCGCGACGCTTCGCGAGCGCTTCGAGGAGCGGCGTCGGCGTCGCGGAGCCTCCGTGGACGAACACGTTCATGCCGCTCCGGATCGAAGCGACGGCGTCGGCGGCGGAGACGGCGGGGCTGGACCAGTCGTGCGTGGCGATCTTCGCGTTCATGCGGAACGTCGCAGTCTAGCGCGTTCGGCCCGTGCGCAGAAGCACGTCACGGCGCCGGTGGAGCGAGCTCTTCGCGCACGAGCCGCAAGAAGAAGTCCCAGTCGAACGCGGGCCCGGGGTCCTGCTTGTTCGCCTGCACGTGGTAGTGCCCGAGGATGCCGTGGAAGCGCTCCCATTCCGCGTCGGACAGCACCGCGTTCGTCACCTTGCCCTTCGCGTCGCGCGGCGCGTCGGGCTGGATGCGGGGGAGCGCGCGACACAGCGCCGCGGAGAGTTTCGCGAGGGACGCGTACTGTTCCGCGGTGAAGTCGTACTGGTGGTAGAGCGTCTTCTGGATCGTGCCGGAGACGAGCGCACTGCGCACGGGACGCCCGACGAACCCCTCGGTGCGCACGCCGCCGCCCTTCAAGCGCTCCGGGAGCCGCAGGTAGGTGCCCGCGTCGTCCTTCGCGTACCACTCGGCGAAGACGGGCGCGTCCTTCTTCTCGTACGCGCCCATGTTCGCGATCTCGACGCCGATCGAGCGCGGGTTCGACTTCGTCGCGTGCCACGCGGTGTCGGCGAGGTCCATCGTCTGGTAGATCGTGCCGTCGACGTCGAGCAGGAAGTGGACGCTGAGCCCGCGCTCGCGCAGCACGCGGTAGCACGTGCGCGACACGCCGCACACGTCGTAGTGGAGCACGAACTGGTCGACGACCGCCGCGAGCGAGATGCGATCGCGCGAGTTCGGCGCGACGACGACCTCGGCCATGCCGTCGCCGAGCTTCCGCGAGCGTCCGGGCTCGTACGCGAGGACCATCGGCGGCGCTTCGCCGGGCTTCAGGTCCTTCGCGGCCTTCGCGTCGGGCACGAGCTGATAGGCGTCGTAGCCCGGCGACTGCGTCCAGAGCACCACGGGCGCTCCGACGTGGATGCGCTCGCCGCACACGACGATCTCGTCGCCGACCTTCGGCGGAGCGGGCTCCTCGGGCGGGCTCGGCTTGGCGCGCGACGGTGCCACGCGGCACGCGGAGACGAGGGCGAGGAGCGCGAGGAGCAGGGTGAAGCGCATGCCGCGAGCATCCCGGCTCCCATCGCGCCGTGCAAGGGCGCGGTGCAAGGGCGCGGTGCAAGGGCGCGGTGCAAGGGCGCGGTGCAAGGGCGCGGTGCACGCGCGCGCCGCGCGGGACTCGCAACTTCCGCCAACGCGCCCCGCGCGGGTCGCGTAGTCCGGCGCCCATGAGCTCGCTCTCCCCGCGCCGCGCGGTGCTCGCCGTCCCCTTCCTGCTCGCCCACCTCGCGTTCGCCGCGACGGCCGACGACCCGCCCGCGGACCTCGACTGCACGCTGCGCCCGGTGCTCGCGCCGGCGGCGCGGCTCGAGTTCGAGCTCGCCTTCGCGGGCGACGTCGACGGCGCGAGCGACCTCGCGCTCTCCACGGACTCCGGCGGCGTGCTCGGACTCGGGAGCTGGATCGAAGGCGTCACCGCGCGCGACGCGCAGGGGAAGGAGCTCGCGGTCGCGCACTCGGACGCGAACCGCTGGACCGTGACGCACGCACCGGGAGCGCGCGTCGTGCTCCGTTACTCGGTCGCGCCGAACGAACGCCGCATGGACCCCGATCCACGCGTGCACTACGCGCCGATCGTCGAGTTCGGTTCCGCGCGCGGCGGCGCCGCGTCCGCGGACTCCTCCCCCTTCGTGCACCTCCTCGGCGGGCTCGCGCTCCTCCTGCCCGAACACCTCGCGCACGGCGAGCGCACGTTGCGCTGGCGCTGGGACGCGCTCCCCGCGGGTTGGACCGCCGTCGGCGTGCGCGGCGTCGGAGCGGGCCCGTTCACCGTGCGCGACGACCTCGAGCACGCGCGCAACGCGCCGCTCGCGGCCGGAGCGATCGACGTCGCGACGCGCACGGTCCACGGCAAGCCCGTGTACGTCGCGCAGCGCCGCACGGGACTCGGCTTCGAGGTCGGCGCGCTCGCGGACCTCGCGGCGCGCATCGTCGAGCTCGAGCGCGGCTTCTTCGACGACTGGGAGTACCCGGGCTACGTGATCACCGCCGTTCCCGTCGGGCGCGCGGACGGGCAGGGGAGCTCGATCGGCGGCACGGGCCTCACCGATTCGTTCGCGATCTTCCTGCAGACCGGGACGACGCTCGCAGCGCCGGAGGCGGGGATGTCGATTCCAGCGTTGCTCGCGCACGAGATGTTCCACCACTGGAACGGCAACCGGTTCGCGTTCGAGGAGCCGCAGCAGACGAGCTTCTGGTTCAGCGAGGGCTTCACCGAGTGGTTCGCGCGCCTCCTGCTCCGGCGCGGCGGGTTCCTCGACGACGCGGGCTGGCTCGCGGCCGTCAATCGTTCGCTCGAGGAGTACGCGTCGAACCCCGCGCGCACGAAGACCGCCGCGGAGCTCCGCGACGCGTTCTTCACCGACCGCTCGATCGGCCAGCACGCCTACCGCCGCGGAGACGTGCTCGCGCTCCGGATCGACCAGGAACTTCGCCAGCGTTCGGCCGGAACGCAGAGCCTGGACGACTGGATGCGCGAGCTCGTCCTCCGCGGCACCCGCGGCGAGACGATCACGCCGGAGCGCTTCTTCGCGCTGCTCGCCGAACGCACGGACCGCGCGTTCGCGGACGCGATGCGCGCCGTGGCGATCGAAGGGGCCTCGATGACGTTCCCCGCGGACTTCGGCGCGCCGGAGTTCGCGCTCGAGACGCGCACGGCGCACGCGTACGAGCTCGGCTTCGACCTCGACGCGACGCTGCAGACGAAGAAGATCGCGGGTACGCGCGAAGGCTCCGCCGCGTGGAAGGCGGGGCTGCGCGACGGACAGGAGCTCGCGGGGCTCTCCTACTACGGCGCGGACGCGAGCCGACCGGTCCAGGTCACGGTGCTCGAAGCGGGCGCGCGGAAGGACCTCGAGTGGATGCCGCACGGAGCGCCGATCGCGGTGCCGGCGCTCGTGCGGAGGGCGAAGTGAACGCGCGGAGCGCACTCGCTCCGCGAAGTCCTCGGAGCGCGTTCAGTCGACGTGCGCGACGACGCGCTCGTCCCCCATCTGCAGCTTCGTCGACATCCGCTGCACGACCTTCGCGCCGAGCGCGCCCGCGACGCGGATGAAGCCCTTCGTCGCCACACGCGAGGTGAAGTCGACGGGCGCCCACCGCGTCACCGCGCCGAGCCCGCGCGCCTGGTTGTAGAGCTGGTTCTGCTCCGTGACCATCCACTCGGAGTACAGCATGTACATCGCGAGCAGCGGCTTCTTCATCCAGCGCTTGTGGACCGTCTTGCGCGCGAGCGGCATCAGATGCGGATAGCGCACGAGCACCGGGAACCACTTGTGCAGGTTCTCGATCGCCTGCTTGTCGGGGATGTCCATGCTCGCCTCGCGGTTGAACTGCGAGGGGAACTGGTCGAGCTCCGCGACGGCGATGCCCATGTTCTTCGTGATGTCGTTGAGCTCGAACTCGGGGTACGGCTGCACGATCGAGCACAGCGGGTGGTCGACCTTGCACTCGATGTTGAGCTTGACCGTTTCGAAGTCGTCCTCGAGCGTCCCGCCCGGACCGCCGAGCATGTTCAGCGATCCGAGGCGGATGCCGTACTTCTTGATCCAGGCGGCGGCGTCGACGAGCTCCTTGCGCTCCGTGTTCTTCTTGAACACCTGGTTGCGCACGTAGTCGTTCGCGGCCTCGAACGCGATGCGCGCGTACACGCAGCCCGCGTCCTTGAGCTGGCGGATGTGCTCTTCCTTCGTCAGGTTCGCCATCAAGATGACGTCGAACGGAAGCCCGACCTCGCGCGGCCAGCGCTCGCAGAACTCGGCGAGCCAGTCCGACTTGATGTTGAAGATGTCGTCGAGGAAGTGGACGAACTCGAGCGGGTACTCCGCGCGCATGCGCTGCACTTCCTCGATGACGTGGCTCACCGAGCGCTTGCGGACGTACTCGCTGTTCTTCGCGCCGTAGATCTTGTTCTTCCACGCGTGGTGGAAGCAGAACGTGCAGAGCATCGGGCAGCCGCGCTGCGTCACGACGACCTTGCGGGGGCTGTTCCGGTAGAGCGGCTGCGCGTCGTAGATCACCGAGCGGTCGGGGAACCCGAGGCTGTCGAGGTTGCGCACGAGCGGGCGCAGCGGGTTCTTGTGCACCGTTCCGTCCGCGTCGGCCCACGCGAGGTTCCGCACCTCGCGCCAGTCCTTCTTCGCGGCGAGCGTGTCGAGCAGCTCGACGATCGCCTCCTCGCCCTCGCCGATGCACAGCGCGTCGACGCCCTTCTCCTTCGCGCTGTCGGGCACGAACGTGACGTGCGGCCCCCCCATCAACGAGAAGAAGTCGAACTTCGACTTCAAGAAGCGGTTCACGTCGAAGATCGGGCGGTGGTTGCCCGTCATCAGCGACCACGTGATGACGTCGGGCTGGTACTCGCGGATCTTCTGCAGCCACCGCACGTCGGGCAGGCAGATCGCCCGCATCTCGTGCCCCGCGTCCTTCACGGCGCGCGAGAGGTACATGGGGCCGAGCATTTCCTGCGGGAGCGTGCGCGTGATGTGGAGGACTTTCATGGCATGTGCGCGAGACGGAGCGCGAGCGAGGTGTCGACTCAACGCTACCCGCGCGTGGAGTTCCACGCCGCGCGCGCCGTGCAGCGTGCCGACGCGCGCCCGCAATCGCTACGGGGAGACGCGCGCGCATGCGGAGGAGTGCGCAGTCGCGACGCACGAAGCGCGCGAACGTGTGCGCAGCGCGCTACGAACGAGAGCCCGCTCGCCGCGCGAGTCAGTTCCCGCGCCCGACGTTCGCGAAACCGCGCGCCTCGAGCCACGCCGCGACGCGCTCGACCTGCTCGCCCTGCACGACGAGCGTGCTCGACTCGCTGCGCGCGCCCGCGCCGAGCGCGCGCGCGAGTTCCTTCGCGTACGTCTCGAGCGGATGACCGGAGAGTCCCGGGCCCTCCGCGATCGTCACGGCCTTTCCGCCGTGGCCCTTCTTCTCGCGCCGCACGGTGACGCGGCCGGGGTAGCGCTTCGCGGGCTTCGACGTGGAGGCCGCGTTCGCCGGTGCCTCCTTCGCCGCGTCGTCGATCGGTCCCGGCGGCAGGTCCTTCGCGAGCTCGCGCAGCTTCGCGAACGGGTTGTTCCTCGGCGGCGGCCCCGGCGTCTTCTCCTCGCGCGCGCTCACGCGAGTTCGCCTCCGCACGAGCTGCCCGCGCCGGCCGTGCAGCCGAAACAGTGGCGCGCCGTCACGATGCGCCGCGCCTCGAGCTTCCCGAGGTCGAACTCGCGGAGGTGCGTGGGCGCGCCGAAGCCGCACTCGAGTTCGAGCATCTGGTTGAAGTCGCAGTCGTGGAGGCGCCCGTCCCATCCGACCGAAAGCGTCGTGCGGCACATCACGTTCTCCGCCGCGACCGGGTTGAACGCGTTCACGAGCTTCTCGAGGTATTCCGCGAGGTTCCCGCTCTGCTCGAGCCACTCGAGGTAGCGCGCGATCGGCATGTTCGTGATCGTGTGCAGCGTGTCGAACTCGATCCCGTGGAGGCGGCGCAGCTCGCGCTTCCACTCGACCTCGAGCGCCGCTTGGCTCGTCGACGGCAGGAACGCGCCGACGGGGTTCGTCACGAGCACGAGCTTCAGGCCGCTCCCCTTCCCGTACCCGACGGCGTTCAACCGCTTCAGGCCGGCGATCGAGCGCTCGAACACGCCGCTCCCGCGCTGCTTGTCCGTGTTCAACGCGCGGTAGTGCGGGAGCGAGCACACGACCTCCACCTGGTGCTCCGCGAGGAAGCGCGGGAGGTGCTCGAAGCGCTTGCTCTCGAGCACGGTCAGGTTGCAGCGGTCCATCACGTGCCGGCCGAGCGCGCGCGCGCCGGTCACGAGGAGCTCGAAGTTCTCGTTGAGCTCCGGCGCGCCGCCGGTGATGTCGACGATCGGGATCGACGTCCGCGCGAGCACGTCGAGGCAGAGTTGCGCCGTCGCGCGCGACATCGACTCCGTGCGCGTCGGGCCCGCGTCGACGTGGCAGTGCGCGCACGTCTGGTTGCAGACCTTGCCGACGTTGACCTGGAAGACCTGGATCCCGCGCGCGCGGAGCGGGTGGAGCCCGGCCTCGGCGATCCGCGCGTCGAACTCGCCGCGCGCGAGCGGGACGTCCGCGACGCGCGCGAGCTGTTCGCGCGCCGACGCGAGCGGAGAGCGGCGCTCCTCGAGCGTCGGGAGCACGCGGAGATCGGACGGGACGCTCATCGCGCGGCGCGGGAGCGGCTCACATCCCGACTTGGTCGGCGGCCTTGCGCATCTGCACGCCGTGCACGAGCGCGGCGCCGCCCTTGATCGCGGCCGAGACGTGGACGGCCTCGGTGAGCTGCTCGACGTCGCAGCCCTTCGAGAGCGCGTCCTGCGTGTACGCGTCGATGCAGTACGGGCACTGCACCGCGTGCGCGACGCCGAGCGCGATCAGCGACTTCTCGCGCGCCGTAAGCGCGCCCTCGGCGAACACGGCGCCGTACCAATCGAAGAACTTCTTCGCGAGCTCGGGCGCGTGCTGGCCGATCTCCGGGAAACGGCCGAGGTCGTGGCGGTGGTAGTAGTGGGCGTCGGTCATGGGATTCCTCGCCGCGCAGGATCGCCGGTGGAACGCTCCACCGCAAGCACACCGAGCCCGTTCGGAGTCCACCCCCGACCGCCGCGCGCGACGTCCAGACCGACGACGCGACCGTTCCGCGCACCACGAGTTCGACGCACGCGGTTCACGGCCTCGAGCCGGGACGGAGCGTGGACGAAACGCGCGTTTCCCCGCTCTCGCCGACGGCGCGCGCGGAATCCTCGAGAAAGTCGCGAACCGCCCGCCCGGGCGGCGTCGGAGCTCGCGTGAAGACCGTGCGAACCCTCGGCGCGAGCCTCGCAGGCACGAACGCGACGCTCGTCACCATCGAAGCGCGCTTCGAGCCGCGCGACCGCTCGCGGACGGAGATCCTGCTCACCGGGCTGCCCGATGTCGTGCTGCGCGAATCGCGCGGACGGCTCGAGTCGGCGCTCGAGGAGAACGGGCTCGCGATCGGCTCGGGCCGTTTGTTCCTGAACCTCGTGCCTGCGGCGTTGCGGAAGTCGGGCGAGATCCTCGACCTCCCGCTCGCGCTCGCGAGCGCCGCGGCGTGCGGCTACGTCGAGCCGAAGCTCCTGCGCGGCGCGCTCTTCCTCGGCGAGCTCGGCATCGACGGCCGGCTGCACGCGGTGCCCGGCGGGCTCGCGGCGGCGCTCGTCGCGAAGGAGCGCGGCGTGCACCGCGTGTTCGCCCCGCCCGCGACCGCCGCGGAGGCCGCGTGCATCGCCGAGCTCGAGGTCTTCGCGCCGCGGCACCTCGCGCAGGTGATCGGGCACCTCGCCGGCGGCGGACCGCCGCTCGCGCGCGTCGCGCCGGGCGCCGACGAGTCCTCCACGCGCGACGCCGAGCCCGCGCCGCCGCTCGACGACGTGCGCGGCCAACTCGAGGCCAAGGAAGCGCTCGCGATCGCCGCCGCGGGCGGACACGGGCTCCTCTTCGTCGGGCCGCCGGGCACGGGCAAGACGATGCTCGCGCGACGCCTCGTGCGCCTGCTCCCGCCGCCCGCGCTCGACGAACGGCTCGAGATCACGCGCGCGCTCTCCGCGGCGGGACGCTGGCCGGGCGGGCTCGCGCGCACGCGGCCGTTCCGCGCACCGCACCACACCGTGAGCTACGCGGGCCTCGTCGGCGGCGGCGCGAACGTGCT
This sequence comes from Planctomycetota bacterium, assembly GCA_046349615.1. Lineage (GTDB taxonomy): Bacteria > Planctomycetota > UBA1135 > UBA1135 > JADJNY01. The sequence goes on from JAXMBZ010000013.1 coordinate 24,822, forward strand.
GCCGGGCGAGATCACGCTCGCGCACCGCGGCGTGCTCTTCCTCGACGAGCTGCCGGAGTTCCGCCGCGAGGTGCTCGAAGCGCTGCGCCAGCCGATCGAGAGCGGCCGCGTGTCGATCGCGCGCGCGGCGCGCCGCGTCGAGCTGCCCGCGCAGTTCCAGCTCGTCGCGGCGATGAACCCGTGCCCGTGCGGATACCGCGGCCACCCGCGCATCGCGTGCACGTGCCCGCCGAGCGCCGTCGAACGCTACCGCCGCCGCATCAGCGGACCGCTGCTCGACCGCATCGACCTGCACGTCGAGCTCCCTGCGCCCGCGATCGAGGAGCTCGCGACGCCGCCGACGGAGCGCGAGAGCGAGCGCGTGCTCGTCGAGCGCGTCGCGCGCGCGAGAGAACGCGCCGCCGAGCGCAACGCCGGACGTCCGAACGCGGCGCTCGACGCGGAGGAGCTCGATCGCGCCGCGCCGCTCGAGGCGCCGGTCCGCGCGCTGCTCGAGGCCGCCGCGAAGAAGCGCGGGCTCTCCGCGCGCGGCGTGCAGTCGCTGCGGCGCGTCGCGCGCACGATCGCGGACCTCGCGGAGGCCGAGCGACCCGCGCTCGAGCACTACGCGCAGGCGCTGGCGCTGCGCGCGAGCCGGGCCTGACCCGTCGCACGGCGCCCCGCTCGTTCCGCGGCCGGGGGCGCACGTCGGGCGCGGCCTCCGAGCCACCGTCGCGCGCCATCGTGGCGGGACGCGCGGCGCAAGCGGGAGCCGGCCGAAGGCGCTCGAGCTTGCTCCGCTCCGTCCCCAGGAGCAGACTGCCGGCCGAAGGAGCACCGCCATGAACTCGAATTCGAACTCTCCCCTCTTCCACCGCCGCCACGTCCTCGCCGGAGGTCTCGCGGGCTCCGCGCTGATCCTCGGTGCGCGCGCCGCGTCGCGCACGCGCACGACGGACGCCGCGCTCGAGCCCGCCGCGCTCGAACCGACCCGGATCGCGGAGGGACCGTACGTGCTGACGCCGCTGCCGTGGAAGGAGGACGCGCTCGCGCCGCACATCAGCGCGAACACGCTGTCGTTCCACTACGGCAAACACCACGCGGCGTACGTCGACAAGCTCAACAAGGCCGTCGCCGGCCACAAGAAGTGGGACGGGCTCTCGCTGACCCAGGTGATCGAGCTCGCGGCCAAGGACCCCGCCGATGCCGGCGTGTTCAACAACGCGGCGCAGACGTGGAACCACACGTTCTTCTGGGCCTCGATGAAGCCCGCGGGCGGCGGCGAGCCGACGGGCAAGCTCGCGGACGCGATCAAGACGGCGTTCGGCGACTTCGCGACGTTCAAGAAACAGTTCGCGGACCTTGCGACCGGCCTCTTCGGCAGCGGTTGGACGTGGCTCGTGATGAAGGACGGCAAGCTCGCGATCGAGAAGACGAGCAACGCCGACACGCCGATCGCGCACGGCGGGCGCCCGCTGCTCGTGCTCGACGTGTGGGAGCACGCGTACTACCTCGACTACCAGAACAAGCGCGCCGACTTCGTCGCGGCGTACCTCGACAAGCTCGTGAACTGGGAGTTCGCGGCGCAGAACCTCGGCTGATCCGGCGCGAGGAGCATGGAAAGCGACGCAGCCCGCGACGAGCGGGCTGCGTGCGTTTCCGAGGTGACCGCGCGCGGCTACTCGTGCCGCAGCGCCTCGACCGGGTCCATCGCCGCCGCGCGCCACGCGGGGTAGAGACCGAAGATCACGCCGACACCGGCGGAGATCGCGAACGCGAGGACCGGCGCCTCCGGCGTCACGATCGTCTTCATCTTCGCCCAGTGCTCGACGCCCGCGGGGATCACGAGGCCGAGGGCGATGCCGAGGAGTCCGCCGCCGACGGACAGCACGACCGTCTCGACGAGGAACTGCGTCACGATGTGGCGGCGCTTCGCGCCGAGCGCGCGGCGGATGCCGATCTCGCGCGTGCGCTCCGTAACCGTCGCGAGCATGACGTTCATGATGCCGATGCCGCCGACGAGCAGGCTGATCGCCGCGATCGAGCCGAGCACGATGTTGAAGGTGCGCTTCGTCTTCTCGGCCTGCAGCAGGAGCTCGAGCGGCACGACGACCTCCCAGTCCTTCTGCTTGTGCTGGCGCTTGAGCATCTCCTTCGCCGCGTCGGCGACGAGCGTCACGTGCGCGTCGCCGTCGACCTGCACGTAGATCTCGTGGAGCTGCACTTCCTCCATCTCGCGCGACCCGCTGCGGATCTTCACCTGCGTGTCGCCGAACCACTTGCGCCCGGTCTCGAGCGGGACGAACACCTCGCCCGTCACCTCGACGCCCGGCTGCGCGGGATCGGACGAGAGCGGCACGCGCGGGAGGAGCACTCCGACGCACGTGAAGTACTCGCCGCCGATCTTGATGCGCTTCCCGAGCGAGCTCTCGAACGGCGAGAGGTAGCGCGCGACCTCGTAGCCGAGCACGCAGACGTTCGAGACCGTCGCCTGGTCCTGGTCGGAGAGGAAACGGCCCTCGCAGATCTTGCGCCCCGTGACGTTGACGTACTGCGCGTCCGTCGCGAGCACGCGCGGGTTGAGCAGGCGCTCCTCGAGTCGGACCTCCTGCTGGAGCTGGCGCACCGGCACGGTGCGCACGACCGCGGGGAACGTGTCGCGCACGCGCTCGAAGTCCGCGGCAAGGAGCCCGTAGCTCGAAACGCGCGTCGTTTCGCTGCCGCTGCGCAGGTCCTCGGGCGGTTTGACGCTGCGGAGGATCACGTTCTGCGAGCCGAGCTGGCGGATCTGCTCCTGCGCTTCGGCCGACGCGCCCTCGCCGATCGCGAGCATCGCGATCACGCTCGAAACGCCGAAGAGCACGCCGAGCATCGTCAGGATCGAGCGGAGCTTGTGCAGCAGGAGGCTCTGGATGCCGAGGCGCACCGTGCCCGAGAGTCCGTGTTTGACGCTCATGCTCCCCCCGCGCGGTTGTCGCGCACGTCCTCGATGCGGCCGTCCTTGAGACGCAGCATCTTCTGCGCGCGAGCGCCGACCGACGGCTCGTGCGTGACGAGCAGGATCGTCTTGCCCTCGGCGTGCAGTTCGTCGAAGAGGTCGAGGATCTCCTTCGCCGTCTTGCTGTCGAGGTTGCCCGTGGCTTCGTCGGCGAGCACGAAGGTCGGATCGTTGACGAGCGCGCGCGCGATCGCGACGCGCTGCTGCTGTCCGCCCGAGAGCTCCGTCGGTTTGTGGTCGAGGCGCGAGCCGAGCCCGACGCGCTCCGCCAGCCGGCGCGCGCGCTCCTCGCCGTCCTCGGGCGGCTCGTCCTGGTAGAGCAGCGGCACGAGGATGTTCTCGAGCACGTTGAGCTGCTGGATGAGGTTGTACGACTGGAACACGAAGCCGATGTGGCGGCTCCGGAGTTCGGAGAGCCGGTCGTCGTCGAGCGAGCCGGTGTCCTCGCCCTTCACGCGGTACGAGCCGCTCGTCGGACGGTCGATGCAGCCGAGGATGTTCAGCAGGGTCGACTTGCCCGAGCCGGAGCTGCCCATGATCGACCAGTACTCCCCCGCGCGAAACGCGAAGGAGAAGCGATCGAGCGCGCGCACTTCGTTCGCGCCCATCTTGTAGAGGCGCGTGACGTCGACGAGCTCGGCGACGGGGAGTTCAGCGATTCCCGCCATCGCCCGGCTTCTCGTCCTTCTTGGCTCCGGCGTCGCCGCCCGGGTTCGCGCCGTCCGCGGGTTTCGCCTCGCCGCCGCTTCCGCGGGGAGCTCCGCCCTCGCCGCCGGTGCCGTCGCGAGGCCGGCGCATGCCGCTCGGCGCGCCGCCGCCTTCGCGGTTGAAGTTGCGGCGGCCCTCGCCGCCCGCACCGCCGCCCGGACCGCCGCCCGAGCCGCCGTCGCGCCGCGGCCGGCCCTCGGCGCCGGGGACGCGTCCTTCTCCGCCCGTCGCGCCCTCGGGCCGCGTGCGCCCCTCGCCGCTCGGTGCACCGTCGCCGCGCGCGCCGGTCGGCAGGCCGTTCGGCGCGCCGTTCGCGCCGGCGGGGCCGGGCTCCAGCTTCATGCCCGCCTTGTCGAGGACGGCGGCCTTGGAGTCCTCCGCGGCGGACGGCGCGAAGCCCGGCGGCGCGCTGAGCAGCACTTCCTCGCCCTCCTTCACGCCGTCGAGGATCTCGACGAACTTGTCGTTGCTGCGGCCGACCTTGAGCGCGCGTCGCTCGTTCGTGTCCCCCTTCGACACGAACGCGATCGGCTCGCCCTTGTCGAGGAACACGGCCTGGAGCGGCACGAAGAGCGCATCCGTCGCACGGTCGGCGAGGATGCTGATGTTGCACGACATGCCCGGGCGCAGCTCCTTGAGCGCGTCCTCCGAGCCCGGCGCGGGCCGTTCGATCTGGATCTCGGTCTTGTAGACGCGCAGGTTCGGGTTCGCCCACCAGCTCTGCTTGTCGGGGAGCAGCGCGACGAAGGTCACGCGGCCGTAGAACTCCTTGCCCGGCTGCGAGTCGACGCGGATCGTGCACGGGAGGCCGATCTGCACCTGCTTGAGCACGGACTCGTGGATCGAAGCTTCGACGATCATCCCGCCTTCGCGCGGGATCTGCAGGATCTCCTGGCGCTCGCGCACCTGCGAGCCTTCCTGCATCGGCTGGTCGCCGCCCATCCCGCGACCTTCCTGCCGCGTGTAGACGACCATGCCGCTGACGGTCGAGACGATCTTCGTCTTCGAGAGCTGCGCGGTGTACTTGTCGAGCTTCTCGCGCTCGAGCTTCAGCTTCGCCTCGCTCGACTTGAGGTTCGCGTCGACGTCCGCGATCTGCGCTTCGGCCTTCAGCTTCGCGCGCTCGAGCCCGCGCTCGGCCTCGCGCACGTTCGCTTCGAGCTCCGCGCGCTTCCGCGGGTCCTCGTAGTCGATCAGGATCTTCTTCGCGAGTTCCGCCTGCTCGAGGCTGACTTTCGCGCGGTCCATGGCCAGCGAGTCGCGGTCGAGCTCGCTCTTCGTGAGGAAGCCCTTCTCGTTGAGCTTCGTCGACCAGCCGAGCGTCGTCTCCGCCTGGTTCTTCTCCGCCTCCGCGAGCTGGATCTTCTGCTCCGCGGTCTTCATCTGCTGGCCGAGGTCGCCCTCGAGGTACTTCTTCAGGTCGAGCTTGGCGAAGTTGAGCTTGCGCTCCGCGGCCTCGATGTCGCTCTTGTTCTGGCTGTCCTGGATGTCGAAGGTCGCCTTCGCCTTCTTGAACGCCGCGTCGGCGGTCTGGACCGCGATCTCCTGCTGGACCTTCTTGTCGAGGATCTGCGAGCTGTCGAGTTCGACGAGCAGGTCGCCCGGCTTGACGAAGGTGCCCTCCTTCACGAGCGTGATCACCGTCGTCGTTCCTTCGATCTCGCTGACGACGCTGAGCGCGTCGCGCGCCGCGAGGTTGCCGCGCTGGACGACGCTGAACTCGAGCGGTCCGCGCGCGACCTTCTGGCCGTGGAGCTTCACCTCCGCCGCGCCGCTGAACCACTGGCCGGGGCCGACGCCGTACGCGAGGACGCCGACGAGGGCGATCGCTCCGACGATCCACAAGGTCTTCGAGCTCTTCTTGGCGCTCATGGTTCGTCCCCTCAGGGGCTTTGGAACTCGCTGGGCTCGATGCGGAGGCCCTGCGCGTCCACGCGCAGGAGCTCGAGGTCGCGGAACAGGTTGATGCGCGCGAGAGTGTACTCCACGAGCGCACTCGTGGCCGAGTTCTGCGCGTCGAGCAGCGAGCGCTGCGCTTCGAGCAGCGAACGCGTGTCCGCGCGGCCGGCGTCGAGCTTGAGGCTCGCGCTCTCGATGCGCTTCTGCGCGAGTTCGACGGCGTTCTTCTGGATCTCGTAGCTCGACACGCGAGAACCGACGGAGCGCAGCTCCTCGCGCAGGTCGTTGTCGATCTGGTCGGCCGACTGCTCCGCGGCGCGCACGGCGGAGTCGTGTGCGAGCAGCGCTTCGCGATACGTGTTCCGCTGCGGCAGGCGATCGATCGGCAGATCGAGCGCGGCCGAGAGCGACCACGTCGACTTGCCGAAGTCGTAGTCGAACGGCTGGCCGTCGTCGCTCGTCGCGCGGCCGCGCGCGGTGAGCGACAGGCCCGTCCGGAGCGCGTCCTCGGCGACGACGACCTTGCGCGCGCTGTCGTCGCGCTGGTCGAGCGTGTTCAAGTGGTCGAGGCGGTGCTCGAGCGCGAACGCGACGGCGCGCTGCGAGTCGAGTTCGACGCGCTCGAGTTCCCCGCCGCCGAGCGCCATCAGCGCTCCGGGCGCGAACACGAGCTCGACCTGGATCGGGAGCCCGAGGAACAACTTGAAGTCGTCCTCCTGGTTCGAGAGCCGCTCGCGCGCGCCGAGCAGCGAGTTCTTCGACGAGAGCTCGTCTTGGCGCGCCTGACCGACGTCGATGTCGGAGAGCCGGCCCGCTTTCGCGAGTTCCTCGTTGCGCTCGCGGAGCTGCACGAGGCTCTGGAAGTTGCGCTCCTGGTTCGAGACGGCGTCGTACTGCTGGAGGAGGCGGTAGTACCGCGTCGCGACGTCGACGGCGAACGTGCGGCGGAAACGCTCGAAGGTGCGCACGGAGTAGAGCAGGTTCCGCTCGGCCTGCGTCAGCGGCTCCTCGACGACCGCGCGCGACGAGCCTGCGAGCAGCGGCATCGTGATCGAGCCGCCGAAGTCGCTGACCGGATGCCAGCCGTCCGAGGAGAGCAGCGAGCGCGAGAGACCGAGCCCGATGTCGCCCGCGACGCGCGCGCCGTTGCCGAGCAGCCGGTTGATCGAGAGCCGCGCGCCGCCGCCCGCGCTCTGGGCCTCGTCGCCGACTCCGTCGACGCTCGCGTCCGCGGTCGCGTCGGGCTGCCAGCCGAAGCGCCAGCGTTCGAGCGTCAGGTCGAGCGCGGAGAGGTACAGGTCCTCCTTGCGGCGCTGGAAGTCGCGGCTGTTCTCCGCCGCGATCTCGAGGCACTCGACCAGGCCGAGCGGCGGCGTCGCGGCGAGTTCGCCGTGCAGGATCCTCTGGCGCAGGCTGTCCGGCTTCGGCGCGATCGCGAACGAGCCGTCCCCCAGCGCGAGCTTCGCGCGCCGCGACTCGACGAGCGCGAGAGCCTCTCGGTCCGCGTCCTTCCGGTACTCCTCGGAGGACTTGCAGGCGCCGAGCACGAGCAGAGCGGCGAACAGGGCCGAGGTCGCGCGTCCGGGGCGGAGGGACGCGACGTGAAGACGGGGACGGGGCATCGCTGGGGGACCGTCGCGCGTGCGACGCGACGGCGGGGGTGAGCGAAGGTATCCGCCGGGTGAGAGCGAGGAAAGGCCGCGCCGCGCCTTCGCGCGAGAGGCTCCAGCCCGTTCACTCAACCTGAACCCGGAGGTCGGTTCCCGTTCAGTTCCCGGCCGCGACGGGCTCGCCGAGCGCGCGCTCGGAGCGCTCGTACTCCGCTTCGTCGACGGCGCGCGCGACGGCTCCCCCGTCCTGCAGTTCGAAGCCCTCGAGGCGCGCTCCCGTCAAGCGATAGCGGCCCGCGAGCGTTCCGTCCGTCCGCCGCAGCTCGACCGTGCGCGCGCGCTCGCCGTGCGCGTCCTCGTCGTACCACGTCGAGATCTCGTAGCGTTCGATCGAACGCGAGAGCGGCTCGAAGCACGGCACGCTGCCGGCCGTGAGCCCGCCGCGCCGCAGGAGCTCGAGCAGATACAGGGGGAGCAGCGCCCCCTCGTCGCTCGCGAGCTCCTCGCGCCAACGCGGCCCGTTCCCCCACTCCGTCACGTCCAGTCCATCGCCGCCCGCGTGCCATTCCGCGCGGAGCGAACGCCCCGTGCCCGCCGAGAGCTCGCGCCACGAGAGGCTCGCGTGCTCCGCGGTCAGCTCCTCGACGGCGAGCACGCGCGCGACACCGCTCGCGCGGTTCTCGCGCGCGAACGTCGCGGTCGATTCGAGCAGCGTCGAGCCCGGCTTCGCCCGCCGCGCGAAGCTCTGCACCCCGACGACCCTCGTCGTACCGTCCGCGAGGCGCTCCTCGAGCACGAAGTACTCGCGTCGCGGTTCCGCGCCGCCCTCGCGACCGGGCGCGAAGGCCGCGGAGGCGGCGCAGGCGAGCACGATGACGGCGGAGCGGAGCGAAAAACGCACGGCGGGGTCCCGTGGCTCGATCGGCGCGCCGGCCTCAGGGCTTGAGCGGGCGACCGGCCCCGTCCCGCGCGCGCGACGACGAACCGACGGAACGGGCCGCGCGCCACGCCTCGAGGGCGCCGAGGGCCCGCTCCGTCGCGGTGCGAGCGGACGGCGGAGCCCGCTGCACGAGCTCCGCGGCGGTCGGCGCGGGGTGCGCACGCTCCGGCGTCCCGGCCGCGACTCCGAACACGTCGCGGAGTTCGCCGGGATCCGCGCCGAGGTCGTAGAGCGCAAACACGCCGGGCACGTGCCGCGCTCCGTCGGCCGGCGGGCTCGCCCACCGGTTCCAGACGGCGCGCAGACCTTCGGCTCGGACGCTGTAGACGGGGCCGGGGAGCACGGCGACCGCCGGCCGCCGCGGGAACTGCGCGCGCGCGCGGTCGTCGAGCAGATCCAGCAACGTGCGTCCGTCGACGTCCTCCGGCGCGCGCACGTCGAGCGCATCGAGCACGGTCGGCGCGACGTCCTCGAGCGTCACGAGTTCGAGCACGACCCGCTCGCCGGTGAGCGAATCGGGATGCCGCAGCACGAGCGGGACGCGCAGCGCTTCCTCGTGGGGCGAGAGCGCCGCTCCGAGCGCGCCGTGCTCGCCGAGCTCGAACCCGTTCGTCCCGGCGAAGACGAAGAGCGTGCGTGCCCAGACCTCGCTCGCTTCGACGGGACTCGTCGTCCAGTCGTACGTGCGCCCGAGGAAGGCGCGCAGGCGATCGAGCGTCGCGCGCAGCCGCTCGTCGTAGCGCGCCGCGAATGCGTCGCGGTCCGCCGCTTCGAGCGCGACTTCCCCGCGCGCGAGACGCGCGAGCCAGGCCGAGGAACCGTCCGCGCCGCCCGTGTACGCGGGATCGACGAAGCGTCGCCCGTCCGCGGGGACGAGCGCGTCGTCCCAGGGAAGCGCGAGCGCGGAGAGGTGGATCCACACGAACGTCGAGCGCCCGTCGCCGGTGTCGCGCGAGAAGAACGCCTCCGCCGCCGCGAGCGTCGCTTCGTCGTCGCCGGGCGCGCGGAAGGTCTCGAACCCGGCCCGCGAGATCGGCGCGAACTCCGCGCGCGCCCCGCTGACGAACGCCGCCGTCTCGAAGCCGCGCGCGGAGAGCACGCTCGCGAGCGTTCGGCAGTCCGCGGGGAGCGCGTCGTCGTCGTCGAGCACGCCCGTCTCGACCGGCGAGCGGCCCGTGTGCAGCGCCGCGAGCGAAGGCCGGCACGACGGAGAGCTCGCGTAGGCGCGCGCGAAGACCACTCCTCCGCGCGCGAGCTCGTCGAAGCCGAACGCACGGCCCTCGATGCGCTCCTCGAGCGTGTCGTCGAACCGGCTCGTCGGGACGAGGTTCTGGTAGCACGACAGGCGATCGGCCCGCAGGTCCTCGACCGTGACGAGCAGGAGGTGCTTCGGCGGGAACAGCGGCTCGGCGCGCCGCGCGCACGCGGCGACCACGAGGAGCGCGCACCCGGCGAGGAGCGCGCTCCTCATGCGCCGTCCTCCACGCCGGTCTCCGCGCGCAGCCACGCGCGGTACGGCGCGGCGACGTGCGCGGGGTCGAGCACGACGAACTCCGGCACCGAGTACGGATGCAGCGCGCGCAGGCGATCCTCGAGCGCCGCGAGGCGCGCGCGCGTCGTCTTGACGACGAGGAGGACCTCGGCGGCTTCCTCGATCGCGCCCTGCCACCGGTACACGCTCGTCACGCCCGGGACGAGGTTCGCGCACGCGGCGAGCCGTTCCTCCACCGCGGCGCGAGCGAGCGCGCGCGCCGTCGCGAGGTCCGGCGCGGTGACGAGCACGAGCGCAGGATCGTCGGGAGCGGGCGCGCGTCGCGGGTCCATTCGAGCGGAGGATAGAACCCCGCGCCGCCGCGCGAAAGCAGCCCCCCACGACGCCGGACCCCGGTGGAGCCCGAGGGCGCGCGTCCATGCGGAGTCCGACCCATCCTCCCGGAGCAGCTCGGCCTCGAGTCCGGACCCTCCGCGGCCCGCGGCGGATCGCCGCGCGTCCGGGGAACCGCTCCCCGCGGCGCGCCGGGCGGACCGCCGTGCGATCTCGGAGCCGAGCGCGCCAGGAGGTTGTGCTCGAGCGCCGCGGCGCGCAGAATCCCGCGCTCGCTCGCGCGAGACCGCCATGTCCGTGCTCACGAACGCCGTCCTCGCCACCCTCCCGTACATGCCGAAGTCGCTGATGCGCCGCTTCGCCTCGCGCTACATCGCGGGCGAAAGGGTCGAGGACGCGCTCGGCCGACTCGCGATGCTCCACGAGCGCGGCCATCCCGGGATCCTCGACGTGCTCGGCGAGGGCATCACGAGCGAGGACGAGGCCCGCACCGTCTGCTCGACGTACGAAGCGGCCGCGAGCGCCGTCGCGGGCAAGGGTTGGGACGTCTACATCTCGGTGAAACCGACGCACCTCGGCCTCGCGCGCAACGAGGAGCTCTGCCACGAGCTCTACGCGCGCCTCGCGCGTCACTGCGCGAAGCTCGGCCTCTTCCTGCGCGTCGAGATGGAGGACGCGCCGACGACCGACGGGACGTTGCGCGTCTTCGAGCGCCTGCGCAAGGAGCACACGAACGTCGGGATCGTGCTGCAGGCGCGGCTCTTCCGCACGCTCGACGACATCGCGAAGCTCGCTCCGGGTCCGCTCGACGTGCGCATGGTGAAGGGCATCTACCTCGAGCCGCCCGCGATCGCGCACACCGAGCCCGAGCCGATCCGCGCCGCGTTCGTCGAATGCACGCGGCGGCTCTTCGCGCGCGGGGCGCGCATCCGTTTCGCGACGCACGACGACGGGCTCGCGGACCGCTGCCTCGCGCTCGTGAAGGAATTCGGCGTGCCGAAGGAGCGCTACGAGTTCCAGGTCCTGCTCGGCGTGCGCGAGGAGCTCTGGTCGCGCTGGAAGGGCGCCGGACACACCGTGCGCGTCTACGTCCCCTACGGTCCCGACTGGCGCGCGTACTCGCTGCGCCGGATGCGCAAGAACCCGCAGATCGTCGGCCACGTGCTGCGGCAGACCTTCGGGATGAGTTGACGCTTCCGCGTCGGCTCCACGGGAGTTCGCGCGGCACGAGCTCCAGCTCGCGCTCGCTCGCGAACCGAGCGCGGCCGGGCGACGAACGCTACTTGCCGAGCGCGAGCCGTCGCGCGAGCACCTCGGAGAGGGCGCCCGTCTCGAGGATCTTCTGCTGCGTCGCGCGGAAGTCGTACGCGATGCGGTGCCACGTCACCTGCTCGTCTTCGAGGATCGCGTAGCACGCGCGCGGATCGCCGTCGCGCGGCTGGCCCGTCGAGCCGACGTTGACGAAGCGCTTCTTCCCCGGCGGCAGCGGGAGCGTCAGGGTCTCGCGCCCTTCGAGGCCGTGGAAGCGCAGCTCCTCGTCGTGCAGGCCCGGATGGTGCGTGTGCCCGGCGAGGCACACGTCCCCGAAGGAGTCGAAGATCGAGCGCAGTTTGTCCGGGTTGAGGAAGCCGTCCGTCGAGAGCACGTACTCGCGCACGGGATCGCGCGGGCTCCCGTGCACGAAGAGGAAGCGTCCGTCCTTGTGCGTCAGGGGCAGCGTCTCGAGCCAGCGCCAGCGCGCTTTCTTCTCGCTCGAGCTGAACCACTTCGGCTTCATCCGCGCGCGCGTGAACTCGATCGCGCCGCGCGCATGCGGGTTGAAGTCGCTCGCGTCGCGGAAGAGCGCCTCGTCGTGGTTCCCCATCAAGCACAGCGACGCGTGCCCGCGCACGAGGTCGACGCAGAACTCGGGCTCGGGGCCGTAGCCGACGACGTCGCCGAGGCAGTAGAGCGTCGACACGCCCTGCGCGCGGATGTGCGCGAAGACGGCCTCGAGCGCCTCGCGGTTCGAATGCAGGTCGGAGATGATCGCGACCCTCATCGCGCTCAGCCCTTCCGCTCCACGCCCGCGGAGAGCGCGGCGAGCGCCGCGGCTTCGAACCGCGCGCGCACGTCCGTGAGCGAACCCGGCACCGTCGCGCCGGCGGCCTTGCGATGTCCGCCGCCGCCGAACTGCCGGCAGAGCGCCTGCGCGTCGAACTCCGTCTTGCTGCGCACGGACGCCTTCACGTTCCCGCCGTCGACCTCGCGCAGGAAGAGCACGACCTCGACGCTGCGCACGGTGCGCAGGATGTCGAGCACCTCGTCCGTGTCGACGAGGTTCGAATCGACGACCTCCGCGCGCGGCCAACCGACGACGGCGAGCCGTCCGTCGGCGAGGTAGTCCGTGCGCGCGAGCAGCTTCCCGACGTGGACCGGATGCTCGCGGCTGCGCTGCTGGAAGAGCGCGTCGAAGAGGCGGTTGGGCTCGACGCCCGCGGCGACCATCTCGGCGGCGACGGCGAGCGTCTCCGCATCCGTGTTCGAGTACTTGAACCAGCCCGTGTCCGTCACGATCGACGTGAACACGCCCTCGGCCGCGACGCGGTCGAGCGGCACGTCGAGCAGGCGCGCGATGCGCCGCACGAGGAGCCCGGTCGCAGCCGCGGTCACGTCGACGAACGCCGCGTCCCAGAACGGCGTGCCCGCGTGCACGTGGTGGTCGACGACGAGCTTCTTCGAACCCGCGGCGAAGAGCGGCGCCTCGAGCGCGCCGAGTCGCTTCGGCTCGCAGAAGTCGAGCATCACCGCGACGTCGTGCGCGGGGAGCTCGCCGCCGGTCCACGCGCGGTAGCGGACCTCGCGCGCGAGGTATTCGAACCGGCCCTCGGGCGGATCGGGGTTGATGATCCACACGTCCTTGCCGAGCCGGCCGAGCACGCGCGCGAGCGCCGCCTGCGCGCCGAGGCAGTCGCCGTCGGGCCGCATGTGACCGCAGAGGACGAAGCGTTGCGCGCGACGCAGGAGCTCGACGGCGGCGAGCTGCTCGGGGGTCGTCGGTCGGGGCGGGACGGTCATGCGGGAGTTCGGGCAGAGGGGCGGCGCGCGGGGGCGCCATTCTGATTCTGGGCGCGCCGTTTCGAAGCGCGGGTCCGGGATTTCTACCACGCGGCCCCGCGCACGGCGTCCGGCAACCCCGCCACGGGAGCCCCGGCGAGCCACACGCCGTCGAGCCGCGCGGCACGCGTCGTCAGGGCGTCGAGCGCGGCGCGGCGCTCGAACCGATCGACGCTCCAGACGGCGAGATCGGCGAAGGCGCCGGGGCGGAGCTCCCCCGCCCGCCCTTCGAACCCGAGAGCGCGCGCGCCGGAGCGCGTCGCGAAGTCCCACGCGAGCTCGGGAGCGAGCTCCGGAGCCGCGCGCCGCAGCCGCGCGAGCTCCAGGGCGAGGTCGAGGTCGTCGTTGCTCGCGAGCGAGTCCGTGCCGAGCGCCACGCGCACGCCGCGGCGCGCCCAGGCGGCGACGTCGACGGGGGCGCGCGTGAAGAAGGCGTGCGTGCCGGGGCAGTGTACGAGCGTCGCGCCGGAGCGCGCGATCGCGGCGAGCTCCTCCGCACGCGCGTGGTTCCCGTGGTAGAGCGCGGTGCGCGCGCCGAGCAGCCCGCGCCGCGCGAGGCGCGCGAGCCCGGCTTCGCGCGGCGAGCGGCCGAGCAGCGCCGCGAGCGGACCGGTGCCGCGCTCGAGCCACTCCCCTTCCTCGGCCGTCTCCGCCCAGTGGACTCCGATCCACGTCGGCGCGCCGCGCGCGCGCCGCGCGACCGCGTCGAGCAGCGCGTCGCTCACGGTATGCGGCGCGTGCGGCGAGACTGCGTCGGACGTGCGCGCACGCCGCGACGGTCGCGCCGCGAGCCGCGCGACGGCGGCCGGCGTGCGGCGCGGGTCGAACGCGTCGAGCACCTCCCGATACGCGCGAATGCGCGGACGTGGACCGCGCGCCTCGAACGCCGCGCCCGTCGAGTCGATGTCGCCGACGAGCGTCGTACCCGTCGCGAGCGCGCGCGCGGCGCCGAGGGACCACCCACTCTTCCAGAAGCCCCGCGGCGCCGCCGCGCGCTCGCGCAGGACGTTGCCGATCCACGCGGAGAACGTATCGCCCCGCGCGACGCGTCCCCGCAGGAGCGAGAGCTCGAGGTGCGCGTGCGCGTTGACGAGCCCCGGCGTGAGAAGGGCGTCTGCGAGTTCGACGACGCGCACGCCGCGCTCGAGCCGGCGCCGAACCCGGTCCGCGTTCGGGAGCACCTCGACGATGCGTCCGGCGCGCACGAGCAGCGCGCCTCCCTCGATCCAACGCTCGGGCGACGCGAGGAGCGCGCGCGGGACGACCAGCCGGAGCGCGTCGTCGCGCGCGCGGCCCGGTGAGTTCGAAGGCATCGAGTCCATGCGAGAGCCCGTCCGGGCGCGTGCGAAACGAAGAAGGGCTGCCGCGGCAGCCCCTCTCGTCGAATCGGCGCGCGCCGCTCCGCTCAGTCGGGCTGGCAGCGGATCTTGAGGTCGCGGACGCCCTTGATGAACGAGGGGACCGAACCCGGCGTCTCGAGCGCCGTGTCGAACACGACCGTGAAGCGGAGCATGTTCGGCTTCGGCGAGAAGGCGTTGAGTTCACTCGGGTGACGGACCCACGGGGTCAGCGAACCCGCAACGATGCTCGGGCTGCCGCCGCTCGTGTCGACGTTCACGTCGCACAGGCTGCCGTTGTAGGAGCTGAGCAGCGTCGCACCCTGGAAGCGCACGGCGAAGTAGGAGCGCTGCGCCGCCGGGAGCCCGTAGTTCAGGTTGTTCTTGAGCACGGTCTCGAGGTCCTGTGCGAAGGGCGAGTCCGTGTCCGGGCCGCGGAAATTGATCGCGCGCTCGCCGAGCGGGCCGCCGTCGTCGTAGAGCACCTCCATGTTCCACCCGTACCGGAGGGTCGGGTCGGAGTTGCCGACGTCGTCCTCGGAGAACGTCAGGTCGAAGAAGTTGCCCGAGGGGCGCATCCAGCAGGAGACGGCGCCGGTGAAACTCTCGGGCCGACGCCGCGGCAGCGTCCAGAGGCCGACGGAGACCCAGTCGCGCGATTCGGTGTCGGTCGCGGGGACGTACGGCAGGAACTTCGACGCCTCGCTACCACGGGACAGGAGGCCGGTCAGGTCCTCGACGCGAATCAGGCCCGCGCCGCCGTTGCCGCCGCGCGAGACGCAGTTGACCGTCGTGTCGCAGTAGTCGTTCGCGCCGCCGGTCCCACCGGTGACGTTGACGCGCGAGGTGCCGGGCTGGAGGTTCGCGTCGATCGTCACGACCGAACCTTGCAGACGGACCGCGCCGCCGGAGCCCCCACCGCCGGGCGTCGCGCGGTTGCGGCGGCCATCGAGGTTCGTGCCGGGGACTGCGAACGGGTTGATCGTGAGCGCCACGGCGCTGCCGCCGTTGCCGCCGCGCGCATCGACCGTTCCGGTGAGCACGAGGGTCTTGCCCGAGACGATCTGGATCGCGCCGCCGCCGCCGCCGCCGCCCGAGCCGCTGCAGTCGTAGTAGCGGTCGATCTTGCTCAGGGCAGCGCCGGTGCAGACGCTGTTGCTGTTGTGGTGCGAGTTGTAGAGGTTCGTGCCGCCGCCGCCGCCGCCGGAGCCGCCGCGAAGCGCACCGACCTCGACCGCGAGCCGACGGATGTTGTGGTCGGACTCGGGGTCCGGGGGCTCGATCCCGATCGCGGTGCCGCCGGGACCGCCGTCGCCGTCGGAGTCGCCGGCGACCGCGGGCGGGAGGTTGCTGGCGCCGCTCTCCGCCGTCGGGAAGAACGCGTTCGCCGCTCCGTTCGAACCCGCCGTACCGTAGCCGCCCCCGCCGCCGGGATTCGCGAGCATGAGCGCGAAGCAGACCTGGATCGAGTCGGGGTCGACGTTCGTGAAGGCGAGGTCGCCGGCGCCCGGTCCCGTGGTGTCGCGCAGCAGGGGGAACGCAGCGGGGTAGTGCTGTCCGCCCGCCGCGGCGCCGAGGCCGCCCGTCGACTGGTCGATGCCCTGGCTCGGGCGCCCGTTGATGTCGGCGCCGGGGTTCGTGATGCCCTGGCAGGTGCCCGCGGGGAGCGCGGGGATCGCCGTCGGCTGCGTGATCGTCAGGAGGCCGTTCGTGCCCGTGCTGCCCGTGTTGTCGACGCGGTCGCCGCCGCCGCCGCCCGCACCGCCGCCCGGACCGCCCGCGGCGCCGGTCTGGCCGAGGGTGGTGAACGAGTCGAAGTCCGCCGGCGTCGAGCCGCGCACGTCGATCGTGCCGAGGATGCTCGCGCTGCCGCGAGAGAAGAGTCGCGCGGGGTTGGAGCCCGTGAACCGGAGGGTGGCGCCGCTCTCGACGGTGATCGAGCTGAACTCGAAGGCGCCGTCCGTGACCGTGATCGTCGGCCAGGTCGCGGAGTCCGCGGGATCATAGTCGGTGACGGAGATCGCGTTGTCGAGCAGATCGCGCGGCTGGTTGATGCCCGAGTTCGCCACCGTCAAGGGGAACTCCTGGCTGTCCGTGCTGAGCGTGCAGGTCTGGCCGCTCTTGACGAGCAGCTTGCCGAGGCGGCCGGAACCACCGCCGAAGCCGCGGACGAGGCGGCCGCCGCTCCAGTCCGCGCTCGTGTTGCGGAGGTCCGCGTTGCTCGTGTCGTCGAAGTTCTCCCCGTCCGCGTCGGGCAGGTAGACGAGCCCTTGCGCGACGGTCTCGGGGACGAAGGTCACGAGCCCGGCGTTCGACAGGTTGTTCCCGGCCAGGTCCTGCAGGTTGGCGGGGATGTTGACCAGGACCTTGCGGTTGCCCGCGATCCCACCCGACGGCATGCCCGTCGGCGCGGTGAAGGTCAGGATCGTCTGCAGGTTGTCGAGATCGAGCTGCAGGTCGTAGCTCCCCGGGAAGGGCACCTGGTCGGCGGTCGTGCCGAGGTTGCCGTCGGGGTCGATCTTGGTCGTGATGAAGGTCGCCTGGTGGGTGACCTGGTTGAGCAGGGTCACCGGGTTCATCACGTCGTTGAAGATCATGCGCACGGTCGAGCTTCGCCACACGTCCGTGGCACCGTTCGCCGGCTGGTCCGCGATGCGGTCGTTGGGATCGATCGTGCCCGGGACCGCGAGGTCGACCTCGACGGTCACCACCGGCGCGCCGGGGACGAGGTCGATCACACCCTGGTTCGTCTGGATGTCGCACTGCATGCGACTCCGGTTCGACTTGCCCGCGCGGCTCGTGATGTACGGCGGCGCGTCCCCCTGCGCCTGGCCGGGGATCGTGATGCGGTAGGTCTTGTTCGCCTCGAAACCGAAGGTCGGGCTGCCGGCCGCGTCGAACGTGATCAGCGGGCGGAAGACGACGCGCCGCGGGTCGTGCGGGTCGACGAAGCGCGACCCCACCGGCACCTGACCCGAGTTGACGTCGATGAGCTGGAACGTCGTGCTCGTGATCGAGTTCTCGTCGACCGGCTCCGAGAAGTAGATCGAGAGCTCGTTGTTGACGCTCGTGCTCACGATCGAGCAGCTCACCTGACTCCCCGCGGTGCCGCTCGAGCACCCGAGCGAGCAGGTCTCGACGTACATCGTGCCGCCGCCGGCCCCGCTGCCCGAGCTCGAGCCGCCTCCGGAGCACCCGGAGAGCAGGAGCGACGTCGCGAAACCGCCAGCCAGAAGCGTGGGGACGAGGGTTCTCATGGACATGCAGTCGGATGGGGAGCGGGGGGATCGCCCGGCCCAGAGACCGAGGGGACGGTCGCGGACGCGGGGGGTGCGACGGAGCTCGCGAGGGGGGGAGCCCGGCCGCCTGGGGGGCCGCGCACTATAGATTCCCAGCTTCCCTGGTTGCCAAGTTTTTTTGATCCTGGGGGCGCTCGCCGACCCTGTGCCGGCGATCCTGGTCCGACCCTTGCCGAGCCCGCGCCCCCGCGCGCTCCTGCTGCACAAACCGCATGCCGTCTCGCCGCCATCGATCCCCCTCGCCGGTCCCCTCGCCCAAGCTGACGACGGGCCCGACTCCGCTCCCCCACTCCGGAGGTGCTCGCGAAGCGCTCGCTCGGCGTGCGATCTCGATCGGTTTCCTGCTCGCGAGCGCGCTCGGCGCGACTGCCTTGGGATGGGGAGTGAGCTGCAACCCCACGCCGACGCCCTCGGTCTCCGCGGCGACGCCCGCCGAGCGCCAGATCGAAGAGCTCGTCGAGGCGCTGACGCCCCTCCCCGGCGACCTCACGAGCGACATCAAGGACCGCCACCTGCACCACGCCCAGGAGCTCCTCGCGAAGGCGAAGGCGGGACCGCGCGAGCTCGGGCTCGCCGCGCTCGCGCGCCTGCGTCGCGGCGCTCCGCCCGGCGACGACGGCCTCCCGATCCAGGACGTCGAGCGCGGGCTCCTCGCCGTCGGAGCCTACGCGGCGCCCGACGACGCGCGGCCGCTGCTCGAGAACCTCGTCTTGAACTACGGCCCGAGCCTGAGCCTGCGCACCGAGGCGCTGATCAACCTCTCCGAGACCTCCCCCGCGCGCACGCTCGAGATCCTCGCGCCTTGGGTCAGGAAGGCGAAGCCCAACCAAACGATGCCGCCGGCGGAGTTCATCGTCCGCGCGTGGGTCACCGCGTGCGAGAAGACCGGACGCTCGCCCGTGCCCGAGCTCGCTGACGTCGCGACGAACCTCTTCTACGACGAGACCGGACGCATCGCGGCGACGAAGCTCCTCGGGAAGTACAAGGATCCGCTCGCGACGCAGGCGCTCTCCGCGATCCTCGTCGAGTCGACGGGTGACGGCTACTTGCGGCGCATGGCGGCGCAGGGGCTGCGGGAGACGCTGTCGAGCGAGACCCTCTGCGAAGTCCTCCGCAAGGTCGCGGACCGCGAGATGGACATGAACATGCAGCGCTTCCTCGTCGACATGATCGAGAAGAGCTGCGGGAGCTTGCTCCCGACCTCTCCGCGTTGAGGTCCGAGCCGGCCGCCTCCCTCCGCGTCGCGACGCGTGGTAGCGTGCGCCCGTGATCACCGACACGCACGCGCACCTCTTCTGGACGAGCTTCGACGAGGACCGCGCCGAGGTCCTCGCTCGCGCGCGCGCGAGCGGCGTCACGCGCATGATCGTGCCCGGCACGGACGTCGCGAGTTCCCGCGCCGCGTTCGAGCTGTGCTCCGCGGAGCCGGGACTTCACGCATCGGCTGGGATCCATCCGCACGACGCGAGCGCGTCGGACGCGAACACGCGCGCCGCGATCGAGGAGCTCGCGCGCCGCGCCGACGCCGTCGCCGTGGGTGAGACGGGGCTCGACTTCTTCAAGGAGTTCTCGCCGCGCGCAGCGCAGCTCGAGAGCTTCCGCTGGCACCTGGAGCTCGCGCGCGCGCTCGACAAGCCCGTCATCGTCCACTGCCGCGACGCGCACGAGGAGACGCTCGCCGCACTGCGCTCCGTGCGCGGAGTGCGCGGCGTGATGCACTGCTACACGATGGGCGTCGAGGAACTGCCCGGCTACCTCGAGCTCGGGTTCCACATCTCGTTCTCGGGCGTCGTGACCTACCCGAAGAACGAACGCAACCAGGCGGCCGCGCGCGAGGTGCCGCTCGACCGGCTGCTCGTCGAGACGGATGCACCGTACCTCGCACCGCAGGGACACCGCGGCCGGAGGAACGAACCGGCGCTGGTGCGCGGTGTGGTCGAGGAGCTCGCCCGTCTGCGCCGCACGACCGTGGACGAGCTCGCGCGGCGGACGAGCGAGAACGCCGCGACGCTCTTTCGGCTCCCGCCGCCTTGAAACGAGTGCGCCGACCGCGGAGGTCGGCGCGCTGCATCCGGGGCGAACCTGCCGAGCATCAGTGATGCACGGGTGTCCACATCTGGCCCGACACCGGGCTCGGCGTGCCGACGATCACGCTGGACGACATGTCGCCGGCGACGGAGTAGCACTCGTCGAACGTCGGCGGGTTGGTCGTGCCCTCGAACGGCGTCGCCCCGCGATTCTGACACTGGAGCATCTCGCCTTCATCGCTGACGAAGAACGCGCGCATGCCCGTTCCGCCCGCGTCGACGGGCCAGGCGTAGGCACACCAGTAGGTCTCGCCGTTGTTCGGATCCGGCAGGTTCGCAGGGTCCGCGCCGCCGCCCGCGAGCTCCGAGATCCCTGCGACCGATCCCGCCGCCGTCCCTGCGGGCAGGAAGATCGCGAAGTTGTAGCCCGAGCGCGTCACCCACCCGTTCGCGTCGACGTTGCCGAAGTGGGCGGCGAGGATCGACGGCGAGAGCTCGTCGATGCCCGGCGTGCCCAGGATCGGTGCCGCCGCCAGGCTCACGCGGAGCGGCTGCGTCCCCGCGAGTTCCGCGAAGTAGCCGAACTCGCCGGCGCCGTCCGCGTCCGTGTCGACCGCGCCCGACGATTGCAGTTCGGCCTCGGAGGACGAGAGCGCGCGAAGCGTGGCGATCGCAGCGGCCTCGTTCGCGTTCGTGCGCGCACTCAGGAGCTTCGGGATGCCGACGCCGGCGATGATCGCGATGATCGCGACGACGATCATCAGCTCGATCAGAGTGAAGCCGGCCCGACGGTGAAGGGTGCTCATGCGGTGGAGGTCTCCTGGTGGCGCGGGGCCGTCGCCAGGACGGACGCACGCATCGCTCGGCGCGCCAGGACGCGCTCTCCTCGAAGAGCTGTATCGACCGCGTCCCCGAGAGCGACTGGACGGAGATTCGAAAACCCGCGCCGAAAAGCAGCGCGGAGCGCCGCGCGAACGCGACGCTCCGCTCGAAGCCGATTTCGAATCGGCCGCCCCGGGACGAGCCCGGGTGAGAACTAGATCACTGGACCGCGGTCCAGACCATCGTCGACACGACCGAGGCCGCGCCGACGTTCAGGCCCGAACCCATGTCGCCCGCCGTGTTGAAGCACTCGTCGAACGTCGGAACGTTCGTCGTGCCGTCGAACGGCGTCGCGCTGCGGTTCTGGCACTGGAGCAGGTCGCCTTCCTGGTTGATGAAGAAGCAGCGGTTGCCCGTGCCGTTGTGGTCCACCGGCCACGCGTAGCAGCACCAGAGGATCTCACCGTTGTTCGGGTTGGGGAAGTTCGCCGGGTCGGCGCCGCCCCCACCGTTCTCGAGGATACCCGCGACCGCACCCGCGGCCGTCGCCGCCGGAAGGTACATCGCGAAGTAGTAGCCCGAGCGCTGGATGTAGCCGTTCGCATCGACGGCGCCGAAGGCGCTCGCGAGGATGGCCGGGTTGAGTTCGTCCGTACCGACGACGCCGGCCGCCGGAGCGCCGGCCGCCGACGTGCGGAGCGGGAAGGTGCCCGCGAGTTCGGCGAAATAGCCGTACTCGCCGCCGCCGTCGCCGTCCGTGTCGATGGCGCCCGACGACTGGATCTGAGCCTGCGCCGAGCTGATCGAGCGCAGCGTCGAGATCGCCGCCGCTTCGTTGGCGGAGAGGCGGGCGCTCATGAGCTTGGGAATGGCGATCGAGGCGATGATCGCGATGATCGCGACCACGATCATGAGCTCGATCAGCGTGAAGCCAGCTTGCTTGTTCCTGCGAATCATTGTGGTTTTCTTCCCTCCAGACCGGCGCGCTGGCCCTGTCGGCCCCAGGCGTCACCGGTGGTTTCCATGGGCCGGAAGGCCCCTCGTTGTTCCCCGTCGACCGCGTTGCCGTGACCGACGTCCGTTCGTCGGACGGCTCGGCCGCCCGGCCCCTCCGCGGCGGCGATTTCGAGTCGCCGACCTCGGACTTGGACGCGAGCCGTATCGGACTCCCCGCGCCGGTGACTTGAGTGCGGCCGCGAACTCCCGCGAGGTTTTTTTCGCGCCACGCGAGCGCGGCCTCCCGAAACGAGCACGCCCGCGTGGCCTTGGGGCCGCGCGGGCGCGCTCGATCTCGGGCGAGTCGCGGGCTCAGCCGTTTCCGCCGAGCTTGCCGACGACGTCGAGGATCGGGAGGAACACCGACATCACGACGCCACCGACGATGACGCCCATGACCGTGATCAGGATCGGTTCGATCATGCTGGTCAGCGACTTCACGGCCGCCTTGACCTGCGCGTCGTAGAACTCGGCGATCTTCTCGAGCAGCGTCTCGAGCGAACCCGTGCGCTCGCCGATCGCGATCATGCGCACGACCATCGGTGGGAACACCGGCGCCTGCGCGAGCGGCTCGCTGAGCAGGTTGCCCGAGCGCACGCTCTCGCGGGAGTTGAGCACGGCCTGCGACACGACGCGGTTGCCCGCCGTCTCGGCGACGATGTCCAGCGTGCCCATGATCGGAACGCCCGAGCGGATCAGCGTCGCGAACGTGCGGCTGAAGCGCGCGAGCGCGACCTTGCGCACGAGCGGGCCGAACACCGGCGCCTTGAGGATGAAACGGTCCTTCGCCCAGCCGCCCGTCTCCGTCTTCAGGAAGGCGAGCAGGCCGAAGATCATCGCGCCGACGCCGCCGAAGACGAGGATCCAGTGCGACTTCAGGAACTCCGCCGTTTCCAGCGTGAACGACGTGATCCACGGCAGCTCGGTGTCGAGCGAGTCGAACACCGCGCGGAAGCCGGGGACGACTCCGAGCATGAGGAACGCCGTGATCGCGGTGACGAGCACCATCGAGATCACGGGGTAGGTCATCGCGGCCTTGATCTCGCGGCGCAGGTTCTCGCTCGATTCCTGATAGTCGGCGAGGCGCTCGAGGATGATGTCCATCTGACCGGACACCTCACCGGCGCGGACCATGCTGATGTACAGCGGGTCGAACACCTTCGGGCAGCGCTCCATCGCGACGGACAGGTCGGTTCCGCCACGTACGTCGTTCACGAGCGACGAGATCGCGGCGCGCATGCCGGGCGACTCCGCTTGTTCTGCGAGGACGTCGAGCGATTCGAGCAGCGCGAGACCGGCGCCGATCATGGTCGAGAGCTGTCGCGTGAAGATGACGAGCTCCGCCTTCTTGCAGCGCGGCGTCCCCCTGCCGATGGCGCCTCCGCCCGAGTTCTTCTTGGCCTGGGCGGCAGTCTCCTCGACCTTCACCACCACCAGGTTCTGCTTGCGAAGCTCCGCCACGACTTCGTTTTTGTCGTTGGCGTTGATCGTGCCCTCGACGGTCTTGCCGCCGGGGCCTTTGGCCGCGTACTTGAAGGTCGTCACGTCGTCTTCCCGGGTGCTTGGGGGCTCGCGCCCTCGTCCTCAATCCTCGAGCGTCACGCGCAGGATCTCCTCGAGCGAGGTTCGACCACGCATGGCGTTCAGGAGGCCGACGCGCCGCAGGGTGATCATCCCCTGTTCGACGGCGTGGGCCCGCATCTCGAGTGCTGATCGTCCCTCGACGATCATTCGCTTGAGCGAGTCGTCGATGTAGAGGGTCTCGAGGATCGCGAAGCGACCCTTGTATCCCATGTTGCAGCGACCGCAGCCCTGCGGATTGGGACCGAAGAGCTTCAGCGTCGCGGCCTCGTCCTTCGTGTAGCCGACGGCGAGAAGTTCCTTCTCGGGTACCTCGATGGGCTGCCGGCACCCCTCGCACAGTTTTCGCGCGAGGCGCTGCGCGCCGATGCAGAGGACCGAGCTCGACACGAGGAACGGGTCGATGCCCATGTCGACGAGGCGCGTGATCGTGCTCGGCGCGTCGTTCGTGTGCAGCGTCGAGAGCACGAGGTGGCCCGTGAGCGCCGCCTTGACCGCGATCTCGGCCGTCTCCGTGTCGCGGATTTCGCCGACGAGGATCACGTCGGGGTCCTGACGCAGGATCGAGCGCAGGGCACCCGCGAAGGTCATCCCTCGCTTGGGGTTCACCGGCACCTGGTTGATGCCGTCCATGCGGTACTCGACCGGGTCCTCGACCGTCACGACGTTGACGTCGGGCTGCGCGACTTCGTGCACGCACGAGTAGAGCGTCGTCGACTTGCCCGAGCCGGTCGGTCCGGTCACGAGCATCATCCCGTACGCCGCGTTGATCGCCTTGCGGATGTCCGCGAGCGACTTCGCCTCGTAGCCCATCGTCTCGAGCTTCAACGCGAGGTTGCCGCCGTCGAGGATGCGCATGACGGCCTTCTCGCCGCCGACGACGGGCAGGATCGAGAGACGGAAGTCGATCGTGCGCCCTTCGTACTTGATCTGGAACTTGCCGTCCTGCGGCGCGAAACGCTCGGCGATGTCGAGCTGCGCCATGATCTTCGTGCGCGAGATCAGCGCCGAGAGGATCGACTTCGGCGGCGTCATCACCTGCTTCATGTTCCCGTCGACGCGGTAGCGCACGCGCAGGTACTTGTCGCCCGGCTCGATGTGGATGTCGCTCGCCTTGTCCTTCAGCGCCTGCAGGATGATCAAGTTCAGGAGCTTGACCGCCGGCGCGTCCTCGGCGGAGGCGCCCACGGCCATGTTGGACAGGTCCTCGACCTTGTTCGTCTCGTCGACCTTGACCTCGAGTTCGCCGTCGGCCTTCACCTCGCCGAGGAGCGATTCGACCTGCTTCTCGCCGGTCTGGAAGACCTTGTCGAGCGCGCGCTTCAGCACCGCCGGCGAGCCGACGACCTGGCGGATCTGGCAGCCGGTGCGCCGCTTCAGGTCGTCGAGCAGGAGGACGTCGAACGGATCGCTGACGGCGATCGTGAGCACGTCCTTGTTGCGCGAGATCGGCAGGATCCCGAACTCGATGCACGTGTCCTGCGGAATCGCTTCGAGCGCGCTCGGATCGACCGTGACGCGGCCGACGTCGACGGGCGGAACGGAGGCCGCGCGGCCGACGGCCTCGAGCAGCGCGCTCTCCTCGAGCCCGCCGCTCGAGAGCAGCGTCTCGATGACGTTGCCGCCCTTGTCGCGCGCGGAGTTCCAGGCTTCGTCGGAGACGAGCCCGGCGTCGACGAGCAAACGCTTGATCTTGCCCGAGACGCGCACCATCAGGCGGCTCCTCGGACGAGCGAGCGCAGCTCGGAGGGATCGCTCGTGTAGCGCTCGGCGGCGCTCATCGTGACCTTGTTGGCCTTGACGAGCTCCGCGAGCGACTGGCTCATCGTGCGCATGCCCATCTTCCCGCCGGTCTGGATCTGCGAGTAGATCTGGTGGCCCTTGCCGTCGCGGATGAGCGCGCGGATCGCGGGCGTCGCGAGCATGATCTCCGCGGACATCGCGCGGCCCTTGCCGCTCGCGTGCGGAAGGAGCTGCTGACAGAAGACCGCCTCGAGCGTGAACGAGAGCTGCGTGCGCACCTGCGCCTGCTGGTGCGCGGGGAACACGTCGATGATGCGGTTGATCGTCTGCGCGGCGTCGCTCGTGTGCAGCGTGCCGAACGTCAGGTGGCCCGTCTCGGCGAGCGTCAACGCGGCCTCGATCGTCTCGTGGTCGCGCAACTCGCCGACGAGGACGTAGTCGGGGTCCTGACGCAGCACGGAGCGCAGCGCCTTGTCGAAGCCGTGCGTGTCGCTGCCGACTTCGCGCTGCGTGACGAGGCACCGCTGGTGGCGGTGCGTGAACTCGACGGGGTCCTCGATCGTGACGATGTGCCCCTGCTGGTTCTTGTTGATGTAGTCGATCATCGCGGCGAGCGAGGTCGACTTGCCCGAGCCCGTCGCGCCCGTGACGAGGACGAGACCGGAATTCATGTTGCAGATGCGCTCGCAGACGCCGCGCGGCATGCCGAGGCGCTCGAAGTCCGGGATCCCCGTCGGGATCGCGCGCATCACGCACGCCACCGCACCCTGCTGATAGAAGACGTTGGCGCGGAAACGACCGGCGCCCTCGAGACCGAAGGAGCAGTCGAGCTCCATGTCGCGGTCGACGCGCGCGATCTGGTCGGAGTTCAGCACGCTCGTCGCGAGCCGTCGCGTCTCGTCCGAGTTGAGCGGCGGGTGCTCGACCGGGAGCAGTTCCCCGTCGACGCGGATGCGCGGCGGCGAGCCGACCGTGATGTGCAAGTCCGAACCACCCTGGCGCACCATCAGCGTCAGGAGCTCTTCCATCGTGATCATGCGTGCTTCCTCTCGATCGCCACGCCCCGCGCGGACGCAGCGGGGGCGCTTCTGGATCGGCGTGTCGAGAGGAGCGACTCAAGCCGCGCGGGACTTTCCGCGTTCGGTCCGAGGAGGTCGGAAACGATTTCGCGGCCGCGAGGCCCGTGAGGTGCCTCGAGACCGCGAATCGGAACCGACGTTGGAGCAGGCCGCGCGACGGCCGGAGCTCACTCCTCTTCGTGCTTCTTCCCGTAGACCGCGAGCACCTTCTGCTGCTCGTTGCCCGGGACCTGCGCGTAGTGCGAGAGCGTCATCGAGAAGCTCCCCTCGCCCGCGGTCTGCGACTTCAGGTCGCGGAAGTACGTGAGCATCGTCGAGAGCGGCACGTTCGCCTTGATGATCGTGACCGCGCCGTCGGCCTCGGTCTGCTGATCGACGACGTGGCCGCGGCGATGGCTCGTGAGGTCCGAGAAGATCGCGCCGGCCGCGCTCGTCGGAACCTGAACCTCGACGCTCATCACGGGTTCGAGGAGCACGGGCGACGCCTTCGTGAAGCCGTCGCGGAACGCGCGCGCGCCCGCGATCTTGAAGCTCGCTTCGTCCGAGTCGACGTCGTGGTACTTGCCGTCGTAGAGCTCGACCTCCACGTCGACGACCTCGCCGTTCGTGAGCACGCCCTGCACGATCTGCTCGCGGATCCCCTTCTCGACGGCGGGGATCAGGTTGCGCGGGATCGAGCCGCCGACGACCGCGTCGGTGAAGACGAAGCCGGTGCCCTCGGGCTGGGGCTTCACGCGCAGGTAGCACTCGCCGAACTGGCCGCGGCCGCCCGTCTGCTTCTTGTGGCGGTGGTGACCTTCGGCGTTGCGCGTGACCGTCTCGCGGTACGCGATCCGCGGCGGACGCGTCGTGATCTCGACGCCGTAGCGGCGCTTCAAGCGCTGCTCCATGACCTGGAGGTGCAGGTCGCTCATGCCGTGCACGACCATCTCGTGCGTCGCCTTGACGTGCTCGACCTTGAAGCTCGGGTCCTCCGCCTCGAGCTTGTGCAGCGCTTCGCCGATCTTCTGCTCGTCGGCGCGGCTCTTCGGTTCGACGGCGAGCGTCACCATCGCCTTCGGCGTCTCGGCCATCTGCACCGTGTGGATCTTCTTGCCCGACGTCGTGAAGCCGTCGCCGAGCGCGACGTGCTCGACCTTCGAGAACGCGACGATCTCGCCGGGACCGGCGCTCTCGATCGGCTCGCGCTTCTTCCCGACCAGGCGGAAGAGCCCGCCGAGCTTTTCGGGCTTGTCGTGCGAGTGCTCGCCGACGATCGCCGAGGTCGTGTTCAACGTCCCGCGGTAGATACGCGCGAGGCAGACCTTGCCGACGTGCGGGTCGCTCTTCACGTTGAAGACCGTGCCGAGGAGGTCGCCGTTCGGGTCGGGCGGGACCTCGGTGCCGTCCTCCATCTTGAAGTGGATCTGCGCGGCGCCGGGCGCGTAGTGCTCGAAGAACTCCGCGACCTCCTTCAGGCCCAGCTCCGAAACCGGATTGCAGACGAGGATCGGGATGACCTTGCCCTCGACGAGCGCCTTCGGCATGAGTTCGTGGAGTTCCTCGTCCGTGACGGCCTGCGTCTCGAGGTACTGCATCACCTCCGCCTCGTTCTCGCAGGCGTCCATGACCTCGTCCATGAGCGCTTGACGCCACGGGCTCTCGGGGTCCTGCATCGTCTTGCGAACGCGCGAGAACGACGGGCCCGACGCATCGGGCAGGAGGTACGGCACGCACTTCTCGCCGATCCCGTGGCGCAGGGCTTCGACGAGCGCGTCGAAGTCGGCCTTCGGGTCGTCGAGATGCGTGACGATGATCGCGCGACCGCGGCCGAGCTTGGCGGCGGCTTCCATCTTCTTGCGAAGGTTGTAGGTGACGCCGCTCGCGCAGCTCACGACGCCGACGACGAGGTCCGCCGCGAAGAGCGCGCCGTTCGCCTCGGCCTGGAAGTCCGGGTAGCCGGGCGAATCGAAGAACGTCCAGAGCTCGCCGTGCCAGTTCGCCGAGACGACCTTCGTCTGAAGGGTGTGGCCCTTCTCCTGCTCCTCGGGCTCCGTGTCGCAGATCGACGTCTTGTCCGTCACCGAGCCCTTGCGCGGCGTCACCCCGGTCAGGAACGCGAGCGCGTCCACGAGCGCCGTCTTGCCCGACGAGGGGTGGCCCACGAAGGCGATGTTGCGGATCTTGGAGGCGGCAGTGGTCATCTCGCTTGGTCTCCCACAGAGGTAGCGCCCTGTTCGGCGCGGCCGTCGATCGGATGGCGCCGGGAAAGGCGCAGTCGAAAGGTGCGGCATCCTACCCCGATCGGCGGAGGCCCCACAATCCGCGCTGAGCCCCATTGCGCGACGGGAAAGCGAGCGACCCGGCTCCGGGAGCGGAGTCGGGTCGCTGGACCAGTCGTCGAGCGCCCGCGGGGCGCGTCTCGTGTCACGACTTCTTGTGCACGACGATCACGACGCGGCGGTTCTTGCCCTTGTTCTTGTCGTTGTCGTTCGGCGCGACGGGGTCGTACTGGCCGTGGCCCGCGACGACGCAGTCGTCGTCGGCGACGCCGCAATCCTCGACGAGGAACTTGAGCACGGCGAGCGCGCGCTCGACCGAGAGCTCGCGGTTCGACTCGAACTTCGACTTCTTGATCGGGTCGCTGTCCGTGTGGCCTTCGATCCAGTACTCCGACTTCGGGTACTGCTTCTTGAGCAGCGTCGCGACCTCGTGGATCGCCTTCTTCCCGTCGTTCGTGAGCGCGGCCTGGCCCGCGGCGAACGTGATCGAGTTCGGGATCGAGATGGTCATGTGACCGTCCTTCATGCCGTACTCGATGCCCATCTGATCGAGTTCGGGGAAGCGCTTCTCCTCCTTCGCGGCCGGCGGTTCCTCGGTGACGCGGGCGCTCGCGTTCGCGAGCTCGCCCCGCGTGTTGTCGAGCGCGGAGCGGAGGTCCTGCACCTGGCCCTTGAGGGCAGCGCGCTCCTCACGGAGCTTGCGGATTTCCGCGTCCTTCTCGTCGACCGCGGTCTGGTGCGCGCGCGTCGAAACGCAGCTCGTGAGCGGAAGAGAGCAGAGCATCAAGCCGGCGATCACGAGCCGGCGTCCCAGGTTCCAATTCATCGTCGTCGTCCCCTCGGTGAGCGGAAATCCCGCTCGTGGTGTCGTTCTCGGGCGTGCTCCCTTTCGTGGAGCGCGCGTGTTCGTCGCTCCCGCGCGACCCGGCGACGCGCGCCGAGGCTCAGCGCAGGAGACGTTCGACATCATTCCAAGCGAACACCGGGATTCCAAGGCTGTGGAGCGAAGTCGCGAGCTCGTTCCAGGCGAGCAGCGCGATCGCGATTCCGAGCGCGAGGTACGGCCCGAACGGCAGGTAGCGCCCCGCGATCCGCGCCGTGCGCAGACTCTTCGCGACGGAGCGCTTCGAACCGCGGGAGCGCGCGCGGGAGCGGACGAGCACGTAGAACCGCGCGATGTTGCCGACCCCGGCGAGCGACGCCGTGACCGCCGCGATCATCAGCGCGAGCACGACTCCGCCGGGGCCGATGAAGCCGCCGCCCGCCGCGAGCAGCTTCACGTCGCCGAAGCCCATCGCATCGCGTCCGAAGACGCGACCTCCGAGCCATCCGAGCCCCCACAGGATCCCCCCGCCGAGCAGCATCCCCGCGACGCATCCCGTCAGCGCGCCGACGCGGCTCACGTGGGCCTCCCCCGTCGGGGTCATCATCCAGGCGAGCTTCGTCCCGTCGTGCAACCGCGGGAGGAGCAGCGACACGATCGGCGCGAGCACCATGCCGCCGATCGAGACCTCGTCGGGGATCTCGAAGCACGCGAAGTCGACGAAGGTCGCGACGAGGAGCCCCGACAGCACGACGGAGGCCGTGAGCACCAGGAGCGGCTCGCCGGGCAGGTAGCGTCCGGCGACGATCGCCCACAGCACCGCGTTCAGAGCCTCGACGAGCGGATACCGGAACGGAATCCGCCAACCACAGGTCCGACAGCGCCCGAGTTGGACGAGCCACGAGAGGAGCGGGACGTTCTCCTTCCACGTCAGCGTCGTCTTGCAGCTCGGGCACCGCGAACGGCGCGGCTTGGAGACCGTCTCGCCCTCCAGGGGCAGGCGATGGATGCAGACGTTGAGGAACGACCCGACGAAGAGGCCGACGAGCCCCCACGCCGCGACGAGGTAGACGAGCGGGAGCTCCTCGAACATCAACGCTCTCCTCCTCGACGTTCCTCCCATCGGAGCCGGAGCGAGTCGAGGAACGGCGGCGTCCAGTTCCCACCCACGGGCACGACGAGTTCGACGAAGTAGACGACGGGCCCCGACCAACCCTGCCCGGTCGCGCTCAGGAGCGCCGGATCGTCCACCCAGGTCGCGCTCGGGTCGACGCCCGACTTCACGCTGCTCGCGAGGAGGTAGTGGACGCTCCACGCGCCGTTTCGACTCGAGTCGGAGCCGCGCGCGTCGGCGTAGAGCCAGTGCACCTCCGCCGCCGTCTGAGGAAGCGACTGCGACTGCGCGCAGAGGCGGAGCGGCTCGCGCAGCGGGTTCGGACCGATCGGAGGGTCGACTGCGAGCGCCTGCTTCACGACGTTCGGCGGCGGATGGACGGCGAGTCCGCCCCCGTCGCCGAGGATCCAGATCTGACCGAACTCCTGGCCCTCCGCGCCGCGCACCTGGCCCGGGATGCGCAGCATCCCGCCGGCGCAGAGGAGGAGCGGCCCGTCGACCTCGATGCGCCCCTCGATCGTCAGGTCTCCGCCGGCGATGAGCACGGTCCAAGGAGGAGGCTCGAGGCCGTCCGTGCGCCGCTGCGAGGTGCGTGCTCGTTCGAGCCACCGCGTCAGCGTGAGCGTGGGGCCCGAAGGCTTCGCATCGTCGATCAGCTCCGGCTCGAACGCGCGCAGGCGCGCTGCGTCCGTGCCCGCGCCCTCGCGACGAAGCGTACCCGCGATGCGCAGCGCACCTTGCGCGCGCAGCACGCAAACGCCGCCCCCCCCCGCGAGGGCGCACGTGGTGCCCGCGGGGAGCTCGAGGCGCGTCGCGTGAACGTCCGTGCGAACCTCCCGCTCCCCGAGCGTCACCACGCCGTCGCGCCCGTCGCCCGCGGCCGCGGGATAGCGGACCTCCACCCGGCCCGTGTCGCTCCACACGGGTGTGCCGTCGAACCCCGCGACGGCTCCCTGCGCGCGCAGCGAGCCCCGCGGAGTGCGCAGGAAGTCCTCCGTGTAGTCGTCGGTCGGCGCCTCGACCCGCGGCTCCTGGAACGAGACGCCGACGGCGAGCGCGTGCGTCGTGCGGAGCAGCGGCTCGCCGCCGAGGTCGCGAAGGCCGAGCTGCCCTTGGGCGTCGACGCGGAGTGAAAACTCGCAGAAGGTCCCCGGAGCGGGCGTCTCGAGCGGGAACAACTCGAGCACCGCCGCGCGCGGCAGTTGGTCCCAGCCGCCGGGGATCGCGCTTCGCGCGCGGACCGCGGCGGGACGCGGTCGCGCCGCATACCGCGGCTCGTTCTCGATCAGCCTCACGGAGAGCGGCAGTCGAACGGCGGGCTTCTTGTTCGTGACCTGGAGCACGAAGTCGTCGGCGTCGATCGAGGTCGGGTCGATCGGCTTCGCGCTCACGAGGAAGAGCGAACCCTGCGTCGAGACGACGTACGGGTCCTCCGCGCGGCCCGAGAGCGGCGGGTGGAGCTTGAGCAGACCCGCACGGTTCTGGAGCCGATCCTCGAAGAGCGACCGAGCCGATGCGCCGCGGCTCTGGACCGTCTCGAACGTCGCGGAAAGGCCGGCGCCGAGCGGAGCTCCCCGCACGGATCGAAGGCCGTCCGGCGCCGGGAAACCGCGCAATTCCACGTGGTAGCGCCGGTCGGGGAGGAGTCCCGCGTCGGAGAGATCGCTCGCGAGAGGCAGGACGGGGACGAAGCGCACGCATGCACCCTCGACCTCGATGCGCCCGCGTGCTTCGCGTCCCTGTTCGTCGACGATGCGCACGCTCTCCCGAGTGACCGAAACGCGCTCGACCTCGTCGGTGAAGTAGAAGCGCAGCTCCTCGTTCAAGCGCACGTCGGTGCGGAACGGGGTCTCCGCGCTGGCCGGGAGCAGCGGGCGCGCGAGACGAAGGACGGTGGACGGTGGGTTCGAGCCCACACCGCACGCGAAGCCGAGCGCACCCACGACGAGGGTGGTGACGAGGCGCCGCGTCACGTCCGCAGTGCAGCGAGGAAGCACGCGCGCATTCAAGCACGCCGAGGTCCGCGCCTGAAGCACGCGCTGGAGGCTCGAAGCGTCCGCGGGTGCTTGCGGAACGCAGGCTCGCTCGCCGGTCGCACGTCCGGGGACGACGCGCTCTGCGCACGGTCCCCACTGCGGTCCGCGTGCGCGAGCTCGCCACGCCCACGCGCGGCTTCGGAGAAAAGCGCGACGGGCGCCGAGGAACCCTCGGCGCCCGTCGCAGAGCTCGCGCTCCCGCGGTTCAGAACTTGAACGGGAAGGCCAGGAACTCGAGGGCCGGAATCGGCGTGGTCGCCGAGAGCGAGCCGCCGTCGGCCTGGATGTCGAACTCGACCTGGAAGCGCACGAAACGCACCGTGGAGGAGTTCAGCGTCGTGATGTCGTCGGTGAACGCGGCGAGCGCGGACTCGTCCGGCTGGCCCAGGGAGTTCGGAGTCGTCGCCTGGAAGCGGATCCGGATCGCGGCCGAACTCGGGTAGGAGTCCTGCGAGCCTTCCGTCGACACGCGGAAGAAGCGCGGAATGAGCTCGGCGGTGTCTCCCACCGCGTAGCCGGCGAGCGGAGTCCCGCTCGTCCCGACGGTGACGCGGAGCTGGTCGAGGGCCGCGTCGTACGTAGCGGCGACCACCTCGAACTTGTTCACGGCGGAGGAGGCCGCCGTCATCTTGAGCTCGAAGCCCTTCAGGATGGCGGGCGTCCGCTTGTAGATGTCGTCGGCGAGGGTCGACGCATCGAACACGACCGACCGGAGGTCGGACGTGATCGACGGAACCGACGGATTCGCAACGAGTGCACCACTCAGGATCGCCGGCAGCTCCAGCACCGTCGCGGACGCGCCCGACCCCGAGCGGCGGATGATGCCCGTGCTCGTGTCCGTGCCGGGGAACTGGAAGCGAATCGTGTCCGCACCGGCCGAGGGCGGCGGCGGGACGCCGGCCGCGCCCAGCGGGATCCACTTCGAACGCGCGACCGAGAGGCGGCCGAAGGTCGGCAGCAGCTGGTTCCACGTGCTCGGAGCGTTGGCCGTCGTCGGCGTCGCGCCCACGGGCAGCGGCAGGCAGATCGCGCGGAAGTCGACGTTCGCGATCGGCGGAGTCGCGGTCGCGGGCACGATGATGTCCGTGAGACGCGGCGTGTGGAGCTGGATGATGCCGGGGCCGCCGTCGCCGCCCGCGCACACCTTGACGCCGGTGTTGTTCGTGAATTGGAACTGCGGCGGGTTGGTGATGCCGCCCACGGTCGCCGCGGCGTCGTTCGCTCCGCTGAACACGGCGCAGGGAGCCGAGGTGCCCGAGGTCGCCGGATAGGAGTTCGACGGGAGCGAGTCGGCGATGGGGGTCGTTTCCACCCCGTTCGCGCGCGCTCCACCCGTGCCGTCCTGGCCTTCTCCACCCTGTCCCCCACGCGCATACAAGCCGCCCCAGAACGTCAGGCCGTTCACCGAGGTCGAAGTTGCGGTGCAGCGCGAGAGGTCGATCTGAGAGGCGGACTGCAGGATCAGGTGCCCGCCCGAGCCGCCGCCCGAACCGCCGCCGATGCGGTCGATGCCGTTCGTGTTCTCACCGCCGCCGCCGGTACCGCCGTTGACCTCGATGCGGCCGCGAGCAGCCGCGCCGAGGCCGGCGAAGCGGATGTCGCCGAGGGCGAGGATCGCGAGCGAGCCGCCGCCACCGCCGCCGCCCGCGCCCTTTTCGTCGCCCTGGGGCGTGAAGGGCGTGGTCGGGAACGAGCTCGTCATGCACGCGCTGCCGCCGCCGCCGCCGCCGGTGCCCGCCATCGGGGTCACGAGTTCGCCTTGGACCACCTGGCCGCCCGTGGTGACCATCGTGCCCCAGAAGTCGTTGCTCGGGTTGTTGTCGACGAACAGGCTGGGACCGATCGCCCCGCCCACCGGCGTCAAGACACCCGGGTGGAGCGCCCCGAACGCGGAGCCGGCACCGTTGAAGCCCGGCTCGGCATCGAGGCCGATCATGCGCTGGTCGGGGCACGTGGGACGCGTGCGCTCGAACTGGTTCGGACCGAACCGACCGCCGCCGCCGCCCGCAGGACGACGAGCCGTCGCCGTGCCGCTGGCGTTGTAGCCGCTCTCCCCACCGAAGCCGCCGCCGCCGGGAGCGCCGAAGGCGCCGTAGCCCGTGCCGCCCTGCGGCGTGGA
The DNA here is from genome assembly GCA_046349615.1 of Planctomycetota bacterium. Taxonomy (GTDB): domain Bacteria; phylum Planctomycetota; class UBA1135; order UBA1135; genus JADJNY01. Next base: position 59,114 of record JAXMBZ010000013.1, read on the forward strand.
CTGCGTCGTCAGGTAGTTGCCCGTGCCCCCGTCGCCCCCGCCGGCCTGACCGGCTGCGCCGACCTCGGGGATGTTCGCCGTGCTGAAGGACACGACGCCGCGGTTGTTGGTGCCGCTGCACTTGACGAGGCCCTGGATCAGAACGCTCGAGGCAGCCGTGCCCACCGGCAGGATCGTCGGGTCGATGTTCCCCGAGCAGAGGATCGTGCACGGCTTGACGCCCTGGATGATCAAGGTGCCCGTCGGCTTCACCCAGAGACTGCGAACGTCGACTCGGCCGTTGACGACCGATTGCTGGCGGGTCTGGGTGATGTCGGTGATGACCGAGAACGTCGTGTCGAGCACGAACGTACCGTCGATCACCCAGTCGAACGCTCCGTCCTGACCGCCCGTGCCGTCGAAGGCGAACGAGGCCGCGAGCTTCCCGTCGGAGGACCACACCGCGCGCGGCGCCGAGAGGACGCTGTCGCGATCCTCGAACGAGACATCGGTGAAGTACTCGGCGACGACGTCGCCCCCATCGCCCGGAGTCGTGGTCCCGGGGTCGGTCGCCACGTCGACCTCGAACGAGCCCACGACGATGTCGGCGATGTTGAACTCACCGACGAGGTCCTTGAAGTTCGAGCTGAGGACCACGCGCACGATCCGGCCCTGCGGGAGGATCCCCGTCGGCGTGATCCGAACGAGCGCACCCGTGCCCGTGCAGTTCTCGACGAGTTGCACGACATGGGCGAGCGACACCCAGTTGCCGACCTGATCCTGGTACTCGAGCTTCAGGTTCTCCGGCGAGATGTTCGAGGAGCTCGGATCGACGGGCTGGTTGAGCGCGACGACGATCGACACGGAGCTCGCGCTGTCGCTGTAGAGGTTCAATGGGGCCTTGAAGCCCGCTTCCACCTCGGCCCCGAGATCCGGCGCAGGCGTCGTACGCGCCGTGAAGTACTCGCGCGCACCGACGCTGGAGTCGCCGCCGAGTTCGACATAGCTCGCGGCCAGCGTGGAGGTGTCGCCGGGCTGGCGGACGATCGACGTCGGCGGACCGGAGGCCGGGTCGAGGAAGAGGATCGTCGGATCGAGCAGCGCCGACAGCGGCGTCGTGAAGTCGACCACCTGGCTCGCCGTCAGCGGCCGACCGGCGCTCGATCGGACGGTGGGACCGCCCGAGGTCGAACCGAGCACATTGATGCGGTAGGCGATGCCGTTGGGCAGCAGGCCGGAGTCCGAGTAGTCGCCGAGAGTCGGACAGGCCGGCTGGAACGTCACCTGGCGGGAATTCCTCAACTGGAACTCACCCGCGGCCGGCGTGCCGGTCGGCTGCGTGATGTTGATCGTGTTCAGGTTGACCGAGCTGAAATCGATGTCCTGGTTGAACGTGAACTCGATCGGACGGTTGATCTGCCAGATGCCGTTGTTCGGCACCGAGATGCTCAGAATCCGGAACGAGGTCGATCCGCCGGCAGAGTCGGAACCCCGACCGCCCCCACACCCGGCCACGAGGCCGAGTGCGAGTGCGAGGGACGACGTGCCGAGCGCGGTGCGGTGAATTGCCGTCAGCATGGGAGGGAGTCCCTCGAGGGGGACGAGGGTGCGGGGATCTAGAGACGGTAGGCGAAGCCGAGCGCGGAGAGCTCCGGCGCCTGGCTGGTTTCGACGTTGGCGATGAAGGTGACGCGGACCTGGAGATAGCGCGTGCCGGAGACCTGGCTGATCGAGGTCTTCCAACGCGCGTCTCCGTTCGGGTACGCGACGGTCGTGTTGCCGGCCGGCCCCCACGTCGCAGTCTGGGGCCGAGGCTCGCCGTAGGGATCGACCACCCGCGCGTCGTTGAGCGCGTTGGACGCCGTCGCACCCCCGGTGGTCGTGATCGACGACGTACCGCGGAACGCGAGGACGAGTTGCGTACCCGTGGGTTGGTCCTCGGCGCGAGGCTCGATCACGGGGGTGCTGTACTGCGGGGAGGCTCCCGCACCGGCGTCGAACCAGATCGAGTGCGCGCGGCTGATGCGCGTGACGAGGTTCATCTGGCCGATGTAGAAGGAGTTGTCCGTTCCGAGCGTCGGCAATCCCGGCGGCGTCGAGGTCGGGTTGAAGCCCCCCGTCGCGGCAGTCTGGAGGTCGGGGTTCTTCGTGACGTTCGTGCCGTTCTGGTTGCCGCCGGTCGAGAACGCACGGAAGTTCGGCTGCGCCGAGTTCAGGTTGCCGAGGGAGATGTCGAACGAGTTCAGGCCCACGGCCGCCGTGTCGGGGAAGCAGCGGAACTCCATGAGGAGCGGGAGGCCGATCGTAGGCACGGCCCCCGTGCCGAACGGAGTGCCCTGCACGATGCCGAGCCCGAGGGTACGGATCACGATCAGGAGTTCCGCGCCCGGCGAATCGAACGGAGCGCCCTTCGTGAGGAGCGAGGTATCGCGCCACGTGTAGAACTTCTGCTGCGAGACCGGCAGGCCGCGGTTCCACGGCCACGGCATGAGGCGCGTGCCGGACTCCGCCTGATACCGGTCGCCGGGGTTCACGGTGTAGCCGCGCGTGCGGTCGTGGACCTTGAACGGCGGGTCGTTCGCGACGTCGAGGTAGTTGTTGTTGTACGTCGCCTCGAGACCGGACTGCGGGAAGTTCGGGAGCAGGAACGCATCGACGGACTCGTCCGGGAGGTGCTTCGAGTGGCCGACGTACATCTCGAACGCATCGTACTGATCCGCGACCGCGCTGCCGCCGACCGGGGCCCACGCGAGGCCCTCCACGTCGACGTTGAAGAAGGTCTCGTCGAGCAGACCGAAGCCGACGTCGCAGTAGCGCCACAACGTCTGGAGCTTGCTGCCGAAGGGCGAGAGCGGCGTCTGCACCCCCGGCGCGAAGATCGGCATGATGCTCGGCACGGGCTGGCTGCGGTCGGCGTTGCCGTTGAAGTGCACGACCGTGCGCGGCTTGATGACGCCGCGGACGCCGTCGAACAGGAACTGTCCGCGCCATTCGGGACGACCCGCACCCGAGTTCGTCGTGAATTCGTCGTCCCCGCTGAAGTGGACGGCGAAGCCGTTCGTGTTCTGCGTCGACTGGGTCGAATTCACGCGGAACGCCACGGACGGCAGGATGGCCGCGAGCGGGTTGCCCGCGAGGTCGAGCGGGCCCGACGCGCCGCTGGCGAGGTTGATGAAGTACTGCTCCGCGGTCCCCGCGACGTGTCGCAGCGGAAGCACCGGCGAGAAGCGGAACTCCTTCAGGTCGCCCGAGTTCGTGATCGAGCCGATGATGTAGTCGGTGCCCGTCGGATTGCTCTGCACGCGCGTGAGCGTGAAGTTGTCGAAGGGCGTCATGCGCGTCGGATCCATCGGCTCGCTGAACCGGAGGATGACGGCGGAGTCCGTCGACACGCCCTGATCGGGCGGCTGAGTGATCGAAGAGAACCGCACGAAGCAGGGCTCGCGCCCCGCATTCGCCGTGGAGTCGTAGAGCGTGGTGAGCTGGGACGGGTTCGCCGAGAGCGAGCGCTCACAGAGCGCCGGATCGATGACGCGATAGTGGATCCGGTAGTGTCCGTCCAGCGTGCCGTCGTCGATGTCGTCGATCGCCTCGACGACCTCGGCCGAAACGGTGCCGGACTGGCCGTCGCAGAGCACGCCCGGCTGCTGGATCACGTCGCCGGCCTTGATCGGCATCCGGCAAGACGTGTAGCTGAACGCGAGATCCGCCGTGTAACCGCCGTTGGGGTGCGCGGTCGAGACGCCGAGGGACACCGGCTGGGTGCCGACGAGCTTCGGCGGGATGTTGTCGATCAAGAAGCCGTTGTTCACGTCGCCCGTGATCGCGGTCGCGCCGCCGGAGCGCATCGCGCGAACGATGTCCTCCGTCGAAACCGAGGAGTCGTTGCTTCCGTTGCCGTTGAAGGAGAGGGCGTTCCCCGCGAGGTTGCGGAGCAAGGAGAACTGGCTGACGGAGGAATCGACGTGCGTCGGGATTCGAATCCCGACGTTGGCGGCGTTCACGGCCGTGCTCGCAGGAAGGCCGAGCGAATTGACGGCGAGCACCGACCCCGAGTTGTGCGCTTCGAACGTCGAGATCGTCGTGTCGATGATCACGCGCGTCGTATAGAACTCCGGCGTCCCGTTCCCGTCGCGGTCGAGGGCCGCACCGTGGTTCAGGTCGGGGAGGATGCGCGCCTCGAAGGGCGCCGTCGGCGGCGTCCCGGTCTGCAGCTTGATCGTCGTGCCGCTGATCGTCGAGGCGTCGAGCAGGTCGTTGAAGCGCAGGACGATCGCCGCGTTGCGCGGAACCAGCGTGTAGGGAGGCAGCTCGCTCAGGTCGAGGCTCTTGTCCTGGATCGGCGTCAGGTTGAGGTCGAGCCTGCGGAACGCGCGCTGATAGGGCGAGGTCTCGAGCCCGTTGACGATCGCGGACTCGGTGAACGGATGGAGGATCGTGACCGTCGTCTCTTCCGTGATCGGGTTCACGTCCAGGAGGTAGTCGACGTTGTCGGTGCGGATGTCCTCACCGATCACCATGTCGGTCTGCTGCAGCGCGCCCAGCGAGTCGCGGATCTTCGCGATACGCCCCCACGCGAGAGTCTGGATCCGCAACGGGTTCGCGCGCCCTCCGAGGTTCGCGTCGACCACGAGCGTGCGCGAGCCCAGGTCCGGCTCCGGGTGGGTGATCACGGCGCCCGCCGTGCCGGACGTTGCAAAGGTCGTCCCGCCGCTGCCGCAGCCGGTCAGCGCGACCAGGATCGACGTGGCCAGCGGGAGCGCAGCGCGCTCGAAGAGCCGCGTGGAAACGGAGCGGGGTGCGTGGACGTGCTTCATGGGAGGTCGAGGGGGTTCGGCGCTCGCGGTGTGGAGGGGAGTCGAAGGGGGGCTCGCAAACCGAACGAGGCCGCTCGGCCCGAGTCGGAACTCGGGACGCGGCGCTCTACCGCCCGAGGAGAGGTCGGGCTGCGTAGAACTTTCATGATTTCGTGCCGGTGCCCCTGGGTCAAGTTTGCACCGCGGGACGTTGGCAGGTCGGAGCGAGGAGCCCATGCGGTGAGCAGAAAGTCAAACCGTGTGCCGGTCTCGATCGTGCGGCGTCGAAGTCGCCCAACCTCCTCGATTTCGACGACTTAGACCCGGTCCTGCGGGCCGCTCCGCTGCGGGCGTCGGCGCTCCGCCGTGCGCCCCCATCCGCCCCGCCTCCGGCCGGTGAGCGCATCCGCACGCCGGGCGTCCCCCACCGCGACGGGTCAGGCCGGGCTGCGTTCGCGGGTGGCGGGGACGAAGCCCAGTCGCTCGGCTTCGGCGACATCCGCCAGGAAGACGAGATGGTCGGGGCGTACCTTCCGGAGTTCGGGGGAGTCCGGTTCGTGCCAGTGGCGGGTGGTCGAGCATCCGACCAGCCTCAGCGGGACCTCGTGCGAGCAGAACCCGCAGTGCACGCGCAGCGGGAAGCGCGAGCCGACCTTGTACTGCGGAGCGACGTGCCGCGTCTCGGTCCGCGAGATGCACGTCGGGTTCTGGCAGGGATTCGGTCCGAGCGTCACCGGGTGGAGGCGGGTCGTCGCCGCGGGTTCGCGGTCGAGGACCGAGAGGCGACCGAGCAAGCTCGCGAGGATCGCCATGCGGATCGGCACTCCGCGCGCAGCCTGCTTGAAGTAGATCGCGCGCGGATCGCTGTCGAGATCCTCGGAGAGTTCGTCGCGCCTCGGCAATGGATGCATGACCACGGCATCCCGCAGCGGCTCCACGGCGAGCTGACGTCGGCCGATCTGCACGTAGGAATCGAGCTGAGCCCCGTTGGGATGCCGCTCCGTCTGCGGACGCGTCATGTAGAGCGCGTCGACACGCGCGACCGCGAAGCCGCGCGCGTCCGTGAAGAGCGACAGCTGGTGCGGCTTCTGCGGCGTGAGGTACACGGCGTCGCTCTGCGAGGCCAACTCGCCGAGGCTCTTCGTGTCCGCACGCTGGGGTTCGACGCCGAACTCTTCGCGCAGGCGCTGCAGGACGTAGTCCGGCATCTCGAAACCGGGCGCGGGCACACACACGACGTTCGCCCCGAAGCGCGCGAGCGCGTAGGCGAAGGAGTGGATCGTCCGGCTGTAGCGCAAGTCCCCGGCGAGCACGACGTCGAGGCCCTCGATGCGCCCGCGCTCGAGCCAGAGGTTGTAGAGATCGCAGAGGGTCTGCGTCGGGTGCTCGTGCGCGCCGTCGCCGGCGTTGATCACGGGGACGCTCGAGTACTGCGCGGCGAGGCGCGCAGCCCCCTCGCTCGAGTGCCGCAGCACGACGATGTCGGCGTACGCCCCGCTGACGACGCGCGCCGTGTCGGCGAGCGACTCGCCCTTCGACGCGCTCAGGTTGCGCATGTCCGCCGCCGTGATGACGCCGCCTCCGAGGCGCAGCATCGCCGACTCGAAGGAGAGTCGGGTGCGCGTCGAAGGCTCGTAGAAGAGGCTCGCCGCGATCATGCCGCGACAGAGCTCGGCGGACGCGCGCAGGTCTTCGCCGAACGTTCGCGCGTGGACGAAGAGCTTCTTGATCTCGTCCAGCGAGAGGTCGTCGATCGAGACGAGGTGGCGCAGGCCGGGCATGGGGAACCCGAGGAGGAGCCTACGCTCGTGCGACCCCGGCCGCAACGGACGCGGGCCTCAAGCCGACCCGAGCCAGGGTTCGAGTGCGGTGCGGACCGTGGTGGACGCAGCCCCCTCGGAGAGCGTCCCGAGCACGGAAACGAGCTCGGGATCGAGCGGCGTGGGCGCGCCGGAGGTCCACGCGCGCGCCGGCAGCGCGAAGACGGCGCGGAAGAGCCGTTCGAGGACCCTTCGCGTGCCCTCGGGGTCCTCCACGGCAGCGATCGCAGGCTCGGGATCGAGCGCGCAAACCCCCGCACGCGAACGAACGAGGACTCGGCGCGGACCTGACGGCTCGCTCGCGGGAGACGAACCCGACTCCGGACGGACGCGGACACGAGCTCGAGCGCCGGAGTCCGTCGGAGTCGGCTCGAGCCGCACGACGAGGTCCGCTCGTGCTCCGACTCGCCGGGCGAGCGCCTGCCCCGCGCGCTCGAGCTCCGCAGCGTCCCCCACGCCGGTGTCGGCGCGCTCGCCCGCGGTGTCCGCGAGGAGCACGGGCCACGGACCGAACCGCGCGGGCTCGACGAGCGCATCGCGCGTCGTGCCGGCGAGCGCACTCGTGATCGCCCGCTCGTGCCCGAGCAGCGCGTTGAACAGCGTCGACTTGCCGGCGTTGACCGGCCCCGCGAGCACGACGAGCGCGGGCTCGAGCGCACGCTGCGCGATGCGGGCGCGCTCGAGGAGGAGCGCGATCCGCCGCGCACGCTCCGCCCCATCGATCCTGGAGAGCGCTTCGAGCTCCGCGCGCAGGCTGCCGCGCGCCTGGTCGAGCGCGATCCGCGCCCCGTCGCTCGACGCAGCACGCGCCGCGACGTCGAGGGCGTGTTCCTCGAGGCTCGGTCTCCGAGCGCGCCCAGCCCCCGCGTCCTTTCGGTCGGATCCGAATTCGTCGTCGGCCGCCCGCGCGACGCCGGGCAGGCGCGCGAGCCCGTCCAGCACGCACCTCACGAGCGGCACGCTACCGTGCAAGTGGAACTCGACCTCGTCCTCCGTGCGCGCGACGACGAGCGCCTCGTCGACCGGCTCCTCGTCGAGCACGAGCCGCGCGAGCACGGGCACGCCGACGGGGACCCGTCGGCGTGCGAGCGTGGCGGCGAACGCGCGCGCGCCGCGACCCGTGATCGCGACGACGGCCACGCCGCCGGGCGCAGGTGCGGTGAGCGCGCGGACGACGAGCGGCTTCACGCGAGCGCGCGCTCCGCGTCGAGCGCGGCGAGGAGACCGTGGTGCACGAGGTCGAGCTCGACGCGGTTCTCGCGCGCCGGGAAGAGGCTCGGGGAAAGCAGCAGCTCGGCCGCTCCTCCCGTCCACACGACCGGCGCGTTCTCCAGCCCGGCCTCGCGCCCGACCTCCAGGACGAGCTCGCGCACGGCGCCGCGGAATCCGACGACGACGCCGGCTCGAAGCGCCTCTTCCGTGTCGCGACCGAGCGCGCGCGCGCCCGGCTTCGTGTCGACGGCGAAGAGCCGCGCGCCCCCCGACGCGAGTGCTCGGGCGAGCAGCGCCGGCCCCGGGGCGATCGCGCCGCCGAGGAACCTGGGACGCCCACCGTTCACGCGGGGCGCCGCGAGCGCGTCGACCGTCGCGCACGTCCCCGCGTCGACGACGATCGCGGAGGCGCGGAATCGCTCCCACGCCCCGAGCGCGGCGAAGACGCGGTCGCGCCCGACGCGCTCCGGCGCGCGGACGTCGAGCTCCAGCGGAGGGGCCGGGTGCGCGGAGAAGCGGGCGCCGAAGCGCGCCGAAAGCCCCCGGACGAGCTCGGCTTCGACCGCAGCAGCGGCGACGGAGGAGAGCGCGAGGCGGTCGGGCTCTCCCTGGATCGCGGCGAGCACCTGCGCGACGTGCTCGCTCCCCGACGGGATCGTCGCGGACTCGGAGAGCTCGGGCGCTGCGCCGACGCGAACGCGCCAGCGCCGCAGCTTCAAGCGGCTGTTGCCGAGGTCGAGCGTGACGACGTCGCGCATCGCGCCCATCCTACTCGACCCGGTGTGCGCTCCGCGCCGCCAGGAAACGACGCGGCCCGCGCGCAGCGGGCCGCTCGAGCCGGTCCGACTCGGGTTCAGCGCTGCGGCGAGTGGAAGACCATCGTCCGCGTGCGCCCCTTGTTCTCGACGACGACCTCCCAGGTCGTGTACTCGTCCTTGTGGAGCTTCACGAACTGGATCGCCTCGGCGGTGCTCGTCACGGGGTTGCCGTTGATGCTCTTCACGACGTCGCCGGACTGCGCGCCGTGGCGCTCGGCGATCGAGCCCGGCGTCACGCTCTTGATCTCGATGCCGTCGTACTTGCCGGTGCGCGGATCCTTGTGGCGCTCGTGGCGCAGATCCTGCGAGAGGATGCGGTCCCAGTCCTTTTCGAACTCCTTCGCGTCCTCGGTGCCGATCTTGTAGGCGTTGTTGCCGATCGGGCTCGTCCGCTCGGGGTTCCACGCGGGCGCGTTCGTGCGCGGGATCAGGTTCGCGATCTTCGGGAGCATCACGCCCTTCTCGTCGACCTGGACGATCACCGTCTTCGCGTCGAACTCGGCGGGCCCGAGCACCTCCTTGTTCCGCGCCGCGTCCTGGAACGAGAAGGTCACGCCGTCGGCCGTGATCGCCTCGATCGTGATGTAGTCGAGCGGCGAGTGCAGGTGATCTCCGACCTTGAACTGGAAGCTGCCGGTCACGCTCTTCGCCGTCACGCCCGCCGCGGTCTTGTACTTCAGGAAGATCGCGGAGCCCTTCGGATCCGCGAGGTCCGCCTTCACGAACAGGATGCGGACGAGGTCCTTGACCGGGGTTGCCGGCTGCGTCGTCGGCTTCTCGTCGAGGTCGGCGGCCTTCGGAGCCGGCTTGGCGCTCCCCGTCCAGTTGAGGTGCTTGCAGTTGGGATTCGTCTTGCACTTCTCGCAGGACGGGAGGATCAGCCGGCGGATGTCCTCGTAGCTCGTGATCTCGTCGGTCTTCGTCTGAACGGGCTCGCCCTGCAGGAGGACGGCGTCGATCTTCGCGTTGTCGAGGCCGCGGTTCAGGTCCTTGAAGCCCTTCACGAACGAGTAGACGTAGAAGGCGAGCCCGGCGGTGAGCAGGCCCGCCGCGAGCCACGAGAGGAGCTTGATCTGGCCGATGTTCATGGGTGCGCCTTCGGGATCCTAGCCGCGCGGCGCGGGGCGGCGCCAGCACGCGGACGAGGAAGCTCCCGCGGGGTCGGACGAACGCACGGGCCGTCTATTCCCGGCGCTGCAGGCGCAATCCGTCGGCGCCGCCCGCGTTGTTGCCTCCGCCCCCACCGCGCTGGGTCGGCGGAGGCGCCTCGGGCCGCCCCGCGCTGCCGGTGATGCCGCGCAGCGCGAGCACGAGCTCCTCGGGGCGGTCGCTCGCGGCAAGCGCGTCGTTGAGCTCCACCTTGCGGTCCTGGACGAGCTTGCGAAGGCACATGTTGAACGAGATCAGCCCGCGCTCCGTGCCCGAGTCGATCACGCGTCCGAGGTCCGGCGTCTTGCCTTCGGCGATCAACTCGCGGACGTGCGGCGTCGAGAGCATGAGCTCGAACGCCGGGATCATCCCCTTCCCTCCAGCGCGGGGGATCAAGCGCTGGCTCTGCACGCCGGCGAGGTTCTCGGCGAGGCGCTGACGCACCTGCTTGTGCTGCTCGGCGGGGAAGAACGAGAGGATGCGCTCGATCGTCTGCGGCGCGTTGACCGTGTGGAGCGTCGACATGACGAGGTGACCGGTCTCGGTCGCGTCGAGCGCGGCGTTGACCGTCTCCGCGTCGCGCATCTCCCCGATCAGGATCACGTCGGGACTCTGACGCAGCGAATGCCGCAGCCCCTCGTGGAAGCTGCCGACGTCCGTGCCGATCTCGCGCTGGCTGATGACGCAGTGGTCCTCCGAGTAGAGGAGCTCCACGGGATCCTCGAGCGTCACGACGTGGCGCTCGACGGTCAGGTTCATGTACTGGATCATCGCCGCGAGCGTCGTCGACTTGCCGGAGCCCGCGATGCCGGTGACGAGCACGAGCCCGCGCTTGCGCATCGCGAGCTTCATCAAGCTGTCCGTGGGAAGGTCGAGCTGATCCAGGTCGGGGGCCTTCTCGTTGATTCGACGCAGGACGACCGCGGGCTCGCCCATCTGGCGATACGCGTTCATGCGGAAACGGCCGAGGCCGTCGAGCATCAGCGCCGAGTCGGCGGAACCGAACTCGCGCCAGTGCTCCATGCGCGCCTTGCCGATGATGCCCTCGAGCACCTCGAGCAACGGCCCGGCGGCGGGCACGCGTCCCGGGAGGAATCCGATCTTCCCGTCGACGCGGATGGAAGGTCGACCTCCGGCGCGGAGGATCAGGTCGCTCGCTCCGCACTTGCACATGAGCGACAGCCACCCTTCGAGCATGTGCCGCGGAGACGCGCTCGGTGCCGTCGCCGGAGCCTGTGCCGGTGCCGGTGACTGGGCCTCGACGAGCGGGACGGCCGGCGCCGTGCGCGACGGCATGATCGACGGGGCTTCGTCGATCGTCGGCGGCGCCCCTTCGGAGCGCAGGAAGCCGGACTGGCTCAGCGAGTGCGCCACGTCGCGGAAACTGATCTCGTCGTCGGGCTCGGGCGGTACGTTGGTCACGGGTGCAGGGTGGCGGCAGGGAAGCGCTGCCTCCGAAGTTCTGCCGCGTCCCATCGACCGCGACCTCGCGGAGCCTTGAGCGTGGGAGCGCCCCGGCCGAACGATCGGAAAGGAATTCCGAACGGCTCGGGCGGGCTCCGGGGTCCGCACACCGAGTCCGCTCGCTTCCGTGAGGTTCGGGGCGGAAGCTCGAAGCGCGAAAGGACGCCTCCGGACGACGACGCGTCCGGTCAGACCGGCGAAGGATCCCGCGCGATCCGGCGGGCTTCGTGGAGCAGTTCGCGCACGCCGTGCTTCCGCGCGGAGGAAATGCGCCAGACGCGCTCGCCGATGCCGCGTTCGAGCTCTGCGGCGCGCGCCTCCGCTTCGGGCGACTCGATCTTCGTGGCCGCCGTGAGGCGGGGTTTGCGGGCGAGCTCCGGCGAGAACGCGGCGAGTTCCTTCTCGATCACGCGCCAGGACTCGGTCGGATCGGTCAGGCACTCCGGTGAGCAGTCGACGAGGTGCAGGATCGCCCGACACCGCTCGACGTGCTTCAAGAACTTGTGGCCGAGCCCGTGGCCCTCGGAGGCACCCTCGATCAGGCCCGGCAGGTCGGCGAGCACGAGCGTGTCCGTCTCCGAGAGCTGCGCGATCCCGACCTGCGGCGCGAGCGTCGTGAACGGGTAGTCCGCGATCTTCGGGGTCGCAGCGGTCACCGTCGCGAGGAACGTCGACTTGCCCGCGTTCGGCAGACCGACGAGACCGACCTCCGCGAAGAGCTTGAGCTCGAGCCGCAGCTCGCGTTTTTCCCCGAGTTTTCCGCTCTCGGCGTGCTTCGGCGCCTGGCGTACCGACGTGGCGAAGCGCGCGTTGCCGCGCCCGCCGCGCCCCCCTTGTGCGACGACGAGGCGCTGTCCGTCCTGCGCGAGGTCGCGGAGCAGGTTCCCACGGAGCGCGTCGAAGACCTGCGTGCCGATCGGGACCTCGAGCAGGAGGTCCTCGCCGTCCTTGCCCGCCTTGAGCTTCGTGTAGCCGGGCTCGCCGTCCGATGCGCGGTAGCGGAAGCGGCGGCCGATCGGGAGCAGCGAATTCAGGTTCGAGGACGCGACCAGCACGACGCTCCCGCCCGTACCTCCGTCGCCGCCGTCCGGCCCGCCGAGCGGGACGAACTTCTCGCGGTGGAACGACGCGCGCCCGTCGCCGCCCTTGCCGGCCTGGACTTCGATCGTGGCTTCGTCGCGGAACATGGTCGTGTGGGGCGCAGGGAGCGCGCGCCGGCCCTCGAATCAGCGCGCCCTCCGCGCGCGAGAACCTCGCACGCGCAGGGCGCGGGAACGGAGCCGGCGAGGCTCAGTTGTTCGCGGGCGCCGGGTCGACGTGGACCTTGCCGTTCGACTGGAAGCGCACGGTGCCGGGGACGAGCGCGAAGAGCGTGAAGTCCTTGCCGACGCCGACGTTCTTGCCCGGATGGATCTTGGTGCCGCACTGCCGCACGAGGATCGAGCCGGCCGTCACCGTCTCGCCGCCGTAGCGCTTGATGCCGCGGAACTGGGGGTTCGAGTCGCGCCCGTTGCGCGTCGAGCCTTGACCTTTCTTGTGTGCCATGACGCGGTGCTCCTCAGGCTTGAATGCCGGTGATCTGGATGCGGGTGTAGTGCTGGCGGTGTCCGCGCTTCTTGCGGACGTTCTTGCGGCGCTTGAAGCGGAAGGCGATCACCTTCTCGCCCTTCGTCTCGCCGACGACCTTGCCGGTGACCTTCGCGCCCTTCACGAGCGGCTTGCCGATCTGGACCTTGCCGTCCTGGCCGACGAGGAGGACCTCGTCGAACGTGATCGTGTCGCCCGGCTTCAACTCCGTGTCGAGGTCCATGTCGACCAGGTCGCCCTGGCGCACCGTGTGCTGGCGCTGCTTCTTCTGGATGATCGCGTACAACGTGCTCGTCCTCTGGCTACCGCGGTGGAATCCCTCCCGCGGGGGCGGACTCGAGGCCCGCCGGTCCGTGCCCGGAGTAGGTCCGGGCGGAAAAGGGCGAGGAGTGTAGCGGCCCCCTCGGCCGGTGCCAACCCCCGCGACCGCCCGGCTGGTCTCGGACTCCAGGAATCCGATTCGGCCTTCGGGCGGCCCTCCCCCGTCGACCGATGTTCGGGCCATGCAGATCCACCTCCACGGGGCCTGAACGAGCTCGACCTGCGATCCCGTGTCGGATCGCGACCCCACCGCACGAGCAGCCCGAGCCGCGTCCCCGCGTGGCTCGGCCGAGCCCGAGTCGGTGGGCGGCGCACTCGCGGAGTTGCGCGCGGCTCAGCGGGGTGACGGAGCTCCGACGCGCAGGTCGGCCGAGCCCGGGGTGGGCACTCGACTCGACCTCCTCGCCTGATCGCGGGTCGCAAGCGATCGAGATCGCACGGACGGCGTTCGTGCCCGCGCGTTCCGTTCGTCCGACTGCGGCGGGAGCAGGCTCCCGGCGCGCACCTCGGGGGTGCAGTCCGGCGCGGACCACCTGGAGGGCGCTTGGGTCCGCGTTGTGCATGGGAAGTCGCACGACCGCAGCAGAGCCCTGGTCACCCCAGGGGTCCGCGTCGCTATAGTGTCGCGTCCCCATCCCCAGCGAAGCCTCCGGAGTCCGCATCCCGCGTGCGGGCGCCGCGAGGCCGATCGAGCTTCGCCCCCCATCCAGCCCAAGAGGCAGGCGTTCATGCACGTGTCTTCGTCTCGTCGCCCCGCGCGCGTGGTCCGTTGGAGCCCTCTCCTCCCGGTGTCCGTCCTGGCGCTCCTCGCCGGCGGTTGCTTCGACCACCGCCCTGCTTCGACCTCGCAGTCCGCGAACCCCGTCGGAACCCTGATCGACCACCCCGACTTCGATCCGCTCCACCCCGAGCGCGGCTCACGCCGCTTGGTCGTCGAGGAGAACTCCGGCGGTCAGGCGAGCCAACTGAAGGTGATCAACGCGTTCTGGGGGCGTCTCGTCCAGGTGCGCGATCAGCTCGGCGTGCTGCAGCAATCCAACATGGTCGTCGGTGAGGACATCGTCACCGACGGGATCGATTTCCGCGTCGAGACGAACGCGATCACGCTCGTCACGACCGTCACGATCCTCCACCCCTACACGCCGTCGACGATCGTGAACGGGGTCGAGACCTCGCCGTACCAGCGCGCGTTCGCCCGGCTCGATCGAAACCTCGCGCCCGTGAACGACAAGAGCCTCGATCCGACGGAGCTTCCGCCCTTCTCGCTGGTGCCGCGCAACGCGGCGATCGTCCTCCACTTCAACGACCTGCTCGATCCGACCCGGATCGATCGCACCAACCTCCGGCTCGTCGTCGGCTATCCGCCCTCGACGCCGCTCGACGCGCTCGTGATTTCGGATCCGAACCACGGCGATGCGATCGACACGGACGGCGACGGTACCCCGGAGTTCTATCCCACGCGCGTCATCATCGACCCGACGATCACGCCCACCGAGGCCACGCAGTTCGGGGTCACGGCGAACTCCACCGGCTTCCCCGCGAGCGTGACGACGAACCTCCCGAACCTCGCGATCCGCATCCCGACGCACCTCGACTCGGCGAGCGGGCAGAACGACGTGCTCCAGAACCTGAGCGGCCATCCCGTCGCCTTCTTCGGGAACGGGAGCAACGACCTCGACTCGGCCACCCGCGACATCGTCCGCGCCGCGCGCGCGGGCGGGAAGTCGGAGATCACCGGCGACACGAGCAACGGCTTCCTCGCCGACACGGCGGCTCCCAAGGTCGTCGGAACGCAGGCCGTCGTGATCGGCACGCCCTCCGGGGGCCCGACGGTGTTCGCGAGCTCGATCACGTACCTCACGTCGACCTGCGCGATGGCGACGAAGGTCGGCGACATCCTGCAGCAGGCCGGGGTCTTCGGCGAGATCACCGAGGTTGCCGTGCCGGTCGGAAGCCAGATCGCCTCCGTCCACTACCGCATCGTCGAGCCCTCGACGGGCTTCTTCTCCGCGGGGCAGGGCACGCTTTCGACCGTGTGGGATCCGGTCTCGAACCTGAACAAGCAGGCGTGCTTCGTGCGCTTCCCGAGCATCGGCAGCCCGCCGGCGGCCTCGGTCGCGACGGACTCGCCGGTCCTCGTCCGATTCAACGAGCCGATGGACCCGGACTCCGTGAGCCCGTTCGAGACGTTCACGGTGACGAGCTTCGATCCCGCGACCACCCCGACGAACCCGGAGCGGGCCTACTCGGTCGGACGCATCACGCCGTCCGCGGACGGGCTCGAGTTCCGCTTCGAGCCGAGCCTCCCGCTGCGGCACACGAGCGGCCTCTCCGAGCAGTACTGGGTGAACGTGCCCCAATCGACGACGGGCCCGCTCGACCTCGCGGGCAACCCGCTCGCGAGCGCGCTCCCCGCGGCGCTCTTCACGATCGACCCGACCGAGCCGACCGTGTCGTCGGGCAACCTGATCCTGCGCTTCAGCTCGGCGGACGAAATCCCGGGCACAGGAACCGTTCCGACGCCCGAAGTTCGCGGCCAGGTGCAGGTCAACTTCGTCACGGGTGAGCTCGAGCCGCGTCAGGTGGCGCGCACCTCGATCCCGGTCGACCGCACGCAGACCACGCTCGGCGCGATGACGCAGACCGGCGGCGGCACGCAGACGCCGCTCTCGCCGCTCGGCAGCAAGATGATGACGTTGTGGCGCTACATCGACGTCGGCTGGGTCCTCACGGACGACCGCACGATGAACATGGACGTCGAAGGTCTCTCGTGGAGCCCGCTCGGCGGCAACGTCGTCGCGGACGTCTTCGACCAGTTCTCGATCACCCTCGCGCACTCCTCCCGCCTGCCGGACGAAGGGCAGTTCGTCGACGCGGCCGGAAACGTGATCATCTATCCGAACTCCGGCTTGCTCGCCCCGTTCGACCAGAACTACCTGAACGCGACGTTGGATCCGCCGAGTCTGGTCCACCCGCGTGCGCGCGGCTACGCGGTCAACCCCTCGGACCGCTTCATCGCGACCAGCGGCACGGTGATGGTCCCCTACCCGCTCAACCGCGGAATCGACCCGTCCCTGAAGAGCTACTACACGTGGCGCGACACCTCGATCCTGGCGCGCGGGGGCATCGACAGCGCCGGCGCCGAGATGGCGATCACGGCCAACCTCAACCTGCCCAGCGCGGTGACGCCGGTGGTGGTGGGCTCGCCGTGGGGAGCTGCGGGCCAGATCCTCACCACGGCGCTCGTCCCGACGGTCGGTCTGCCGCTCCTGATGGAGTTCCGCTGCTACCCGGACAACAGCGCGCTCGGCCTGAACGTGTTCGACGTCAGCAACGTGACGTTGAACGGTCAGCCGCGCACGCGCGCCTTCGCCCAGGGCGGCGTCGCGACCGGCGGTTCGATCGTGATCCGCGATCCCGAACTGCAGAACATCGCGTCGGGCGGTTTCAACCCGAACTCGACGCCTCCGGGACTCGTGACGGCCGGCACGGACAACGTCTTCTACCTCGGGCAACTCGACCTCGTGACCCGCGTCAGCCGCGCGCACACGATCTGGTTCGACACCCCGAACGTCTCGACGCCGCGCTACGTCACGCCGATCGTCGACCCCGCCCCGGAACGTCAGCCCTCGGGGACGTCGGTCATCCTGGCGTTCCGCGGTGCGAGTCAGATCACGGCCGGAAGCGCGAGCCTGAACACGGCGACGTCGCTCGACATGTACGGCGACATCGCCACCGGGGTCACGTTCCACACGAGCAGCACGGGCGGGGTCTGGAGTTCGAACATGTCGAGCATCAACGGCTCGGAGTTCTTCCAGACCCGAATCTCGTTCGTGTCGAACGCGCAGACGAACCTCACGCCGACCCTGTCGGCGCTCGGCTTCGCCTACCGCCAGTGAGCTGAACGACGGCGCGCGAGCGCGAAGCGACCGGGCCGCTCCGAGGAGCGGCCCGGCTGCGTTTTCGAGGAGCGCCTTCGAGGCGCGTCCCCGGCGGCACGGGTGCGTTTCGAAGCTCGGCCGTCGGGAGCGACCGACCTCGCCCTCACCGCCCGGCGCTCACGACGCGGCGTCGCGGGTCGCCCCGCCGACCGCGCCGGAGCCGCACAGGCGCACGACCGCAGGCACTTCAGGCGGAGCGGCTCGCGGGATTCGCGCCGGACGCTGGCGGCCCGCCGCCGAGCGGTCCCTGAAACGACGGAGGACGCGCTCCTCGCGGAGCACGTCCTCTCGGACCGGAGCGGGGAGACCTCAGCTGCGGGGAAGGAAGGCCGGCGCCCGAAGGAGGCGTCGGGCCGCGCCGGGACGAGCGGCGCGGACGACGCGTCTTCGAAGGGCGGGACTCCGGGCAGGCGCGACGCCGCGAGGGCGTCGGACCGGCCCGTCAGGCCCGTGGACCGCAACTCCTCACGGCGCTCAGCGCTTGCGCCGGCCGCCGGGTCGAACCTCGCGGCCGTCCGCGCGCAGGTAGCGGAGCACGCTGTCCTCCACCTGGTCGGGGACCTCGTTCAGCTTGATCTCACGCTCGAAGCGGTACTCGAGCGCGCGCAGGTACTCGCTGCAGAGTTCGCGCAGATAGCGCACGACCTCCGGATGCGCGCGAACCTCGACCGTCGTGAACCCCTTCAGGGTCATCGCCGAGCCGAGTCGCCGCAGGATCGCGGCCGCGCGCGACTCGACCGTGCGGATCTTGCCCGTTCCGCGGCACCGATGGCACGGCGTGAACACCTTCTTGTTCATGCCGGGCCCGAGACGCTGGCGCGTGAGCTCGAGCAGGCCGAACTGCGAGATGCGGCCGACCTTGTTGCGGGCGCGGTCGGTGTCGAGCGCTTCCTTGAAAGCGCGCTCCACGGCCTTGATGTTCGACATCTTCATCATGTCGATGAAGTCGACGACGATGATGCCGCCGAGGTCGCGAAGGCGGATCTGACGCGCGATCTCGGGCGCGGCCTCGAGGTTCGTCTTGAGCGCGATCTCCTCGAAGTCGAACCCGTCGCTGCGCGTGCGGCCCGAGTTCACGTCGATCGCGACGAGGGCTTCGGCCTGATCGAACACGATCGAGCCGCCTGACGGCAGATCGATGCGGCGCGAGAAGATCTTCTCGAAGTCCGACTCGATGCCGTAGGAGTGGAACAGCGGCTTGGGGCCGGTGTAGAGCTTCACTCGGTCGAGCGACTCGGGCATCAGCTTCTGCGTGAACTCCACGATCTGCTGGTGCACCTGCGGGTCGTCGCACACGACGGCCTCGGTCCCAGGCGTGAAGAGGTCGCGCACGGTGCGGATCGCCACGTCCGACTCCTGGTAGAGCGGCGCGGGACCGTGGCCGTGGCGCAGGCGCTTCGCGAACGTCTCCCAAGCGCCCTTCAGGTAGTCGAGGTCGCGCTTGAGGTCCGCCTTGCTGTGCCCGACGCCCGCGGTGCGCACGATCACGCCCATCCCGGCCGGGATCTCGAGTTGCGCGAGGATCTTCTTGAGGCGTCGACGCTCCTTCTCGTCCTCGATCTTGCGCGACACCCCGGTGCGGGACATCGACGGCATCAGGACGAGATAGCGGCCCGGGATCGAGATGTAGGTGGTGAGCGTCGGCCCCTTGTCGCCGATCGCGTCCTTCGTGACCTGCACGACCACCATCTCCCCCTTCTTCAGGAGGTCGGTGATCGGAAGGCGGGGCCGCGCGCGGAACCGGCGGTGGTCCTTGCTGCGCGGCGCCTTCTTCTTCGGAGCGGACTCTTCGTCGCCGACCTCGGCGCCGACGTGAGGCTGGCTCGAGTTCGAGTCCCATTCGTCCGGATCGATCGTCGTCGTGAGCAGCTTGTCGAGCGACCAATCCTTGTCGCCGTACGCCGAGAGCACGTCCGACGTGTGGAGGAACCCGTTGCGCCCCTGTCCGAAGTCGACGAAGGCCGCACCGATCGCGGGCTCGAGGTTGACGACGCGACCGCGATAGATGTCGTTGACGACGGAGTTCTCCGTCCGCACCGTCATCTGGAAGTCCGCGATCTGACCGTCTTCGACGACCGCAACGCGCTTCTCTTCGGGATCGGATGCGTTGACGAGGATGAGCGCGGTCCGGGCGACCTCGGCCTGCGGAGCCGGCTCGTCGTCCTCGTCCTCGCTCGTCCGCTCGCTCTTGCGTCGACGCCGGTCCTTGCGACCTCCGCGCCCGGCTTCCAGCGGCGGTTCCGCGGCGACCTGCGGACGCAGCGGGAGGTCCTCCTCCCCCTCACCCGGGATGGCCTCGATTTCGACCGGCGCCTCCGTGTCGCGGCGCTGCTTCCGGCCGCCGCGCGAGCCGCGCCGCCGGCGCTTCTTGCGCCCGTCGCGGTCGGAGTCCGCGCGCGCCGGATGGGCCGGCCGCGGAGCGGAGTCTTCCCCATCTGCGTCGTCGTCAGGCGGAACGGCGCCCTCCGTCGCGGGCAGTTCCCGACGAGCCTCGAGCCGTTCTTCCTCGGCCGCGAGGTCCCCCGCGACCGCGTTCGGCGCGTCGTCACCGGCGGCCCGCCGACGACCGCGCCCACCGCGGCGCCCGCGGCGCCGGCGCTTCTTGCGCCCGTCGGCGTCCGTGAGTTCGGAACGCGGAGCCTCGGCTGCGACGCCCTCGTCGTCGCCGGCCACGAAGACCTCGTCGATCTCGTGGTGCACCGCGCCTTCGCGCGCCTTCCGGGCGACCGGAGCGGCCGCGGCCGGTTCGTCCGCGAGATCTTCCTCGCCCGGCAGGTCGTCGACCGCGGGAGCCTCGTCGAGTTCCTCCACGGGGGCGCTCGACGCACCTTCCTGCGCCGTTTCGGCCCCGCGCCGGCGCCGTCGGCCGCCGCGAGATCCGCGCCGGCGCTTGCGGCGCGGTTCCTCGCCCCCGGCGGCGTCGAGATCGCCGGCGGCGTTCGAGCCGGCGAACCCGGGCTCCGACTCGCCGCTGCGGGCGTGCCGAGCGTCGCTGGCGCGCGGCGGCGCGCCGGGTCCCGTCCACGAGCGGGAGCGGGAGGAGTCGAGGGAATCAGGGAGCTGCGGGGCCGCCGCGTCGTGGGCGCCCTCCGCGAACGAGCCCGCGTCCGGGCGCTCGAAAGCGTCCGTGGGGAGTTCATCCGTCATGTCAATGTGCCTTGAGCGAGGGGTGCGCCCCCGCGTTCGGACGCCGGCCCGCGCTCGATCCCCAAGCGTCGCGTCGAGGCCCCAGCGCAACGCTGCCGACGGCACGAGCCGGTCGGTGCGATCGAGGACGCGTCCTCGAGGCGCGGGGCACGCGCGACGCTCGAGCGGTGCCGAGCGCGCAGGCGTCGAGTTCGATTGGAAGGACCCCTCGGACGCAGCGCGTCCGAGGAACCCGAGCGGTCGGAGCGCCGGTTCGGGCGCCCGTGATCGGTGCACTGAGCGCATCGCGCGAGGCGCGCGCACAGGCCTGAGGCGGCGGAACGCCCCGAGCTCGCAGCCCGGGAGGAGCGACCGACCAGCACGTCAGGCGGGGACAGGATTGCGTATCGACGCTCCCGAGTCGAACCCCAAGCGGAGTTTTCCTCGGGGGTTCCAACGGGAATCCTCCCCCACCGGGCGCGGCGCGAGGCCCTGCAGAAACGAAGACGGAGGCCGCGCGAGGCGGCCTCCGTTCGACTCCCACCCTCGGCGGGAGGCCGCGGGGTCGCCCCCGCGTTCAGGATCACTGACCGGCGCCGGTGGTCTTCCGCTCGAAGCCGGAGGAGATCAGGTTCTCGAGCTCTTCCTTCACCGCCTGCTTGCGGCGGTCGAGCTCGCGATCGAGGACGCGCTGCGTGTCCTCGCTGTTGTGGACGATCGTCGGCGTGATGAACACGAGCAGCGTGCGGCGCTCGCGCTGCTTCGACTCGTGCTTGAAGAGCTCGCCGAGCAGCGGGATCTTCGAGAGCCCGGGCACCTCCGACTTCGTGTGCGTGTCCGTGTCGCTGGAAAGGCCGCCGATGACGGCGGTCTGACCCGACTCGAGCATCATCGTCGTGACGATCGTCGACGAGCGCGTGCGCGGGAGCGCGATCGAGCCCGACTCACCCGCGGAGCCGACGGTGAAGACGTCGAAGCCGGGCGGAGCGAGGTTCGAGTTGCCGGTGCCGGAGAGGCTCGTCTCCTTCGGGATCACGTCCATCACCATGCGGCTCGTGCCGGGGATGATGTTGGGACGGATCAGGAGCTGGAAACCGACCTCGACCGGCGAACCGGCCGCTTCACTGACGACGAGCTGCAGACCGCCGGCCTGGCCCTGCTCGGACTTCGCTTCCGCGTAGCGGATCGTCTCGCCGACGAAGATCGTCGCGTCGCTTCCGTCGAGGGCGATGATCTTCGGGGCCTGGATGACCTCGGTGTTCGTGTCGCGCTGCAGCAGACGCAGCGTCGCCTGCCAGTTCGTGAAGGACAGCGCGCCGAACACGGTGTCCGGGATGATCGTGTTGCCGCCGTTCAAGGTCGGATCGGTGAACGGACCGCCGCCGCCCGGGCTCGCGATCAGCCAGTCGTCCCAGCCGCCGCGGCCGGCGTCGAACGGGAGCGTGATCGGGATCTGACCGCCCGTCATCGAGATCGAGGGGCCGTTGTCGCCGTAGTCGACGCCGAGGTTCAGCACGTCTCCGTTCGTCGTGCTGACGAACTTGACGTCGCAGAACACCTGCGCGGGCTCGAGGTCGATGCGCGAGAGCATCTCCTTGATCGACTCGTGCACCTGCGCGGTGTCGCGGACGATCACGACGTTCTGCGTGTCGATGTAGTCGAGCTGTCCCGCGGGGCTGAGCGCCTTCGACAGCGCTTGCAGAGCGGTGAACTGCTTCTTGTAGTCGATCTGCCCGCCCTGCCCTTGGCCGCCCTGCTGCTGCTGCTGATGGATGGCCTGCAGGAACTCCGACTTGATCATCGGCTTGTACTGGCTCTTCGGACGGATGTACCGCAGTTGGTACGTCTTCGTCTCGAGCTGGTCCTGGAGCGTCTTCGGATCGACGACGCGGAGCACGCCGTAGTTGCCGATGACGACCGTGTACCCGCGCGTCTTCGCGACGACGTCGAGGGCTTCACGCCACGGGACGCCCGTGAAGTGCACGGACACCGAACCCTTGACGTCCGGCGAGATGACGATGTTCGCGCCCGAGATCGCGGCGATCGCCTTGATCACGTCGACGATGTCGCCGTCCTTGATGTCGTACGTGAAGCGCGGCGTCTCGAGCACGGCGAGGACGCCGGCCTGACGCTGCTCGACGACGAGCCCGGTCGATTCGGCGACGAGCGACAGCGCGTCGCGCCAGGCGACGTCCGCGAGATCGATGGTGATCTTGCGCTTGCCGAGTTCCTCGAGGATCTGCCCGGGCTTGTTGGGGTCCTGGGTGTTGATCACCACGATGTTCGCGCCGGAGCGCGCGCGCAACGTCGCGATCACGTCCTCGAGCGGGCGATCCGCGACGCTCAGGTTGACGTGGGCGTCGAGGCTGGGCGCCTGCGCCGACGCGGGCGCCGCGCACAAGGCTGCGACGACGGGAAGGGCCATCAGGGAGGTCCACTTGTTCACGTTCTTCTCTCCAGCGTTCGGGGTTCTCGTTCTCTTCGATCAGAATTGCCGGGCGAAGATCACGCCCCGGAAGACGAACTCGACTTCGTCGGGCTTGATGGCCCGCACGAGGATGCGGTTGTCGAGCATGTCGCCGACGAACAGCGTCTTGCCGTTGATCAGCGCGCACGCCTGAGCGCCCTGGATCAGGACGCCCGTGATCTTCATGTCGATCTTCTGGAACTCGATGACGGTGTTCGCCTCGTGGGCGAGCTCCTCGAGCCGTTCCACGAGCGGCTTGCGCAGTGGGTCGGCCTTCGCGATCGCGAGTTCCTTCTCGACGACGCCGTAGGCCTCGAGCATGAGCTTGTACTCGGCTCGATCCTGATGGCTGAGCATCGTCTCTTCGATCTGCTTGAGCTGGGCCTCGCTCGGACCACGCGTGACTGCGCTGGCCGAGAGTTCGCCGCGCAGCGCGGTGATCGGGTCGACGATCTCCGAGTGGAAGCGGCGCTCCGACGGCACGTAGCGGATCGACTTCTCCGCCTCGATGCGGCGGATGTCCTCCTCGAGCTTCGCGAGGTCGTTCTCGAGCTCCGCGCGCGTCATCATCTCGACGATGACGTTCTCGGCGCTCTTGACCGAGCCCCACTTGGCGAGGACGGCCTGCGTGCGGTCGAAGAGCCCCTGGACGATGTCCATCTGCTCCTGGACGGAGAGCGCGCTCTCGCCCTCGCCGTTGACCGGGACGCGCGGATCGATGAACGGGTCGCGACGACCGCGCGGGCCTCGGTAGGTGTAGCTCGACACCGTGAGAGCCTGCTTGCGGCGGTTGATCTCGCCGAGCAAGAGGTCGCGCTTGCGATCGTAGCCGTCGATCTTGGCCGTCTTCTCGTCCTTCTTGGGCTCGTAGACGAACGTCTCGACGTCGATTTGGATCTTGTGCGTCGGCGCCGCGTTCTTGTCTCCGCTCGTGTTGCGCTGCTGCGTCGACACGTGGAAGTTCGGCACGCGGATGAACCGCGTGTGGCTCTCGACGCGATCGAGGAACTTGAGGAACTGGAACGTGTCGCCCTCGAACTGGAGGGTGTACGCCACTCGCTCGAAGTCCGACTTCTCGCGGCTGTTCTCGCTCTTCTTCTTGAGGTTCGTCGTGCGCAGACCGGAGTCGTCGCAGAACGTCTGCAGCGTGCGGACGAGGTTGTTGACGTCGTTGTTGTCCGGTAGGACGCCCTTCATCACCTCCGTCAACTCGCGGAGGACGATGACCTCGCGCTCGAGCGCGCTCGTGCCCTCGATGAGCTTGCGCGACGAGTCGATGTTGCCGCGGAGCGTGGCGATCTCGCCCTTCGTCTCGTCGATGCTCTTGTGCTGGTACCAGATCACGGCTCCGAGGCCTGCGGCGCAGAGGAACCCGCCCGCGGCGATGCCGATCCACCATCGTCGCTGGTTCATTGCTTCTCCTCCCCGGCCTTCGCCGCCGGAGCCTTGCCCTTGGCGCCGCCCTTGGGAGCGGGCTTCGCCTTCTCCTCAGGCTTGCCCCCGTTCCGTTCCTCGGCGCTCTTGAGCGTGACGGAGAGCGGGAACGACCACGCCGTCGACGGCACGAGCGTCTCGTCGACCATCGCCTGCGAGCCTTCCGGCGGCGCGGGCGGCTGGAAGTCGGAGATGAACGGCGAAGCCTCGAGGTCCTCGAGGAAGTTCGCGATCTGCGCGTACTTGTCCGAACCCGAGTGCGCGCTCGCGCGGAGCGAGCCCGGCGTCTTCGCCTTCGCGTCCGTGGCCTGCGCGACCTGGAGATCGTCGAACCAGACGAGGTGCCGCTGGCCGTCGTTGCCGCGGTTCACGACGTCGAGGAGCTCGTCGACCTTGCGCGTCCAGGAGACGCGGCTCTTCGTGATCGACGAGAGCGTCTGTTCGCGGCTCTGGTACTGCTTCTTCTCGGTCTCGAGGCCGCGGTAGTAGTTCACCTGCGGCGTCAGGCCGTCCATCTCGAGTTGGAGCGCCGTCTTCTCGCTGTCCACTTCGGCCTGTTCGCCGAGAGCGGACCAGGCCCACCACGTGGCGAGACCGGCGTTGACGGCCACGGCCCCGGCGAGGCCGAGGACGAGCTTGATCGGAGTCCGCGACTTCTTGCGGTACTCCTCGGGGAGGAGGTTGATGCGGATCATTCGCTACGGACCCTCGATGCGAGACCGAGCGCGACGACCAGCGTCGACGCCCACGCCTCCAGTTCCTCGACGTTCACGCGATCGCTGTCCACGCGCAGGCCTTCGAGAGGGTTCCACACGCGCGTCGTGCGGCCCGTGGCCTGCTCGATGTAGTTGCACACGCCCGGCGCGAGGATGCCGCCGCCGGAGAGCATGATCTGTTCGACGGTGACGCCCTCGTGGTTCTCGACGTAGTCGAGCGAGAGCATCAAATCGCTCACGAGGTCCTCGAGCACGGGCCCGATCGCCGTGTTGACCTCGAGCTCGTGCGTCTCGGCGTTGCGCTTCATCGCCTCGGCCTCGTAGGGCTCGAGCCCCATGCGGCGCGCGACGGCGGCGGTCATCTCCTGACCGCCCATGTTGATCTCGCGGCTGAAGCACGTCTCCCCGCCGACGATCACGTTGATCGACGTCCGAGTGGCTCCGACGTCGACGAGCGCGATCGCGCGCGTCGCGCCGCCTTGGTCCTCGTCCGTGGGCGCGCCGCCGCACATCTCCCACGCGTTCGCGAGGGCGAACAGGTCGAGGTCGATCGCGACGGGCGTCAGCCCCTGCGACTGCACGAGTTGGACGCGCTCCTCGATCGCCTTCGTCTTGCATGCGGCGAGGAGCACGTTGACCTGATCGCCATTCGCGGCCTTCGGCCCGCCTTCGGCACCGCCCGACGACGGCGCGCGGGTCAGCGCCTGCACGTCGAGCACGACCTCGTCGAGGTCGAACGGCAGGTACTTGTCCGTCTCGAAGCGGATCGCCTGCTTGAGCTCCTGGTCGGTCATCTTCGGCATCGGCACGTAGCGCACGACGACGTTCTGACCCGAGACGGAGGCGACGACCTTCTTCGACTTGAACTTGCCCTGCTGGAGGCAGGCGGCCACGGCTTCCTGCACGCTTCCGCCCTGCGGAACCTCGGCGCGTGCGAAGCCCGTGATCACGGGTTCGGGGCCGTCGAGCGTCACCTCGACCGCCTTCACCACCGAGCTGCCCAGGTCCAGCCCGACGACGCTCTTTTTTCTTCCGAACACCAGGAGCTCCCTGCTTCTCGAGTCGCTGTGGAGCCCGAGGTCTCGCGAGGGAAATCCCTTCGCGACCCACCCCGGGCCGCGTTGGGTGTCGACGGAAAAGCGGACCTGGGTTTAGTCGCTTTCGTGGAAACCGGCCTCCACCAGATCCGCGAGTCTCGCGACGAGGACGTCGCTGTCGGACCCGCGGGCCCGGAAGGAGATCCAGGACTCGCAGGGAGCGCAGAGCTGCATCAGCTCGAGGATGCTCTTCCCGTTGACCTCGGAACCGTCCGTGGAGACGAAGAGCTCGCTCTGGAACTGACGTGCCGTCGTCACGATCTGATGACACGGCCGCGCATGCAGACCGGCTGCGTTGCGGATACGTACCCTCCGAACGGACTCCTGGGTCATTCGGGCGTGAGCCGACGGAGCTCCGGCCTCAGACGGCCGACTTCTCCTTGAGGAGGTCGACGAGTTCGGCCTTGGTCTTCACCGCGAGCGCGAAGCGCCGGAAGTCGGCGTCGCGCGAGAGGCGGGAGATCCAGCGCATCATCTCGAGGTGCTGCTCGGGGTCGTGCTGCGTCCCCGCCTTCTCCGGCCGGAGCACCGTGAAGACGATGTGCACGGGAGCGCCATCGATGGCGTTCCACTCGAGGCCTCCGGAGTGGATGGAGAGGCTGCACGCCGTGCGCTCGAGGCGCTTCAGCTTCACGTGCGGGATCGCGACGTTCATCCCGACGCCCGTCGACCCCGTACGTTCGCGCTCGATCAACGCGGCGAGGGCTTCTTCGCGGTGCGTTTCGTCGAGGGCGTCACCGGCGACGAGGTTGTCGACGACCTCGGCGAGGGCGTCCTCCTTCTTCGCGGCCTTGATCCGCACGCTGCAGCACTTGGGCTTGAACTGCTTCCAGAAATGCATCGGGCCGGCTCCGGTCGGGAGGACGAGCGCGAGCAGGATACCACCTGAAACGCGTTCCCGCAGGGGCGGAAACGACTCGGAGCGACGCACGAGTCGCGCACGGTCGACTCACGCCCCTCCGGAGGAGATCAGGCGTGCCGGTTCTCGCGGCGCCGCTCCTGCGTGTGCTTCTGGTGGTGCTTCTTGAGCAGGCTCTCCATGCCCGAGAAGGCCTCTTCGATCGCCGTCGTGAACGCCTCGGAGCGCGCATCGAACACGAGGACCGCACCGTGCCCCGCGTTTGCGACGATCTCGACTCGGTGCTCTTCGTTCTGACGCTCGAGCAGGGCGCGCACGGAGACGAGGCGCTCGTGGAACTTCGAGAGGCGCTCGAGGCGACCTTCGATCTGCTCGCGGACTTGGGCGGGGTAGTCGTGATGGAGGATCGAGACCTGGGTCTGCATGAAGAGCTCCGGGACCCCGTCGGGATCCCTCGCGAGGTTGAAGAATCGAGTCCACCGCAGCGTCGCGGAGACTCCGACGAGGCGCTCCGCCGTGCGAGCCGACCGAAGGAACTTCCGGTTCGGCTGCCTTTCTCCGGGCCGTCGTACCCGCGGCGAACGGCCCCGACACGCTGGGTGTTGCGGGGGTGCGCGACGGGGATCCGTCTCGGTCCGTCCAAAGTGGGGCGGGGCCATCGATCGGTCAAGTGGGCGTGCTCCTGCCGGAGCACCTTCCCGCCTCTTTTCGGCCGAGCACCGGGCCGCACGAAAGTCGGACCCCGAGTCCGCACCCGCGAATCAGCGCCGCGACCCGCCGTCGAACAGACCGGGAGCGCCGGCCCCGTGCGCATCCGGCCCGCGGAAGAGGACCTCGGGATAGCGAACGGAGAGCAGGTAGAGGCCGCAGGCCGGGGCGGTCGGTCCCGCGGCGTCGCGGTCCCCCGTCGCGAGCGCCCGCTCCACGTCCGTCAGGGCGAGCTTCCCGCGCCCCACGTCGAGCAGCGTGCCGACGAGGTTCCGGACCATGTTGTAGAGGAAGCCGTCCGCCTGCGCGACGATCGCGAACCCGCGGCGGCGCGCGACGATGCGGAGGTGGTGCAGCGTGCGCACGGTCGTCGCGCGCGGCGAGCCCGTGTTCCCGAACGCCTTGAAGTCGTGCTGGCCGCGGAGGATCGACGCGGCTGCGCGCATGGGCTCGAGGTCGAGCGGCCACGAGACCCAGTGCGCATGCGCGCGGCCGATCGGCGGCCGGAAGCGGCTCGTCGCCACGACGTACGCGTACCGCTTCGAACGCGCGTCGAAGCGCGCGTGGAAGTCGTCGCGACACGTCTCCGCGCGCTCGACGACGACGCCCTCGTCGACGTGGGCGTTCAACGCGTGTCGCAACCGATCGTCCGTGAGCCGCGTGTCGACGTGGAAGTGGGCGACCTGTCCGCGCGCGTGCACGCCGGTGTCCGTGCGGCCCGCGCCGTGCACGACGACGGCGTCGCCCGT
Source organism: Planctomycetota bacterium (assembly GCA_046349615.1). Taxonomy (GTDB): domain Bacteria; phylum Planctomycetota; class UBA1135; order UBA1135; genus JADJNY01. Next base: position 87,357 of record JAXMBZ010000013.1, read on the forward strand.
GAGCGCGAGGAGCGCGTCCTCGAGCGCCTGTTGAACGGACGGAAAGCCGTCCTGGCGCTGCCACCCGAAGAAGCGCGAGCCGTCGTAGGCGACACGGATGCGGACGTTGCGCATGCGCGGATCAGCGGCGGCGCACGGGGCGCCGGCCCGCGAGCGCGTCCTCGAGCACGCCCTTGTGCAGGTACTCGATCGCGCTGCCCGACGGGAGCCCGCGCGCGAGGCGTGTGACGACCAGCTCGGGGCGGCCGAGCGACTCGAGCGCCTCGAGCACGAGCAGCGCCGTCGCCTCGCCTTCCGCGTCGGGATCGGTCGCGAGGATCACTTCGGCCACGTCGCCGCCGCGCACGCGCTCGACGAGGCGCGCGAGCGTCAGGTGACCGGCCTCCGTCCCGTCGGCGGGGTTGTACGCGCCCATCAGCACGTGATAGCGGCCGCGGAACGCGCCCGAACGCTCGAGCGCCTCGACGTGCCGCGGCTCCTCGACGACGCAGACGACGCGCGGATCGCGCTTCTCGTCGCCGCAGATCGCGCACGGGTCCTCGTCGGCGACGTTGCAGCAGACCGAGCAGCGCCGCGTTCGCAGGAGGGCGTCGTCGATCGCACGGGCGAGGTCGCGCGCGCGCGGCTCGCGCAGCACGTGGAACGCGAGACGCTCCGCGCTGCGCCGCCCGATGCCGGGGAAGCGCTCGAACGCCTGCACGAGCGCCTCCAGCGGTTCGGGGTACGCCACGTTCGCCTCCGCGTCAGAAGAGCCCGGGCAGGTTGAGCCCGCCCGTCACGCGCGCCATGCGCTCGCGGTTCTTCTCGTTCGCCTTCGTGATCGCGTCGCGCGCGGCGACGAGCACGAGGTCCTCGATCAGCGCGGCGTCGCCGCCCTGCAACGCGTCGGGGCGGATCGAGACGCGCACGATCATCCCTTCGCCGTTCGCATCGATGCGCACCGCGCCGCCTCCGGACGTGCCGGAGACGACCAACGATCGCAACTCCTCGCGCGCGCGGTTCATCTCCGCGTGCATCTGCTGGGCCTGCTTGAGCAGGTTCCCCATGTCGCCGAACGAACCGGATCCGCTCATGCGTCGTCCTCGATGCGGCCGCCGAAGAGCTCGGTGACCTTGTCCGTGAAGGGGTCCTTGGGCGCGCGCGGCGGCGGCTCCGCGTCCGCGAAACGCACCTCGATCTCGCGGCCGAGCACGCGCGCGAACGCGGCGGAGCAGGCCTTCTTGTTGCGCGGTTCGCCGAGGAGAACGCGCTCCTCCGGCCGCAGGTTGCCGCAGCGAACGAGCGCGTGCCTCGCGCCGAGTTCGACGAGCCGGCCGCGCGCGCGCAGCAACTCAGCGAGCGACGTGGTGTTTCCCGCCAGCTCCGCGAGCACGCGCTTCCAAGCCTCGGCCGCGTCCGCGGGCGGCGGGCCGGACGGCGCGACGGCACGCGGCGGAGCGGAGAACGCGGCGCCCGGCGCGCCGGAACGCGGTGCCGCGACGGCGGCCGACGGCGGCGTCGGATCGCGTCGCGCGAACTGCGCCGCCGGCGCGGCGGGGAACGCGCGCTCGCTCGACGCCGGCGCCGCCGTGGGCGCGCCGAAGGACGCGCGCGGAGTCGACTCCGCGACGGGAGCGCTCGCGGCGAACGACGGCCGCGAAGGCGGATCGTTGGGCGCGGAGAACGACGCGCGGGGTGCGGACTCGGCGGCCGCCGGCGACGTCGGACGCGGCGCGGGGTCGGCCGACGGCGAGAACGACGGACGAGCGACGGTCTCCGCCGGCGCCGCGCGCGGCGTGGACGCGCCGCCGCGAGCGAGACGCTCCTCGAGAGCGAGGAGTCGCTCGGTGAGTTCCGCGAGCGACCAGCTCGTCTCCGCGCGCGCGAGCGCGAGGAGCGCGCTCTCGAGCACGACGCGCGCGTGCGTCGGCACGAGCCGCATGCGCTCGCGCGCGGCGAGCAACTCCTCCATCCAGAGCTGGAGCCGCTCGGAGCCGAGGCGTTGCGCGCGTTCGGCGAGCTTCGCCCGCAGCGCGCTCGTCGCCTCGACGAACGGCGCGTCGCGGCCGCAGAGACCGATCACGAGCATCGCGCGCACGTGCTCGAGCAGACCGCCGCAGAGATCGACCTCGCTCCCGCGCGTCTCCGGGAGGAGCGCGAGCGCGGCGGCCGCGTCGTGGCGCTCGAGCGCGTCGCAGAGCGCCTCGAACTCCTCCGCACCGCCCGCACCGGACAGGCGCTCGACGTCCGCGAGCGTCGGCTTCGAGCCGGCGAGCGAGAGCAGTTGATCCGTGTTCGAGAGCGCGTCACGCAGACCGCCGCGTGCACGCCGCGCGAGTTCCGCCGCGACGCCGGGCTCGGCCTGGATCCCCTCGCGCGCGAAGACCCACTCGAGGCGCTCGGCGATCTGCTGCTCGGAGAGCGGCGAGAGCTGGACGATCTGACAGCGCGAGCGGATCGTCGCGAGGATCTTGTCGGGCTCGGTGGTCGCGAGGAAGAACTTGACGTGCGCCGGCGGCTCCTCGAGGGTCTTCAGGAGCGCGTTCGACGCCTCCTTCGTGAGCATGTGCGCTTCGTCGAGGATGTACACCTTGAACCGCGCGCGCATCGGTGCGTAGGCGACCTGCGCGAGGAGCTCGCGCACGTCGTCGATGCGGCGGTTGCTCGCGGCGTCGAGCTCGATCAGGTCGGCCTCGGCGTTCGCGTCCGCGGCGCGGCAGCGCTCGCACTCTCCGCACGGGTCCGTCGTCGGGCCCTTCTCGCAGTTGAGCGCCTTCGCGAAGATGCGCGCCGACGTCGTCTTGCCCGTGCCGCGCGGACCGTGGAAGAGGTAGGCGTGCGCGACGCGGCCCTCGGCGATCGCGCCCTTGAGCGTGTTCGCCGCGACCTCCTGGCCCACCATGTCGGCGAAGGTGCGCGGGCGGTACTTGCGTGCGAGGACGAGGTAGGACATCGCGCGGTCAGTGTAACGCGAGCATCCGCCGCGACGCCGTGGCAAGTCGGCGCGAGCGAGCACGCTCGAGAGCGACGACGAAGCGTGCGAAGCATGCGCGCTCATCGCAACGCGGATCCGCGGTTCGAGGAGGGGCTCGAAGGCCTTCGAGCGGGCCCGGTTTCTGCGCCCGATGGACCGGTGCGCGGAGGACGTCCAATGCCTTCGAGTGGGCCCGGTTTCCGCGCCCGATGGAGCGGTGCGCGGAGAAACGCCAATGCCTTCGAGTGGGCCCGGTTTCCGCGCTCGAGAAGAACGGTGCGCGGAGAACGTCCAATGCCTTCGAGTGGGCCCGGTTTCCGCGCCCGAGAAGACCGGTGCGCGGAGAACGTCCAATGCCTTCGAGTGGGCCCGGTTTCCGCGCACCTGGGCCGTGGATCTTAGGGCTGCTCCGTTCCCGGCCTGACCCGGTTCGTTCTCGTCCCATTGCATGGGACCGGACCCACTCGAAGGCGTTGGTTGTCAGGGGAGCGCGCGGGGACGGCGAGGTCCGCGCGGTTCGCGGAGGGTTCGTCGTCCGCGAGGAAGGCGGTCGTGCGGAGCGTGGCTCGCGCTCGCTCGTCGAGGTTGGCGGAGAGGGGGGGATTCGAACCCCCGGTGCCGTTTCCGACACACACGCTTTCCAAGCGTGTACCTTAAGCCGCTCAGACACCTCTCCAGGGACGTGCTCGTTGTCGCGCGCGCGACGGGCCGCGCTTGCGCGGCGGAGAAGGTGGCGGAGAGGGGGGGATTCGAACCCCCGGTGCCCTTGCGGACACACTGGTTTTCGAAACCAGCACGTTCAGCCGCTCTGTCACCTCTCCACGTGTTCGTCGAGTCCCGCGCGAGTCGTCGAGGCGATCGGGAGCGAGCGCGCGCGCCCGGGATGGCCCCGACGCGCGACACCTGCGCTCAACCGTCCGCCGCGTCCTCGCGGGAACCGTCGCGCTTCTTGCGAAAGAACGTCTGCAGGAGCTCGCGCGCCTCGTCGGCGCGCAGGCCCTCCGTGAATTCGACGCGATGGTTCGCGCGCGGGTGCGTGAGCACCTCTCCGAGCGACTGACAACCGCCGAACTTCGGGTCGCGCACCGCCCACACCACGCGGGCGACGCGGGCGTGGACGAGCGCTCCGGCGCACATGAAACACGGCTCGACCGTCGTGTAGACGACCGCGCCGGGAAGCCGCATCGCGCGCAGGGACTGCGCGGCCGCGGAGAGCGCCAGGAGTTCGGCGTGCGCGGTGGGATCGCGCCGCGTCCGGGTCAGGTTGTGAGCGCTCGCCACGACCCGTCCATCGAGCACCACCACGGCGCCGATGGGGACCTCGTCCTCGCGCTCCGCCGCGCGCGCTTCCTCCAGCGCGAGGCCCATGAAGGTCCACTCGCTGTCCGGAGCGTGGTGCGCGGCCGGGGGCTCGTCGGGACGGGTTTCCAAGGCGCTCGGGGCCGGTTTCAGAGCTCGAGAGCGGGCCGAGGCAGGCGCCTCGTTCCGGAACGCGCGCGGGTGCGCCTCGCTCCGGACTGTGTTGGTACACCCAAGTGGACTCGAACCACTAACCTTCTGATCCGTAGTCAGATGCTCTATCCAATTGAGCTATGGGTGCGCGGGGCGAAGGTTGTAGCCACGCGCGCGGGAGCTGTCAAGGAAGCGCGGGGCCAACCTGGGCTGGAGCGGAGCCCACGGAGTTGCCTCCCCCTGCCCCCCCACCCCGCGGACGGCGAACGGAAAGGGGACGGGTCCCCGGAGACACCCCGGCGGAGCGCGGTCCACGTCGCACGCGCCCCGGCTCCGCACGTCGGGGTTCGTGCGCCCGCTCGCGTCGCACCGCGCGTTGCAGCGCGCTTGGATTCGCGAGCACGACGGATACGCTCTGCGACATGGCCGAACGCGCTTCGATCCAGCACCTCGTCAGCCTCCAGGACCTGAACGATCGCGAGCTCGAGGACCTCCTCGACCTCTCGCTGCGAATCAAGAAGCGCGCGGGTGCGTTCCGCCTCGAGGGCAAGAGCGTCGGCCTGCTCTTCTTCCGAGGGAGCCTGCGCACCCGCACGTCGTTCGAAGCCGCGATGCACCAGCTCGGCGGCCACGGGATCAACCTGACCGCGTCGTCGGACTTCTGGGAGCTCGAATCCCAGGAGGGCGCGCGCATGGACGGCAAGGCGCCCGAGCACGTGAAGGACGCGGCGCTCGTGCTCTCGCGCTACGTGAACGCGCTCGCGATCCGTCCCGCGCTCGCGGGGCAGTCGTGGGCGACGGATCGGCGCGACACCGTGATCAAGTCGTGGGCGGCGCACGCGCGCGTGCCCGTGATCAACATGGAGAGCGCGCTCTGGCACCCGCTGCAGGCGCTCGCCGACCTGATGACGATGCGCGAGCGGCTCGGTGAGCTCGCGGGCAAGGAGCTCGCGATCACGTGGACGAACTCCCCCACCGCGGCGACGCCTGCGGTGACGAATTCGCTGCTCCTCGCGGCGCTGCGCATGGGCATGAAGGTGCGCGTCGCGCATCCGTCAGGCTTCGACCTCGACGATCAGGTGCTCGGCGAAGCAGGGCGCCTCGCGGAGCAGAAGAAGACGAGTCTCGACGTCGGGATGAACGCCGCCGAGGCCGTGAACGGCGCGCACGTCGTGTACGCGCGCTCGTGGATGTCGCTCGAGGACTACGGCAACCCGACGCTCGCCGCGAGCCGACGCTCACGCGCGACGGGCTGGACGATCGACGAGGCGCTGATGAAGAAGGGCAAGAGCGCGCTCCTGATGCACGCGATGCCCGTGCGTCGCAACGTCGAGGTCACGGACGAAGTGCTCGACGGCCCGCGCAGCCTCGTCTACGACCAGGCCGAGAACCGCCTGCACTCGCAGAAGGCGGTGCTCGTGACGCTCCTCCGCTGATCCTCCCTTCGCTCCTGATCCCGCACTCGATCGGTCGCCGACCGATCGCGAGGCCGCGTCGATGACCGCCCCCGACTTCGCCCACCTCCACGTCCACTCCGAGTACAGCCTGCTCGACGGCGCGAACCGCATCGGCAGCCTCGTCGACGCGTGCGTGAAGGACGGCCAGAAAGCGCTCGCGCTCACCGACCACGGCAACATGTTCGGCGCGATCGAGCTGTACCAGGCCGCGAAGAAGGCCGGCATCACGCCCGTCGTCGGCTGCGAGGTCTACATCGCGCGCCGCTCGCGCTTCGAGCCGCACAGCAAGGCCAAGGGCAACGGCTACCACCACCTCACGCTGCTCGCGCGCGACGACGAGGGGTACAAGAACCTGATCAAGCTCGCCTCGATCGCGTACTTGGAAGGCCTGCACTTCCGCCCGCGCATCGACCGCGAGGTGCTCGCGAAGTACGCGAAGGGCATCAACTGCCTCTCGGGCTGCCTCGCGAGCGAGCTCTCGCAGCTCGCGCTCTCCGGCAAGGAGAAGGAGGCGGAGGAGCTCGCGCTCACCTGGCGCGACATCTTTGGGCCCGAGCACTTCTGGCTCGAGCTCCAGCGCAACGGCCTCGATCTCCAGTCGCGCGTCAACGAGACGCTCGTGCGGCTCCACCAGCGCACCGGGATCCCGCTCGTCGCGACGAACGACATCCACTACCTGCGCCAGGAGGACTGCCAGGCGCAGGACATCCTGCTCTGCATCAACACGGGCGCGAAGAAGAGCGAGGAGAAGCGCTTCAAGTTCGAGACGGACACGCTCTTCTTCAAGACGCGCGCGGAGATGGCGGACATGTTCCGCGACCTTCCCGACGCCGTGAAGGCGACGATGGACGTCGTCGAGCAGACGAAGGTCCAGATCGAGTTCGGCAAGTACCACCTCCCCGTCTTCAAGCCGGACACGAACGAGACCGCCGAAGAGCTGTTCGCGCGCCTGCTCGAGGAAGGTCTACGCCGCCTCTACCCGAACGACGAGGGCGGCAAGGCGCGCGCGCGCGTCGACTACGAGCGCAAGGTCATCGCGGAGCTCGGGTTCGTCTCCTACTTCCTCATCGTGTGGGACCTGATCCGCTGGTCGCGCGCGAACGGGGTCCCCGTCGGTCCGGGCCGCGGCTCCGCGGCGGGCTCGATCGTCGCGTACCTGCTCGGCATCACGAAGGTCGACCCACTGCGCTACGACCTGCTGTTCGAGCGCTTCCTGAACAGTGCGCGCGTGTCGATGCCCGATATCGACATCGACTTCTGCAAGGACGGCCGCGAGAAGGTCCTCGACTACACGCGCCGCCGCTATGGAGCGGAGCACGTCGCCCAGATCGTCACGTTCGGGACGATGGCCTCGCGCACGGTCGTGCGCGACGTCGCGCGCGTGCTCGACATGCCGCTCAAGGACGTCGACAAGATCGCGAAGAAGATCCCCGCGGGTCCGAACGCGCCGTCGCTGGCCGAAGCGCTCGAGAAGGACCAGGACCTCGTCGCGATCCAGAAGGACCGCCCCGATCTCGCGGAGCTCTTCCGCCTCTCGGTCCCGCTCGAAGGGCTCGCGCGCCACATCTCGACGCACGCGGCCGGCGTCGTCATCGCCGACCGGCCGATCGTCGAGTACGTCCCGCTCGCGAAGAACGGCGACGACGTCACGACGCAGTGGCCGATGACGCAGCTCGAGGAGCTCGGTCTCCTCAAGATGGACTACCTCGGGCTGCGGACGCTGACGATCCTCGAGAAGACGCTGCGCAACATCGAGAAGGAAGGCGGCACGCCGCCCGACCTCGACCGCCTGCCCGAGAAGGACCCGAAGACCTACGAGCTCCTGATGGCAGGCGACACGCTCGGCGTGTTCCAGCTCGAATCGGACGGGATGAAGAAGCTGCTCGCGCGGCTCAAGCCCGACTGCTTCGAGGACTTGATCGCCGTGCTCGCGCTCTATCGCCCGGGGCCGCTCGAGTCGGGCATGGTCGAGATGTTCACGCGCCGCAAGCACGGTCAGGAGCCGATCGCGTATCCGCACGCGTCGATGGAGCCGATCCTGCGCGACACCTACGGGTGCATCGTCTACCAGGAGCAGGTGATGCTCATCTCGAACTCGCTCGCAGGGTTCTCGCTCAACGAAGCCGACAACCTGCGCAAGGCGATGGGCAAGAAGAAGCCCGAGATCATGGCGAAGTTCGCCGATCAGTTCGTCGCGGGCTCCGTGAAGAACCAGTGCGCGGAGGGCACGGCGCGCGAGATCTGGGACAACATCGTCAAGTTCGGTGGATACGGTTTCAACAAGTCGCACTCGACGGCCTACGCGCTCGTCACGTACCAGACGGCGTACCTGAAGGCGAACCATCGAAGCGCCTTCCTCGCCGCGAACATGTCGTGCGAAATGAGCGACCATGAGAAGGTGCGCGAATTCGTCGACGACGCGCGCAAGGCCCACATCAAGATCCTCCCGCCCGACATCGCGCGCTCCGGCTGGGAGTTCGAGCCCGAGAACGGCGGCATTCGCTTCGGCTTCGGCGCGATCAAAGGCACGGGCGAGAACGCGATCGCGGCGATCGCCGGTGCGCGCGAGAAGCTCGCGTCGAAGGGCGTGAAGCCGACGCTGCACGCGCTCGCCGCGGAGGTCGATCCGTCCGAGGTCGGACGCCTCAATTGGGAAGCGCTGATCAAGGCCGGTGCCTTCGAATCGACGGGCCACAACCGCGGCGCCGTGCTCGCCGCGCTCGATGCAGCTCTGAGCGACGGCTCGCGCGCAGCCGCGGACCGCAAGGCGGGCCAGTTCTCGCTCTTCGGCGATGCGCCGGCGGCACCGGCCGCGGGCGGGAAGGCGAACGATGGCATCGACGACTCGCGCGCGTACTCGCGCGCCGACACACTGCAGGCGGAATTCGAGACGCTCGGCTTCTACCTGTCGGGGCACCCCCTCGAGGAGCGCGCTGGCCTCCTCTCGCTGCTCTCGACGGTGCGTCTGAACGAACTCGGCGAGCTCGCTGGCGGCACCGAGGTCACGATCGCGGGGCTGATCCTCTCCAAGTCCGAGAACGTCGTGAAGAGCGGCAAGCTCGCCGGGAAGAAGATGTGCCGCTTCCGCCTCGAGGACATCCGCGGCTCGGTCGGCGTCACGTGCTTCCCGCGCACGTACGAGGAGAACAAGCTGAAGATCGAGGACGGCAACGTCGTCGTCGTGAAGGCGAAGCTCGAAGAAGACGCCGAGGAGCCCGCGCTGCTCCTCGACGAGGTCTACACGGTGGAGGAAGCGATCCAGCGCTTCGCCGGCGGCATCGTGATCCAAATCGGACCGCAGGACTCTTCGCTCCTGCCGGACCTGCGCCAAGCGATCGAGCGCTTCAAGGGAGCTCGGCCGCTCTACCTCGCGGTCGAAGGCGAGGACGGGAAGACGCGCCGCGTGCGCGCGGGACAGAACCTCGGCGTCTCGATCAGCTCCGAGTTCGCGCGCGAGATCGAGGGTTTGCTCGGCAAGGGCCGGGTCCGGCTCGCGCGGGTCTAGCGATGCGACGCTGGCTCGTGGTCGGGCTCGGGCTCGTGATCGTCGGCTTCGCGTTCACCGTCGCCATCGATCTGTTCCGAATCGCCCCGGAGGTCGGCGACGAGTCCGTCTCACTCCCGCCCGTCAGCGTCGACGTGGAGTCGCTGCGCGAAGCACCCCTCGAGCGTGAAGCGCGTCCCTCCCCCACGGCGCGCCCGGCGGGCACGTCGCGCGCGGAGAGCACGAAGTCCGTTGCGTCCGCGCCGCGCGAGCAAGTCCATCGACATCCCGACGGAAGCGTGCGCGACCGCGTCCTGCTCGATGACTCGGGCGCGCCGCACGGCACGTACGCATCGTTCCACCCGAACGGCGCGCCGTGGGAGACTGGCGCATACGAGCACGGGAAGAAGGACGGCCTCTGGCGCGCCTTCCACGAGAACGGCGCGCTGCGCGAGGAGAGCACGTGGGACGGCGGCGTCCAGCGCGGTCTCGTTCGCCAGTGGGACCTCGAGGGGAACCTGATCCGCGAGGCCCACGTGGACGGACAGCTCGAGGGCGTTTGCACGACGTGGTATCCGACCGGACAACTCGAGAGCCGCGGTCGCTACTCGAGCGGCCGTCGTGAAGGGCGCTGGGAGTTCTGGCAGACGAACGGAGAACTCGATCCGACGCGGACTGGGACCTACCTGTCCGATCAGCGCACGGGTGACTGAGGCGCGCCGCGGACGGAGACGAGCGCGTGCGCCATCCCTAGCGCGGGCTCGCGGGGCGCACGACCTCGTCGAGTCCGACGTCGATGAACTGACCGCCGCCCGTGTTCCGGCAACTCACCGCGAGGACGTGCTTGCCCGGCGTGAGCTTGGTGCGAGCCTCGGGGGAGATCGCGACGTGACCGTAGCTCGTCGTGTAGCCGTCGCAGCGCGCGGCGAGGACCCCGTCGATCCACACGTCGACGTCCTCGTCGTGGTGGAGCCCGAGCCGCACGTCGCCCGTCAGCGCAGCCTCGAGCGAGAACTCGCGCCGCAGCCAGATCGAGCTCGACTTCCACTCCGTGCCGATCCGCGCGCCCGGCGTGCCGGTCGAGCCGAATCCTGCGCGGGCGAGAGTCCACGAGCTCGCATCGAACTCGGGTCGCATCCAATCGGCGGCGGGCGCACGCTCCGTGATGCGCCACTCGGGTGCGCTCCCCGCGTCGACTGCGTTCGCCGCGCAAGGAACGACGGACTTCCAGGTCAGGACCGGGATCGGCGCCCACCCCTCTCCGACGCGCGCCCCCGCGGAGGCCCAGCGCCGTCGGCCCTGCGGATCACAGAGGAGCCGCATGAAGAGCCCTCCGACCACCGGGCGCGCGATCATGTTCACCGCCTTCGCATCGCGGGTCTCGTACCAATCGCAGAGCGGTAGACGATCCGGCGTCTCGCATGCGTAGCGGTGCGCCGGCTTCACGAGCGCCTCGAAGTCTGCGCGCTCGCCCGTGAGGCACGCGGACCAATGCAACCAGTCGAGCTTCGTGAACGTCGCGCGCGAGTCGAGCGGCAGACCGTACGGGTTCTGGTGTGCGCGGTACCAAGCGAGCTCGTTCTTGGCGATCTCGGGCGGGAAGAGCTTCAGGTCGAGCACCCGGTCCCAGACGAGGTTGTACTTCTGACTCCACGTCCCCTCGCGGTCGAACGCGAGCTTCGTCGGGCCGCCGCTCGGCCCGCGCGCGAGTTCGACCCATTCCTTCGCGAATCCCTCGGCGACGCCGCGCACGCGCTTCGCCTCCTCGTCCAGCCCCCGCTTCTCGCACAGGCGGCTCCATGCGCCGAGCGCGAGGATCGCCTTGCACGACAAGTTCGCGTTGTGCGCGAGATGCCCCGTGAAGTCGTCGGTGCAGAGCTGATTCTCGGGGTCGAGTCCTTTCTCCTCGAGATATCGCGACCACTTCGCGAGCAGCGGCCAGGATCGCTCGGCGAAGCGCGGCGAGCCCTCGAGTTCGGCGATCGCGGCGACGAGGAGGAGCATGTTCGACGACTCCTCGACGGGCATCTGGTTCTCCTCGCTCATCTCTCCGCCGCCGTACACCTGCCCCGTCGCGTGCGGGTAGGTGCCGAGGTCGTGCGGCGCGAAGGGGAACTTCCAGCGGGGAGACGCCGCATAGTCGAGCACGGGAACGAGCATCGCACGCGCGAGCGCGGTGCTCGTGCAAAGAAAGAGCGGCGACATCGGATAGAGGACGTCGACCGTGGAGATGCACCCGTTCGAGAAGCACTCCTTCGGAAACAGCAGAGGCATTCCGTTCGCATCGGCCGCGAGCTTGCAACCGCCCATCGCTTGGCGGTACGCGAGCGCGCAGAGCTGCACCCATTCGCTCCCGCCGAGCCGCGCGAGGTCGCTCTGGAACTCGGAGTCGAACTGCGCCGCGCGGCCCTCGACCGCAGCCTGTTCTTGCAGCGCGAGTGCGACGAGCCCCGGCCCGTCGAGGCCCCGGCGCCGCCAGTACGGTCGCAGGTCCTCGTCCATGTAGCGGATCGAGCGTTCGTCATCGTAGGCGAGCACGAGCGAGCGCGTCGCCGTCTGACCGCCCGCCGTATCGATCGTCGCGCGGAACACGAGTGCGGGGTCGTCGTCGTTCGCCGCTCGCGCGTCCGCGGCGGAGTCCATCGGAAGTGGAGCGCCGGCGAGGAAGGCTGCCCGAGCTTCTCGCGCAGAACAGCACGAGGAGGAGCCCACCTCCTCCGCCCGACCGGCCATGTAGAGGCGTCCCCAGTCGATCCGCAGGTCGTCGCCGCTGCGCGCGAGCACGTGCTGATCGCGCGAGCCTGCGCTCAGGACGACCCGCCCGGGGGCATCGAGGCGTCGACACTCCACGAGCTGCGTGGGCGCGTCCACGCAGAGCTCCGCCAGCGCCTCGAACTGGAACTCGACGTGATGCGCGGCTCCGTCGAGCGAGCGGACGGCGACGTCCACGTACGTCGCCGGTCGCGAGAAGAGGTCGAGATCCGCCGGCAGGAGCGGAGAGCAGAAGCGGAGCGCAATGAGGACGCGCGCGTCGCCGAACGTGTAGATGGTGCGCGTCGGCGTCACGGTCCGCCCCTTCTGCTCGAGGGGCGCCGCTCCCGTCGGCTGCGTGCCCAGGATTCGCCGCGCAGAGGCCCCGTCCACGCGGACGAGACATCCAAGGGACTGCCGGCGCCCGGTCCAGTGCGTCGTGTCGACCTCGTAGGCCCGCTCGTTGCGCGACCAGATCGAGAAGTACGGGTCGTGGACGACGAGTGGGACGGCGGGCGGTCGAAGGGTCTGCGCGAGCGCGCAGCACGACAGGATCAGTACGGCGAAGGGGCCGAGTCGACGAAACATGCGCGCAGCGTAGCGCGCGGGGAGACGCCTCGGGGACGAAAGAACGCCGCCGACTGCACCGAGGTGCGGTCGGCGGCGCTCGTTCGAATTGCGATGCGAGCCCTCAGGCCTTCGCGCCCGAGGCGGCCTTCTTGCCCTTCGACGCCTTGGCGGCAGCCGGGGCCTCCGCTTCCGGCGCTTCCTTCGCGGAGCGCTCGACGAACTCGAGGATCACGCGCTGGCCGTTGTCGCCGAGGCGATTTCGCGAGAGGCGGAGGATGCGGCAGTAGCCGCCCGGACGCGCGGAGAACCGCGGACCGAGGACCGCGAACATCTTCGTGGTCGCTTCCTTGTCGCGAAGCTGCGCAAAGACACGACGACGGCGGACCATGTCGGCCTTCTTCGCGATCGTGATCAGCTTCTCGACGAACGGCTTCACGACCTTCGCCTTCGCCGGCGTCGTGATGACGCGCTCGTGCAGGACGAGCGAGACCGCCATGTTGCGCATCATCGCGTCGCGGTGGGAGCTCGTGCGTCCCAGCTTGTTGCCTGCTACCCGGTGTCTCATGTCTGTCTCCTGTTCGCTCTGGACTCGGCCGCGCCGCGTCAGTTCACGTTCATGCCGAGCTGGAGGCCCTTCTCGGCGAGCTTGTTCTTGATCTCGGTCAAGCTCGTCTTGCCGAGGTTCTTGAGGTTCATGACTTCGTTCTCGCTCATCCTGCAGAGGTCGCGCAGGGTCTGGATGTTCGCCCCGTCGAGGCAGTTCCGAGCGCGGACCGAGAGCTCGAGGATCGAGATCGGCTGGGTGAGGATGCTGATCAGCTCGCTCGTCTCGCGGTTCTTCCGGTTGAACTCGGACGTCGACGGGTCTTCGGCCACCGGGCTCTCGTCCCGGCTCGAGCTGAAGAGCACGAACGGGTTCAAGTGCTTGCGGTAGATCTTCGCCGACTCGACGAGCGCGAGCTCCGGCGTGATCGTCCCATCCGTCCAGATCTCGAGGACCAGTCGATCGTAGTTCGTCAGCTTGCCGACGCGCGTCGCCTCGATCGAGTAGCGCACGCGGAGGACGGGCGAGAAGATCGAGTCCACCGGGATCGTCCCGAGCGGCATCGTCTCGCTCATGTTCTCCTCCGCGGGGATGTACCCGCGGCCCTTCTTGAGCGTGAGCTCGCAGTTGAAGGCGCGCTCTCCCGTGAGAGAGCAGATCACCAGGTCCTTGTTCGCGACCACCGCGTCCCCTTCGCACTGGACGTCCGCGCCGGTCACCGCGCCCTTGCTCTTCTTCACGATGCGGCAGGTGAGCTGGTTCTGACCCTCCCAGGCCACGCGCAGGCGCTTGAGGTTGAGGATGATGTCGGTCACGTCCTCGTACACGCCCTCGAGCGTGTCGAACTCGTGCTGAGCACCGTCGATCTTGACCGTCGCGACCGCCGTCCCCTCGATCGAGGAAAGCAGGACTCGCCGCAGGCCGTTGCCGATCGTGTGACCGAAGCCGCGCTCGAAAGGCTCGATCGCGAAACGGCCAAAGGTGTTGGAGAGGGTCTCGGTGTCGGGCTGCACCTTGGAGGGCAGCTCGAAATTGCGCCAGCGAATTCTCATGGTCTGGGTTCTCCGGTGGAGACGGTTCTGGAGAGCGGTTCAATGTCGAGCGCGCAGGCCGTTTCGAGCGCGCACGAACGGGTGTCTCCACCCCGCTCGTGCGCCTCCTCTTCAGCCTGCGCGTCGTGGATGCGTCGTCCGATTACTTCGAGCAGAGCTCGATGATGAGCTGCTCCTGAATCGGGTGCGGAACGTCTTCGCGGCGCGGGACGGCGACGATGCGCGAGGTGAGCGCGTCCGCCTTGACCTCGATCCACGCCGGCACGGTCTGCTGCTTGTTCACCTCGATCGCCTCGCTGACGATCTTCTTCGTCGCTTCCTTGGAGGCCGGAGCGACGACGTCGCCGGGGCGAACCTGGAAGCTGCAGACGTCGACCTTGCGGCCGTTGACGGTGAAGTGACCGTGGTTGATCAGCTGGCGCGCATGGTTGCGCGAGAGCGCGAAACCACTGGCGAGCACCACGTTGTCGAGACGCCGCTCGAGCAACATCATCAGGTTCTCACCCGTGTTGCCCTTGAGACGCTCGGCCTCGTGGAAGTAGCGCTTGAACTTGGCTTCGTGCACTCCGTAGATGCGCTTGAGCTTCTGCTTCTCGCGCAGGCGGACGCCGTACTCCGTCAGCTTCGCACGCTTCTGGGCGTGGACGCCGGGCGGATAGTCGCGGCGGGAGAGAGCGCACTTTTCCGTGAAGCAGCGCTGGCCCTTGAGGAAGAGCTTCATGCCTTCACGGCGGCAGAGCTTGCACTTGTCGGCGATGATGCGGGTCATGGACACGTCACCTGGTGGAGAGACTGGGATCAGACGCGGCGACGCTTACGCGCTCGGCAGCCGTTGTGGGGAAGCGGGGTCACGTCCTCGAGAGTGAGGACCTTGAGCCCGGTGTTGGAGAGAGCGCGGACCGCGGACTCGCGGCCCGAGCCGGCGCCCTTGACCTTGACCTCGACCTCGCGGACGCCGTAGCGCATCGCGACGGAAGCGGCCTGCTCCGCAGCGCGCTGTGCGGCGAACGGAGTCGATTTGCGCGTGCCCTTGAAGCCCACGATTCCTGCGGAACCGACCGAGATGACCTCGCCGGCGTACGTGGTGATCGTGACCAGGGTGTTGTTGAAGGTCGCCTTGACGTGCGCGAGCGCACGGGCATCGACCTTCTTGCCCTTCTTGGCCTTGGGAGCCTTCGCGGGCGCGCCCGCGGCGCCGCCCTTCTCTGCCGGCTTCTCGGCCTTGTCGGAGGGTGCAGTCTGTTCCTTGGCCATGGCTTACTTCATCCCCTTCACGGACTTCTTGCCGGCAACCGTCTTGCGCGGGCCCTTGCGCGTGCGCGCATTCGTGCGCGTGCGCTGGCCGCGCACGGGCAGACCGCGACGATGACGCGTGCCGCGGTAGCAGCCGATCTCGCGCAGGCGCGAGATGTTCGCCGCGATCTGGCGGCGCAACTGGCCCTCGACCGCGTACTCCTTCTGGAGATAGGTCGCGATGGTCGCGAGTTGTTCTTCGGTCAAGTCGCGCGCCTTCATGCCCGGATCGAGCTTGAGGGCGACACAGACCTTCTTGGACGTCGTCTGACCGACGCCGTAGATGTACTGAAGCGCGATCTCGAGGCGCTTGTTCGGGGGAATGTCGACACCGATGACACGCGGCATGGACTCTGTCCTCTTCCTTGGGGCCCGGGACTCAGCCCTGGCGCTGCTTGTGGCGCGGTTCCGTGCAAATCACCCGCAGCACGCCGCGCCGGCGGACGAGCTTGCAGTGGGCGCACATGCGCCGAACGCTGGAGCGAACCTTCATGATCCTATCCTTGCTTGTTGCGCCGCTCACCGCGGCAGATGATGCGGCCCTTGGTCAGGTCGTACGGCGACATCTCGACGGTGATCTTGTCGCCGGGCAGGATGCGAATGTAGTGCATGCGCATCTTGCCGCTGACGTGCGCCAAGATCTCGTGACCGGATTCGAGGCGGGCGC
Source organism: Planctomycetota bacterium (assembly GCA_046349615.1). Taxonomy (GTDB): domain Bacteria; phylum Planctomycetota; class UBA1135; order UBA1135; genus JADJNY01. The sequence continues at coordinate 103,580 of JAXMBZ010000013.1, forward strand.
GGAACCGCGCGTTGGGCAGCGACTCCGTGACGATGGCCTCGACCGTGATCGGTTCTTCTTTGGGCATCAGCCCCTCCCTCCACTTGCGTCGGGGAAGGCCTTGCGGCGCAGCTCCTCGAAGACGACCTCGGGTGCGCGGTTTCCGTCGACGTTGACCAGCAGGTTCGCGCGACCGTACCAGCCTTCGAGAGGCTGGGTCTGCTGCCGGTAGACGTTGAGACGCTTACCGAAGACCTCGACGGTGTCGTCCGTGCGTTGGACGAGTTCGCCCCCGCACTTGTCGCAACGCCCAGGGTTCTTCGGCGGCGCAGTGCGGAGGTGGTGGACGTTCGAGCAGGCCTTGCAGCTGCGCCGTCCAGTGATCCGCTCGAGCAGCACCTCGTCCGGAACCATCAGATTCAACACCGAGACCCGATCGCTCGCGGCGAGGCGCTTGGACAGGGCCTCCGCCTGCGGAATCGTGCGCGGAAAGCCGTCGAGCAGGTAGCCTTCGCGGCAGTCCGGCTTCGACGTGCGGTCGAACAGCATGTCGAGGACCACCTCGTCGGGAACCAGTTGCCCCGCGTCCATGTAGGTCTGAGCCTTCTGGCCGAGCGGTGTGCCCTTCGCGCGGTTCTCGCGGAACAGGTCCCCCGTCGAGACGTGAGGAAGCGCCAGAGCGGCCGAGAGTCGGCTCGCCTGGGTTCCCTTCCCCGCACCGGGGGGCCCGAAGAGGATGAGGACGCGCGCCATCAGCCCTGGATCCCCCCCGCCGGAGGCTTCTGCGTCCAACCGGTGCCGGTGGACTTCATGAAGCCGTCGTAGTTCCGCATGACGAGCTGGGCGTTGAGCCGGTCGACGAGCTCGAGCGCGACGCCGACCACGATGAGCACGGACGTGCCGCCCAGGAAGTAGCGCATGTCCTGCGGCATCGATTGGTTCTGAGTCACGAACGCGGGCGCGATCGCGATGACCGACAGGAACGCCGCACCCGCGAGCGTGATGCGAGTGAGGGTGTGGTCGAGGAACTCCGCGGTGCGGGCGCCCGGTCGAATTCCAGGGACGAACGAGCCGTGCTCGCGGAGGTTGTCCGCGATCTCGTGCGGCTGGAACATCAAGCGGTTCCAGAAGAAGCAGAAGAAGAAGACGAGCCCGACATACATCGACACGTGCACGAAGCCCGTGGGCGTCGAGAAGATCGTCTTGAGGTCGGCCCAGCCGAGCCAGTTGAAGACGATGGCGGGGATGATGAAGATCACGGAGGCGAACACGATCGGCATGACGCCGGCCATGTTGATCTTCAGGGGCAGGAAGTGGCGCTGCCCGCCGTACACCTTGGACCCGCGCTGCAGGCGTGCGTACTGAACCGGGACGCGGCGCGCACCCTTGTGGATGAACACGACGCCCAGGACCGTCACGCTCCAGATCCCGGCGAGGAACAGAAGGGTCTCCCAGAACTCGGGATCCTCGTAGATCGTGTACAGCGCGTGCGGGATGCGCGCGATGATCCCCGCCATGATGATCAGCGAGGCACCGTTGCCGACTCCGTACTCGGTGATCAGTTCGCCGAGCCACATGACCACGAGCGAGCCGGCGACGATCGAGAGGACCACCACCGTGCCGAGCAGGAGGGGATTGCCCTGCATGCTCGGCGAGATCATCTCCTGGTGCGGCAGGAACACCGTCGCGTAGATGACGATCGCCTGGATCATGGCGATCGGCACGGACGCAAGGCGGGTCCACTGGTTGATCTTCTTCTGGCCGGAGGCGCCTTCCTTCGACACCGCTTCGACCGCGGGGGAGATCTTCGTCAGCATCGAGAAGATGATCGATGCCGAGATGTAGGGCATGATGCCCAGTGAGAAGATCGTCGCCTGACCGAGTTGCCCTCCGGAGAAGGCACTCATCAACCCGAACAGCGCCCCCGAGTCGCGCTGCGAATTGAGGAAGGTCGGGTCCATCCCCGGGATGGGGATCTGGAAGCCCAATCGCTCGATCATGAGCAGCCCCAGCGTGAGCAGGATCCGGTTCTTCGTCTCCGGAATCCGGAAGAGCTGCAGGAAGTTGTTCACGGGGTCCTCCGCCGTTGCCTCAGGAAGCGCTCGCCGCGGCCTCGCGGCCGGACTCGTCGAGCAGAACGGTGGTGCCGCCCGCCTTCTGGATCTTCTCCGCGGCGATCTTGCTGAACTTCTGGGCGCGCACGGTGAGCTTCTTCTTGAGCTCGCCATCGCCGAGAACCTTCAGCAGGTTCGAGACCTTGCTCGTGAGGCCCTTGGCGAGGATGGACTCCAGGTCGACGGTCGCGCCGTCGGCGAAGGCGTCGAGGAGGTCGACGTTGATGATCGTGTACTCCGTGCGGAAGCGGGCGTTCGTGAAGCCGCGCTTGGGCACGCGACGATAGATCGGCATCTGGCCGCCCTCGTAGCCGGGGCGGCGGCTCGTGCCCGAACGCTGGCCCCAACCCTTGTGACCGCGCGCGGCGGTCTTGCCGAGTCCGGAGCCGGGGCCGCGGCCGACGCGCTTGCGGTCGGGGTACTTGATGCCCTTCTGGGTGACGGTGCGGAGGTCCATGGGGTCCTTCGTGCTCTCAGAGCTTGACGCCGCGGAGTTCCGCGACTCGTTCAGGCGTGCGGAGCTCGGCGAGCGCCGCCAGCGTGGCCTTGACGAGGTTCACCGGGTTCGGCGAACCGTAGGCCTTGGTGAGGATGTCCTTGATGCCCGCCTGCTCGCAAACCGCGCGGACCGAAGGGCAGGCGATGATGCCGGTACCGGGCGAGGCCGGGAGGAGGCGCACCTTCGAGGCGCTGAAGAACCCCTCGACCGGATGCGGAATCGTCCCCGCAGCGGTCAGCGGAACGCGCATCAGGTGCTTGCGACCATCGCGCGCAGCCTTCTCGATGGCGCCGGGGACCTGGCGTGACTTGCCGAACCCGTAGCCGACCACGCCGGCCTTGTTCCCGCTGACCGAGAGCGCGGCGAACGAGAAACGACGACCGCCCTTCACCACCGCGGCGGAACGGTTGACCTTCACGAGCGTCTCAGTGATGCCCTGGATGTCCTGGGCTTCGACGCCGTCGATGTAGCGCATGCCTTTGTTGGCCATGGATGTGCTCTCGTCCTCTCGATCAGAACTTGAGGCCGCCCGCACGGGCGGCCTCGGCCAGGGCCTTGATGCGGCCGTGATACCGCGCCGAACCGCGATCGAAGATCACGCGCTCGATGCCGGCGGCCTTCGCGCGCTTGGCGAGTTCGGCCCCGACGAACGCAGCGCGTTCCGTCTTCTTCTTGCCCTTGAGGTCGGCGGAGATCGCCTTCCCCGTCGTGCTGACGTGAGCCAGGGTCCGACCGCTGGCGTCGTCGATGATCTGCGCCTGGATGTGCTTGAGCGAGCGCGTCACGGAGAGACGCGGAGCGTCCCCGGTGCGGCGCAGCTTGGCTCGCACGCGCAGAGCGCGGCGTTCCCGGCGGTAATTCTTGCCCAGTGCTTCGTTCATGACGCTCTACCTCAGCTGCCGAAGCTCTTGCCGGCCTTGCGCTTGACCACTTCGCCCTCGAAGCGGATGCCCTTGCCCTTGTAGGGCTCCGGCGGACGGCACTTGCGAATCGTCGCCGCCATGTGCCCGACCATTTGCTTGTCCGCGCTGATCAGGATGATCTGCGTCGGCTGGGGAGTCGAGACGGTCAGCCCCTTCGGCATCTCGAGGGTGACAGGCTTGTTGAAGCCGACGTTCAGCACGAGCTTCTGGCCCTGCGCCGCCGCGTTCCAACCGACCCCCTGGATTTCGAGGCGCTTCTCGTAGCCCTTGGTCACTCCGGTGACCATGTTGCTGATCAACGCGCGGGTCATGCCGTGGTAGGCGCGGACTTCGCGCTGTTCAGCATCTCCCTTGACCGAGACGGTGGCCTTGCTGCCGTCGACCTGGACGTCGACTTCAGGGCGCAGCTTGATCGTGAGCTCGCCCTTCGGGCCCTTCACGGTCACGACGCCGGTGGCGTTCTTGACCGTGACGCCGGTCGGGATCTCGACGGGTTTCTTGCCGATGCGGGACATGGATCAGAACACCTCGCACAGGACCTCGCCGCCGAGCTTCTGCGCTCGCGCGGTGCGGTCGGACACGATGCCCTTGTTCGTGGAGAGCACGCGGATGCCCATGCCCCGGAGAACCGGCGGCAGTTCATTCGACGCGGCGTAGATGCGACGGCCGGGCTTGCTGACGCGCGAGATCTCGCGGATCACGCTCTCGCCCTCGTCGCCGTACTTGAGCGTGATCACGAGCGAGCTCGTCGGCTGGCCCGGTTCCACGACGTAGTCGGCGATGAACCCCTCTTCCTTCAGGATCTGGACGATCCCGACCTTGACGGTCGAGGCCGGAAGGCGAAGGGTCGTCTTCTTGATCGCATTCGCGTTGCGAATGCGCGTGCACAGGTCGGCGATCGGATCGGTCATCATGGCGTGGTTCTCCGGATCACCACGAGGCCTTGCGCATGCCCGGAATCTCTCCCTTGTGGGCGAGGTCGCGCAGGCAGATGCGGCAGATCTTGAACTTGCGATAGACCGCACGCTGACGGCCGCACATCGTGCAGCGCGTGTAGGCGCGGGTCGGGAACTTCGGCTTCCGTTGCGACTTGAGGATCCAGGTCAGCTTGGCCATGGCTCAGCTCTTCTTGCCCTTCTGCGTGGTCTCGCGGACGGCGAACGGCATCCCGAGTTCCTTCAGGAGCGCATGGCCGCGTTCGTCGGTCCCGGCGGTGGTCACGAACGTGATGTCCATGCCCTGCGGGAACTCGATCTTGTCGAACTCGATCTCGGGGAAGACGGACTGCTCCGAGAGGCCCATGGTGTAGTTGCCGCGGCCGTCGAGCTTGTCCTTCACGCCGCGGAAGTCGCGGATACGCGGGAGAACGATCGTGATCAGGCGGTCGGCGAACTCCCACATGCGCTCGCGGCGCAGGGTGACGGAGCAGCCGATGGGCATGTCCTCGCGCAGCTTGAAGCCCGAGATGGCCTTCTTCGACTTGCGGATGACGGGCTTCTGTCCGGTGATCGTGGCGAGATCGCGCGCTGCGACTTCGACCCGGCCTTTGTTCTCGACCGCGGAGCCGACGCCCATGTTGACGACGATCTTGGTCAGGCGAGGCACGGCATGATCGTTCTCGATGCCGAACTTCTGCTTGAGCCGCGCGCGGACTTCCTGCTGATACTTCTCTCTGAGGCGTGCCATGGTTCTTTACGTCTCGCCGTCTTGGTGGCGAGCTCACTTCTTGGCCTTGGCCTTGGTCTCCGACGCACGCTTGCGCGTCGGCTTGCCGGACTTGGGATCGAGCAACATGACGTTGCTCGCATGGATCGAACACTCGATCTGGCTGCGATCGCCCTTGGGATTCTGCTGCGTCGGCTTCTTGTGCTTCCAACGCAGGTTGATGCCCTCGACGACGACCCGGTTCTCGGTACGGAGGACGTCCTTGACCTCCCCCTCCTTGCCCTTGTCGTTGCCCGCGATAACGACGACTTTGTCGCCCTTCTTGATCTTCATCTTCATCGGTGTCGGCTCCGTGCTGGTCAGACGACCTCTTGAGCCAGCGAGATGATCTTCATGAAGTTGCGCTCGCGCAGTTCGCGCGCAACCGCGCCGAAGATGCGCGTGCCCTTCGGGTTGTTGTCCTGATCGATGAACACGATCGCGTTCTGATCGAATCGGACGTAGGAACCGTCGGGCCGACGCGTGTTCTTCTTCACGCGCACGATAACGCCCTTCGCGACGGCGCCTTCCTTGAACTCGCTCGTGGGCAGGGCCTTCTTGACCGAGACCACGACGACGTCACCGAGGCTCGCGTACCTACGACGGGTTCCGCCGAGCACCTTGATGCACTGGCAGAGCTTCGCCCCGGTGTTGTCGGCGACGTCCAGCCAAGTCTGCATCTGGATCATGCGACACCATCCTTCTTCTTGACGCCCAGCGCACCCTCGAGCGCGGTGTCGACGCCCACTTCGGTGGTCACGACGCCGCGTTCGACGACGCGAACGAGGCGCCAACGCTTGAGCTTGCTCATCGGTCGGCAGGCCATCAGCTCGACGCGGTCACCGACGCGCGCCTCGCCCTTCTCGTCGTGGGCGTGGTACTTCTTGTTCACCCGCATGTACTTGAGGTACTTGGGGTGCCTGTAGGTGCGCACGACCTCGACGGTGATGGTCTTCGCCATCTTGTCGCTGGTCACGATGCCTTCGATCGTGCGACGGCTATTGCGGGGGTCGTTCATGGTCTTCCAGCTCCTCAGCGGGCCTCTTGGCCCCGGACGCCGAGCGCGCGCTCGTTGAGGATCGTGTTCGTGCGGGCGATCAGGCGACGCAGGACGCGGATGCGCGAACCGTTGGGGAGGGACTGCGTGGCGGACTTGAAGCGCAGATCGAAGAGCTCCTTCTTCATCTTCTGGAGCTCGATCCCGAGTTCGTGGTTCGTCTTGCTACGGATCTCGTCGGTCTTCATGGGCGGGGCTCCGTGGCGGCTCAGGTGCTCGGCGTGCGACGCACGAGCTTGACCTTGATGGGCATCTTGTGAGCGACCTTCTTGAAGATGGCCTTCGCCTTCTCCTCGGGAACGCCGCCGAGCTCGTAGAGAATCGTGCCCGGCTTGATCTCGGCCGCCCAGTACTCGACTTCGCCCTTGCCGGTGCCCATTCGGACCTCAGCAGGCTTCGAGGAGACCGGCTTGTGCGGGAACACGCGGATCCAGACGCGGGCAGTACCGCCCGTCGCACGGCTCGCAGCGACGCGTCCCGCTTCGATCACTCGACCGGGGAGCCACGCATAGTCCATCGACTGGAGGCCCCAGTCTCCGAACGACACGCGGTTGCCTCGCGTGGCCATGCCCTTCAGGCGGCCGCGCATGACCTTGCGGAACTTCGTCCGCTTCGGCATGAGGGACATCACGCACCTCCTTCGGGCTTCGCGGGCGCGGATGCGGGCGCGCTCGCGGCGCTGCTCGCTCCCCCACCGTAGCCACCGCCCCCGGGACCGCGCGGGCCACGCGGGCCACGCGGACGCTCGGAGCGGCCGGGACCGGCCCCGAGGCTCGCCTTGAAGTCGATCAGCTTGCCGGCTTCGATCTCGCCCTTGTAGATCCAGACCTTGACGCCGAGCACGCCGTAGGTGGTCTTCGCGAGCGCGGTTCCGTAGTCGACGTGCGCCTGCAGCGTGGAGAGCGGCACGCGGCCTTCGCGCTCCTTCGCTTGACGGGCCATTTCCGCGCCGCCGAGACGACCGTTGAGCTCGACCTTGATGCCCTTGGCACCGGCCTGCATCGTCGTCTGGATCGCGCGCTTGATGGCACGACGGAACGCCATGCGCTTCTCGAGCGCCTCGGCGATCACCTCGGCGACGAGCTTCGACTCGAGCTCCGGACGCTTCACCTCGTGCAGCGTCAGATGGCAGGTCATGCCCGCGATCTTCTCGAGTTCCTTCTTGAGCTCGTCGACGCGCACGCCCTTGCGTCCGACGAGGACGCCCGGACGCGCGGTGTAGATGATCACGTTGACCGCCTCGGAGGTGCGCTCGATCTCGATGCGGGGGATGCCCGCCGAACCGAACTCCTTGGAGATGTGGTCGCGGATCTTCTTGTCCTGCAGGAGGAACTTGCCGAAGTCCTTCTTGTTCGCGTACCAGCGCGAGCGCCAGGGCTCGATGGTCGCCAGGCGGAAGCCCGTCGGGTGGATCTTTTGTCCCATGGGTTCAGGCCTTCTTCGCGGGCTTGCCGCGCTTCGCCTTCGGGGCCTCTTCGATCTCCTCGAGCTCACGCACCTTCACGGTGAGGTGCGAAAGTCGCTTCGCGAACGGCATCGCGCGGCCCTGCGGACCCGGACGGAAGCGGAGGCGGCCCTGAGCGAGCGGACCGTCGTCGGCCCGGCACTCGCTGATCACGAGCCGGTTGATGTTGACGTTCTCGTCGAGGCTCGCGTTCGCGACGGCGGAGCGCACGACCTTGAGATAGAAGGATGCGCCGCGCTGCGGGGCGAACTCGAGCAGTTCGAGCGCCTCGTTCACGCTGCGACCGCGGATGAGGTCCGCGATCCGACGAGCCTTGCGCGCGGTGATCCGCGCGAAGCGGTGGCGCGCGACGAATTCGGCGGTGGAGCTCATGCAGCACCTCCCTCACTCGGCTTCGTCTCTTCCTTCTTGTTCGTGTGGCCGCGGAACACGCGCGTCGGCGAGAACTCGCCCAGCTTGTGACCGACCATGTCCTCGGTGACGAACACCTTCGTGTGCGCCTTGCCGTTGTGGACCATGAACGTGTGACCGATCATCTCGGGCGTGATCGTGCTGCGGCGCGACCACGTCTTGATCGGGTTCTTCGTGCCCTTGGCAATCTCCGCCTGCACCTTCTTCCACAGGTGCTCGTCGACGAAGGGCCCCTTCTTGACGCTACGTCCCATGGATCAGTGCGATCCCTTCTTCCTGCGGCGCAGGATGAACCTATCGGTGATGTGGTTGGGTTTGCGGGTCTTGCCACCCTTCGCAAGGACGCCCGAGGGCGAGCACGGGTGACGACCACCGGCGGTACGGCCTTCGCCACCACCCATCGGGTGGTCGACGGGGTTCTGGGCGGTGCCGCGCACGGACGGACGGATGCCGAGGTGGCGCTTGCGACCGGCCTTGCCGTAGCTGACGTTCTGCCAGTCGAGGTTCCCGATGCGACCGATCGTCGCGCGGCAGTTCACGTGCACCTTGCGGAGCTCGGCGGACGGGAGCATCACGATCGCGTAGTCCCCCTCCTTCGCCTGGAGCTGCGCCCAGCCGCCCGCGGTGCGACAGAGTTGACCACCGCGACCGAGGCGGAGCTCGACGTTGTGGATCTCGAGGCCGACGGGGATGTTCGCGAGCGGGAGCGAGTTGCCCGGCAGCGGCTCCGCGTTCGCGCCCGACATCACCGTCTGGCCGACCTTCAGGTCGAGCGGGGCGAGGATGTAGCGCTTCTCGCCATCCGCATAGTGCAGGAGGGCGATGTTCGCCGAGCGGTTCGGGTCGTACTCGATCGAGAAGACCTTGGCCGGGATGCCGTCCTTGTCGCGACGGAAGTCGACCACCCGGTACATCTTCTTGTTGCCGCGGCCGCGGTGCCGACGGGTGATGTGGCCGTTGTTGTTGCGTCCGCCGCTCTTGCGGTAGGCCTCGAGGAGGCTCTTCTCCGGCGTGCGGCGCGTGATCTCGGCGTAGTCCAGCACGCTGCCTTGGCGGCGGCCCGGAGACGTCGGTCGATACAGCTTGATGCCCATGTTCGTTCAGCTCCCGAGCGTCAGAGGACGTCGATGACCTGGCCCTCTTCGAGCACGACCATCGCGCGCTTCCAGGCGGGCGTCGTCCCCACGCTGTACCCACGACGGCGAACCTTCTGCGCCGCGCGGAGCGTGTTGACCTTCTTGACCTTCACGTTGAAGACCTTCTCGACGGCGGCGCGGATCTCGATCTTGCTGGCGTCGAGCGGCACGCGGAAGTGAAAGGCGTTGCGCTTGGCCGTGTCGGTCGAGCCCTTCTCCGTGATGATGGGCTGCGACACGAGCTGGTACTGGCGGTCGATCGTGCTCACGCGGACACCTCCTTCACACCGACGCGCGTCTTGAGCGCGTCGAGGGCGGCCTTCTCCGCCACGATGAGCCCGCCGTTGATCACGTCGAGCGCGTTGAGTTCGGCGGCCGTGCGAACCTGGACGCCGGGGAAGTTGCGGAGCGACTTCCACAGCACCTCGTTGCGCTCGCCGAGCACGAAGAGCGCCTTGCGGGGCGCACCGAGCTCCTTGAGCAGACCGCGCGCGCTCTTCGAGGACGGGGTCGAGTAGCGCGGGAGTTCCGCGATCACGACCTCCTTGTCGAGGAGCTTGCCGGCGAGCGCCGAACGCAGCGCGACGCGGCGCTGCTTCGCCGGGGTGTGGTACGAGAAATCGCGCGGGTGCGGACCGAAGATCGTGCCGCCCTTGCGCCACAGCGGCGACTTCTTGTCGCCGGCGCGAGCGCGACCGGTGTGCTTCTGCTTCCACGGCTTCTTGCCGGAACCGTGGACCTCGCTGCGCGTCTTGACCTTGGCCGTGCCCTGGCGTTGGTTCGCCTGGTACATCACGACCGCGTCCTTGAGAGTGCGGAAGAAGACCTTCTCGCCGAAGGGCTTCGTGTCGAACTCGATCTGGCCGAGCTTGCCGGCCGAGTAGCTCTGGACCTTCATGGCGGACTACTTCTTCTTCTCCTGCTTGGCCGGAGCGGCACCCTTGGCGCCAGCGGCCGCCTTCGGCTGCTGCGGGGGAGCCTTCCTGTGCGGAGGCGTGCGCGCCGTCTGGACCTCGACGAAGCCGTCGTTGGGGCCCGCGACCGAGCCCTTGAGGAAGAGCAGGTTGCGCTCGAGATCGATGCGGACGACCGTGAGGTTCTTCGAGGTCTCGCGCGAGTTGCCGTAGTGGCCGCCGAGGCGCTTGCCCTTGACGACCTTGCCGATGCGCTTGCTCGCGAGCGAGCCCGGGTCGCGCACGTTCATGCAGCCGTGCGTTTCGGGGCCGCGGTTGAAGCCGTGGCGCTTGATGGTGCCCGCGTAGCCGCGGCCCTTCATCGTGCCGACCACGTCGACCTTGTCCCCCACCTTGAACACGTCGCAGCGCAGCGTGTCGCCGACCTTCATCGCGGCGGGAGCGGTGAGCCGCTCCTCGCGCAAGAAGCGTTTCGGCGCCACGCTGATCTTCCGGAACGCGCCGAGTTGCGGCTTGGCGCAGCGCTTGTCGGAGATGTCCTCGAAGCCGAGTTGGACGGCGTCGTAGCCTTCCTTGTCCTTCGTGCGCACGTGCGTGACGACACACGGACCGGCGGCGACCACCGTCACTCCGGTGACGGTGCCGTCCTCAGCGAAGAGCTGAGTCATTCCGAGCTTTCGTCCTAGGATCAGCGTCATGATTCCTCGAACTCGCGTGGTTCGCCGGTTCGACCAGGTTCCACTCCACGGCGGAGTGAACGAACGCCTGGCCACGCGGCGGCGCATGCGGGGCGCGGGCCCCCATGCGACAGAGCCCCGCGCGCCGCAGCCGAAGCCGCGCGTTGCGGAGCGAGAATCGTCGAAGTCGTAAAGAGCTGCGGGGGATCGGGGCGGAGCACGCGGCTCCGTCCAACGCACACGCCGTCGCAGCGACGGCGCGCACGCTCTCGGCGCTCAGGCCTTGATGCGGATGTCCACGCCCGCAGGCATGTTCAGGCTGGAGAGGGAGTCCACCGTCTGCGAAGTCGGCTCGCTGATGTAGATCAACCGCTTGTGCGTGCGGATCTCGAACTGCTCGCGCGACTTCTTGTCGATGAACGGGGACCGCAGCACGGTGTAGCGCTCGATGCGCGTCGGGAGCGGGATCGGCCCCGCGACGCGGGCGCCCGTCCGCTTGGCGGTTTCGACGATCTCGAGGCACGACTGGTCGAGCGCCTCGTGGTCGTAGGCCTCCATTCGGATCTGGATCTTGTCCTTCATGGGCTCGTGCGCGTTGCGGATGCGGTCCGGGTCGGGTCGTGATGCTCTCGCCCTCCGGAGGATCCCTGGTCCAGGCCGCGCGCGGCCCGATTCGGGGTCCGGAGAGTGATAGGGGCGAGGACGATACCCTTCGCCCCCCTACCCGTCAAGGGTCTAGACACGAGACTCGAACGAACTCGGATGGATTCGCGGTCCCCGCGACCGCGGAACGCGCGCGCTCAGGTCCAGACGAGACCACGCGCGGCCAACTCGGACTCGGGAACCGGACGCAGGCCGGCGGGCGACATCGAGAAGCCGGCGCGCCCCTGCGAGAGCGAGCGCACGGCCGTGGAGTAGCCGAACATCTGCGAGAGCGGCACGAGCCCGCAGATCGAGCGGACGGCTCCATCCGCGCTGACCTCACGGACCTCCGCCTTGCGCGACCCCAGGTCCGCGAGGATGCCGCTCGAGAATTCCGCCGGCGATTCGATCTCGAAGCGCATCAAGGGCTCGAGCACGACGACCTCGGACCGGGAGAGGGCTTCGCGGAGGGCCTGGCTCGCCGCCTGGGCGAACCCCATCTCCGCGTCCCGCCGCGGATCGCTCGAACCTCCCACGACGGCGATCTTCACTTGGGACAACGGGAAGCCGAAACGCGGTCCGACGTGCGTTTCGAGCGCGAGCGTGCCCTCGACCACCTTGCGGAAGGCGCTCGGAATCCCCACGTCGGGCTCCCACCCCACGGCCGGAGTGGTCAGCGAAGGATCGGGCCGGAGCTCGACCTCGACGTCGCCGAACACCTCCTTCCCGCCGAGTTGGCGCTCGACGCGACCGCGCCCGCGGGCGGCGGCCGTCACGGCTTCTCGGTAGGCCACGCGCGGCGTTCCAACCCGGACCTCGACGTGGAACTCGTGTTCGAGCCGGTGGCGAAGGACCTCGAGATGGAGCTCCCCCATCCCTGAAATCGTCCACTGGCCTGTGTCGGGCTGTTCGTGGACGTGGAAGCTCGGGTCCTCGTGCGCGAGGCGGCCGAGCGCCAGGCGGAGCTTGTCGCGGTCGGGCGAGTTCGCAGGTTCGAGGACGAGCGAGATCACGGGCTCCGGGAACTCCAGGGCCTCGAGCACGATCGGCGCCTCGCGTTCGCAGAGCGTGTCCCCGGTCGACGTGTGCTTGAGTCCGGAGATCGCGACGATCTCGCCGGGACCCGCGCTCTCGAGCCCCTCTCCGTGGTTCGCGTGCATCCGCAGGAGCCGACCGACCCGTTCGAGCTTCTGCGCGCGCGGATTCCAGAGGTGCGCGCCGCTCGTGATGCGCCCGGAGTAGACGCGCACGAAGGCCAGCTCACCGTGGGCCTGCGACTGCAGCTTGAATGCGAGCGCACACACCGGCTCCTCGACGCTCGGCTTCCGGTCGATCGGTTCGTGGGTACGCGGATCCGTGCCCCGCACCGGCGGGAGATCGAGGGGCGACGGCAGGTACTTCACGACGGCGTCGAGGAGCGGCTGGATGCCCTGATTCCGCAGCGCGATCCCGCAGAACACCGGCACGAGCCCGTCGGCGACCACGCGCCGCCGGAGCGCGCGCTCGAGAGCTGGGAGCTCCGGCTCACGTCGCTCGAGCACGCAGGCGAGCACTTCGTCGTCGCCGTCCGCGAGCGCATCGAGGAGTTCCGACCGCAGCACGCCGACCTCGTCCGCGGCGTCCGGAGGAACGTCGAGCGCGGCATCGATCGCCTGCTCGCCGGCACCGGCGAACATCCACGTGCGCCGCGTGAGGAGATCGACGATGCCCGTGAGTCGCCCCTCGCGCCAAAGGGGATACTGCACCGGGACGGCGTGCGCGCGGAGCTTCTTCGCGAGGTCCCCGACGGCGCGCAGGTAGTCCGCGCCGGGCCGATCGAGCTTGTTCACGAACGCGAGACAGGGCACGTGGTGCCGCTGCATCTGCCGCCACACGGTCTCCGATTGCGCCTGCACGCCCATCACCGCGTCGACGACGAGGATCGCGCCGTCGAGCACGCGCAGACTGCGTTCGACTTCGATCGTGAAGTCGACGTGGCCCGGTGTGTCGATCAGGTTGATGCGGTGATCCTTCCACGGGATCGTCGTGGCGGCCGCCGTGATCGTGATCCCGCGCTCGCGTTCCTCCTGCATCCAGTCGAGGACCGTCGTCCCCTCGTCGACGTTCCCCATCCGGTGCTCGACGCCAGCATCGAAGAGGATCCGCTCCGACACCGTCGTCTTCCCCGCGTCGATGTGCGCGACGATGCCGAGGTTCCGCAGGCGAGAGACGTCCACGCGCGGAAGATAGCACCAGCAGCCCGCGGCCCGCGCGCGAGGAATCGGGACGAAACGACGCGGGAGCTGGCTTCCTTCGACGGCGCAGAACGGCCGCGTGGAGTCTGCGCACTTGGCCCGCGCGCGGCTCCTCCGTCGTGCGGGTGTCCCGGACTCCAGGCACGCCTAGGATCGCCGCCGGAGGCGCCCATGGCATCCAAGAAGCGCACGTTGAAGACTCCGGTCGGCGCGGCTGCGAAGCCTGCGTTCACACGGCGAGAGCTCCTCGACTTCGAGCGGAAGCTGCTCGAGTTGCGAGCGGCGCTCGCACGGACCGTGGGATCGATCGAGCGAGACGCGCTCGGACCATCCGGCGAAACGACCGGCCCCCCCGCGGACGAATCGATCGAGGAGGCGGCGCTCGACGTCGAGCTCGAGACTCTGGCGACGGAGGATCAGCTCGGCTACGAAGTCGACGAGGCGCTCGGCCGGCTCGCGAGCGGACACTTCGGCCTCTGCGAAGAATGCGGCCGAGCGATCGCGCGGGAGCGCCTCGTGTTCCTGCCTTGGGCGCGCGAATGCCGCGATTGCCGCTCCGCGAGCGAAACGCGCGCGCGTTGATCTCCGACTTCGATCCTGGGGAGAAGCGGGGCGGCGCGGACGCGCGGTTTCAAGCGCCGTTCGGACCGCACGCTCCGAGGAGCAGGGAGTTCCGAGCGAGGAACTCGTCGCGCCAACGGTAGCGAGCGAGCAGCTCCGGCCGCACCTCGCCGAGCAGCGCGAGCGCCGCGAAGAGTGCCTCGATCGACGCGAGCCCGGACTCGGGATCGGGGACGAGTTCACTCTTGCGCGGGTACGCCGTGGCGAGCGGCGGCAATCGGCGCGGCAGCAGATCGCCATCGACCGTCGCGAGCAGCGTCGGGACGCGCCGCCAGCAGCAGTCGACGACGAGGAGCGGCGTTCCGCGATCGGCGGGCGTGAGGAGTTCGCCGTCCTTGTGCAGCAGGATGCGACGGCCGACCGCAACGCGCCGATCGTGGGCGTAGTTCGCGAACGTGAACCCGGCGACGCCGCGCAGCGGCGTCAGCGAGCACTTCCGCGCCGACTCGCGTGGGTCGCGAAGGATGAACACGTCGAGTTCGGCACGCGCAGTCGTCATCGACGACATCGTACCCCGACCCGCCGCCGTGAAACGCCGCACGGCGCGGTGAGGATCGCTCCTCGCCGCGCCGTGCGCTGCTTCGTGGATCGCGCGCTCAGTTCGCGTAGTGCGCGTAGGCCTTGTTCGCTTCGGCCATCTTGTGGACCTGTTCCTTCCACTGGACCGACGCGCCCGTGCCGTTGAAGGCGTCCGTGATCTCTTCGGCGAGGCGCTTCGACATCGGCTTGCCCTTTTTCTTGCGGGCGTTGTCGATGAGCCAGCGGATCGCGAGCGACTGCTGGCGGTTGCGCCGCACTTCGCGCGGAACCTGGTAGTTGGCACCGCCGACGCGCTTGCTGCGGACCTCGACCATCGGGCGCACGTTGTCGACGGCCTTGGTGAAGATCTCGACCGGATCCTGGACGTCCGGGAGCTTCTTGTGCGCCATCTCGAGCGCCTCGTAGAAGATCGCCTGGGCGGTCGCCTTCTTCCCGCTCCACATGATCTTGTTGATGATCTTCGCGGCCAGCATGTTGCCGAACTTCGGGTCCGGCTGGATCAGCGGGGCGGTCGACTTGTAGTTGCGCGGCATCGTTCGTCGTTCCTGTACTTCGCGGTCGTGTTCGTGGAGCTCAGCTCACCGTCGCGTCACTTCTTCGGGCGCTTCGCGCCGTACTTCGAGCGACCCATCGTGCGCGCGTCGACGCCCGTCGCGTCGAGCGTGCCGCGGATGATGTGGTAGCGGACGCCGGGCAGGTCGCGAACGCGGCCGCCGCGGACCAGCACGACCGAGTGCTCCTGCAGATTGTGGCCTTCGCCCGGGATGTAGGCCGTGATCTCCTTGCCGTTCGAGAGACGGACGCGCGCCACCTTGCGCAGCGCGGAGTTCGGCTTCTTCGGCGTCTGGGTCTTGACCACGAGGCAGACACCGCGCTTCTGCGGACACTTGTCCAGCACGGGCGACTTCGAACGGTTCTTGACCTTCTGACGGCCCTTGCGGACCAGCTGGTTGATCGTCGGCATGAGGAGTCCTGAGGGCCCGAACACGACGCCACCGGAATGGGCGCCGTCGGGCGAAGGGGCAAGGATTCTACGAGGAGCGGCCTGCCGGTCAAGCGCCGGCTCGGACTGGATCGCGCTCCGGGGGGGGCGGGAGGCTCGGTTTCGCGGTGACCGGGCCCCCATCTCGGGCGAGCGGCCGGCACGGGGGAACCCGCACCGGCCGCGTGGGCTCGTCGAAGCCCAGGATCAGGCGTCGGAGTCGAGCGCGCCCTCCGACTCGAGATCTTCGAGATCCTCGTCGTCGTCCGCGTCTTCGCTCTCGCCTTCGGCCAACGCCTCGGCCGTGACCACCGAACCCGAAGGCTTGGGACCGAGCAGGTCCAAGCCGTCCGAGCCCGTCGCGGCGAGAGTGCGGCCCTCGCTGCGACCGAGCATCAGCCCGCCGGACAGCAGAGCCTCCATCTCCGCGTCGAGACCACTCGGCGCGAAGCCGACGTTCATGCTGATCTCGCCGAGGTCGATGTTCTTCTTGACGCGCGTGCGGTAGTGGTCGCGGAAGCCCGTGCCCGTCGGGACCATGTGTCCGAGGATCACGTTCTCCTTGAGACCGATCAGGAAGTCGCGACGCCCGGCGAGCGCGGCCTCCGTGAGGACCTTCGTGGTCTCCTGGAAGCTCGCGGCCGAGATGAACGACTCGGAGCTGAGCGAAGCCTTCGTGATGCCGAGCAGCAGCGTCTGGCCGTTCGCCGGCTTCTTCTTGTCCTTGCGCAACCGATCGTTCTCACGGCGGAAGCGGAACTTGTCGATGACGGCGCCGGGGAGGAACTCGCTGTCGCCCGGATCGGTGACCTGCACCTTGCGCATCATCTGCGCGAGGATCGTCTCGATGTGCTTGTCGTCGATCGTCACCGACTGGCTGCGATAGACGTTCTGCACTTCGCGGAGCAGGTACCCGAGCACTTCCTCCTCGCCGCGGATGCGGAGGATGTCGTGCGGGTCGAGCGGGCCGTCGACGAGCGGCTCACCTGCGCGCACCTCGTCGCCCTTGTGGACGCGGAGGTGCTTGCCTTGCGGCACGGCGTGCTGCTGTTCCTCGATGACCTCGCCCTTCGAGCCGACGGCGCGGACGATGATCGTGCGCTTGCCGCGCTTCTTCTCGCCGAGTTCGACGACGCCGTCGATCTCGGACATGACGGACGGGTCCTTCGGGCGTCGAGCCTCGAACAGCTCGGTCACGCGCGGCAGACCGCCGGTGATGTCCTGCGTACCCGCGGCCTCGCGGGCCGTCTTGGCGAGGAGCTCGCCCGGACCGATCGTCGCGCCCTCTTCGACCTCGATGTACGCACGCTCGGGGATCGGGTAGAGCGCGAGCGGCGCACCGTTCTTGTCCTCCAGCACGATCTGCGGGTGGAGATCGCCCTTGTGCTCGATGACCTGCTTGCGCACGGCACCCTTGCGGGCGTCGCGCTCGGTCTTGAGCGTCTTGCCTTCGATCAGGTCCTCGTAGCGGATCTTGCCCGCGAACTCGGAGAGGATCGGCACGTTGTGCGGGTCCCACTTGCAGAGGACCTGCCCCACCGTGACGGTCTGCCCATCCTTCACGCGCATCTCGGCGCCGAGCGGGATCGCGTAGCGATCGATCTCGCGATCGCGCGCATCGAACAAGCAGACCTCGCCGTTGCGGTTGAGCACGACGGTCTGGTTCTCCTTGTTCGTCACGACCTTCAGGTTCGTGAAGACGATCCGGCCCTCGCGCTTCGACTTGCGTTCCGACTCTTCGACCGAGCGGGACGCCGTGCCACCGATGTGGAACGTACGCATCGTGAGCTGCGTGCCAGGCTCGCCGATCGACTGCGCGGCGATGATGCCCACGGCGAGGCCGCGCTCCGCGATCGAGCCGCGGGCGAGGTCCATGCCGTAGCAGCGGGCGCAGACGCCGAGCGAAGCCTCGCACGTGAGCGGGCTGCGCACGCGGATCTTCTCGTACCCGAGCGCCTCGATGCGCAGCGCGATGTCCTCGGTGATGACCTCGTTCTCGCTGACCATCACCTCGTCGTTGACGATGTCACGGATCGTGTCGCGCGCGACGCGGCCGCGGATCGCCTTCGCGAGCGTCACCGCGACGCGGTCGCCCTTGTAGACGATCGCCTTGTACACGCCGTTCGGCGTGCCGCAGTCCTCGGTCGTGATCACGACGTTCTGCGCGACGTCCGTCAGCTTGCGCGTCAGGTAGCCGGCGTCGGCGGTCTTGAGCGCGGTGTCGGCGAGACCCTTGCGCGCGCCGTGGGTCGACGAGAAGTACTCGAGGACCTTCAGGCCTTCGCGGAAGTTCGCCTTGATCGGCGTCTCGATGATCTTGCCCGAGGGCTTGGCCATCAGACCGCGCATCCCGCCGAGCTGACGCACCTGGTCGATCGAACCACGCGCGCCCGACGTGACCATGCAGTAGATCGGGTTGACGTAGCCCGTCTCCTCGCTGAAGTCGTCCTGGAGCACCTTCATCAGGTCCTCCCCGACCTTCTCACGCGCATGCGTCCAGAGGTCGACGATCTTCAGGTAGCGCTCGCCCTCGGTGATGACGCCCTTCTGGAAGGCCTTCTCGACCTTGTCGATCTCCTTCTGGGTTTCGCCGAGGATGCGCGGCTTCGTGTCGGGGATGCGGATGTCCTCCTTGCCGAAGGAGAGACCGGCGCGCGTCGCCGCCTTGAAGCCGAGGTCCTTGAGGTCGTCGAGCAGCTTGAGCGTCGCGTCGCGACCCAGCAGGCGATGGCAATCGCTGATCAGGTCCTGGATGCTCTTCTTGTCGAGCTCGTAGTTGTAGAACGGCATCCCCGGGGGAAGGATGTCGTTGAAGAGCGCGCGGCCGACGGTCGTCGTCAGGAAGACGCGCTTGTCGCCCTCCTGGATCTTGCCGTCGTCACCGACGGCGATCGGTTGACTGCCGCGGCTCTGCTTGATCATCCGCCGCGCGTCCATCTTGACCTGAACGGAGCGGTGCGTGCGCGCATCGGCGTGGCCGTACGCGAGGAAGAGCTCCATCAGCGAGCCGTAGCGCTTGACCTTCTTCGGCTTCCCGACGGAGTTCTTCGACAGGTAGTAGATGCCGAGCACCATGTCCTGCGACGGCGAGATGATCGGCGCGCCGTTCGCGGGCGAGAACACGTTGTTCGTCGCGAGCATCAGCGTCGACGCTTCGATCTGCGCCTCGTAGCTGAGCGGGAGGTGCACGGCCATCTGGTCGCCGTCGAAGTCGGCGTTGAAGCCGCCGCAGACGAGCGGGTGCAGACGGATCGCGTTGCCTTCGATGAGCACCGGCTCGAACGCCTGGATACCCATGCGGTGCAGCGTCGGCGCGCGGTTGAGGAGGACGGGGTGGTCGCGGATCACCTCTTCGAGGATGTCCCACACTTCCTCGTCGCGCCGCTCGAGCATCTTCTTCGCCGACTTGATCGTGTCGGCGAGACCGAGCTCCTTCAGGCGGCGGATGATGAACGGCTGGAAGAGCTCCAGCGCGACCTTCTTCGGGAGACCGCACTGGTGCAGACGCAGCTCGGGACCGACGACGATCACGGAGCGCGCGGAGTAGTCGACGCGCTTGCCGAGCAGGTTTTCGCGGAAGCGACCCTGCTTGCCCTTGATCATGTCCGTCAGCGACTTGAGCGGACGGTTCGACGATCCGAGCACGGGGCGGCGGCAGCGGCCGTTGTCGAACAAGGCGTCGACCGACTGCTGCAGCATGCGCTTTTCGTTGCGGATGATGACCTCGGGCGCGTTGAGGTCGAGCAGCTTCTTCAACCGGTTGTTGCGGTTGATGAGGCGCCGGTAGAGGTCGTTCAGGTCGCTCGTCGCGAAGTTGCCCGAGTCGAGCAGCACGAGCGGGCGCAGGTCCGGCGGGATCACGGGGATCACGTCGAGCACCATGAACTCGGCGTTCTGCGACGAGTCGCGGAGCATCTCGACCGTGCGCAGCCGCTTGATGATGTCCTTCATGCGCTGCTTCGAGCGCGTCGCGAGCAGTTCCTCGCGCAGCTCCTCGGACAGCTTCTGGAGGTCGAGCCGCCGCAGCATCTTCTTGACCGCTTCGGCGCCCATGTCGGCGTCGAATTCGCTGCCGTACTTGGCGCGCGATTGGCGGTACTCGTCCTCGGTGAGGAGCTGGTGCTCCTGCAGCGGGGTGTCGCCCGGATCGACGACGACGTAGTCCTGGAAGTAGACGACGCGCTCGAGGTTCGAGACCTTCATCCCGAGCAGGTTCCCGAGGCGCGAGGGCATCGCCTTGAAGAACCAGATGTGCGCGACCGGCGCGGCGAGGTTGATGTGCCCCATCCGCTTCCGGCGCACGCGGGAGTGCGTGATCATCACGCCGCACTTGTCGCAGACGATGCCCTTGTGCTTGATGCCCTTGTACTTGCCGCAGAAGCACTCCCAGTCCTTCTCGGGACCGAAGATGCGCTCGCAGAAGAGGCCGTCGCGCTCGGGGCGGTACGTGCGGTAGTTGATGGTTTCGGGCTTCTTGACCTCCCCGTAGCTCCAGGACCGAATGTCCTCCGGGCTCGCGAGGTTGATCGTGACGCTGCCGTAGTCGTTGACCCGGTTGTAGAGGTTCTCAGCCATTGAGCACCGCCTTCTTGTGCAGCTCGATGTTCAGCCCCAGACCCTTGATCTCGTTGCAGAGCACCTCGAACGAGACCGGAGTCCCCGGCTCGAGGATGTTGAGACCCTTCACCATCGACTCGTAGATCTTCGTGCGCCCGTCGACGTCGTCCGACTTGACGGTGAGCAGTTCCTGCAGGATCGCCGCCGCGCCGTACGCTTCGAGCGCCCACACTTCCATCTCCCCGAAGCGCTGGCCGCCGAAGCGCGCCTTGCCGCCGAGCGGCTGCTGGGTGATGAGCGAGTAGGGACCGGTGGCGCGCGCGTGCACCTTCTCGTCGACGAGGTGGTGCAGCTTCAGCATGTACATGATGCCGACGGTGACGCGCTGCTCGAACGGCGAGCCCGTGCGACCGTCGAAGAGGACGAACTTGCCCGACCCGGGCAGGCCCGCTTCCTGGAGCACCTTCTCGATCTCGCCCTCCTTCGCGCCGTCGAACGCGGGCGTGTGCGCGCGCAGACCGAGCTTCTTGCAGGCGAGACCGAGGTGCGTCTCGAGGATCTGACCGACGTTCATGCGGCTCGGCACGCCGAGCGGGTTCAGCACGATGTCGACCGGTGTGCCGTCCTCGAGGTACGGCATGTCCTCCACCGGGCAGATCTTGCTGATCACACCCTTGTTGCCGTGGCGGCCGGCCATCTTGTCGCCGACCGACAGGTTGCGCTTCGTCGCGACGTAGACCTTGACCATCTCGAGCACGCCCGTGGGCAGCTCGTCGCCGCGCGAGAGGCGGTTGACGATCTTGTTCTTCTCCGTCTCCTTGTTGTCGATGCGCGACTGGTAGTCGTTGATCGCGATCAGCGCCTTCTCGCGCTTCTCCTTGACCGAGAAGTTCTCGGCGGACTGGAGGCAGAGCAGACGCACGCGGCGGAGCTCGTCGTAGGTCGCCGTGTCGTCGACGGAGATCGGCTTGCCCGTCAGGTCGTCGGTGACTTCGCCGCCGAGGACCTGCTTCACTTCCTTGAGCATCGCGGCCGTGAAGTCGCGCAGCGCCTTGAGGAAGTCCTTCTCCGCGTCGCGGATCACCGCGAGCGCCTTCGTGCGCTCCGCGTCGGTCAGGTTGACGCGACGGCTGAACTTCTGCGCGTCGATCACGACGCCGCGGGTGCCCGGAGGCATCGTCAGCGACGCGTTCTTCACGTCGACGCCGGCCTTGCCGAAGATCGCGTGGAGGAGCTTCTCTTCCGGCGTGAGCTCGCTCTTCGACTTCGGAGCGACCTTGCCGACCAGGATGTCGCCGGCGTCGACGAACGTGCCGATGCGCACGATGCCCGAGTCGTCGAGGTTGGAGAGCGCCTTCTCGCCGACGTTCGGGATGTCGCGCGTGAACTCCTCCTTGCCGAGCTTCGTCTCGCGGATCTCGACTTCGTACTCCTCGATGTGGATCGAGGTGAACGTGTCGTCGTGCATCAGCCGTTCACTGACGAGGATCGCGTCCTCGTAGTTGTAGCCGTCCCACGGCATGAACGCGACGAGCAGGTTCTTGCCGAGCGAGAGCTCGCCGGCCGACGTCGAGGCGCCGTCCGCGAGCAGCTGGCCCTTCTTCACCTGATCGCCTTCGCGGATCACCGGGCGGTGGTTCTGCGTCGTGCGCTCGTTGAGCTTCTGGAACTTCGTCAGCGGGTACTCGAGCTCGTCGACGATGATGCGCCGGCTGTCGACGTAGCGGACGGTGCCGTCCTTCTCCGCGAAGATCGGGAAGTTCGAGTTGCGGGCGACGACGCCTTCCATGCCGGTGCCGACGACCGGCGCCTCGGGACGCAGGAGCGGAACGGCCTGGCGCTGCATGTTCGAGCCCATCAACGCGCGGTTCGCGTCGTCGTGCTCGAGGAACGGGATGAGCGCGGCGGACACGCCGATGATCTGCGTCGGCGCGACGTCGACGAGGTCGACTTCGGTCGGCAGGCACTCGATGTTGTCGCCGTCGCGACGCGCGAGGACGCGCTCGCTGATCAGGTTGCCCTTG
The DNA here is from genome assembly GCA_046349615.1 of Planctomycetota bacterium. GTDB lineage: Bacteria > Planctomycetota > UBA1135 > UBA1135 > JADJNY01. Next base: position 126,059 of record JAXMBZ010000013.1, read on the forward strand.
TCGTCGAGCAGCACGTCGGCGGGCGACATGACGAGCCCGGTCTCCTCGTCGGCGCGCAGGAAGACGACGTCGTTCGTCAGCTTGCCGTTCTTCACCTTTCGGTACGGCGTCGTGAGGAAGCCGTACGCGTCGATGCGCGCGTAGAGCGCGAGCGAGCTGATGAGACCGATGTTCGAGCCTTCCGGCGTCTCGATCGGGCAGAGGCGTCCGTAGTGCGAGAGGTGCACGTCGCGGACGTCGAAGCCCGCGCGCTTGCGGTTCAGACCTCCCGGACCGAGGGCCGAGAGGCGTCGCTCGTGCGCGAGCTGCGAGAGCGGGTTCGCCTGGTCGACGACCTGGCTGAGCTCACTGCGGCCGAAGAAGTACTCGACGGCGCTCGAGAAGGTCTTCGAGTTGATCAGCGTGCGGGGGCTGACCGTCTCGGGGTTCTCGAGGTTCATGCGCTCCTGCGCGGTGCGGCGCAGCTTGAGCAGGCCCTTGCGGAACTCGTCCGCGGCGAGCTCGGCGATCGTGCGCACCCGGCGGTTGCCGAGGTTGTCGATGTCGTCGATCTCGCCCTTCCCGGTGGGGTTGCGCAGATCGATGATGTACTTGATCGCGTTGACGAAGTCCTCGGCCTGCAGGACCTGCACGTCCTCGCTGATCTCCTGCTTGAACTTGCGGTTCAGGCGGAAGCGTCCGACGCGCCCGAGGCGGTAGCGCTGCGTGTCGAAGAACTTCTCGTGGAAGAGCTCACGCGCCTTCTCGAGCTGCACGGGGTTGCCCGGACGCAGACGCGAGTAGATGCGCAGGAGCGCGTCCTCGTGGCTCTTCGTCTGATCCTCGTGCAGCGAGTTGATGATCAGCATGTCCATCTGCTGCGGGTCCTGGTCGATGATCTCGACCTCGGCGAGATCGCTCGCGGCGATCTCGAGCGCAGCGGTTTCGGGGATGGGCATGCCCGAGGGAACGAGCACTTCACCGGTCTTGAGCGCGACGATGTCGCCGACCGCGATCTTGTCCGTGATCGCCTTCGCGAAGGCGTTCTGCGTCTGCGACTTGCCCTTCTTGACGATCTGCGTCGCGTAGAACTGGCGCAGCAGGTCGCGGTCCGTCGAGAGCTTGTCCGACAGCGCGCGAAGCAGCGTGACGGCGGAGAACTTGCCCGACTGGTCGATGCGGACCGAGAGGGTGTCCTTCTTCGTGACGTTGATTTCCACCCACGAGCCGCGCTCGGGGATGATCCAGCAGTTGTGCAGCTTGCGGTTGTCGCCCGCCGTCGACTGGTCGAACGAGAAGTCGACGCCCGGCGAACGGTGGAGCTGGCTGACGATGACGCGCTCCGAGCCGTTGATGATGAACTCGCCGCCCCCGACCATGATCGGGATCTCGCCGAGATACACCTCTTCCTCGATCGGCTCGGGCTTGATCAGGCGCAAGCGCACCTTGAACGGGTAGCCGTAGGTCAGGCGCAGCTTGCGGCACTCGTCGATCGTGTAGCGCGGGCGCCCGAGCTCGTAGCCGACGTACTCGAGGCACATCGTCTTGTCGTACGAGTAGATCGGGAACACCTCCCGAAGGAGCGCCTCGAGGCCCTGCACGTCGCGGCTGGACTGCGGTTTCTCGACGGCGAGGAAGGCCTGGTAGGCGTCGGTCTGGATCTCGACCAGGTTCGGCAGCTCGACGATGGCCGGATAGCGGCCGAACTTCCGCACGGGGAGCTTTTGTTGAGTCATCGGAGGCTGGCGACTCGCTCGTGGCGCCGGATCACAGTCGAGGATCCCGGCGAAACCAGAGGAGGCGCGGAGCGGGCTGGGGGTCTTCGTCGTCGACGTACGCGCGGCGCGCGCGCGCCCGTCGACGGCTGGGGCGGCGGAGTACGGTGGAGAGCGGTCACCCGCGAGTGCGGGCGGAGTCGGAACCGCGTCGCGTGAAGCGGCGCGGCTGGGCGGTGGAGCGCGGACGTGGATCGGGCGCAGGAATTCTCCGACGCGCGATCGTGCATGCCCTGGGGCCGTTCTGCTGCGGCCCGAGGCTCAAGAACTCACCCTCCGAGCCGCGTGTCGACGAACGCACCGCACGGGACGCGGACTCGCCCCTCGAACGATGCAGCTCGGGGAGACGAGAACACGCCTGCGCGGCGGAACGGGGACAGGAACTCGGGGCGCGGGTCGATGGGTCGGGTCAGGATGCGGGACGGACCGGACGAACGCAAGCCCATACGATCCCCCGGGGCGGCCTGGATTGCAAGCCCCCCGGGATGGACCGTCGGAGATCGAAGGAGCGGAATCGCGCGCAATCAGGCCAGCTTGACCTTGCCGCCCGCGTCTTCCAGCTGCTTCTTCATCGCGTTCGCTTCGTCCTTGCCGACGCCCGTCTTGACCGGCTTCGGCGCGCCGTCGACCAGCGCCTTGGCTTCAGCCAGGCCCAGGCCGGAGATCGCGCGGACTTCCTTGATGACCGAGATCTTCTTCGCGGCATCGGGGACCGCCTCGAGGATCACGTCGAAGGAGGTCTTCTCTTCGGCCGCCGGAGCCGCCGCAGCGCCGCCGCCCGCGGCGGCAGCAACCGCGACCGGCGCGGCCGCGCTGACACCCCAGTGACCTTCGAGGTACTTGACCAGCTTCGAGGCCTGGAGGAGGGTCAGGCCGTCCAGCTTGGTGGCAATGGCTTGGAGCTCCGGCTCGAGCTCGATCGTATTCGACATGGGATTACCCTTCGTGACGTTGGAGATGTGACTTGGATTCTGAGGTGGTGGCCGCCTGCGGGACGGGTGCGTTCGCGGGGCGGATAGACGAGATGCCCTCCCCCACCGAGGCGGCGCGGTGAACCGCGCACCCGACGGGGGTGGGTGGAATTCAGGAAGCCGGCGCGGCTCCGCCCGAAGCCTCGAGCTGATCGGCGCGAGCCTTCAGCAGGCGAGCCTCCGCGGACGGAACGGCGTTGAGCAGCATGGCCAGGCTGCGCGGTCCGGAGACGAGCAGGCTGACGAGCTTGCCGTTGAGCGTCTTGCGATCGGGCACGTCCGCGAGAGCGATCGTGTCCTTCGCACCGAGCAGCTTGCCCTCGAGCACGCCGCCGCGGATCTGGACCTTCCCGGCCTTCTTGACGTCGGCGCCCTGGAAGATCTTCGACGCGTGGATCGCCGCCTCGGCGTTGCCGTAGGCGATCGCCGTGTTGCCGGCGAGCATCTCCGGCGTGGCCTCGAAGCCGCGCTCTGCGAGGACGATCCGCGCGAGGGAGTTGCGCACGAGCGAGAGGGTCGCACCCTTCTTCGCCAGTTGGTTGCGCAGCGTCTCGCTCTCCTTCACGGTCAGTCCGCCGAAGCTGACGATGACCATGCCTTCAGCTTTGCCGAGCTCGTGTTGGAGCTCTTGAATGACGAGTCGATTGACGAGATTAGGCATGCGCCACCTCCCAGTGGATCTGGACGCCCGGGCCCATGGTCGTCGAGATCGAGATCTTGCGGAAGAACTCGCCCTTGACGGCGGGCGAGCGCAGGTTGGACAGGTGGTCGAGGAAGGCCTGGAGGTTCGCCTGCAGGTCCTCCACCGCGAACGAGCGCTTGCCCAGGAGCGCGTGCACGTTGCCGCCGGCGTCGGTACGGAACTCGACCTTGCCGGCTTTGAACTCCTTCACGGCGGCCGCGACGTCGGGCGTCACGGTGCCGGACTTCGGCGAGGGCATCTTGCCCTGCGGACCGAGGACCTTACCGAGCTTGCCGACGTGCTTCATCATGTCGGGGCTGGTGATCACGATGTCGAAGTCGGTCCACCCGCCGAGGATCTTGTCGGCGAGTTCCGCGGAGCCGACCTCGTCGGCGCCCGCTTCCTTCGCAGCCTTCGCCTTTTCGCCTTCGGCGAACACGACCACCTTGATCGACTTGCCAAGGCCCTTGGGCAGCGAAACAGCGCCGCGCACGAGTTGGTCGGTCTTCTTCGGGTCGATGCCGAGCTTGATCGCGATCTCGACGGACTCGTCGAATTTCGCGTGCGGCAGGCTCTTGATGAGCTTGAGGGCTTCGCCGGGCTGGTAGACCTTGTTCTTGTCGACCTTGGCCGAAGCCTGGAGGTAGCGCTTGCTGTGCTTCACCATGGGTTCAGCCCTCGACCTTGATGCCGGAGGAACGCGCGGTTCCCTCGACGATGCGAACCGCTGCGGCGAGGTCGCGGCAGTTCAGGTCCTTCATCTTCATCTTCGCGATCTCCTCGACTTGCGCGCGCGACACCTTGCCGACCACTTCGTGACCGACGGCACCCGCGCCCTTCTCGAGCTTCGCTGCGCGCTTCAGGAGCACCGAAGCGGGCGGAGACTTGAGGATGAAGTCGAACGTGCGGTCTTTGTAGACCGTGATCTCGACGGGAATGATCAAGCCCATGTCGCCGCGGGTGGCTTCGTTGAATTGCTTCACGAAGGCCGCGATGTTGACGCCGTGCGAACCCAGCGCGGGGCCGACCGGCGGCGCGGGCGTGGCTTGCCCGCCCGGGCACTGCAGCTTGATCTTGCCTGTGACTTCCTTGGCCATGTTTGCTCGCTCTCGATGAGGCCCGGTCCAACGAGCGGCTGAGCCGCTCTCCCGGGCGTGTTGGAGGTCAGATCTTCTCGACCATCCAGTATTCCAGATCGACCGGCGTCGGCCGGCCGAAGATCGTCACGATCACCTTGACGGTGCCCTTCTCCGGGTTGACCTCTTCGACGACACCGTCGAAGCCGTCGAAGGCGCCCGACTTGATCTTGACCATGTCGCCCTTGTGGAGACCGATCGTGACCTGAGGCCGCGACTCGGAGTCCGACATGCGCGACAGGATGGATTGGACCTCGGAGTCGGACAGCGGCGTCGGCATGCCCAGGGGACCGAGGAATTCGCGCAGACCGTCGATCTCGCGCAGCGTGTTGCGCGCCTTGACCGTACGAGGGTCGGTCGCATCGTCCAGGTCGGCCTGGACCATCAAGTAGCCCGGGTAGAGCTTCTTGTTGACCGTGCGCTTCTTGCCGTTCTTGAGGTCGGTGACCCGCTCGAAGGGCACGAGCACCTGCGGCACGAGGTCCTGCACCCCGGCAAGCTTGAGCCGCGCAAGCGTGTTCTTGGCGATCGAGTCCTCGCGACCCGACTGACAGCGGATGAAGAACCACTTCATGGCGACCATCTCAACCTCCCCCGAGGAGCAGCCAGGTCACCCACCGTCCGAGCAGGAAATCCGCTCCCGCCAGGAAGGCCATCAAGAAGGCGACGCAGACGATCACGATGATCGAAGAGTTCATCGCCTCGTTCATCGTCGGCCAGGTGACCTTGCGCAACTCGGCCTCGGTCTCGATCAGGAGGTCCGCAGTCTTCGGCTTGTTCAGGTAGACGTGGAGCGCGAAAAGACCGCCGAGGCAGGCGAGCACCGAGACGATGAGCGCCGGCGTGAGCTTCCAGGAGAGGATCGGCAGGAGCGCTCCGCCGACATCGCGATTGTTCGCGTCCTTCGTCGCCCCGAACGCGACCCCCATCGGGTCGTGGAACCACGTGTCGAGCGACTCGTTGAGCGAGGTGCAGCCGTAGACGACTAGCAGCGCGAGCGACCAGAACGCGGCCGTGCGTGCGATGCGTCCTTGATCCGGTTTGTAGGCCATCTCGTCGTTCCTTGCGTCAGCGGCGCGTCCACCGTGGAGCGCCTCGCCTCGATCCCCGTGCCCATCCCCTCCGCGCGCCTCGCGTGGAGCGGTCGCCGAGCGCCGTGGCTCGGTCGTTCTCACCGCGAGTCGCGGTCAGAGCTTCTTTTCCTTGTGCCCCGTGTGCTTGCGGCAGAACGGGCAGTACTTCTTCTTCTCCAGCTTGTAGGTGGCCTTGAGCCTCTTGTGCGTCGTGTAGTTCCGGTTGGAGCACGTCGTGCACTCGAGGAAGATGTAGCGTTCCTTGATCTTCATGGGCTCGCGCGGCGCCGAAGGCCGCCTTCGTCACGACGCGTCGCGCGCGTCGCGGGTTTCGATGCGCGACGCGGCCGGAGCGCGAGGTCGTCGCGCTCCGGCCGGCCGCCGGGATTCACTTGATGATCTTCGTCACGACGCCCGCACCGACGGTGCGACCGCCCTCGCGGATGGCGAAGCGCAGCTGCTCGTCCATGGCGACGGGCGTGAGCAGCTCGACTTCCATCTTCACGTTGTCGCCGGGCATGCACATCTCGGCGCCGCCGAGGAGCTTGGCCGTGCCCGTGACGTCCGTCGTGCGGAAGTAGAACTGCGGGCGATAGCCCGAGAAGAACGGCGTGTGGCGACCGCCTTCATCCTTGGAGAGGATGTACACCTCGGCTTCGAAGTGCGTGTGCGGCGTGATCGAACCGGGCTTCGCGATGACCTGCCCGCGCTCGACGTCCGTGCGCTCCATGCCGCGGAGGAGGAGGCCGACGTTGTCGCCCGCCTGACCTTCGTCGAGCGTCTTCTGGAACATCTCGACGCCGGTGCAGGTGGACTTCATGATCTCGGGACGGAGCCCGACGATCTCCACCGCTTCACCGACCTTGATCCGGCCGCGGTCGATGCGGCCCGTCGCGACCGTGCCGCGACCGGAGATCGAGAAGACGTCTTCGACGCACATCAGGAACGGCTTGTCGACGATGCGCTCGGGCGTCGGGATGAACGTGTCGAGCGCCTTGAGCAACTCGTCGATGCACGCGTTCGCCTTGTCGTCGGCGCCGTTCGACTCGAGCGCCAACTTGGCCTGACCGCGGATGATCGGCGTCTTGTCGCCCGGGAACTTGTACTTGCTGAGGAGCTCGCGGATCTCCATGTCGACGAGGTCGAGGAGCTCGGCGTCGTCGACGAGGTCGACCTTGTTCAGGAAGACCACGATGTAGGGCACGTTCACCTGACGGGCGAGCAGGACGTGCTCGCGCGTCTGGGGCATCGGACCGTCGGCGGCCGACACGACCAGGATCGCGCCGTCCATCTGAGCGGCGCCCGTGATCATGTTCTTGATGAAGTCGGCGTGGCCGGGGCAGTCGACGTGCGCGTAGTGACGCGTGTCCGACTCGTACTCCGTGTGGGAGGCCGCGATCGTCACCGTCTTGTCCGTGGAGCGCACGGTGCCGCCCTTGGTGATTTCCGCATAGGACTTCACCTTGGTCTTGAAGCGGTGGGCCGAGCGCGCCGCGATGGCCGCGGTCAGGGTGCTCTTCCCGTGGTCGATGTGACCAATCGTGCCCACGTTGACGTGAGGCTTGGTCCTCTGGAAGATTTCCTTTGCCATGACTTGTCTCTGAAGGTGGTTTGCGGGCCTCTGCCCTCTGGGATGTGGAGTGGTTCGCGGCGATCGCGCCGCACGTGGCGGCTGCTCCCGCGTGAGAGCGGAGGCCCGGCCGTCGTGATCGAGATGGATTGTGTGGAAAGAACCGGTCGTGAGAGTGGAGCTGCTGATGGGGCTTGAACCCATGGCCTCCTCCTTACCAAGGAGGTGCTCTACCACTGAGCTACAGCAGCACGACCCGCGTTGAGGCGGGCCTGAGCTCTGCCGTCCCGGACGCGGAGCCGAGCTGGAGCGGGCGAAGGGAATCGAACCCTCGTGTGCAGCTTGGAAGGCTGCCGTTCTACCATTGAACTACGCCCGCGATCGGGCCCGTGCTCGGTAGCCGCCGACCCGCGCGCTGCGCGATCGGCGGGGACAACCTCCTCCGGTGCGAAGCGCGTGGAGCGCGCGATGCACGCAGCGAGACCGACGAGGGGCATCCGCTTGAGGCGGGGAGCGGCGCGTGGGTCGCGCGTGCGCGCCGGAGGTCCGGCGTGGACGGTGAACGATCCAGGAGACGCGCTTCGCTCGCGAGGTACCGACCCTGCGCCGCTCGGGCGAAGGAGGCTGGTGGGGAGAGACGGATTCGAACCGTCGAAGGCTGAGCCATCAGATTTACAGTCTGACCCCTTTGGCCGCTCGGGAATCTCCCCGCTGTCGCGATGATCGGTCCGAACGCAGACGCCGAGCCGTGCCCCACGCGGGGGCGCGGAAGCATCCGCTCCCTGAATCATCCTCGAACTGGTCTCGTTGGAAGGGAACGTCGCGCGCCACGGACACGCGGTCCGCGTCGGCGCGGCTTCGCTGGTCCGGGCCTCCGGCACCGGCTCCGGGTGGAGCCAGCGGTGGGATTCGAACCCACGACCACCTGATTACAAATCAGGGGCTCTGCCAATTGAGCTACGCTGGCGGCGAGCCACGTGGCCCACTGGCAGCCCCAAGCGTGGACATCCTCAGTCCGGAAGGACACCCTGGGGCGGCGAAGTGAGCGCGGTATGTTACGGGCGACGCCTCCCCCGTCAAGCGTGCCGGAGGATTTCCGCCGCGACCGCCCGTCGAGGCCGCCTCGGGCCCTCCCCTCCAGGATCGGACGGGGGCACCCTCGGTCCGGAGCGCCGGACGGTCGCGCTCCCGAGGTGGACCCCGCGGAGCTCCCCCTCCGGACTAGAGCGCCCGGGACCGACCGAGTTCGTGAGCCCAGGCGGACTCGAGGTGCGCGATCGAGTCGCCGCCGAAGCGCTCGAGGAACACCTGCGTCAAGACGAGGGCGACGAGCGCCTCCCCGACGACGCTCGCGGCCGGAACCGAGGTCACGTCCGAGCGCTGGTAGGTCGCGTCGACGGGCTCCAGGGTGGCGAACTCGACCGAGGGGAGGCCCCGCCGAAGGGTCGGGATCGGTTTCATCGCGACCCGGACGACGAGCGGCTCCCCCGTCGTCATCCCGCCCTCGAGCCCCCCCGCATGGTTGGTCGCGCGGCGGTAGCGGGTGCCGAGCGGGCCGGTGCCGCCGGGACCGCCGAGGATCGCGTCGTGGACGGCCGAGCCCGGCCGACGGGCGCTCTCGAAGCCGAGTCCGAACTCGACCCCCTTCATGGCGGGGATGGAGAACAGGGCACCCCCGAGACGGGCGGTCAGGCGTTCGGGTCCGGAGTGGTAGCTGCCGAGCCCCGGCGGCAACCCGGTCGCGACGATCTCGAAGACGCCCCCGAGGGTGTCCCCCGCTTCCTTCGCGCGGTCGACGGCGGCGGTGAGCGCGGGTTCGGCGGCCGCATCGAGCCCGAAGAAGGCGCTCGCGGCCCGGGTCGCGTCGCGGTCGGCGCGCGGGAGCGCGAGCACGCGCGCGCGCTCCTCCGCCCGCGTCGCGACGCCGCCGAGCTCGACGACGTGCGCGAACACGTCGATCCCGAAGGGCTCGAGCACCTGGCGCGCGATGGCGCCGCAGGCGACGCGCGTCGCGGTCTCGCGCGCGCTCGCGCGCTCGAGGACGGCGCGCGGGTCGCGCTCGCCGAGCTTGAAGCAGCCCGCGAGGTCCGCGTGCCCCGGGCGCGGGTTCGTCGGGACGGGGAGGCGCTCGATCGTCTGGTCCCTGTTCGCGATCGTGAACGCGAGCGGCGAACCGAGCGTCTTCCCCGCGCGGACGCCGGAGAGGAGCTCGATCACGTCCGTCTCGATGCGCATGCGCCCGCCGCGGCCGTAACCCTGCTGGCGGCGCGCGAGCTCGGCGTTCACGCGTTCGAGATCGAGCGCGAGGCCCGCGGGGAGGCCCTCGACGATGCCGACGAGCGCCTTGCCGTGCGATTCGCCGGCGGTGGTCCAGCGGACCTCTGTCACGAGGCCGCTCCCGGCGGGAGGATCTCGATCCAACCGTCGTCGTCGGGCGCGCTCGCGGCGGGAACACCGGGGTTCGCAGCGCGGGCGAGCGCGCGCGCGGCAGCGATGTCGGGGGCGCGGCGTTCGGCCTCGCGCAGCGCCGCATGGACGCTCGCCTCCAGGCGCTCGAAGTCGAACGGCTTGCGCAGCAGGCCGACGATCGCGGGAATCCTCGCGAAAAAGGCCTCGAGCTCCGCGTCGACGAAGCCGGAGACGACGAGCGTCGGTGGGAGCAGGCCTTCCTTCGAAAGCCGCGGCAACTCCTCGCGTCCGCTCTCGTGCCCGAGCTCGAGGTCGGAGAGCAGGAGGTCGGGCTCGGCGTCCGCGAGCAGCGAGCGTGCCTCCCGGAAGGACGCGGCGGTGCGCACGTCGTGGCCGCGCCGACCCAGGTAGAGCGCGTAGAGCTCGACGATGCGCGCGTCGTTGTCGAGGATCAGCAGGCGGGCCATCAGCGCCAGGAATACCGCTCGCGGGTGGCGAGTTCCAGGTCGGAGGGGACGCTACCCACCCTCCCCCGTCGACAGCTCGTCGAACGTCACCGTCAACGTCATCGACCCGAGCTTCACCGTCACCTCGCGCTTCGCGTGGTCGAGCTTGTGCACCAGCGCGCGCTGCTTGTAGCGCGGGATGTAGACGAAGCTCCCCTTCTTCAGGCTCGCGAGGAACGCCGCGCGGCGTTCGCCGAGCGCGCTGCCGCTGAGCTCGCCCTCGAGCTCGTTCAGGAGCCGCTCCATCGCCTGCTTCTGCGCCGCCGGGAGCTGCGGCAGGAGCGTCTTCGCCTCGCCGACGCGCTTCATCGCCTCGCGCACGCGCTGCTCGATGCTCTTCTGCGCCTCGGCCTCGAGCATCTCGCTCTTCTGCGCGAGCTGTTCCTGCGTCGTCTTGACCGCGCGCTTCGCTTCCTCGACCTCCTGCAGGCGCGTCTCGGCCTCGCTCCGCACGCGCTCCGCCTGCATGCGCGCGCCGCGCATGTCCTCCATCAGCTTCTTCACTTCTTCGTCGCGGCGCACGAGCCGCTGGTGCGCGCGGTCGACGACCTCGCCGGGTACGCCGAGGCGCCGCGCGATCACGAGCGCGCCGCTCTCGCCGGGCGAGCCGAGGGTCAGGTGGTAGCACGGGGAGAGAGTCTTCGCGTCGAACTCGACGCACGCGTTCTCCGCGCGCGGGTGGCGGAAGGCGAACTCCTTCAGCTTCCCGATGTGCGTGCTGACGAGCGTCGGCGAACGGCGCTTCAAGAACTGCTCGAGGATCGCCTCGGAGAGCGCGGCGCCTTCGTCCGGGTCCGTGCCGCTGCCGAGCTCGTCGAGCAAGACGAGCGTCTTCTCCGTCGCGCGCTCGAGCCCCGCCTTGATGCGCTTCAAGTGCGAGCTGAACGTCGAGAGCGACTGCTGGATCTCTTGCTCGTCGCCGATGTCCGCGACGATGCCGTCGAAGAGCGGCACGGTCGTGCCCTCCGCGCCCGGCACGGGCAGACCGCAGCGCGTGAGCAGCGCGAAGAGCCCCGCCGTCTTCAGCGCGAGCGTCTTCCCGCCCGTGTTCGGCCCCGTGATGATCAGCACGTCGAAGTCGCCCGAGAGCCGCAGGTCGATCGGCACGACGGCGTCGAGCTTTTTCTCGCGCACCTGCTCGATCAAGAGCGGATGCCGCGCGCTACGCAGCAAGAGCCCCGGCGCGGCACCGCTCTCGCCCGGCAGGAGCGCGGGCCGCGCGTCGGCGTCCTTGGCCCATTTCGCGCCGATGAACGCGAGCTCGAGCTCGGCGACGCGTTCCGCCGCGCGCACGATGCGCGGCTCGGCGCCGAGGATCACGCGCGTCAGCTCGAGCAGGATGCGCTCGACCTCGCGCCGCTCGTCCGCTTCGGCCTCCGAGTGCTTGTTGCCGAGCAGCACGGCTTCGTGCGGCTCGATGAAGAGCGTCTCGCCGGAGGACGAACGGTCGTGCACGATCCCGCGCACGCGCCCCGAGCTCTTCGCCTTGACCGCGAGCACCGCGCGCCCGCCGCGGCGCATCGGGTTGGGATCGCTGAGCACCGCCTTGACGTCCGCGCGCGTGATGTAGCTGCGCAGGAGCTTGTCGAGCTGCGCCGACAGCTCCGCCTCGGTCTGTCGCAGGCGCCACAAGAGCGGCGACGCGTGGTCGCGCACGCGGCCGCGCTCGTCGACGGTCGCGTCGATGCGCTCGACGAGCTCCTGGAAGTCGGGCACGTCGTCCGCGAGCGCCGCGAGCGCGGGCGAATGCGCTTTGCGGTTCTTCATCCACTCGACGAGGCGCACGACGGCCTCGAAGAACGCGCGCAGGCTCGTCACCTGGTCGTCCTCGAGCGCGCGGCCCGCCTTGCGCGCGTGGACGAGCGCGGGCAGCGGGTCGGTGACGCCCGCGAACGACGCCGCGTCGCCCGTGCGCGTGAGCAGGAGCGCTTCGCGCGAGCGCGCGAGCGCCGCCTTCGCGACCTGGTAGTCGAGCGGCGCGAGCTCGCGCACGGCGCGCACGCCGAGCGAGCTGAACGCATGCCCCTCGAGCACCGCGAGCACGGCGTCGAAGTCGAGCGGACGCGCGGCGAAGAGCTCGAGCCGCTTCGTGCGCGCCGCAACGGCGGAGTTCGAGGAGGAGGGCTCGCCGGCGCGCGGTGCGTCGGCGGGTTTCAACGGTTCGGACGGCATGCGTAGAGGGTCACGTCGAGCGGCGCGCTCGGCGGACGCGCGATGGAGAGCTTCCCGACTTCGCGCGCGTTCCAACCGAGGCCGGCGAGCCGCTCACGATACACGGCGAAGCCCTTTCGGCCTGGGCGCCCCTTCAAGTCCGGCGGATCGGTGAAGAACACGACGTCGAAGCCCGCGAGGTAGGTCGTCAAGGCGTCGTCGGTGACGCCCGAGCCGTCGCCGAAGTAGTCGACGTCGAGCGTGCGCTCGCACTCGGCGAGGAAGCGCCGCGGCGAGCCGCCGTGCGCGAGCAGCGCGAGGTGGAGCGCGGCGGGCGAGAACTGCGACGACATGCCGATCCAGCCCGCGCGCTCCTCGGGCCCGACTTCGCCGGCGACGAAGGCGGAGAGCTGCGTGTGCTCGGCGCGTTCGAGCCCCGCGGTCGGCAGACGTCGATCGCCGAGGAGCTCCCACCAGGCGTCGAGCTGCTCGAGCTTGTACGCACGGAGCGGGTCCTCCTCGGCGAGGTAGCCCGTCGCGCGCGCGAGCGCGAGGCGCTGGCGCTGCATCGGCACGACGGCGGCGAGCACCACCGCGACGAAACCCACCCGCACGGGCCAAGTCCCGGCGCGGACTGCGCGCCACCCCAGTGCGGCGAGCACCCAAAGGCCCGGGCCGAGGACGACCTGGAAGCGCGCATCGTGGAACGGGTGCAGCGCGATCGGGACGGCCGTGGCGAGGAGCAGGAACAAGGTCACGCGCACGGCGCTGACGCTCACCCAGCGCAAGGCGATGAACGCGAGCAGGAGTTCGAGCGCGACGAAGCCCGGGGACACGCCGAACCAGTCGCCGAGGAACAAGAGGCGCCACGCATCGGGATAGCGCGCCAAGTCCTGGTTCCCGCCGAGGAAGGCCGCGAACGCCGCGCGATGCTCCGCCGCGACCGCGCTCCCGAGCGGCAGTGGCAGCACGAACCACCAGAGGAGCAGCGCGGCGGGCACCGGTGCGAGCCACGCGCTGCGCTTCGCGAACGCGGCGGCGCTCCCCGCGCGCAGCGCACCGACGAACTCGAACGCCCAGTCGAGCCCGAGCGCGAGCGCGAGCATCAGCCCGTAGTTGAACTTCGTGAAGAACGCGACGGCGATGCACGCGCCGGCGAGGAGCTCCGCGCGCCGCTCGCGAGGCGTCCCGCGACACCGCGCACGCACGAGCCACAGGGCGAGCGCCCATACGATCGCGCACGTCGCGGGCACCTCGAGGAAGAACGTCCCCGCGAACGCGAGCGCGAGCGGACACGCCGCACCGAGGGCGAGCGCGACGAACGGCACGCCGCGATCGAACGGAAGCACGCCGCGCTCCCTGCGCAGCGCCCACACGACCTCGCGCGCGACGCACACGAGCCCGAACAGCGTCGCGCACCACGCGAGCGTCCCCGCGACGCGGCCCGCGTGCTCGGAGATCCCGGTCACGAGCTGCACGAGCGCGAGCACGCCCGGCCACGCGAACGGATACTGCGCGCACGCATGCAGCGCGGCGAAGAACGCGCCCAACTCGCCCTGCTCGAGCGCGACGACCATGCGCGCGGCGGGGAGCTGTGCGTGCATCGACTCGTCCCACCCCCACGCCTGCGCGTCCGAGAGGGGCAGCGTCCACAGGAGCGCGAGCCCGGCGCACAGCGCGAGCGCGATCCACAGGTCGAGGCGCGGAAGCGCGAGTTCGCCGTGCGTCGACGCCGTCGTCGCGCCGCTCGCTCCGCCCGTGTCGGCGTGCGGGCCCTCTGCCGCGCGCACGCCGCCCGCGGCCTCCCGAGCGCTCCTCTCCGCTCCACCTTGCGTCGTCATCGAAAGCGCGCGGCCCGTTCGCGACGGCGCAGCGTTGCGAGCCGCGGGCCGGCTCGCGTACGTTACGGACCCGCACTCCCCACCGCCAGGACGCACGCCATGCCCACGCCGCGCAACGACCACGGACGCTTCGAGACCCGCGCCATCCATGCTGGACAGGAGCCCGACCCGCAGAACGGCGCCGTGATGACGCCGGTCTACTTCACGAGCACGTACAAGCAGGACGCGCCGGCGAAGCCGCGCCAGGGCTACGAGTACTCGCGCACGACCAACCCGACGCGCACGGCGCTCGAGGAGAACCTCGCGTCGCTCGAGAGCGCGCGCTGGGGCCTCGCGTTCAGCTCGGGCCTCGCCGCGACGAACGCGCTGCTCGACCGCCTCGTCCCCGGCGACCACGTCGTCGCGGGGAACGACCTCTACGGGGGCACCTACCGCATCTTCAAGCGCGTGTTCGAGCGCTACGGCATCCGCTTCACGTTCGTCGACACGACGAAGCCCGCCGAGGTCGAGCGCGCGATCGAGGAACACACGAAGTACGTCTACCTCGAGACGCCGACGAACCCGCTCCTGCGCGTCACCGACATCGCGGCCGTCGCGAAGGTCGCGCACGCGAAGAAGAAGCTCGTCGCCGTCGACAACACGTTCGCGACGCCGTTCCTCCAGCGCCCGCTCGAGCTCGGCGCCGACGTCGTGCTCCATTCGTGCACGAAGTACCTCGGCGGGCACAGCGACGTCGTGTGCGGCGCGCTCGTCGGCAACGACCCGGCGCTGCGCGACGAGCTCGCGTTCTTCCAGAACGCCGTCGGCGGGACGCCCGGTCCGATGGACTGCTTCCTCGTGCTGCGCGGGACGAAGACGCTCGCGCTGCGGATGGAGCGGCACTGCGCGAACGCGACGAAGCTCGCGCAATGGCTCGAGAAGCAGCCCGGCGTCGCGCGCGTGATCTACCCCGGCCTCGAGTCGCACGCGCAGCACGCGCTCGCGAAGACGCAGATGGCGGGCTTCGGCGGCATGCTCGCGTTCGAGCTCGACGGCGACGTCGCCGCGGCGAACACGTTCGCGTCGTCGACGAAGGTCTTCACGCTCGCGGAGTCGCTCGGCGGCGTCGAATCGCTCGTCGAGGTCCCCCCGAGCATGACGCACGCGAGCATCCCGGCCGACGTGCGGCGCGCGCAGGGTCTCGCCGACGGGCTCGTGCGCTTGTCGGTCGGCATCGAGCACGTCGACGACCTGATCGAGGACTGCCGCCAGGCGCTCGCCAAGGCCCTGCCGACGCGCGCTCCCGCGGCGGCGAAGCGCTGAACGTCGTCCGAGAGACGAAAGCGCACCGTCGCCGCCGTCGAGATGGGCGAACCGCCCGCCGTGGATCGAATTCGGCGCGGATCCCCCGCTGGACGATCGCGCCGCGCGGCGCGGTTGCGCGGCGCGCTCAGAACGGCGAGTTCGACGGCGGCGGCGTCGGCGGAGTCGGCGGCGGCGGCAAGCCGAGGCCCTTGCGCGGCTCGGGCGCTTTCGGCGTCTTCTTCGGCGGCACCTTCTCCTCGGGACGCTCGTCGCAGACGCGCTCGCGCATCAGGCGGCCGACCTTGAACTTGACGACGCGCTTCGCCGGCACGGCGACCTTCTCGAGCGTGCGCGGGTTCTGCGCGCGCCGCGCGGCGCGCTCGCGGACCTCGAACACGCCGAACTCGCGGAACTCCAGACGATTACCCTGCGACAGCTCGGTGATGATCTCGTCGAGGAACCGCTGGAGGATGTCCTTCACCACCACCTTGGTCTGGCCGGTGTCGTCGGCGATGCGGTTGACGAGTTCCTTCTTGGTGATGGTCAGGGGCTCGGCCATGGCGAGGATCCAGGACGGCCGGCGGCGGTGCGTGCCCGCCGGCGCGGGGCGAGAGTATTGAGGCGGTTTATCTATCCGTCAAGCAAGAACTTGTGAGCGCCGCCCCGGGCGGTCGCTCCCCTTCCGGGGGCCTGCTCGGCGGACGCGGGCCGAGGGCGGACGAGCTCAGCTCGGCGCCGGCGGGTCCTCGTCGAGGACGAACGTCACCGGGCCGTCGTTGACGAGTTCGACCTCCATCCGGGCGCCGAATCGGCCGGTCTCGACGCGCAGGGCGCGGGCGCGGAGTTCGGCCACGAAGCGCTCGTAGAGCGGGATCGCCTCCGCAGGCGGCATCGCGCGATCGAACGACGGACGCCGCCCCTTCCTGCCGTCGGCGGCGAGCGTGAACTGGCTGACGACGAGCACTTCGGCGCCGACGTCGAGCGCGGAACGGTTCATCTTGTCCTCCGCGTCGCGGAAGAAGCGGAAGAGGCTCACCTTCTCGGCGAGCGCGACGGCCTCGTCGGCGCGATCCCCGCGCAGCACGCCGAGCAGGACGAGCATGCCGGGCCCGATCCGTCCGAGGAGTTCGCCCTCGGAGCGCACCTCGGCGCGCTGCACGCGCTGGAGCACCGCCCTCATTTCGTCTCCACCTGCGCGGCCGCGCGCGTGCGCTGGTGACGCTCGAGTCGCACGCGCGCGCGCACGCGCTCCAACATCGACGAGAGCTCGGGCGCGTTCCGCGAGAGCGCGAGCACCTTCGTCCATGCGACCTCGGCCGCGGCGTCGTCGTGGAGCCAGAGCTCGTTCAAGAGCGCCTGCTGCACGACGGGCAGCACGTCGCTCGGCGCGAGAGAGGACGCGCGCTCGGCGGCTGCGAGCGCGGCGCGCGGATCGCCGTCCGCCTGCGCTACCGCGGAGCGGATCAGTTGCTCGCGCGGCACGTCGGCGCCCAAGGGCCCGAGCTCGGCGAGGAGGGCCTCGGCGCGCCGCGGGTTCTCGTCGAGGACCTCCAGCAACGCGAGGTCGAGCTTCGCTTCGAGGAGGAGCCGCCCGTCGACGCGCGGGTCGCGCTCCGCCTTGGCGATCCAGGTCTCGAACGACGTCGCGGCCTCGCGGACCCGCCCGCCTCGCGCGAGCATCCACGACGTGAACCAACGGGTGGGCATGTGCCCCGGGTCGAGTTCCTCGGCCTTCGCGAGCGCCCGGCGCACCTCGTCCCAGTTCGAGCGTCGCGCGGCGAACCAGGCGCGCGCGTACGGCACCCACACGCAGCGCGGGTCGAGCTCCGCGGCGCGGTCGAGCAACGCGCGCGCCGTCGCTTCGTCGGGAGCGACGCGCGCCGCGAGCACGAGCCGCGCGACGGTCGGCGATTCGTCGGCGAGGCGGCGGTAGCGCTCGACGAGCTCGTCCGTCGGACCCGCGCCGTCGGGAGTCGGCGTGCGCGCGTCGCTCGCCGCGGCGATCGCGATCTCGACCTCCTGCAGCCACACCCCGAGCACGATGCTGTCGGGGTGTTCCTGCGCGAGGAGCTGCAGCGCGATCCGCGCT
Source organism: Planctomycetota bacterium (assembly GCA_046349615.1). GTDB lineage: Bacteria > Planctomycetota > UBA1135 > UBA1135 > JADJNY01. The sequence continues at coordinate 143,525 of JAXMBZ010000013.1, forward strand.
TCGTCGAGCTTCCCCGCGTCGAACGCAGCACGCGCGTCGCGGAACGCACGCTCGACGGGCGCCGCGAGCGCGTCGTACCGCGAGGTCGAGTCCGGGATGCTGCGCACGCCGCTCGTCCAGCACGCGGCGCCGACGAGCAGGCACGCCGCGACCGAGCGACAGGACCGCGCGACGCGTCGGAGCGCGTCCGCCGGCGCGCGGCGCGCGCGACGAGCGCGAGCGCCGTTCACCGCTGGATCTTCCCTTGGATCCGCAGCGTCGCGGGCCGTTCTTCCGCGCCCGAGGCGCCATCGCGGACGAAGACGTCGCCGTCGGCGCGCAGCAGGACGTCGACGGGACCCGGACGCTCGAGGACGGTGAGCTTCTTCATCGCGACCAGCTCGTAGCGATCGAGGAACGCGCGGATCTCGACGGGAGCGACGCCCGGTTTCAGTCCGATCTCGGTGAGGAAACCCTGCGCGGTCGTTCGCTCGCGCTTCGTCTGGACCTCGAGGTCCGCGCGCGTCGCGACGTGCTCGATCAGGCCGTCGGGCCCCTCGATCACGATCTCGTCGGCGAGCACGAGCGTCGGCTTCTGGAACGCGTCGGTCCACGGCTTGACGACGGCGGGCTTCGAACCGAGCGAGGGCGCCTCCGTCCCGCGAGACTCCTTGCGCGGAGCGGAGCAGGCGAGCGCGGCAGCGAGGACGAGAAGGATTCCAACCGTTCGAATCACGCGTGAGACCTCCGAATCGATGGCTCGTTCTGCCACGCCGCGAGGTCGGAGTCCAGCACGGGCGGAACGCGCGTCGATGCGGCCGCCCTCCGACACCGCGCTCGATCTCGGCCGCGCGTCAGCGCAGCCCGCACGCCGCGAGCGCGCGATCCCGGACGCGTACCGCGCGGGGACGGGCGACCTCGGCGCCGCGAGCGAGCACGCGGTCGACTTCGGCGGGATCGGCGAGGAGTTCCTCGCGCCGCTTCCGCGCCGGCGCGAAGTACGCCTCCATCGCGTCGACCAGCGCCATCTTCAGGTGACCGTACCCCGGAGCGCCCGGACCGCCGCGGCGCACGCGTTCCTTCCAATCGGCGAGTTCGTTCGGAGCGAGGAACAGCGCGAGGAACTTGAAGAGAAGGAGCTCGTCGGGGTCCTTCGGCTCCTCGGGCGCGCGCGAGTCGGTGACGATGCGTCCGATCGCCTTCTTCAGCGCCTTCCCCGACTCGAAGATCCACACGTCGTTCCCGTAGGTCTTGCTCATCTTGTCGCCGTCGAGGCCGGGCACCTTCTGCAGCGCCTCGGAGCGCTCGAGCAGGTACTCGGGGCGCTTGAACACGGGCCCGTACGCGGCGTTGAACGACGCGGCCATGTCCTGCGCCATCTCGACGTGCTGCACCTGGTCCTTCCCGACCGGGACGAGGTCGGACTCGTACGCGAGGATGTCCGCCGCCATCAGCGCGGGGTACGTGAAGAGCCCGACCGAGGCGGGCAGTCCCTTCGCGATCTTGTCCTTGTAGCTGTGCCCGCGCTCGAGCAGCCCCATCCCGGTGGTGCCGAGGAGCAGCCACATGAGCTCCGGGATCTCCTTGACGTCGCTCTGGCGGAAGAGCACCGACTTCGCCGGATCGAGACCGAGCGAGAGGTAGGTCACCGCGACGTCGCGCACCGCCTCGCGCAACGTCTCCGGGTCGCGGCTCGACGTGAGCGCGTGGTAGTCGGCGATGAAGAAGAAGCGCTCGCCGGGCTCGTCCTGCGCGGCGATGTGCTGGCGGATCGCGCCGAAGTAGTTGCCGAGGTGCGGCCGGCCGGAGGGCTGGATGCCGCTGAGGTAGGTCTTCATGGGCGTGCGGCGGACGGTACTCCGGCCCATGGAGCCCATCAAGCGAGCCGCCGCGCGCGCACCGCGCTTGCAAGCACCGCGCGCAACGTGTCCGATGCCGCGACGGCATGGGGACGGAGAGCTGGGATTCCCGCGGCGGCGGAGCGCTTCGCGATCGACGCGGAGCCGCGCTCGGCGCGTTCGTGTGGGCCGTGCTCGCGCTCCTCCTCGGCACCGGCTGCGCGAGCTTCTCGACGGAGCGTCATCTCGCGCCGATCTACTCGGAGCTCTCGACCGCGGGCGGCGGGCGCGAGGTCGAGGCGCTCGGCGGCGCGGTGCGCCTGCGCTACCTCCGCGCGACGGAAGGCCCGGTGACGCAGTGGGCGCTCCGCCCGCTCGTGATCCACGACAACCTGCCGGGCGAGGACTACCAGACGCGCTTCCTCGTCCCGCTCGGCACCGAGGACAAGCGCGGCCAGGAGTACGTGTGGCAGCTCCTGCCGGTGACGCGCTACAGCCACCGCGAGCTCTCGAACGGTCAGACGGAATGGACGCTGCTCACGCTGCCCGGCATCTATTGGTCGAAGACCGCCGACGGCCGCATCGTGCGGGCGTGGTTCCCGTTCGGCGGCGTGATGGAGCACTTCCTGTCGTTCGACCGGGTCGTGTTCGTGCTCTTCCCCCTGTTCCTGCGCACCGAGCGCGACGGCCGAACGACGCACCACTTCCTCTTCCCGATCTTCGCGTTCGCGCACGGCGCGGGCGGGCCGAGTTGGCGAGTGTGGCCGATCTACGGCAATTCGCGCTGGGAAGGCCGGTACGACCGATGGTTCCTCCTCTGGCCGATCTGGACCTACGAGAAGAACCTGCTCCACCTCCCGCCGGAGAAGCAGGAGACGAAGTGGATGCTGCTCCCGATCGTCGGACGCACGACGCGCGGGACGTTCTCCTCGACGAGCGTGTTGTGGCCCTTCTTCGGCTGGTCGAGCGATCCCGCGACCGGCTTCAAGGCGTGGGACGGACCGTGGCCGCTCGTGCGCTGGCTGCGCGACCCCGAGAACGACGTGCGGCGCACGCGCTTCTGGCCGTTCTACTCGAACTACCACGGCGACGGGCTCGACTCGACCTGGTACCTGTGGCCGTTCGTCAACGTCCGCAGCGAGCAGTACGAGAAGGCGCAGAAGAACGCGTTCTACCTCGTCCCCTTCTGGCAGAACTGGAAACGCAACGACGAGGAGGCGGGGTTCTCCTCCTACGAGAAGCTCTGGCCGCTCTACCTCTTCGACCGGCCCGAGGAGCACACCACGCGCTTCGCGTTCCCCGCGCTGAACCCGCTCTGGCGCACCCCCGAGATCGACGACATGTACGCGTGGATCTGGGAGCTCTACACGCGCGAGGTCAACCACGCGCAAGTGAAGGAGCGCTCCTGGCTCGGCCTGTATCGTCGGGAGAAGGACGAGTTCGAGGACCGGCGCTCGCTCGTCGGCGTCTGGGCGAATCGACGCTACCGCTCCGGCGGGAAGCGCGTGAGCGAGACGTCGCTCCTGTTCGGGCTCCTGCGATGGAGAACTCGCGAGGGCGACTCCCTACAGTGGATGCTCCCGGCGCTGCCGGGACCCGGCTGGCCGCTCGAGCGCTCGAGCGAGCCGCGCTCCCGTTGAGACCATGCACTTCGCGCTCCGGTTCCTGAACGACCTCGCCGCGGGGCTCGGCTTCCAGCTCGAGCTCCTCGCGCAGGTCGTCGTGCGCCTGCACCACGTGCCGCGCCGCGCGCGCTTCATCGCGGACCAGCTCTTCCAGAGCACGATCGGCACGATGCACGTCGTGCTGCTCGTCGGCTTCTTCATCGGGATGATCGTGTCGCTGCAGACGGGCATCGAGCTCGCGCGCATCGGCCAGCAGGACCAGATCGGGACGATCGTCGCCGTCAGCATGGCGCGCGAGATGGGCCCGTTCATCACGGCGCTGATCCTCGCGGCCGCGGCGGGCAGCTCGATGGCGGCGGAGCTCGGCACGATGTCGGTCGCCGACGAGCTCGCAGCGCTCGAGGTCCTCTCCGTCGACCGCGTGCGCTTCCTCGTCCTGCCGCGTCTCGTCGCGCTCGTGCTCGCGGCGCCCGTGCTGACGATCCTCTGCGACACGATCGGGATCCTCGGCGGCGGCTTCGTCGCGCAGTCGCAGCTCAACGTGTCGTTCGAGCTCTACACGGACTCCGCGCTCGAGGCGCTGCGCGACCTCGGCACGACCTTCCCGCTGCCGAAGGACGTTTTCGGCGGCCTCTTCAAGGCGTGCGTGTTCGGCGCGATCGTCGCGCTCATCGGCTGCAGCGCGGGCCTCAACGCGCGCGGCGGTGCGCTCGGCGTCGGTCGCGCGACGCGCCAGGCGGTGCTCGTGTCGATCATCGCGATCATCATCGCGAACTACTTCATGACGTGGTTCATGTACCAGGGCTGAGCGCGATGGCGGACGAAGACGACGTCATCCTGCGCTTCCGCGACGTGCACAAGAGCTTCGGCACGCAGAAGGTGCTCGACGGGCTCTCGTTCGAGGTGCGTCGCGGCCGCACGCTCGCGATCATGGGCCCGTCGGGCACGGGGAAGTCCGTCGTGCTCCGCCACGCGATCGGACTGATCCATCCCGATCGAGGCGTCGTCGAGGTCGAAGGCCGCGACGTCGCGAAGCTCAAGGGCAGGGAGCTCGCGGAGCTGCGCCGGCGCATGGGCTACCTCTTCCAGGAGGGCGCGCTGATCAACTGGCTCAGCGTCGGCGAGAACGTGTGCCTCCCCCTCCGCGAGAACACGCGGCTCTCCGACGCGGAGATCCGCCGGAAGGCCGAGGAGAAGCTCGCGCTCGTGCGCGTCGAGAACGCTTGGGACAAGATGCCCTCGCAGATCTCGGGCGGCATGAAGAAGCGCGTCGGCCTCGCACGCGCGCTGATCACCGACCCCGAGATCATCCTCTACGACGAGCCGAACGCCGGCCTCGACCCGGAGATCTCGGCCTCGATCAACGAGCTCATCCGCGAGCTCAAGCTGAAGCTCGGCGTGACGGCGATCGTCGTCGAGCACCGCGTCAACTGCATCAAGACCGTCGCGGACGAAGTGCTCTTCCTCGAGAAGGGCCGGCCGCTCGTGCAGCTCCCGCCGAAGGACTTCTTCGCGAGCCGGCACCCGCGCCTCGTCCAATTCCTCGGCACCGACCCCGACTAACAGAGATCGAGTAGGAGGCACGCATGCCCTCGCAGTCCACCGGCTCCCGCACGCTCGCGCTCGGCGCGCTGTTCCTCGTCGCGCTCTGCGTGCTCGGCTACTACACGCTGTTCTTGACGAACATCAGCTGGTTCAAGCCGACGTACGACCTGCAGATCCACTTCCAGGACCTGAACGGGTTGCGCGAGGGCGACTCGGTGCTCGTCGCGGGGATGCGCTGGGGCCGCATCAAGAGCATGGAGTTCGACCCCGAGGCGCCGGTCGACAAGCGCATCACCGTGATCGCGACGCTCGAGAAGCCGCTCCCGCTGCGCGAGGGCGCGAAGATCATGATCGAGGACTCGACGCTGCTCGGCGGCAAGAACCTCTCGATCGATCCGGGGCCGGCGAACGGGAAGGTGCTGCCGAAGGACCGCGCGCTGTTCGGCGAGCTCGCGCCGAATCCGCTCGAGGCGCTCGGCAAGCTCGTCAGCGACAGCCAAAAGGGAGTCGCGGACATCGTCTCCAACCTCGCGGAGGTCACGAACCGCGCGAAGGACGGCCGCGGAACGGTGTCACGCCTCCTGAACGACGAGAAGCTCGCGAACGACCTCGCGGAGGCGATGTCGCGCGCGACGGCGACGCTCGGGAGCCTCGAGCGCATCACGAAGGAGCTCGTCGACGGCAAGGGCACCGCGGGTCAGTTGCTCGTCAACACGGAGGTCTACGACAACCTCGCGAGCTCGACGCGGCACGTCGACGAGGCGGTGACGAAGCTCACGGCGATCTTGACCGATGTGCAGACCGGGAAGGGCGCGCTCGGGCGGATGATCGAGGACGAGGGCGCGGCGAACGATCTCGTGTCGGCGATTCGTGACTTGAGGACGATCGTCGATCGGATCCAGCGCGGGGAAGGGACGCTCGGGGTGCTCGTCAACGACGACACGCTCGCGAAGAACTTGACCGAGCTCTCGACGCGGTTGAAGAACGGCGAGGGGACGATCGGGAAGCTGCTGACGAAGGACGACGTGTACGACAACCTGAAGGAGACGACGGACGACGTGCGCGTCGTCGCGGCGGCGGTGAGGAATGGTCAGGGGAGTCTCGGGCGGTTGTTGATGGACGACGAGCTGTATCAGCAGATCAAGACGGCGCTGTCGATCGTGCAGCGGGCGTTGGAGGAGTATCGCGAGGC
>JAXMBZ010000014.1:0-146877 GCA_046349615.1 Planctomycetota bacterium
CCGCGCGAGCGCCTCGATGCACGCGACGCTCTGCGCGGGCGGTGCATTCGCGTCGCACGCGATCGAGCGCAGGAGTGCCAACATCGGCTTCGAACGGATCGCACACGCAGCCTCGACGGCGTGCTGGCGCTCGTCGTGCGACAGCGATGCGTCGCGCACGACGCGCTCGAGCACGCCGGAGGCGCCCTCGTCCTTCATCGCGCCGAGGACGTCGAGCGCGAGGAGGCGCGTCGCGGGGTCGCGCTCGCTCTCGGCCATCGACCGCACGGCCGCGAGCGCATCACGGTCGTCGAGCTCGCGCACGGCGTCGAGCGCCGCGCGCCGAACGGCCGCATCGCCGTCGCGCAAGGCACTGCGCACGACCTCGAGCACGCGCTGCGTGCCCGCCCAATCGACCGTGCGCGCGGGCCGCGGCGTCTTCGCGGGCTGGATGTTCCACCACTTGCCGTCCCACGGCGCGTCCATTCGCGCGCAGGAGGCGAGCGTCGACAGGACGAGCGCACGATCGCCGCTCTCGCCTCCCTTCGTGAGTCGGCGCACGAGCTCGTCGACGACGGAGGGATCGCAAGCGCCTCGCAGCGAAGCGAGGAACTCCCCTTCGCGCTCGTCCACCGCTGGGGCATGCGTCGGCAAGATCCCGGCCGAACGGAGGGCGCGGAGAATGCGGAAGCGTCCCCACGCATCGAGCGCCGAGTTGAACGCGAGCGCCGCGGTGATCGTCCGGGTCTGCCGCGCATCCACTCCCGCCGCCTCCTCGCTTCGAACCCGCGCCGCGGCGACGCGCGCGATTTCGGGGCGGATCACGAGGTCCGGCTCCGTGAGCAGTCGCAGGAGCTCGAGTCGAACGCGCGCGGGAAAGGCGAGCTCCGCGCGACAAAGCTGCACCCAGGCCGGGATCGAGTGCGGCTGCGACTGCGGCTCCAGAAGCCACGGCTCCCGCCGATGCCACGCTTCCGCGACGCTCCAGATCGCATGGAGCTGGCCGACTCCTCCGCGCGACGCCGCAGCGATCGGCTTCGCGACGTCGAGTCCCTCGTCACCCAGGGTCGCGAGCTTGCGTTGCGCGCGCGACCGGACGCGGTAGCTCGGATCCTCGAGCTCCTTGCCGAGCTCCTTCGCCGTCGCGGCGATCGGCCGCAGCTTGCTCGGCACGCGCGCATCGTCGTCCTCGCGCCGCAACCGCCACACGCGCCCCGCTTCGACCTTCGCGGTCCAGCCCTCGTACGCCCAGTCGCTGAAGTAGAGGAAGCGCCCGTCCGGCGACTCGCACACGTCGAACGGCTTGAACGGGCGGACATCTCCCGCCGTGACGAAATCCTCCGCCACCTTCACGCCGAACGTCGAGCCCTTCGGCTCGAGCACGAAGCGGCGCAGCATGCTCTTCCCCCACTCGCAGTAGATGAGATTGCCGCGGAACTCCTCCGGCCACGCGGCCTCGCGGTACACGAGCCCGCCGCACGGCGAGCCGCCGCCGTAGTCGGCCATGCACGGCAGCATGCGCTCGGGATGGTCTTTGTAGTCCCACGGATAACCGTAGTAGCCGCCGGGCACGATGTGGGTGAGCCGCGTCCACCACCCCAGACCATCGTCGGTGTTGTCGTACGTGAACATCTCGCCGCGCTCGTCGATCGCGACGTCGAGGATGTTGCGCAGCCCGCTCGCGACGAGCTCGAGCCGCGAACCGTCGGGACGCACGCGCACCACGCCGCCGCCGCGCAACGTGAGCTCGCTCCCGTCCGTCCCATGCGCCTTCGGGATGCCCTTGTCGCCGACCGCGACGTAGAGGAAGCCGTCCATCCCCAGACGAATCCCGCTGACGATGTGATCGTTGAACCCGCCGGGCCAACCGGGCGCGTTCGGTCCGAGGTCCGTGAGCACTTCCGTGCGCTCGTCCGCGACGCCGTCGCCGTTCGTGTCGCGCAGTCGCGTCAAGTGCGGCATGTTCATCACGAACACGTCGCCGTCGACGACCTCGAGCCCCATCACGGCGAAGAGGTGCTCCGCGAACACCGTCTTCTTCACCGAGCCGTCGGCCTCGAAGTGGAGCGCGATCAAGCGGTCGAGCGGTTGATCCGTCGGCCCCGGCATGTCCATGCGGTCCTCGCCGACGAGCAGCGTCCCGTCGTCGAGGCACGTGACCGCGGTCGGCCACAGGATGTCCGGCGCTTCGGTCACGAGGTCGATCGCGAAGCCCGCCGGAACGTTCGGCTTCGCGCTCGTCTTCGGTGCGGTCGCGGAGCTCGCGCTCGACTCGTGCTTCGGCGCCGGCGCGCCCTCCTTCTTCGGCGCGCTCTCGTCCTCCGGCGCGAAGCCCGCCTCCTTCTCCGCGCGCATCGCCCACGCGAAGCCGCCTTCGAGGTGCTTCAAGAAGCGCGCGTCCGCCCACACCTCGGGCCGATGCCCGAGCGCCGTGTAGAAGAGCCGTCCCTTGCCGACCTCCTTGCACCACGCGTTCGCGAAGTCCTTGTCCGTGCGGTGCACGCCGTCCTTCTTCAGGTCGACCTTGTCGGGGTCGAGGCTGAGCAGCACGTGCAGCTTCGAGCGGTCGTACGGCGCCTTGAACTGGTAGATCTCGTCGACGAGCTCGAACGTCGCGCCGAGGTGGCGCGTCGACGGATGATCCTTGTCCTCGACGCGCATCACGACCTTCTCGTGCCACGGATGTCCGTCGAAGTAGCCGCCGATCATCTCGCCGTACTCGGGCAGCTCGTAGAACGTGTCCGTCGCGCAGTGCGCGCCCGCGAAGCCCTTCCCGTCTTTCACGAAGTCGAGCAGCGCCTTCTTCGCGTCGTCGGAGAACGGCAGCTCGCCCGTCGTGTAGAAGAACACGAGGTCGAACGTCGCGAGGTTCGCGCGCGTGAAGTCGTTCGCGTCGCGCGAGAGCACGCACTCGAACCAACCGCGCTCCTTCCCGAGCTCGACCAGCGTGCGCTCGACGAGCGACGGCTCGTCGGGCTTCGCGCGCTTCACGACGTCGTGCTCGAACCCGGCGGAGACCGTGTAGACGAGCACGCGCTTCTTCGCGATCGGTTCGGACGCGAGCGCGGGCAGGGCGGCGAGGACGAGGAACGCGGCGGCGAGGGAGCGACGGAACATGCGGGGCAGGATAGCCCGCTGGCCGCGGCATGCGCGCCTCGGCGCCTCAGACCCACTCCGCGCGGGAAGCGGGACGCTTCGGCGCGGGCGGAGGCGGAGGCTGCGGCTTCGGCGCGCTCGCCGGCGCAGGCTTCGCGTCGCCGCGCTTCGCGCCCGCCTCCAGCGCCTTCAGGCGCTTCTCGTCGAGCTCGACGAGCGCGCGCTCGACCTTGCGCCAGAACTTCACCGTCGACGTTTCCTTCGCTCCGTCGGGACCGCCGTTGTGGACGCGCACGAGCGTCTCGACGTCGAGCGCCGCGAGCGCGTCGGGGCAGTAGCGCTTCCAGTAGGCGAGCACCACGGCGCGTGCATAGCGCGGGTCGCGGCAATCCTCCCAACGCCCCGGAAGGCGCGCGTCGAGCCAGTACGCGCGATGGATCTGGTATGGACCGATCGCGCCGCCCGAGTCGCCGGTCGAGTGGCGCCCGCCGTCCTTCTCGCCGCCGGTCTCGACGCGCCGGAGCGCTTCGAGGATCTGCTCGAGCGTCCAGCGTCGCGCGCGCGGAGCCGACGCTTCCTTCGGGCGTGCGTCGTTCGCGTCGCGCGGCGCGAGCTCCGCCTTCCGATCGTTCGGCGTCGCACCACGCCTCGGCGCGGAGTCCTCCGCCGCGACCGCGGGCGCGAGCGCGACGAAGAGGAGCCAAGCGTGGATCGAGGGAGCGCGGCGCACGCGCGGGAGGATAGCGAGCGCGCCCGCGCCCCGCGCCCTCTCGTCGCACGAGTCTCGAATTCGGGCCCGGAAGAGCTCCGCGAACGAAAACGGCCGCGATCGGGGTTGCCGATCGCGGCCGTCGTGAAGAGAGGGACCGTCTTGGAATCAGAAGAACGTGTACTGCACGGCCTGGGTCGCCGCGAAGCGGTGACCCGCACCGATGTCGAGCACGAACCACTGCGCGTACCGCGTCTGACCGACGAGGTTCGAGTCGTTCGGGATCGACAGGTTGACCGACTTCCAGCCTGCGCCGGCGCCCGTACCGACCAGGTGGCCCGCGCGCACGATCGACACGTTTGGTGAGAGCGCGACGTAGCGCGTCGCACCGCCGAACGGCGTGCCCGCCGTGCTGTCCGTGTCGATCGCGAGCACGACCTGCGCGTCACCGAGACCCGCCTGCACACCGAGCGTGAAGCTCGGGTTGCCGACGAGCGGCGGCTCGAACGCGATCGCCTCCGGCACGAATCCGCCCGAGCCCGCGGTCGCGTTGCCGAAGGTCTGCGGCACGCGGCTCGACGACGCGTAGAGCGCGGGATGGTCGAACGGAGCCGTCGCTGCCGCGACGCGCGGGTCGGTCAGCGGACGACCGAGGAACGCGACGAGCGCGTTCTGCTGCTGCGGCGAGAGACCGAGCGGATGGACGAGCGGGTTCTTGTTCGGACCGTTGAAGTCGCCGCCGCGGTTGTAGAACGCGACGACCTCGGCGAGGGTCGAGAAGCGGCCGTTGTGGAACTTGCGCTGACGGAGCTCGACGTTGCGCAGGCTCGGCACCTTCATCTTGCCCTGGTCGGCGAGGTTGCCCGTCACGCCCATGCGCCCGACGTCCTCGGCCTGCGGACGCACGCCGATGTACTGGAACGAGTGGTTCGTGAAGAGCGAGCCCGCGTGGCACACGGCGCAACCGTTCGCGGGCGCGCCGAAGAGCTGGAAGCCCTGCGTCTCGAGCGGAGTCAGTGCCGCGGGGTCGCCCCCGAGGAACGCGTCGATCGGCGCTTGGTTCGAGAAGAGCGTGCGCTCGTAGGCCGCGATCGCTTCACCGATGCGGACGCCGGTGATGTCGGGCGTGCCGAACGCGAGGTTGAAGAGGTCCGCGTACGTGCGGTTCGCCACGAACGGCACGAGGTCCGGAGTGAGCTGCGGGGAGAGCGCGAGCGGACGCGACGCGGCGACGCGCGCGACGAGCTCGGGGATCGTGCGCCCGGTGTGCGCCATTTCCACGCCCGAGACGACCGGGCCGAGCGCCTGCGATTCGAGCGAAGCACCGTTCGGGAAGACGACCGTGTTCGTCACGGGGTCCGTGAACGTGCCGGTCGCGCGCCCATCCCAGAACTGCACCGGGTTGTAGGCCGCGTTGACGATCGAGGGCGCGTTGCGAGCCGTCACCTGCTTGTGCAGCCCGAAGATCGCATCGGCGTCGTAGAGACCGGTCGCGAGGCTCTTCGTGATCCCCAAGGAGCCGCCGACGTCGTCGGCGTCGCCGAAGATCCCGTTCGGGCCGGGGTTCACGACGCCGGGCTGGCCCGCGCGTGGATCGCTGCCGCCGGCCTCGGGGATGTGGCACGTGGCGCAGGCCGTCGTCTTCGTCGAGGAGAGCTGCTCGTCCCAGACGAGCGCCTTCCCGAGCAGCACTTTGTCCGGCGTCGTCAGGTTGCCGGGCGGCGGCGGCGGCGGCGGACCGAGCGGCGGCGGCGGCGGCGGCGGACCCTGAGCGATCGCGGTGCCGCCGAGGGAAGCGGCCATCAAGAGGAGGGACGTGAAGGTGGGACGGAGGGCGAAGTGGGTGCGTTGCATGGATGCAGGACGCGATGCGTCCGGTTCTGTGTGTGACGAAGACAACGCTGGGGGAACTTGGAGAGGCGGAGCTCAGCGCGCATCGCCGTCGTCGGTTCGACGCGGCTCGAGAGCGTTGGGATCCGTGGATTGGGGAGCAGGGCGCGGCGCGGGTTGGCGGAGCGTGCGCTCGAGGCGAGCACGCAGGCGCGGGAGGAGCAGGTTCGGTCGCGCGGCGTCGGGAGCGGGCGCGGACTCGTCGCGGGGCTGCGATTCGTCGCGCGGGGCGCGGCCGAGCCGCGCACCGACGTCGCGACGAACGTCGCGCGTCGCGCGTTCTTCACGCACGTAGGGCCCGCTTCGGAAGCGGCGCGGCACCTCGACGTCTTCGCGCGGCCGAGCGTCCGAGTCGAGCCGCGCGCGGCGCGGACCACGCGCGTCGTCCGGCATCCGGTGCGCACGCGGACCACGCGCTTCGTCCGGCATCCGCTGCTCGCGCGGACCACGCCCGTCGTCCGGCAGCCGTTGTTCGCGCGGACCACGCAGCTCTCGACGATCGCGACGAGCGCGCGAATCCGGTGTGCCGGGCGCGCTCTGGGCGCGCGGACCCGAGTCGCCCGGGCCGCGCTGGGCGCGCGGACCACGCGGACCGCGCTCGAGGCGTTCGGCACGCGGACGGCGCTCGAGCTGCGGAGCCCCGCCTTCGGGTCGCGGTCCGAAGCGCTCGAGGCCGCGGCCGATCGGTGCCTCGTCTCGCTCCGCGAGCGGACGCGGTCCGCGACGGAACGGCCCGTCGAAACCACCGCGCGGCTCGAAGGGCCGAGGACCGCGACGGTCGAATCCGCCGCGAGGACCGGGTTCCCCTCGAAACCCTGCACGCGGGCGGGCTCCGGGCGCGCCGTCGCGAAGCTCGCGCGGCGCCCGCACGCGAGGCGTTCCTTCGTGATCGGGCCCGGGACGGCGGCCGTCGCATCGGAACTCGCTCGGCCCGGCCTCCGCGCAGACCGCCGAGGTGCGCTCGACCGGGCAGCGACCGTCGCGGAGTTCCGGCCCGCGCCCATGCGAGGCGCACGAAGCGGCACCGAGGACGAGGAGAAGGAGAAGGCTTCGCGAGATCATGGCGTGCTCCGTTGGGCGGCGGTCACTCAGACTCCCGCACGCGCATGGAGACGTCCTGAAGCCGCAGCGCCGAAGTGGACTTTTCTTCGGGAACGCACCGGCCGGTGGAACCACGTGCCGCGCAGCGGGCAGGTCGCGTGCGGTACGGTTCAGGGCGTAGACTCGAACCCTCGCCTGCCCGGTTCGGACGCGTCGCTCACCGAGGACGCAGACCTTCAGTCACACGCAAGGCCGGACGAGCAACCTTCGGGGTCGGCCGGGGTTGTACGAAGTCCGCGGAATCCCCCGTTCCAGCTCCTCCTCCATGAAGCAACGCATCCTGCTCGTCGAAGATGACCCCAAGCTCGGGAAGCAGATCGTCGACCACCTCGACGAGTCCGGCTTCGAGACGTACTGGCTCCAGAACGGCGAGGCCGCGCTCAACTACAACTACCGCGGGCTCGCGCTGATCGTCCTCGACCTCATGCTCCCGGGAGCGTTCGGGTTGGACGTGCTCAAGAAGATCCGCAGCCAGTCGGACGTGCCCGTGCTGATCCTGTCCGCGAAGACCGACGCGACGGTCAAGGTGCGCGCGCTCGACCTGGGCGCGGACGATTACCTGATCAAACCCTTCTGGCCCGAGGAGCTCGTCGCGCGCGTCAACGCGCGGCTGCGGCGCCCGGTGATGCAGCGCGGCGGTTCGATCGAAGCGGGCGACCTGCGCATCGAGGTCGACGCGCGCCGCGTCAGCGTGAAGAACGAGCCCGTCGAGCTCACGCGCGTCGAGTTCGACCTGCTCGTCGCGCTCGCGCGCCGGCCCGGTGCCGCGATCGCGCGCGCATGGCTGTGCGAGCACGTGCTCGACCCCGAGCGCGAGGGCACGGAACGCACGCTCGACGTGCACGTCTCGCGCCTGCGCAAGAAGCTCGGCACGTGCGGCGATTGGATCTCGACCGTCTGGGGTGTCGGGTATCGGCTCGAAGTGCCGGCCGCGTCGTGAGACTGCGCGCGCGACTCGCGGTGATCGTGCTCGTGACGGCGCTGCCCGTCGTCGCCGGCATCACCTGGGCGCGCGCGCGCTTCGAGCGTCACACGATCGAGCAGGCGATGCGCGACCTCGTGCTCGGCCGCATGGAAAACGGCGGCCGGGAGATGTGCGAGGCGTATCCCGAGACCTTCCCCGAGCCGCCGTGGCGCCGCGCCGGACTTGGCCGCGATCGCGACGAGCGGCGCGAACCTTGGGAGCGCTGGATCGGCGGTCCGGGTGAGGGCGAAGGCGGCCCCCCGCGATCGCGCGCGGCGAACGGCGAGCGCCGCAACGCCGAGCGACCGACGGACAACGCCGGCACCCAGCCGCGCGACACGTCGAATCCGCAGCGCGAGAGCGCGACGCCGCGCGCGCCGCTCGAACCGGGACAGGGACCGGATCCCGCACAGGGAACTCGCACCGGTGACCGCGGTCCCGAAGGTCGCGGCGGTCCTCCGCCCGACCGGCTGGGCAATCGCGAGCGCCGCGGGCCGCCGCCGGGCGAGGAGTTCGGCGAAGGCGGTCGCGGTGCACGCGGCTTCGAGCGGCGCGGGCTCGCCGCCGGACTGCCGCGCGTCGATCTCTGGGCGTACGACGCGCAATTCGTGTCGAAGAACCCGCGCGCGCCCGCGTTCCCGGCCGCACTCAAGGCCGCGCTCGAAGCAGGCGAGGACCTCGCGAGCGGGCCGTGGCGGACGGAGCTGCGCGGCGAACCGGTCGAGGGGTTCGAGTTCGCCGTGCGCATGCCGTGGGAAGAAGGTCCGTGCGCGATCATGCTCGCGCAGCGCCCCGACACGGGCCCGCGGAGCGCGGTGATCGACCTCCTCTGGAGCTCGCTCGCGCTCTGCGGGGTGCTGCTCGGCGCGGTGCTCTTCGCCGCGGGGCCGATCGTCGAGCGCGTCCGCGTGCTGACGGCACAGGTGCGCGACTCCGCGGCGGGTGGATACACGACGCAGGTCGAGGCGCGCGGCCGCGACGAGATCAGCGAGCTCGCGCAGGCGTTCAACTCGGCGGGGAGCGAGGTGCGCGCGAACCTCGAGGCGATCGCGACGCGCGAGCGCACGCTGCGCACGTTCGTCGAGAACACGTCGCACGACGTCATGCTCCCGCTGACGGTGCTCCAGGGTCACCTGACGAACCTGCGCCGGCGCGTCGAAGCCGGACAACTGCCCGACAGGGAGCTCGTGCGCGACGCGCTCGAGGAATCGCACTACCTGTCGTCGCTGCTCCAGAACCTCTCCATCGCGGCCAAGCTCGAAGGCGGCGAACCGCTGATGGCGCGCCACCCCGTCGACCTCAACGCGCTCGTCGAACGCGCGGTCTCGCGGCAGCGTCCGATCGCGAAGCAGAAGAACGTGCAGGTGGAGTTCGCGGTGCCCGAGGACGTGATCCACGTCGTCGGGGACATCACGTTCGTCGAGCAGATGCTCTCGAACGTGATCCACAACGCGGTGCGCTACAACCGCGAGGGCGGGCACGTCGCCGTCCTCCTCGAGGAACGCGGCGCGGCGCACGACGAGTTCGCGCTGCGCGTCCTCGACGACGGGCCCGGCATCCCGAGCGAGCTCCGCGAGAAGGTCGTCGAACGCTCGTTCCGCACGGACGACGCGCGCACCCGTGCGCCGGACGGACTCGGGCTCGGGCTCTCGATCGCGCACGACGTCGCGCGGCGCCACGGGTTCGCGATGGCGATGAAGGAGTCGCCCGCGGGCGGACTCGAGGTCGAGTTCACCGGGCCGCGCGCGCGACTCCCGCTCGAGGGCGGCGGTGCTGCGAAGGCGCTCGGCGCGGGCGACGCGGCGAGTTGAGCGCGCGCGTCAGGCGCCGGGCCCGCGGCGCAGGAGCTCTTCGCGCGGACTGCGGATGCGCGGCCAGAGGTTGACGAAGAAGACGATCACGGCGAGGACCTCGAGGCACGCCGCGGCGAAGATCGCGATGCCGAGCGTGCGCGAACTCACGTAGGCGGAGACGAACTCGCCCGTCGCGCGCGCGCTCACGCCGATCGTCAACAGCCACCACGCGAGCACGGCGCGCTCGGGTTTGTGGCGCGTGTCGGACTCGGCGGGCTTGGGGAACATCCACTGCGCGACGCCCATGATCAGCATCAGCAGGAAGCCGATCAGGAGGAGGTGTGTGTGCGCGACGATGTAGGGCTGGCGGAGCGTGCCCCAGCCCGCGTACTCGGCGGCGCCGATGTGGAGGCCGACGAGCATGCCGAAGACGAGGAAGACGATGGAGGTCTTGAGGTAGCGGCGGGTGATCGCGGGCACGCGGGGAGGATCGGGGAGAGGGTGGGCGCGTGCAAGGGGGACGGTCGGGAGCGCGCACGGCGGCCGAAGAGGCGCGGAGACTGCGCGCCGAGGCGCACAGGTGGGTGCTTCGCATCCGAGCCTCCGGGCTCGATCAGGCCGGAGGAACCAGCTCGATCGAGCGCGGAGTTCGACTGGGAGGAGGGAGCTGCGGGCCCGAAGGGGAAGTCAGGCGTGCGGGGCGGGCGTCGGCTTGGGCCAGTGGCGGGCTTCGTTCTCGAGGTGTTCGATCACGTCTTCCCAGTGCGCGTCGGCCTGGGTTTCCTCGGCGGTCGGGGCGCGGTAGAGCTCGCGCGTGCTCGCGCCCAGACGGTCGGCCATCGGGTAGAGCACGTGGTCTTCCTTGTCGATGTGCGCGCCGAGGAGGGTGCAGTAGGCCTCCGCGCGCGCGATGAACTCGCTGCGCACGTTCGCATCGAGCTGCAGGTGACGCGCGCTCGCGAGGAGGTGGCGGAGGTGATCGCGCCCGAGGTCGTGCTCGGCGAGCATCACCGCGATCGGACCGGTGTCCACGGGTAGTCCGTGTCGCTGCATCCACGGAAAGAGCTCACGCTCCTCGCGTCGATGGTGTTCGTGGTCGGCGTACTCGCGCAGGAAGTCGAGCAACGCGCCCACCGCGTCCGGGTGGACGTCGGCGGTCGTCCGCAGGTGCTCGGCGAGGCGCGTGAGGCACACGAGCCCGCGCTCGATGCGTCTGTGCTCCGCCTGGAGCACGTCGGTCAGCCGAAGATGCGCGCTCGAGTGCTCGCGCTCGTGGACATGGATCGTCATGTCGTGCTCAGTCCCTTCCGTCGACGGGGACCGCCTCGCCCGGCACGTCCGCGTCGACGGCGAACGCCGCGAGCGCGCGCAGCGCGTCGGTGGTCGTGAAGAGCCCGAGGAGCTTGTCCCCGTGGGAAACGACCGCGGTCCCGATCCGGCGGTTCGCCATCTCGGTCGCGACGCGGTCGACGGGCTCGTCGGGCTCGACCGAGTAGAGTTCGTGGACCATCGCTTCCTCGACGAGGACGCGCGCCGGGTCGACGTCCTGGAGCGTCTCGAGCAGGTGCACGTCGCGTTGGCTGAGGATCCCGACCAGGCGTCCCTTGCGGACGACGGGCAGGTGCCGAATCGAATGCAGGCGCATGAGTCGCGCCGCTTCCATCAACGGCTGTTCGGGGGCGATGACGACGAGCACGGTCGACATGAAGCGCTCGATCGGTGCAGCGTGAGCAGGCATGACGCACCTCCTGGTCCCTTCTACGACCATCCGGGGCTTTGGAAACGTACGTCGAGGTGAGCACCGCTCCGCATCCGACGGCGCAGCGCTCGAGCAGGGCCTCGGAAGACGGTCGGAGCATCCCCGGGCGTCGCTCCCTAGACTGGCCTCGCATGAACCGGCTCCGCTCCACGATCGTCCTCGCGCTCGCGCTCCTCGGCGCGTGCGGATCCCCGAAGCAGGCGCCGGCCCCCCCGCCCGAGCGCCACACGTTCGCGATCGGCGCGAGCGACTTCCTCCTCGATGGAAAGCCGTTCGTCATCCGCTCCGGCGAGATGCACGCCGCGCGCATCCCGCCCGAGTTCTGGCGCCATCGGCTGCGCATGGTGCGCGCGATGGGCTGCAACACGGTCTGCGCGTACCTCTTCTGGAACCAGCACGAGCCGCGCCCCGGCGAGTTCGTCTTCCGCGGAGCGGCCGACGTCGCGGAGTACTGCAGGATCGCGCAGGAAGAGGGGCTCTTCGTGATCCTCCGTCCCGGCCCGTACGCCTGCGCGGAGTGGGAGTTCGGCGGCTTCCCGTGGTGGCTCCTGAAGGAAGACGGGATCCAACTCCGCACGCGCGACCCGCGCTACATGGAGCCCGTGAAGCGCTATCTCGCGCGCGTCGGGAAGGAGCTCGCGCCGCTGCAAGTCACGCACGGCGGTCCGATCCTGATGGTGCAGGTCGAGAACGAGTACGGGAGCTACGGGAAGGACAAGGAGTACATCGGCGCCGTACGCGACGCGCTCGTCGCCGCGGGCTTCGACGTGCCGCTGTTCACGTGCGACGGGCCGTCGCAACTCCCGAACGACGTGCGCGACGACGTGTTCTCCGTCGTCAACTTCGGCGGCGACCCGAAGGGCTCGTTCGAAGCGCTGCGCAAGGTCCGGCCGAACGGGCCGCTCCTGTGCGGCGAGTACTACCCCGGCTGGTTCGACTCGTGGGGCAAGGCGCACCACGTCGGCCAACTCGACGGGATCCTCGCGGACCTCGGCTCGATGCTGGAGAACCGCCAGTCGTTCTCGATCTACATGGCGCACGGCGGGACGAGCTTCGGCTTCACCGCGGGCGCGAACTCGCCGCCGTTCTCGCCGCAGTCGACGAGCTACGACTACGACGCGCCGATCGACGAGGCCGGGCGCGCCACGCCGAAGTTCCACGCGCTCCGCGCGCTGTTCGAGAAGCACTTGAACCCGGGCGAGACGCTGCCCGCGGTGCCCGCGCCGAACCCGATCGTCGCGATCCCCTCGTTCCGTCTGACCGAGGCCTCCGCGCTGCTCCCGCTGGCAGTTCCCGTCGTGAAGTCGGCCGCGCCGCGCACGTTCGAGGAGCTCGACGTTCCGCACGGCTGCGTGCTCTACCGCGCGACGCTGCCCGCGGGCGGCCCCGGATCGCTGCGCATCGTCGAGCCGCACGACCTCGCGTGGATCCGCGTCGACGGGAAGCTCGTCGACGCGCTCGATCGGCGCACGGGCAGGAACTCGATCAAGCTCGGGGCACGTCCGAACGACTCGGTGCTCGAGGTCTTCGTCGAGGCGATGGGCCGCGTGAACTACGGCCCGCACCTGCACGATCGAAAGGGCATCACCGAGAAGGTCGAGCTCGTCGACGAGCGCGGCACGCGCGAGCTCTCCGGTTGGGAGCAGGTCGCCCACCCCTTCGACGCCGAGTACCTCGCGCGGCTCGCGTTCACGCGCGCGGACGCGCCGATCGGCGCGCCGGCCGTGTACCGCGGCTCGTTCGCGCTCGAGCGCGTCGGCGACACGTTCCTCGACGTGCGCGGGTGGAGCCATGGCGCGGTGTGGATCAACGGCCACGCCCTCGGCCGCTACTGGAAGATCGGTCCGCAGCAGACGCTCTACGTGCCCGGATGCTGGCTGAAGAAGGGCGCGAACAGCGTGCTCGTCCTCGACGTCGACGGCGCGACGACGACGCTCGCGCTCGCGGGGCTCGACTACCCGATCCTCGACCAGCCCACGGAGGACACCGGCGCCGCGAAGAAGCTGCGCAAGCCGGGCCAAGAGCTCGCGCTCGCGGAACGCACGCCGGTCGCGCAGGACACGTTCGCCGACGGTGCGAAGGATCAGAAGGCGGTGTTCCCCGCGGTGAAGGCGCGCTACATCGCGCTCGTCGCGAAGAACTCGCAGCGCGACGATCCGTTCACGACGCTCGCCGAGCTCTTCCTCGTCGGTGCCGGCGGAGTCGAGCTCCCGCGCACGAATTGGAGCGTGCTCTGGGCGGACAGCGAGGAGGTCGATTCGGAGAACGGCTCCGCGACGAACGTCGTCGACGGCGATCCGCAGACGTTTTGGCACACGCAGTGGTCGAACGCGAAGCCGGCGCATCCGCACTCGATCGTGATCGACCTCGGCCAGGAGGAGATCCTCACCGGGCTCCGCTGCATTCCACGCCAGAACAGCGCCAACGGCCGCATCCGCCAGTGGGCCCTCTACGCGTCGAAGGACCCGTTCCCCGGCCTCTGAACCCGCGCTCCCCCATCGGCGCGCGCACGAGGCTCCGCGCACCGTTCCCGAGTTCCCCGGAAGCCCGCCGCCGTTCGGTCGTCGAGCGGCACGCCGCTCGCGCGGACCGGGGCCCATCTCCCGCTGTCGCGTTCGCCGGCCTCCGAGGTCCCGCATGCTCCCGCTCCTCTTCGCCGCGTTCCTCCAGTCCCCGCCCCCCGCCGATCCCGCCGGGGCGCTCCTGACCTCGCTCAAGACGAGCGCGAGCCGCATCGTCTTCACGGACCCCGCTTCGCCCGCGACGAAGAAGGTCCACCTCGTGCGCCAGTGGCAGGGCGCGCACGCGACGTTCCGCGTGAACAACGCCGGCGACGAAGCGGTCAAGGTGCGCGAGATCGTGCTCTTCGAGCTCGACCACGCGCTCCCGGCCGACACGCGTGTGCACGGCGAGGGCTTCCAGATGCTCTCGCAGACGAGCGGCACGCTCGGAGCGCTCACGGACCTCGAGGAGTACACCGATCGCGGTCACTACCGCCTGCCGGAGCCGGACGGGTTCCGCAGCGTGTACGGCGCGCTCTTCCTCGCGCCGCCGAGCGGGCGCGAGCTCCTGTTCGGCTTCGCGTCGTGCGAGCGCTTCGTCGGCCGGTTCGACCTCGCGCCGACTCGCCTGCGCGCCGTCGTCGACGCGGAGGATCGCGCGATCGAGCCGGGCACGAGCTGGACGCTCGAGGAACTCTGGTTCGACGCGGGCGTCGAGCGCGACGCGCTCTACGCGGACCTCGCGAAGGCGATCTCGTCGCACCATCCGCGCCGCGAGTGCGGCCCGCCGCCGACGGGGTGGTGCTCGTGGGAGCCCTTCGGTCCGAAGGTCACGGCGCGCGACGTCGTCGAGAACGCGGCGAAGATCCAGAAGAGCGTGCCCGCGCTGCGCTACGTGCAGATCGACGACGGCTACCAGCCGTGGATGGGCGACTGGCTCGAGGCCGGGCCCGCGTTCGGCGGCGACGTGAAGACCGTGCTCGCGGACGTGAAGCGCACGGGGCTCGAGCCCGCGCTCTGGCTCGCGCCGTTCGTCGCATCGCCGGAGTCGAAGCTCTTCCGCGAGCACCCCGATTGGTTCGTGAAGGGTGACGACGGGAAGCCGCTGCGCTCGGACGCCGTCGGCTTCGGCGGATGGCGGCTCGGGCCCTGGTACGCGCTCGACGGCACGCATCCGGAGGTGCAGAAACACCTGGAAACGCTGTTCCGAACGCTGCGCGAGGACTGGGGCGCTTCGTACTTCAAGCTCGACGCGCTCTACTGGGGTGCCTTGCGCGGGGCGCGGTTCCACGACTCCAGCGCGACGCGCGTCGAAGCGTATCGGCGCGGCCTGGAAGCGATTCGGCGCGGCGCGGGCGACGCCTTCCTGCTCGGGTGCAACCATCCGATGTGGCCGTCGCTCGGACTGCTCGACGGCGCGCGGACCTCGATGGACGTCTCGCGCTCCTTCGCGTCGTTCGCGAGCACCGCGCGCGAGAACCTGCTGCGCCGTTGGATGAACGGGAAGCTCTGGTGGAACGACCCGGACTGCGCGCTCCTCGGCGCCGGTCCCACCGAGGACGAGCGCGGCTTCCACGCCGCGGCGCTGCTCGCGAACGGCGGGCTCGTGCTCTCCGGCGACGACCTGCGCACGCTCCCCGCGCTGCAGCTCGCGATGCTCCAGCGCCTCGCCTCCGTGCCCGCGAACGCGCAGCGCACGTGGGACGATCGGATGGAGCACGTGCGGGTGACCTGGGAAGGCGTCGAACTCCACGCGCTGTTGAACTGGGGCGACACGCCGCTCTCGATCCCGCTCAACTTCGACAAGTCGGTGCAGCTCTCCGACGCGTGGACCGCGAAGGATCTCGGCCCGGCGCGCGGGCGCTACACTACGCCGCCCCTCGCGCCCCACTCGGGCCGCGTGATCGAGGTCCGACCGGCTCCGTCGCCGTCGAAGCCCGATCGCGGCGCCGAAGCGCGGCCGACGCCTCAACGATGAACGCACTCCGCTTCGCCGCCCTCGCCTTCGTTTCGCTGGTCTCGTTCGCGTGCGGCGGCGGCGGAGCGAGCGGCGCCGCGCCGATGAAGCTCGGTTTCCTCGTGAAACAGCCCGAGGAGCCGTGGTTTCAGCTCGAGTGGTCGTTCGCGGAGAAGGCGCAGGCGGAGCTCGGCTTCGAACTCGTCAAGCTCGGCGTGCCCGACGGCGAGAAGACGCTCGCCGCGATCGACAACCTCGCCGCGCAGGGCGCCGCGGGCTTCGTGATCTGCACGCCGGACGTGCGCCTCGGACCGGCGATCGCCGCGAAGGCGCGCGGACACGCGCTGAAGCTGATCGCCGTCGACGACCGCCTCCTCGGCGCGGACGGCCGGCCGATGGCGGACGTGCACTACCTCGGGATTTCCGCGCGCGCGATCGGCGAGGAGGTCGGGCGCGCGCTCGCCGCCGAGGCCGAACGTCGCGGATGGAAGAAGGACGAGCTCGGCGTCTGCGTCGTCACGTACGACGAGCTCGACACGGCGCGCGAACGCACCGACGGAGCGCGGGCGACGCTCCGCACGGCAGGCATCCCGGACGCGCGCGTGTTCACCGCGCCCGAGAAAGCGCCCGAGATCCCCGCCGCGCTCGACGCGACGAACGCGCTGCTCGTCCAGCACGGCGACGTGAAGCACTGGCTCGTGTGCGGGATGAACGACAACAGCGTGCTCGGCGCCGTGCGCGCGCTCGAAGGCCGCGGCTTCGACGCCGACCACGTCGTCGCGATCGGGATCAACGGAACGGACTGCATCGAGGAGCTGCGCAAGACGAAGCCGACCGGCTTCTACGGCTCGATGCTCCTCTCGGCGCGCGAGCACGGACAGAAGACGATCTCGATGCTCCACGCGTGGTGCAAGGACGGCGTCGAGCCGCCGCTCGACACGCGCACGACGGGGATCCTGATCACGCGCGCCAACTTCGAGCAGGTCCTGAAGGAGCAGGGCGTCACGCGCTGACGCCGAGGCGCGCTCGTCGGTAGAGTACGCGGCGCGCTCCGTGCGCTCCCCCCGCGTGCCCCCCACCGATTCGGCTCTCCGTTTCCGCGGCGTTTCGAAGACCTTCGGCGCCGTTCGCGCGCTGGACGACGTCTCGTTCGACGTGCGCGCGGGGAGCGTGCACGCGCTCCTCGGCGAGAACGGAGCGGGCAAGTCGACGTTGCTCAAGGTGCTGAGCGGTGCGCACGCGCCGACGAACGGCACGCTCGAGCTCGCGGGACGTCCGCGCGCATTCGCGACGCCGGCGCAGGCCTTCGCAGCGGGGATCGCCGTCATCTACCAGGAGCTGCACCTCGTCCCCGAGATGACGGTGGCCGAGAACCTCTTCCTGGGACACCTGCCCGCGCGCTTCGGCGTCGTCGACCGCTCCGCGCTGCGCGAACGCGCGCGTGCACTGCTCGCGCGCGTCGCGCCCGAGCTCGCGCCCGACCGCCGCCTCGCGGAGCTCTCCCTCGGCGAGCGCCAGATGGTCGAGATCGCGAAAGCGCTCTCGCGCGGCGCGCGCGTGCTCGCGTTCGACGAGCCGACGTCGAGCTTGTCCGCGCGCGAGACCGAGCGGCTGTTCGCCGTCATCCGCGCGCTCCGCGACGACGGCTGCGCCGTGCTCTACGTCACGCACCGGCTCGACGAGGTGTTCGCGCTCTGCGACGCGGCGAGCGTGCTGCGCGACGGCCGTCACGTGCGCTCGTACGAGCGGCTCGACGGCGTCGGACGCGACGAGCTCGTGCGCACGATGGTCGGCCGGGAGATCACGGACGTGTACGGTTGGACGGCGCGCCCGCGCGGCGAGGTGGTGCTCGACGTCGACCAGCTCGTCGGTCCCGGCCTCGCGGCGCCCGTGTCGCTCACCGTCGCGCGGGGCGAGATCGTCGGCGTGTTCGGGCTCGTCGGCGCGGGCCGGACGGAGCTCCTGCGCCTGCTCTTCGGCGCGGCGAAGAAGACGGGCGGTCGTGTGCGCGTCGCCGGCAGCGAGCTCACCGCCCGCTCGCCGCGGGACGCGATCGCCGCCGGGATCGCGCTGTGCCCCGAGGATCGCCGCAAGGAAGGGATCTTCCCGGGGCTCTCCGTCCTCGAGAACCTGAACGTCGGCGCGCGAGCGCGGCACGCCCGCGCCGGGCTCGTGCTCGACGCTCGGTGGGAACGCGAGCACGCGCGCGAGCAGATCGCGCGCCTTGCGATCAAGACCGCTTCGCCGGAGCAACCGATCGAGCGGCTCTCGGGCGGCAACCAGCAGAAGGCGGTCTTCGGGCGCTGGCTGGAGCGCGAGCCGCGCGTGCTCCTGCTCGACGAGCCCACGCGCGGCGTCGACGTCGGCGCGCGCAGCGAGCTCTACGGGATCCTCTACGACCTCGCGCGGCGCGGCGCGGGAGTGCTGCTCGTCTCGAGCGACCTGCCCGAGGTGCTCGGCGTGTCGGACCGCGTGCTCGTGCTGCGGCAGGGACGCCTCGCCGGCGAACTCACGCGCGCGGAGGCGACGCCGGAGCGAGCGCTCGAGCTCGCGCTGCCCCGCGCGAGCGAGGAGCTCGTTCGATGACCGCACCGGGCGGATCGAGACCGCGGATTCGCTCGGGAGGTGGGCGATGAGCGCTCGCGGCAGAGTTCCGCGCCTCCTCGAGCGCGCTGGGATGGGGCTCGTGTTCGTCGCGCTGTTCGTCGCGTGCTCGGTGTTCGTGCCGAACTTCCTCACGCACGCGAACCTCGAAGGGCTCCTGCTCTCGGTGAGCACGATCGGGCTCGTCGCCTGCACGATGCTCTACTGCCTCGCGGCTGGGAACTTCGACCTCTCGGTCGGTTCGACAGTCGCGTGCTCCGGCGTCGTGTGCGCGGTCGTCCTGCGCGACACGCAGAGCCTCGGACTCGGCGTGCTCGCGGCGCTCGCGTGCGGGCTCGCCGTCGGCGTCGTCAACGGAGCCGCGGTCGCGTACGGACGCATGAACCCGTTGATCACGACGCTCGCGACGATGCAGATCGTGCGTGGAGCGGGCTACATCGCGAACGACGGCAAGGCGATCGGAATCGGCGACGAGCGCTTCTTCGCGCTCGGGAACGCGCGCCCGCTCGCCGGCGTGCCGGGCCTCGACTTCCCATTGCCCGTGTGGATCGCCGCGTGCGCGATGCTCGCGTTCGGCTTCCTGCTCGCGCGCACGACGTTCGGCCGCGCGACGCTCGCGATCGGCGGCAACCCGGAGGCCGCTCGGCTCGCGGGCTTGCCCGTGGAGCGCGTGCAGCTCGCGATCTTCGCGCTCCAGGGACTCGTCGCCGCGCTGGCAGGGCTCGTGCTCGCGTCGCGCATGACGAGCGGTCAGCCGACGAGCTCTCAAGGGCTCGAGCTCGAGGTGATCAGCGCGTGCGTGCTCGGCGGAGTGTCGCTGAACGGCGGGAAGGGGTCGATGCTCGCCGTCGTCGCCGGCGTGCTCATCCTCGGCCTCGTCCAGAACGCGATGAGCCTGCTCAACGTGGACTCGTTCTGGCAGTACGTCGCGCGCGGATCGATCCTGCTCGGCGCGATCGCCTACGACCGCTGGCGTCATCGCCACGCGCCGTGACCGCTCGGCGCGGACACGACGCGCGCCTCGAGAGCATTCGGAGCTGCAAGTCTCCTGTTGTTTGCACGGGAACCACGCCGGTGCGCGCGCGTGCATTCCCAACCTTGGGCGCATCCGCACGAGTACGGACAGCGTGATGACCGAGCACGCGGCGCCGACGCGATGCGTGTCGAATTCAGCCCGGAATCACGCCGGAATTCGAGCATGACGTACCTCGCGCGCACGAGTCGTGAGTTCTACGCGGGAACCGTCGAGCGCGGCGTTGCCCACGCCGTCGCACGATCACGAGACGTCCGACGACGGAAATAACGGGTACGTCACCAGAACTGAGCGTCGCGAATTCCGATCATCCCTTCGTCCGACGTCGCGCCTGCCGCGCGGCCGAGGAGCACGAGACGCACGATGCTCACGACCACACGACCCGAAACTCCGCAAGAAACCGCGCTCCACACGCGCGGCTCCTTCGCGTGGTCCTCGGTCGCCGCGCGCGCCACCCGCACGCGGATCGGTCGGAAGCGGACGGCGTCCGAGCGGACGCTCCACCTCGTCCGCAGCGCGGAGCCCTCCGCGTCGCTCCCGACCGCCGAGGCGTCGATCGCCGGCCACGCTGAACGATCGGTGCGCGCACTCCGTGTGCTCGCCGGACGATTTCGGTGCGAGGCCTCGCTCGTCCTCCGCGATGCGGTGGATGCGCGCTCCTCGCCCGATCTCGACCGCGCGAGCGACCCTTCACGGCACGCCCCGCTCGTCGGCACGCCTCGCACGAGGCGGAAACCGATGGACCCACCTACATCCGGTGACGAACGTGCTTTCACGATCCAGCGAGTACGCCATCCGAGCCCTCACGTGGCTCGCGCAACACAACGACGAACGGTTCCACCTGGCCCGTGACATGGCCGAGGTCCTGGGGATCCCCGCCCCGTTCCTGGGCAAGGTCCTCCAGCCGCTCGTCTCCCACGGCATCCTCTACAGCCAGCGCGGCCGTAGCGGCGGCTTCCGCCTCGCGCGGGATCCGAAGGAGATCAAGCTGCAGCACATCGTGGAGACGCAGGAGCGCCTCGACCGGGCTCGTCACTGCATCCTCGGACAGTCGGACTGCAACGACCACGAGGTCTGCCCGCTCCACGACTGGTGGAGTCAGACGTCGGAGAAGTTCTTCGCCATGCTCGAGTCGACGACTCTCGCGGACATGGCGAAGTACCAGGATCAGCACCCCGACTGCCGGTATCCGCTGCCGATGTCGCTCGAGTTGCCGCGCGCCGCGCTCCCCACGCCGAGCGCGCCGCAAGTCAGCGTCGGCTCGTAGTCCAACGCGTTCGATCCAGGAGAATCGAAGCCCGCCCGGTGCTCTCGAGCCGGGCGGGCCTTCGAATCGAGCTTCGATCGAGGGGCGGGCTCAGTCTCCCAGGAACTCGCGCTCCGGGTGACGGATCGCCAGCACGGGCAGCCGCGCACGGCGGAGCACCCCCCAGGCGACGCTTCCGAGCAGCGCCGAGGCGATGCGGCCCCGTCCATGGGTGCCGAGGACGATGAGGTCCGCGCGCGACTCCGCGTCGAGGATCACCTGCGTCGGCTCGCCGTCCACGAACTGGGTCGTGTGCTCGACGCCCAGCCAGTCGAAGGTCGCCATGACCTCCTCGAACTGCTTGCGATCTCCGTCCCGCAGTTCGTCGATCGCGACGAAGCTCCCCATGTCGGGGTAGTCCGGCCACGTCGAGACGATGAAGCCGGTGCTCGAGAACGCATGCAGCGCCTCCACGCGCGCGCCGATCGTCCGCGCCAGCGCGCAGGCCGTTCCGAGGGCGAGGAGGCTGTCCTCGGACAGGTCGACGGGCACGAGGATGCGTTCGATCGCCGCGGGGACGTGCTTCTGGACCCACACGCCGTGCCGCGCGCCAGCGATCACTCGCCGCGCGGTGCTGCCGAAATCGAGGCGCGGACGGTCCACCGTGTAGCCGAGCACGATGACGTCCGCGTCCTGCCGGCGCGCCTCGGCCAGGACCACGTCCGCCGGCCGGCCGGCGCGCACGAGCACGGCGTCCTCGACGTGCAGGCCGCCGGGGAGCGTGCTCCCGAGGACGGACTGCGTTTGACGCACCGTCGAGCGCCACGCGCGCTGCACGAGGCCCTCCGCCCGAGCCGTGGCGCGTGGATCGTCCATCCACGTCCATTCCGCGGCACCGGAGCCGACGGCATGGACCACGCTCATCCGCCCGTGGACGCGCTCGGCGAGCCACGCTCCGGCGCGGAGCGCGTTCTCGTTCGTCCCCTGAGCATCGAGCGCGACCAAGACGCTCTGGATCTGCAGGTACTTGCACGGTGATACGGCCAGCATGGCCCACCTCACTTGGAAGGGAACGGTCGGCGGAATCGGCCCGCGAATCGCGGGCAGACGAACCAGGCTCCATCGCTCGCGGCTCGGAGCGCGCGCACGACCTCCTGGGGGTCGCCGCTCTTCGAGACGAGCGCGCGCAGCGGATCGCCGAGCTGGAGTTCGTTCAAGGCCCGATCTTCGTCCGACGTCGCCACGACGAGCCAACTGCCCGGAAGCAGCGCGCCGAGCCGTTCGAGGCCCGGCGCTCCTTCGTCGTCCTGGCTCGCATTCGTGTGCGGTTCGATCCCGTGGAACGGATCGAGGACGATCAGGTCCGGCTCGAGCTCGGGCGCATCGTGCAGCGCGTACTCGAGCCGCGCGCCCTCGCCGACGACGTCGAAGCCGCCGGCGCCCTGGATCATGCGGCGCAGGGCCGCGCGCGCCATCCGGGATTCGTCGAGCAAATAGACGCGGCGCGGAGGCCCTTTCGTGTCGAGCACCGTTCGAAGCAGGGAACTGGGACTCGATCGGACCATGCCTGGATCATCGCCGCTCCAGGCTCTCCGCGCCGTCGGGTGAGGGGGGCAACGCCCGCGCACGGAGTGCGCAGGCGCCGCTCGCTCACGTGCTGAGCAAACCTTCCCGGATCGCGAGGAGCGCGAGCTCCGCCGCCGAGTGGCAATCGAGCTTTCGCTGCAGGTTTTCGCGGTGCTTCTTGGCGGTGCCGAGGCTCATGTCGAGGGCCTTGGCGACCTCCTTGTTGCTCTTGCCGAGGGCGAGGAGCTGGAAGACCTCGCGCTCGCGCGGGGTGAGCGCGTCGAGCCGGCTCTTCGGCTCCGGCGTCGCCTGGTCGGTCTTGCGACCGCGCGACAGCAGCCAGCCCGCGACCTTCGGCGAGAGGAACATGTTTCCCTTGTGGACGGACTCGATCGCGAGCGTGAGCTCGGCGGGTTCGGAGTCCTTCGACAGATAGCCGTCCGCGCCGGCGCGCATCGCCTGCTCAACGAAGCTGTCGCCCTCGTGGTGCGTGAGCATCACGATGCGCGCCTTCGGGTGCGACTTGCGGATCTGCGGGATCGCATCGATGCCGGAGAGCCCCGGCATCGAGATGTCGAGCAGGATGACGTCGGGCTTCACGGCCTCGATCGCGTCGATGGCGCGACGCGGATCCCCGCTCTCGCCGACGACCTCGAAGCGCGGGTCCTTCATGAGCAGGCTCTTGAAGCCGGCGCGGATCATGGTCTGGTCGTCGACCAGGTAGACGCGAATGGCGGTTTGGGCTTCCATGGTCTCGAGAGTGGTCATGGTTTCACGGGGAGGCGGATCTCGAAGCGAGCTCCGCCCGAAGCGGAGGTCCCGACCTGGATCGATCCTCCGTGCTCCTCGACGATCTTCTTGCTGATCGCGAGGCCGAAGCCGTTGCCCTTCTTCTTCGTGGTGACGAAGGGTTTGAAGAGCGTCGCACGGATCGACTCGGGGATACCGGGGCCGTCGTCCTCGATGGAGAGGAGGACTTCCCCGTCTCCGGAGCGCGCGAGCGAGATCCCGATGCGCGCGCGAGCCGGGTGAGCTTCGATGGCGTTGGTCACGAGGTTCGCCACGACCTCTTCGAAGAGCTGCGGATCGATCCACAACGGAGGGCAGCCCGTCGCGGCATCGACGTGGACGTCGGCGCCGGCGCGGACGATCTGCGAACGCATGTGGAGCACGCAGTCGTCGAGGAAACGCCGCCCGTCGACCGCGGTCCGCTTCAGGTCGAGCGGCTTCGCGAACGAGAGCGTGCGTCGCATCATCTGCTCGAGCCGCTGCATGCGGAGGACGAGGTCCTCCAGGACTTCCTTGTGGTCCTCGCCGAGTTGGTCGGCGACGGCGCGCAACGCGAGGTTGACGGCCGTGATCGGGTTCTTGATCTCGTGCGCCAGCAGCGCCGCGGACGCACCCACGGTCGCGAGCGCGCGCAGCATCGCGGTTTCGCTGCGCTGAGCGCGCTTGATCTCGCTGATGTTGCGGCCTTCCGGGAGGAGCATGACGATCTCGCCCTGCGAGTCGCGCACGGGCTTGATCGAGAAGTCCATCTCGACGATCCCGCCTTCGCGCGCCGGGTGCGTCGCCTCGAACCGCACGAACTCGCCGCGCGCGGCCGCAGCCACGGCTTCGCGCAGTCGGACCTGGAGCTCGGGCGAGTGCGTCCACCAGCGCGTTTCCCAGAAGGGCTTCCCGACGACGTCCTCGCGCACGAGGCCGGCCGCGTCGAGCGCCGTCTGGTTCGCCTCGATCACGCGCCCTTCGCGCGTGAGCAGGCCGAGGTATTCGAACGAGTGATCGAAGAGCGCGTGGAAGCGGAGTTCGCTCTCGCGCAGCTGTTTCTCGGCGCGGCGCTTCTCCGTCACGTCGCGGAAGGTCCCGCTGAAAATCGGGCCGTCGCCGCCCGGCGGATCGGCGCGCGACACGGACAGCGCGCAGGTGACGAGCGAGCCGTCCTTCCGCACGACCTCGAAATCGCGCGTGCGGCCGAGGATCCAGGTCTTCCCGGTCGCTCGATACCGCGCCATGTAGTCGTCGTGCATCGAACGGTGCGGCTCGGGCATGAGCTTCTTCACGTTCGAGCCCACGAGTTCCTCGGACGTGTAGCCGAACACGCGCTCGACCGCGGCGTTGGCCGCGACGACGATGCCCTTCGCGTCGATCGACACCATCGGATCGAGCATCGCGTCGAGGATCGTCCGCAGGCGCTCTTCGCTCTCGACGAGTCGCTGCTCGACGCCGCGCCGCTCGGCCAGGTCGCGTGCGCAGCAGGCGAACCCCTGCAACTGCCGCGCGGAGCCGGACTTGGTCGTCGCCTGGATCGGGTGGAGACTCCAGAGCACCGGGATCGACGTCCCGTGGTCGTTCGTCAGCCGGCACTCGCGGGAGAACGTCGTCTCCTGCGCGGCGCGCCGCGCGGACTTCGCGGAGGCCTGCGATGCCGTGCGCTCCTCTTCGGGGAGCCAGTCGGTGACCTTGCGTCCGACGACCTCGTCCATCGGCAGGTCGAGGAAGCGGACGGCGGCCTGGTTGGCCCAGGTGACGACGAGCTCGGCGTCCGTCAGCCAGAGCAAGTTGTCCATCCCGTCGATGAAGTTGCGCAACTGGCTCTCGAGCCGGACATCCGACGCATGTCCGCCCGCCCCCGTCTCGGAGCGTACGGCATCGGTGCGCGGGTCCGTATTCCTCATCCTCGGCGTCCTCGGCGTCCTCGGCGGAGTGCGGTGCTCGCTACGCGGACTCGAGGAGCACTCTCGCTCCGCAGGATCCCACTCGCCGGGTCCCAGGCTATCACAGCCGGGGGGCAGATTCGGCCGCGCGAGATCCATGGCACGCTCGTGGGAACACGGGAGGGGGAGAGGAACGGCCCGAACGGCGCGTTGCGGGCTACTTGACAAAGGAGAG
This sequence comes from Planctomycetota bacterium, assembly GCA_046349615.1. Lineage (GTDB taxonomy): Bacteria > Planctomycetota > UBA1135 > UBA1135 > JADJNY01. The sequence continues at coordinate 25,091 of JAXMBZ010000014.1, forward strand.
AAGGAGGAATCCCGACGCCCGCGGTCTGGGAGGAACACCGCTCGCTCGATCTGCGCCGTTCGGGCTAGTCGGAATCTACGCCGGCGGCGGGACTCCCCGCGCTGCGGCGATGTACGTACCGTGCGGTGTGCGGGTTCGTACGGTCCCGCGCCTTGCTCGCGCGCGAGCGACGCGTCAACGTGGCGAGCTCGAAACCCCGAGTCACAACCTCACATGACCGACCTCACTTTTCTCGCGGGGCACGACCTCGCCGTCTATTCCGAACACACCTGCCCCGACTGCAAGCGCTTCGAACACTGGGCGAAGCAGAACGGCGTGAAGACGCGCACGATCCTGATCAGCGAGGATCCCGGCGCGGCCGAGAAGCTCGAACGCGAGACCGGCAAAATGGCGGTGCCATTCATCCTCGTCGACGGCAAGCGTTGGGTGCGCGGCTACCACAAGGAGCTGCCGTCGCGCTTCAGCGCCGACCTGCTCCTCGCCGAGCTGAAACAGGCCGTCGGTTGATACGGAGTCAGGCCGTTTTTTCAACCGATTCGGCGCCGCGCGTGGGCTGCACGCGGCGCCGAATCGGTTGAAAAAACGGCCTGACTCCGTCAGAGCGTCGCCCAGATGGGCAGGTTGCCCGCGTGCACGAGGTGGTCGAGCCACAGGTTCGACAGCTTCTCGAGCACCGAGTTCGCGCGCAGTCGCTGGTTCAGATTGTCGAAGTCGACGCGATCGAGCGGCTGGTCCTGGTTGAAGCACGAGAACACGGGCGCGATCTCGGCGCCGCTCGTCGGGTCCTTGTGCTTGCAGAGGCACTGCGCGCAGATCTCCTTCATCATGCACTGCATCGGCGAGTTGATGGAGCCGATCGCGACGTGCCCGGGTTGGAGGTGCGGCTGGAGCACCGCGAAGCGCGCCTCGCGCACCGCGTTCATCATGCGGTCGCTGCCGATGACGATCATCCGCGAGCAATCGGAGAGCTCGAGCTTGCGCTCGTAGAGCTCGCCCTTCGCGTACGCGAGCATCGCCTGCACGACGTTGCCGCGGAAGTGGCGGTCGTAGGGCCTGCGCGGATCGGGGACGATTTCCGCGCCGTTGTCGGTCGACCAGACGACGACGTCGGCGGCCGACTCGATCTCCTCGCGCTTGAAGAGGTCCTCACCGCGGCGGAAGGCGGCGAAGTAGACGACCTGACAGCCGTTCTTCCGCAGGGCGCGCCCGATGGAGAAGAGCACGGCGTTGCCGAGCCCCCCACCGAGGAGGACGACCTTCTCGCCGTGCGGGATCTCCGTCGGCGCGCCGGTCGGACCCATCACGATCACGGGCTCGCCGGGCTTGAGCAGAGCGCAGAGGCGCGAGCTCACGCCCATCTCGAGCACGATCATCGAGAGCAGGCCCTTCGCCGGATCGGTCCACGCGCCGGTGAGCGCGATGCCCTCGAGCGCGAGGCGGCTGCCGTCGACGATCTCGGCGGAGCTCTCGAAGTTCTGCAGGCGATAGAACTGGCCCGGCTGGAACGAGCGCGCCGCCGCGGGCGCGTGCACGATCACCTCGGAGATGGTCGGCGTGAGCCGGTTCACCTGGTGCACGCGCGCCTTCCACTCGAACTCGAGCTTCTGCACGAGCTTCTTCCAGCTCGCGCGGCGTTCGGCGACGGCGCGCGCATCGCACGCGACGTTCGCGAGGCGCTCGCGGAACGTCGCGAGCACCTGCTTGTGGCCGTCGCGCGCCGACGACATCGCCTTGACGACGTTGCCGGCGTACGCCGGGTGGTTGTCGCCGTAGACGGTGACCGTGTGCTTCCCGTCGGCGTACGACGTGAGGAACGCCGTGCCGTGCTTGCCGCGCGACTTGCTCGCGGGCACGAGACCGCTCGGACCCTGGTCGTGGACGTGGAAGAAGCCCTTCTTGACGTCGATCGAGAACGTGCCGGGCCGCTCGCGCTCGTACATCGTGTTCGGCGACGTCCCCGCCGCGACGAGGACGGTGCCCGCGGGCATCTCGACCTTCTCGCCGCTCGCGTACCACGTGCCGTCGTCCTTCTTCTTCTGGCGCTCGAACACGATGCCGCGCACGGCGCCGTGCTTGTCGAGGAGCACCTCGAGCGGCGACATGTTCTCGACGAAGGTGATCCCCTCCTCGAACGCCTTCTCGATCTCCTCGTGGTTGAGGCGATAGGCGGGCGAGTCGGTCATCTGCTTGCGGTAGACGAGGCGCACGCCGCCCCACGAACGCACGAGCTTCGCGAGGTCGGGCGCCTCGCCCGCGCGCGCCGCGCGCTCGCGCTCCGCCGCGACGGCGCGGCCGTGCGCGACGAACTCGTCCAAGTGCGCACGCTCCTCGTCGCTGAAGAACCGGCGCACCTTCTCGTCGCCGAACTCCTGGCAAAGCGTGTCGTAGCGCCCGGCGATCTTCTCGACCTGCACCGGGTAGTACGCGAGCGCTTCCGTCGCGGTGTCGACGCCGGTGAGACCGCCGCCGATGACGACGACGGGCATGCGCAGCTGCAGGTTCGCGAGCGAGTCCTTCTTGAACGCGCCCGTGAGCTGCAGCGCCATGAGGAAGTCGCTCGCCTTGCGCACGCCGCGCGCGAGGTTGTTCTTCATGTCGACGACGGTCGGCTTGCCGGCGCCCGTCGCGATCGCGACGTGGTCGAAGCCGAGCTTCCATGCCTCGTCGAGGTCGAGCGTGCCGCCGAAGCGCACGCCGCCCGCGAGCTCGAAGTTCTCGCGCCGCAGGAGCGACAGGTAGGGCAGCGTGAGGAAGTTCTTGTCCCAGCGCACGGTGATGCCGTACTCGGAGACCCCGCCGAAACCGAGCAGCATGCGCTCGTCGAGCGCGCGCTTGATCGTGCCGTAGCTCTCGACCGGGACGGGCGGAACCTCCTTGCCGGACGGATCGCGGAAGCCGGTCCAACCGCGCGGGAGCGGCTCGATCTTGAGGCCGTCGACGCCGACGACGCCGAAGCCCTCCTGACAGAGATAGTGCGCGAGCGTGTAGCCCGCGGGCCCCATGCCGACCACCAGGACGTTGATGCCGTTGTAGGGCAGCGTGAACGGGCGGTTCACGCGCAGCGGGTTCCAGCGCGTGAGGAAGAGGTAGACCTCGGTGCCGAAATCGAGGTCGAGCACGTCGGTGAGGATGTTCGTCTCGACGCGCGGGATGTCGACGGGCTCCTGCTTCTGGTAGATGCAGGCCTTCATGCAGTCGTTGCAGATGCGGTGGCCCGTGCCGGGGCACATCGCGTTGTCGACCATGACCATCGCGAGCGCGGCGAGCGGGTCGCCCTCCGCGAAGAGCTGGTGCATCTCGCTGATGCGCTCGTCGAGCGGACAGCCCGCGAGGTCGATGCCGAGCGGGTTCTTCGCGACCGCGTTCGTCTTCTTGTCGACGAGACCGCGCGAGCACGAGTCCTTCTGACGATCGTGACAGAACACGCAGCGGTCGACGTGCGCGAGCGCGTCGACGATCGTGCCGCGGTTGTCGGTGAGCTTGAACCCGTCGCGGCGGCGGAAGTGCTCGGCCGGACCCTCGATCGCCTCGGGCAGACCCGGGATCGGCCGCACGGTGTGGACGAGGCCGTGCTCGAAGTCCATGTCGCGCGGCTCGTGGAGCATGCGCCAGGACTTCAGCGCCGGGTCGTTCGCCTCGCGGCGCAGCTTGAAATCGAGCGCGAGGACCTCGAGCGCCTGCTCGACGGTCTCCGTCCGCGCGGCGCACGCGCGCTCGGTCGCGGGGCGATCGAGGAGCAGGAGCACGCGGCCCGCCCAGCGCTCCTCGTCGGTGCGGTCGACGTCGGGCATTCCCGGGAGCGCGGCGAGGAGCGCCTCCGCGTCGGCGCGCACGGACGCCGCGGTGCGGCCCGAAGCGAGCTGGACGCCGCGCACCTTCTTCTTCACGAAGCGATCGCGCGCTTCGTAGACCTTCTTGCGCTGGCCGAGCCACGCGCGGCGCGCCGCGGTCCCCTTCTCGATCCGGAAGAGCTTCGCGACGAAGGCGGCGACGTGACGCGCGACTTCGATCAGGAGCGTCGACTCCTCCACGTCCGTCTTCTTCGCCGAGCCGTCGCAGTGCCCGCGCCAACGCGCCGCGAGCGCGGCGTCGGACTTCTCGAGTTCCGCGAGGAAGGCGCGGTGCAGGTCCGCGAGCCGTTCGGGCCGGTGCAGGTCGAGGAAGTCGAAGCCGTCGATCCCGAGGCGCAGCGCCGCGTTCGCGGTCCCAGTCGAGGTGCCCAGCGTGGTGGAGGAAGGTTCCATGCTCGTCATGGGGGTCGTGGAGGTTCTCTTCGCGTGGGAAAAAGGCCGCGCAGTGTACCCCGTGCTCCGCCGCGGCGGAGCGGTCGAGGGCTACGCTTTCCGACGCAGGGACGCGGGGAAGGAGGACGCGCGCGGGTGCGGCGAACGCGCCTCGGGGTTCGTCCGTCGGCGCACCGCTCCCCGCCTACTTCGCCCCCGCCGTCTTCCCGAGCACGAAGATCGCGCGCTGCACGAGGCCCGCGAAGCGCGCTTCGTCGACCGCGTCCTTCGGGTCGTTCCAGCCCGCGCTGAGCGCGTACCACGCGCCGTCCTTCGCGTGCAGCAGGAACGTCAAGTTCATCACGCCCGGCTCCGAGCCGCCCTTGAAGCCGCACCACGGGAAGAGCTCCTTCGACACGTCGAGCCCGCGGTGGATCGCGAGGACCTCGCGCACCGCCGTCGCGGGGCCGCTCTCCGTGTTCGCGCGCAGCCAGTCCATCGCGCGGCAGAGGTCGCTCGCGGACGCGAACCACTCGAGCGTGTCGATGCGGTTCGGGCCCGTGAAGGCGCCGTTGTCGAGGTGCGCTTCGTCGAGCGGCCAGGACGCGACCTCTTTCGCGAGGTACGCGCGCTTGCCGGCGAGGTCGAGCTTCGCGTACTCGTCCGCGCCCTTCGCGCCGCGCGTCATCTTGAGACGGAAGAGCTCGTTCGTCGCGAGGAACGGGAGCGAGCGCTCCGCGTGCGAGTTGCCCATCGCCCCGAGCATCGTCTCGACGCGCTCGCGCCCGAACGTCGCGAGCAGATGATCCGTCGCGGTGTTGTCGCTGATCGAGATCATCATCGACGCGAGCGTCGCGAGCGTGACGGGCGCGCCGATCGGCCACTCGTGCATCTGCCCGGACGGGAGTGAGCGGTGCGCCGCGTCGAGCAGGACGACGTCCGCGAGCTTGCGTTTCCCAGCCGCGACTTCCTGCGCGAGCTCGCCGAGCACGTAGAGCTTGAACGCCGACCCGATCGCGAGCGGCTCGTCGGGCGCGAGCGCCGCGAGCACCTCCGGTTCCTTCCCGCCGAGCTTCCACACCGCGAACGAGACGCGCCCGGGGAGCTTCGCGAGCGGCGCGACGACGTCCGCGACGCGCTTCAGCATCGGCGCGGGCATCCCGAAGAAGAGCCCGACGATCGAGTGCGGCGCCTTCTCGGAGACCGTGATCGTCAGCGGGACGACCTGGTCCTTCTCGAGGATCATGTCGTACACGCCGGAGTACTCGCCCTTGCGCTGCGCGAGCTGGAGCTCGACGAGCGCGCCCGTGCGCCCGAAGAAGTCCTTCCCGATCGCCTTCATCTGCGCCGCGGGCACTTGTTTCAGGAACGCCGCGTCGAAGAGGTCGTCGGGCCACGCGGGCTCCGCCGCGATGATCCCCGCGGCCTGACGCGCGCGGGTCTCGAGGACGTCTTGGGCACGCGCGGGGGGCACGAGGAGGGTGACGAGGGCGAGCACGATCGTCAGGATGGTCGGCATGCCCTTCATCGTCCGTCCGCTGCGCGTGCGAATCCAGCCCGCGCTCGCCGCGAGCCTGCTCGTCGCGACGGCGTGCGCGCGCGTCGAGCCGAGGTCGGCCGCGCGCGGCACGAACGCGCGGCTCGCACTGCCCGCGGAGCTCGCTCCGGCGCGCGCGTGGTCGGGCTTCGAGAACGGCGATGGAAGCGTGGCGGTGCGCGTCGCGGAGCTCCACCAGGTCGTGCCCGACCCGGAGCTCGCGGTCCAGCAGGTCCTCGTCGAGAAGCTCGGCGCCGCGCTGCGCTCGAAGGAGGACGCGACGGTCGCGGGGCTGCCGGCCGTGCTCGCGCGCATCGAGCCGCTCGACGCCTCGAAGGGCTGGACGGACTGGCAACTGCTCGTGTTCGGGCCGAAGGACACGCTCGACGTGCGCGCCCGGTTTCCGCGCGCGCAGGAGCGCTGGTCCGCGCCGCTGCGCGCCGCGCTGCTCGGCCTCGAATGGTCGCCGGGCGCGACGAGCGACGTCTTCGAGGGCCCGAGTTTCCGCCTGCGGCCGCCGAAGGGCTGGACGCGCACGACGAGCGTGCAGGGCATCTACACGTTCGTGGCGCCGCGGTCCGGAACGACGAGCGCGGAGCGGTTCCTCGACCCGAGCCTGACGGTAGTCGTCGAGTCCGGCGCGATCGACGCGGAGTTCCTCGACACCGAGCTCGTCCTGCGGATGCAGGCGCGCGACAACGCGCAGGACTGGAGCGTCGTGGAGTCGACGCGCATCCGCGTCGCGGGGCTCCCCGCGCACATGCTGCTCGCGCACGCGCGCGTGCTCCCGGAGGACCGCGAGCTCTTCTTCCTCGGCGTGCTCGTGAGCGGCGACGGGCTGACCTGGTGGCTGCACGGGGAAGCCCGCCGCGAGCTCGAGGGTTCGGCGCTGAACGAGGTACGCACGGCGCTGCTCTCGTTCGAGCGCCTGCCCGCGGAGACCGTGCGATGAACGCGAGCGAACGCGTCGGATCCCGAGCGACCCGCGCGCCGCGGACGGCGCACCCGTTCCTGCTCGCTCTCGCCGCGCTCGCGTGCGCGCGCGTGCCCGCGACCGAGGCCGCGAAGGAGGCCGAGCACGCGCCGATCGAGCCGCCGGGCTCCGTCGCGGCGCCGAGCGGGACGTCGGCGACGCTGCCGATCGGCGCGCAGGCCCCCGCGCTCCCCGCTCTGCGCTTCCTCGCGGGCGAGCCCGTCGCGGCGTTCGAGCCGGGGCGCACGTACCTCGTCGCGTTCTGGGCGCCGTGGTCGGGCACGTCGACGCAGGCCTTCGCCCGTCTCTCCGACCTCGACCGCCGTCATCGGGAGCGCGGACTCGTCGTCCTCGCCGTCACCGGGCCCGATGCGCGCGGCACCACGCTCGCGTCGGCGCGCGCGCGGCTCGCGGAGCTCGGCGAGTTCGTGGCGACGCGCGTCGCGTACGACGAGACCGGAGCTTGGACGCGCGCCTGGATCGGCGAGCCGAGCGCGCCGTTGCTCCCCGAGGTCTTCCTCGTCGACTCGACGGGCACCGTCGCGGCGCAGGGCGCGCTCGCGGAGGTCGAGCTGCGCCTGCCGGCCGTGCTCGCCGGCACGCACGACGTCGCGCGCATCGCGAGCGAGGCCGCCGAGAAGCCGGCGCTGCTCGCGAAGAGCGCGGAGCTCCAGCGCGCGTTCGACGCGGCGTACCGCGCGCACGATTGGGCGCGGGTCGTCGAGCTCTGCGACCAACTCGTCGCGCTCGACGCGGTCCGCAACCGCCGGTTCGCGGTCTCGAAGTTCCAAGTGCTCTACCTGGAGACACGGCGCACGGACGAGGCGCTCGAGTACGCGCGCACGCTCGCCGAGGGCCTCGCGCGCGACGACGTCGGCATGCTCGGAACGCTCGCCTGGACGATCGTCGATCCGCACCTCGAGCCGCCGAAGCGCGACCTCGCGCTCGCCGAGGCGTGCGCGCGGCGCGCGGTCGAGCTCACGGCGCGACGCAATCCGGTGCTGCTCGACACGCTCGCGCGCGTCCACGCCGCGGGCGGCGACCTGGCCCGTGCGATCCGCGTCGAGGAGGAGGCCGCGCACCTCGACCCGCTCTTCCAGGGCACGCTGAGCGACTACCGCGCTCGCACGGAAGGGCGCTGACCACCCATCGGGAGCGCGTCACGCGGACTTCGGGCTCGATGCGCGCGCACCGTGCGCCGCGGCAGGCAAGGTCGACGAAAAAGCTCGCCGTCCTCCCCACCGGGCGGTGGTCGTCCTCGCGCGCTCGGGCTAGCCTCGGTCGGCGTTCGACGCGCGTCCCCCAAGTTCAGGAACCCCAGCATGAAGCTCCACCGGATCGCTCTCCTCGCCCTCGGCCTCGCCCTCGTACCCGCTGTGTCCCCCGCGACGACGCCCGCGCTCGCCGCGCAGGAGCAGAAGGCGAAGACGCCGAGCCTGAAGGTCGGCGACCTCGCCCCCGCGCTCACGATCGAGAAGTGGGTCAAGGGCGCGCCCGTGCCCGCCTTCGAGAAGGGCAAGGTCTACCTGGTCGAGTTCTGGGCGACGTGGTGCGGCCCGTGCATCGCGAGCATGCCGCACATCAGCGAGCTCCAGAAGAAGTACAAGGACCAGGGCTTCACCGTCATCGGCGTGACGTCGGCCGACAAGCGCAACACGCTCGAGAAGGTCGAGAAGATGGTCGCCGACAAGGGCGACGGCATGGGGTACACGGTCGCGTGGGACAAGGAACGCACGACGAACGAGGCCTTCATGCGCGCCGCGGAGCAGGACGGCATCCCCTGCTCGTTCCTGATCGACCGCAACGGCTACGTCGCGTACATCGGCCATCCGATGGGCATCGACGCGACGCTCGCGGACGTGCTCGCGGGCAAGCACGACCTGAAGGCGCTGGCGGAGAAGTTCGCGAAGGCGAAGGAACTCGAGGCCAAGGCCAACTCCATCCAGATGGAGATGAACACCGCGGCGCGCGCGAAGGACTGGGACAAGATGCTCCAGCTCTGCGATCAACTGATCGCCCTCGACGCCGCCCAGTTCGGCGGCGCCGCCGCGACGAAGTTCCGGATCCTCGCGGTCGAGAAGAAGGACACGACGACGGCGTTCGCCTACGCGCGCGAGGTGCTCGCCGGCTTCGGCAAGAACGACGCGAACGTGCTCAACGCCCTCGCCTGGACGATGGTCGACCCCGACCACCCGCTCGCGCAGACCGACGCGAAGCTCGCGATCCAGATGGCGGCGCGCGCGGCGGAGATCACCGAGCGCAAGAACGGCGCGATCCTCGACACGCTCGCGCGCGCGCACTTCGCGAACGGCGAACTCGACCAGGCGATCGCGATCCAGACCGAGGCCGTCGCGCTCGACAAGAGCCTCCAGACCGCGCTCGACGAGTACAAGGCCGCGAAGGAGAGCAAGAAGGCCGGCAACTGAGCGCCGCGTTCGCGCTGAAAGTCGGCGAGCCCCGGAAGTCCGGGGCTCGCTCGTTTTCGGGCCGCTTCAGGGCGCGGCGGCCCGCGTCACCAGAGGATGACGAGGCCGTTCGTGACGTTGAACGTCTCCGGCGGGCAGAACACAGCCGCGGAGTTGCGGTAGTACGTCTGGTAGTACCGCGTCACACCACTCCCCGGGGTGACCCCGCCGCGCTGGGACAGCGTCACCGTGTCCGTGGAATCGGGGAACGCGCTGGCTCCGCCGACGTTTGCGCGCGTGCGCAGCCGGAGCAGCGAGCCGCCCGTGCAGCGCACACCGTCACCGAAAACGACGTCGTCCAGCGCCGTGCCCTGCAGGTAGATGCACGAGACGGACGCGGGCATCCCGGAACCGTTCAGGACGACGTCGTCGAGCGCCGGCGTCCCCGTGGACGCGAGGTTCCCACCGTTGGCGTTGACCGAGTTCGCGCAGCCGTTGCCCGCCGCGCCGACGTTTCCGCACGGGCACGGCGTCGTGTGATCCGTGAGCGTGCCGTCTCCGAAGCAGAACGCGGTCGGTCCGGTCGCCGTGTCGATCTGGAACACACCCTGGCCCGTCTGAGTCCCGGCGGCGTTGCGGATCGTCGCGACGAACACGAACGTGCCGTCGTCGCGGAGGAACGCGTCGTCGTTACCGAACGTGTTGAGGAACGCGTCGTCGTCGAACAGGCCGTTGCCGTTCACGTCGATCGGCTGGCCCTCGCGCACGATCTCCCGCGTGCCGTTGAGCACGAGGACGCCGTTGCGCTGCGCATTGCCGTTCGTCGTGCCGCCGATGATCCAGTTGCCGCTCGAATCGCCGACGTGGAGGTAGAAGGCGTCCGCGAAGTCGCGGTCGTCCCAGACTTCGGGAACTTCCGTGAGCTGGCCGCGGATCTCGCCGGCGGGGAAGCCGACGGTGTCGACCTCGACGTAGGTCAGGCCGGCGAGGATGGAGGCTTCGTCGGCCTCGAGGTACGCAGCCGATCCCGTCTTCGGCGTGCCGAGGGGCAGCGCGAAGAGCGCGGGTGAATTGGCCCCCACCGCGGCGAAGCCGTGGATGTCGGCGGCCACTTCCGCGCTCGTCAGTCCGGTCGTCGTCACGGTGTAGTAGAGGACGTTTTCCAGCGTGTCGACCGTGACGATGGCCGTGCCCGTCGCCGTCGAGACGGCGGGCGGCACGACCTGCGTCGCGTCGAGCGTCCCGGTGAGGACGCGGAAGCGCCCCGCCGAGGGCAGGACGAGCCCGCCCTCGTTCGCGATGACGACGCCGTTGCGGACGATCCAGTCCTGCTCCGTCACGTCGTTGTTGCCGCGCGCGTACCAGTTTCCGCCGTGGTCCATGCCGACCTCGACGATGCCCGAGGCGTCGATCGGGTTCGCGAAGCTGGACCCCGCGATGATCTGGTTCTCCTGCAGGACGACCGCGTTGTCGTAGGCCACGATTTGGTCGTCCGTGGTCGCAGCGAACGTGTCGCCCTTGAGGAGCACGTGGCCGTTGTTCGACACCCACAGATCCTCGAAGTCGAAGTTGTCCCACGCCGCCGCGCCGCCCCCGGCCTGACCGGTCGGGATCGTGAAGCCGCGGCGCGCGTTCAGCGTGCCGCCGATGACGAAGATGTCGTCGTCGTTCGTCGTGACCACGCCCGCACCGTCGATCAAGTCGGCGGCGAACGAGACGTCGCCGTTGTTCAAGAGCGTGATCGAATCGAGGTCGTCGTCGTACGTCGCGCCCGGGAGGACGGCGATCGGCAGGCTCTCCTGCGCGATGATCGAGAGCGTCGGTCCGGACGTGACCTTGACCACGTAGTCGTCGTTCGTCGTCGTGCTCGAGAGGTTGTTGAAGAACGCGTAGTCGCCGGCGTCGTTCAGCCCGACGCGGACGTCGAAGAGGCCGTACGTGCCGCCGACCAGGAACGGCGTGGGTTGTCCTTCGCGCTCGACGACCGTGCCGTCGACGAGCAGCACCTGATCCTCCGTCGTCGCGAGGTTCGTGTCGGCCACGATCGCCCAGTGCAGTCCATTCGAACTGACCCACGGGCGGTCGAAGGCCGTGCTCACGCTCGCGCCGGCGAACTTCGCTCCGGCGAGCCCCGGCACGTCCGAGGTGGTGCTCGCCGCGAAGTTCGTGAAGAGCACCTGCAGTTCGCTCGCGCTCAGCGCGGCGACGGCAGGACCGGTGAGCTGCGGCGTGGGCGCCACGGCGTGCGCGCCCGGGGCGGGCGACGTGTCGCCGTCTTGGAGCGCGGCCGAGACGGCCGGTGCGATGAACAGGGGCAACAAGAAGCAGCTGGTGCGACGCATGACGGTGGGCTCCGAATGGGATGGTGGAACTCGATGCGGGGTCGGGATCCCGCGGAAAGAACGGGCTCGGCCTGCGATGGCCGAGCGAAGCCAAACTACACCGGCACGTTTGGATTGGGGCGCGCTCCCGACCGTCCCACTCGGTAGCACGAGCGGAATTCTCACGATCTTTGCGTGGGAGCCGAGTCACGGGCGCGGGCGACGGGTCTCCGAGACCGTGAAGGGATGCCGGACGCCCGCAGGACGTGTCGCGCGGGCCCGAACGAGGAACGCCGACGACGCATGCTCGCGGGGCGAGGCTCGGAGGCGGCGCGACAGGTGAGCCGCGGTCCGCGCAGCGGACGTGGGGCGGACCTGGAACGCGCCACGAGCGGATCCGACGGCGGTGGACCAGCTCGTCAGGCGCGTGTTCGGCGTCTCTGCACGGCCGCTCAGCGCCCCGGGAAGAGGAAGTCGCTCTCCTGCGACCACGCGCTGAAGCGGTAGAGCGGGAGCAACGCCTCGAGCGCCGCGACCGCGCGCTCGGGGAACTTCGGGTCGAGCACTTCCCCGCGCGCGCCCGGCGCCGCCGCGAAGCGCTGCTCGACGACGCACGCGTGCTCGGCGGGCACGTAGAACTTGACGTACTCCTCGAGCTTCTCGCGCGTGAGCTTCCCGCAGATCCACTCGCCCTTCCAGTCGTGCAGCCGCAGCCGGTAGCCGGGGAGCGCGTTCAGGAGCGCGAGCCACAGCGCGACGCCTTCCTTCGTCACGCGGTTCTTCATGTTCTGGCCGTCGTACCACGCGTCGGCGTGGATGCGCAGGCTGATCTCGAGCGCGTCGTGCTCGAGCGCGAGGCACAGGTACGCGTTCTTGTACGCGTGGTCGAGGTCCTTCGCGAGGTCGGCGCCCAGCGTCTGCTTGAGCCGCGTCTTCTCCTTCTTCGCGCGGCAGGCGTACGCCCACATGCGCTTCACCTGGTTGTGGTTGAACGCGTGCGGGTTGTGGAGGCTCGTGCGCACGTCGAGCTCGACGCCCGCGGCCTTCGCGCGCGCGGCGAACACCTTGGCGAGCGAGAGCAGCTTGCGGCGGAGCTCGAGACGCCGGTCGTTGTACTGCGGATCGCGCGCGAGCGCGGGCGCGAGGACGTGGAAGTCGCCGTCGACGAACGGAACGAGCTCGGCCTTCGCGGACGGTTCGGGCTCGGAGCGGGAGGCGGTGGACATGCGGCGCCCAGTGTGCGTCCTCGCACACGCGCGTGCGAGGGCGCGAGCGGCGGGCGGAGCGTGATGCGGAACGAAACCGCGGCGCCTCCGCACGCTACCTGGAAAGGAAATCCAGGTCGGCTCCAGACCGTCGCGCGGGCGGACGATCCTTGCCATGATGACGTCGCCGCGCTCGTAGCTGCGGCCGCCGGTCCCCATGCAGTTCGCCCACTTCACGTTCGACCCGGAGACGGATCGTCTCGGGGAAGGCCCCCTTTCGGAGGTCTACCGAGCCAAGGAGCAACCCCTCGGCCGGACGGTCGCGCTCAAGATCCTGCGCGCGCACGCGGAGATCGATCCGCAGGCGGACGACCGCTTCCTGCGCGAAGCGAAGCACACGTCGAACCTGCGCCACAAGAACATCGCGACGGTCTACACCTACGGCAAGGCCGAGGGCACGTCGTTCATCGCGATGGAGTACCTGCAGGGCCGCACGCTCGACAAGATCATCAAGGATCAGCAGCAGGCCGGCCGCGGCCCGACGCTCGGCCTCGAGGAATGCCTGCGGATCCTGCGCGAGGTCGCCGAAGCGCTCGAGCACGTGCACCGCGAAGGCCTCGTGCACCGCGACCTGAAGCCGGGCAACGTGATGGTGCTCGACGACGGCTCCGTGAAGCTGCTCGACTTCGGCATCGCGCGCGCGAAGAACGAAGCGAGCATCACCCAGCACGGCATGCTCGTCGGCACCGTGCTCTACATGTCGCCGGAGCAAGTGCGCGGCGACGAGCTCGACGTGCGCTCCGACGTCTTCGCGTTCGGCGCGGTCGCGTACCACGTGACCACGGGCCAGCTCCCCTTCCCGGGCAAGAGCTTCCCCGAGGTGTGCATGGCGATCCTCGACGGCAAGGTGAAGCGTCCTTCGCTCGTGCGGCCCGGGTTCCCGCCGGCGCTCGAGAACTTGATCCTGCGCTGCCTCTCGGCCGAGCCCGCGGAGCGCTTCCCCGACGCCGGCGCGGTGCACACCGCGCTCGCCGTGCTCGAAGGGGGCAGCGCCGCCGCGAACGGCAAGGCGCCCGCGTCGACGATCAGCGGGACGATCGTCGTGCTCCCGATCCGCTGCTCGGGCCCGACGCCCGACGCGTGCAGCGTGCTCGCGGGATCGCTGCGCAAGGACCTCGTCACCGAGCTCAAGCGCATGAAGAACCTCCAGGTCGCCGCGCTCGACGACGGGCGGCTGCCCGACGCGCTCGACTACGACTGGATCCTGCACACGGACCTCTGGGTCGAGGACGCGAAGGGCCGCATCGAGCTGCGCCTCGAGTGCTTCGACAAGGGGCGCGGCCTGCGCGCGCCGCGCGAAACGCTGCTCGATCGCACGGAGTTCCACGACCAGGACGAGTGGGCGCTCCAGGACGGGCTCGTGACCGGCGCGGTTCGCGTCCTGCGCAAACGACTCGCGGAGGCCGCGTCGCGCCCGGTCGCGACGGTCGCGCGCAAGGTCGAGGAAGCCGTCTCCCAAGCCCGTCAGGCGCACGAGGTCCTCCACCGGGGCACGACGAAGCAGCTCCTCGCCTCGACGACGATGTTCCGGCGCGCGACGGAGCTCGATCCGTACTGCGCGATCGCGCACGCGGGACTCGCCGAAGCGCTGGTCCGCAAGTACCTCTACTGGGACGGCGACACGACCTACCTCGACGAAGCGCGCGAGGAAGCGAACCGCGCGCTCGCGCTCGACGCGAACTGCGCCGAGGCGCACACGTCGCTCGGCTTCTCGTTCCACATGTCGGGGCACACGATGGACGCACAGCGCGAATACCGGCGCGCGATGCAGCTCGACAACCGCGAGTGGCTCGCGCACCGGCTGCTCGGAGCGATCTACGCGCGCTCGGGCAACTTCAAGGAGGCGTCGCCGCTGCTCCGGCGCGCGATCGCGTTGAAGCCGACGCACATCGGCAGCTACGACCACCTCTACAACGTGCTCCGCCGCCTCGATCGCTACGAGGAATCGCTCGAGATCGCCGACCAGGGGATCGCGGCGGCGCGGACGCACCTCGCGCAGGCCCCGGACAACCAGGAAGCCCGCCTGCACATGGCGATGCTGCAGGCGCGGCTCGAGCTCGACGACGACGCACGCACGACGGTCCAGCGCGCGCGCGAGTTCGCGCCGAAGGACGGCTACACCGCGTTCCACTGCGCGTGCGTGCACGCGATCCTCGGCGACCTCCCCGAGGCGATCGAGGCGCTGACGCAGGCCCAGTCGCGCCGCTACTACATCCAGGCCGAGCTGCAGCGGAACACGGACCTCGACGTGCTGCGCGCCGTGCCGGAATTCCAGGCGCTGGTCGGCTGAACTGGCAGCCTGCCCGAGGGGCCTGCCTCTCGCGGCGAGCCGCCGAGAGCGCGCCCGCGATCGGTGGACGCGTCAGGCGGCGGACACTCCGCGGCTCTCCGCGCGCGGATCGTGGGTCGCCGCGGCGACCGGCAGCGAGAACCAGAAGCACGCGCCCTGACCGGGCCGCGCTTCGGCCCAGATCCGCCCGCCGTGGCGCTCGACGACGCGCCGGGCGATCGCGAGTCCGAGCCCGGTCCCGTCGAACTCCTCGCGTGAATGCAGGCTCTGGAAGAGGTTGAAGAGCCGCCCCGCGCGCTCCGAGTCGAAACCGACTCCGTTGTCACGGACGAAGAACACCGCCTCGCCGTCCCGCACCTCGCCGCCGACGACGATGCGCGCGAGCTCGCGCGGCCGCGTGAACTTGATCGCGTTCGAAATCAGGTTCGAGAACACGAGCGAGAGCAGCGCCGCGTCCGCCCGACAGGCGGGCAGGACCCGCACTTCGAACTCGACGCGCCGTCCGCGCGTCTCCTCGGCGAAGTCGTCGATCGCATCGCGGACGATCCGCGCGAGCTCGACCTCCTCGACCCGCAGCTCCTGGTTCGCGACGCCCGAGAACGCGAGCAGGTCCTCGATCAGGCGGAACAGGCGCTCGGTGTTGTAGCGGATGCGCTCGAGGAGCTCGCGCGCCTCCGCGTCGAGCTGGGGCCCCTTCTTCGCGCGGAGCAGTTCGCCGATCCCCGCGATCGCCCGCAGCGGAGCGCGGACGTCGTGCGCCATCGCGTACGAGAACGAGGCGAGCTCCGCGTTCACCTTCTCGAGCTCGACGGTCCTCTCGCGCACGCGCCGCTCGAGCGTCGAGTAGGAGCGCTCGAGCTCGTTCGTCATCCGATTGAACGCCGCCGCGAGCTCGCCGAGCTCGTCGCGCCGATCCGTGACGACCCGGACGGAGAGGTCGCCGCGCGACACGCGGTTCGCGGCGCGCGCGAGCTCACGGATCGGCTGCGCGAAGTGCTGCGCGAGCAAGATGGACGCGAGCACGCCCGCCGTCAGCACGGCGGCGAGGATCGAGAGCGTTCCGATGCGCAGGCGGTCGAGGGCCCGGAACGCGTCCGTTTCGCGCGCATGGAGCACGAGCCCCCACTGCAGCGACGGGATGGGCGCGTAGGCCGCGAGCGCGCGCTCCCCCTGAGCGTCGACGACGTGCTCGAGGCCCGTCCCGCCGCGCGCCGCACGCTGCGCGAGCTCACGCCACGCGCCGTCGCCGGTGTCCGCCGTGGGAGCCTCGAGGAACGGTTCGCGCTCGTAACCGACGGAGGTCGAGGCCCCGCGGAGCACGACGTCGAGGTCGAGCAGCGCATGCACGCGCGCGCGGGCCTCGGGGGCGGCATCCGCGTCGACGGGGACCCGCACCCACGCCGTGTAGCGCCCTGGGATCGGCTCGCCCTCGATCGTCTCCGCTCCGCGCGAGATCCAATCCGTGTTCGTGGCGCCGACGAGCATCCCGGTGTCGTCCGCGACGGCGAGCCCCAGGAGCCGCGGCTGCTGCTTCAGCGCGCGCGACAGCGGCGACCAGAGCGCGCGTCGCGCCGAAGGGACGTCGAGCGTGCCGCGGCGCAGCCCCTGGATCGTCGAGAAGACGACGCGATCGCCGGCGACGCCGCGCAGGAACTCGCGCGCGTCGCGCACCTGCAGCTCGACGATGCGCGCCTGCTCGCGCGCCGCGGTCTCGAGTTCGCGCTCGATCTGCGCCGTTCCCTCCGCGCGCACGTGGCCGTAGCCGATGCCGACCGCGAGCGCGGCGCTGACCGTGAGGAGCGCGAGCACGAGGAGGCCGAGCTTCCACCTCATCGACCAGCCCGATCGAATGCGCGGGTTGTCTTCGTGCATCGTGCCTCCCCCAGGAGGTTGGGATATCCTCCTCGCCCCCATCCGCGCAAGGCGCGCGAGGTCGGGAAACCACGTTCGAGCGCCCTTGCAGGTGCCCGCCGCCGCCCGGAAGCTCGACTCCATGGACCGCCCGTTCCTCGCGCTCGACACGGAGACCGCCACGCTCGGCGGCGCGCCGCACCTGATCGAGCTCGGCGCCGTCCGCGTCGAGGACGGCGAGGCCGTCGACCGCTTCGAGTCCTTCGTGCGCCCCGACGTGGCGATCGATGCGGGCGCGACCGCGATCCACGGGATCACCGAGGACGACGTGCGGGACGCGCCGCCCGCGCGCGAGGTGCTCGAGCGGTTCACGGCGTGGGCGGGCGACGACCTGCTCGCCGCCCACAACGCGGGCTTCGACGCGCGCGTGCTCGGCTTCGAGTACCGCCGGGCCGGGCTGCGGCCGCCGCCCGGACCGTTCCTCGACTCGCTCAAGCTCGCCCGGCGCTACCTGCCCGACGCGCCCGACCACCGGCTCGAGACCCTGTGCCAGTGGCTCGAGCTCGAGGGCGAGGTCCACCACCGCGCGCTCGCCGACGCGGTCGCGTGCTGGCAGGTGCTCGAGGAGTGCGCCCGCCGTTCGGCGGAGTCGACGACCGCGCTCCTCACCCGCTGCGGCGCCCCGGTGTCGATCGCGTCCGCCGGTCCGCGCACGCCGCGCCTCTCGCCGCGCCTGCGGCCGCTCGAGCACGCCGTCGGCGAGCGCGCGCGCGTCACGCTCGCCTACGGCGACGACGAGGGCACGTTCGAGCTCCCCGTCGCGCCGCGGCTGCTCTTCACCCTCTCCGAGCGCGGGTACCTCGAGGCGGAATGCCTGAAGACGGGCCTCTTGAAGACCTACCGCCTCGACAAGGTGCGGCGCGTCTTCCCGCACGGAGCGTGAGCCGGCACCCCGCTCCAGCGCGCGCGACGGGCCCTCGGGAGGCCGCGCGCAGCCCGGCGGTTGTCGGATCGAGGGCGCATCCTTATCTTATTTCGCCCTCGAAACGGCCCGGCAGGCCCCCGCAGGGCGGCCTCCGCCGAACCGTTTCCCGACACCAAAGCCCGCTCGAGCACCCCATGAAGACCAAGAAGCCGATCCGCAACATCGCCATCGTGGCCCACGTCGACCACGGCAAGACGACGCTCGTCGACGCGATGTTCCGCTTCGCGGGCACGTTCCGCGCGAACCAGCAGGTGCAGGAGCGCGCGATGGACTCCGACGCGCAGGAGCGCGAGCGCGGCATCACGATCCTCGCGAAGAACACCGCGATCGACTACCACGGCACGCGCATCAACATCGTCGACACGCCGGGCCACGCCGACTTCGGCGGCCAGGTCGAGCGCACGCTCCGCATGGCGGACGCGGTGCTGCTCCTCGTCGACGCGGCCGAAGGCGCGATGCCGCAGACGCGCTTCGTGCTCAAGAAGGCGTTCGAGAACGGGCTCAAGGCGCTGGTGATGATCAACAAGATCGACCGGCCCGACGCGCGCTGCTCCGAGGTCTTGAACATGGTCTTCGACCTGTTCGTGGAGCTCGGCGCGAAGGACGACCAGCTCGACTTCCCGGTCGTGTACGGCTCCGGCCGCGACGGCTACGCGATGGACGAGCTCGACGACGAGCCGACGGACCTCGAGCCGCTCTTCCGCATGATCCTGGACCACGCGCCGCATCCTCCGCAGGACAACGACGCGCCGCTCCAGTTCCAGGCGGCGACGCTCGACCACGACGACTTCCTCGGCCGCATCGCGATCGGACGCGTCGTGCGCGGCACGATCAAGAACGGCGGGCGCTACGCCGTGTGCCATCCGGGCCGCGACAAGCCGTCGATCGTGCCGGTGAAGGGTCTCTTCCGCTACGAAGGCCTCGCACGCGTGGTCGCGGAGGAAGTGAAGGCCGGCGACATCGCGGTCGTGGCCGGCATCGAGGAGATCACGATCGGCGACACGCTCTGCCCGCCGGACCAGCAGGAGCCGCTCAAGTCGCTGAAGCTCGACGAGCCGACGATCTCGATGGAGTTCTTCGTCTCGAACTCGCCGTTCGCCGGCAAGGAAGGGCAGTTCGTCACGAGCCGTCAGATCCTCGCGCGGCTCGAGCGTGCTCAGCTCCGCGACGTGGCGCTCATCCTCTCGAACCCCGAGGCGAACGACGGCTTCGAGGTGAAGGGCCGCGGCGTCATGCACCTCGGCGTGTTGATCGAGAACATGCGCCGCGAGGGCTACGAGTTCTGCGTCGGCAAGCCGCGCGTCATCTTGAAGATGGTCGACGGCACGCGGTGCGAGCCGTACGAGCGCACGGTCGTCGACGTGCCGACGGAGCACGCGGGCAAGGTGATCGAGTACTTCGGTCGCCGCCGCGGCGAGATGACGCACATGCAGCCGATCCAGAACACGACGCGCCTCGAGTTCCTCGTGCCGTCGCGCGGCCTGATCGGCGCGCGTACCGCGCTGATGACGCTGACGCAGGGCATGGCGATCCTGTCGCACGTGTTCGAGGAGTGGCGCGCCGACGGCGGCGTGATCCCCGCGCGACAGAACGGCGTGCTCGTCTCCGACCGTCAGGGCGATTCGGTGCCGTACGGGATGTTCGGCCTCGACGACCGCGGCACGTGGTTCATCCCGCCCGGCGTGCCCGTGTACGAGGGCATGATCGTCGGCGAGAACAACAAGGACAACGACCTCTGGGTCAACGTCTGCCGCGAGAAGAAGCTCACGAACATCCGCTCGGCCGGTAAGGACGAGAACGTGCGCCTCGCTCCGCCGCACATCATGTCGCTCGAGGAGAGCCTCGAGTACGTCGAGGACGACGAGCTGCTCGAGGTCACGCCGAAGGCGCTGCGACTGCGCAAGCGCATCCTCTCGCAGGTCGAGCAGAAGAAGTTCAACCGCAAGGAAGCGAAGCAGCAGCAGGGCGCCTGAGCGCGCGTCGCTGTCGTGTACGGAGCCAGAGCAATTCGTTACCGGATACGGCGGGCCCCGCGTTTGGACCCTCTGTATCCGGTAACGAATTGCTCTGGCTCCGTACGCCCGACGTCGCCGTACGCGCGCGCTCAGAATCGCCACAGGATCTCGACCGCGTTCGTGACGTTGAACGTCGGCGGACTGCACCACGCCGCGTTCGCGTTGCGGTAGAGCGCCTGGTAGTAGCGCCGCGCTCCCATCGGCGGCAGCGTGACGAACGAGATCTGCGGCGCGCCCGCGCCGGGGTAGCGCGCGTGGCCTGCCTCGGCGAGTTGATCCCCGAAGCGGAGCAGGTTCCCGCCGATGCACGTGACGCCGTCGCCGAACGGCGTGGCGGGAACGATCGCGTCGCCCTCGAGGAAGATCGTCAGCACCGGAGGCACGCCGTCGACGACGAGCAGCAGGCTGTCGTACTCCTCGTCCGGCGTCGAGCGGCCGTAGCCCATGAGCCGTGCTCCGCCGCGGTAGAGCGAGTTCGGACAACCGTGCGCCGGAGCGTGCGGACGACGCGGCAGCGTGTACGGCGGCAGGCACGGACAATCGATCACGCCGTTCTCGCCGGGCACGCAGAAGAGCGCGCTCTCCGCCGGCAGCGGGTTCACGCGGAGCGTGAACGTGCTGCCCACCGGCACGGTCGCGGCCAGGCCGAGTCCCGTCGTGAACTGATCGGGGTACAGCCACAACGCCAGGTTGGTGCCGAACCCAGGCCAGTTCGCGGTGCGCTCGATCCGGACGAAGTCGTCGATCGAATGGTCGACGTCGACGAAGCCGAGGATCTCCCCGTACAGCATCCCGTGCGAGGCCGTCGCGGTGATCACGATCTCGCGGTCGGAGAAGTCGATCTGCATGTAGCCGTTCAAGCCGAAGTTCGTGATCTCGACGCCCGGACCGACGACCGCGGTCGCCGTGAAGGTCTGATAGGTGGTCGGTGAGACCTGGATCCGATTCGAGACTTGGATCGTGTGGCCCTCGAGCAGCGGAACCTGCGCGACGGAAAGCGAGCCGAGGAGCGCGAAGCACGTGGATGTGAGGATCGGGCGCACGAGACACCTCCTGGGCCGAACGGCCGCACGTCATCGTCGTCCGCGGCGGGTGGACGAGCATGGACCGCTGAGCGCAGGAGCGTCCGAACGAGTCCGAGGGGTGCCCGCGCTCGCGCCCGCTCACTGCATCGACGGGCGCATCGCCTGCAGGACGGCCCGACCCTCGAGGAAACCACCGAACGGCAGGCCCCGGCCCAGGCAGATCCCTGAAATGCAGCGGGCGCGCCCTGGAGCACGCCCGCTGCATTTCGCTCGGCGTCGATCAGAACCAGCGCACGGCGAAAACGCCGAGTTGGCCGGTCGTGACGATGCGCGCCTGTGGGACCTGGAGCACCGACCCGCGACCGATGCCGGGCGAGGTGAACGTACTCGTCCACGAAGCGTTCGGAAGCGGCTTGAAGAGCTTCAACATGCCTGCTTGTCCGACCACGACCGAATCACCGCGGCCTATGTCGAGCCCGCTCACGCCCCCTCCGGGATTGGTCACGTTCGCGTAGTTGCCATACAGGCCACTTCGATACCGATAGAGCGCGAGGTCGCCGGTCGGCCGAGCGCACACGAGCGTCGGGGACTGGAACGCGACGCGGTTCCACGTGCGCAGATCGTCGAAGGGTCCGGCGATCTGGGCTTCGGGCGTGTGTGTCGGACCGTCGAGGATCGTGAGCGCGCCCCCGCGGACGAGCGCCACGATCTCCTGCCGCCCATCGAGGTCGAGGTCGAGCACCTCGACGGACTGCACCGTGGAGAAGATCGCCGGCGTCAGCGCCACGGAGTGCCAGAGCTCGTTGCCCGTGGCGAGCGAGTAGCAGTAGACGTACGTCCCGGCTGATCCCGTGTGCGCCCCGCTCACGCCGCCGAGTACTTCGAGCGATCCATTTGCGTCGACGTCCGCGATCGTGACGGAGCGGAACACCGCCCCCGACGGCAGCGTCGTGTTGCGCCAGATGCGGGTGAACCCCCCCGCGGCGGACACGTCGTAGATCTCGATCAGGCCGTCGTAGGTCGTGCACGTCGCGAGGACGATCTCGAAGTTGCCGTCCGAGTCGACATCGTACAGGCGGACCTGCCCGACGCCTTCCCAGCCGAGGTTCTGAGACGTCTCCTGCGAGATCGCCTCGACCGCGAGCGTCGCGGCGTCGAAGACGACGATCCGCGGCGCGCCGTAGCCCGCGTCCGTCGACTCGGACACGACCACGAGTTCCTCCGTGCCATCGCCGTCGACGTCGCCGCGCGCGGGCCCCACCCACGGTCCGTCGAGTTGGAGGTTCTCCCACTCCCGCGTCTGTGTCTGGGCGCTCCCGACGTAGAGTCGATCGGCGCCCGTCGAGGTCGCGCCTGACCCCCAGAGCACCTCGACCTGTCCATCGCCGTCGACGTCCTCGACCCAGACGTCCGTCGTACCGTGCTCGGGATTGGCGAGGCTCCACTTCTGCGCCTGGGTCGCGAGGTCGTACGCGTGGACGTTCCCCCACTGAGCGTCGCCGATGATGAGCTCCGCCGTGCCGTCCTGATCGGCGTCGGCGATGCGCATCGCGCCCGTGTTGAAGTTCGAGATCGACCACTTGGGCAGGCAGGTGTCGACGTCGAAGGCCCAGAGGAAGCTCCAAGAGTCGGCGAACACGAGCTCCTGCATGCCGTCGGCGTCGATGTCGACCGCCTCGACGCGAAAGCCGAAGCCGTTCGCGCGCGTGCACTGGATCGTGTTACTCGCCCAGTCGAGCACGCGCCCGTCCGTCGTCGCGATCTCGAGCGAGGGATCGCCGTCCATCTGACCGACGCACAGATCGGCGCCGCCGATCCCGGCACGTGTGAAGAGGAGCGCGCCGGCACCGCTGTACTCGTAGAGCGTCGTCGCGGACGTGAGCAGCAGCTCCTGCAGGCCGTCGCCACCGAAGTCGTGGAGCCGAAGACCGCTCGTCGCGCCACTCGCGGCCTGGAACTGCGCGCGGACCACCTTCGTCGCCTGATCGTAGATCGTCACGCGCGCGTTCGACTCGACGGTGACGATCTCCGGGCCCGCGTCCGGGAGCAGGTCCCCCACCTCGATCGCGACGACGCCCGTGCTGGAAAACGGGCTCGACCAGACCTGCTCGTAGTTGCCGCTCGGGGTGTGCCGCAGCGCGTACCAGTACGAGTTCGCCCCGAACGTGGAGCTGCTCCCGCCGCAGTAGATCTCCTTGGGTCCCGGGCCGATCGACGTGCGGATGTTCGAGAGACCGATGCCGTTGCCGAACCCGACGTAGCTCCAGAGGAGGTCGCCGCCCGCGAGGAGGGAGGCCGCGCCGGTCGGAGGGTTGAGAGCCGGAGCCGCCGTCGCGAGCTGAAGGACGGAGGGGAGCGGAGTGCTCGGGTAGGTGAGCGGTGATCCGCTCGGAGCGCGCACGGGCCGCCCGGCAGCATCCGTCGGCGGGAGCGAGCGGGGATGGGCGGGAAGCGCGCCATTCGGGAAGACGGTGGCGAGCGAGAGGAAGAACTCGAGCATGCGATCACCTCACGAATCGGACGCTCGCCTCGAGCGGGCGAGCGGGGACAACTAGGGAGCTGGGAAGACGAGTGGCCCGTAGCGGGGGGGTCCGCTCGCAACCGTGCGCACGACGTCGCGCGCCTGCTACGCGGAACGGTGCAGGACGATTCACTCGGAGTTTCGAGAGACCCCGGAATCGCCCGGGGGTGTGGGATTGTGCCGGACGTCTCCCGCGAGGGGAATCCCCCATCGAGCGGAGAGCTCGAGTGCGGATCGCACCCAGCTCACCGGCGTGACGAGCGCGATTCTGCTCACGGTGTTTCTCGGGTGCGGACGCTGTGAGCGCCGGAACGATGCGACGATCTCACCGCCTCGGCGGCACCCAACGCAGCCCTGCTCGCGCTCGAGCCGCAGCACCCTCCTCCCCGAGTTCCTCCCGGAGCCGAAATGGCCACCCGCACCGACGAGATCGCCGACGGCGTCTTCCGCATCTCGACCTTCGTCCCCGAGATCGGCCCGACCGGCTTCACGTTCAACCAGTTCCTGCTGCGCGCGAACGAGCCGTTGCTCTTCCACACGGGACCGCGACGCATGTTCCCGCTCGTGTCGAGCGCCGTCGCGCGCGTCGTGCCGATCGCATCGCTGCGTTGGATCGCGTTCGGGCACGTCGAGTCGGACGAGTGCGGCTCGATGAACGAGTGGCTCGCCGCCGCGCCGCGCGCCGAGGTCGCGCACGGCGCGACGGGCGTGATGGTGTCGCTGAACGACCTCGCCGATCGTCCGCCGCGCGCGCTCGCCGATGGCGAGGTGCTCGAACTCGGCGGGAAGCGCGTGCGGCATATCGACACGCCGCACGTGCCGCATTGTTGGGAGGCGCGCGTGCTCTACGACGAGACGACGAAGACGCTCCTGTGCGGCGACCTCTTCACACACCTCGGCAACGGGCCCGCGCTGACGAAGGAGGACGTCGTCGGCCCGGCGCGCGAGGCGGAAGCGCTGTTCCACGCGAGCGCGATCACGCCCGCGACCGCGCCGACGATCCGCGCGCTGGCGAAGCTCTCGCCCGAGCGACTCGCGCTGATGCACGGGAGCGCGTTCGAAGGCGATTGCGCGAAGGCGCTGCGTGAGCTCGCGGATGCGTACGAGGGGTGGTTGAAGGGCGGGTGAGTGGTGCGCGGGTCGGCGACGTACGGTGCCAGAGCAACTCGTTACCGGATACGGCAGCACCGGGTTGCGCAACTTCATCCGGTAACGAATGGCTCTGGCTCCGTCCCCGATTCGTCACCAACATCGAACGCCGAGGTAGGATCCCTCCGTGTTCCCGCGCCGCGAATCGACCTCGACTCGACTGCTCGCCGTCCTCGCCTCGTGCGCGCTCGCGCTCCTCGCGTGGGTGATCGCGAGGTCGATCCCGCTGCGTGAACTGCCGGGTGAAGTGCCTGCGATCCCCGTGCGCGCCTCGCTCGCGCTCGAGGCGCCGCTCGAAGCCGAGGCTCTGGACGCGAGTGCTTCCGCCGAGGAATGCTGGCAACGCTTCCACGTCGCTGTGAACGTGTCCGTTCAGCCCGCGCTCCTCGACGAAGCCGACCGCGCATGCGTCCTACCGGTCGAAGCCGACCCCGACATCTGGTGCGGCAACGCCGAGCGGCCGTTCGGCCGCTTCGACGTGCGTGACGACGGCATGCTCGTGCTCACGCACGGTAGCGGCGACGCCTTCATGAGCTCCAGCGTCGAACTGCGCTTGAAGCGCTCCGAGGTCGGAGACTGGTCGTGCGAGGCGGTCGCGCTCGACTCGACGGACACGCTCTGCGAACAGAAGCTCGGGCCCAGGTTCTGGACGAACATGACAGGGCGAGTCGAGCTCGGCTACGCGGAGTGGAAGCCCGGCGCGCACGTGTTCGTGCGCTACGAGCTCCACCGACCCGGCAACGGCGATTCGAACGTGCGCACGGGACTCGTGCGCATCCTCGCGCCGTGAGGTCGTCGTTCGCTGCGTGAGTTCCGTGCCAGCGCGCTTCGTCGACGGCTGCTGCGGCCTCCGTCGGTGAACCTGTATTCGCATAGGAAGAGCTGTGGCACCGTGCGGCGTCCGTCTGCGACGAGCCTCACCGCTCCGAGTTCGCGACGAACGCAAAGCGGACGGACCACACCGGCTTCGGCCAGGACTCAGGAGGACCGGTGATGCCGCGCTCGCGCCGCTCCGCTTCCGAGACGGTTGGGACCATTCCCCCCTCCTCGCCCTGGATCCAAGCTCGAGCGAGCGATGAGCTCAGGTTTCCGTTCCACGACCAGAGCTGCAGAAGGCGCTCGTTCGGTCCGGGCTCGGCGAGCGACCAGTCGTCGATGTGCAGGCGATCCGGATCGCGCTCGGATGCGGACGGAATCGAACCCGGCGGCACGTCGAACTCGCGCACGAACGTCGCGCCGTCGGCCAGCGTCCACACGAGTCCGACGCGAGTTCGATCCGCGCGCGTGGCCCACGCGAGTCGCGTGACGCCTCGTCCGACGGCGGCGTGCACGGAGCTCCACACATAGCTCGGGATGCGCTCGTCGAGCGCCCGCAAGTCGGCGATGCCCTCGCGTGCGAACTCGAGCTCGCACGCCTGCGCGGGGTCCGTTGCTCCCGACCACCACGGGAAGAGCTCCGCGAGCCCGCGGTTCCTGAACCGGCACGGCTGCGCGCGCCAGCCGGACGCGGTCACGTCGCCGACGTGGCTCTTCGGGTACAGCGGCCACGAGTCGCGCCACAGCACGTCCACCGCCGCGCGCTGGGCCGCGGTGAGCTCCGTCGGCGCGTCGAGCGACGCGTACTCTTCGAACGCCACACTCACGGCCCACACCGGCTTCGGCCAGCGCGCGATCGGTCGGTCGATTCCGCGCTCGTGTCTCTCCGCCGCGCTCAACCGAGCCGGCAGGTTGAGTCCGTCGTACCCCTCGAGCTCCAGTCGGGCCAGGTCTGCGCTGTCCGTTCCATTCCACGAGAGGAGCTGGACGACGGCCTCTTCGCCCGCGCGGTGGCGCGCCCACCAGTCCGACCGCGCGTACAGCTCGTCCGCAGCGCCTTCGCCATCCCACGCAATCGAGGTCATGGGGGGGAACTCCCACTCCCGCACGCACGAGCGTCCGTCCGGCAGCGTCCACACGAACGCGACTCGGTGCCGATCCTTGCGACGGACGAAGAGCAATCGGCTCGTCCCCGGATCGACGGCGAGCGACACCACGCGCCAAGGAGCGCCTGCACGTCGTCCGTCGAACGCGCGGACGACGGCCCGGCCTGCGCGCGTGAACTCGATCTGGACCGCCGACGCCGAACTCGATTCGACCGTCCATCCCGGGAGGAGCTCGGACAGTGCATCGCGCTCGAACGTGCACGGGCGAACGGACCACGCCATCTCGGGGAAGTCGTCGGGCATCGCGCTGGAGAAGCTCGGGCGCGAACCGCGCCACAGGCGCTCCACGGCGTCACGCTCCGCCGCAGAGAGCTCTGTCCGTCCGTCGATGGACTCCGTCGGCTCGGTCGCGAAGACGTGAGACGCCGGTTCGGGGTTCGGAGCGCTCCGGCCGTCGCCAACACATGCGGCGACGAGGCCGAGCAGGACGCACGAGACGATCGCGGTCCGCGAACGCACGTCCATCACTTCCCCCCACTCCACTTCGGCAAGTCGTGGAGCTTCTCGCGCGCCTCCGCGCTCACCGGCACGCCCCACTTCTCGAAGAACGGCCCGAGGTCCTTCCCGACTGCGCGCGAGAAGCGCGTCATCCATTGGTCGCGCTTCTCCATCTCCGTCTTCGGCTGCTCGGCCTTCGCGAGCGCGCGTTCCGCGACGAACACCTGCGTGAACGGCGCCCACCCGAACGCCTCGCGCAGCTCGACGTACATCCCGAGCGCGAGGAACGGGTCGTCGCACCACTGCGCGTACGAGGCGCCCTTCGCGAGGTAGTCCGCGGTCCGCTTCGCGCGCGTCTCGAGCGCCTCGTGGCCCGTCGCCCAGTCCTTCCGTTGGCACAGCACGTCGAGCGCGTACAGCACGAACACGTTGTTCGTCACCTCGCCCGTGCCTTCGAACGTCCACGCGTCCTCTTGATGGTTGTGCCCGAGCTCGTGGAGCAAGCCCCACGGTCCCTGTTTCATCTTCTCGAGGCTCGTCATGTCCGGCACCGCGTCGAGGAACGTCATGATCGGATAGCCCGAGTGCATGTAGCCCGCGCTGATCATCACGTCGGGCACGTAGCGCTCCGCGCTCTCGCGCTCGTGCGGGAGCCCCGCGAAGTCCGCGTACGCGTCGAGGATCCGGTCCCACCACTCCATCAACGCCTTCGGATCGTCGAGCGCGCGGATCGCCTCCGACGGCACTGCGAGCACGAACTTCGACGTCGCGAGCTCGGCCCACGGCGCGGGCTTCGAGCGCAGCTCCTTCCTCCACGCCTCGTTCGTCGTCGCGCCGAGCACGAAGAGCGGCGCCTCGACCGCGTTCGCGATCGTCACGGACACGAGGCCGTGCCCTTCGTCCGCGCGCGCGACCGTCTTCGGACGCCGCTTCCCCCGCGCCGCGTTCGGCACGTCGAGCTCGACGAGCCCGCCGAACGCGCTCGCGATCTCCGTCGTCGCGTGCTCGAGCTTCCACGCGCGCGAGATCTCCGGCATGCGCGGCCACGGCTTGTCCCAGATCGAATCGGTGTGCACGCCGATCCGCACCTCGAGGCCGAGCGCGAGCGCGCTCTCCGGCACCGTCACGGTCACGCGCTCGCCCGGCGCCGCGTAGAGTCCGGTCGAATGCCAGCGCGGCACGCTCACGTCGACGTCGACGGAGCGCGTCACGCGCGGCGCGTCCTTCGCGACGGCGCCGGGGAACGCCGCGGCGCTCGGGTGCGCGACGACGCGCTCGACGGGCGCGTTCCGCAGCTCCATCGCCTCGAACGCGAGCGTCACACGCGCGCGCAGGTCGTCCTCCGCGATCGGATGCTCGGGCGACGGCTGTTTCGCGGCGCCCGGATCGCGCGCGAGCTCCGCGAGCTTCGGCCGCAGGAGCGCGTCGTCCGCGGGCAGCACGCGCAGCGCTTCCATGAGCACGTCGAGCGCCTGCCTGCGCGCCTTCTTGTCGAGCTTCTCGCCGCCGACGAGCGCCGCGAACGCGCGTCCGGCGTGCGCGAACTCGCGCGGCGCGTTCGTCGTGAAGCGCTTTCCGTCGCCGGGCTCGCACCCGCCGTCCGCGAACGCGAGCCCCGCGCGCGCGACGATGCGATTGACTTCGTTCGTGACGAGCTCGCGCCCGCTCACCTGCATCCAACCCCAACCCGGCACGCCGGAGAGCAGTGCGCCGCCGTCCGCGATCCACGCGGTGAGGGCCGCGATCTCGTCCTCGCTGAATTCCTGCCGCGTCGCGAGCACCGCGTCGACGTCCGCGAGCTTCGCGCGCCAGTCGTCCTCCGCGCGCACGCACGCGAAGCGCGGACCGTCGAGCGCGCCCGCGAGCGCGGCGTCCCACACGAGCAGCCGCCTCGGCGCGCCCTTGCGCTCGCGCGCGGCCCACGCGATCAGGTTCTCGACGAGCGCGCGCGTCGGCGCGTCCTCGAGCACGCTCTTCGACAGGTACGAGTGCCCGAAGAGCACGACGCGTCCCTTCCCGAGCGGTCCCGCGCCGACGAGCGGCACGCGCGTGCCTCCGCCGCCGTTCCCCTCGACGACGACGAACGCCTTCTCGCCCCACACCGCGATCGAGCCCGGGCTCCCGTTCGTGCGGATCGAAGCGACGCCGCGCACGAGCTCGGCGCGCGCGTCAGCCGCCGCGGCGGGTCGCGCAGCCGATTCTCCGGGCGTCGGGAGCGCGGTGGACGCGGTCCGTCCGAGGAGCAGGACGAGGAAGAGGAAGAGCCAAGGTCGTGCGTGCATCGTCGCGGAGGTCCTGGGGCGGTTCGTGCGCAGCGTACCTCCGCGCGCCGCGCCCGCCACGCACGAGATCCGCGCCCCGCCACCACTCCGGGGTATGGACACGCGGCGATGTGCGCCTTTTCATGCGCGCGTGCCGAGCCCGAGCCCCTTCCCCCTCTACCGGCGTCTGCTCGTCCCCGCGCTCGTCGTCCTCGCCGTCGTGTTCGTCGGCACCGCCGGCTACCACGTGCTCGGCGCGGGGCGCTGGTCGTGGGGCGACTGTCTCTACATGACGGTGATCACGCTCGCGACCGTCGGCTACAGCGAGGTGCTCGACGGGCTCGCGCAAGTCGACTTCGGGCGCGGCTGGACCGTCCTCCTGATCCTCTTCGGCTCGGGCTCGCTCCTCTACTTCCTTTCCACGGCGACGGCGATGCTCGTCGAGGGCGACCTCGGCGGCTTCCTCGAGAGGCGACGCATGCAGCGCGAGATCGACGCATTGAACGGCCACGTGATCGTGTGCGGAGCGGGGACGACGGGCATCCACGTCCTCGAAGAGCTGACGCGCAGCAAGACGCCCTTCGTCGTGATCGACGTCGACGCGGCGCGGCTCGAGCGGCTGACGCGCGAGGAGTTCCCCGGGCTCCATTCGCTCGTCGGCGACGCCGCGGAGGACGCCGTGCTCGAGCGCGCGGGCATCGAGCGCGCGCGCGGCGTCGTGTCGGCATTGAGCGACGACCGGAGCAACCTCTTCGTCACCGTGACGTCCCGCGCGCTCAACCCGAAGCTGCGCATCGTCGCGAAGGCGGTCGAGCACGCGACCGTGCCGAAGCTGCGGCGCGCGGGCGCGGACGCGGTCGTGTCGCCGAACCAGATCGGCGCGCTGCGGCTCGTCGGCGAGATGCTGCGGCCGCGCGTCGTCAGCTTCCTCGACTCGACGCTGCGCGAGCGCGACGCGAGCCTGCGCATCGAGGAGGTCGTCGTCACCGAGGATTCGCCGCTCGCGGGCCGCACGCTCGGCGAGCTCGCGGCGCTGCGCGGCCCCGAGATCGGCGTGATCGCGCTGCAGGAACCCGACGGCCGCTTCCGCCTGAACCCGCCCGCGTCGGAGCGCCTCGTGCCGGGCTGCGCGTTGATCGTGCTCGGCCACGAGACCGAGCTCGCGCGCGCGCTGCGTCCGCTGACTACGGCCGGTACCACCGGTACTTGACGAGGTCCTCGCGCCGCGGCGCGCCGAAGAGCGGCACGAGCACGCGCTCGAGTCCGCGCCAGAAGCCGAGCCGATCGAGCACCGGGTTCACGAACGGCGTGACGACGCAGTAGCGCGTGTTCTTCTCGCCGGAGTGGTGCCCGCCGTGGTGCGCGGGTCGCTGCAGGAGACCGGACTTCCACAGGAGCTTCACGAGCATCGGCGCGCTCGCCGGCGCGTGACACCACTTGTGGATCTGGTTCGCGTGCGCGCCGACGACCGCGAGGAGCACGACGGGCCCGGAGAGCGCGTGACACGCCCACGCGACGAGCACGATCAGCACGCCGGCGAGCGTGAGGTCCCAGTTGCTCGCGAACCAACCGCGCTTCACGAACGCGGCCGCGTCGCGGTGGTGAAGCACGTTGGGCGCGACGATCCACGGACCGACGATCGGCGTCGACACGTCGAAGAAGGTGTCTTCGGCCCAGTGCACGAGCCCCGAGACGAAGTCGACGACGACGAGCGCGAGCACCCACCACGAGACGGCGATGGCGACGTTCAAGCGAAGTTCCTCGATGCGCGGACGCGGGCCCGAGTGTGCGCCCCAGCTGGAGAATTCGCGCTCCGCCGGAGTCCGCACGCCGCGACGCGGGCTCGCACGAGCCGGGGGGCGCGCCGCGGTTCGACCCGCGCCGCGGACTCTAGGGCGCGCGCCGCGCGTCCGCCGGCGAACCCCGCTCGCGCAGCAGCCTCGAAGCGCGAGCTCCGGACGCACCGCGCGGTTTCACGGTCGTGCGAGGAGCGCGCTCCACCCGGGCGTCGTCGCGCGTTCGAGCCCGCGCTCCGTGCGAGCGACGACCTCGGCCTCGACGCCGGGCAGCGTGCGTGCGAGCTCGATCGCGCTCTTCGGTCCGAGCACGCCGAACGCCGTCGCGAGCGCGTCCGCGTCCGTCGCGTCGCGCGCGACCACGGTCGAGCGCGCGGCGTGCGTCAGCGCATGCCCCGTGCGCGGATCGACGACGTGCGAGTAGCGCACGCCGCCGAGCTCGACGAACTGCTCCGTGTCGCCCGACGTCGTGACGCCGCAGCGCGCGAGCACGAGCACGCGCGGCGGCTCGCCGGATTCGCCCGCGATTGCGACGCGCCAACCGTCCGCGCCCGGCGGCGGCGCGCCGAGCGCGAGATCGCCGCTGACGTCGACGAGCGCGCGCTCGATGCCGAGCTCGCCGAGCTTCGCGAGCGCGCGATCCGCGCCGATCCCTTGCCCGATCGCGCCGAAATCGAGGCGCATCCCGGGCTCCCACCCGTCGATCGACGCGTCGCGCGCGTCGATCGCGAGCTTCGCCCAGCCGACGTGCGTGCGCGCGGCCTCGAGCGCGTCGGCGTCGGGCAGAACGTGCTCCGCGCGCGCGCGGCGCCACAGCACGACGAGCGGACCGACCGTGACGTCGAACGCGCCGTGCGTGAGTTCGGACACGCGGCGCGCGCGCAGGAGCGACTCGACGAAGAGCGGCTCCCAGCCCTCCGTGCGCCGTTCTCCTCGCCGCGCGAGCTCGGCGACGACGGAATCGTCGCGGTAGTCGGAGAGCACGCGGTCGACGCGCGCGAGCTCGTCGAACGCGGCGCGCGCCGCCTGCCGCGCGGTGGAATCGTCGCGCGCCCAGAGCACGATGCGCGCCATGCAGCCCATGTGGGCCTCGGCGAACTCGAACGACGCGAGCGCGCGCGCGTCCGCGGCATCGCGTTCGGCGTCGCGCTCGGCGTGACGCGCGACGACCTCCGCGGCCGCGCGAGCGCCGTCCTCGTCCTCTTCGGACTCGAATGCGCGACACGCCGTGAGCGCGAGCGCCGATGCGATCAGCGCGCGCCGCGCGAACGCACGCGAGCCGCTCCGAGCGCGACGCGCGGACACGCTCAACCCGCTCCGAGCGCCTCGCGCTCGCGCACGAGGAGCGCCGCGACGTCCGCGGCTTCGTCCATCGAGGGCGACGTGCTCGTCTCGCCGCGCAGGATCGACGAGAGGAAGTGGCGCATCTCGCCTTGGTAACCGTCGCCGCTCGCGATCTCGACGGCCGTCGTGCGTCCCTCCTGGTGCAGGAGCAGCGGCTCGGCGCGCATCGAGTCGTACTCCGCCGTCGCCTTCGCGAACACGCCGACGTAACGCATGCGGAAGGGGAAACCGCTCGTGTGATCCCAGCCGCCCTCGGCGACGACGTGGCGCGGGCCCTTGCGATAGCGATAGAGCGTCGTCACGTGGTCGAGGGCGCCGGTCGACGCGATGGACGTCGGCGCGCCGAAGAGCCACTGCACGAGGTCCGCGTCGTGGATGTGCAGGTCGACGAGCGCGCCGCCGGAGCGCTTCGCGTCGCGGTAGAAGTCCGTCGCCCACGCGGGCGGGCTCGCGAGGCGCTGGAACACGACGCTCTCGAGCGCGCCGTACTCGCCGTCGTCGACGCGCGACTTGAGCCAGCGCCAGCCCGGCCAGAACCGCATGCACATCGCGGGCATCGCGATGCGGCCGGCCTTGCGCGCGGCGTCGGCGAGCTTCTTCACGGCCTTCGGGTCGAGCGCGATCGGCTTCTCCACCAAGACATGTTTCCTCGCCGCGAGCGCTGCGAGCGCGAGCTCGACGTGCGTGTCCGTGTGCGTGCAGATGCTGACGGAGTGCACGTTCGGGTCCGCGAACACCTCGCGCGGGTCGGTCGTCGTCTTCACGAGCGCGGGATCGAAGAGGAACTCGCCTTCGCGCGCCGTCTGGAGGTTGCCGCCGCCCGGTGCGCGCCCGTCGAGACGCTTCGCGTCGCGATCGGCGACGGCGACGAGCCTGCACGGCACGCCGCTCGCGCGCGCGTGCTCGAGCGCGCGCAGGTGCGTGCGCCCCATCAGCCCGAGCCCGATGACCGCGTGTCCGAGCTCGCTCGGCGCCGCGTCCGACTCGGCGGGCCGCGCGCTCGGCTTCGAACGCGCCGCGCGCTTCGTGCTCGCCCCAGGCGCTTCCTTCGCGCGATCGGAACTCGCCGTTCGCTTCGTCGTTCCCGCGAGCGACGTCTTGGCACGATCGGCGGAGCGTGCGTCCGCGCGCGACTTCCTCGCGCTCATCGCGCGCCTCCCGCCGAGGCGCCGAGCTCGCGTTCGAGCAGCGCGCGCGCCGTGCGGACGTCGTGCACGCGCTCGTTGCCCGCTTCGCGCTCGATCATCAGGTCGCAGTCGACGTGCGCGGCCTTCAACGCGGCGAAGAAGCCCTTCCAGTCGACCGCGCCCGTGCCGACGGGGACCTCCGTCCCCCACGCGCCCTTCTTCGTCGTCGGGCGCGCGTCCTTGACGTGCGCCTGGAAGACGCGCGCGCCGAGCGCGCGCAGCGCGGCGATCGGATCGCCCATGCCGTACAGGATCAGGTTCGCGGGGTCGAAGTTGACGCCGACGTTCGGACGATCGAGCTCGGCGAGGACCTCGAGCAGCGTCTCCGCCGTCTCCTGCCCCGTCTCGAAGCCGACGCGGACGCCCGCCGCGCCGAAGACGTCGGCGAGCTCGCGCAGCCGCGCGACGAGCTTCGTGCGCTCAGCGCCGCGCTCGTGCGGCAGGAAGCCCGCGTGGAACGTGACGAGCGTGATGCGCAGCTTGCGCGCGAGCTCGGCGTTGCCCTTCGCGGCCGCGAGGTTGTCCTTCCACGTCGCGTCGGGCCGCACGCCGCCGGTCCTCGCGATCGACTCGAGCGTCGAGTAGTCCTCGCCGTGCATGCTCATCATGCCCGAGCGCACCTCGATGCCGGCGTCGTGGAGCTCGTCGATCGCGTGCTCCGCCTTCCACGCGCCGCTCTTCGCGACGCGCAACGGATCGAGGTGGAGCTGGCACGCGTCGAGGCCGGCCGCCTGCAGCTTGCCGATGAGATCGGCCGGCGACTCGGGTTGCAGGGACCAAGAACAAACGCCGATGCGACGGGACATGCGGGAGCTCTCGAGAGGACGGACGCGCGTTGCCCTGGGCACCCGCGGGGGCGCACAGTCTAGAGGACGCGTGGCGACTGCCAAGCCGCCCCCGCCGGGCGCGCGCCAAGGGTTTCATCGGCGCCGTGGAGCTTTCATCCGTGTCGCGGCGCTCACGACCGCTCCGCGGGCTTCCGGGCGCTGGAGTGTCGCGCTCCCCCGTTCGGCCCCGCCGCGCGCCCCGTCGCAGGTGTCCGTGGAGCCCGCTAGGCTCCGAGCCCTGGAGGTACCCATGCTTCGCATCGAAACGTCTTCCCTCATGCTCGCTCTCGTCCTGTCCGCCGGTTGCGCCGCGACGAAGGGCTTCCCCGCTCCGCGCACCGCATCCGAGTCCTTCGACGCGTCGGCGTCCCTGCCCGCGGGGTGGAGCCCGGCGAGCACGAACGGCGGCGCAACGCCCGCTCCGTGGATCGTGCACGCGGACGCCACCGCGCCCTCCGGCCCGAACGTGCTCGCGTCGCTGCCGAGCGACGACGCGCCGCAAGACGGCTTCAACCTCTGCTGGACGACGAGCGTCGGCTTCGAGGACGGCGTGATCGAGGCGCGCGTGCGCGCCGACGGCGGCGAGGTCGATCAGGGCGGCGGCCTGATCTGGCGCGCGCTCGGACCGGACGACTACTACATCTGTCGCTACAACCCGCTCGAGTCGAACTTCCGCGTGTATCTCGTCGCAGGCGGTGTGCGCCGCCAGCTCGCGACCGCGCACGTTCCGGGCGACGGAAAGGGCTGGCACGCGCTCCGCGTCGAGCACGTCGGCGGGCGGATCGTCTGCATGCTCGACGGAACGGTGAAGCTCGAGGCGCAGGACGACACGCAGCCGCACCGCGGCGGAGTCGGGTTCTGGACGAAGGCGGACGCGCGGACGAGCTTCGACGACCTCCGCGTGACGCCCGCCGGAGCCCGCTGATCGAAACGGGCGCCGCGGACACGGCGGCGGGCGTTAGAGTGCCGCACTCGAACGTCCGCCTCGGCCCCGCTCCGATACGCAAATGACCCGACCGCTCCTCGCGCTCTCCGTCCTCGCTTCGATCCTCGCCGCGTGCAGCGGCTCTCGTCTGACGCCCGACGAACAGCGGCAGCTGAACGCCGCGATGGAGCGCAAGCGAGCGGGCGGCTGGGTCTCGCTGTTCGACGGCAAGACGCTCGACGGCTGGGTGACGAAGGGCGGCCGCTACGACGGCGACGCGCGCTGGACCGTCGAGGACGGCGCGATCACGGGGCGCGTGAACGAGAAGGGCGAGGGCGGCCTGCTCTTCACCGCGAAGCCGTACACGGACTTCGAGCTCGAGCTCGACGTGCGCATGGACGAGCCGTTCGACAGCGGGATCTTCCTGCGCATGGCGCCGGCGGGAAAGGGCGCGCAGGTGACGCTCGACCTGTGCCCGAACGGCGAGCTCGGCGCGATCTACGCGGACGGGTTCCTCCAGCACAATCCCGACGCGCGCACGTTGTGGAAGTCGGGCGAGTGGAACCACGTGACCGTGAAGATCACGGGTTTCCCCTACCACATCGTCTCGACGATCAACGGCGCGCCGCTCGTCGACTACCAGCAACCCGCGGGCATGGAGGGCTTCGTTCCGACGGGCCTGCTCGGCCTGCAGGTGCACGGGAATCGGAACGACCCGCCGCAGAACGAGGTGCAGTTCAAGAACGTGCGCCTCCTCGACCTCGCGCCGACGTCGAAGGAGCTCTTCACGAAGGACGCGCACGGTTTCCTCGCGCCGACGCCGTGGGGCGAAGCGAACGGTTGGAAGAAGCTCTTCGACGGCACGAGCCTCGACGGTTGGGAGCCGCTCGGCGCGCCGAGCGGATACGAAGCGAAGGACGGCGTGCTCGCGCTGCTCGCGAAGGGCGACAGCGAGACGCTCGCGACGAAGGAGGACTTCGAGGACTTCGAGCTGCGCCTCGACTTCAAGGTCTCCGAGATGGCGAACTCGGGCCTCTTCCTGCGCGCCGCGCGCGACGGCTCGAACCCGGCTTTCAGCGGCGCCGAGGTGCAGATCCTCGACGACTTCAACTGGGAGACGAAGACGAAGTCCCACCTGAAGCCGTGGCAGCACACGGGGAGCCTGTACGGCTCGATCGCGAGCGGCGAACCGAGCGCCGTGAAGCCGCTCGGCGAGTGGAACACGTACGAAGTGCGCTACGTCGGCTCGTGGCTCACGACGAAGCTCAACGGGAAGGTGCTCTACTCCGCCGACACCGCCGCGCTGACGCCGGAGCAAGGCGAACCCTTCGCGAAGCGCGCGAAGACGGGCTTCATCGGCTTCCAGCGCCACGCGGGCGACGTGCAGGGCGAGGCGTACGCGTGGTTCCGCAACGTGTTCGTGCGCCGGCTCTGAGCGCGCTCACTTCTTCGGCGCCGGCACGACCTCGATCGCGATCTTGCCCACGGCGTGGCCTTCCTTCGAGAGCGCGAGCGCCTTCGCGGCGTCCGCGAGCGGGAAGGTCGCGCTCACGTGCGGCTTCACCTTGCCCGCGTCGACGAGCTCGGCGATCTGCTTCAGCTCGGCCGCGTCGGGCTTCAGCAGGATCCCCGCGCCGCGCAGCACGCGCAGGTCGAGCTCCTTCTTCGGCGGCGCGCCGACGATCGACACGAGGAAGCCGTTCTTCTTGAGCACCGCGAGGCTCCGCGTCTGCGTCTCGCCGCCGACCATGTCGAACACGACGTCGACGTTGCTCACGACGTCCTCGAACTTCTGCGCCTGGTAGTCGATCACGACGTCCGCGCCGAGCTCCTTCACGAACGCGAGCTTGTCCTTCGACGCGGTCGCGTAGACCTTGGCGCCCTTCCACTTCGCGAATTGCACCGCGAAGTGCCCGACGCCGCCCGCGCCGGCGTGGACGAGCACGCTCTGGCCCGCTTCGAGCTTCGCCGTGTCGAAGAGCGCCTGCCACGCGGTCAACGCCGCGAGCGGGATCGCGGCCGCGTGCGCGTGATCGACGGACTTGGGCTTCCGCGCGACGTCGTTCGCGGGCAGCACGACGTACTCCGCGAACGCGCCGCCGCGCATCAGGTTCGAGTACGCGTAGACCTCCTCGCCCGTCTTCCAGCCCTCGACCTTCGGCCCGAGCGCCTCGACGGTGCCCGACACGTCGCACCCGAGCGTGTACGGGAACGACTGCTTCAGCGACGGGATCAGACCCTGGACGATCTTCCAGTCGACGGGGTTCACGGCGGAGGCGTGCACGCGCACGAGGAGCTCGCCCTCGCCCGGCGACGGCCGCGGCGCGTCTTCCACCTTCACGACGTCGACCGCGCCGAACTTCGCGATGCGCGCGGCCTTCATCGTCGAGTTTGGAGCTTGGAACAGGGTGAGCGCGAGCGCGGCGAATGCGACGAGCGACATGGATTCCTCCTTCGTGAGTGCGAGCACGCTACCGCGCGCATCGACGCGCTTCGAGCCCGAGCGACGCGTGCAACGCGGGTTCACCTCTCCTGAACTCGGGCGCTGCGGCGTCGGCGCGTTCACCGCGCGCGCCGCCGCTCCTCGAGCTCGTCCAACGTGCGCGGCCAGTCGTCCTTGAGCAGGCGCGAGAGCGCGCGATCGGCGAGGAGACGCCCTTCCGTCTGGCAGCGCGCGCAGTAGTTGCACTCGTTCTCCGCGTACGCGACGCGCTGCACGGGCGCGCCGCAGTCGGGGCACGGCTTGCCGTGCTTTCCGTGCACGGCCATCTCGGGCCGGAACGCGGTCACCTTCTCGGGGAACGCGCCGTTCGCGGCGGCGCGCAGCCGCTCGGTCCACTGCTCCAGCGTCGTCCGCCCCGCGGCGAACAAG
Source organism: Planctomycetota bacterium (assembly GCA_046349615.1). Taxonomy (GTDB): domain Bacteria; phylum Planctomycetota; class UBA1135; order UBA1135; genus JADJNY01. Next base: position 63,283 of record JAXMBZ010000014.1, read on the forward strand.
CGCGCGCTCTCCGCGTCGTCGAGCCCGCGCGTCTGCTTGAACGGCGACAAGCGCGCCGCGTGCAGGATCTCGTCGGAGTACGCGTTGCCGATGCCGCTGAAGAGCGTCGGGTCGGTGAGCGCGCGCTTCAGCGTCCGATTCTCGCGCGCGAGCGTCGCGCGGAACGCCGCGAGGTCGCACGCGAGCACCTCGAGCCCGCCGCGGTCGTGCTCCGCGAGCCCCGCGCGTCCGCGCACGGCGTGCAGCGACGCGCGCTTCTTCGTCCCGGCCTCCGTCAGCACGAGCGCGCCCTCGTCGAAGTCGAAGGCGGCGAGCGCGAGCTTGCCCGCGAGCTTCTTCCCCGGCGGATGCCAGTGGAGCCGGCCCGCGATCATCAAGTGCAGCACGAGGTAGAGCTCGCCCTCGAACGCGAGCACGATGCGCTTCCCGAGCCGTTCGACGCCGACGACGCGCCGTCCCGTGAACTCGGCGAGCGCCGGCTCGACGGTGCGCAGCAGGAACGAGCTCGAAAGCCGCACGCCGCGGAGCGCGCGGTCCTTCACGCGCGCTGCGAGCGCTTCGACGTAGACCGCGACGTCCGGGAGCTCGGGCACGCGTCGAGCGTCGCATCACGCGCGCGGGCGCGCAACGCGCGAACGGCTCCGAGCGCGCTCACGCTGCGCGTGCGGGCCGACGCACTCACTCGCTCCGACGGCGGCGGCGCAAGGGAACGGCAGTCGGAGCTCCCGCTCGGTCCTCGAGCGCGAGCCGCGCGAGCAGGCGCGCGCGCGTCGGCGCCCGGCGCACGACGTCCTCCTTCTCGAGGCGCGAGAGCCGCTTCAACCGGCGCTCGACGCGCAGCGCGAGTCCGACGGCGCCGATCCGTCGGCGGAAGACGAGCTCGAGCGGCCCGCGGCCGCGCAGCGCCTTCGCGCCGCGTCCCTCCGCGTGCTCCCCGACGCGCCGCGCGACGTCGGTCGAGATGCCGGTGTAGAGCGCGCCGTCGCGTGTCCGCACGACGTAGACCGACCAGAGGGCCATGCGCGCGCAGCTTGCCGGTCGCGTCGAGCGGTTTCCACGCTCCGCGCGCGCCGAAGACGTTCTCCGGCCCACGCCGCCGCCAGCCGAGGACATCTCGAGCGTCGTGCCGAACGTATGTCCGGCGCGGGGACCACGCCCGTCGCCGCGCCCCGAGCCCGCCTCCATCCGCTACGCTCCCCGCCCCCGCATGCGCCTCCTCCCCCCGGAACACCGCCGCCTCGCGCGCCTCGGCGTCGTGTCGAGCGGGCTCCTCGTCGGCGCGCTTGCACTCGGCGGACTCTGGACCGCGATGCTCGTGCACGACGCGGAGCGGCGCTACCCCGCGACGGGGCGCTTCGTCGAGCTCGACGGCGCGCGTCTGCACGTGCTCGACCGCGGCGCGGGCCCGGCGATCGTGCTCGTGCACGGCGCGTTCGGCGGAGCGCTCGACTGGGAGCCCGTCGTGATCGACGCGCTCGCGAGAGAGCACCGCGTGCTCGCGTTCGATCGCCCGGGGCACGGGCACAGCGATCCGATCGACGGCTGCGACGGCGATCCGCGCGCCCAAGCGCGCGCGCTGATCCGCGCGTGGCGCGAACTCGGCGTCGCGCACCCGACCGTCGTCGGCTTCAGCTACGGAGCCGCGGTCGCGCTCGCGATCGCGCTCGAAGCGCCGGACGACGTCGGCGCGCTCGTGACGATCAACGGCGCGATGCACAGTTGGGGCGGGACGCCCGAGCCCGCGTACGACCTCGCGGCGCTGCCGGTGCTCGGCCCGATCTTCACGCACACGTGGGCGACGCCGCTCGCGAGCCTCGTCGCGCCGTCGAGCGTGCGCCGCGCGTTCGCGCCGCTCGACGTCCCGTCGACGTTCGACCGCTCCCCGGTCGCGCTCGCGATCCGGCCGCGCAATTTCACCGCGAACGCGGCCGACATCCGCGGACTCGACGCGTTCCTGCGCACGCAGGAGGCGCGCTACACCGAGCTCGCGCTCCCGGTCGTCGTCGTCGTCGCGGACGACGACGTCGTGACGACGCCGACGCTCCACTCCCACGCGCTCGCGCGCGAAGCGCGGAACGCCGAGCTCGTCCGCATTCCCCGCGCTGGGCACCAGCTCCCCTACACGCACACGAGCCAGGTGATCGAGGCCATCGAGCGCGCCGCGCACCGCGCGGGTTCTTGAGCGCGAGCGGATCGCGGCGCATCGCGCCCAACTCCGCGCGGGAGCTCGCGTAGGCCGCGCATGAACGCGCTCCTCGCCACGCTCGTCCTCACGCAGGCCCTCACCGCCACCCGCGCCCAATACGAAGGCCGCTTCGAGCTCGAAGCCCATCTCCGGCGTCCGCACGCCGTCGCGACGTTCCAAGCCCGCGCCACGATCGTCGAGACGCCGACGCGCGTCCGCCTCGACCTCGAGACGTGGTCGCCGAACCGCAAGCGAGACGCGCAGGACGTCGAGACGTTCCTCCTCGACGGTGAGCGCGTCCTCCACCGCCCCGACGCGTCGAAGCCGTTCGTCGAGGAGCTCGGCCTCGCCGCCTCGCTCGCGCGCCAGCGCGTCGAGTCCTTCCTGCCCAACCGCGCGCTCGCCGCGATGAAGGTCGCGCCCGAGGTCCACCGCGAGAGCGACGCCGTCGCCACGTGGAACGACGCCGTGCTCGGCGCACGCAGGCTCGAGCGAGATCCCGCGACGGAGACCGTCACGTCGCTCTCGCGCTCGTACGCGCATCCGCGCCTCGGCGACGTGCGCGACGAAGCGCGCTACTCCGCCTGGGAAACGCGCGACGGCGTGCGCATCCCGACCGCGATCACCGTGCGCGAGCTCGAGGGCGTGAACCCGCTGACCGCGAGCCCCGGCGCGTTCGACGTCCACCTCACGGAGTTCGACGCGCACTTCGACGCCACGGCGGTGCTCGCGCTGCCCGAGGCGAAGCCCGTCGCGCCCGCGCCGAGCCCGGAATCGAAGGAGATCACGGTCGAGGAAGTCGAGCCCGGCCTCGTCTCGTTCCTCGCCAAGGAAGAGCAAGGCCGCACGTGGACGGTCGAGTTCGCCGATCACCTCGTCGCGATCGACGCGCCGCTGTCGAGCGCGCTCGGCGAGCGCATCCTCGCCGCGATCCACGCGCGCTTCCCGACGAAACCCGTGCGCTGGGTGCTCTTCGGACACTACCACCCGCACTACACCGGCGCGCTGCGCGCGTTCCTCGCCGCCGGAGCGAAGGTCGCCGCGCCCGAGGGCTGCGCACGGTTCGCGCGCGAGATCGCGGAGCGCCCGTTCACGCTCGAGCCCGACGCGTGGGCGCGCGCGAACCGCACGGCCGAGATCGAGACGTTCACCGGCTCGCGCGTGTTCGAGGACGCCACGCGGCGGCTGGAAGCGATCGACCTCGGCGCCGCGTCCGGCCACACGGACGAGCACCTGCTCTTCCACCTCGCGCGCACGAAGACGCTGCTGCAGGAAGACGTCGGTTGGTACGCGGGTCCGGACGGCAAGCTGCGCTTCGCCGCCGGCGCGAAGGGCATCCTCGACGCGATCACGAAGCGCGGACTCGCGGTCGAGACGCTGCGTCAGAGCTGGCCCGTGGACCACCCGCGGCCGTCGATCTCCATCGCCGAGCTCGAGGCGGGCGTGCGCGCGGCGAAATGAGAGCCGCATGCTTGCGTGCACGCGGCGATGCGCGCTGAACGCGCCGCGATCGGGAGGCGCTCTCAGTACACGCTCACGTTGCGCCAGATCGACCACGCCGACGCTCCGGCGTAGTTCACCGCGCGCACGGAGTAGCGGAAGCTCCCCGATCCGGCCGAGTTCAGCAGGCTCGTCGAGTTCGCCGGCAGGACGATCGTCGTCGTGTTCGTGTAGGTCCCCGAGACGAGCTTCTGGCGGCGCACTTCGTAGCTGGACTCGTTGTTCGCCACGTCCGGCCACGTGATCCACGCCGCGCCGTTCCCCGCCGCGCTCGCGTTGATCGTCGACGGCACGGCGGGGGACGAGAGCGACGACGCGATCGTCACCGTCGTCGTCACGCTGCGCGTGCGCCCGTTCGAATCCGTGGACCTCGCCGTGATCACGTGCGCGCCGAGCCCGAGCGCGCTCGTCGCGACGACGCCGCCCGTGCCCAGCGGACCGGCGAGGTTCGAGCTCCAGACGACGTTCGCCGTGACGTCGCCGTCCGCGTCGTCGAACGCTGCGGCGCGCAGCGTCAAGCTCGACCCGACGCGCGAGTACGTGCCGGGGAGCGGCTCCTGGATCAGCACGGAGGGCTCCTGGTTCGCGCCGGGCCCGCTCGCGACGGCCGCCGCGAGGTCGAGCACTCCGCCCGACACGGAGCGCCCCGAGAACGACGCCGCGGGACGCGCGGTCGCGACGAGGCGCGCGCGAACCTGCGCGTACGTCCAGGTCGGATAGAGCCCCCAGAGGAGCGCGGCCGCTCCGGTCACGTGAGGGCAGGCCATCGACGTGCCCGAGAGCCAGGTGTACGCGCTCCCGAGATACGTCGAGTACACGGAGCTCCCCGGCGCGGATAGGTCGACGTTCCTCCGACCGTAGTTCGAGTACGACGGACGCGCGTTCGTGTTCGTGATCGCGCCGACGGTGAGCACGTGGTCGAGCTCGTAGCTCCCGGGATAGTGCGGGTACGCGTCGGTGTCGACCCCGTCGTTGCCCGCCGCGGCGACGAAGAGGTGTCCTGCGGTGCGCGCGGCCGTGAGCGCGGCGAGGAAGCTCCCGCTGTAGTTGCCGCCGCCCCAACTGTTGTTCGTGACGCGGATGCCCTTCTGCACCGCGTACTGGAGCGCGAACGTCGCGTCGGAGATGGTGCCGTTCCCGTCGGGCGAGAGGAACCGGAGCGAGGCGAGCTTGCAGCGCCAGTTCACGCCGACGACGCCCACACCGTTGTTCCCGACCGCGCCGATCGTGCCCGCGACGTGCGTCCCGTGCCCGGACTCGTCCGAAGGATCGTCGTCGCGTGAGTAGAAGTCCCACCCGCGCACGTCGTCGACCTTCCCGTTCTGGTCGTCGTCGAGATGGTTGCCCGCGATCTCGCCCGGGTTCGTCCAGATGTTCGCGGCGAGGTCGGGGTGGTTCCACTGGATGCCCGAGTCGATCACCCCGACGACGAAGTTCGCGTCGCCGGTCGTCACGCCCCACGCCTCCGGCGCGTTGATGTCCGCCGTCGGATCGCTCGGCGTCCCGTTGATCGTCTGTCCGGTGCTGTTCAGGCCCCAGAGCGACGTGAAGCTCGGGTCGTTCGGCAGGATCGGCAGCGGGACGAAGGAGTGGCTCGCCGCGTGCGACGCGGGCAGGAGGTGCGGAGGGGACCCCTGCTGCAACGCCTGGGGGCACACGTCGGCGTGCACGATCCAATCGGGCTCGACCGAGTCGACGAACGGCGCGAGGCGCTCGATCGCCTGACGCACGCGAATCCGGACGTAGAGGAGCTCCAGGTCCTCCACGATCGTGTACGCCTCGTGAGTGCCGTCTCCGACGAGCGCGCGCAGGGAGGCGCGCTCCGACTCGGGCGTCCCAGCGCGCCAACGCACGAGCACGGCGACCGGGTTCGCCGCGAGCCCGCGCACGTGCTCGACGAAGCCCATGGCGCGTGCATGCGCCGCGTCGACGTTCGCGGCGGTCGAGCTCACCTGCGCGGCGGCACTCGGGGCCGGCACGGACAAGGCGAAGGCAGCCGACGAAACGACGACGCGGCCGAGCCGCGCGCGCGACGGGGTGAGGATCATGGTGCGATTCGAGGTGAATCCGCGCCGGAGCGAGCGGCGGCGGAGGAAGGCAGCGCGTGGCGCGCCGCGGGCATGTGAGTCCAGGCGGCGATCCTACCCGACCCGCGCGGAATGCGGGCAACGCCGCACGGCTCGGGGCGCCGGCGCACGGACCGGGCTTCCGTTCGTCCGTGCGGGCCCGTCGCGCACCAGCCGCGTGCGTCGACGCCCGCCTCGAACGAGGTCGGAAAGGAATTCACGGCGGAAGCGGCCCACCCGCGGCCGTGCTTCGGCGCGCCGCGGATGGCGGCGCAACGGCGAGCGGGCGGGACGCCGCGCGAGAACGCGCTCGCCCCGTCCGAACGAGCCGGCGTGCGTCCTCGCGGCGCGACACGCTATCTTCCTCCCAGGCTTCGGACCGCGACCGCGGCGGGCTCGCTCGAGCGGGCTCGCGACCACCCGTCTCGCACGCGTTTCGTGCGCGCGAACCGCGCTCCGCGACGCCGACGAGCCTTCGACTCCCTCCCCGCCGCACCTCGTCCTCGAACCCGCCATGTCCTCCCGTCGAGCCCTCTGCGCCGCGCTCGCCCTGCCCCTCCTGCTCTCGACCTGCGCCACGCTCTCGCGTCGGTCCGCGAACGAGCTCGATCGGCTCGCGACGTGGATGACCGGGACGTTCTCGAGCGCCGCGCAACACGCCGCGCACGAGCAGGACTACTTCGACATCCGCCTCGTGATGGTCCCGATCTGGACCGAGCGCGCGGACGGACCGTGGCTCTACGTCGAGCAGGCGGTCGCGAGCTCCGCGGCGAAGCCGTATCGCCAGCGCGTCTACCACCTGGTCGCGCAACCCGACGGCACGTATCGCAGCGACGTCTACACGTTCCGCGGCGATCCGCTCGTGCACGCCGGCGCGTGGCGGACGCAGCCGATCCTCGGCGCGCTGTCGCCCGACGACCTCGAGCCGCGCGGCGGGTGTTCGATCACGCTGCGCGCGACCGACGCGCACACGTTCCTCGGGTCGACGAACGGTCGCGACTGCCCGAGCGAGCGCCAAGGCGCGGCGTACGCGACGTCGGAGGTCGCGATCACGGAGTTCGGCCTGACGAGCTGGGACCGCGGCTTCGACGCGAACGGGAAGCAGGTGTGGGGCGCGGAAAAGGGCCCGTACTGTTTCGACAAACTGGCGCAGGATCCGCCGCACTGATCGCGGTCACAGGAAGTTCGGCGCGACGCGCGAGAGAAACGTCCAGCAGCGGGGAGCCGCGCGCCGTTCGCGACGCCACCGCACGGAGACGACCATGAACGCACTCGCCCTCTTCCTGCTCCTCGCCTCGAGCTCCACTCCCGGCCCGAGCCCGCGCGTCGAGCCCGCCCTCCCGGCCGTCCCTTCCGCCGAGACGCCCACGGCGGAGGACCGCGCCTTCGCCGCCGACGAAGCGCGCTTCGCGCTCGAGCTCCTGCGCGAGCTCGCGGCGCGCCCGGGCAACGTCGTGTGCTCGCCGTTCTCGCTCTCGCGCGCGCTCGCGATGGCCCGCGCGGGCGCAGCGGGCACCACGGCCAGCGAAATGGACGCCGTGCTCCACCTCCCCGCCGACGCGGGCGCGCGCTTCGCCGCGTTGGTGCGTCTCCTGCGCGCGCCGGAACTCGGACCGAAGGACGCGCGGCATCCCGCCTACTCGCTCGAGCTCGCGACCGCGCTGTTCGGCCAACAGGACGCGCCGTTCGTCCCCGCGTTCCCGCGGCGCTTGCAGGCCGACTTCGAGTCGGAGCTGCAGACCGTCGACTTCGCGCGCACCGAGGACGCGCGCTCGACGATCAATGCGTGGGCGGCGGAGAAGACGCACGACCGCGTGAAGGAGCTCGTGCCGCGCGACGTGCTCTCCGTCGACACGCGGCTCGTGCTCGTCGACGCGGTGTACTTCGTCGGCGCGTGGTCGGATCCGTTCCGCGAGGCGAACACGAAGCCGATGCCGTTCACGCGCGCGGACCGGACGGTCGTCGAGGCGCCGACGATGAACGGGACGGAGTTGCGCTCGTACGCCGAGACCGAGCGCGCGCAGGTCGTGGCACTCCGCTACCAAGGCGGGACGCTGTCGATGGTGCTCGTGCTGCCGAAGAGCGGGAAGACGCTCGACGACGTCGTCACCGCCGAGGACGTCGCGACGTGGACGAAGGCGTTCGAGACGCGGCGGGTCGAGCTCTCGCTGCCCAAGTTCGAGTTCCACTTCGGCGCGGAGCTGAAGCCGACGCTGACGAAGCTCGGCATGCCGACGCCGTTCGATCAGGGACGCGCGGACTTCCGCGGGATCCTGCCCGAACGGCTCGCGATCGGCGCCGTCCTGCAGCAGGCGTTCATCGCCGTCGACGAGCACGGCACCGAGGCCGCGGCCGCGACCGCCGTCGTGATGGTGCGCGGCGCGAAGGCGTCGAAGGAGCAGGAGCCCGTCGTGTTCCGAGCGGATCACCCGTTCCTGTTCTTCCTGCGGAACGACTCGACCGGCGCGGTGCTGTTCTGCGGCCGGGTCGCGGATCCGACGTCGAAGGAGTGAGGGCGCGCGGAGGCGCGGCGCGAGTCCCACACCCCGCTTGCGACTCGAGCGGGCCCGGTGCTAGCATCTCCGCCCCAACTGCGGGCGTAACTCAGTTGGTAGAGTGTCAGCTTCCCAAGCTGAATGTCGCGGGTTCGAACCCCGTCGCCCGCTCCAATAACTCGCCCGGAATGCTGGGCTTGAGGCGTCCATGACACACGCGCGAGCCCGGCGCGGTGATGCGAGGCCGCAATGCGGCGTTGGATCGCGGCCGACAGTGGCCATCGTGTTTCTCGAGCGCGGCTCGACCATCCTCATGCCTCCCAAGAACCGCATCCCCACCCACCCCGGCAAGATCCTCCTCGAGGAGTTCCTGGTGCCGATGGGCATCACCCAGGTGGAACTCGCAAACCACCTCGGCGTGTCCATCCAGCGCATCAACGAGATCGTCCGCGGGAAGCGCGGTGTGAGCCCGGAGACCGCGTGGCTCTTCGCTCAATCGCTCGGGACGACGCCGGAGTTCTGGACGAACCTCCAGGTGCAACACGATCTCGCGCGCACGAAGCCGGCGCGCGGAATCCGACGGCTGAAGCGCTCGGCGTAGTGTGGCTGCCCTGGGGTCCGCTCCAGGTAACGACTGTCCGACTCGCGCGAGCGGACCCCTGGGCACTCGATGGGACTCGAGGCACCTCGAAGTCACGCCCCGGCCTCAGCCCGCCACGCTGCAGGATTCGCCATTCAAGGAGGGTGAAGACCAGGACCACGTCCTGGTCGCCGAGCGCTGGCGCGTCGTGGAGGATCGGCGGCACGAGTCAGTCCTGGCTCGAGTCCACACCGTCGATGACGGAGACCGCTCTGACGATTGCGGCCTTGCCGCGTTCCTCGCCGATCTGTTGGAGCCAACGCACGTCCACGAGCCATCCCTACACTTCGACTCTCGTTCGACCCGAGCCCATCGACCGCGAGCCGCTCGTCCTGTCCGTCAGGCCGCGCTCACGACTCGCTCCATCGCCATCCGAACGCCCGCGAGATTGCGCGCCACGGGGCCGACCTCGAGCTCCGCCAGGGAGCCGGTCACGTACAAGCCGTCGCTCCAACGCAAGGTCGCATCGACCGACGGCGCACCGCACGGGGCCAGCGGCAGCGACTCTCGTTCGATGGCGGCATCGAGCCAATCCCCACCCGGACGGTGTTGGTTGAACCCGGTCGCGAGCACGACGTGGTCGAGGCTCAACTCCCGTGCATCCACGAGCCGTGCGATCCAGCCGCGTTCGTCGTTCACGAGCTGCTTCACCTCCCCGCGCTGCACGAGGAGGCTCCCCGAGCGCGCGCAGGCCGCCAACTGACGTGCGACCTCGGCCGGCAGGGTTCCACGTCGTCGGGCAGCAGCAATGCGAGTCCGCCGAGCGAACGGATCGCGCTCCGCTTCGAACGCGGCGAGGCACTTCGGACCGTTCCAGCACGAGTCGGTGTCGAACTGCTGCACGCGCGGTGCATGACGTGCGAGGAGCGTGACGGCACCGGGCGAGCCCCACCTGAGCGCCAGCGCGGCCTGCGCGGCGGACAGTCCGCCCCCGATCACGAGCACGCGCGACTTGGCGGGAATCGAGCGACGCAGGAATCCGCGCTCGAACAGGTGATGCACTGGAGCTCCGGCCCGGCGCGCCTGCGCGGCCCACGCGGGCAGTTCGGGCTGATCGGAGAGTCCGATGCACAAGAGCACGCGGCGTGCATCGAGCGCCCCCTCCTCGGTCTCGATGCGCCAGCCGTGCCGGCATCGTTCGAGGCTGCGCGCGCGCCCGAGGACCCGCAGATCGCGCAAGCGCGCTCGGTCGACGACGGAGCGTGTGTGGCGCTGGAACAGCGCGAATCCGGGTCGGGAGTAGGGCGCCGCCCAATCGGCGAGAGCTCGGCCTTCGTGCGAGGCCGCGAATCGGAAGAGCGATTGGGGATCGACGTCGAGGTGGTGGACGGCCGGCGAGCGCAGATAGTCGACGCCGGCGTTCTCCGTGCAGTGATTCCAGCGTGCGAGCGGCTCGGATTCTGGGTCGAGGACGCGAACCCGCGAGCGCTCGAAGCAGCCTGGTTGCGTCAAACGATGACTCGCGTACGTACCGTGCACGCCGCCGCCGACGATGAGCCAGTCGAGCATCGCGTCTCAGGAGCGGTCGACCGGCTCCAGCGTTTCCATCGAAGGGGTCAGCGCGATGGGGAACGGGTCTTCCAGTTCTCCCCAGCGAATCCAACCGAGTGCCTGCTCCGCGTCGTTCAGCAAGCACGACTCGAGCGACGCTTCGATCTTCGCGCGGTCCATGTCGATGCCGATGAAGACGAGTTCCTGGCGTCGGTCGCCGAAAACCGGATCCCAGTTGGCTTCGAGTGCCGCAACTTCCTCGGGCTCCAACGTCCACGCTTCGCGCGGCATCGACGCCCACCACGTCCCGATCACCTCGTTGCGGCACGAAGCCCCGGCGTGCGACCACAGGAACGTCTGCTCGGGGCGCGTTGCGATCCAGAAGAAGCCCTTCGAACGGACGACACCCGGCAGGCTCTCGTGCATCCACGCATAGAGGCGGGCGGGATGGAACGGCCGACGCGCGCGGAACACGAAGCTCTCGATGCCGTACTCCTCGGTCTCGGGCGTGTGCTCGCCGTTGAGCGCACGCAGCCAGCCGGGGGCCGCGGCAGCGCGCTCGGCATCGAAGCGGCGCGTGTTCAGGATCTCGCGCAGATCGAGCACCCCATGGATTGCCTGCACGAGCTTCGCGGTCGGATTGAGCCCCTTGAGCACCGCGTGAAGGCGCTCGAGTTCGTCCGGGTCGATCAGATCGGTCTTGCTGACCACGAGCACGTCGGCAAACTCGATCTGATCGACGAGCAGGTCGACCACGGTGCGCTCGTCCGACGCATCGTTGCCGATACCGAGCTGGCCGAGCTCCCCCGCGTTCTCGTAGTCGCGCAGGAAGTTGAGCGCATCGACCACGGTCACGCATGTGTCGAGGCGCGCCACGTCGCCCAGCGAGTTCCCCTGCTCGTCCACGAAGCTGAACGTGGAAGCCACGGGCATGGGCTCGGAGATGCCCGTCGACTCGATCAGCAGGTAGTCGAAGCGTCCCTCCTCGGCGAGCTTGCGCACCTCGATCAAGAGGTCCTCGCGCAGCGTGCAGCAGATGCAGCCGTTCTGCATCTCGACCAGCTTCTCCTGGGTGCGGTCGAGTTGCGCTCCGCCCTGCTTGACCAGCGCCGCGTCGATGTTGACCGCGCTCATGTCGTTGACGATCACCGCCACGCGCAGGCCTTGGCGGTTGGACAGCACTCGGTTCAAGAGCGTCGTCTTGCCGGCGCCGAGGTAGCCGGACAGGAGCGTGACGGGGAGCTTGTGCATACTCAGCTGATTCCCACCCAAGCGATCGGAGTTCGGTCGAATCGATTCAAAGCGCGTCGATGGTCAGCACCAGACGGCGCTCGCCGGGAGGGACGGCGGGGGAACGATGAAGCACCCCCGCACCCTCGTTCCCGGCCCACGCCTCGCCCTTGAGCAAGACCACTTGCATCGGCAGCGCCCTGACCACGTGCTGTGCGTCGACCGCGGACTCGTCCGCACCCGGACGCCAGTCGAGCGGGACGCCAGGTCCATCGACGAGCTCGGTGCCGGGCCCCGAGTAGGTACACACCACGCGCAGCAGGACCCGGTCGACGTGGAAGCGCGGGCACATCGCGTGTCCGGTGCATGCCAGGCGGACGCCGACCGCCTCACACGCTGTCAGGTCGCCGACCACCTCGCACCACAACGCGAGATCCGCAGCCAGGGCCTCGGTGGCGGAGACCTCGAGCTCACGCGCGATCGAATTCGGCGCGATGTCGGCGAGGTCGTGCCGGAAGACACTGTGCGCCGAACCACGTCGAGCGAATCGTGCGGCGCTCTCCCGCAGAGCGAGGTCGGGATGCCGCGCGAGCACCACGGCATTGCAGTGTTCCTCGAAGATCGAGACGACCGAGGCGAGGTCGTCGACGATCCGCACGCGCGACACCGAACGCCGCTCATGCGCAAGGGTCGTCACAGCTTCTTCTCCTTGTGCGGCCAGTGCTTCCGGCAGAAGCGGCAGTACTTCTTCTTCTCGAGCTTGTAGGTCGCCTTGAGGCGCTTGTGGGTCGTGTAGCGACTGCGCCCCGGCGTCGCGCAGCCGAAGCACTCGAGGTAGACGTAGCGCTCCTTGATCTTCATGGACGTTTGCAGGCTGATCCCCGCTCGGCCCTCGCGAGTTCCAATCCTTCGCGAGAATCCAACGGTCTCTGCGCTGTCAGCGCGAACTCAGGCCTTGCCAAGCGACAACAGGGACAGGCCAGGTGCGCATCCCGCAATCTCACGGCGTCGCTGGCTGTGCCGCCTTGCGATCGAAACGCAGAATACGCGCGCTGTTCGCGACGACCGCCAGGACCGCAACGCTCTGTGCGAGCGCGCCGGTCAGCGGAGTGACGATCCCCCAAGCGGCCAACGCGATCAGCACGAAGGAGAACCCGAACGCCAGCCACACGTCCTGCGCGATGATCAGCCGGGTCCGATCCGCGAGGAGTACGAGCTGCGGCAAGCGTGCGAGATCGGCGCCGAGCAGCGCCACATCCGCGCCGCCGAGCGCCACCTCGTTGACCTCGGCTCCGATCGCGACACCGACATCCGCACCGGCGAGCGCCAGCGCGTCGTTCACTCCGTCCCCCACCATCATCACGGTTCGGCCGGCCGCCTGCTCGGCACGCACGACCTCGAGCTTCTGCTCCGGCAACACGTCGGCCACGACTTCGTCCATGCCGAGCGCCTCGCCGACCCTGCGCGCGATGGCTTGCCGGTCGCCGGTGAGCAGCACCAGCCGATCGATTCCCAACGCGCGCATGGAATCGAGCGCCTCGCGCGCTTCGACGCGCGGCTCGTCCTGGAGTTCCAGCTTGCCGAGACACTCCGTCCCGATCGCGACCCAGACCTCGCCCGTCTCGTCCGCGGGCTCGCCGCGGATTTCGATGCCGGATTGTTCGAGCAGCGTCCGGCGACCAAACATCGCTCGCTGACCTCGGACGAGTCCCGTGACGCCCAGCCCTGGAATCTCGCGCACTTCCTGCGCGGGCTCGAGCTGTACGCCGCGCGCGCGAGCTTCCGCGACGACGGCGCGCGAGACCGGATGCAGCGAGCCGAATCCGCAAGCGGCAGCGGTCTCGAGCAGGTGCTGCCGCGAGACGCCTTCCGACGGCACCAGCCGCGTCACCGCGGGAGCTCCGACCGTTACCGTGCCGGTCTTGTCGAGGATCAGCGTGTCGACTTCGGTTGCGCGCTCCAGGAAGTCGGTGCTCTTGATCAGGACCCGCAAGCGCGCAGCGGTCGCCATCGCCGCGACCATCGCGGCTGGACCGGCGACGACGAGCGCGGTCGGAGTCGCGACCACCAGCACGGCGATTGCGCGCGAGAGATCCCGCGTGAAGAACAACGTGGTCGCGGCGAGCGTCAGCACCAACGGCAACCAGACTCCTGCACGACGCTCGAACAGCCTCAAGACCGGCACGGTCGTGCCTTCGACCTTGGCCAACATCTCGACGACGCGTCCGAGCACGGTGTCCGCTCCCGTGCCGCGCACGCTCACGCGCAGGAGACCGTCGAGCGCCAGCGTGCCTGCGAACACGGGGCTGCCGGGCCCGACGTCCTCGTGGCGCGATTCGCCGGTGATCGCGGATTGATCGATGGCAGCCCTGCCGTCGAGGACGGTGCCATCGACCGGTATGCGCTCGCCGGGGCGCACGAGGATCGTGTCGCCAGGGGTGAGGCTTGCTGGATCGACGCGCTCCTCCTTGCCGTTGCTCCACTTCACGGCCTGCCGGCTCGCGAGCGAGCGGATGCCGTCGATCGCCGCGCGCGCGCCGAGCGAGCTGCGCTCCTCGAACAGGCGGCCGATCTCGAGAAAGAGCGGGATCAAGGCCGCCGTCACCATGTTGCCGCTGGCCGCTGCCGCGAGGACGGCGATGGCGACGAGTTGATCGGTCGCGCGGCGCGTGTCGCCGGTCAGGATGCCCCTCGCGCCGGAAATCAGGACCGGAGTGCCGACAATGATCGCCGCCAAGGCACGCAGCGATTCTCCGAGCTGCCATTGATCGGGTCGCACGCGGATGAGCAGCGTTCCCAGGCCGAGCAGCGCCGCTCCCGCGAGCCCGGAACCGAGCCGCACCGAGATGCGCCGGCGCTCCTGGACGGAGAGCGCGCTGGGATTCGCAAGGTCGGTGTTGGACGCGAAGGCGCTGGACTTCATAGCGGTTTCTCGTCCGCGGGGTCATAGCGGTCTTGGCTGCCGGCCGGCTCCGGATCGACCATGACGCGCAGACCTGCGTAACGGCCGTTCACAGGTGGCGGGATCCAGCGCACCGATTCGGCGCCGCCGATGGCCTTCTCGATGGCGTCGCGGTACAGCCGCTCGCGCAGCACGCCCGGGTTGGCGTGGTACTCGGCTTCGAGCGCGAGGAACGCTTGCGCGGCTCCCCTGGCGCGAGCCTGCTCGGTCGCCGTTTCCGCGCGCGCGGATTGCAGTGCGGCGTCGGTCTCGGCTTGCGCGCGAGGCACCGTGTTCTGTGCAAACGCGAGCGCTTCCTTCTTCTTCGTCTCGGTCATGATGTACGCGCTCTGCACTTCATCGAACGCCGGGGCCAGGCTGTGCGGCGGCGCGAGACCGGTGAGTTCGAGCGAGACGAGCGTCAACCCGGAGTGTGCGGCGTCGAGGCCTGCCTGCGCGCGGCGGCTCGCGGTGGCGATCATTTCCTTGCGACCGTCTGCCAGGACATGATCGATGCCCATCTCGCCGAGCGAGCGGACCATGGCCGCAGTCACCTCGACACGCAGGACGTCCTCGGAGGACGGTCCGCGGAAAGCCCACTCGGCGGGCTCGCTCACGCGATAGCGGGCGATCATCGATACGTGGACGATGTTCTGGTCGCCGCTCAGGGCGTAGCCGACCGTCAGCGGATCCAGCCGGTCATCGCTGCTCGGCCAGCGCGAGGTATCCGCGAGCGTGTCGATCGGGATTTGACGCACGTGCTTGGTCTGAACCCGGATGACCTGATCCACAGGCGCGGGGAAAGCGAAGAGCAGACCGGGGCCGTGCTCCTGCAGCGCCGGCGTGTCGCCGACCAGCCGTCCCCAGCGCAGGAGCACCGCAACTTCGTCGGCACGAATCACTGTGATGCCGGAGAGCGCGTACAGGATCGCCATCAGCACGATCCACCAGTGCATCCGCTTCCAAACGACATCGAAGAGCTGCGCGATTGGCGCAGCCAGACGGCCGAGTTCTGAAGGTTCGCCCGTGCGCCTCATTTCACCACTTGCGACTCGAGCAGCGAAAACGGCTCGGTGTCGGTTCGAAGGATCAGCGTCGTGTTGCCCGTGACGAGCTTGTCCAGCGATTCGAGCGAACGCGTGAAGCGGTAGAGTTCCGGATCGACGCTGTGCGCATCGGCGTACGTCTTTGCGATCTCCGCCGCGGACTTGCCGCGGATCTCCGCTACTTCCTCGGCACCCTTGGCGCGGATTCGCGCGGCTTCCAGCTCGGCTTCCGA
The DNA here is from genome assembly GCA_046349615.1 of Planctomycetota bacterium. Taxonomy (GTDB): domain Bacteria; phylum Planctomycetota; class UBA1135; order UBA1135; genus JADJNY01. The sequence goes on from JAXMBZ010000014.1 coordinate 79,110, forward strand.
GCGGATGCGGCTCGCTTCGCGCTCGCCCTCGGCGAGGAATCTCGCCGCGTATTGCCGCCGCTCCGCGCGCATCTGTCCGAAGACGGCTTCGACGTTTTCCTCGGGCAAGGCGACGCGCTCGATGCGGATCTGCTCGATCTCGACGCCGTAGCTCTGCCTCGCGGCGGGCGCCGTGCTCGCGAGCAACTCGGCTTCGATCTGATCGACCTGCAGATCCTGCGGGTTGGTCGACACGATCGCAGACAGATCGTGACCGCCGAGCGTGCTGATTGCCGCGTTCGTCAGCAGACCGTCGAGCTTGCCTTCCGCTTCCTTCTCGTCGCCGATGGACTGCGCGAACGTGAGCACGTCGCCGATCCTCCAGACGATGAACGTGCGCACGATGACGTTCTTCTTGTCGCGCGTCAGCATCTCGGTGTGTCCGCCTTCGTAGACGCGCCGCCGCATGTCGAACCAGACGGGCAGATCGATCGGCCAAGGGAGCTTCCAGTGCAGTCCCGCACCCGTGTCGGCGCGCACCGGGCGCCCGAAGCGCGTCAGGAGCACCGCCTGGCCCTCGTGCACGACGAGCGAGATCGAGCTCAGGACGATCGCGACGAGCGCGGCCGTGCCGACGATGCCGCGCAGCCAACGTTGCGATTTCACTTCATCAGCCACAGTTCACCTCCGTCGCGTTGAATGCGTCCGTCGACCACGGTGTATCGCCGTTCCTTGAGCCCGGTTTCGAGCGACTCGAGCCTCCGCCGAAACCGGTACTCCTCTGGCGCCGCCTTGACCTCCGCCTCCAACGCGCGAAAGCTCCAAGCTTCGCCGGCCGCTTTTCCTGCGGACTCGAACCCGGCGGCGAGCGCGGCATTCTTGTCCTTGACCACCATCGATTCGGCAGCGGGCAGGATCTTGTTCGCGTACGCTTGGGCGTCGATCCCCGCCGTCGTCTTCCGCAGCGCGGCCGAGACGACCGCCTGGTAGTCGGTTGCGACCCGCACAGGAGGGTGCATCCCGCCGACGGTGAACCCGACGATCTCGACGCCCAGACCGGTCGCGTCCGCGTCAGCTTGGATCAACGAGCGGATCTGCTGTGTGAGCGTCGCGACGTTTTCGGACAGCGCCTGGGTCAGCGTCAGTCCAACCGTCAGCTTCATCACGGCCCGATATCCGATCGCGCGCAATGCGTCGGCGGGATTCTGCGTGTGGTACCACCAAGCCGCCGGATCGGCGATGCGGAAGGTCACCGCTGCGTCGATGGCGATCAGGTCGCGGCCGTCGCCCAGCAACAAGGTGTACTCGCTCTTGCTGTGCCGCCTCGCCCAGAGCACGTCTTCCGGACCGGATTCCTTCTCTTCCTCGTGACCTATGGACAGCTCCTGCACGCGGCGGGTCGGAACGCGCACGACGCGATCGGCCGGCCACGGCCAGTGAAGGTGCACGCCGGGCTCGAGCGGTGGACCATCGTCGGGCACGCCGTAGTGTTCGACGAGCCCGGCTTCCTCGACGCCGACCACCGTGAGCGACGTCGACAACCAACCGAGCACGACGAGCGCCAGGATGATCGGCTCGGCGCTCCTGCGAACCAGATCGAGCGCCCAGGTCGAGCGCAGATCGATCCCGAATCTCTCCTGCAGCGCGTCGCCCGCGCTCGAGATGGGATTTGCGCGGCTTCCCAGCGCCACGAGCACGCGGAGGTTCGCTGGGAAAACGCGCTCATCGGGACGCGTCTCGGTGAGGAACAGCTCGATGCAGACGAGCGATTCGAGCGCGAGGATCACGAGCTGAATCGTGCGCACCGTGCCCGTGAAGTCGAGCCAGGCGAGCCCGACGGCGAGCGCGGAAAGGAGGAACAGCCAGCTCATCAGTCGTGCGCCACGCGAGAGAGCTGGCCCCTCCGGCAGCCGCTGCGGATCAATTTTCGCGAAGTAGGTCGCCGCGCTGGCGGCGATCGAGACGCCGAACAGGCACACTGCCGCCGTCGCGAGCGCCAGTGCAGGACGAGGGCTCCGAACCTCGTTCGACCCAAGCAACAGGGCGAGGAATGCGGCGCTCGAAACGGCGATCCAACCCTGTGGCGTCTTGACCCGGCGCCAGAGCCAGGCAGGCCAACCCAGCCAGGGGTTGGAAGCAGCAGCTCTGGGCGGCGCTTCGATCTCCTGCGGAGTTTCAGCGACTTCGAGCTGCGCTCGTGCGCGCCTGCGCGCAGCGATGCAGACGCCGACGAGAACGCCGGTCGAGATGGATAGCCCGCCTGCGGCCTCGAGGACGACACCGTTGCCGGTCAGCAACCCGAGGACCGAGAGCGACAAGCCTCCGACGACGGACAGCACCAGGACGGCGAGCACGGCCGTGTTGATGCGAGAGCTCGGCGGGTCTCCAGGGGCAGTCGGGGAGTCGTTTTCCATGTTCCTTGCCGTGATCGGTCCGGATCTCGAGGCGTGGTGCAGCGGCACCCTCGGCGGCTCGCCTACCTCGCTCGCTCCTGGTCGCGAAACCAAGCCAGGCGAGGCGCAATCAACTCCGGAGCGCAACGACCGTCACAGCTTCTTCTCCTTGTGCGGTCAGTGCTCCCGGCAGAAGCGGCAGCACTTCTTCCTCTCGAGCTCGGTCGCCTTGAGGCGCTCGTGGGTCGTGTAGCGACTGCGCCCCGCCGTCGCGCAGCCGAAGCACTCGAGGTAGACGTAGCGCTCCTTGATCTTCATGGACGTCCGCAGGCTCCGATCCCCGCTCGGCCCCTGCGAGTTCCAATCCGTTCGCGAGAATCCGGCGGCCTCTGCGCTCTCCGCGCGGGCTCAGGTCGAGTCACGGGCGAGCCTTCGGCGGGCTGCGATGGTCGGACGCTTCCGGTGGAACGGCACTCACGGCACTTGGAGAATCGCGGTCCAAGCCACCGCCCCCGAGACTGCCGTGCCTTCCAGGGGCATGGTGTTCACGCCCGACTCTCCGGTCCCGACAACGACCAGGGCCAGCCGCCTCCGGGTCTTGGGACCAAACCGGCTCCTCGAGCGTGCACAGGAGCACATCGCGCCGAGCACGGCACGTGGCGCGCTCGGCCACGACCGCCAGCTCGGCGAGCTCGACGACGGGCCGAGGGCCCTTCGGGTCGAGGGGTGCAGGATCGACGCGTCGATCCTGTCCGCGGGCAGAGGACTCCACGCCTTCCGAACTCCCGCGGAGGTGTTCCCGATGTCCCCGGTTGCACACCTCCGCGGGTCGGATGCGATTCGTCCGGCTCCTACGCCGATCCTGAATCAGCCGTCGGCGTCGTCGCCCACCTGAGCGGCTTGGATCGCTTCGCCGAGGAGCGCCTGAACCGAATCGATCGCGAACAGGAGCTCATCTTCCTCGACGATCCAGGAGCCCTCGCACTCGGCTCCATCCTCGAGGCTGGGGCCGCACCACTGCAGATAGTCCGCCGGCGACGCAGGCAGTGCACCTTCGACGTAGGGACCGAGCACGTAGCACGTGTTCATGTCCGGCGTCGGACCTCCGCAGGCGCTGTCGTCGAGTTCGATGGACACCGTTTCGAGCGCCGCCAGCCACTGATCGGGAGACGGAGGCGGATTTCCGGCGGCGAGGAGCGCGCGCTTGATCGAGTCCTGCGTCCACTTGATGAGCCGACGCATCGTCCGGTGCTCCTTCACCGTCCCGACCCACAGCACGCGTTTGCCGCCGCGCGCGTAGATGATGACCATGTCCTCGTCGTCGCCGTTGAACACGTCTTCGGGGCCGCCGACGAGCACATCGTCTGCATCTCCGTCCGTTGCGTTGAGGACGTCTCTCGCACCGTCGGAAGCAGGCTGCGAGTCGTAGAGGAAATCCGCGTCGTTGGGATGAACGTCGACGATCACCTGGCTGCCCGCGGAGCCCGTGACGACGCTGTCTCCCGGCCCACCTGGGACCATGGGGGGCATCGGCGTGATCGGCGGCGGGTTGCGGACCTGGGCGGCGAGGGGGCCCGTGAGTGCGGCAAGCGCGAGGAGGGCGAGGAGTTGTCTGCGCATACTGGAAACCGTGGAGGGTCAGGCGGTCATGCTCGATGGACGACCGTTGCGGCCCGCGCGATGCCGGCCTCCCAACGATCGACGGAGGAAGTCCTCGGACGAGCAGCGCCACCCCGGATAGGCTGCGGCTGCGACTGAGTCGTCGGGCTTCAAGAACAAGGCGTCACGCCTTCTTCCCTCCGCCGGAGTTCCGTCGATTTCTCTGCGGCACGCGTCCCGGCGGCTCCTCCGTTTCGCTCGTCCCACGCGTCCAGATCGACGAGCCACGACGGACTCGCGCGCGCCTCGAACGACGGAAGGAGGTCCCGCAGCGAGAAGGACCGGGCCGCGTGCTTCCTGTGCCGCGTCGGCGTCCTCCTGGAAGGTGCTGCTGCGCGGCCCGCTCGCCTTGTGGAGCGCCGACGCGCGGCCACGGCGCCGCTCGACCCCATTTGAAAGGACCGTCATCCCCGCCCCTCGCTCGGCGTGGGAACCTCCAGGGAAGTCGGGCCTCGCGCGGGCTCGACGGCTTCGACCCGGTCCCTCAGCCACTCCGACGACGACATGGCCTTCTCTTCCGCCTCGAACTCGTTCCGCCCCCTTCCCCTCGCCACCTCCGCGCTCCTCGCCGCGCCACTGCTCGCCCTGAGCGCGCGCGCGCAGAGCGTCCTCTTCCAGCCGCGCGTCGACTTCGGGCTCGCCCAGCCCAACGCGATCCAATCCGTCCAGGCGGACTTCGACCACGACGGACACCTCGACCTCGCCGTGTCCATGGAGGGCCAAGGCGCCGGGAAGGTCGAGGTCCTCTTCGGCGACGGCAGCGCCGACTTCGGCACGACGACCGAGTTCAACGCGTACGTCGCGTGGGGCCTCGGCACGGCGGACTTCAACGGCGACGGGTGGAAGGACCTCGCCGTGACGTCGAAGGCGTGGTCCTCGCACCAGGTCGGCATCGTCCTCAACGATCAGAACGGCGGCTTCTCGGGCGGCTCGAGCGTCTCCACGCTCGCCACTCCGCCGACCGGCGTCGTCGGTGGCGACTTCGACGGCGACGGCATCCTCGACCTCGCGGCCGTCAGCGAGAGCGGCGGCTACGCCGTCGATTGGTTCCACGGCTACGGCGCGGGGACCTTCAGCAGCTTCCACGTCGTCCCCAACACGACCAGCCTCGCGGGCTCGCGCATCTACACCGGCCATTTCAACGCCGACGCGCACCTCGACCTCGTGATCACGCACGCGAGCGGCGTGATGGTCCTCCTGAACGACGCGCTCGGCACGGGCAACTTCAACGCGTCGAGCGGCATCACGTTGAGCGAGAACATCGGAAGCCTCGCCGTCGCCGATCTCGACGGCGACGGGAAGGACGACCTGCTCACCGGCGGCGGTTCGGGCAACCTGCGCGTGTGGCACGGCCTCGGCAACGGCGGGTTCACGCTTTCGAACACGTACGCGACCACGACCGCGCCGCTCGAGATCTCGCTCGGCGACGTGAACCGCGACGGCCGCCTCGACGCGCTGCTCGTCGGCTACTCCGGCGTCCAGCTCTTCTTCGGCCAGGGCGGCGGAGCGTTCGGCTCGCCGCAGACCATCCCCGCCGGGCTCTATCCGGTGAGCGGGCAGATCGGCGATTGGGACGAGGACGGCTGGCCCGACCTCGCCGTCGTCTGCAAGAACAACGCGGCGTCGGACGCGCTCGTTTCGATCTACGTGCAGCGTCCCACCGGGGTCGGGTTCTGCTTCGGCGACGGCACGGGCGCCGCCTGTCCCTGCGGCAACGACGGAGCGCCGGGCCACGGTTGCGGGAACTCCACGAACGCCGCGGGCGCGCTCCTCGTCGCCGCGGGCGTCCCGAGCGTCCTTTCCGACACGGTCGCGCTCGACGCGAGCGCGCTGACGGGCGCCACGTGCGTGTTCTTCCAAGGCAGCGCGCAGATGGCGCCCATCGTCGTCGACGACGGCCTCGGCTGCGTCACCGGCACGGTGGTCCGCCTCGGGACGAAGGCGATCGGCGGCGGGAGCGCGCGCTTCCCGCAGATCGGCGACCCGCTGATCAGCGTCCGCGGGGCGGTCCCCGCGGCGGGCGGCACGCGCTACTACCAGTGTTTCTATCGCAACGCGGTCGCGGCGTTTTGTCCGCCCGCGACGAGCAACCGCTCGAACGGCGTCGCAGTCACTTGGGTCCCGTGACGCGCGGCGCGACGCACACCCACCACGACGCGGCGCGAGGCGCGTGACCGCCCGCGGAGTTCGCGCCTGAACGCCGCGAGGCCGACGGCTCGTCGCCATCGGCCTCGCGCAAGCTCCGAGTCACGCGCGCCGAGTTGCCCCGGCGCGCGCACTCGACATCACCACGTCACTTGGATGCCGTTCGTGACGTTGAACGTCTCGGGCGGGCAGAAGAGCGCCGCCGAGTTGCGGTAGTACGTCTGGTAGTAGCGCACCGTGCCGCTCCCCACCGTGACGCCGCCGCGCTGCGAGAGCGTGACGGTCTCGACGGAGTCGGGGAACGAGCTCGCGCCGCCCGAGTTGGCCTTCGTGCGCAGGCGGAGCAGCGTGCCGCCCGTGCAGCGGACGCCGTCACCGAACACGATGTCGTCCGTCCCGGTGCCCTGCAGGTAGATGCACGACACCGTCAGCGGCATGCCCGAGCCGACGAGGACGACGTTGTCCGTCACCGTCGCGCCCGTCGTCGAGAGGTTCGCACCGTTCACGTTGGCCGAGTTCGCGCAGCCGTTGCCCGCCGCACCGTTGTTGCCGCAGGGGCAAGGCGTCGTGTGGTCGGTCAACGTGCCGTCGCCGAAGCAGAACGCGGTCGGCGGAAGCGTGCAGTTGTAACGCAGACGGCCGTTCCACATGCGCGGATTGAACGGCGTGCCCGTCCACGGGACGTTGAGCGCGGCGCCGCCGGTGATCGTCAGGTCGGCGTTCGAATACACCGTGACCGGCGGGGTCGCCGCCGTGCCCGTGTACGAGTGCGGGGCCGACGCGCTCATCACGAGCGCGAAGCCGTACGCACCCGCGGGAACCAGGACGTCGGGGAACTCGACCAGGGAAGGCTGATCGAGACCCGCCGAGATGCCGCCGCCGGTCGCGAGGAGAGTCCACGCTCCGGCCGTCGTCTCCGAACCGAGGAACGAGCCCGGCTTGAAGTAGATCGACATCGAGAACGCCGTGCCGATGGTCGCGCTCGTGTTCGTGTCGATCTGCGCGAGGTTGATGCCCGCCGGATTCGTGATGTTCACGTCGAAGAAGACCTGACCGCCGGCCGAGCCGCCGTTGTTCGAGGCGAACAACGTGAGCAGGTCCATGCCCGTGCACGGCGTCGGCGCCGGGCCGAGGTCCGTGAAGGTCTGCGACGCCGACCAGGGTCCAGCGCCCGACCCGTTCAGACCGCGCGCGCGCCACGTGTGGACGCCCGCGGCCGAGGTGTAGACGAACGCGTTCGACGGCGTCGGGGTCACCACGCCGTCGACGTCGACTTCGTAGCTCGCCGCACAGCCGACCGTGCCCCAGCTCAGGTTGACGTTCGGACCGAACACCGACGCGCCCGCCGCGGGCGTCGTCAGCGTCGGGGCCGCGGTCGGCGCGGCCGGGACGAGCGGAGTGCCGAAGCAGAGGTCCCAGCTCGTCAGCGAGCCGACGTCCGCCGCCGCCCAGTCGTAGATGGTCAACGTCCACGTCCCGGTCACCGCCGGGATCGAGTCGAGCACGGTGTTGTTGATCGCGAGCGTTCCGCTCGCCCACGTGCCGAAGTATTGGTCGTACGCTCCAGGCGCGATCGTGGTCGTGCACGTCGCGGGCCAGCTGAGACCGCCGGTGCACGAGGGGACGATCGAGTAGTCGCCGCCCGTGAAGTCGCAGCTGCCGGCGGGACGGTACAGCAGGGTGTGGCTCACGTTCGACGGGTCCGTGAGCACCATGTGGACGTCGCCGATGTACGTGTGCGCGAGGCCGTGGAGCTTGACCTCCGTGACGACCGACGCACCGCCGGGGATCGACGCGACGTTGATCGTGAACACGCCGGGCGTCGTGGGCAGCGTCGTGGGATACGTTCCACCGCCGCCGGTACCCGTCGCGGGGAAGATGCCGCCGGTACCGCCGAGTTCACATCCAATCGTCTGCGCCGAGGCGAACGCCGAGAGACCAGCGATCGCGCCGAGCACCATCACACTGTGCACGAATCGATTCATGGGGATTCCGTCCTGGGTCGGACCCGTGAGAAGGGAGGAAAGGAACGAATGAAAGAGCCCCGCGCGCAGTCCTGAGCTCGCGCGGGCCACTTGGATGATCTCCCACGCCGCGGGAGTCGGGGAGGAATTCCCTTCATGTTTTCGCAATGACCTATGCGTCCTCCGTCGCAGAGGCCGGCGGACGCGCTGGGCGCCCGACCTCATCTCTTCCGTGCGATTCGAGTTCGAGGACTCCACCCCGGCCGAGTTCGGCCGCGCGGGCGGCCGATCCGGCGGGTCGCGACGACGCCGCGGAGGTCGGAATCGGCGGCCGGGACGAAGCGTCAGCCCGTACCGCCGCGCCCGAGTTCGCCCTCCCATCGACTGACCACGCTCGTCGCGATCGCGTTCCCGACGACGTTCGTCGCGCTGCGGCCCATGTCGCAGAAGTGGTCGATCGGCAGGATGAGCGCGATGCCCTCGATCGGGATGCCGAACATCCCGAGCGTCGCCGCGACGACGACGAGCGACGCACGCGGCACGCCGGCGATGCCTTTGCTCGTGAGCATCAGCGTGAGCAGCATCGTGAGCTGCGCACCGATCGGCATCTCGATGCCGTACACCTGCGCGATGAAGAGGCTCGCGAAGGTCATGTACATCATGCTGCCGTCGAGGTTGAAGCTGTAGCCGAGCGGCAGGACGAAGCTGACGACCTTGTCCTTGCAGCCGAAGCGCTCGAGCTCCTCCATCAGCTTCGGCATCACGGCTTCGCTGCTCGTCGTGCTGAACGCGATCGTGATCGGCTGGACGATGCGGCGGAGGAGCTCCTTCATCCGCGCGCCGAGCACGAGGAACCCGACGCCGAGGAGCAGCGCCCACAGCACCGCGAGCCCGAGGTAGAACTGCCCGATGTACACCGCGTACGTGCTGAGGACGCCGAGCCCGTGCACCGCGATCACCGCGGCCATCGCGCCGAACACGCCGAGCGGCGCGAAGTTCATCACGTAGCCGACCATCTTCAGGATGACGTGCGCGACCGCCTCGAGCAGGTGCACGACGGGCTTCGCGTAATCGCCGATCCCCGCGCACGCGACGCCGAAGAAGAGGCTGAAGACGACGATCTGGAGCACTTCGTTGCGCGCCATCGCGTCGACCATGCTCGTCGGGAACACGTGCGCGACGAAGTCCCTCAGCGTGAAGGCGTGCGTCTTGTCGACGACGTCCGCGACGTCGCCGCTCGCGGTGAGGTGCAGGCCGACGCCCGGCTTCAGGAGGTTGACGAGCACCATCCCGAGCACGAGCGACACGAGCGACGCGCCGAGGAACCACGCGAGCGCGCGTCCGCCGACGCGGCCGACCGTCTTCAAGTCGCCGAGCTTCGCGATGCCGACGACGAGCGTGCTGAACACGAGCGGCGCGATGATCATCTTGACGAGACGCAGGAACACGTCGGTCAGGATCTTGAGTTGGTCGGCGACGCTCTTCCGCGACGCCTCCTCCATGCTCTCGTGCATCGCGTAGCCGACGCCGATGCCGAGCACCATGGCGACGAGGATCCAGAGCGTGAGGCGGTTGTTCCGTGTCATCGTCGCGAGCGCCGGGGGTGTTCGATCGTTGCGGTGGAGCCCGTGAGGGTTCGGCGGGAGCGTAGTGTGCGCGCCGCGCCGTCGCCATGCCTTCGCCACGACGCCGCGCGGAAGAGGGGCCGACGCGTCGGACGGGGTCGTGTCCCTACACCGTCGCTCGGCCCGGATGGCGCTCGCTCTCGACTTGCAGGAGCTCGCGCGTCGCCGCGTGCCGCGGGCGGGCGAGGACCTCGCGCGCGTCCCCTTCCTCGACGACCTCGCCCTGGGCGAGCACGAGCACGCGCGTCGCGTGGTCGCGGACGAAGTCGACGTCGTGCGACGTGAAGAGCAGCGTGCGTCCGCTCGCCGCGAGCCCGCGGAGCACCGCGCCGAGGTCGTTCTTGCGCGCGGGATCGAGCGACGCGGTCGGCTCGTCGAGCAGCAAGAGCGGCGGATCGGTCGCGAGCGCGCGCGCGATCGACACGCGCTGCGCTTCGCCACCGGAGAGTTCGCGCGGCAGCGCGTCGGCGCGGTGACCGACGCCGAGTTGCTCCAGGAGCTCGCGCGCCCGCCGCTCGGCATCGCGCCGGGGCACGCGCTGCACGTGCACGGGCGCGAGCGTCACGTTGTGGAGCGCGCTCAAGTGCTCGAAGAGCGCGTGGAACTGGAACACCATGCCCGTGCGCGGCGCCGCGACCTCGCCGCCGTCGCGCCGCTCGAGGCCCGCGATCACGCGCAGGATCGTCGTCTTGCCCGAGCCCGAGAGGCCCATCAGCGCGACGAGCTCGCCTTCGCGCGCGTCGAGCGCGACGCCGCGCAGGATCGCGCGCGTGCCGCGCGTGAGCCGCAGGTCGCGGACGTGGAGCACCGTCTTCATCGCGCGGGCGCCCTCCAACGCGCTTCGAGCCGCCGCGCGAGGTGTCCGAGCGGCAGCGACATCGCGAGGTAGAGCCCCGCGCACGCGATCCCGGGCACGACCCAGCTCCCCACGTTCGTGGCGAAGATCTGCGTCTCCTTCGTCAGCTCGACGACCGTGAGCACGGAGACGAGCGACGTGTCCTTGAGCATCGCGACGAAGTCGTTCGTCATCGGCGCGAGCGCGAAGCGGAACGCCTGCGGCCCGCGCACGAGCCGCAAAGTCTGCAGGCGCGTGAACCCGAGCGTGCGCGCGGCCTCGAGCTGGCCGACGGGGACCGACTCGAGCGCGCTCCTGTAGATCTCGCTCTCGTACGCGGCGTAGTTGAGGCCGAGCCCGAGGATCGCCGCGACGAACGCGGGCAACCGCACGAACGACGCGCAGCCGTAGTAGAGGACGAAGAGCTGGAGCAGGACGGGCGTGCCGCGCATCACCTCGACGTAGACGGTGCAGACGGTGCGCGCGAATCGCCCGCCGTAGACGCGCGTGATCGCGATCCAACAGCCGAGCGCGATCGCGAGCGCCATCGCGGCGCACGAGAGGAGCAGCGTGATCGACGCCGCGCGCAGGAGCGAGGGCAGGTAGCGCGCGAACGCCTCTCCGTTCGAGAGCACGGCCCGCGTGGCGTGCTCCGGCGCGGACGACGCCGGAGCGCTCGCGCTCGACGCCGTCGCGCTCCCCTCCGCGAGCGTCCGCGCGAAGAACGCCGGCTGGTCGTCGTTCCACACCTTCCAGCGGCGGAAGATCTCCTCGAGCGTCCCATCGCGCATCGCGTCGCGCAGGATCGCGTCGACGCGCGCCATGAACGCCGCGTCGTCGGGCCCGGAGATCGCGACGTAGTGTCCGACCGCGACCGACTCGGGCTGCGTCACGAGGCCCTCGTGGCGCCGGAGCGCGCGCTCCGCGAGCACGTTGTCGAGCAGCACCGCGTCGACGCGTCCGAGCAGGAGGTCGGAGTACGGGTGCACGTCGTCGTCGTACGAGACGGCGCGCACGCCGGCGTCCTTCTCCGCCGCGAGCAGGAGCTCGTACGCGAGCGTGCCGCCGAGCGTCGCGACGGAACGTCCGCGCAGATCCGCGAGCGAACGAAACCGCTCGCGATCCGCCGCGCGCACCGTGAGCACCTCGCGGAACTCGTAGTACGGAATGCTGACCGCGAGCTCGGCACGGCGCGCGGGCGCGTCCTCGATGCCGCCGAGCCCGAGCTCGAAATCGCCGCGCTTCGCCGAGGAATCGAGGCTCGTGAACGCGATCTGCACGAACTGCGCGCGCCGGCCGAGACGCGCCGCGACGAGCTCAGCGACCTCGACGTCGAAGCCGACGACGCGCGTCGGATCCGCGGCGTCCGCCTCGACGTACGGCGCGCCGCCCTCCGCGTCGCCGCCCCAGCGCAGGACGGGCGCGTCCGCGGACTGCGGCGCGCGCGCCGCACCGAGCGCCAAGACGAAGAGGAGCGAGCCGAGCATCACGAGCGCGACATCCTACGCGTCGCGCTTGACGGTTCGAGGAGTCACCGCGTCGCCCGCACCGCGGGACGGTGTCGCTCGACCGCGGGCCCCGCCCTCGCCCCCCGGCGCGGTGGAGCCCGCGGTCGGCGTGCGTCACCAGGTCACGATCCAGCCGTTCGAGACGTTGAAGGTCTGCGGCGGGCAGAAGAGCGCGGCCGAGTTGCGATAGTAGGTCTGGTAGTAGCGCACCACGCCGCTCCCGACCGTGACGCCACCGCGCTGCGAAAGGGTGATCGTCTCGACGGAATCCGGGAAGCTGGACGCACCGCCGACGTTGTTCTTCGTGCGCAGGCGCAGCAGCACCCCGCCGGTGCACCGAACGCCGTCACCGAACACCGTGTCGTCGAGCGCGTCGCCCTGCAGGTAGATGCACGACACCGTCGCGGGCATCCCGCTGCCCGAGAGCACGACGTCGTCCGCCGCCGCCGTGCCGGTCGCCGTGAGGTTCGCGCCGTTCGGGTTCACGGAGTTCGCGCATCCGTTGCCTGCGGCGCCGACGTTCCCGCACGGGCACGCGGACGTGTGGGTCGGATCGATTCCGTCGCCGAAGCAGAAGCTCGTGAACGTCGTGCACGGCCCGACCGAGATCGTCCCGCTCGGGAGGGTCCCGGTCGCCCCGAACGTCCAGTTCGCCGGGTTCGCGAGCGCAGCGAGCCAATCCGTCTTGGTCCCGCACGACAGCGCGCCGGTGTCGAACGCCATGAAGTTCTGGCCGGTCGAGTTCTGCGCGAACGTGATCGCCGTTCCCGCGACGACGGAGAGCCCGGTCGGGACGTCGCCCTCCTGCGCGCTCGTCGCGGGCTCGAAGACGCCCGTGTCGTCGAGGACGAAGAGCATCTGCTGGTTCGGCGTGTTCAGCGGATCGGATCCCGTGTCGTGTTGGAACACCGTGACCTGATCACCGGATTGCGCGAGCGCGGGGATCGAGAACTGACCGATCGCTCCCGGAATCGCGGCGCCGACGTCCCACGTGAAGTCCGGACTCGTCGCGCTCGTGCTCAGGAGGGTGCCGGCGGCGATCGGGTTCACGACCGTGAGGCGCAGGAGCTGCTCGTTGCCGTCGCCGTCCGCGACCGTGTTGCGGAAGCCCGTGCCCGTCCAACCGTTGTCGGTCAAGTAGAGGACGGTTCCGGCCGGCAGAGGCGCGAGGTTGACGAGCACGAGCGTGTCGTTCGGCGTGCCGTTGTCGACCCATCCGACGATCGCCACGTCGCCGGCCGAGAGGTTGATCTGCGCTTGCGCGATCGATGCGCTCGAAACGAGCGCGAGCAGGCAGAGCGGAAGTGTGAGGGAATGGAGAGCACGACGCATGATGGGACTCCGCGGTTCGAGGCCTTGGACCGGACCCGTGCGATGCTCGCGATTGCATGCTCGTGTTCGATCAACCAGCCGTCAGTCCGTCGTCAATGCGCGCGCCGTGCGCACGCTCCGGCTCGGCTCTCGGGGGCCGGAGTTCGAAGCGCCGCGTTCGTGGCGCGGCCGAGCGTCGTCCGCGCCTGCGCGGCGATCGCCCTGGGAGCCCGGCGGTTCGGGGCGCGAACTCGGCACTCACCACGCGCTTCGCAGCGGAGTTCGATCGAGTCTGCGCGCGGGCCTTGCGCGCGCTTGATTCCAAAGCCGTATGCAGGCGCGCATGGCCTACGGCACCTATCAGAACGAGCGCCGCTACTGCGCGGCGTGCACGGACTACGTTCCGTTCCTCGCGTCGCCGTTCGCGTGCTTCTGCGCGCGCTGCGGAGGACCCTCCTTTCTCTTCTCGCCGACGGACATGGAGCGCTTCCGCGACGACGTCCGCGCCTCCATGTCGGCGCCGCGCGGCGGGGTCCAGCTCGTCCGCGCTGCGAAGCACGGGAAGTCCGAGCGGTCGATCGACGAGATCCCGTGGCCGCCGAAGCCGAGCCGATCACGCGCGCGAGTCGTGCGTCACGCGGGGTGAGACGCTCGGGCTGCGTCGCCCCGGCGCGCTCCCCGTGATCCCGGGTCGCGCGCGGAGCCTCGTCGTGTGAGCGGCTCGCGGCGGTCGCGCGCGCAGGCGCTTCGAGCCGCGCGCGCTCGTTTCGCTCCCGCCCCTGCTTCTGCGCCGACGCGGCGAGTACCCTCTCGTGATGCTCTCCATCGACGCCTTCGTCGCGCTCCTCGCCGAGGAACGCGCCACCGCGATCCTGCGCACGAACGACCGCGAGCTCGCGCGCTCCGCGATGCTCGCCGCGGTGCGCGGCGGTTTCCGCGTCGTCGAGTTCACGCTGACCGTGCCCGGCGCGATGGACTTGATCGAGGAGTTCGCGCGCATGGACGGCCTCGTCGTCGGCGCGGGCACGGTGCTCGAGGTCGCGGAGGCGCGCGAGGCCGTGCGGCGCGGCGCGGCGTTCCTCGTGTCGCCCGTGACGGACGAGGCCGTGATCCGCGCGGCGAACGAGCTCGGCGTCGCGTCGATCCCGGGCGCGCACACGCCGACCGAGTTCCTGCGCGCCCAACGCGCGGGCGCGCCGCTCCAGAAGCTCTTCCCCGCGCCGTCGAACGGTCCGGCGTACGTGCGCGCGTGCCTCGGGCCGCTGCCGTCCTTGCGCATCGTCCCGACGAGCGGCGTCGACGAACACAACGCGGCCGAGTTCCTCGCGGCGGGTGCGTTCGCGCTCGGCTTCGTCGCGCCGCTCTTCCAGCCCGAGCTCCTCGCCGCGCGCGACTTCGCCGGGATCGAAGCGCGCGCTCGGCGCCTGAAGTCGATCGTCGCGGCGGCGCCGCGGCGCGGGTGAGCGCGACGTCGCGGCCCGCGCTCCTCCACCCGGCGCGTACCCCCTACGAGGCATGGGCGCGGAACGCGCGGCGACTTACGGTGTGAGTGTCCAGGCTCTCGGTCGGCGCCGCTTCGTGCGCGCGAGGCCGTGCTCCACGTCGGAGTGAACGCGGCGCGCAGGGCGCTCTTCATCGAGGAAGCGTCATGTCCACGTCGACTTCGTTCCCGTCGTCCTTCGCGCGTTCCGCCTTCGGCTCGCTCGTCGTGCTCCTCGCGACCACGACCGCTGCGTTCGCGCGGCCGCAGTCCTCGAGCGCGGGCTCGTGCCTCTCCTTCGACGGCGTCGACGACGCCGTACACGTGGTCCGCAGCGTCGCGCTCGAGCCCGACGAGATCACGATCGAGATGTGGGCGTACCTCGACGGGCCGCAGGATTGGAACTCGCGGCTCCTGCGCAAGGGCCTCGACGGCGCGTACTTCATCACCGCCGACATGGACTTCGACCAGCGCATGCAGATCCTGGTCTCGCAGAACCACCCCGGCGTGCGCGTCTCGGCCAAGGACACGCAGTCGCACACCGCGTACATCGGGAGCTGGCACCACTTCCTCGGGATCTACGCGACCGATCACGCCGAGTTCTGGGTCGACGGCGAGCAGCGCTCCGTCGTCACGCACGACCTCGGCGCGCTGATCCACCTCCCGCTGACCGACCTCTACATCGGCGCGGGCCTGCCGATCACGCTGCAGAACGAGTACTTCGCCGGCCGCATCGACGAAGTCCGCATCTGGAACTACCCGCGCACGGCCGACGAGATCCGCGCGACGTGGAACCGTTCGCTCACGGGCTCGGAGGCCGGCCTCGTCGCCTACTGGCGCTTCGACGAGGGCGCGGGACAGGTCGCGCACGACTCGTCGCCGTACCACCACGACGGCGAACTCGGCGCGAGCAGCGCGGCCGAAGCGAGCGACCCCACGTGGATGAACTCGGAGGCGCCGATCACGGCTCCGAATTCGATCCTCGGCTTCGGCCGCGTGCGCTTCGACAGCACGTGGAGCCGCGGACCGTTCACGCAGCTCTCCGCGCACGGCTACCACACGCTCGGGCTGCGCACGGACGGCACCGTCGTCGCGTGGGGCTCGAACTTCTTCGGCGAGTGCGACGTGCCCGCGCTCCCGCCCGGCACCACCTACACGCAGGTGATCGGCGGCAAGGGTTGGTTCTGGAGCGCCGCGCTGCGCAGCGACGGCAACGTGATCGCGTGGGGCAACGACCATCACCACCTGCAGTCCGTGCCCGCGCTCCCGCCGGGCGTCGTCTACACGAAGATCGCCGCGGGCAGCACGCACATCGTCGCGCTGCGCAGCGACGGCGCGGTCGTCGCGTGGGGCGACGATTCGTACGGACAGCTCGACGTTCCCTCCGCGCCGAGCGGACTCGCGTACGTCGACGTGAACGCGGGCGCGGGCTCGACGGTCGTGCTGCGGAGCGACGGCACGCTCGTCGTGTACGGGTACGACGCGGACGGGTTGCGCAACGTGCCGCCGCTCCCCGCGGGCACGACGTACCTTTCGGTCGCGACGGGCTACTTCCACATGCTCGCGCTGCGCAGCGACGGCGAGGTCGTCGCGTGGGGCTACAACGTGCGCGGCCAGTGCGACGTGCCCGCGTTGCCGGCGGGACTCGCGTGGGTCGAGCTCGCCGCGGGCGCGGAGCACAGCCTCGGGCGCCGCAGCGACGGCTCCGTCGTCGCGTGGGGCTCGAACACGACGGGTCAGTGCGACGTGCCCGCGATCCCGTCGGGCCTGAGCGTCGTGCAGCTCGCCGGCGGCGGCGAGGACGTGATCTGGGGCCAGTTCCGCGGGCACAGCGTCGCGCTCTTGAGCGACGGCTCGGCGATCGGCTGGGGCCACAACGAGTACCTCCAGTGCAACGTGCCCGAGCTCGAAGCCGGGCTCTCGTACCTCGAGGTCTCCACGGGCGGCGCGAGCGAGACCGCGGCGGGGCTCCTCTACACCGCGCCGCACGAGCTCGTGCGCGTGAGCGACGGATCGCTGCGTGCGTTCGGACGCGACGTCGAAGGTCAGTGCGACGTGCCGGCGCTCCCCGCGGGAACGACGTGGGTCGAAGCGGACGCGGGCGCGCACTTCTTCAGCCTCGGACGGCGCAGCGACGGCGTCGTCGTCGGCTGGGGCGACAACTCGTCGGGGCAGTGCAACGTGCCCGCGCTGCCGCCGGGACTCCAGTACGTTCAGGTCGCGGCGGGCAACCGTCACGCGCTCGCGCTGCGCAGCGACGGCGAGGTCGTCGCGTGGGGCGACGATTCGTACGGTCAGAGCGACGTGCCCGCGCTGCCGCCGGGCCTGCGCTACGTCGAGGTCGCCGCGAGCTGGCGGCACAGCGTCGCGCGCCGCAGCGACGGCGCGGTCGTCGCGTGGGGCTCGAACGCCGCGGGGCAGTGCGACGTGCCCGCGCTCCCGACCGGCGTCGCGTACGTCGGCATCGCCGCGGGCTTCGAGAGCACGCTCGCGCGCCGCAGCGACGGAACGCTCGTCGCGTGGGGCGACGATTCGATGGGTCAGTCGAGCGTGCCTGCGCTTCCGAGCGGCGCGAGCTGGATCGGTGTCGCGGCGGGAGCGAACTACGCGAGCGGCGTCGACGAGAGCGCGACCGCGGTCGGGCTCACGAGCGACGGCGAACTCGTCGCGTGGGGCGACGCGCGCTGGCGCCAGACGAACGTGCCGGCGCTCCCGTCGGGCCGCGCGTGGGGTCAGGTGTCGGCCGGCGGGCTCGCGACGCTCGCGCGCGTCGACTCGAACGCGCCGTGCCCGCCGCCGTCGACGTACTGCGCGTCGACGCCGAACTCGAGCGGCAACGCGGCGACGATCGGCTGGCTCGGGTCGACGAGCCTCGCGCGCAACGACTTCGTGCTGACCGTCGACGGCGCGCCGCGCGCTCACTCGGGGATCTTCTTCTACGGGCAGGAAGCGCTGCAGCAGCCGCTCGCCGACGGCTTCCTCTGCATCAGCCCGTTCACGCCGGGCCTCTTCCGCCTCTACCCCGCGGTGCGGATCGATCCGGCGGGGCACGGCGAGCGTCCGCTCGACTTCGGCGCGCTCCATGGGCTCGGACAGATCACCGCCGGGTCGACGTGGCGCTTCCAGTTCTGGTTCCGCGACTGGGCCGCGGGCGGGACGGGCTCGAACCTCTCGAACGGGTTGCGCGCGGACTTCTGTCCGTGAGCGCGGCGCTCAGCCGGCCGTCGGGCTCTCCGTGATCGCCTCGCGCACCGCGCGCGCGAGCGTCGCGTCCTCGAACGGCTTCTCGAGCGTGTGCGTGCCCGGGCTCACGCGTCCCTGCTGCACGAGGAGATCGGTCGAGTACGCGGACATGTAGAGCGCGCGCAGGTCCGGCCGCTCGCGCTTGAGCGCCTCGACGATCTCGGGGCCGCTCGAGTCCGGGAGCACGATGTCGGACAACACGAGGTCGATCTTCCCGTCGCACGCACGCGCCTTCTCGAGCGCGCTCTTGCCGTCCTCGGCGAGGACCACGACGTACCCCATCGCCTCGAGCGTGTGCCGCAGCGTGACGCGGATGAGGCGCTCGTCTTCGACGACGAGCACGCGCCCGCTCGACGTCGCGGGCAGCGTCACCGTCGGAGCGGGAGACGTCTTCACCGACTCCGAGAGCGTCGACGCGCGCTTCGGGAACAGGATGCGGAAGCAGGTGCCGCGCCCGACCTGGCTGTCGAGCTCGATGCCGCCCGAGAGGCGTTCGACGATCGAGTACACGGTGTAGAGCCCGAGCCCCGTGCCCGTCCCGATCGGCTTCGTCGTGAAGAACGGCTCGAAGACGCGCGCCTGCGTCTCGGGCGACATGCCCGTGCCCGAGTCCTCCACCTCGAGCGAAAGGTACGCGCCCGGCGCGAGCGTCCCGCCGCGCGTGACGTGCGGCGCGTGGAACTCGTGCTCGCGCGTCGCGATCCGGAGCTTGCCGCCGCGCGGCATCGCGTCGCGCGCGTTCACGGCGAGGTTGAGCAGGACGTGCTCGATGTGCGTCGGGTTCGCGAGGATCGGTCCGCCGCCCGGGCAGAGGTCGAGCGCGAGCTCGATGTCCTCGCCGATGACCTGGCGCAGCATGCGCGCGGCGACGCGGACGACGTCGTTGAGCTCGCTCGAATGCACGTCGATCGGCTTTCGGCGGCTGAAGTCGAGCAGGTCGCGCGTGAGCCCCGCTCCGCGGCGCGCGGCCTCCGCGATGTCGTCGATCGGCTCGGCCGCGGGATGGCCGGGTTCGAGCGAGCGCTTCGCGAGCCCCGCGCAGCCGATCACACCCATGAGGAGGTTGTTGAAGTCGTGCGCGATGCCGCTCGCGAGGCGCGCGATCGCCTCGAGCTTCTGCGCCTGCTGCAGTTGGTCTTCGAGGCGGCGCTGCTCCTGCTCGGCGCGCTTGCGCGCCGTGATGTCGACGATCGAGGCGAGGACGACGGTGCGTCCGTCGACCTCGATCGGGTTGAGGCCGATCTCGATCGGGAGCTCCGTCCCGTCGCGATGGAGCCCATGGAGCTCACGCCCCTCGCCCATCGCGCGGCGGTACGGGCGCGCGAAGAAGCCGTCGCGCTGGCCGACGTGCTTCCCGCGGAAGCGCTCGGGAACGAGGAGCTCGACGGGGCGGCCGAGCAGCTCCTCCTGCGACCAGCCGAACAGCCGCTCGATCTCGCGGTTGACGAGGATGATCGCCCCCTGCGAGTCCACCATGATCATCCCGTTGGGCGACGACTCGACGGCGACGCGGAAGCGCGCGGCCGCGTTCTTGCGCTCGCTGAGGTCGACGATCGAGCTCAGCACGAACACGCCCTCGTCGGAGACGATCGGCGTCAGGGTGATCTCGAGCGGCAGCTCCGTCCCGTTCGCGCGGCGACCGCGGAGCTCCTTCCCGTCGGCCATCCGGCGCACCCGCGGGTCCTGGAGGAAGTTCGCGCGGTGGCGCAGGTGGGCGTCGCGCAACGCCTCCGGGACGAGCACCTCGACGCGCTGGCCGAGCAGCTCCTCGCGGGCGTACCCGAAGAGCTCCTCGACGGCCCGATTGAGGAGCACGATCCGCCCATCGCGGTCGGTCATGATCAGGGCCGCCGGGCAGGCCTCGAGGACGGCGCGGAGACGGGCTTCGGTGACGCGGGCGGGGTCGCTGGCCATGGGGATCTACGTGATTGTGCGCAGAACCCGGGGCTTCGCGCGAGGCTTCGTCCGGACCTTTTCGCGCGCGGTCGCGAAGGCGGAATGAGCGGATGGAGGGGTCCGGGGCTCACGCCGCGAAGGAGTGCACGAAACAGGGGAAGCGGCGATCGCTCGATCGCCGCTTCCGGGAGGAATCCCCCATCGAGCTTCCCGGGAGCCGCGTCGCTCGCATGATCGCGGCACCCCTCGGTGGGGATGCTCAACCCTACCCCGCTCCGGCCCGGTCGCGGGTGACACCCCCGTCACGGGGAACGCTCGCCGACCTCTTCGCCGCGCCGCCACCCGCCGCCGAGCGCGCGGACGAGGAGCACGGTCGTCCGAGCTCGCAGTCCGGCGACCTGGACCTCGGCGCGGCGGGAGTCGAGCTCCGCGCGCGCGGCGTCGACGACGTCGAGCTGGCTCACGAGGCCCTGCTCGAAGCGCCCGTTCGCGAGCGCGAGCGTCCGCCGTGCCGCCTCGGCCGCGCGCCCGCGCCACTCGGCCTCCGCGCGCAGCGTCTCGAGGCCGGAGAGCGCGTCCTCGACCTCGCGGAACGCCGAGAGCAGCGTGCCGCGGTACGCAGCCGCGCGCTCGTCGTACGCCGCGCGCGCGGCGCGTTCGCGTTGCTCGTCGCTGCCGCCGTGCGCGATCGGGATCGTTCCGGCGACGCCGAGCGCGGCCGTGCGGCTCGATGCGTCGATCCAACGCGCGAGGTCGGCGCTGACGAAGCCGAGCGTGCCGGTCAGCGAGAGTCGCGGGTACGACTCGCTATCGGCGACGCCGATGCGGGCAGAGGCCTCGTGCATCCGCGCTACCGCCGACGCGACGTCGGGGCGGCGCCGCAGCAGGTCGGACGGCAGCCCCGTGGGCACGTCGGGCACGGTGAGCGCGGCGTCGGAGGTCGCGAGCACGAGTTCGGACGGCGCGACGCCGCAGAGCAGCGCGAGCGCGTTCTCGAGCGCCGCGCGGCGGCGTTCGAGCGCGTGGCGCTCGGCCTCGACGTTCGCGAGCTCCGCTTCGGCGCGGCTCGTGTCGAGCTCGTCGCCGACGCCCGCGCGCGCGCGCCCCGCGAGCATCTCGAGCGCCTCGCGACGGATGCGCGCGCCCTCGACGAGCACGGCGAGCTCGCTCCGCGTCGAACGCAGCGCGAGCCAGTCGTCGGCGACCTCCGCGGCGACGGCGAGCGCGAGCGCGTCGCGGTCGTACTCCGTCGCGAGCGCAGCGGCTTCGGCGGCTTCGCGCGTGCGGCTCAGCCGGCCGAAGAGGTCGAGCTCCCACGCGAGGTCGAAACCGACGTCGTGCGTCGTCGCGGTGTAGCCCGCTCCGTTCGCGCCGGGCGGCGTCGCGCGGTTGCCGCTGAAGCGCTCGCGCTCGATCGACACGCCCGCGTCGACGGTGGGGAACTGCGCGGAGCGCGCGAGCCCCGCCGCGGCGCGTGCCGCTTCGACGCGCGCGGCGGCGGCGACGAGGTCCGTGTCGTTCGCGAGGGCCTTCTCGACGAGCCGCGCGAGCTCGTCGTCGCCGAACGCGCGCCACCAGGGGCTCGCGTTCGAGAGGAGCGCGCCCTGCGCGGCCGGACCCGCGGACTTCCACGCGGCGGGCGTCGGCGGCGTCGGCGCGACGAAGTCGGGACCGACGCGACAGCTCGCGGCGAGGACGACGAGCGCGAGTGGTAGGACGTGCGACGCGCGCCGCATCTCAGTGGTCTCCGTTCGACTTCGGCGTGGGCGACGTACCGGGCTTCGCATCGCTCGGCTTCGTGTCCGCGGGCTTCGCATCGCTCGGCTTCGTGTCCGCGGGCTTGGCTTCACCCGGCTTCGCGTCGCTCGGCTTCGCGCCCGCCGGCGGCGGCGGCGCGGGCAGCGGCACGGCCTCGACCGTCGAGCCTTCGGGCAGCTCGTCCGCCATGTTGACGACGACGCGCTCGCCGCCCTTCAAGCCTTCGGAGAGCTCGACCTCGCTGCCGAGGTCGCGCGCGACCGTCACGCGCACGTAGCGCAGCGCGTTCGCCTCGTCGACGACCGCGACGCGCGGACCCTCCGCGCGCACGAGCAACGCCGCGCCCGGCACGACGACCGGCACGCTCTCGCGCGCGAGTTCGAGCTCGACCTCCGCGTACGAGCCGGGCAGGAGCTCGCCCTTCTCGTTCGGGACGTCGACTTGGACCTGCAGCGTGCGCGTGCGCTCGTCGAGCGCGCCGCTCGTCCGCACGATCGTGCCGTCGAACACGCGTCCCGGGCGTTCGCGCAGCCGCACGCGCGCCGCGCGGCCGACCGCGATCCCCGCCGTCCAGCTCTGCGGCACGTCGACGAACGCGCGCAGCACGCTCGTGTCCGCGAGGTGGAAGAGCGCCTTCGCGCCCGCGCCGCCCACGTAATCGCCGACGTCGACGCCGCGTGCCGTGACCGTGCCGCGGAACGGCGCGGTGATGCGCGCGAACTCGCGTTGACGCTCGAAGCGCTGCACTTCGGCGCGCCGACTCTGGATCGTCGCGCGGCCCGCGGTCTCCTTCGCGCGCGCGGCCTCGAAGTCGCTCTGCCGCGCGTCGAGCTCCTGCTTCGACACCGCGCCCGGCGGTTGGACGGAGCGCCAACGCTCGAGCGTGCTCTGTGCGAGCGCGAACTCGCGGGCGAGCACCTCCTGCGCCGCGCTCGCCTCGTCGAGCGACGCACGGGCTCGGTTCAGGTCCTCCTCGAGCAGAGGCACGTCGATCACCGCGAGCAGTTCGCCCGCGTCGACGCGGTCCCCGAGGTCGTGCCGCCGCTCGCGCACGTAGCCCGCGACCTGCGGCAGCAAGTCGACGCTCGCATTCGCAGCGAGCGTCGCGGGGAGTCGCAGTGTGCGCGTCGGTGCCCCGAGCTTCGCGTTCACGAACTGCACGCGCCGCGCATTCTGCAGGAGCGCCGCGTTCGTCGACGCGACCTCCTCCGCGCGCGCGATCCGCGGCAGCGCGCCCGCGAAGACCAGCGCGCCGGTGGCGAGCACCAGCACGATCCCAGCGACGACGGGCTTCCACGCCGGCGTGCGCCGCGCGAGGGCTTGCGCGAGCTCCGCGCGGTCGTCTTCGTCGTGCGCGTGGAACTCGACGGGCTGCGTCCGATCTTCGGGTGCGTTCTTCATGGGCCGGGAGCTTCCGCTTCGTGGTCGGGTCCGAGGTACTTGGGCGGCGCGCGCCGCAGCAGGCTGTACGCGACGGGGACGAACAGCAGCGTCGCGAGCGTCGCCGCGATCAGGCCGCCGATGACCGCGCGACCGAGCGGCGCGTTCTGCTCGCCGCCCTCGCCGAGGCCGAGCGACATCGGCAGCATGCCGACGACCATCGCGAGCGCGGTCATGACGACCGGCCGCAGACGCGTGCGCCCCGCCGCGAGCGCGGCGGTGATCGCGTCGTCGCCGAGGAGCCGCCGTCCGTTCGCGAACGTCACGAGCAGGATCGAGTTCGAGGACGCGACGCCGATGCACATGATGGCCCCCATCAGCGACGGCACGTTGAACGTCGTGCCCGTCGCGTAGAGCGCGAGCGCGATGCCGAACGCCGCGCCCGGGAGCGCGAGCAGGATGATGAACGGGTCCGTCCACGACTGGAAGTTGACGACCATCAGCGCGTAGACGAGCAACGCCGCGAACGCGATGCCGATCAAGAGGCGCGTGAACGCGTCGTCCATGCTCTGGATCTGGCCGCGCACCTCGACGCTCGAGCCCGGCGGGAGCGAGCTCTTCGCCTCCTCGCACGCCGCGCGCAGCGGGCCCTCGACGGAGCCGAGGTCGACGCCCTGCACCGACGCGTACACGTCGAAGCACGGCTGCACGCTCGCGTGCGTGATGTTCACGGCCGTCGTCGTGCGCGTCATCGTCGCGAGGTCGCCGAGGAGCGCGCTCCGCCCCGTCGGCGTCGAGATCGGCGTCGTCGCGAGGTCGTCGACGGAGGCGAGCTCGAGCTGCGGCGTCTGCGACGTGATCAGGTAGTTGCGGCTCGTCGTCGGATCGACCCAGTACGCGGGCTGCACCTGCGCCGTGCCCGACAACGTCACGAGCACGTTGTTCGCGACGTCGCGCTGCGCGAGACCTTGCTCGAGCGCACGCGTGCGGTCGACGTCGAGGTGCAGACGCGGCGCGTCGACGACTTGGTGCACGTGGACGTCGACGAGTCCCGGGATCTTCGCGAGGTCGTTCGTCAGTTTCCGCGCGGCCTTGAGGTTCGCGGCGCGATCCGGCCCCGTGATCTGCACGTCGATCGGCGCGGGCAGACCGAAGTTGAGGATCTGCGTCACGATGTCCGCGGGCTGGAAGTAGAACGTGACGCCCGGGAACGCCGCGGGCAGGCGCAGGCGCAGCTTCTCGACGTAGTCCTCCGTCGTGCGCGCGTGCTCGGGCTTCAGCGACACGAGCACTTCGCCGTCGAACGGTCCGAGGTTCGCCGTGTCGCGGAAGGCCATGTTGATGCCCTCGAAGCGACCGAAGTTGTCGAGGATCTGATCGAGGTCGGCGGGCGGGATCTCGGCGCGGAGTTCGTCCTCGACGCGCTGGAAGAGGCGCTCCGTCTCCTCGATGCGCAGGTTCGACGGCCCGCGCACGTGCAGGCGGATCTGTCCGGCGTCGACGCTCGGGAAGAAGTCGCGTCCGACGTACGGAGCGATCGCGACGCCCGCGCCCGTCACGAGCACCATCGCGACCACGACGAGGACGCGGTGACGCAGGGACCACGCGAGCGCGCCGACGTAGCTCGACCGGAATGCGCCGAACGCGCGCTCGAACGCGTCGTGCAGGCCGCCGAAGAGCCGCGCGAGGCCGCGCCGCGGGCGACCGGCGGCGGCGAGCTCGCTCTTCAGGAAGAACTCGACGAGCACCGGCACGATCGTGCGCGAGAGCAGGTACGACGCGAACACCGCGAACACGACCGCGAGCGCGAACGGCACGAACAGATAGCGCGGCGGGCCCTCGAGGAACACGACGGACACGAACACGATGCAGATCGCGCTCGTCGCGACGAACGCGGGCACGGCGATCTGCTGCGCGCCGTCGAGGATCGCGCGGCGGAGCGGCTTCCCCATCGCGAGGTTGCGGTGGATGTTCTCGATCTCGACCGTCGCGTCGTCGACGAGGATTCCGACCGCGAGCGCGAGCCCGCCGAGCGTCATCACGTTCAAGCTGAGGTGCAGCGCGTCGAGCGCGAGCACGGACACGAGGATCGAGAGCGGTATGGAGGTCGCGACGACGATCGTGCTGCGCCAACTGCCGAGGAACAAGAGGATCATCAGCGCCGTCAACACACCCGCGACGATCGCTTCGTGCACGACGTTCGAGATCGAAGCCTCGACGAACACGGACTGGTCGAACAGCGTGTCGATGCGCGTCCCGGGCGGCGCGGAGGCGCGGATCGTCGGCAGGAGCGCCTTGACGCGCTCCACGACGCTCAACGTCGATGCGTCGCCGCTCTTGAGGATCGTCTGCAGCGCGCCGCGGCGTCCGTCGCGGCGCACGACGTTGTTCTGCACGCCGTAGCCGTCGCGCACGTTCGCGACGTCGCGCAGGAAGATCGTGCGCTCGCCGACGCGCTTCACCGGCACGTCGCCGATCGCGGCGATCACCTGCGGACTCGAGTTCAGCGTGACGGTGAAGTCGGTGTCGCCGACCTTCAGCGTGCCCGACGGCAGGGTCAGGTTCTGGAGGCTGATCGCGGTGTTGACGTCCTGCGCGGAGAGCCCGTGCGCCGAGAGCGAGTCCGGGTCGAGGTCGACCATGATCTGCCGCGGCTTGCCGCCGAACGGCAGCGGGAGCACGGTGCCCGGCACGGTGACGATCTGGTTGCGGATGCCGAACTGCGCGTAGTCGGAGACCTGCGTCTCCGTGCGCGTGTCGCTCGAGAGCGAGAGCTGGAGGATCGGGACGCTCGACGCGTTGTAGCGCAGGATCAGCGGCGGCTGCGTGCCGGGCGGCATGCGGCGCAGGATCGTCTGCGAGACCGCGGTCACCTGCGCGATCGCGCCGTCGATGTTCGTCCCGGGCTGGAAGTAGATCTTGATCAGCGCGAGCCCCGGCATCGTCTGCGACTCGACGCGCTGCAGGTTCGCGACGTTGTTCGAGATCGCGTATTCGCTGAAGGTCGTGACCTGACCTTCCATCTCGGCGGGCGAGAGTCCGCCGTACGTCCACACGACGTTGACGACCGGGATGTCGACGGAAGGGAAGATGTCCTTCGGCATCCGCCGAGCCGAGAGCACGCCGAGCACGAGCACGACGAGCGCGAGCACGGTGAACGTGTACGGACGGCGCAGAGCGAGCCGGACGATCCACATGGTCAGCGCCTCCGGGCGCGCGGAGCGCGCGCTTCTGCGGAACGGACGGCCAGGGCGTCGAACACGAGGTCGACGAGCTGGTCGCCGAGTTCGCGCGTGATCGGCTGGTGCTGGACGAGCAGGCGGAAGTAGAGCGGGCTGTAGAGCGCGTCGAGGACGAAGTCGACGTCGAGGTCGCGCGGGAGCTCTCCGCGCTCGACGCCGCGCTCGATCGCCTTGCGCGTCTCGGCGCGGCGGAGCTCGAGCCAGCGCGTCCGGAACGCCTCGAGCAGGCGCGCGTCCATCTGCGCGCACGCGAGCAGCGTGGCGAGCGCGCGCCCCGGTTTCCCGGCGAGCTCGCGCACGACGAGGCGCATCTGCTTTCGGAAGTCCGCGCGCAGGGAGCCCGTGTCCTCGAACCGGACCTGCGGCGAGATCGTCGCGAAGAAGGCGTCGACGACGAGGTCGCTCTTGCACGGCCAGCGCCGGTAGACCGTCGCCTTTCCGCAGCCCGCGCGCGCCGCGATGCCTTCGATCGTCAGGTCCGCGAAGCCGTGCTCGACGAGCAGCTCGAGCGTCGCGGCGCGGATCGAGCGGTCGCAGTCCGTGGAACGCGGCCGGCCCGCGGAGCGCGCGGGCCGGGCGGTCTTCGTCGGGTTCGAGCGGGCCGAGGGCATTTCGATACGGTACGTCTCGTATCGATGCGCCGCAAGTCGTGCCGCGGCCCCCCACGCGCCGACCAAGTTCGTCCTGCGTCGAGCGCGTCGAGCGCGTCCGCCGCACCCGAACCCCAGGCCGCACCCGGGCGGGCACCGAGCTCCAGACGCCCCGCTCCGACGCCCCGCCCGCGCCGTTCGTGCGCCGTTCGCCCCGCGGAGTTCGGTGCATCGGCGCGGGCCGGCGCGGTCGGAATCCGTGCGCGCGCATCGATCACGCGCCCCGGGGGCGTGCGCCCCATCGACCCCCAACGCTTCAGCACCCGACTCCGTAGGCCGTCCGTCTCGTTCGCGCGCTCTCCGCTCGCCCCGCTTCGACCCCGCACTTGGAGGATCCCGAACCATGACCCTGCGCCGCATCTCCTTGACCCTGGCCCTGCTCACCGCGCCTTCGTGGGCCGACGACCTCGACGACGTCGACGGCACGGCGCGCCTCCCGGCGCGCACGACGACGCGCTCGGACGAACTCGCGCGCAGCGGCGCGGCGATCGAGGACGTGCTCTTCCGCTCCGACGGGTCCGTCGAGAGCGTCAGCGCCGTCAGCGGCGGACCCGCGCGGAGCGTGCCCTGGAACCTCGTGCGCCTCGTGCTGCCCGACGTCGCCCTCGCCGGCGAGAGCGATGCTCCGACGCGCGTCGACGTGGAGCCTCGCCCGCTGACGCGCGCGGTGGAGCGCGGCGACGCACCCCACCCGAACGACCTCGTCTCGCTGCGGTCGCTGACGGGGCTCCCGGTTACGGACGGTCACGGCGATGCGCTCGGTCTGGTGCGCGGTGCGCTGCTCTCGCTCCCGGCCGGACAGGCCCCCGCGCTCGTCGTCGAACTGCAGCCGCAGGACGGCAGCGCTCCGCGCGCGGTCGCCGTGCCGTGGTCGATGCTCGACGTGGTCGACGCCGCCCGCTCCGGCGTCGCGCACGTCGCGAGCGAGGACGCCCGCTGGCTGCGGGCCGCACCCGCGATCGACGCGGAGGAGCGCGCGCTCGAGGCCGGCGGAGCGCCGCGTGCAGCGCACTTCAGCCCGCGTCTCGACAGCAACGAAACGCCCGATCCGCTGTTCGACGCCTGGAGCGATCCGCGCTGAACCCCTGCGTTCGAACGTGCGCGCGCTGCGCGCCCCTTGTCCCACCCGGCCGGGGCGTCCCGACCGACACCCCTCCACGCCGCTCGGGATGCGGACGACGGCTCGCGCGATGAGGTCGTGAAGAAGCGCAGCCCACCCGCCTGACGCGCGGGCTCAGCGCGTTCGGGTCCGCTCGCGGCGCGTGCTGGGCACACCCGATCTCCGCCGCGCACCGAGGGAGCAACGTCCCGAGCCCCTCGCGAGGCCGCACCTTCGGCATCTTCGTGCCGGCGCCGCCCGACGCGCCCTGCGCGCGCCCCACGTTCCTTCGCGGACGCGAAGCCGAGGTCAAGGCGCGTCGGAAGGCTCCCGAGCGACCTCCACCTCGATGCGGTTCCTTCCCTCTTCCCGCCGATAGCGCATCGCGCGCGTGCTGAGACGGACCATTCGGAGCCCGAGACCGCCGATTCTCGCGTCGGCGATCGACCGGGCCCTCGGTGGTTCCGGTTGCCGAGTCGGATCGAAAGCGCGCCCGTCGTCGAGCAGGACGACGACCACGCACTCGGGACGCAACTCGACCTCGAGCACGAGTTCTCCCCGCTGTCCGGGATGGAAGCCGTGGCGGAGGACGTTGCCCGCGAGTTCCTCGATCACGAGATCGACCGCGTAGCGCACCTCCTCGTCGACGCCCTCCGCTGCCAGGAGGGATCGCACGCGTGCGCGCGCCGAATCGACGCGAGCCAGCTCGTTCGGGAGTGCGAAGACCCACGAATCGCGGCCCCGCGGTCCCGTCGGATCTCCGCCGGCTTCCATCGTCACCCGCCTCAGCCGTCGAGCAGCGTTCGAGCCTCGTCGGGGCTCCCCACGACGGGAATGAGCTCGTCGATCGAGGAGTGGCGCAACGCCTGGTCGACGAGTGGGCGCGGAGCGACGAGGACGAGCTTGCGACCGCGTCGGTTCAAGAGCTTCGCGAGCCCGATCAGGAGCCGGATGCCGAGCGAGGTGAGGAAGGTCACGTCGGAGAGGTCCAGAACTCCGTGCCCCCCGCGCGCGAGGATGGCGTTGAGCCGCGTTTCGATGCGATCGACCCCCGTCGTGTCCAGCGCACCCTTGAGGGCGATGCGCGTGAGTTCGGGGCTTTCCTCCAGGATCTCGAAGTCCATGTGATGCGCGAAAGGGTCGGTTCAGGGGTCTCCCGCCGCGGTCAGCTCCATCGCGAGCAGGGTGAAGTCGTCTTCGAGGAACGACCCGCGCGTCCGCGCGAGCGTCGCTTCGTACAGGCCGCGCAGCTCGTTCGGAGTGCGGCGGCCGCGCGCGGCGAGGAGTTCGCGCTCGAAGTCCTCGAGTCCGCGCGGCGTCCCGGTTCGATCGGTGAGCTCGAACACGCCGTCGCTGAGGAAATAGGCTCGATCGCCGGGGAGGAGCCGGGTCTCGGCGGCGGCGAAGGTCCGTCCCTCGAACGAGCCGATCGGAGGATTCCGCGTCGCGAGTCGCTCTCGAAGCGCCCCATCCGCGCCGACGACGAGGATCGGGGGATGTCCCGCCGTCGCGTACCGCAACGTGCGCGTCGCGCGGTCGAGGACGGCATAGGCGATCGTGAAGTACATGCCTCCGTGCGACTCCATCGAGAACGCGTCGTTCAGGCACGAGAGCACGCTGGACGGGTCGGTCGGCTCGATCCCCGGAAGCGTCCACGCGCGGAGCGTGTGCAGCACGGCGGCCGCGTGCATGGCTGAATCGACGCCGTGTCCGCACACGTCGAGGACGTAGAAGGCATGCCGACCTCCTCCCAGGTCCGCATGCCCGTAGCCGTCGCCGCCGAGGAGCGAACTCGGGACGTGGATCGCTTCCGTCCGCAGATCGTCGAATGCGAGCGCCGGCGGGAACATCGCTGCGACGTAGGCGCGCGCCCGCTCGAACTCCTGCGCGATCGCATTCTCTCGCTCGACTTCGGCCTCGCCCAGATACTCCAAACGCAGGAGATGGCGGCCGAGTCGCAGAGAAGCGCCCTCGCGCAGCTCTCCACGGGGCTCGATTCGCACGCCGTCGACGTACGTCCCGTTGGTCGATCCGAGGTCGCGCACGAAGACACGCGCTCCCTCCATCTGCACTTCGCAGTGCGTGCGCGACACGTCCGCGTCGGCGAGATGAAACGGGCGCGAGGCCTCCCGTCCGAGTACGACGGGCGTCGTCGTCACTGGAAGCGCGCGCATTCGCGTCGCCCCGCGCACGACGACGAGGTGCGGCAGCGCAATCGCCCGCAGGAACTCGCTCGGAGCCGCGGCGACGGTTCGCCCGGGATCGAAGTTCTCGCTCGTCATGTGAAGGGTCGAGGAAGGTACCCCGCCGTTCCACGGCCGAGGAACGCAGGCCGGATCAAGTCCGATCAGAACTGGATCAAGACTTGGCGAAGAGGTGCTGCGTCGAGCGCCCTCGCGTCCGCCGGACGGATCGGACGATCGCCGCCGCGCCCCCGCCGCGACGAGACTCGAAGCTCGCGTGACGAGCGCTCACTCCGCGAGCAGCTCCGCCTCCTTCGCGCACGCGGGGCGCGGCGGCCCGGATCGCTCGCGGAAACAAGTCCCGCCCCCGCGCGCGGCGGGAGTGCGCTACGCTGGAATGCTGACACTCGCGTGCTTCCCGCGCGACGGTGCCCCGGGCGCCGGACGCCCGCGGCCTGCCACGCGCCTCGACTCCCTGACCCTGGACCCCTTCACCATGCTCCGCTCCCTCTTCGCCGCCACCGTGGCGGTCCTCGCGACCTTCGTCCCCGCCGCCGCCCAGACACCGGGCGCGGCCGCGGTGCTGAACCGCTTCGCGGAACGGTCCGACGGCAACGCCTTCGTCCGCAAGGACGGGGCCTACCTGTCGGCCGGGCGCGGCACGAACTGCTCCGCGGCGTCGCTCGCCGACGGGATCTACTGCTTCGAACTGACGGACCCGGCGGGCACCGTGCTCCTGACGACCGACCCGATCGTGGAGCGCAGCGTGCGCGTGAAGAACGGGCGGATGGTCGAGTACCTCGGCACGACGCGCATCTTCAGCCCGAAGGGGCCGTGCGAGGGCGGGCTCCTGCGCCTCGTGCCGTACGACACGACGCCGTTCGGCGACGGGCTCTACAAGCTCTGGCTGACGCGCATCGAGGACTACGATCCGAACGGCTCGCACCTCTTCGGGTTCGATCCCGCGAAGAGCAAGAGCGACGACTTCCGCGTGATCTCGAGCGGCGCGCAGACCATCGTGCGCGGCCACGTGTTCTTCGACCCGGATCGGAACGGCGCGTGGAACACGGGCGAGGTCGCGCTCGGCGGCTGGCGTGTCGAGCTCTTCGAGAACGGCGTGCTCGACGGGCTCACGTTCTCCGACGTCGACGGCCGCTTCCAGTTCATCCGCGACCGCGACGGCGCGACGTACGACGTGCGCTCCATCGCGCCGGGAGGTTTCGTGAACGACGCCGTCCCGGGCGCGACGTGGCTCGCGACGAACGCGCGCACTGGACTCGTCGCGACGAGCGCGGAGATCGTCCCCGCGCCCGAGTTCGGCAACGCGGCGTTCGAGCTGCAGCCGCTCGCGGGACAGCCGACGAGCTTCTGGATCTCGACGTGCTCGCACGAGGACGACGACGACCAGGGCGACGACGACGATGACGATCACGACCACCACCACGATTGCGGTTGCCCGCCGACGGGTCGTTCGACGCTCGAGGAGTGCGACCCGAACTGGCGTGCGGCGCTGACGACGTTCCACGGAGGCCCGGTGAGCCTGCGCCGCTCGGTCTCGAGCGACAACCCGAACGTCTCGATCTACTGCCCGAACCCGAACTCGAGCTTCACGAGCGCCTTCAAGAAGTGGAAGCGCTACGTGACGATGCCCGAGCGCGACCACGCGGGCTTCCTGCTCTCGCGCGAAGTCGCCGCGGCGCTCCTCAACACGTCGTGCGGCGCGATGGACGGCACGATCTACGTCGATCGCTTCCAGGACGGCGTGCTCGTTTCGCTCGACGAGATGTTCACGGGCGCGATCGGCCTCTTGAACGAGACCGGCGCGGGACTCACGGGCCCGAACGACCCGTTCCAGGACCTGCGGCACCGCATGCAGATGTGCACGAACGAGTTCCGCACGATCAACAACACGGCGGACCCGAACGCGCCTCAGATCGTGTACCGCCAGG
This sequence comes from Planctomycetota bacterium, assembly GCA_046349615.1. GTDB lineage: Bacteria > Planctomycetota > UBA1135 > UBA1135 > JADJNY01. The sequence goes on from JAXMBZ010000014.1 coordinate 111,409, forward strand.
CGGGCCAGCCGACGTTCTACTTCTCGCCGTACTGAGCGCGGGAACGCGGATCCGAAACGCGGAGGAGCGCGCCGTCGCGCTCCTCCGCGCGTTTCAGAGCTTGCGGAGCACGAGCCTCGCGCCCTGACTGCTCTGGAAGCGGTCCGGCGCCGTCTCGCCGCGGCTCGCGCAGCGGAAGAGCGCCTCGACCGACGACGCCCAGTGACCGCCGCGCTTCGAACCAAGCGGCGGTTCGCTCCCCGGAACGAGGTCGCGCAGCCACTCCTCGCGCGATCCGCCGAGGTCGAGCACGCCCCACGGCGATTCGTCGCGCGGCTCGCTGCCTCCGGGCGCGTCGAGCAGGTAGACGTCACGACGCACGAGGCACACGGTGAGCGCGGGGTCGAAGCGATCTCCCCACGGGAACGCGCGGCCGTCGACACCGCGCGCGGCCTTCTCCCATTCGCTCTCGGTCGGCAGGTCGTAGCGCCACGGCTCGCCGTCCTCGCCGGCCTTGAGGTTGCGCCACTCGAGATACGCACGCACGTCGTTCCACGAGAGCCCGAGCACCGGCGTGTCCGCGGACGTGTTCTCGTACACGTCCCAGGTCCACGTGTCGCCGTCCGGGGACTTCTTCGCGAGCACGCGGTCGTCCTCCGGCAGGAGGTAGTGCTGTCCCGGCGGCGCGGCCGCGAGCTTCGCGAGCGTCTCGGGGTCGTCGACGAACTCGTACCACTCGCGGTTCGTGAGCTCCTTGCGCGCGATCGCGAACGCGGGGAGCTCGACGGTCTTCGCTTCGCGGGGACGGAACGCCGCGGGATCGCCGCCCTCGATCGACGGACCGGCGGGAATGCGCACGAAACCCGGCGGGAGCGTCCCGATGGGATCGAGCTCGATCCGCGTGCGCAGCGCGCCGCGTCGCTCGACGACGACGTTGCAGCGCTGGTCCTCGAAGCCCGCGCGACGCGCGAACAGCAGGTACGAGCCGGGGTCGACCTCGAACGGAGCGCCGGCACGCACGCGGTTCTCGGCGAGCAGGAAGAGCGGATACGCCGAGCGCTCGCACGCGAGGCCCGCGCGCTGGCCGGCGGGGACCTCCACGAGCAGCGGCTTTCCTTCGTGGAGCGCGACGATCGGCATGCGCGTGCGGGAGCCGTCGCGCACGAGCTCGAGCGCCGTCGCGACCGCGAGCGAGCGCGGGTCGACCGTCACGGCGCCCGGGTGTCCTGCGAACTCGACCGCGGACTCCACGCGCTTCGACGCCGACACGCGCACGGCCCAGTCGAAGACGCCTTCGATCGACGCTCCGTCGAGCGTGGTGATCCGCGCGAAGGGTCCGACGCCGGCGGTCTCGAGCGCGCTCCCCGCGGGGACGTCGCGCACGAAGACGCCGTCGTCGCAGCGCGCGTTCGCGCAGCGCACGACCAGGTCGCCGCGCGCGATCCCCGCCTTCTCCGCGATCGATCCGCGCGCGACCTCCGTCACGACGAGGCACGGATCGCCGGGCCGGTCGTCGCCGTCGAAGCGGAGGAACCCGACGCCCGGCGTGGGCACGGGGACGAGGCGCGGGACCACGTCACCCGAACGCACGGTGTCGTAGCTCACCCAGCGAAAGAGGAAGACCTCCGCGTCGGCGGGGACCACCTCGACCGCGAGCTGCCCCCGGCCGAGGAGTTCCGCGCGGTGCTCGCCGCGGACGTCGTATTCCTCCGCGGCGCTGCGCATCGCGGCGGCGAGCACGGTGTCGCGTCGATCGTTCGCCTCGCGCCAGCGCTCGAGGTAGTAGTCGGCGAGCGCGGACTGCGTCGCGTCGCTCGCGCCGCCCCACGGCTGCTCGAGACGCGCCGCGCGCTGCAGCGCGCCGAGGCGTGAGAGGAGCAGACGCTCGGCCTCGATGCGGAGCTCGTCCAAGCGCGCCTCGCGCCGCGCGAACGCGCCGCGCGCCGCGTCGGTCGCGAAGCGCTCCTTCACGGCGGGGCGCTCGCGCGCGAGCTCGGCCTCGAGCGTGTCGAGCTCGTGCCGCGCGTCGGCGTACCGTGCGCGCTGCTGCACCTCCTCCGCGCGCGCGGCGGAGGCGGAGGCGAGCGCTTGCTCGCGCTCGACCGCGAGTTTCGCCTCAGTCCTGGCGTGCTCGACCCGTGCTTCGAGCGCGACGACGAGGCGCGATTCGGGGTCGAGCTCCTTCGCCTTCGCGAGTCGCACCGCCGCTTCGACCGGGTTCGACGCGGCGAGCGCGGCGTCCGCGGCCGCGAGCTCCGTGCGCAGGTCCGAACGACGTTGGAGCGCGCGTCCTGCGACGAGCGCGATCCCCGTGAACGCGAACACGACGCACGCGCCGGCGGCGGTCGCGCGGCCGGGGTTGCGCCGCGACCACTTCCCGACGCGCGTGATCGTGCTCGCGGCCTTCGCTTGGATCGGCTCGAACGAGCGCACGCGCCGCAGGTCCTCGGCGAGCGCCTGCGCGGTCGGATAGCGCCGCGTCTGGTCGCGCTCCATCGCCACTTCGATCACCGTCGCGAGATCGCGCGGGATGCGCGGATTGATCGCGCGCGGGTTCGGCGGAGCGCCGTCGAGGATCGCGTGGAAGAGCTGGTCCCAACTCCCGCCGTCGAACGGCCGGCGCAGCGTCAAGCACTCGAACAGCGTGACGCCGAGCGCGTACACGTCCGTCCGTCGGTCGACCGTGCCGCGCGCGGCGACGATCTGCTCGGGCGCGAGGTACGCGGGCGTGCCGAGGATCTGCCCCGACTGCGTCAGCGTCTGCTGCTCCGACTCGACGTCGCGCGCGAGACCGAAGTCGAGGAGCACGGGGTGCCCCTCCTCCGTGACCATGATGTTCGCGGGCTTGATGTCGCGGTGGACGAGCCCCGCTTCGTGCGCGACGTGGAGCGCGCGCGCGGCGCGCTCGATGAGCCGCAGCACGTCCTCGAGGTCGCCTTTGTTCCCGCCGCCGGCGAGCGAGATCGTGTCGCTGCCCGCTTCGCCGCCCCCGGAGCCCTTGCGCGCCTTCTCGACGATCGACGCGAGCGTCGTGCCGCGCACGTACTGCATCGCGATGTACGGCATGCCGTCGACCTCGCCGAAGTCGTGCACGCCGCAGATCCCCGGGTGCTCGAACTTCGACGTGAGCTCGGCCTCGCGCCGAAAGCGATCGCGGACGTTCTTCGACTGCGCGCCCGCGCGGGTGAGCATCTTGAGCGCGACCTTGCGCCGCAGGCTCGAGTCCTCGGCGAGGTAGACGACGCCTTGCGCGCCGCGGCCGAGCTCCTTCAAGAGCGTGTAGTTCCCGAACTGCCGCGGCCCCGTGTCGAGACGGAAGTAGGTCGTCGGCGCGCGCGGGCCGCCGTCGCCGCCGCCGGGCTTCAGGGGCAGCGGTTTCTCTCCGGGTTCAGGCGACGGTCCGCCCACGTGCGTCGCATCCGACATGGCGCGGAGAGGATAGCGGCGGCGGGACGAGCGGACAGAGCGGCCTCGCGTTCCGCGCGGCGTTCCCGCTCCGGCGTGGGCACGTCCTATCCGCGGCCGCGGCGCGGCGCGGGGACGGCTTCCCGAGCGCGGCTGCGCTCTCGACGGACCTCGCGCATGCGGCGGAATCCGACGAGCTTCTTCGCGGACTCGTCCCACAGCCGCAGCGTTCCCGAACGCAGGCTCGCGAGGAACGTCACGCGCTTCACCGACTGGAAGAGCGGGTCGGAGCGGTGGCAGCGCTCGAGGTTGTAGTTCGGGATCCGGGGGCTGAGGTGATGGATGTGGTGGAAGCCGATGTTGCCCGAGAACCACTGGAGCACCTTGGGCAGCGCGTAGAACGAACTCCCGCGCAGGGCGGCGTCCGCGTAGCCCCAGTCGTCGCTGCGCTCCCAGTAGGCGTCCTCGAACTGGTGCTGGACGTAGAAGAGCCAGACGCCCGCGGCACCCGCGACCGCGATCACGCTCCCTTGGATCACGAGGTACGGGACGAGCCCGAAGATCGCGCTCATCCCTGCACCCATCGCGACGAGCGCGAGGTTCATCCACCAGACGGAGCGCCGTTCGCGCGGGCCGGCTTTCGCCGGCGGGATCCGCTGCACGAACACGAAGAGCACGAGCGGCGCCAGCCCGAGGAACACGGCGGGATGCCGCGCGACGGCGTAGAGGAAGCGGCGCCAACGCGAGGAGGCGAGGTACTCGTCGATCGTCATCGTCCACACGTCGCCGATGCCGCGTCGGTCGAGGTTGCCGGCGGAGGCGTGGTGGATCGAGTGCTCCCAGCGCCAAGCGTAGTAGGGCGTGAACGTCAGGAGCCCCGCGAGGAACCCCCACACGTCGTTCGCGCGGCGCGAGGCGTAGAACGACCCGTGCCCGCAGTCGTGGAAGATGATGAACACGCGGACGAGCAGGCCGCCCGCGAGCACCGCGAGCGGAGGCACGAGCCACCACGAAACGGACAGCGCGAACCAGATCAGCGCCCAACAGAGCACGTAGGCGCCGAACGTGTTCACGATCTGCCACGTCGCGCGGAGGCGATCCGGGTGCTGGTACCGCGCGACCAGGTCCTTCCACACCTCGATCTCGGACTCCCGCAGGGCGGAGCCCATCCCTTCGACCGTCATCGCTCACCTCCGGGGCCGGGCTCGACGGCCCTCGTTCCGACCCGCGCGAGGATCCACTCCTCGCCCGCGGCAAGGGCGCGCGAAACGGGACGACGTGCGCACAGCGTGTGCGCACCGGGCCGCAGCCCGGGACGAACCGCCCGAGCCGGGTCTCGCAGCGTGAATTCGCCTCCGCCGATCAACGCGGCCGCTCGAGGAAGGCCTTGAGGCGCGCGAGGTCGCGCGGCCACGTCGCAACGGCCACCTGGCGGTAGGCGTCCCATTCGTCGCCCGCGCCGAAGCCCTCGTGGGCCACCGTGAGGTGGGTCGTGTTGCCGCGCTCGCGCGCTTCGAAGGTGAACGACATGGGCCCGAGGATCGGCCGCCCGGCGCGCGCGAGCACCATCCGCTGCACGTGGAGGTGGCTCGAATGCCGCAGGGAGCGGATCGTCCCGCAGAGGACCTCGTGCCGGGGTGCCTCGGCGTCGTTCCAAGCGACGGCCCACACGCCGTCGGCGCGCTCCTCGACGAAGCCCTCTTCGATGCCCCACCACTGCCGCATCTGCACCGGGTCGGTGAGGGCCTGCGTGGCAGTCATGGCGCGGACGAGGAGATCGATCTCCCCTCGGACGGCGCGATCGGTCGTGATCATCTCGGGCTCCTGCTCGGGTCAGCGCATCGCCGTCCTGGAGCCCGGTCAACACGAGGAAACGGAGCGCGCGGCGCGCTCCCGGATCGGAACGACCACGTCGGCCGCCACGTTCCTCGGCCCCATTCTATCCGCGGACGGCCCGCGAGCGGTGGAATCGCGGGGGTTTGCCCCTGCGGCTTGACGACGGCCGGAGCGGGCCCGAGCTTCTCGCGTCGGCGCGTCGAACCACGGCGCCGCGATCCGAGCCAGCACCTCATGCCGAAACGGAAGCGAACTTCGCCGTCCAAGGACGCTGCTGCCGCGAAGCGGGGACCGAAGAGGCGCACGAGAGCGCGCATCGAGGGCTCCGTCTCCGAACGCGCGCGCTTCGCGCTCGCCGAGATCGAACGGCGCGGCGACGCGCACGCGAGAGACCAGCTCCTCCCCCGCTTCGGCATCCGCGCGGAGCGCGCGTTCGGGACGTCCATGGAGGACGTGCGAGCGCTCGCGAAGACGCTCGGACACGATCACGAGCTCGCGCACGCGCTTTGGGCGACGGGGGTGCACGAGGCGCGCGCGCTCGCGGCGTTCGTCGCGGATCCCGAGCAGCTCACGCCCGCCGAGATGGACCGCTTCGCGCGCGATTTCGGCGACTGGGCGACGTGCGACACGCTCTGCTTCTCGCTCTTCGACCGCACGCCGCACGCTCTGGCGAAAGTCCGCGCCTGGTCGATCGCGAAGGGCGAGTTCCAGCGCCGCGCGGCGTTCGCGGTGCTCGCGGGCGCGGCGCTGCATCGCAAGGACCTCGACGACGACGCGTTCCTCGCCGTGCTCCCGCTCGCCGAGCGCGCCGCGAGCGACGGCCGCAACTTCGTCAAGAAGGCGGTGAGCTGGGCGCTGCGCTCGTCGGGTGCGCGCAGCCGCGTCCTGCACGCCGCGGTGCTCGAGCTCGCGCGTCGTCTCGCGCGCTCGGCCGACGCGACGGAACGCTGGATCGGAAAGGACGTCGTGCGCGACCTCGAGCGCCCGATGGTCGCCGAACGCGTCGCACGCCGCGAAGCGAAGCGCGCGAGCACGAAACGGCGCGGATGAGCGCGGCGGCGCGCGCGGTGGATGCCTTCGTGCGCGGTCGACGCCTTCGCGCGTGGTGAACGCCTTCGTGCGCGGTCGACGCCTTCGCGCGCGGTGGACGCCTTCGCGCGTGGTCGGCGCCTTCGTGCGCTGTGCAGGACGGCACTCGCACCCCGCGACGGACGGCGTGGAGCGCCTGGACGCTCCGCGCCTTCGCCGCCCTACGCACGAAGACCCGGGGCTCCGAAACGCGTGACTCTCGGGCGCGCTCCGCCTACTCCGGAGCCGATGTCCCTCGAGCTCGAAGCCGCCCGCGCGCGCCTCCCGCTTCGCCGCACCACGTGGCGCTCCGCCGTGCTCACGGCGTCGCTGCTCCACGGGAGCGTGCTCGTCGCGGCGAGCTTCATCCCCGTGCCGACCGCCGCGGAGCACCGGACCGCCGACCTCGAGGAGGAGGTCGCATTCCAACTCGACCTGCGCTCGAGTCGGCTCTTCGAGGTCCAGGCCGCCGCGCCGGCGCCCGTGGAGTCGAGGATCGTCGCGCCCGTCGCGGAGGAGCCGCCGGAGGAGCCCGAGCTCGCGACCGTCGAACCGCCGCCCGCCGAACCCGAGGTGGTGCCGATGGATCCGATCGTCGAGACGCCGCCGGAGGTCGAGCCGCCCGTCGAGCCGGAGCCCGTCGAGCTCGCCGCGACGCCGGTCGCGGAGCCGCCGATCGAGTCCGAGCCCGCCGCCGACGCGGCACCCGGGCTCGACGAAGCTCCCGAAGCGGCTGCGGGACGCGGTGCGCCGAACGCCGAGACCGCAGCGAAATCCGTCGTTGGAGCCCACGACGGGACGCCGACGCCCGCCGAGCCCGCGGCCGTTCCCGCCGCGCCGGCCCAGGGCCCCGTCGCTGCGGCGAGGACGAGCGCGAGCGACGCATCGGACGCGGGCGCCGCGGGGAAGCGCGACCTCCCGCCCGGCTCGCTGCATCCGCGTCGCGCGCCGAAACCCGAGTATCCCGAAGGCGCGCGCCGCCGCGGAGAGGAAGGCACGGTGACGTGCCGACTCACGCTCGATCGCGAGGGCTTCGTGCTCGACGTCGAGCTCGTGACGAGCAGCGGTCACCGCGAGCTCGACGACGCCGCGGTGCGGACGCTCAAGCGCTGGCGCTTCGAGCCGCTCGGCGGGCTGACGACCGCGAACCGCGCGTACGGCCTGCAGCGCTTGACGTTCACGCTCGACAAGCGCCGTAGCTGACGTCTCGTCGCCGTCCGCGTCGAACTCGCGACCCTCCGTTCGCGCGCCGACACTCCTGCGGCGTGCGCACGATCCTTCGACGCCGGAGCCCGCGAACGAACGACGCGGAGCTCGCGCTCAATCGCCGGTCGTGAACCGCGCGTCGCGAGCGAGCGCGCCGAGCGCGTCGTCGAGTTCGCCGCCGGTCGCGACCGCGCGCAGCAGGTCCTCGACGACCGCGCGCCGCGCTCCCGGGATCGACGCGACGAGCGCGACCGTCGCCCGATCGCGCAGCGTCGGAGCGATGCGCGCGTCCGCGACGAACGCGATGCGCGCGAGCGCGCGTCGCGCGGTCTCGTCGCTCGCGGCTCGTTCTCCGAGCCGCGTCAACGCGCGCTTCGCGAGGAGCGAGACGTTCGTTCCCGCCGCCCCACGCGCATTCGACGAAAGACAGCCCGCGAGCACGTCGTCGAGGTCGGCGACCTGCGCCGCGTCGAGGACGCGGAGCGCCGCGAGCTTGCGCTCCACCGACTCCCCGCGCGCCGCGAGCAGCGTACGCGCACGGAGCACGAGCTCCTCGCGACCGCGCTCCAGGCCGTACGCCTGGAGCTCGGCGAACGCCGCGTCCTCGCGGCGCGTTGCGTCGAGACGGAGCGCTTCGTCGACGAACGCTCCATCGTCCGCGTCGCTCGCGCGCGGAGCTCGCGCGCGAACGATCGACGCCTCGCTCGCCGCCGGGAGCGCGAGCTCCGCGGCGGACGAACTCGGCCCGTGCGACCCGACCGGAGTCGAGCCGCCCGCGACGTCGGCGGGACGCAACGACGTGACGACGAGGAGGGCGGCGAGCCCGAGGCTCACCGCCGTCCCCGCGATCAAGAGGTCGTCACGCCACCGCATCACGACGTCTCAGTGCGGATGGTGCATCGCTTCGACGTTCCAGTCGCGTCCGTCGCCGTGGCACACGGCGCAGGACTCGAGACCGGCCGTCGACGTCTGCACGTCGATGTGGGCCTGCGCGGCGTCCGACGAGTGGCACGAGCCGCAGGAGAACTTCCACGTGCGCACCGGCACGGACGCCGAGGGGTGCTCGCGATCCGCCGGTTCGTGCCAGGACTCGTTGCCGTGGCACATCACGCAGTTCTTGACGCCCTCCGGCATCGCCGGGAACGCGCCTTCGCCCGCGAGCGCATAGGTGTCCGCGTCAGGCAGTTCCTCGCCCATGTGGATCTTGTGCAGCATCTGGCGGAACTCCACCGGCTCGCCCGCGCCCGGGGTCAAGCTGGTGGTGACGCCGCTGATGCTGTGACACGTCACGCAGGCGTCGAGACCGCGGCGGCCGCCGCCGTGGAAGAGGATGTCGTCGTGGCAGCGGAGGCACGTGTTCGTCCCGTCGACGATCGCGTGCGGCTCGAGGTCCGTCGCCGCGCCGTACAGGATGTACCCGTCGGCGCACGGCGAGGTCGAACGGTACGTCTGAACCTCGCCGTAGAGGCCGACGTCGATGCTCTTGTAGCCCCACAGCGACACGCGGTACGTGCCGTCGGCGTACGGGAGGCCGGCCCAGTCGCCCTGGTCCTCGCCCGTTTCGACGGTGTCGTTCGGGACGTGGACGTAGGTCGTCTGGAGCGTGTCGCCGCTGTCACGTCGATAGCCGAAGTGCGCGTCCGTGCGATACGTCATCACGATGCCGGAGCCGTTCGTGAGCGCCGCGTTCGACGTGATCGACGCGGAGCCCGGCGTGGTCGTGCCCGAGGTCAAGCTGTAGGCGTTGCTCGCGCCCTCCTGCTTGAAGGTGAGCGTGACCTTCGTGACGCTGACCCCCGACGCGTGCGCGTAGCGCAGCGGCGTGCGGAAGAGGAGCTTCGTCGTCGTGTCGCCCGACGCCGCGCCCGTGCCGTCCGCCTTGAGCGGCGTGATCGTCGTGTACTCGCGGGTGCCGACGGCGCCCGCGGGCTCGATCACGACCGTGTCGCCGGCCGCGAAGCCCGTCGCTCCCGCGACCGCGACTTCACGCGCGAACGCGTCCGCGGCGGCCGAGGTCGTCGTCGTCGTCGCGGTCGTCGCGGCTTCCCAGAGCTGCTGACGGCCGTAGTACACCGGCGAGTTGCCGATCGTGAACGTCTGACCCGCTGCGCCGGAGCCCGCGCCGAGGTACTCGAGCGGGAGCTCCATCGGGATCGTCACGTCGTACGACGACGCGTTCGCGCGGACCTCGTAGTAGAAGCGGTCCGGAGCGCCGGCCGTCGCGCTGAAGCTCGTGCGGCCCGCGACGATCGCGAAGCCGACCGGGTTCGCCACGCTGCCGCGGAAGATCCCGATGTACGCCGCGTTGCCGTTCACCGCCGCGGTGCTCGTCACCGCGATGTTGAAGGACAGGTTGGCGGACGTGAAGCGCGTCGAGGCGTTCGTCGACGCCGGCAGCGTGCCCGAGCCCGACGCCGCGCCCGACACCGTGAAGTGCGTCGAGTCGGAGAAGGTCACCGTCACGTTCCCCGTCGAGAGGCTCGAGCCGAGGTCGAAGTTCGTGATCGTCATCCCGCTCGGGTACGTGCTCGGCGAGGCCGGCAGCGTGCCGCTGCCGAGCGAGCCGCTCGCGGAGCCCGTGACCGAGAAGGCGGTCGCCGACGTGAATTGGACCGTGAGCGTCTCGTCGACGGCGGTGCCGCCGAGGAAGACCTTGCTCATGGTGCCCTTGTTCGTCGTGCTCACCGCGTGCAGACGGCCCGTGAAGTCGAACGGGTTCACCGTCAAACCGGTCGCCGACGTGAGCGGCATGATCAGCTGCTGGTTCGTCGTCGGGCCCATGAAGAAGGCCGTGAACGAGTCGAGCGACGCGAGGCCGACGTCGTTGCCGTCGTCGTCCTGCACCGTCATCGTGACGGCCGGCGTGTCGCCCGCCTGGAAGTTGCCGTCGGTGCCCGTGCCGCCCGTGACGTCCGTGATCGAGACCACGACGCCCGCATTGCGGGTCGGATCACGCAGCGGGTGCAGGTGCGCGTCCTCGACCGAGATGCTGTCGCCCGACGTCGTGTGACACAGCACGCAGTTGCTGTCGTTCGCCGTGTCCGGCATCGTCTGGCCGTTCGCCGTGTACGGATAGCCCGGACGCACGTTGTCGTGGCACGAGTAGCACGCGCGCTCCGTCGGCTGCGTCTTGAAGAGGTCGCCGTTCGCGGGCGCGGTCAGCGGTCCCGCACCGTCCGGATCGCCGTGGCACTTGTAGCAGGCCGTGACGCCGGTGCGCGTGCGATCGTTGCGCACCTTCGGGCTCAGGAGCGGGCCCGAGCCGTCGGGGTCCGTGCTCGAGAGCAGCGAGTAGCCCTGGTCCTTCGGCATGGCGACGTTGAAGTTCGGCCACACCGGGAACGCGACCTCGGAGAAGTCGAGCACCGAGTCGCCGAAGCCGACGATCTCGTACGGGGCCGGCGTCGCCGTGTAGTCGAGCGATCCGTCGTCGTTCGTCGCGATGCCGAGCACCGACGGGAGGTGCGATCCGTTGTGGATCTTGTGGATCATCACCTTGAAGTCGATGCTCACGCCCGGCGAGCCTCCGAGCGCGGACGTGTTCTTGTCCTCGGAGCCCGACGTGTGGCAGAGCAGGCACAGCGTCACGTTGCGCCGCAGGGCGCCGTGCGCGCGCAGGCTCGAGTGGCACTCGTTGCAGTTGTCCTGCTTGACGACCTCGCGCGTGTCGAGCGTGGTCGCGCTGCCGAAGAGGACGTCCTGCACGGCGTCGCCCGCGTCGCGGTAGGAGTCGCTCTCGACCGTGTAGTTCCAGCCGAAGTAGACGCCGAGCGTGTACGTGCCGGAGAGCAGCGCCTGGCCCGTGAGCTCACCGTCCGCCGCGCCGAACGACGCCGTGTCGTTGAGCGGCGCCGCGTACGTCGCCGGGATCGCGCTCGCGAACGTGTAGGTGAATGTGCCGTCGAGGTTGTCGACCGCCGTCGACGCGACGTTCGTCACCTCGGGCAGCACGCGCTGGTAGTTGAAGGTCGGGCCCGAGAGCATCGCGCGGCCGTAGTTCAGCTCGGAGAGGTCCCAGTCCGAACCGTCGTCCTTCGTCACGGAGAACGTGAACGAGACGTGGTCGCCGACCTGGAACGCGCCGCCGGCGCCGCTGCCGCCGTCGACGGAGAGGATCGCGACGTGGATGCCCGGCGCGTCGTCGCCCGGCTCGACCTCGGTGCTCGTCGTGCCGCCGTCGCCTGGCGGGCCGGACGGACCTTGCGGCCCCGTGCTGCCGTCGTCGCCGGAGCAGGCCGTCGTGCCGACGGCCGCGATGCCGAGCAGGATCGCTCCCAGCAAAGCGTCGAAGCGGCGGAAGGGGTTCGAATCGAAGCGTTTCATCGCGTGCTCCTCGTTGGAGGCTCTGGGGTCGTGGCGGCGTGCCCTCGCGGTGCGTCGATCGCAGCGGGCGAGAGCGCGTGGTCGTGAGTTCGTCTCGTGGACACCGTCGAGATTCCGGCGCTCCGGATCCGTAGGGTCCTGTGCGTAGTCCGGGCAGCGCGAAGTGAGCCGTAGCGGCCCACGTCGCGCGCCGGACCTCAGTGGTGACAGGTCGTGCAGGTCGAGCCGTCGTCGACGTGCGGCAGCGGCTGGCCGTTTCCGTGGCACTGTCGGCAGTTCATCGAGGGGATGTGCCACGCCGGCATCGGCGTCGCGAGGTCGTGGCTCGGCGTGCTCGCGTGACACGCGGAGCACGTCTCACCACGAAGCGGCTCGTGGCACTCGACGCAGTGACGATCCTGCGGCGCGCCCCAGGTGCCGCGGTGCGTGCGCGGAGCGTTCTCCTGGTGACAGCGGTCGCACGAGTCGGGCTGGTGGCAGGCCGCGCAGTTCTGGCGGTCCAGGCTCGCGGCGAGGCCGTGACCGCGCTCGCGCCAGTAGCCCTTGTGGTTCTCGGGCGCCTGCGCGAGGTGGCACGTCTGGCAGCTCGACTCGGAGTGACAGAGCTCGCACCGATTCGCGGTGGTCTCGCGCTCGCACGCGCGGACGACGCCGCCGTGCGCGCGAGTCCACGAGGCGACGTGCGACGGCGGCTTCACGTCGGCGCGGATCGTCTCGTGGCAGGTCGCGCAGTCGAGCGACGCCTTCTTCGCCGTGTGGCACTTCGTGCAATCCTCCATGCGGATCGCATCGGAGGCCTGGACGCGGTCGCCCTCGACGATCGACGCGTGACACGCGTTGCAGTCGCCCTCGCGCTGCGCGTGCTTCGCGTGTGCGAACTGCACGTCGCCGGTCAGGTCGAGCACGTTCTTCGCGCGAAAGACCTTGCCGTCGAAGAAGGTCGCGAGCTTGCGCTCGGCCGGCATCTTCTGGTCGATCTCGGCGTGACAGAGCATGCAGCCTTGCTGTCCGGGCATGCCGGGCTCGTCGCCGTCCTCGGCATGAGCGTGGCACGCGACGCATTCGAGGCCTTGGTCGCCGACGTGCAGCTTGTGGCTGAACGCGGGTCCGGCGTCGTTCGCCTTCAGCGCTTCGAGGATCGCGCAGCCGGCGAGGAAGGAGAGCGCGAGCGCAAGGCCCGCACGCGCGGCTTTGCTCCGCGTTCGAATCAGAACCGCCATGACGCCCCCCAGCGCAGGAATTGATACGTCTCGGTCGCCGCGTCCTCGTATTCGTACGCGAGGTCCAGCGTCAGCGCGCGCGTCGCGTCGTGCTTCACGCGCAGGTACCACGAGCGCACGTCGTCGCGTTCGTGCTCGCCGTAGAGGTCGTACTCGTAGAGCGCGTACTCGCTCCCGAGCGAGAAGCGCCAAGCGTCCACGGGTCGGTAGGTCGCGTCCGCGCCCCACGTCGAGGTGTCGCGCGCGTCGCCGTCCCAGCGGTCCATCGTGACGGACACCGCGAGCCCGCGCACGCCGAAGTCGTGCGCCGTGACCGTCGCGCGCCAGCGCTCCCAGTCGCGGTTGAACTCGCCGACGTCCGCGTCGTCGCGCACGCGACGGATGTCCGCGCCGAGGTCGAGGTCCCAGCGCTTGCCGAGCGGCCTCGACCACGTCGCGCCGAACTGGCGGTATGGGAAGAAGTCCTGCAGCGCGCTCGTGAACGGATCGAGCTCGAGCGCGCGCTCGCGCTGCGTCTCGAAGAGCTCGTAGAACGTGCCGCGGAGCACCGCGCCGCTCTCGGGGTCGGTGTGCTGCGCGCGCAGGCGGAGGTCGCGCTCCTCGCCTTCGAGCAGCGTCGTCCGCGCTTCCGCAGAGCACGCGCCGAGGCGCTGACCGACGTCGAGCGCGACGAGGTCGTTCGTCCCGTCGCCGAGCACGCCGTCGTCGTCGAGGTGCATCCAGTCGACGCGCGCGCGGCCGCCCTTCCACGGTCGGCCCTCGGCCCACGCGCCGAACGCGGAGTCGCCCGCCGCGGATTCGTAGAGCCGCACGGGAATGCCCGCGTAGGCGCCGACTTCGACCGCGCTCTTCCCCATCGCGTGCGTGTGCGCGGACACGCCGTCGAGGTGGAGGAACTCGGGCGTGCGTGCGTCGTACTGACGACCGACGCGCAGCGCGACGGAGCCGTCCTTCGGCGTCCAGTCGACGTACGCGTGGTAGAGGAGCGCTTCGACGTCGCCCGCGCGCGTGTCGGCGAGGCTGCGGAAGACCGACGTCTGCTGCTCGCGACCGTCGAGGTCCGCGGCGAGGCGGCCGTAGACGTGCGCGGAGAGTTCGTTCACGTCCGTCCTGCCGTAGTCGAGCGAGACGCCCGCGTAGGCGTCGTGGTCCTGCTCGTCGGACGTCCAACGCGAGCGCGCTTGGAACGAGATCCAGCCGTGCAGCTCGGGTTCGGGCTCCTTCGTCACCGCCGGGGGCGGCGCTCCGCCTGATGCGGCCGCGGCCGGGGCGCTCTGGCCCGACGCGGGAAGCGCGGCGGCCGCGCACGCTGTGGCGGCGAGCGCGACGCGGCGCGCGCGGGCGCGGGTACGTTTCGTCGGAGGGGGGCGCATGGGGTGGCGCGCATGGAGCGCGCGGGGACGCATGGAGCGTAGGAAGTGAACTCCACCGTGCGCACGAAGATCGCGGGCTCGATCGGCGGAGGATCCGGAGGATCGACAACTCGGAGGGCGCTCACCTTTCGCCGTAAGGCGTAGTCGCACGTCGACTCGTGCGCGGAGTTCCGCTCACGCGCGGCCCGCGTCGGCCTCGGGATCGGCCGACGTCGGAGATGCGAATTCGTCCTCGAGCCCGAACTTCTCGATTCGGTAGCGGATTTGGTCGCGGTTCATGCCGAGCAGGCGCGCCGCGCGGGTGCGGTTGCCGCGCGAGGCGGTCAACGCCTGGCGGAGCAGGTCGCGTTCGACGTCCTCGAGGACGAGGCCGCCGCGCGGCAGCGTGAACGTCGACGAGGATCCATTCGTCGGGGCGCTTCGCGGACGGCTGATTTCCCCGGGCAGATCCTCGGCGCCGAGCACCGGCGTGCGCGAGAGCAGCACCGCGCGCTCGACCGCGTTCCGCAACTCGCGCACGTTGCCGGGCCAGGCGTATTCCTGCAGCAGCCGGAGCGCGGCGGCGTCGAACCCGCGGACCGTCTTGCGGAACTCCGTGTTGAAGTGCGACACGAAGCTCTGCGCGAGCGGGGCGATGTCCTCGCGCCGCTTGCGCAGCGGCGGGATCTCGATCGGGATCACCTTCAGGCGGAAGTACAGGTCCGCGCGGAAGCGACCTTCCGCGACCTCGCGCTCGAGGTCCTTGTTCGTCGCCGCGACGATGCGCAGCGCGAGCCGGATGTCGCGCGTTCCGCCGACGCGGCGGAACGACTTCTCCTCGAGGAATCGCAGCAGTTTCCCTTGGAGCGCGCCCGAGAGGTCGCCGATCTCGTCGAGGAACGCCGTGCCGCCCTCGGCGAGCTCGAGGAGCCCCTTCTTCTGCGCGCGCGCGTCGGTGAAGGCGCCTTTCTCGTGACCGAAGAGCTCGGACTCGAGCAGGTTCTCCGGCAGCGCGGTGCACGTGATGTCGAGGAACGGACTCGACGCCGCGGCACCCTCGTAGTGGAGCGCGCGCGCGATCAGCCCCTTGCCCACGCCGCTCTCGCCGAGGAGCAGGATCGTCGTCGCTTCGCTCGACGCGACGCGCTGGATGAGCTCGACGACCTCCTTCATCGCGGCGCTCTGCGCGACGATGCCCGACGACGCGAAGTCGCGGCGCCCGAGATCGCGATGGCGCGCGACCTCCTCGCGGAGCTGCGAGGCCTCGAGCGCGCGGCCGATCGTCTGGAGCAGGTCGTCCTGCTCGAACGGCTTCGCGACGTAGTCGTAGGCGCCGAGACGGATCGCCTCGACCGCGCCGCCGATGCTCGCGTGCGCCGTGATCATCACGATCGGCAGCGTCGGAGCGAGTCTGCGCGCCGCTTGGAGCACCTCGAGCCCGGTCCCGTCGGGGAGGTGATAGTCGAGGAGCAGGAGATCGGGCAGCTCGCGCTCGAGCGCGGCGAGCCCGTGCGCGACGGTGTGCGCCTCGGTGACTTGGAACCCGCTCGCACCGAGGAGTCGGCGCAGGCTCGCGCAGATCAGACGCTCGTCGTCGACGAGCAGCACGCGGATGTCGGTGCGGGGAGGAGTCACGCGCTCATTCTCTCGAACGAAGTACGGAATCGGATGGAGCAGGTGCGGTGGACCGGTACCGAACTCGGCGTAGGAGAGCGTAGGACCCCGGGCTCAGGACGGAGAATCGCCGTGAACGCCTACGACTTCGTGCGCAATACGAGCGCGACCCGCAGCCGATCCGAGCGCGCTCGCGTCCGGCACGCTGCTGGCAGTGAGGCGCGCCGAGAGGGCGTCGAAGTCGGCGCGCGACCGCGTGGTCGCGTGCGGAAGCTCCGTCGCCTCGAAGGTCGCCGTGGAATCTCCCGCACAGCGGGGAATCGCGCCCGCCCTGCCCCCCTCGGCCCAGGCTCCGAAGCGTAGTGGATGCGTACGGAGAGGTGGTCTCCGCGTTGCTAGAACGTCTCGCGCCTCGAACGAGGCGAGAGGCTCCAGCGTGAAGACAAGAGGACCGTTCGTGTTCGCTCCGCTCCTTCTCCTGACGGCCGCGTGCCAGGAAGAGCCGGAGACGTCCCGCTTCGCTCCGGCCGACGAATCCGCGTCCGCGGGGACTCCCGCGAACGTCGTGATCGAGGGCGAACTCGAGGTCCCTCCACCGCCGTTCACGGAAGGCGCGTTCCCTTGCTCGGACTGCCACGACCCGGCGGTGCCGCCGAACACGCGGAGGCGCGAGCTCAAGCTCGCGCACACGGAGATCAAGCTCCACCACGACGCGGAGCACCGCTGGTGTCTCGACTGCCACTCGGCGGACAACCGCGACAAGCTCCACCTCGCGAGCGGCGAGCTGATCGACTTCACCGAGTCGTACAAGCTCTGCGGTCAGTGCCACGGCGACAAGTACCGCGACTGGCGCGCGGGCGTGCACGGACGCCGCAGCGGCAATTGGGACGGGCACAAGAAGTACCTGCTCTGCGTGAATTGCCACAACTCGCACGCACCGAAGTTCCAACCGCTGAAGCCCCTTCCGCCTCCGATCCGCCCCGCGCCGAGGAACGACCTATGAGCCCGTGCAATTCCTCTCACTGCGGCGGCGGAAGCTGCGGCGCCGAGCGCGACCCCGCGAGCGCTGGCCTCGACGTCGCGGCCGTGGAGAGCGCGAGCGACACGTCCGTCGCCGCCGACGCGCTCGCTGCGGCCGGCGTCGAAGGTCTCGATCGCCGCGAGCTCCTCTGCGTCGTCGCCGGCTGCGCGGCCGCGCTGACCACGACCGGCTGCTCCGATCTCACGCACAGCGCCTACGTGCGCGATCGCTTCCGCGAGCTCACGGACGCCGAGAAGAAGGACATCCTCACGCGTCTCGAGAAGGAGCACAGCGAGACCTTCAAGAAGGAAGTCCACGTCGCCGACACGGCGGCGCGTCCCGGCGTCGAGTTCGGCTACGCGCTCGACCTCTCGCGCTGCATCGGCTGCCGCCGCTGCGTCTATGCGTGCGTCAAGGAGAACAACCAGAGTCGCGACCCGCAGATCCACTGGATCCGCGTGCTCGAGATGGAGAAGGAGAAGGGCGTCGACTTCGCGCACGCGAACCCCTACTACGACGCCGACCTCGTCCCGCGGCCCGGCCACTTCTACCTGCCCGTCGCCTGCCAGCAGTGCGAGAACCCCTCGTGCGTGAAGAGCTGCCCGGTCGGCGCGACGTGGAAGGAGCCCGACGGCATCGTCGTCATCGACTACGACTGGTGCATCGGCTGTCGCTGCTGCGTCTCCGCGTGCCCGTACGGCGCGCGGCACTTCAACTGGGCGGATCCCAAGCTCGCGCCCGAGGAGATGAATCCGAACACGCACTACCTCGGCAATCGTCCGCGAATGAAGGGCGTCGTCGAGAAGTGCACGTTCTGCATCCAGCGCACGCGCAACGGCCAGTATCCCGCGTGCGTCGAGGTCTGCCCCGTCGGCGCGCGCAAGTTCGGCGACCTCCGCGACCCGAAGAGCGAAGTGCGCTACGTGCTCGAGCACAAGCGCGTCTTCGTGCTCAAGGTCGAGCTCAACACCCGCCCTTCCTTCTACTACTTCTTCGGCCTGTAACGAGGAGCCTCAACCGTGACGACCCTTCGCCACTTCGCCGGATTCGTGGTGGGCAGCGTGCGCATCGTGACGCGCGGCGGGAAGCTCTACTGGGCGTGGATCGCGTTCCTGCTCGCCTTGATCGTGATCGGCGCGCTCGCCTGGGCGCACCAGATGCGCACGGGGTTGATCGCCACGAACATGCGCGACCAGGTCTCGTGGGCCTTCTACATCGGCAATTTCACGTTCCTCGTCGGCGTCGCGGCGGCGGCGGTGATGCTCGTGATCCCGGCGTACGTCTACCACTGGAAACCGATCAAGGAGGTCGTGATCCTCGGTGAGCTGCTCGCGATCTCGTCGATCGCGATGTGCGGTCTCTTCGTGACGGTCGACGTCGGCCACCCGGAGCGCCTCTGGCACCTGATGCCGGGCCTCGGGCGCTTGAACCTGCCGCGCTCGATGCTCGCTTGGGACGTGATGGTCGTGAACGGCTACTTCGCGCTCAACTTCGTCATCGTCACCTACCTGCTCTTCTCGCTGTTCCGCGGCCGCAATCCGAACAAGAGGGTCTTCCTCCCGCTCGTGCTGCTCTCGATCCCCGCCGCGGTCGCGATCCACACCGTGACGGCGTTCCTCTACAGCGGCATCCCGGCGCGTCCGTTCTGGAACGACGCCGTGCTCGTGCCGCGCTTCCTCGCCTCCGCGTTCTGCTCGGGCCCGGCGGTGCTGCTCGTGCTGATGCAGCTCCTGCGCAAGCTCACGCGCTTCGAGATCTCCGACGAAGCGATTTGGAAGGTCGCGGAGCTGATGGCCTACGCGATGGCGCTGAACCTGCTCCTCCTCGGGGCCGAGGTGTTCAAGGAGGTCTACTCGAACACCGAGCACCTGATCCACATGCGCTACATGTTCGCGGGGATCGGCGACAAGACCGCGATCGTGCCGTGGATGTGGACGTCGGTGACGATCTCCATCATCGCGTTCGTGCTGTTCGTCGTGCCGAAGACGCGCCGGAACCCGATCACGCTCAACCTCGGCTGCGCGTTGATCTGGCTCGGCGTCTACCTCGAGAAGGGGATGGGCCTCGTGATCCCGGGCCTCACTCCGGACACGCTGGGTGAGATCTACGAGTACTCCCCCTCGCGCACCGAGTACCTCGTCGCGGCCGGGGTGTTCGCCGTCGGGTTCCTGCTCTTCACCCTGATGGTGAAGGTGGCGACGCCGATCATGCTCGGCGAGTTCAAGGCTCCTTCCGCCGCTTGACGAGTTGCGAGCGCGGCCGAGCCCGCCTCGGCCGCGCTCGTTTCGTACGCAGAGGGGAGCTCGCGGGTCCGCGGCGCGTGCCTCTACGCCCTCGACCCCACGGCTCGACACCGAGAACTCGCTCGCACCGAGGGGGAAGATTCCGCGGCGATCGGCGGCCGCGTCGGCGCGGGCGAGGCTGCGAACCGCCCTCGACGGCGGACCGTGATTTGCCTCGTGCGGCGTCCTGCTCCGGCGTCGTCGACGTCGGGCAGCTCTCGATGTCCGGCTCTCCACTCGACGTCGACCAACGACACTGGGACGCGGTTCGTCCCGAGCTCCCTCGTGCGCGCCGCGCGTTCCTCCTGATGCGCCGACTCGCACGCGATGCGCGATGCACCGTGCCTTCTTCTCCTCACGGGCTCGCGATGGACCACGCCCCGGTGCGATCGACTCGGAGAGACTCGCTGGACGGCGTGTCGAGCGCCGTCCCGCAATGGATGGACGGCGCTTGGCGCGCCGCCCTGCTCCTGATCGGTTTCCTGATCGTTTCCGACCCGGCGCGCGCGTTCCAAGACGCTCCGCAGGACAAGGTCTGCCGCCTGTGCCATGCCCAGGTGACGACCACCTTCGGAGCCAAGGACGCGCGCGCGCACGGGCAAGTCGGGTGCGTCGGATGCCACACGGCGCTCGCGAAGTTCGATCCCACCGACGGCGAGCACGCCGTGCCGGTCGAGAAGCCCTCGTGCAGCGCGTGTCATGCGAAGGAAGAAGCCGCGCTCGCGCCGAGCATCCACGGCGTGAAGGGCGTCGAGTGCACCGAATGCCACACGCCGCACGCGATCGGCCGAGCTCCCGCCTCGACGGCGGTCAAGTGCGCCACCTGCCACGCCGACGCCTCGAAGGTCTGGGCGGCGAGCGTGCACGCGGGCGATCCCGGCAACGGTCACGCGGCCGCCACCTGCGTCGACTGCCACGGCGCGCACGACGCGCGCTCGCGGAAGGACCTCAAGTCGAAGACGAACCCGCTGCACCTCCCGGACACCTGCGAGGCCTGCCACCACCCCGATCCCTCGAAAGAGCACCCGGCACCCGGTGGCGAGAAGGTCCGTCAGTACGAGAGCTCCGTCCACGGACAGGCGTTGCGCAAGGTCGGCCTCGTCGTCACGGCGACCTGCGCGTCCTGCCACGGCGCGCACGACGTGAAGCGCGCGAAGAGCGACGACGCGCCGACGGCGCGCAAGCAGATCCCCTACACGTGCGGCGCGTGCCACGCGGGCATCCTCGTCACCTACCTCGAGGGCGTGCACGGCGCGGACTTCAAGGCCGGTGTGAAGGACGTGCCCGTCTGCACCGACTGCCACACCGAGCACGCGGTCAAGGACCCCGCGATGGAAGGCGCGAGCGTCTCCAAGGCGCTCGTCGCCGACACGTGCGCGCGCTGCCACGCGGACGACGAGCTCGGGAAGCGCTACGGCTTCAAGAGTTCGGTGCGCAGCTCCTGGGGCTCTTCCTACCACGGCATCGGTCGCGCGCTCGGCGACCAGCGCGTCGCGAACTGCGCGTCGTGCCACGGCTTCCACGACATCCTGCCGTCCAAGGACCCGCGCTCGCCGGTGAATGTCGCGAACCTCGACGCGACCTGCGGGACGTGCCATGCCGGCGCCACCGCCGCCTTCGCGCGCGTGCCCGTCCACTCGATCGTCAACGAGGCCGCGAACCCGGTCCCGTACTGGGTGAAGACGATCTACGCGGTGCTCGTGTCGGTCGTGATCGGCGCTTTCGTCCTGTTCATCCTGTTCGACCTCTTCGGGCGGCTGCGGTTGCGCATGCGCTGGGGCCCGCCCGAGACGACGCACGTCGACCCTGCCGCGTGGCCGGACGAGAAGGAGCTCGTCGCGCCGACCGAGTCGTTCCAGCGCATGAGCCGCCACGGGCGCCTGCAGCACGCGATCCTGATCTCGTCGTTCACGCTCCTCGTGCTCACGGGGCTGCCGGTCTTCCTCCACGACACGGCCTGGATGCGCTCGCTCGTCGACCTCGAGGGCGGCTACCAGCTTCGCAGCCTCCTCCACCGTTGCGCGGCGATCGGATTGATCGGCCTCTCGCTCTGGCACGTGCTCGTCATGCTCGCGTCGCCCTCCGCGCGGCGCTGGCTCGCGCTGATGCTGATCAAGCCGCGCGACGTCGCCGACTTCGCGCAGGACATGGCCTTCAACCTCGGGTGCTTCGGCGGTCTCGCGCGCTCGCCGCGCTTCGCCCCGCTCGTGAAGCGCTTCCCCTGGTTGGCCTTCGACCGGCGTCCCTGCTTCGCGCGCTACGGGCTGGTCGAGAAGCTCGAGTACGGCGCCGTCGTGTGGGGCAACTTCGTGATGATCTGCACGGGGGCGATCCTCTGGCGTCCCGACTGGTTCCTCGGCTGGACCCCCTCGTGGACCTTCGACGTGTGCCGCGTCGTGCACGGGTTCGAGGCGACGCTCGCGTTCCTCGCAATCATCATCTGGCACATGTATCACGTGCACCTGCGGCCGGGCGTGTTCCCGATGAGCCGAGTGTGGCTCGACGGGAAGATCTCGCGCACGGAACTTCGCCATCACCATCCGCAGGAGTACCTTGCGATCCTCGAGCGCCGCCGCCGCGAACGCCGCGATGCGCCGACGCCCGTGAAGTCCCGCGAGGACGCTTGATACCCGCCGGCGGAGCGCCCCCATGTCTGATTCCGTACGCCTTCCACGACCGTCGTTTCACGTCCCCTCGGCCTCGGACTTCGTGCGCCTCCTGATCGCGCTCGTCCTGCTCCTGGCGCCCGCGCGCGCGCAGGACAACGCGAAGTGCATCGAGTGTCACGGCGTCGCGGGCCTGAAGATGCAGCGCGACGGCCACGACGTCTCGCTCTTCGTCGACAAGGACCTCTACGCGAAGAGCGTGCACAAGAAGCAGGACTGCGTCGCCTGCCACACGCAGCTCAGCGGGGTCGAGACGTTCCCGCACGCGAAGAACCTCGATCGCGTCAACTGCACCGAGTGCCACGACGACGACAACGGCCCCGTCCAGGCGTGGCGCGACAGCACGCACGGCAGACACGCGGCCGAGGGCGACAAGCTCGCGCCGCTCTGCCAGGACTGCCACGGCAACCACGCGATCCTCAAGCTGAAGGATCCGAACTCCGCCATCTCGCCGTTCAACGTGCCGAAGATGTGCGCGCAGTGCCACGCGGAGGGTTCGCCCGTCGAGCGCACGCACCAGCTCCCGCAGGAGCAGGTCTTCCAGCGCTACAAGGACAGCATCCACGGCAAAGGCCTCTACGAGCAGGGCCTGACCGTCACGGCGGTCTGCACGAGCTGCCACTCGGGCCACAACGTGCGCCCGCACACCGACCCGAAGTCCTCGATCCACAAGGACAACCTGGTCAAGACGTGCATGAAGTGCCACGGCCAGATCGAGCAGGTGCACCGCAAGGTCATCGCCGGCGAGCTGTGGGAGAAGGAGGGCGCCGTCCCGCTCTGCGTCGAGTGCCACTCGCCGCACGAGATCCGGAAGGTGTTCTACGACACGAACATGGCGAACGCGGACTGCCTCCGCTGCCACTCGACGCCGGTCGTGTCGTCGAAGGACGGTCACTCGCTGCAGGTCGACGCGGCGGAGCACGCGCGCTCGATCCACGGCCGCAAGGGTGTCTCGTGCGCGCAGTGTCACGCCGGCGCGCAGCCGAGCCTCGAACGCTCCTGCGCGACGATCAAGACGAAGGTCGACTGCTCGACGTGCCACGAGGGCCAGGTCGCGGACCACAAGCGCAGCGTGCACGGCCAGCTCGCGGCGAAGGGCGACGAGCACGCGCCCACGTGCGTCGAGTGCCACGGCACGCACCAGATCCTCGAGCACGCGATCCCCGACGGCGCGACGACCGAGATCAAGGAGCTCGTCCGCACGTCGCCTTCGTACAGCCGCAACGTGCCCACGCTCTGCGCGCGCTGCCACCAGGACGGCGCGCCCGCGGCGAAGCGCTACATGGGGCCCGAGACGCAGATCATCGAGAACTACACGAACAGCATCCACGGCAAGGGCCTGAGGGATGCCGGCCTCGTCGTCACGGCGGTGTGCACCGACTGCCACACGGCGCACAAGGAGCTTCCGGCGAGCGACCCCGAGTCGACCGTGCACCCCGGCAACATCGCCGGCACGTGCGGGCGATGCCACGACGGGATCTACGAGCAGTTCCAGAAGAGCATCCACTCGCCCGCGGGCAACCCGAGCTACGTGCAGCTGCGCGACATGCCGAAGCTGCCCGACTGCAACGACTGCCACTCGTCGCACACGATGAAGCGCACGGATCTCTCCGAGTTCAAGCTCGGGATCATGGAGCAGTGCGGCAAGTGCCACGCGGAGATCACCGAGACGTACTTCGAGACGTACCACGGCAAGGCCTCGGCGCTCGGCGACACGACGCGCGCGAAGTGCTACGACTGCCACGGAGCGCACGACATCCTGCCCGCGTCCAGCCCGGCGTCGCACATCTCCGAGGGCAACATCGTCGGGACGTGCGGCAAGTGCCACGAGGGCTCGCACCGCCAATTCGCGGGCTTCCTGACGCACGCGACGCACAACGACAAGGAGCGGTACCCGTACCTCTACTGGGCGTTCGTCGGGATGACCGCGCTGCTCGTCGGCACGTTCGTCTTCTTCGGGCTGCACACGCTCGCGTGGCTGCCGCGCTCGTGGAAGCTCCGCGAAGAGTACAAGAAGCACGTCGCCGCGGATCACGACAAGGGGAAGCGGTTCCGCCGCTTCACCGCGTACCAGCGCGGGCTGCACTTGACGGTGATCCTCAGCTTCTTCGGCCTCGCGATCACCGGCATGATGCTCAAGTTCTCGCACGCCGCGTGGGCGCACTTCCTCGCGCGGTTCCTCGGCGGCATCGAGGGCGCGGGCTGGATCCACCGCATCTGCGCGCTCGCCACGTTCACGTACATGGCGCTGCACCTCGTCGACGTCGTCAAGCGCTTCCGCGCGAGCAAGAAGAGCGTGAAGGACTTCCTGATGGGTCCCGACTCGCTCGTGCCGAAGTTCTCCGACGTGAAGGAGTTCGTCGCGACGATGAAGTTCTTCCTCGGCAAGGGTCCGTCGCCGCGCTACGGACGCTGGACCTACTGGGAGAAGTTCGACTACCTCGCGGTGTTCTGGGGCGTCGTGGTGATCGGGAGCACGGGCTTGTGCCTGTGGTTCCCCGAGCTCTTCACGCGCGTGCTCCCCGGCTGGTCGATCAACATCGCGACGATCATCCACAGCGACGAAGCGCTGCTCGCGACCGGGTTCATCTTCACGATCCACTTCTTCAACACGCACTTCCGGCCCGAGAAGTTCCCGATGGACCCGGTGATCTTCACGGGCAGCATGAGCGTCGCGGAGTTGAAGCACGATCGTCCGGAGCTCTACGACCGCCTGCAGCAGAGCGGCGAGCTCGAGAAGCACCTCGTCGACGCGCCCGCGCCGGGCTTCATGAAGGTCGTGCGCGCGTTCGGGATGACGGCGCTGACGGTGGGCGTCGTGCTCGTGATCCTGATCGTGTACGCGCTCCTCGCGAACTGACGGAGCCCCTCCATTCCCCGCGGCCGCGGCGTCCGCAACGGGCGTCTCGGCCGCGGTTCGTTTCGATCGAGCGTCGGGGCGCTATGCTCGGCGACGCATGTTCGACACGCACAAGGTTCTCGGCTCGCTCACGCTCGCCGCTCTGGCCCTCGCCCCCTTCGGCGTGCGCGCGCTCTCGGATGGAGCTCCACTCGCGGCGCAAGCTCCGGCGCCGGGCTCACCCGCGCACGGACCGTTCGGCCTCTCGCTCGTCGGAACGCCCGACGGAAAGCCCGTCTCCATCGACGGCTTCGGCCTGCTCGACGACTGCAGCACGTGCCACGCGCGCCAAGCGGAGGAGTTCGACGGCTCCTTCCACTCGCGCTCCCACCACGACCCGTTCTATCGCGCGTTCGCCGAGCTCGCGCGCGCCGAGGCCGGCGAAGCGACGTACGCGTGGTGCTCGGGATGCCACTCGCCGCAGAGCCTCGTGTCGGGCCTCGTGCCGGGCACGCCGGAAGCGGAGCTCCCCGAAAAAGCGACGTCGGGCGTGCAGTGCGACGTGTGCCACCAGATCCGCGCGCTCACCGGCGACACGGGACCGTGGAAGGAGCCGGGCAACGCGTCGTTCGTGCTCGCGCCAAGCAAGACGAAGTCCGCGATCAACGTCGACGTGCAGAAGAACCCCGCGCACGGCGCCGAACGCGCGGAGCTCCTCGAGAAAGCCGAGCTCTGCGCCTCGTGCCACACCGTGGTCCACCCGACGAACGGCTTCCGCGTCGAGCACACCTACGACGAGTGGAAGAAGAGCGTCTACGCGGAGAAGGGCATCGTCTGCCAGGACTGCCACATGCGCACCGTCGAGCAGGCGACCCTGGTCGCGCGCACGCTGAAGCGCGTCGACGTGCTCGGCAAGACCTCGTTGATGAGCGCGAAGGAGCGCGCGATCCACCCGCACCTCTTCGTCGGCGGGAACGCGGACGCGGAGCAGCTCACCGGCAGCGCCGCGCATTCCGCCGAGGCCGAGGCGCGCTTGAAGAGCGCCGCGACGCTCGCGCTCGAGCTGCCGGCGACGATCGAGAAGAACGGCGAGCTCGCGCTCGTCGTCGCGGTCACGAACGTCGGCGCGGGACACGCGCTGCCGACGAGCCTCACCGAGCTGCGCGAGATGTGGGTCGAGCTCACCGTGCGCGACGCGGACGGGCGCGAGCTCCTCCGCTCCGGGAGGCTCGACCCCGAGGGCGAGCTCGCGCCGAACACGCTGCGCTTCGGCTCGGAGCTGCTCGACGCGTCCGGCAAGCGGACGTTCAAGCTGTGGGAGGCCGCGTCCTTCGCGTGGAAACGGTGCATCGCGCCGAAGGCGACGGAGCGCGAGACGTTCCGCGTGCGCGTCCCGGCCGACGCACACGGCCCGATCACGGCCGAAGCCAAGCTCCGTTTCCGCTCGGCGTCGCCGAAGCTCGTGCGCACGGTGATGAAGGACGCGGCGTTCGTCCCGCGCATCGTCGAGATGGCGAGCGCGGCGGAGCGCGTCGACGTGCGCTGAGGGTCGCCGGCAAACGAGCACGGCGCGCCCGACCTCGCGATCGGACGCGCCGTCTTTCGTTCGTTCGACCGGACGCTACTTCGGCGTGAGCTTCTGCAGCGCTTCCTGCATGAGCGTCTTCGCCATCGCGTGGTTGTGGATGCCGAGGCTGCCGTCCGCGCGGACCGCGGCGAGCGCCTTCCGCGCGGACTCGACCGACGCCGCGTCGATCGAGGCCGGCGCGGACGCGATCGCCTTGTCGAGCGCGCTCGTCAAGTCGCCGATCTCCTTCTGCCAGTCCTTGAAGACCTGGTCGTAGTTCGGCTTGTGGCAGAGGTTGCACGTCGCGGGCTTCGGCTTGACCACCGTCGGGATCTCGCCGTGGCACTCGGTGCATTCCATCTGGGACATCTTGTCCGCGGTCTCGGCGAAGCCGGCGATCTTGCCGCGCAACATCGACTCCTGAGCGCCGTGACAGCTCGCGCACTCGGCGGTGTCGCGGCCTTCGATTTCCTGGTGGTGGCAGGAGACACAGCTCAAGCGCTCGATCGTCTTTCCGTGCTCGGTCGTGCTGTGACACTTGTCGCAGTCGAGCCCGACCTTCGTGAGGTGCTTCTGGTGCGGGAACTTCGCTTCCGGCGGCCAGATCGCCGCGGGACGACCCGCGCCGGCGTGACACGTCGTGCAACCGAGCTTCGAGTCGACGGGGAAGCCCTCCTTCGCGGACGGTTCGCCCGTGACGCCGAGGAGCTCACGCGCCTGGTCGATGCGCTCGGCGCTCGCCCGCAGCGCTGCGAGCGCGTACGCGGGGTTGTGCACGCCGCGCGAGCCGTCTAGCGCGACGAGCGAGAGGTTCTTCATCGCTTCGCGCAGCGGCTGGACGGCGGACTCGCGCTTCGCCGCCGCGTCCTGCGGCTCCGGCTTCGTCCACGCGCTCGCGTCGACGCGCACGGGGGCGTCCGCCGCTCGCGCGGGCTCGTTCGGACCCTTCGGTTCGCGCTCGACAGCGGCGGAAGCGAGCTTCGGCGCGCTCGTCGCCGCGTCGAGGTCCTCGTGCGTGTCGCGCACGGGGAGCTCCGCGCTCGCGAGCTTCTGCTGCAGCCCGGTCGCGATCGGGAGCAGCCGATCGAGCTGCTCGCCCACCGCGGCCTGCCACTGACGCATGAGCCCGTCGTAGTTCGTGCCGTGGCAATGGATGCAGTCCGCGTTGCCCGCGGCGGCGACCACCGGTCCATGCGCGTCGTGTCGACCGAGCAGCGCCTGTCCGTTGCCCGCGACGAGGCCGTTCGGCTTCGACTCGGCTCCGCCTGCGAGCGCGTTCGGCGCGCCGAGCCCCGCGCCCGTGGCGAGGAACCCCGTGCGCCCGGTGTGACACGCCTCGCACACGACGCGCGTCTCGTACATGCGGCTCGGCCGATCCGCGACGCCGACGGCGCCGGTGCCCGCGTAGAGCTCGAGCGCCGCGTCGTGCGGACTCGCGTGACACGCACCGCAGCTGTCCTTCGACGGCTCGCCCGGCTTCTTGAGCGGGAGCAGGCCGTGCTGGATTTCCTCGTGGCACTCGAAGCACTCGACCTTGTGCTCGGTGACGTGCTTCTCGTGCATGAAGGCGATCTCGCCCATGCGCTCGACGTGGCCGACTTCGCCGTGGCACTGGTTGCAGCGCTCCTTGCGGACGACGGCCTCGCCCTGGATCACGGGGTTGTGGCATTCCTTGCAGTCGACGCCGCGCGCGACGTAGTCGGCGTGCACGAACTCGCGGCCGTTCACCGCGACCGGCTCCTTCGGCGGGCCGTGGCAGAGCAGGCAGTCGCTCTGCTTCTCCGGCCGCGCGCCGCTCGCGTCCGGCTTGAAGTGGCAGGTGAAGCACACCTGCGGCGTCACGGAGAAGTGCTGGTCCTGCAGGATCTGCGCGTGGCAGGTGACGCAGCGCAGGCGGCGGCCGCGCTGGCTCTCGAGCAGGTGTTTCCGGTGGTCGAAGTTGATGCGCCCGAACTGCACGGGCCCTTCGAGCAGACGAACGGAGTGGCATCCCGAGCGCATGCAGCTCTGATCGCTCACCTCCGCCCACGGTTTCGTGCCCGCGGTCCGTGTGACGTACTTCGCGAGCTGCGAGAGCGCCTTGAACTTGCCCTCGAGCGTCTCGAGCGAGCCCGGCTCGTAGTGGCACTCGATGCAGGCGACGTCCTTGTGCGGCGAATGCTGCCAGGAGGCGTAGTACGGCTCCATGAGGTGGCAGGAGTTGCAGAACTCCGGCTGGGCCGTGTGGTGCACGGCGCCGTACATCCCGAGCGCGAGCACGCCGCCGCCGACGAGCGCGAGGATCAACGCCGTGCCGAGGAACTTGAGCGCGCGTTCGCGCCAGAGTCCGATGCGCAGTCTACGCAGCATGCTTCGCGTCGCCGCGGGCCTTGGATCCCGCGGGTCCCTTCTTCCACGTGCCGCCGATCGCGCGGCCGTACATCAGGAGCACGATCGCGAACACCACCGACAGGGCGGCGAAGATCGAGGTGAAGATCTTGCGATCGCGGAAGATGCGCCCCTTCGTCGCGAGGCTCTCGCGCGTCTGGAGCACCATCGCCTGACCGCGATTGAGCAAGTCCGTCTGCGCGACCGCCGAAGCCCGGTGCGTCGACGCGCGCGCGCGCACGAGCAGGCCGCGCGCATCGTCCAGGTAGCCCTTCTCCGCGCCGAGGAAGAGCCCGCGGACGGCGGCCTTTCGTAGCTCCTGCTCCTGCTCGTCGATGACGCGGCCGAGGCCCGTCACCCCTTCGTTCAGCTCGCGGGCGATGCCGCGCGCCGGGTCTTTCTCGTCGGCGTGACACGAGCCGCAGTGGCGGTCCTCGTCGCCGAGGAACATCGCCGGCGACGGCGGCGCGATCGTGTGGCTGCCGTGGCACGAGACGCATTGAACCGACTTGCCGTTCCTCGAGGCCGCGGCGTGCGGACTCTCGTCGTAGTGCGCCTGCACCACGGAGTGGCACTGCCCGCAGACCTGCTCGATGTCGCCGACGCGCGGCGGCGCGGCGCCGTGCGAGCCGTGACACGTCGCGCAGGCGGGCGCCGCCTGGTGCGCGTCCTGCAGGAGCGCGCGCCCGTGCAGCGACGACTTGTATTCGTCGACGATCTTCGGATCGAGGCCGTACTTCGCCATCTTCGCGGCATCGCCGTGACAGCGGCCGCAGGTGTCCGCCTGATTGAACGGATGCACGGGCGAGCGCGTGTCCGACGCCTTGAGCACGCCGTGCACGCCGTGACAGCTCACGCAGGTCGCGACGTTGGCGTCGTCCTCCTTCGCGAGCCGCTCGCCGTGCTTGCTCGTCCAGTAGAGCGAGAGCTGGTCGGTGCGCAGCCCGTAGAGGCGCATGCGCTGCACGTCCGCGTGGCATCCGCCGCACGACTCGACGGCCTCGCGTGCCGTCCCGAGCTTCTTGAGCTGCGTTCCGTGCGCCGCTGCGACCTCGATCGCCGTCGGATCGCCGCCGTGGCAGCTCGTGCAGCGCAGGTCGGCCTTCGTGTGGATGCTGCCGGCGAGCTCGTGGGCTTCCTTGCCGTGGCAGACGGCGCAATTCTCGGCCGTGGGCTTCGCGCGGGAGGTCTCCTTGACGCTCGTCCCGGCGAACGGAGCCGGGTTCGCGGCGGGAGCCTGCTCCTGCGCGCCGAACGCGAAGGAGCCGACGAACAGCGCAGTCGCGAGGTGGAGCGTGGACTTCATCGGACGACCCCCGAGAACGTGAGCGCGAGCCAGCCGAGCGCGAGGAGCGCCATCACCGCGAGCGGCCAGCGACTGCGCCGGCCCTCCTCGCTGCGATCGAGCCACGGCAGGAGGAAGACGCCGAGCAGGATCGTGTAGAGCGCGAGCCAGCCGAGCCACGCGGCCGACGCGGGGAACAGCGCGACGAACGCGAGCGGGGCGCGGATGAACCAGGGATACGCGAGCTCGGCGGGCGCCTGGCGCGGATCGATCTCGTCGCCGAGCCCCGGCGGCAGGTGGCCCGCGAGGAGCACGAGCGCGGCGAGCGCGATCAGCGCGAACGCTCCGAGGTGGATCAGGTAGTACGGGTAGAAGCGGCGGCCCTCCGCGCGGATGCGCGGGCCCGACGTGGCGACGAGGCCCTCGACCTGCTCGAACTTGAGCACCTTGCGCGCCTTGCGCGTGGGCCCCGAGAAGAGATGGAGCAGCGGCTTCCCGCCGCCCTGCACGACGCGCGACTCGATGCCGAACCGCTCGAGCTCCGTGCGGACTTCCTGCACGTCTTCCGGGCTCGTGCCCGGGCGAAGGACGACGATCACGCGGCACCTCCGACGCGCTCGCGCAGCCGGCGCGCGAGGAACCAGGCCTCGGCGACGACCACGAGCCACAGGGTCCAAGGCAGGAGCAGGCTGTGCAGCGTGAACACGCGGCTCAGCGTCGTCGCGTTCACCTCGTCGCCGCCGCGCAGCACGTGCGCGAGCCAGCGGCCGAAGAACGGCGCGGACTCGACCTGCTGGAGGGCCTGCGTGATGCGCCAGAACGCGCGGTTGTCCCACACGAGCAGCTCGCCGCTGTACGCGAGCAGCACGGAGAGGCCGAGCACGAGCAGCCCGAGGTACCACGTCGACGACGAGCGGCCTTTGTACTTCCCCGTCGCGAGCAGCCAGACGATCTGCAGCGCGCACAGCGGGAGCAGCGCGTTCGCCGTCCAGTGATGCAGCCCGCGGACGAGCCAGCCCCAGTCGACGTCCCGCATGATGAGCTGCACGCTCTCCGCGACCGTCGCTGGCGAGGGCTGGTAGAAGAGCGCGAGCAGGATCCCGGTCGTCACCTGGAGCACGAAGCACAGGAGGATCCCGAGGCCGAGCATGAGCTCCGTCCGCTGCTCCGGACGCACCGGGCTGCGCAGGACGAGCCACAGCGTGGGGAGCATGCCTTGTCCGCGAGCGCGCATGACTAGCCCTCCCTCCGGACGAAGAGTTCGTCGCCGACGCGCTCGACCGGATAGGTCGCGAGCGGCACCGACGGCGGACCCTGGACGACGTTGCCGTACACGTCGAACGCGCCGCCGTGGCACGGACAGACGAGCTCGCGGCGCTCTTCGTTCCAGTCGAGCTGGCAGATGTTCATGTGCGTGCAGATCGCGCTGAGCGCGAACCAGCGATCGCGCTCCATCCGCACGAGGATCACGGGCTTGCCGAGCAGCGTGACCTTCTTGCCCGAGCGCTCCTTCACGTCGTCCGACTTGCCGACGCGCACGAGGTTGCGGTCGGAGACGACGCCCTTCGGCGGCATGAGGAAGCCCGTGATCGGCAGGCCCGCGCTCATCGCCGTCAGCGCGCCGAGCCCGCCCGCGAGGCCCGCGAGCAGCCGCCGGCGCGCGCGCCAGTACCGGTACTCCCGGTGCGACAGGATCGGGACGACGTCGACGTCGGCGCGGTCGCGGAAGCACTCGTCGAGCTTCTCCGGATCGCCCGAGCCCTCGAGCGACACGACGGTCTGCTCTTCTCCTCGCGAAACGGTCGCGCGCCAGCCGAGGCGCTCGCATTCGCGGACGACGTCGTCGAGGGTCGCTTGGGGGGAGTCGTGCGACAGGATCAGGATCATCGAAGGTCTCCGGGGCGGCGTGCGGGGTCGGATCGAGACGGATCCCGGGCGCGAATCGGCGCTGGGACGCGCCGCGTGGGGAGCGAGCGAGGCTCGCGAGGACGCGCGGAGTTCCGGGACTCGCGCGCGGCCGACGCACCGCGCGACGAGCGCGCGGCGGCACGAGAACGTCGAGCATCGAGCGCGTCGGACTCGCCACCGGAGCGCGCGCGGGAGGAGCTGTTTCGGCTCCTCCCGCGCCCCGGACTAGCGAGTCTGTCGAGCGCGACGAGGCGTCACTGCTTCTTGGGCAGCTTCGCGCAGTCGCCCTTCTTGCAGAGGCAGTCGTCGTCGCACGGGCACGCGGTCAACGGCTTTTCGATCTTGTGGCCGCTGCGCGGGTCGTAGTGCTGGATCTTCTCGAGGCGCTCGTGGAAGCAGAACGGCTTGAAGGTCGGCGACTGGTCGTTGTGGCAGACCTTGCAGTCCTTCGGGCCGACCTTGACGTTGATCTCGCCCTCGGGGACGACCTGACGCTTCGACGTGTCGGGGTTGTCGCCCGCGGCCGCCGCGGCGGCGAAGCGCGCCTTCATGTGGTTCTCACCCGGGCCGTGGCAGGCTTCGCACTGGACGTTCTTGAGCTGCTCGGGCTTCGCCTTGAGCTGATCGGCGGGCACGCCGAACGCCGTCGTGTGGCACTTCAGGCAGGCGTCGGCCTTCTGCGGGTCCTCGGCACCCTTTTCCTTGCCGATCTTCTTGGCTTCGTCGGAGCCGAGCTTCTCGAACGCCTTCGCGTGCGCCGTCTCGAGCCACTTGCCGTGCTGGTTGCCGGACGTCTCGGAGGAGTGGCAGCTCTTGCACTTGTCCGCGCCGATGTACTTGTTGCCCGCCGCCGCGGCCGGGGCACTCGGGGCGCTCGTGGCGAGGCTCAGGCCGATCAGCGCGACGACGGCGAACCCGGCCGCGAAGAGACGCACACCGAAGGAGCGTTGGACCATCTGCATACTCATCTCGTTTCTCCAGAGGCTCGAAACGTCGTCTGGTGGGGTAGGGCGCGAGTGCGGAGCCTCGGAACACACCCGTGAGGTTTCAGCAGGGATTCTCGCCGTAGCGCGGCCGAGGCCGTGCGAGGCATTTGTGCGTAGCGGGCCCGGGCGAAAGTTCCAGACGCTCGGCGGAACACGCCGAGGGTAGCGCGGGGCGGCCACGGAGTCCGCGCCCCGGCCCGTCACCCTCCGACTTTCTGCGCATGGACGCGCGGAGCGACCCAAGGCCGGGACGGGTTCAGTGTCCGCGGGCGTCCTCGACCCGCACCCGCAGGTCGACCGCGACGACGCCGCCCTCGAAGCAGAGGAGCGGGTTCAACTCGAGCTCCGCGACCGACGGCTCCTCCATCGCGAGCTGCGACAGGCGCTGGATGAGCTCGACGAGCGCGTCCTCGTCGATCGCCGCCTGCCCGCGCACGCCGGCGAGGATCGGCCAGCCCTTGATCTCGCGCACGAGCTCGCGCGCGCGGACGTCGCTCACCGGGCAGAGCGCGAAGGAGACGTCCTTGAGCACCTCGACCCACGTCCCGCCGAGCCCGAACATGAGCACCGGCCCGTACGACGGATCGGCCTTGAAGCCGATGACGACCTCGCGGCCGCCGCGGAGCATCTTCTGGACGTTGACGCCCTCGGCCTCGGCCCGCATCAGCCGCGGGAAGGTCGCGCGCACGGCGTCCTCGTCGCGCACGTCGAGCACGACCCCGCCGACGTCCGTCTTGTGCACGACGTTCGGCGCCGAGATCTTCATCACGACCGGGAAGCCGACGCGCTTCGCGATCGCGACGGCCTCGTCCGCCGTCCGCGCGAGCCCGCCCGGCACCGCGGGGATCCCCCACACGCGCGAGAGCGCGCGCCGGTCGTCGACGCCGAGCCAGCCGGGCTTCAGCGCGGCGCGGCTCTTCTTCCGGTCGACGCGGAAGCGGCGCACGCGGCCCTCCTTGCGCGCGAGGATGCGCCGTCGCTCGTCGAGCGCAGCGAGCGCGCGCACCGCCGACTCCGGGTAGAGGTAGATCGGCACCCAGTCCTGCCGCGCCTCGTTCGTGATCGAGCGCAAGACCTCGTCGCGCGACATGAAGCAGCCGACGACGGGCTTCTTCGAGCCGCGCGCGACCTCGAACACCGCGCGCGCGACGACGATCGGATCGCGCGTGATCGGCGGCACGAACACGACGAGCACCATGTCGACCGTCCGGTCGGCGAGCAGCGCCTGGAGCGCGCCGCGGTAGTGCTCCTCCCCCGCTCCCGCGACCATGTCGATCGGGTTCACGACCGACGCCTCGGGCACGAGGAGCGCGCGCAGCTTGCGCCGCGTCGCGTCCGTGAGCGGCGCCATCTCGAGCCCCGAACGCACGAGCGCGTCCGTCGCGAGGATCGCCGGCCCGCCCGCGTTCGTGAGCACCGCGACGCGCCGTCCCGACGGCAGCGGGAGCTTCGAGAGCGCGAGCCCGACGTCGAAGAGCTCCTCGACGCTGTTCACACGCTGGACGCCGCACTCCTTGAGCAGCGCGTCCGCCGCCGCGTCGCCGCCCGCGAGCGAGCCCGTGTGGCTCGACGCGGCGAGCGCGCCCTGCGACGAGCGGCCCGCCTTCACCGTCACGATCGCCTTCGTGCGGCTGACGCGCCGCGCCGTCGGCACGAAGTTGCGCGGGTTTCCGAACGATTCGAGGTAGAGCAGGATGCACGCGAGCCCGGGCACGCGGTCCCAGTACTCGAGCAGGTCGTTCGCGCTGACGTCCGCGCGGTTGCCCATCGAGACGAACATCGACACGCCCAGGTGGATGTGGTCGGCGTGCGCGAGGATCGCCTCGCCCATCGCGCCCGATTGCGACACGAACGCGACGGGACCGGGCTGCGGGAAGCTGCGCGAGAAGGATGCGTTCAGGCGGACGCCGAGCTCCGCGTTCTGCACGCCCATGCAGTTCGGACCGACGAGACGCATCCCGTGGCGGCGCGCGACCGCGAGCATTCGGCCCTCGAGCGCGGCGCCCTCGCCGCCGGTCTCGCGGAAACCGGCCGTGATCACGACGACGGCGCCCACCTTCTTCCTCGCGCACTCCTGGATCGCGCGGAGGACGCCTTCCTTCGGGATCGTGACGATCGCGAGGTCGACCCGGTCCTCGATCGCGCCGACGGACCGATGGCACTTCACGGAGTGGAGCACGTCGGCCTTCGGGTTGACGGGGAACACCTTCCCCTCGAACCCGCCGGTGATCAGGTTGTGGAGCACCTGCCAGCCGATCGAACCCGGGCGGCGGGAGGCGCCGATCACCGCGACGGAGCGCGGTCGGAAGAGCGCATCGAGGCCGGAGCCGTTCTGGGGTGCGCGGGCCGCGCGGCGCGCGGGCTTCGAGGAGGGATTCGGGCGGGTCTCGCGTTTCATGGGGCGGGCGTTCTATCCACGCGCTCGCGGACCGGCGATCGCGACAAGAGCGTAGCGACCCGCCGAGCCGCGTCGGACCTCGCAGCCGAGGCGTCCGGGCTCGGCCCGCGCGCCGGCCGGAGCCCCCGGCTCGACCGTCCAGAACGC
>JAXMBZ010000015.1:0-128213 GCA_046349615.1 Planctomycetota bacterium
GCGCGGCGTCGCGACGCTGCGCATCGAGGAGCTCGTCGCCGTCGGCCTCGCACCGCGCGGCGAACGCGGCGCGGCGCGCGAGCTCGCGTCGCGCGTCGGCGGCGACGCGTCGAATCTGCCGCTGAACCCCTTCGTGTGGGGACTCGATTCGATCTGAGGCGTGCGCTCGGAGCTGCACGCCGAGCGTGCAGTGCGCGCGAGAGGCCCGTCGACGTCGCGTACGCGCTCGGTACGATGCGCGCATGAACTCCAAGCTCCTGCGCGCGCTCGTCGCGTCGTTCTTCGTCCTGCTGGCCGCCTGCCGTTCGACCTCGACGTCGGCGCCGAGCGAGGCGTACCAGCTCGCGTTCCTCGTACGCGGTCCGTCGACCACGCAGCGCACGCAGGAGGAGCGCAACCAGCTCCAGGCCGCGCACATGGCGAACATCCAGAAGCTCGCGGACGAGAAGAAGCTCCTGATCGCGGGCCCGTTCGGCGACGGCAATCCGCACCCGGAGACGCGCGGGATCTTCCTCTTCGACACGCGCGCGGCCGCGACCGCGCGCGAGTGGACGAGCACGGATCCGGCGGTGCAGGCCGGAACGCTCGCGATGGAGCTCGCGACGCTGCGCTCGTCGTCGCCGCTGAAGCACGCGTACGAGCTCGAGCTCGCGATGCGCGCCGAGCTGAAGGCGCGCGGCGAGGAGCCGCGGATGGAGACGACGATCCGCGGCTACGTGATGCTCCTCGCGCGCGACGCGGCCGCGGCGGAGCGCGGGCTCGCGTCGACGCGCGCGGCGGGGAAGGTGCTTTTCGAAGGGCGCCTCGAGGACTCGGCGCGCGCGAACTACGTCGCGGTGCTCGACGCGGAGACGGTCGATGCGGCGACGGCGCTGCTCGGCACCGCGGCGCTCGGCGAGCACGAGCTCGTGTCCTGGTGGAGCACGCGCGCGCTCACGG
Source organism: Planctomycetota bacterium (assembly GCA_046349615.1). GTDB lineage: Bacteria > Planctomycetota > UBA1135 > UBA1135 > JADJNY01. Next base: position 940 of record JAXMBZ010000015.1, read on the forward strand.
GGCTCGCGCGCTGAGCGGATTCGGCGCGAGCGACCTCATCGTCTCGCGCCCGTTCGCGCGAGCCGCGAACGAGACCACGGTCTCGCGCCGATTCGCGCGCACCGCGCTCAACGCGGCCGCAGGAACCAGAGCCCCGCGAGACAGAGCACGACGCCGACCGTCCGCTCCCAGTTCCAGCTCTCGGCGAAGAACCGCAGTCCGATCGGCAGCAGAACGAGCGCGAGCACGCTCATCGTGACGAGCGACGTGCTCGAGATCGGCCAGCCCGCGCGATACGCGAGCAGGAACCCGAGCTCGATCGCCGCCGCGCCGAGTCCGACGAGCACCGGACTCCACGCGAACGCGGGCCGCACGCTCGCGACGCTCCACCCCGGCTCGAGGAACGGCAGTACCGCGAGGCACGCGACGATGCCGACGAGATACGCGATCACGATCGCCGAGAGCGGCGGCGCGTCCTTCGGCATCGTCTTCTGACCGAGGTGGTAGACGACGTTCCCGAACACGACGAGCACGAGCGGCAGATAGCGCATGGCGGGGGAGTCTAGGCGCGCTCCCCGCGAGCGCAACGACGACGCTCTACGCGTCCGAAGAACGAGCTCCGACCTCGACGACGATCCGACCGCGCGCCCTCAACCCTTCCCGCCGTAATTCGCCGGGAACAGCGCGCGCTCGACCGCCTCGATCGCGATGTGGAGCACCTTGATGTGCACCTCTTGGATGCGATCCGACGTCTCCGCGAGCGGCACGACGATCGGCACGTCGACGAGCGCCTTCGCCTTGCCGCCGCCCTTGCCGAGCAGGCCGACGGTCGTGATGCGCTTCTTCTTCGCGACCTCGATGGCGCGGAGGATGTTCGGCGAGTTCCCGCTGGTCGTGATCGCGACGAGGAGGTCGCCCTCTTTCCCGTACGCCTCCACCGAGCGCGCGAACACTTCGTCGAACCCGAAGTCGTTCGCGATGCACGTGAGCTGGCTCGGATCGCTGAACGCGATCGCCGGCAACGCCGCCCGGTCCTTCCGGAACCTCCCGGTGAACTCCTCGGCGAAGTGCATCGCGTCGCACATGCTCCCGCCGTTCCCACAACTCATCAGCAAGCCGCCGCGCTTCAACGTCTCCGCCGCCGCCGCCGCGAACCGCTCGACCTGAGCCACGTTCGCCGCATCGGCGAGAAACGCCTCGAGCGTCGCCCGCGCCTCCTCGAAAGACCTTCGAACCGAATCGTGCGCCACCATGATTTGCGCCGAGCCTATCCCTCCAACCCGCTCGAGGCGAGCCGCTCGTCTCTCCCTTCTCCTTCTCCCAATAGAACTCCGCGCTCGATCAGGCCGGTTCCTCCGGCCGGATCGAGCGCGGAGTCTGGGATGCGGAGCACCCACATGTGTTCCGCTGCGTCCCTTCCCCCGTTGCTCCCCATCCGCCTCGCGCGCTCCCTCCCGCCCCCGCCCCCGCAGCGAATGTGTTGAAAAACCTGCCTGACTCCGTACACGATCCCCCCCGCCATGCCCAACCTCGAGCTCACCGTCAACGGCCGCCGTCACGCCCTCGACGTCCCCGCCGACGAGTCGCTCCTCACCACCCTCCGCACGCGCCTCCACCTCACTTCCCTCAAAGACGGCTGCCAACCCCAAGGCCAATGCGGCTGCTGTCTCGCCCTGATCGACGGTTCCGCGCGCACCACCTGCGCGACCCCGACGACGAAGTGCGCGAACAAATCGATCACGACCCTCGAAGGCCTCGACGCGCGCACGCGCAACCTCCTCGCGCAGTCCTTCGTCGCCGCCGGCGGCCTCCAATGCGGCTTCTGCATCCCCGGCATCGCCCTGCGCGCGCACCATCTCGTCGCGGAGAACCCGGAACCGACGCGCGAGGAGATCGCGCGCGCGATCGACGGCAACCTCTGCCGCTGCACCGGCTACGTGAAGATCCTCGACGCGATCGAGCTCTATGCGCGCTGCGTGCGCACCGGTGAAACCCCCGAGCTCGGCACCACCGGCGGCGTCGGCGCCGACATCCCGCGCTACGAAGGCCTCGCCGCCGTCCTCGGCGACCGTCCCTACGTCGCCGACCTCGTGCGCGCGAACATGCTCCACGGCGCGATCGTCCAATCGCATCACGCGCGCGCCAAAGTCCTCTCGATCGACACGACGCGCGCGCGCGCGCTGCCGGGCGTCCACGCCGTCGTCACGGCCGCGGACGTGCCGGGGCAGCGCTGGTACGGCCTCCTCTACGCCGACTGGCCGGGCTTCGTCGCCGTCGGCGAGGAAGTGCGCTGCGTCGGCGACGTGCTCGCCGCGATCGCGGCGGACGACGAGCGCACCGCGCGCGCGGCGGCGGAGCTCGTCGACGTCGAGTACGAAGTGCTCGAGCCCGTGCTCGATCCCGAAGTCTCGATTCGACCCGGCGCGCCGCAGGTGAACCCGCAGCACGCGAACGTGCTCAGCCGCTCCGTGATCCGCCGCGGCGACGTCGATGCGGCGCTCGCGTCGAGCGCGCACGTCGTGCGCGGAACGTGGCGCACGCAGCGCATCGAGCACCTGTTCCTCGAGCCCGAATGCGCGCTCGCCGAACCGCTCGCCGACGGCGGTCTCAAGCTCTACACGCAGGGCCAAGGCATCTTCGACGATCGCCGCCAGGTCGCGAGCTTCCTCGGGCTCGCCGAGGAGTCCGTGCAGGTCGAGCTCGTGCCCAACGGCGGCGCGTTCGGCGGCAAGGAGGACATGTCGATCCAGGCGCAGACGGCGCTCCTGTGCCACGTGACGAAGCGGCCGGTGAAGCTCGAGCTCACGCGCGAGCAGTCGATCCGCATGCATCCCAAGCGCCATCCGCTCTCGATGCAGTACGAGGTCGGCTGCGACGCGAACGGCAAGCTCACCGCGGTGCGCGCGCGGATGATCGGCGACTCGGGCGCGTACGCGTCGGTCGGCGGGAAGGTGCTCGAGCGCGCCGCCGGCCACGCGTGCGGACCGTACGCGGTGCCGAACGTAGCCGTGGAGTCCGTCGCCGCGTACACGAACAACCCGCCGTGCGGCGCGATGCGCGGTTTCGGCGCGAACCAGGCCTCGTTCGCGATCGAGGGCTGCATGGACTTGCTCGCGAAGGAGTGCGGCCTCGACGCGTTCCAGATCCGCGAGCGCAACGTGCTCGACGTCGGCGGCACGTTCTGCACGGGGCAGGTGCTCGAAAAGAGCGTCGGCATCAAGAAGACGCTCGCCGCCGTGAAGGACGCGTACTACGCGGCGAAGCGTGCGGGGAAAGCCGTCGGGATCGGGTGCGGCGTCAAGAACTCCGGCATCGGCAACGGAGTGAGCGAGTGGGGCAAGTGCCGGCTCGTCGTCGGCGCGGACGAGCGCGTCACGCTCTACAACGGCTACACGGAAATGGGACAGGGGCTCCTCACCGTGCTCCAGCAGTTCGCGGCGGAGGTGACGGGGCTTCCCGCGGCGACGTTCGTGCCGAAGGTCGACTCGACGTTCGCGCTCGGCTGCGGACAGACGACGGGCTCGCGCGCGACGCTGTTCGGCGGGCGCGCGGTCGTCGCGGCGGCGCGCAAGCTGCGCGCGGACCTCGACGCGGGCTTCACGCTGAAGGCGCTCGTCGGTCGCGTCTACGCCGCCGACGAGGTGATCGACGACACGACCGCGCTCGGCGCGAACGTGGCGAAGATCAAGACGCACACGAGCTACGGTTGGGCGACGCAGGTCTGCATCCTCGACGGCGAAGGGAAGATCGAGCGCATGCTCGCCGCGCACGACGTCGGTCGCGTCGTCAACCCCAAGCTCTGCGCAGGCCAGGTCGAGGGCTCGGTGCACATGGGCCTCGGCTACGCGCTCACCGAAGAGTTGCCGACCGAGGACGGCGCGCCCGTCACGCACAAGCTGCGCGAGATCGGCGTGCTGCGCGCGCGCGACATGCCGGCGTGCGAGGTGCTCTTGATCGAAGACCCCGAGCCCGAAGGCCCGTTCGGCGCGAAGGGCGTCGGCGAGATCGGCCTCGTGCCGACCGCGGGCGCCGTCGCAGGCGCGCTCGAAGCGTTCGACGGCGTGCGGCGGTACGTGCTGCCGATGAAGGACTCGCCCGCGGCGCGCGCGATGAGCGTCGGCAAGCTCAAGGGCGATCGGAGTCGGTGGCATTGAAGCGGGAACACGAGCGTTCGTGCGGAGCGAGGCGCGCTCGGATCGAGAGCGTCGCGCGATGAACGTCCTGCTCGACCGCGGAACGCTCGGGCCGTCGTTCGTCGTCGAGCACGGACGGCTGCGAGGCGCGACGAAGGACGAGCTCGAGCACCGCGGCGCGTTCGCGCGGCTCGATTGCGCGTGGGCGCGCGACACCGAGCTCCTCCCCGGCTTCGTGAACGCGCACACGCACCTCTACTCGGGGCTCGCGCCGCTCGGCATGCCGGCGCCCAAGCGCGCGCCCGAGACGTTCCTGCAGATCCTCGAGCGCGTCTGGTGGCGGCTCGATCGCGCGCTCGACGAACGCGCGCTGCGCGCTTCGGCTCGGCTCGCGCTCGCGGAAGGCCTGCTCGCGGGCACGACGGCGTTCGTCGACCACCACGAGTCGCCCGCGTTCGTCGACGGGTCGCTCGACGTGCTCGCGGAGTGCGCGGAGGAGCTCGGCGCGCGCCTCGTCGTCACGTATGGAGCGACGGAGCGCAACGAGGGGCGCGAGGAAGCGCGGCGCGGGCTCGCCGAGTGCGCGCGCTTCGTGCGTGCGAACCCGTCGTCGCCGGTGCGCGGGCTCGTCGGCCTGCACGCGGCGTTCACGGTGAGCGACGACACGCTGCGCGACGCGGGCGAGCTCGCGCGCGAGCTCGGTGTTCCGGTGCACGTGCACGTCGCCGAGGACTGGGCCGACGTCGCGGACGCGCACGAGCGCGGCTACACGGGCGTGCTCGAGCGACTGCTCGCGTGCGACGCGCTGCCGAAGGGCTCGATCTTGGCGCACGGCGTGCACTTGACGGTCGACGAGGTGCGGCGCGCAGGCGAACTCGGGCTCTGGCTCGTGCAGAACCCGCGGTCGAACGAAGGCAATCGCGTCGGCTACCCGCGCGCGCTCGTCGCGAGCGCGAACGTGGCGCTCGGCACGGACGGTTGGCCGGCGGACATGCGCGTCGAGCGCGATGCGCTGCTGCGGATCGGGACGCAGAACGGCGACGCACGCACGGCGCTCGAAGCGCGCGTCGACGCGGGGCGCAGGCTCATGAGCGCGCTCACCGGCGCGAAGCTCGGCGCGGAGAGCGGCCGAGTCGCGGACGGTGCAGGTGCGAAGCCCGACGCCCGCGCGTCGAGCTCCAGCGCGGTCGTCGGAGCGGCGCCGAGCAGCGCGGACGCGCTCGACGGTCTCTCCGCCGACGTGATCGTCGGCGCGCCGAACGCGCCGCCGCGGCACGTGCTCGTCGCCGGGCGCGTCGTCGTGCGAGACGGCGAGCTCGTCACCGCCGACCTCGAGCGCCTGCGCGCCGAAGCGCGCTTCGAGGCCGCGCGCCTCTGGCCGCGCATGAGCGCCTTGCCCGAACCCGCGTGAACGGGTACGACGAGCGCATGACGCGCCTCTCCATCGACGCCGATCGGTTGTACGCGAGCCTCGACGCGCTCGGCGCGATCGGCGCGTACCACGACGAACCGACGGGACTGACCGGTGTGCGCCGGCTCGCGCTCACCGCCGAGGACGGCGCGGGGCGTCGGCATGTCGTCGACGCGATGCGCGCGCTCGGCCTCGCGGTGACGATCGACCGCATCGGAAACGTGTACGCGCGCCGCGAAGGGCGCGATCCGCGCGCGAAGCCCGTGATGATGGGCTCGCACATCGATTCGGTGGCGACGGCGGGGCGGTTCGATGGGTGCCTCGGCGTGCTCGGCGGGCTCGAGGTCGTGCGCACGCTGAACGATGCGCGGCAGGTGACTCGGCGGCCGATCGTCGTCGCGTTCTTCACGGAAGAAGAAGGCGCGCGCTTCTCGACCGACATGCTCGGCAGCGCGGTCGCGACGAAGCGCATCGCGCTCGACAAGGCGTGGGCGCTGACGGATCGCGCGGGGAAAAGCGTGAAGAGCGAGCTCGAGGCGATCGGGTTCCTCGGGGAGGCGCCGGTGGAGCTCGATCCGCCGCACGCGTACGTCGAGTGCCACGTCGAGCAGGGGCCGGTGCTGCGCGCGGCGAACGTCGACATCGGAGTGGTGACCGGCGTGCAGGCGATCGCGTGGCACGAGCTCGTGATCACGGGGCGCAGCGCGCACGCGGGCACGACGCCGATGGAGTTGCGGCGCGATCCGGGGATGGCGGCGGCGCGGATCCAGCTCTACCTGCGCGCGATGGTGCTGTCGGGGCGCTACACGAAGCAGCTGCGGGCGACGGTCGGCGTGACGCAGTACTCGCCGGGGCTCGTGAACGTGGTGCCGAATCGCGTGCAGATGACGGTCGATGTGCGGCATCCCGACGACGAGGTGTTGAAGAAGGCGCTCGGTGAGCTCGTGCCGTTCTATGGGAAAGTCGCGGAGGAGGAGCGCGTCGAGGTGCAGCACAAGGTGACCGCGCGCACGCCGAACATCGCGTTCGCGCCGCGCGTGCAGGAGCTCGTGTTGAAACACGCGGAGGGGCGTGGGTTGTCCTTCAAGAAGATCGTCAGCGGCGCGGGGCACGATGCGCAGGAGATGGCGGCGGTGTGTCCGGCGGGGATGGTGTTCGTGCCGGGCGAGTACGAGGGGATCAGTCACAACCCGCGCGAGTACTCGACGAAGGAGCAGTGTGCGAATGGGGTGAATGTGATGCTCGACGTCGTGACGGAGTTGGCGGAGGAGGAGGGGGTGTGATGGGGCGATCGGGAGCGCAACGGCAGGATGAGGCGCAACGGGGAGAGGGACGCAACGGAACACATTCGGATGCTTCGCATTCCGGACTCCGTGCGTGCTCGGGCCGGAGGAACCGGCCCGAGCACGCACGGAGTTCTAGGTTTCTCTCAGCAACGAGCGAGGGGGTGAGGGTGTGAGTGGGGTCGTGCGGGCGGCGATGACGGAGACCGTGAATGCGTACCGCGACATGCCGGCGCGCGTCGAGGACCTCGCGCAGCTCGAAACGAAGCTCCCTGCGATCCGGCGTGCGAACGTCGAGCACCACATCGGCCTGATGAAGGCCGCGAAGGCGCGGGGCGTGCGCGTGATCTGCTTCGGCGAGCTCTTCCCCGCGCCCTACTTCGCGCTGACGCACGCGCCGATGTGGACGGCGCTCGCGGAAGACTGGCGCGAAGGGATGACGGTGACCGAGCTCCGCGCCGCTGCGCGCGCGCACGCGATGATCGTGATCGCGCCGATCTACGAGCTCGATCGCAGCGGGAAGCGGTTCAACACGGCGGTCGTGATCGACGAGACGGGCGCCGTGCTCGGCAAGTTCCGCAAGGCGCACATCCCGCACGGCGCGAACGAGCAGGGACGGTTCCTCGAGGGCTTCTACTACGACCGCTCGAACGGCGAGAACGGCCCGCACGTGCGCAACGTGTCGAAGAACCCGTTCTTCCCGGTGTGGGAGACGAGCGTCGGTCGCCTCGGCGTCGCGATCTGCTACGACCGCCACTTCGAAGGCGTGATGAGCACGCTCGCAAAGGAGGGCGCGGAGCTCGTGTTCAGTCCGGCGGTGACGTTCGGCGCGAAGAGCGAGCGGATGTGGGAGATGGAGTTCGAGGTCGACGCGGCGCGGCACAACCTCGTCATCGGCGGCTCGAACCGGAAGGGCAGCGAGCCGCCGTGGAACCAGCCGTACTTCGGCAAGAGCTACTTCGTCGGCCCCAACGGTCGCTTCACCAACGTGAGCACGCAGGCGGAGCTCGTCATTGCCGATGTCGATCTCGGCCAGCTCTCGCGGCCGGATCCGTCGGGGTGGAACTTGAAGCGCGATCTGCGGCCGGACGCGTACTCGCGCTGAGTCAGGGAGCGATCACCGGCCGCCCGCAATGCGCTACACTCGAGCGCCCATCGGGCTCCAGATCACGCGGAGTCGACTCTCAAAGCGATGGCGCAACGACACATCGCGCTCGCACTCGGAGGCTCCTTCGCCATGAAGCACACGCACTCGCTCCTCGTCGTCGCAAACCTGGCGCTGCTCAGCTATGTCTTCGTGACCAAGGTCCTTGGGCAGCAACCCACCCCCTTCGGCGGACCGGCGCAGCCCTATCCGTGGAGTCGTCCGTCGGAGGCGAAGGAGTTCCAGGAGCTCGTCTTCAAGAGCCAGGATGGCGTTGTTCGCATGCGCGTCGGACTTCTGCCCAAGCGTGGCGGTGCGCCGGGGATCGAGATGTTCGACGCGAAGGGGAAACGGCGCATGTCTCTCGGACTCGACGGGGAAGGAGCGCCTTCAATCGAACTGAACGAGCCCAATGGGGGTCCGGTCCTCATGCTCGAGACGACCGAAGCGGGCCTCCCTCAGATCCAGATGGCAGACTTCAACTCGACGCATCAGACGGCGTGGACCAAGGTGAGCCTCGGCCTGGTCCTCGACAACTCGAAGGAGAAGCAGACAACGCGCGGGCACCTCGGCGTGTACGCGGACGACGGAGTCGTGCTGTTCGATACGCCGGCCAAGTGAACTGGCGAGCTCCGACAGAGATGTGCGTTCGGCGGTCCTCACGCCGGTCGCGTCAGGAGCTCACGTAGCTGGTAGAGGCTGTGAGAACCGCGTCGCGCAGCCATCGCAGGATGTGGAGGTGCGTCAGGTCGGCCTCGACCCCGACGTCGGCGTGCGCGGAGAGCGGGACGTCGAGGCGCGACTCGTTGAACTCGAGCTCGAAGCCCGGACCGCGGAACGTGACGCGCGCTCCACGCTGCTCGAGCTCGTACGCGCGGCCCTCGCTGCGCCCGAGCATGAACTGGACGTGGCGCCTGTCAGCGCTGCGCGATGCGACTTCCACCGGCTCGGCAGCAGCGCTTGTACTTCGCTCCGCTCCCGCACGGGCACGCTTCGTTGCGGCGAAAGCGCGACCGCGACAGGACGGACTGGATCTTCGCGAAGGTCAGCGTGTGCGTGCTCTGGCGGTAGATGCGTTCGAGGACGGCGTACAGCTCCGGGTGCTTCTCCCGGAGTCTCACCGGGTCCTCGAAGAACGACTCGCTCGCCACGGCGAAGAACTCCGCTGGGTTCGTTCCGGCGTAGGCCCGCAGGCTCGAGCGCCTCTCCGCTATCGCCTGCATCTCCTTCCGGACGAGCTCGGCCCAGCCGTGCGCCGCGGTGGAGCCAAGCAGCTTCTTCGGAACGCCGTCGACGGAGCCGTCCATCCAGTCGACGAGGTGGGCGAACTCGTGGACACCGACATTGTGGCCGTCGCGGGCGCGTCGGAAGCCGTCGATCAGGTGCGACTTCGCGAGGATCATCGTCCTGCGGAGCTCCTGGTCGCCGACCACCCCCGATGCCCGCGCGCCGTCGCCGCGACCACGCCAGTCCGTCGTGAACGCGTCGGGGTAGACCAGCACCTCGTTGACGTTCTCCCACTCCCAGCCCGGCAGTCCGAAGACCGGGATGACTGCGCTCGCGGCGACCAGGACGCGGCATGTGTCGTCGACCGTCGTGCCGACGCCGGTGATCCGCTTCTCGACGACGAAGATCTCGAGCTCCTCGAGGAAGCGCTGGGCTTCGCCGGGCTCGAGCGCGCCGTAGAAGGCGATGTTGCCCGCGACGATCGCGCGGAGCTCGGCCGGTGCGCCGCGCGCCCGGATGCGTGCCCGGCGTGCGTAGCGGCGCGCGAGGGCGAACAGGATCCAGGCGAACGGAAGCGCGGCGAGCGCGGCGAACGGCGCCAGCTCGGGGAAGGCGATCGACGCCGCGGTCGCGACCGCGAGCAGAGCGAGGATCGCCGCACCGAGGCTCCACGCACGACGGCGATCGCGGCGAATGCGGTCCCGCTTCGGGCTCGAGCTCGGCGCAAGCGTCATGGCGTCACGCTCGCGACCGTCCACTCGCGGCTCCGTGCGTCCGGCGCGGCGCGCGGCGGAGCGTGGAAAGGGGTTGTGCGCGGCTAGGCATCGGCACTGAGGTAGCTCGTCGCGCCGCCGAGCACTGCATCGCGCAGCCAGCGCAGGATGTGCAGGTGCGTCAGGTCGGCTTCGACGCCGGCGTCGGCGCGCGCGGAGAGCGGGACGTCGAGGCGCGACTCGTCGAACTCGAGCTCGAAGCCTGGACCGCGGAACGTGACGCGCGCTCCGCGTTGCTCGAGCTCGTACGCGCGGCCTTCGAAGCGGCCGAGCACGAGCTCGCGCGTCACGAAGAAGCCGTCGTGGTTCGTCCAACGCTCCCACTGAGCGCGGCTGCCGAAGAAGCGCGGCTTCACGACGTACGGCCCGCCGTCCTCGGGGCAGAACACGTCGCAGTTGCCGCACTCGTTGCAGAAGTCTGCGAAGTTGGCCCACTGGTGTTGCTCCTCGATCACGAGCGGAGCGAGCTCGCGGCGCGTCCAGCTCCCATCGCGCTCGCGCACGAGCTTCACGACCGGCAGCGTCGTCTTCGGCAGCGTGTAGCGGAAGTTCGCGTGGTTGGGGCACACAGGGACGCACTTGTCGCACGACACGCAGTCGAAGAGCTCGAGGCGCGTGCCGACCTTCTTTGGCGGCTTCGCGTTCTGCGCGGCGGTGTAGCGCGGGTTCGTGAGCAGGCTCGCGGCGTAGAGGCGCGTGTTGTGGAGACGTGCAGCGCTCAGTCGCGCCGCCGGCTCGGCGGACGCGGGAGCTTCGTGCGCGCGAAGCGTGAACTCCTCGATGTTCGTCGCGCCGACGTCGCGCATGCGCTGCGCGAGCTCCACCAGGTACCCGTGCGCGCGCGCGTAGCCGCCGGGGCGCAACAAGTCCGTGCACACCGTCACCGGCACGAGCCCCAGCGCCACCGCGTCCGGGAAGTTCTTTCGATCGATCCCCGCGGAGAACGAGATCGGCACGCGGTCCTCGAACACGTCGCGGAAGCGCCGCACCAGCGTCGTCGCCAGCACGTGCAGCGGCGCGCCCGACAGGTACGCGAGCTTCTCCGCCTTCGGCAGGAAGTCGCCCGGGTTCTCGACGACGAGCGTGTTCGAGAACTTCACGCCGAAGCCGCGGCCGCACGCACGCGCGGCGCTCTCGAGGCGCGTCACCATCGCGCACGCTTCGTCGAACGTCGGGTCGTTCGCGAACGCCGAGTCGGGGATCGTCTGGCCGTAGCCGAGCACGTCCTTCAGGATGCGTCGCGCTTCCGTCGGGCCGTTCAGCGTCGGGTTCAGCTTCACGATGCAGTGCACGCCGACCCTTTCCATCAGGTGGCGGCTGATGCTCTCGATCTCGCCGGGCGGACAACCGTGGAACGTCGACAGCGTGATGCCCGACGACAGCTTCGTCTTGAACGGGAGCTCGCGCAGGTGCTTCCACTCCGCCGGGATCTCGCGCCGCAGGCGATCGACGATCGCGCGCGCGTCGAGCATGCCGTCGAGGAACGCTTGCACGCGCTCGTGTCGGATGCCGGCGAGGTCGTAGCCGACGCTCATGTCGAACAGGAACGCGTCGAAGCCGGGCTCGAGCTCGAGCTTGCCCGACGCGGCGGCGAGCTCGAGCAGCATCGACGCCTTCACGTACTCTTCCAACGACTGCTCGAGCTTGAGCTCCTGCGACCACTCGACGTTGTAGCCGACCGTGCGCACGTCGATGCACGGGCGCGGGATCGCGAGCTCGTCTTGGATCTGCACCGTCTTGAGCTCGAAGATGCGCGCGCCGGCGAGGTAGCCGAGCAAGAGGTTCTGCGCGAGCTGCGTGTGCGGCCCCGCCGCGGGCCCGAGCGGCGTCGCGGCGCGTTCGCCGTGCAATCGCACGGACCAGTCGAGCGACGCGGGCGGCGCCGGCTGCGATTGCGGAGCGACGGACGTGGAGTGTGCGGTGGAAGCAGACGCTCGGTGCGTCGTGCCCTCGGAAGTGCGCGACGTCGACGGCGCAGCGCCGCCGAGCGCGCGCAACGTCGCGTTCGGCCCGCGCGTGATCTTCTCGCGCGGCAGGTCGAGCACGGCGCCGCCCGCGTCGAGCTCGCGCAGGACGCGCGTGACGAGCTTCCCGAACGGATAGGGGATCAAGTGGGCCACGTCGTCCTCCTCGTGATCGTCAGCGTACCGGTGGAGCGCGTCGTCCGGGCTGCGCGTCGACGCGGCGCGAGTCCGATCGCGCCGCGCGCTCGCCGGCTCACAGCGTCTTCAACACACCCGTCCGCTCGTTGAACGCGTCGATCTGCGCGTCCCAACCCGCGGCCTCGGCGTAGCGCGCCTCCCAGAACGCGGGATCCCACAGCTGACGCAGCTCCTCCGAGGTCTTCCCCTGCTGCTCGACCCACGTGAAGTACTTCAAGTGGTGCAGCGCCTTGCGATCGTGGTAGCCGAGCTCGCGCATGTGATCCGTCTTCTGCCCGTGCAGACAACGATCCAGGTCGCGCGCGGCGTGCAGCTCCGTGTACGGTCCGCGCGCGGCCGTCATCTCGGCGAGGCGCGACTTGTAGAGCTCCTCGGAATCGGTGAACACCGTCATCACGACGTCGTCGGGCCCGAGCTCGTGCCAGCGCGCGAGCTTGATCGCAGCGAGCAGGTTGCAGATCGACGAGATGCCGAGCAGCGGGAGCTCGGCGAGCTGCGCGTCGCTCACGCCCTGTTTCGACAGGTACGCGCGACCCGCGGGCTCGTTGAAGAGGCGCAGGAGGCGCAGCGTGTCCTCGTCGTCGATCGCGATCACCATGTCCGTGTTGCGGACGTTGTGGATCCACGGCACGTGCTTGTCGCCGATGCCTTCGATGCGGTGTTCGCCGAAGCCGTTCGAGAGCAACGTCGGGCACTGCAGCGCTTCGACCGCGCCGATGAGCACGCCCGAACGGTCGTACTTCAACCGATCGCCCGCGCCGATCGTGCCCGCCGAGCCCGTCGCCGACACGTACGCCGCGAGCCGTCCGCGCGGCGTCTTCACGCGCTCGAACGCTTCGAGCAGCGCGGGCCCGGTCACGTGGTAGTGCCACGACGGGTTCCCGAACTCCTCGAACTGATTGAAGATCACGTCCTGCGGGCGCTCGCGGCGGATGCGCCAGCACTCGTCGTAGATCTCTTTGACGTTGCTCTCGGTGCCGGGCGTCGCGATGACCTCGGCGCCGATCTGCTTGAGCCACTCGAAGCGCTCGCGGCTCATGCCTTCGGGCAGGATCGCGACCGCCGTCGCGCCCATGAGCGCGCAATCGAACGCTCCGCCGCGGCAGTAGTTGCCGGTCGAGGGCCACACGGCCTTCTGCGTCGTCGGGTCGAACGCGCCGGTGACGAGGCGCGGCACGAGGCAGCCGTACGCGGCCCCGACCTTGTGCGCGCCGGTCGGGAAGTACTTGCCGACGAGCCCGACGACGCGCGCGTCGATGCCGGTGAGCGCGCGCGGGATCTCGACGCAGTTGACGGCGCCGTAGCCGCCGCTCTTCACGTCGTTCTTCCAGCTGATGCGGAAGAGGTTGAGCGGGTTCACGTCCCACAACCCGATCGAAGGGAGCTTCCCCTTCACCTTCGCCGGGACCTTCGCGGGCTCGCGCATCTGCGCCAGCGTCGGCAGCACGACGCGCTTCTCACGGCAGAGCCTCACGGCGCGCTCGAGCGCGGCCTCGTTCACCTTCGTCGTCATTCCGAGAGGGTACGGTGCGGGAGCGCGGGGGTGCCAGTCGGTAGACGCACTGTGGTGGAGTCCTTCGTTGCCGGTCGGCGAGCCGACGCGGACCGAGGTGTCGTGGGACTGCGATCCGGTGAGGAATGGCTTGGGCCGCGCACGCTCGGCACCCACCGTCAAGTCCGCCTAGAATGCGCCGCGAGAGTGTCTCTTGAACGACGCACACGAACCCGACGAGGAGGAGGAGCTCGACCCGTACCTGTGGACGTACCTCAGCGAGTTTGCGTCGGAGGAGCAGATCTTCGCGAGCCTCCCAGATAGCGATCTCGGAGCCGAGCATTCGGATCCGAAGTCCATGGAAGCCTCTCGAGCTGGATCGAACGTCTCCGGCGCTGCGTCGACGGAGGCCGCCCCCGGTTGGGTCCGAGTTCGTCGCGAGCTCGGTTCGGGTGAACCCGGCTTCGACACGGACTGCATCTTCGTGAATCGCTGTCCGAGCTGCCGACGGATCGCATCGACGCCGCGCTCGACCGTGTGCTCACGCTGCGGAGGCACGTGGAGCGTGGCGGGGCAGACCGACATCCTCGACTTCGAATGCGCGGCGGCCCGGCACTTCCCGATGCTCGTGGAGGAACTTCTCTGGAACCCCGGGCTCCTTCACTTGCAGATGGGGTGCTTCTATCGCCATGTCGTGACGCGCGTGCAGGCAGACGATTGGGAGAAGGTGTCGCTCGCGTTCCGCCTGCTCGAGGACCAGATGGAGCGATCCGGGTGGAGTGAGCACATCGAAAACGCAGTGCGCGTGTCCTTCCTCGAGTGCTTCGACTTCGATGGGAAGGAGGAGCGGGTGCTCCACCTCTTCGGTCCTCTGCTTCGGTATCTCTACGACGATCAGATGATCCACATGGACGCGCTACCTATCGGCTGGAGGCGAACGTGGCATCGGCTGCGCAAGCCGTGCGAGGAGCGTGCGCCGCTCGCATGGCGACGAAAGCTCCTCGATCAGAGTCGGAGAGTGCTCACTCGAACGAGTTGAGGGGCTTCGGCGGACAGCGCTCGGCGCTGCACACGTCGTCGCTGTCCCAACCTGCCGCAATCGATCTTGGCGGACGTAACGTACTGGAGCCATCTGCTACCGATCTACCCCGCTGCGGCGTTCGTCCGCGCGAATGCGCGATCCGGTAACGAACTGCTCCGGCACCGTACGTCAGACCTGCACCTGCCCCGTTCGCAGGAGCTCCTCCAGCGCCCCGAGCTCCGGCTCGATCACGAGCGGCTTCCCCGCCGCGCGCAGCGCGCTGTTCACGTCCTTCAGCCCGCTGCCCGTCACGACGAGCACCGCGCGGTCCGTCGAGCGCACGCGACCCTGCTTCTGCGCCTTCACGAAGCCCGCGAGCGCGGCCGCCGCCGCCGGTTCGGCGAACACGCCCTCTGCGCGCGCGAGCTGGCGCATCGCGGCAAGCAGCTCGTCGTCGCTCACGTGGACCGCGAACCCGTCGGATCCGCGCAACGCGCGCAGCGCCGCGTCGCCGTCGCGCGGCACGCTGACCGAGATGCTGTCGGCGAGCGTCTTCCCGCTCACCGGGCGCAGCGCCGTCTTCTCGTCGAACGCGCGCTGGATCGCGTTCGACTCGCCCGACTGCACGGCGACCATGCGCGGCGCGCGCTCGCACAAGCCGAGCGCCGTGAGCTCGGTGAAGCCCTTCCACAACCCGCTCAAGATGTTCCCGTCGCCCGTGCCGACGAACACGAGGTCGGGCGCGTCCCACGCGAGCTGCTCGGCGATCTCGAACGCGCAGCTCTTCTTGCCCTCGCGCGTGTACGGGTTTGCGCCGGTGTTGCGGTTGAACCAACCGTGCTTCGCGCACGCGGCGGCGCACAGGTCGAACGCCTGGTCGTACGTGCCGCGCACGGCGACGACCTGCGCGCCGAAGAGCAGGATCTGCGCGACCTTCGCGGGCGGCGCGTTCTCGGGCACGAAGATGAGCGTGCGCGTGCCGGTGCGTGCGGCGAGGCACGCGAGCGACGACGCGGCGTTGCCCGTCGAGGCGCCGGCGACGAGCGGCTCACGGCGTTCGAGCGCGACGGCGAGCGCGATGGCGCCCGCGCGATCCTTGAACGAGGCGCTCGGGTTGCGCGAGTCATCCTTGATCCAGAGCTTCGCGTGGCCGAGCTCGCGCGAGAGGCGCGGCGCGTCGAGCAAGGGCGTGCCGCCGGCCGTGAGCCGGGCGCGGTGCGCGTCGACGGTGCTGGCGGCGACGGGGTAGAGCTCGGCGTAGCGCCAGAGCGAGCGCTCATTGTTCGCCGCGAGCGACGCACGCGTGACGCGCGAACGCAGCGCGACGAGATCGTGCACGACCTCGAGGTTCGCGCCGCACGCCGCGCAGGCGTAACGCAAGGGCTCGCGAGGACCGGGAGCCGCGTGCTCAAAGGCACAACGAACGCAGCGAAGGCCGAGGACGTGGGGCATCGAGGACGAGAATACGGTGCCAGAGCAGTTTTTCACCGGATGCTGCGCAATCCCTGCTGGGCAGCGCGGAGGCTCGCGAACGAAGCGCTCCTTCAGCTTCGTCGTCCACCCCAGAACGGGGGTGAGACGTGCAACTGGAGGCAGCTCCACCTCCAGCGGCTCGCGGCCGAAAGCTCGGGCGGGCGTAGACGGTAGTGAGCGCGTGGCGACGGCGCTGGGTATCCGGTGAAGCGCGCCGGCACCGTATTCCAGGGGACCGAGATGGGTATCCGGTGAAAAAGTGCTCTGGCACCGTATTCGTCGCGCAGCCCACTCGAAAACACACGGAGCCCGGTCACCCAGGCTCCGTGTTCCATTCCTCCAGCTCGCGCGCGCGCGTCAGCGCTTCGCGCCGCTCTTCAGCTCGGCCATGTCGAGCACGAACCGATACTTCACGTCGCCCTTCACGAGGCGCTCGTACGCCTCGTTCACCTGCCGCACCGGGAGCACCTCGACGTCCGCCGCGATGCCGTGCTCGGCGCAGAAGTCGAGCATCTCCTGCGTCTCCTTGATCCCACCGATCAGCGAACCCGCGAAGCTGCGGCGGCGGAAGATCAGGTCGAACACGCCGACGGGAACGGGCTCGCCCGGCGCGCCGACGATCGTCAGCGTGCCGTCCTTCTTCAGGAGCTGGAAAAGCGCGTTCAAGTCGTGCACCGCCGACACGGTGTCGAGGATGAAGTCGAAGCTGCCCGCGTGCTTCTGCATCTCGGCGGCGTTCTTCGACACGATCACCTCGTCCGCGCCGAGGCGCTGCGCGTCCTGCGCCTTGTGCGCCGACGTCGTGATGACGACGGTGCGCGCGCCGAACGCGTGCGAGAACTTCACGCCCATGTGGCCGAGACCGCCGAGGCCGACGATGCCGACCTTCTGGCCCTTGCGCACGTTCCAGTGGCGCAGCGGCGAGTACGTCGTGATGCCCGCGCAGACGAGCGGCGCGGCGGCGGCGGGGTTCAGGCGCTTGTCGACGCGGAGCACGAAGCGCTCGTCGACGACGACCGACTCGGAGTAGCCGCCGTAGGTGACGCCGCCGAGGTGCACGTCGGGCGCGTTGTACGTGAACGTCGCGGGGCCGTCGCAGAACTGCTCCTGGCCGTCGTGACAACCGGGGCACGTGCCGCACGACGCGACGAGGCAGCCGACGGCGACGAGGTCGCCTTCCTTGTGCTTCTTGACGTCGCGCCCCACCTTCGTGACGCGGCCGACGATCTCGTGGCCGGGCACGCACGGGTAGGTCGTCGGCATCGCGTTCACCCACTCGTTGCGCGCCTGGTGCAGGTCCGAGTGGCAGATGCCGCAGTAGAGGATCTCGATCTGGACGTCGTTCGGGAGCGGCGCGCGGCGGCGGATCGTCGTCGCGGCGAAGCCGGAGGTCGGCGAGCTCGCGGCGAAAGCGCGGACGGTGGCGGGGGTGGTGGTCGAGGTGGCGGCGTGGGGTTCGTTGCGCGTGTTGGTCATCGTGGGTCTCCAGCGTGCAGCGTAGGCAAGACGGGGGCTCCGTGAATACGGTGCCAGAGCAGTTCTTCACCAGATTGGATCGAAGGGCGGGCGGAGCGCGTCTTCATCGACTCGCGTGCGGTGTCGGCGGAGCAGCTCGAGTCGGCCTCGATGCGCTCCCGCGCAAGGCCGATGTGGGACCCACCGTCGCCAGCAGGAACCGCGCATCCGCGCTCGCGACGGAGTCTCGGCGAAAGCGCTGCTATCTGGGGAAGAAGTGCTCTGGCACCGTATGCCGAGCGAGCGAACGTCCGCTCGCTCTCGTGCTGCATGCGACGAGACGCCGCGTCAGCGCGCTCGCCCGGACGAAGACGACCGCTTCGACCGCGCCGCGCTCGTCGCCTTCGGCGTGCGCGCCGGCTTCGCGCCCTTCTTCGCAGCGACCTCGCGCTTCGACTCCGCCGACTTCGCCGCGGGCTTCGCGCGCGTCGTCGCCTTCGGCTTCAGCGTGCGCGCGTAACGGACGCTGACGGCGAAGTGCGCCGCGAGCTCCTTCGTGCGCGCGAGGAGCGCGGACGGGACGCGCACGTACTCCTTCATCACCGCGCCGTGCTGCACGCAGAGCTCCGTGCGGTAGCGCTGGAGGAACTCCTCGCGCTCCGGCGCGGGCAGACGCAGCGCGAGCGTGCCGTCGGGCGTGAGGAAGCTGAACATGTTCCCGTCGACCGAGGTGTACGGCATCGTCGCGCCCTTGCGCTCGACGCCCGGCTGCGTCGCGACGAGAGCTTCGTAGAGAGCGACGGAGTCGGCGGGCTTGGGTTTGGGCATGGGGAGTTCGTCGGGTGAAGGGCCTGGAGAGGCTATCCGCGCTCGGTGGGTTTCGTCCGCGGTGAAACCGGGCTGCGGCGTCCACGCGTCGGAGGGCGCGCAGGCGCGTGATTCGCTTTCCGGCGTCCGCGTGCAACCCGCGCTGCGGAAGGCCCGAGTTCGATCGGATGACGCGTGACGCGCGCGAGCTCCTCGAGCAGCGAACGCAGTTGAGCGAGCAGCCGAGGCGACGCGCCCGCCTTCACGTACGCGCGGTAACACGACGAGTAGTACCCGAGCTGATCGGCCTTGCCGGCCTTGAAGATCTTCCAGAGCTTGTCGCCGACGCGGTGGAGATCGGCGAGGATCGCGCGCACGTTGTCGATCTTGTCCGCGACGGTCGGTCGCAGCGAGGAGGCCGGCTCGGTGGCGATCCGATCGATGTAGGCCTGCTTGCGCTCACGCCACGGCGGCTTCACTCCACCTTTCCAGCCGGGCGGCGTGTCCGTGGCGACTTGCACGAGGTGCAGGACGTGCGCGCCGAAGCGCTTGCGAAGAAGCTGCTCGTCGACGAGCTCGGGCTTGTCTTCGAGCGAGTCGTGAAGGAGCGCGGCGATCGCTTCGTCTTCCGAACCGCCGTCTTGCTGGACGATCGCGCAGACGGAGAGCAGGTGGGCGAGGACGGGGACCGACGAGCCTTTCCTGCGATCACGTCCGTGGAGTTCGAAGGCGAGGGAGAGCGCGCGGTAGAAGCGGGGGGAGAGGGTGTCGGTCATGGGGTACGGTGCCAGAGCCATTCGTTACCACATCCAGGTCGTGCCCGTTCTCGGGCACGTGAAGTGTCCGCTCGGGCCGCTCGTGGCAGGCGCCTGCTGCGCACGATGGACGGCGCGAGGAGATGGTGTCTGTCTGGTGAAGAAGTGCTCTGGCGCCGTATTTGGCGCCGTATTCACCGAATCGCCGCGAACGCCCCCTCCGCCGCGATCACCGTGCGCTCGATCACCTCGCTCGTGTGCGCGCTCGACACGAACCACGCTTCGAACGGGCTCGGCGGCACGATCACGCCGCGTTCGAGCAGCGCGTGGAACCACTTCGTCCAGCGCGCGCGGTCGGTCTTCAGAACTTGCCCGTAGCTCGAGAGCGGTTCTGACGAGAAGTAGGGGCACAGCATCGCGCCTTGGCGGCCGACCCACAGCGGCTGGCCGTGCTTCTTCGCCGCGCGTTCGAGGCCTTCCTGCAGCTGCGCCGCGCGCGCTTCCAGGTTCGCGTAGAAGCCGGGCATGTCGCACTGCATCAGCTGCGCGAGGCCCGCCGCGACGGCGACCGGGCAGCCCGACAGCGTGCCCGCTTGATAGACGTCCCCGGCAGGTGACACGCGCTGCATCACGTCGCGCCGTCCGCCGTACGCGCCGATCGGGAGGCCGCCGCCGATCACCTTGCCGAGCGTCACGAGGTCGGGCTTCACGCTCGTGAGCTCCATGTACCCGCCGCGCGCGACGCGGAAACCCGTCATCACCTCGTCGAAGACGAGCAGCGCGCCGTGCTTCGTGCACAGCTCGCGCAGGCCCTCCAGGAACCCCTTCGCCGGCAGCACGCACCCGATGTTGCCCGCGACCGGCTCGACGATCGCGCACGCGATGCGACCGGCGTTGTTCTCGAAGACGGCGCGCGTGTTCTCGAGGTCGTTGTACTCCGCGACGACCGTCAGCTCCGCGAGCGACTTCGGCACGCCCGGCGAATCCGGCGCGCCGTTCGTCAACGCACCCGAGCCCGCCTTCACGAGGAAGCTGTCGCCGTGCCCGTGGTAGCACCCGTTGAACTTGAGCACGACGTCGCGGTTCGTCGCCGCGCGCGCGAGGCGGAGCGCGCTCATCGTCGCCTCCGTGCCGCTGTTTACGAGGCGCACCATCTCGACGGCGGGCATGCGCTCGACGATGCGCTTCGCGAGGAGGAGCTCGCCCTCCGTCGGCGCGCCGTACGCGGTGCCGAGTTGCGCCGCGCGCATGATCGCTTCGACGATCGCGGGGTGCGCGTGGCCGAGGATGAGCGGGCCGTAGCTCATCACGTAGTCGAAGTACTCGTTGCCGTCGACGTCGCGCACGAGGGCACCTTTGCCGCTCGCGACGTGCACCGGTGTCCCGCCGACGCCTTTGTACGCGCGCACGGGACTGTTCACGCCGCCGGGGATGAGCTTCTGGGCCTGTTCGAAGATGCTGCGGGAACGATCGAGCTTCATGGTGGTGTGCGGGTCGAACGGAGGGGCGCGGTTTTCGAGCCGCGCGCGCGTGCTTTCGATCCGTGGATGATAGGTTCCCGCGCCCTCGCGGTCGCCTGCGTTCCTCTGCGGAGGCGGCGCCTGCGCGAGGCCGATCCCCGACATGAACTGCGTCCTCGAGTCCGTGCGAGCCCCGTCCGCCGCCCCACGCGGCGAGGGAGCGTCGTGAGCCGTTCCCAGCGGTTCGCGCGGCTGCGCGCGGAGTGCGGGCGCACGTTCGTGCTCGCGCTTCCGCTGATGGCGGGGCAGTTGCTCCTGATCTCGATGAACGTCGCGGACACGATCCTGTCCGGGCAGCTCGGCACGGACGTCCTCGCGGCGGTGTCGATGGGCTACAACGCGTGGATCGTCGCGCTGCTCGTCGTGATCGGCGTGCTCATGGCGGTGACGCCGGCCGTGGCGCAGCTCGACGGCGCGGGGAAGCGCGGCGAGGTCGGGCACGTGTTCCGGCAGACCTTGTGGATCGCGCTCGGTCTCGGCGTGCTCCTGTTCATCGGCTTGCGGTTCGCGGATCCGATCCTCGACCTCGCGGGCGTCGCGCCGGAGATCAAGCCGGGCGCGCGCGAGTTCCTCCACGCGATCGCGTGGGGCGCGCCGGCGCTCGCGCTCTTCTTCACGGCGAAGTCGACGAGCGAAGGGCTCTCGCTCACGCGGCCGACGATGTACGTGAGCGCGCTCGGGCTCGTCGTGCTCGTGCCGCTCGCGTGGATCCTGATGTACGGGAAGTTCGGCGTGCCGAAGTTCGGCGCGGCGGGCGCGGGGTACGCGCACGCGACCGTGTTGTGGACGGAGGCGATCGCGTACCTCGTGCTGCTCTCGCGCGGCGCGCGCTACCGCGACGCGAAGCTGTTCGAGCGCTTCGAGCGGCCGCAGTTCGCGGCGATCGTGCGGCTCCTGAAGGTCGGCGTGCCTATGGGCGTGTCGATCTTCATGGAGGGGAGCTTGTTCGTCGCCACGGCGTGGATGTCGGGCTCGTTCGGCCAGGTCGCGGCGAGCGCGCACGCGATCGCGCTCAACGTCGCGTCGTTCACGTTCATGGTGCCGCTCGGCCTCGGCATGGCGACGACGGTGCGCGTCGGGAACGCGGTCGGACGGCGCGACGCGGAGGGGATCGCGTGGGCGGGAGCGGCGGGGTTCGCGCTCGTCTTGTGCACGCAGGTCGTCGCGGCGACGGTGCTCTTCGTGCTCCCAGGCGCGATCGCGGGGCTCTACACGCAGGACGCGGCGGTGCTCGCGCTCGCGACGACGCTGCTCGGGCTCGCGGCGGTGTTCCAGTTGTCGGACGGCGTGCAAGCGCTCTTCAACGGCGCGCTGCGCGGACTCGAGGACACGCTCCTGCCGGCGTGGATCACGGTGCTCGCGTACTGGGGCGTGGGCTTCACGTGCGGGTGGTGGCTCGGAAAGCACGAGGGGCAAGGCCCCGTCGGGTTGTGGAAGGGGCTCGTCGCGGGCCTCGCCGCCGCAGCACTGCTGCTCCTCGGGAGGTTCGTGCTGCGCGCGCGGCACTTCCTGCGCCACGGCGTGCCGGAGCGCGCGCTCGACGCGCCGCCGCCGGTGTGAATACGGTGCCAGAGCACTTCTTCACCAGATCGAGCGCGCGGTACGGCCTGCGGATCGGGTGACGAATGGCTCGGACACCGGATTCGAGCGCGTCGGTCGGTCGCCAGCGCCGGATCGGGCGTGAGCGTTGTGCGTCAAGGTACCTCGAGCTCGCGCTCGTCGCCGGGAGCGAGCTCGACGTCGATCCGCACGCACGTGCCGTCGGCATGGGTGACGAAGACGCGCAGCGGACCGGGAACGCCCTCGTACTCGTAGGCGTGCTCGGCGTTCTCCGCCTCGTCGAGCTCACGCCCGAACGCCGTGGCGAGCTTCACGTCGCCCGTGAAACGCACGCGAGCCGAACGCACGGCGCGCGTCGTCGGCGGATCGCCCGCACGACGGAGCACGTGCACGGGACAGAAACCGCGCGCGGAGAGAATCGCGAAGTACCAACGGCCGCGCGGGAGCTCGAGCCCCTCCGCGTCGAGCTCCTTCGAGCCTTCGCCCGCGATCCACGCGGTGCCGTGCACGTCCTGCGCGTCGAGCGGCAGTCCAAAGGTCGCGAGCGACTCGCGAACGCGCTCGCCTTCGTGCGCGGTGAACGCGGGGCGGAGCACGCACTCCTCGCGGGTGAGGTCCGCGGTCGCGGTCTCCGTGCCTTGCGCGACGCGCGCACGGCGCAACTCGCCGATCGTGCTCAGGCACGCGATCGTCGTTGCCGGTCCGGGCGGGACGAAGAGCCGATGCGGACCGTTCTCCATCAGGTCGACGCCGTGCACGACGAGCCCGCGCGCTCCCGTCTGCACGACGCCCGCGACGACCCCCCCGGCAACGCTCGACGACGGGACCACGAGCTCCAGCGAACGTTCGACGTGCGGCGTGCTGGGCTCGGGCTCCGCCTCCGCGGCGGGCGCGCTCTCGATCGGCCTGAGGTCGACGAGCGTCTCGCCCGGGAGCGTGCTCGGATTCCAGTGCAGCTTCGCGCCCGCGTCCATCGTCTCGACGTCGAGTGAGAACTCATCGACGACCGGGAGCTCGCACACGCCGTTCGCATCGGTCCACGCGGCGACGGACGGCCGCCAAGCGATCGACCCGACGCGCCGATGGGCAAGCGGCTTCCCGTCGACGTCGAGGAGCCGCGCGCGCCACGGAACGCTGCGCGCGACGAGCACCGCGGCGCCGCGGCCCGCGGTGAGCGGATCGTGCTCGCCGATCTGGCGCAGGACGAGCGGCTCGAGCTCCTTCCACGCGGTCGTGCGCTCGTGGAGCACCTCGAGCTCGCAGCCCTCGTCCTCGCCGATCGGCACGTCTTCGAGCACGAAGTACCCGTCCGCGTCCGTGCGCGTGCTCGCGGCCGAGATCGCGTGCGCGCAGCACTGGCGCGTGCGCACGACGGCACCTTTGATCGGCGCGAGGTCGAGATCGAGCACACGGCCCCGGAGAGGCACCGCTCGATGCAGCCACACCGTTTCGCCGAGCGGCGTCGACGTGACGAGGCTCTCGTATCCGCCCTTCGACACGCGGAAGTTCGAGGCGCGGCCTTCGCCGGCGCGCCAGCGCACGCGCACGCTCCCGTCGCGACCCGTGCGCGCGTCGTCGACGAGGATCGGGAGCCTCGCGGGCGGCGTTCCGTCCTCCGTCCACGTTTCGACGCGCGCGCCCTCGAGCGGAAGGCACGTCGCGGCGTCGACCACGCGCAGCTCGGCGAACGCGTCGTCGCGCACGCGCTCCACGATCGGGAGCGCGCGCTCGCCGACGCGCAGGCCGTGGACGAGCTCGTCGGCGACGGCGACCTGTGGAGCGGGCGCGACGGTGGGGGTGGAACACGCGGTCGCGAGTGCGAGCAGGGCGAGGTGGAAGGGCCTCATGGTGATCGAGAATACGGTGCCAGAGCACTTCTTCACCAGATCGAGCGCGCGGCGTGACCCGCGAATCGGGTGACGAATGGCTCGGGCACCGTACTCGTCAGATCAAGTACGTCCCCTTCGCCTGCCTCAACGCCAACACCGGCGTCTTCGAGGAACGGAGCACGGCCTGCGCGACGCTGCCGAGCAGCGCGGCCGAGAGTCCCGTGCGGCCGTGCGTGCCGAGCACGATCAGGTCGTGCTCGCCCTGGAGCTCGAGCGCGACGTCGGCCGGCTCACCCTGTTCGAAGCGCGTCGTGTGCGCGACGCCGCGCCACTCGAACGCGCTCATCGCGGCTTCGAACTGGTCGCGCTCGGCGCGCAGCAGGTGCTCGACGACGTAGCCCGGCCCCACGGACTCGCTCGACGGGAACAGCGCGCCGAGCGTCGGCGGCAGGAACGCCTGCATCGCCGTCAGCTTCGCGTCGATCCGTTCCGCGAGGTCGCGCGCGAGGCGCAGCGCGGCGAGGCTCGTCTCGGAGAGGTCGACGGGCACGAGGATGCGCTTCACGAGCTTCGGACGCTCCGGTTGAACCCACACGCCGTGCACTGCGTGCGCGAGCACGCCGCGCGCCGTGCCGCCGAAGTCGAGCCGTCCGTGCTTCGCGTGCGGGCCGAGCACGACGAGGTCCGCGTTCGCCGCGCGCGCGCGATCGAGCAGCACTTGCGCTGGATGTCCCGAAGCGACGTGCAGCCGCAGCGCGTCGGCGCTCGTCCGCAGGCCGAGCTCCGTCGGCGCGGTGCGCACCGCTTCGCGCAGTGCTTCGCGCAGCAGGCGTCCCGTTGCTTCCGTGCCGGCGACCCACTCGGGCATGTCCGCCTTCTTGCCCCAAAGCACCGGACGCGGCGGGAACGCGTGCGTGAACTCGACCTCGGCGCCGAGCGTCTCGGCGAGCCACACCGCGGCCTGCACCGCAGGTTGCGCGCGCCCTTCGGCGTCGAGACCACAGAGCACGTGTCGGGGGAGAAGCGCGGAGTTCGTGAACGACATGGAGACCTCCTCGTCGAGGAACGGATCGTATCGAGATGAGCCTAGCGGCGGGGGCGGCTCGCTACGGAGGAGGGCTCACCAGCACTTAGGAAATGGGGTAGCCGGGCCGAGGTCGCGCGAGCGGGGGCCCCACGGCCGTTCGAGAACGGGGTACGATCCCGACGGTCCTCCTCTCTCCCCCCCGATCTCGATCGAGGTGTCCCATGCAGCCGGTCCAGCGTCTCCTCGCGCTCCTCGCCGTCGTCGCTCTCCCCGAACTCGCGCGCGCTCAGTTCGCCGAGACGTTCGACGGCGGCCACAACGAGGGCAACTACGTCCTCTGGTTCAACGTCTACAACTACCTGCGGCCGACGGGCGGCAATCCCGGCGCGATGCTCGAGCTCGACGACGTGACGACCGGCTCCGCGACGTGCGATCAAGTCGACATCGCGCCGACGGTGTGGCCGTCGCAGCTCGGCGGGAACTTCCGCGCGCTCGGCATCGACACGGTCGGCATCGACGTGAACGTGCGCGCGGGTCGCTACGGCGGGACGTTCTCGGTCACGCTGACCTCCGATCCCGGCACGCCGGGGAATTCTGCGGACGATTGCTCGATCACGTACCAACACGCGCTCGGCGGTCCGGCGGTTCCGGGGTGGGTCGAGTACGACTTCGACGTGCCGAGCGCGAGCACGACGATCCCCGGCGGTTGGACCGTCGCGGGTCCGTGCAGCGGGAATCCGACCGCGGCGTGGAACACGGTGATGCAGGACGTCGACACGGTCTCGTTCCGCATCGACGCGGAGCCGACGAGCTTCTGCACGTTCACGAACTGGATCCTCGACGTCGACAACATCCGCGTCGGAGTGCGGCCGATCGCTTCGTTCTGCGCCGGCGACGGCGTGGACCCGGTCGTGACGACGGCGTGCCCGTGCGGGAACGTGGGCACGTTGGGTCACGGATGCGGCAACAGCGTGCAGAGCGGCGGAGCGCTGCTCGCGAGCACGGGCTACGCGATCCTCGACGACGTCGTGCTGCACGGGTCGGACATGCCCGCGACGGTCGCGTGCATCTACCTCCAAGGCGACGCGTTGACGGACGTCCTGTTCGGCGACGGCGTGCGCTGCACGGGTGGGACGCTCCTGCGGCTGCGCACGCGCGTGAACGTCGGCGGTGCGAGCGCGTTCCCCGACTCGACGGACACGGTGACGCTGTCGCAGCGCGGCGGCGTGACGGTCGGGAGCGGGGTCACGCGCTACTACCAGACGTACTATCGCAATGCCGCGGCGGCGTTCTGCCCGCCGGAGACGTTCAACGTGACGAACGGACGCGTCGTCGTGTGGTGATGCGTGGAGCGCGCCGGCGCTTCACTCGAAAACGAACACGCCGAGCCCGCGCTCGGCGTGTTTTCGTTCGCGAGCAGCGCGCGCGGCTCAGGGCACGAGCTTCGCCACCTCGCGCGCGAAGTAAGTCAGGATGAAGTCCGCGCCCGCGCGCTTGATCGACCGGTGAGCGCGTCACTTCGATGGCGGCGCGACGTGGTCCCACTCGGATTCGAGTGGGAGGTCGATCACTGCGTAGGTCGTGCCTTCCGCCGGCACGTCCACGCTCCACCGCCACCGCTCGTCGTGCTCCGGGAACTCGCCGGCGAAGTCGCGCCAGCCGCCGAAGCGCGGCGTGTGCTTCGGGAGGACGTGGTACGCGCGCGGCCAATACGAGCCGATCTCGAAGCGGCCCTCGGCGTCCGTCCACGCGAATCCGCGCGGGTAGGCCGACGGGAGGTGCTGGTTCGGCATCTCGTCGAGTGCGAGGAGGAGCGGCGTGCCCGGGACCTTGCCGGCGATGCGCACCACGCCGCGCGCACGTCCCGTCCGGCCATCGGGACGGTGATGGACGACGACGTGTACGTCCGTCCGCGTCCTCCCGGGGGCGAGCTCGAGCTCGTCGTGGTCGCGATCGATCTCCCAGTGCTCGTCGAACGAGTCGAGCCTGTGTCGACCGGCACTGAGGCCGTCGAACTCGAAGCGTCCGTCCGCGTCCGAATCGACCGCGAGGAACTCCACGGGAGAGTGGTGCGTCACCTGAGTGCCGAAGCGAAGCGCCACCGGTTTGCCGCGCTCGTCCGTGACGCGGCCGATCGCGCGCGCCGGAGCATCGAACTCGAGCTTCCACGTTCCGGGCTCGAGGCCCTTCGTCGCTTGCGGGAGATCGAGGAAGGCTGCCGAACCGCAGGCCGTCTGACACTCGACCCCGCCGATGCGATGCCCCTCGGCGAAGTGACACAGCGTGTTCCATGCGATACGCCAGGTCTCGGGAGCAAGCCGTGCGACTGCGGGCGAGTCAGCGCGGAGCCGCACCCAGTGCAGGTCCTCGCCGAGCCCACACCCGAGCTCCATTCCCGGCGTCTCGTCGCGCAGCGAGACCTCGATGATCTCGGGCGCCGGTCCGCCTCCCCTGCGCGTCGCGACGACGTCGATCCACGCCGCGGGCTCGAGCTTCACTTCGACCGAGTCGCCGTCGAGCGCGATCCAGGCGAATCGATGAGTCGGCGCGTCGACGCAGAGTCCGCCCGTCTGCTTCACGTCGAGGCCGCGGACGACGATGAGCCCTTGCGCATCAGCCTTCTGGACGCCGCGCCAGAAGGCGCGCGGCTCCTGCCCGCCGCGCGAACTACCGATCCCGTTCAGCGCGGTCATCGGGAGTGCGCGTGCGTCCGGGAGCGGCGTTCCTCGCGCGTCGAGCACGGTGACCCGCACCTCGCGGCCACGTTCGAGGACGAAGTCGACGCGATTGGGCTTCTCGGGCACGAGCTCGAGCGGCGCGAGCATGGTGTCCGCGAGACCCTCGGCACTCGCGCCGAGCGTCACGAGTCCGGGGGGGAGGACCGAGCACATGTAGTTCCCGCGCGAGTCGCTGACGGCGATGGGTGCCGTCGAGAGCCGCTCTTCACGGGGCGCCGCGACGGGTCCGAGCGCCGCATGGATCTCGGCGCCCGCGACACGGGAGCCATCCGCGCGCGTCACCGTGCCGCACAGCTTCACGGGGCGATGCAGGATGATCGGGCCGACGTCGAGTGCAGGCGGCGGGATGAAGACGCGCTCGAGCTGCGACGGCGCGAAGCCGGCCGCTTCGACGGTCAGGAACGACGAGCGGTCGTATCCGTCCCGCGCGATGCGGGTCGTGGTCAGGGTGAAGCGCCCATCGGCGTTCGTCGTTGCGCGGCCGCGCGAGGCGAGCTCGTCTCCGCGCGCCCAGAAACCGACTTCCGCGCCGGGCACCGGCGAACCGTCGGGCGTGACGACTCGGCCGATCAGCCGCGCGTCGGGTCCCTCTCGATTGGGATCGAAGAGGAACGACTGCCCAAGTGCCGGGACGACGAGGGCGAGCGCCACGAACGATCGAGCGAGCATGCTTGACCTCCGAAAGGGAGTAGCGCGGTGGGCCGATTCGGTCACGCGCTCCCGGGTGGCCTTCCATCACCGAACTCGGTTCCGTGAACGGTCCCGTGCGACGGGCCGCGCGCAAGGCGAGCGCGACGTGCGAGGAACTCGCCGTGCAACGAAGGCGCCGAGCCTCGGCTCGGCGCGTCCACGATCACGGCGTCTCCTCGCGCGTCAGGGCACGAGCTTCGCCACCTCGCGCGCGAAGTAGGTCAGGATGAAGTCCGCGCCCGCGCGCTTGATCGAGAGCAACGACTCGAGCATCACGCGCTGTTCGTCGATCCAGCCCTTCGCGCCCGCGGCCTTGATCATCGCGTACTCGCCGGACACCTGGTACGCGCACACCGGGACCTTCGCGCGCTCCTTCACGGCGCGCACGATGTCGAGGTACGGCAGCGCGGGCTTCACCATGACCATGTCGGCGCCCTGCTCGAGGTCGAGCTCGAGCTCGCGCAGCGCCTCGATCGCGTTCGCCGGATCCATCTGATACGTCGAGCGGTCGCCGAACGCCGGCGCCGAGTCCGCGGCGTCGCGGAACGGGCCGTAGAAACCGCTCGCGTACTTCACCGCGTACGAGAGGATCGACACGTCGAAGTAGCCCGCCTCGTCGAGCGCGGTGCGGATCGAGCCGATCATCCCGTCCATCATCCCGGAGGGCGCCACGACCTGCGCGCCCGCGTCGGCGAGCGCGAGCGCCTGCAGCTCGAGGTTCTCGAGCGTCGCGTCGTTGTCGACGTCGCCCGCGTCGGTGAGCACGCCGCAGTGGCCGTGATCGGTGTACTCGCAGAAGCAGAGGTCGGCGATGCGCAGCAAGCTCGGCGCGCTGCGCTCCACTTGTTCGAGCCCGCGCTGCACGATCCCGTCGGGCGACCACGCGCTGCGGCCTTCGGGGTCCTTCTCGCCGGGGATGCCGAAGAGGATCACGCCGGGGATGCCGAGCTGTTCGACCTTCTTCACCGTCTCGCCGAGCTTGTCGAGCGACTCGCGGTAGACGCCGGGCATCGACTTCACCTCGTCGCGGACGTTCGAGCCCTCGACCACGAAGAGCGGGAGGATCAGGTCGTCGCGCGTGAGTCGCGTCTCGCGCACGAGGCGGCGCAGTTGCGGGTGCGAGCGCAGTCGGCGCGGGCGCTGGACGAGGTACTCGGGCGGCAGCGGAGGCGGTTCCTCGCCGGGGCCGTGCGTGTGTCCGGGGCCGAACGCGGAGCCCATTCCGGGCGGAGGCGAGTAGTTCATGGCGTGACGTCGAGGTGCGTGAGGAGGAGCGCGAGCTCCCGGCTCGAAGCGCGAGGGAGCGAGAGGATATCCGGGAAGCGCGCGCCTGTCTCGGCGTGCAGCGCCGCGAGCGTCGTCGCGCCGATCGCGATCGCGATGCGCGCGGGGTGGTTCGCGGAGCCGGGGAGCGCGCGCCAGGCGCGCACGGCGGACGGGCTCGCGAGAAAGACGGCCTCGGCGGGCGGCGCGGGCTCGGACGCGGCGTCGCGCGTCGTGTAGACGACGCGATCGTCGACCGCGAGTCCGCCGCCGCGCAGGGCGCGCGCGAGCTCGTCGGAGAGGCTCCCGCGCGGCCAGAGCGCGCGCTTCGGCCGCGGATCGAGCGCGAGCACGAGGCGCGCGAGCTCGTGCGCGTCCGTCGCGACGATCCGCGGCTCGAGGCCGAGCGCGCGCGCTCGCGCCGCGGTGCGCGCGCCGACGACGTGCAGCGGACGCGAGCGCAGCGAGGGCGCCGCTTCGCACGCCGTGAGCAGCGCGGGGAGCGCGTTCGAGCTCGTCACGAGCACGCAGTCGGCGCGCTCGAGCTCCGCGCGGTCGAACGCGACCGCGAGCGGCTCGATCACGACGAGCGGGAACGCGAGCGCGTCCCAACCCGCGCTGCGCGCGGCCTCCGCCCAATCGTCGAGCGATTCGACGGGGCCGGTGACGAGGATGCGCTTCATCGGCGAGTCCGCAGCGCGACGCTCGACCCGCGGCGAGCACCCGGAGTGGCTCGCACGCGTCGATCGCCGAGGGTGGCTTGCACGCGTCGCGCGACTCGAGCCCGGCGCTTCATCGCTGCGCGCGCGCGGCTTCGATCAGGCGCTTCGCCCCGCGCTTCGCGAGCTTCGCCGCGAGCGCGGCGCCGAGCTCCGCGGCCTGCTTCGCTTCGCCGACGAGCTCGTCCTCGAGGACCTCCGTGCCGTCGAGCGACAGCACGCACGCGCGGAGCGAGAGCGCGTTCTCCCTCGCGCGCGCGAGCGCACCGACCGGCGCGTTGCAGCCGCCGTGGAGCTCGTTCAGGAGCGCGCGCTCGGCGAGCGCTTCGGCCCACGCCTCGCGATCGGTGATGCCTTGCAGCGCGCGCGCGGTCGCGTCGTCGCCGGTGCGACAGGTGAGCCCGACGATCCCCTGACCGACCGCGGGGAGGAAGCGCGGCGCGCCGAGGCGCTCGGTGATGTGCTTCGCGTAGCCGAGGCGCTCGAGCCCCGCGCACGCCATGAGCAGCGCCTCCGCCTGACCGCTCGCGAGCTTGTTCAAGCGCGTGTCGACGTTGCCGCGGATCCCGACGATCTCGAGGTCGGGCCGCGCGCGCTTGAGCATCGCGACGCGGCGCACCGAGCCCGTCGCGACGCGCGCGCCCTTCGGCAGGCGGTCGAGCGTCCCGCCGTCGCGCGCGACGAGCGCGTCCTCGATCGCGCCGCGCTGCAGCACGCCCGCGAGTACGAGCCCGTCGGGCAGGTTCGTCGTCATGTCCTTCAAGCTGTGCACGCCGGCGTGCGCGCGGCCGGAGAGCACCGCGTCGTCGATCTCGGCGGTGAACACGCCGGTGCGGCCGAGGCGCGAGAGGTCGGACTTCTGGTCCTTGTCGCCGCTCGACTGCACGACGCAGAGCTCGACCTCGAGGTCGGGGCGCGCATGGCCGAGCAGGCGCTTCGTCGTCTCGGCCTGCCAGAGCGCGAGCGGACTGCCGCGGGTGGCGAGGACGAGCTTGGGCTTCGATGCGGTCGACATGCGGTGTTCCTTCTCTCGGGCGTGGTGTTCTCTCACGGCGCCGTCCGGGTGCGGCGCGGTCGGGTGCGCGCTCGCGCGGCGCGTCACCCCAGGTGGTCGAGGAACCGCTGGTATTCGCGGTCGAGCGCCTCTTCCGAGCGCGTCGAGCGCGCTCCTTCCTTCATCTGGACCATCGCGACGTCCATCAAGCGCTTCGTGAGCTCGTGCGCGAGCTGGACGTCCTTCGGATCGCTCTTCGCGCCCGCGACGGCGTCGAGGACCTCGTCGCGCACGGCCTCGAAGCGCTGGCGCAGCGTCGCGATCGCCGGACCGAACGCGGCGTAGGCGCGGCCCGCGAGGAACTTGTGCAGCTCGCTCACGAGGATCTCCGCGGTGCCTTCGACCGCGAGGTCGCGGCCCTCTTTGTTCTCGCGCACGACCTTGCCGAGGTCGTCCATGTCGTAGAGGAGCACGTTCGAGAGCTCCGCGACGCGCGGATCGACCGAACGCGGGATCGACAGGTCGACGACGAGCAGCGGACGGTCGCGGCGCTTGATCGCCTTCGCGTCGAAGTGCGCGGGACCGACGGCGAACTCGCTCGCCTCGACGCACGCGACGACGAGGTCGGCGGTGCGCGTCGCATCGGCGAGCAGCTCGAGCGGCCACGCTTTCCCGCCGAATTCGTGCGCCGCCGTCTCGGCGCGCGCGAGCGTGCGGTTCGCGAACGCGATCTCCTTCACGCCGCTGCTCTTCAGGTGGCGCGCGACGAGCACGCCCGTCTCGCCCGCGCCGACGACGAGCGCCGACACCGACTGGAACGGACCGAACACGCGCGCGGCGATCTCGACCCCGACGCGCGCGACGGAGAGCGTGCCTTGCCCGACCTGCGTCTCGGTGCGCACGCGCTTGCCGGTGTGCAGCGCCTGCTGGAGCAGCGATTGGAGCGTGGGTCCGAGCGTCTTCTCCGCTTGCGCGAGCTCCATCCCGCGCTTGATCTGCCCGAGGATCTCGCTCTCGCCGAGCACGAGCGAATCGAGGCCCGACGCGACGCGGTAGAAGTGGATGAGCGCTTGGACGTCCTCGTACGCGTAGAGGTGCTCCATCCCGAGGTTGCGGAACACCTGCGTGCGCACCGGCGCGCCGAGATCGCGGCCGCGCTCGCCGATGACGAGGACCTCCGTGCGGTTGCACGTCGAGAGCACGAAGGCCTCGCAAACGCCCTCGGTCGCCTTGAGCGCGCGCAACGACGCCGGGACGTCCGCCTGGTTCACGCAGTACTGCTCGCGCACGGCGACCGAAGCGGTGCGGTGCGAGAGGCCGACGAGCGTGAGGGAGAAGCGCGGGTCCACGGAGGGTCCTCAGCGATGCGTCGCGCGTGTGGAGCGTCGTTCGAGGTGGAGGTGCGGCGCCATGACGATCACAGGTGCGAATGGAACGTGGTGCCCGGCACGAGCAGCAGCGCGAGCGACAGGAGCACGACGACGAGCCCCGCCGTCGCCGCGATCGACGCGCGCCGCGCGTTGAAGCCGCGGATCCAGCGCGAGAACGCGATCGCGCCGAAGTGGAGCCAGATGCCGATCGAGAGCACGACCTCCGCGTCGCGGTAGGCGAAGCCGGACTGGTGGTCGCGGTGCGCGAGCCAGATGCCGAGGTTGATCCCGATCGTGAGGCCGAGGAAGCCCGCGAGCGCCGCCGCGCGCGTCAGCTTCGCCAGCACGTAGAGGTCCGGCAGCCCCGCGAACAGCGCGCCGAAGTGGCGCAGCCGCATCTGACGGAGCAGCGTGAGGTACAGGAGCCCGTGCACGCCCGACACGACGAGCGCGGACACGGCGAGCACGCTCGTCATCACGTGGACCATGCCGAACACGGTCGCCGGGCTCTCGCGCGGCAGCGCGCGCAGGTCCGTGGTCGACGACGCGAAGAGCTGGCCGACGAAGAGGAGCGCGAGCACGACCCCGCCGCTCCCCGGGTTCTTCATCCAGCGCGCGAGGCCGGTCTGGAGGAGCAGGGTCGTCAGGACGACGGCGGACGCGCTCGACGCGGTGTCGGCGATCGGGAACGCCTGCCAGCGCTCGGCGAGGACCAGGAACCACGCGACGTGCAGCCCGATCGCGAGGGCGGTCGCGAGGCGGCGCAGGCGCTCGGTGATCCGATTCTCCGGTTCGCGGAACGCCATCCCGTGGAGGATCGTCGCGACGAGGTACGCCGGCGGCAGGACGACCGTCAGGACCTGGAGGAAGGCGTTCACGAGGACTGGGCTCCGTTGCGTAGGCGGTGGGCGACCGCGCGGCCGCGGGCGATCACCTGCTCGACCGAAACCCCACCTGCGTAGCTTCCGGCGAGGTGGAGATTCGGCGCCATGCGAACGAGTTCGGATTCGAGCGCGGCCATGCGCGGCATGTGGCCCGGAGCGTACCGCGGGATCACGTTCGACCAGCGCAGGACCTTCGAGACGACCGGCTTCGGCGCCGTCCGAGCCCGCAGGGCGCGCGTCAGGTCGGCGGTCGCCTCGCGGGCCGCGTCGGCGTCGGACCACGCGCCGGCGGTCGAGCTCCGATAGAAGCTCGTGACGCCGAAGGCGCCGGCGGGGGCGCGGCCCTCGAACAGGCTCGACGAGAAGATCGTCCCGAGCACGCGCGGCGCGTTCGGCCCGACCTGGTCGGGCGGGACGAGGTAGCCGAAGCCGCCGGGGAAGCTCGGCACGTCCGCCGCGCGGAAGCCGAGGTGGACGAGCGTGACGTCGGCGTGGGTGACGCGCTCGAGCGGCTCGACGCACGCCGCGGGGAGGCGCGCGGAGCGGAGCAGCGCCGCGGCGGCGGGCGCGGGCGT
Organism: Planctomycetota bacterium; assembly: GCA_046349615.1. GTDB lineage: Bacteria > Planctomycetota > UBA1135 > UBA1135 > JADJNY01. The sequence goes on from JAXMBZ010000015.1 coordinate 35,224, forward strand.
CGCGAGGACGACGTGCCGGGCGCGGAGCTCGAGTCCGTTCGCCGTCGTCACCTTCCAGAGCTCGCCGTCGCGCGCGAGCGAGCGCGCCTCCTCGCCGAGCATCAGGTCGACGCCGGGGGCCTTCGCGAGCGCGTCGACGAGCTCGCGCAGACCGTTCGGGAACGAGAGGAGCGCGCTCGACTTCACCTGCGGGCCGGGGAGCACGGGTTTCGGCTTCTTCCGCAGCGCGAGCACGCCGCGGATCATGCCGCCGTGTTCCGTGCACGCGCGCCACATGCGCGGGAAGGCGCTCTCGGCGCCGAGCTCGTCGAGCTCGGCCGCGTAGACGCCGCGCACGAAGGCCCCGGCGAGGCGCGTCGCGGCCTCGGGGCCGAGGCGGTCCGAGAAGAAGGCGCGGAGCGTCGGTTCGACGCCGTCCGCGGGCTTCTGGAACGGTCGGAAGAGCTCCGTCGCGATGCGCAGCTTGCCGCCGAAGGACAGGATCGGCGTCCCGATGAACCCCGGGAGCGACGACGGCAGCGCGACGAGCCGGTCGCGGAACCACAGATAGCGCGCGGCGTCCCCGCTCGACGCGACGAGGCGGTCCGCGATCCCGAGGTCGTGCGCGAGCGTGCGGAACGCCTCGGAGGACGCCTGGACGGTGTTCGGACCGGTCTCGAAGCGGAACCCGTCGAGCTCGAGCGTGCCGACCACGCCGCCGGGCTGATTCGCGCGCTCGAGGGTCGCCACGTGGAGACCCGAACGGGCGAGGTCGAACGCGGCGGCGAGTCCGGAGACGCCGGCGCCGAGCACGAGGGCGTCGAGAACAGTCATGCCCGGATCATACGGACGGAGACGGGGGGCCGAGTACGCCGTCGCAGTACGGAGTCAGGCCGTTTTTTCAACCGATTGCGCGCCCGGGGAGCACGCGGGACAGGCGCTACGGCCCCCGCTACTTCGGTTCGTCGTCGCCCGTGTACCCGAGGCCGTGGAGCGTGTCCCGCAGCGCCGAGTCGAGCACGATCTTGCGCGGTGCGAGTTGGAGCTCGCGGCCGAGCGCGCGCGCCTTCTCGCGCTCCTGGGTCAGGGTCGTGAGCGCACGCGCGACCGCCGGGAGCTGCGGAGCCAGCGGCGCGCGCTCGAGCGGGTCGGTCGTGAGGTCGAGCCCGAAGGACTGCTTCGCCCGGAGCACGTCGACGACCTTGAGCTCGCGCGTGCGCAGGGCGGCGAGGTCGATCCCGTCGACGGCGAGCTCGCACAACGCGGGCACGGGGTCGCGGGTCTCCCCGCGCAGGAGGGGGCCGAGGTCGCGGCCGGGCCCATGGAGCGGCTCCTTCGCCGCGGCGATCGTCGCGAGCGTCGGGAGAACCGACACGGTGCGCACCTGCGAGGCGACGACGCGCCGACCGGGGAGCTCGGCCGGCCAGCGCACGATCAGCGGCACGTGCACGACCTCGTCGAAGAGCGAGCGTTGGTGTCCCTTGCCGCGGTGCTCGAAGAACTCCTCGCCGTGGTCGGAGGTCACGACGAGCACGGCGTCGTCCAAATCCCGGTGCGCGCTGTACGCGTCGAGAATCCGGCCCAGGTTCGCGTCGGTGAACGCGATCTCGCCGTCGTAGAGCGCGATCACGTGCTGGAGGTCGCGCGCGGGCATGCCCTCATGGATTCGCTTGTTGTGCGCGTAGTTCCGCGCGTCGAGATCGCCCGTGTAGTCGGGGTCGAAGCGCTGCACGTACTCCGCGGGCGGCTCGTAGTCGTAGTGCACGTCCCACAGGTGCACGAAGAGGAAGAGCGGTTGGTCGCTGCGCGCGCTGGCGAGGTAGCGCTCGACCGCCGCGACGGTCCGCGGCCCGGTGACGTCGGAGTGCGAGCTCTCGTCGTCGCGATCGAGGACCTTCTTCAACGCGTCCTCGGGCTTCAGCTCGGCCGAGATCGCCATGCAGCTCTCGTAGTGCTCGAAGCCCTGCGCGAGCCCGAACACCGGGTGCAGGTACGGACCGCCGTAGAAGCCCGCGGTCTGGTAGCCCGCGTCGCGCAGGATCTCCGCGAGGGTGCGAGCGCTCGATGGAAGCGCGAGATCGCTGCGCACGACGCCGTGCGTCGAATCGTAGAGGCCCGTGAAGAGCGCGGCGTGCGAAGGGAGCGTCCACGAGCTCGTGCTGATCGCCGTCTCGAAGCGGACGCCTTCGCTCGCGAGGCGATCGATCACGGGCGACGTCGGCTTCGGATAGCCGTAACAACCGAGGTGGTCCGCGCGCAGCGAGTCGATCGTGACGAGCACGATGTCCGGCGGGCGCTTCGCGTTCGGAGCGTGGACGGAGCTCGGTGCGGGAGGGACGCCCGGTTCGCGAGAGCAGGCGCAAGCCGCGACGGCCGCGAGGAGCGAGAGCGTCGTTTTCGTCATCGAAACGCAGTACCCCGGGGCCTCCGGGGTGGTTTCGCGCGAAGTCCGAAGATCAGCGCGGTTCGCTCTCGTCCGCGCCGTCGTACCCGAGGCCGCGCAACGAGCGACGCACGGCGTCCTCGAGCACGATCGGGAGCGGCGCGAGCTCGAGCCGCTTCGCGCGCTCCTTCGCGGCGCGCACGGCCGTGTCGAGCTCGGCGAGGCCCTTGCGCAACGCGTCGGAACCCTCGGGGAGCGGATCGAGCTCGCGCGGATCGCGCTCGAGGTCGATCTGGAACAGCGCGAAGTCGTCCTTGTAGCGGATCGTCTTCGTCGTCGCGCGGCGCAGCGCGCGGATCTCGCCGCCGTCGCAGAGGAGCTCGCACAGCGCCGTGCGCGGTTCCTCCGCGCGGCCCGCGGCGAGCGGCGCGAGATCGCGTCCGTCGAGCTCCGCGTCGGGCGCGAGTCCTGCGGCGGCGAGGATCGTCGGCGCGACGTCGACGAGGCGCGTGAGCGGCTCGACGACGCGCCCGCCTTCGAAGCGGCCGGGCATGCGCGCGAGCAGAGGAATGCGAATCGACTCCTCGAACAGCGTGCGCTGGTGGCCCTTGCCGCCGTGCTCGAAAAACTCCTCGCCGTGGTCGCCGGTGACGACGACGAGCGAGCGCTCGCGACCGCGCTTCGCATCCCACGCGGCGAGGATGCGACCCGCGATCTCGTCGGTGAACGCGATCTCGCCGTCGTAGAGCGCGACGAGGTGCTCGAGCTCGCGCTTCGGCATCGTGCGCGCGATCGACGCGTCGTGCGCGAGGTCGCGACCGTCGAACGCGCCCGCGTAGTCGGGATCGAAGCGGCGCCAGTAGCTCTCGGGCGGCCGGTAGTCGTAGTGGACGTCCCACAGGTGCACGAACAGGAAGAGCGGCTCGTCCGCGGGGAAATCGCGCAGGAGCGCGTCGACCGTCTCCGCCGTGCGCGGCCCGGTGACGTCGCGCGCGGAGAGCGTCTCGGCGGGATCGAGCACGCGCTTCACGAGCTCGTCGCGCGGCAGCGTGAGCGCGGCGGTCATGCAGCTCTCCCAGCGCTCGAAACCCTGCGCGAGCCCGAACACCGGATGCAGGTACGGCCCGCCGTAGCAGCCCGCGGTGCGCCAGCCGGCGGCGTGGAGCCGCTCCGCGAGCGTGTTCGCGCGCGGCGAGAGCGCGAACGCGTCGTCGACCACGCCGTGCACCGAGTCGAAGAGCCCGGTGAAGAGCGCCGCGTGCGCGGGGAGCGTCCACGACGTCGTGCTCACCGCCGTCGCGAAGCGCGTTCCTTCCTTCGCGAAGCGGTCGAGGTTCGGCGTCGTCGGCTTCGCGTAGCCGTAGCAACCGACGTGGTCCGCGCGCAGCGAGTCGATCGAGATCACGAGCACGTCGGGCCGGCGCGGCGCGGCGTTCGGCGACGTGCCCGCGTTCTGCGCGCTCGTCGACGCGGGCCCGGAGTCTCGTCCGCACGCCGAAAGGAGCGCGAGGGACGCGGCGAGGAGCGAGCAGGAGCGAGACGCAGACATGCGCGCTCGATCCTAACGCGGCGTGGACGCCCGACGGTGGCATCGAGTCCGCTCGCGCGCGAGAATCGCCCGCGAAGGAGGCTCGCCATGCCCACGCCGCTCTGGATCGTCGATGCGTTCGCCGAGAAGCCGTTCACGGGGAATCCGGCCGCCGTCTGCCTGCTCGACGCTGCGCGCGACGCGGCCTGGATGCAGCACGTCGCCGCGGAGATGAACTTGAGCGAGACCGCGTTCGTCTCGCCGCGCGCGAACGGCGAGGACGGCTTCGACCTGCGCTGGTTCACGCCGACGGTCGAGGTCGACCTCTGCGGGCACGCGACGCTCGCGAGCGCGCACGTCCTGTGGGAGCTCCGCCGGCTCGACCGCGAGCGCATCGCGCGCTTCCACACGAAGAGCGGTTGGCTCACCGCGGCGACGCACGGCGCGGAGATCGAGCTCGACTTCCCGGCGAAGATCGTCGTTCCGGTCGCGCCGCCGAAAGGCCTCGTCGAAGCGCTCGGCGCGGCGCCCGTCTTCGTCGGGAGCAACAAGATGGACTATCTCGTCGAGCTCGAGAGCGACGAGCACGTGCGCTCCGTCGCGCCCGACTTCGAGGCGCTGAAGCAGGTCGAAGCGCGCGGCGTGATCGTCACGGCGCGCGGTTCGGGCCGGCACGACTTCGTGTCGCGCTTCTTCGCGCCGCGCGCGGGCGTGCGCGAGGACCCGGTGACGGGCTCGGCGCATTGCGCGCTCGGCCCGTACTGGAGCGCGAAGCTCGGCCGCGCGGAGCTCTCGGGCTACCAAGCGAGCCGACGCGGCGGCGTCGTGCGCACGACGATCGTCGGCGAGCGCGTGAAGCTCGGCGGCCGCGCGGTGACGGTCATGCGCGGGGAGCTCGCGTAGGCGGGCGTCGAAACGAACGAGCGCGCCCGAAAGCGCGCTCGCGCGTGATCGTTCCCGATCGACTCAGAGCCCGAAGACGAGCTCCAACTGGTTGGTCGCGACGCGCCCGTGCGCTCCGGCGGGGTCGTCGAGCTGGACCGAGAAGCTCCACGGCTGGTTCGCGAGGACCGACGTGATCGGGAACGCGCTCGACCAGGTCCCCGAGCCGTCGGCACCGTTCCCCGGGCTCGTCGTGAACGGGACGATCATCGTCAGCCCGCGCGCCACGTGCATGCCGACCGTCGGGATCGGCGACGGAGCGCTCTCGGGGGTCGCGTACAAGCGGCCCGTCGTCAGCGGGCGCGCGCCGGTCACACGCAAGTTCGTCGTCGAGCCCGAACGGAACGGGCCGCTCGCGCCGAGTGTCGGCCGAACACCACCGCTGCCCGCGTCCGAGGTGCCGAGTTGACGACGCCGGCCCGCAGTCGCGGGGATGAAGGAGCGGTTCTTCACGACGCGATCGGTGACGAAGTCGAGATCGCCGTCGCCGTCGACGTCGCACACCGCCGTCGTGTTCATCGGCGCGCCGGCCGCGCCCGTGAAGACGATGGTCTGGCGGACGGGCGGCGCCCAACCCGAGTTGTCGTGCCGGCGCAGGAAGATGTCGACCGCCGTGCGCGCGTCCATCACGGGGCCGGCGACGAGGTCGAGCCGTCCGTCGCCGTCCGCGTCGAACGCGATCACCTGGCGCGCGTAGACCGACGTGGATCCGTACTCCTGCGGACCGAGCGTCGTGGACGTGAAGTTGCCCGCTCCGTCGTTCACGAAGACGTAGAGGCTGAACGGGTTGCTCGCCGCCTGACGCATGTACGCGAGGTCCACGTCTCCGTCCGCGTCGAGGTCGGCGATCGCCAACTGGTCGTGCCCGACCCAGTGGGTGAAGTTCGTCACCGTGGTCGGCGCGGCGTACACGCCGCCGCCGAGGTTGCGCGTGAGGTAGATCCCGGAGTAGTCGTTGCCGGTCGCGACGAAGGCGTCGAGGTCCAGGTCGCCGTCGACGTCGACGAGCGCGATCACGCGGTTGTCGATCGTCGTCCGGTACGTGAAGTGCGCGGCTCCGTCGTTCGCGTACACGTCGGATCCGTAGAGGAAGTTCTGCGGCTGCGTCACGAAGTCGAGGTCGCCGTCCGCGTCGAAGTCGAGCACGAGCACGTCCCGCGGGTCGAGCGTGCCCGGAACGGCGTACAAGGCCTGACCGCGGTGCTCGAACGAACCGCCGCCGCAGTTCGCGAGGAACTCGAGCGTGGTCGACCCGCCGAGCTCGAGCCCGACGAGCAAGTCCGTCGTCCCGTCGCCGTCGAAGTCGCCGCGGTAGCCGAGGCCGGTCCACGCGCCGCCGGGCGGCGGTGCGGGCAGCGTGTTCGACCACGTCGTCGTCGAGCCGTCGCCTTGGTTCGCCACCGTCGCGCCGAGCGCGGTGAGGAAGTCGGGATCGCCGTCGTGATCGAGGTCGTGGACCGTGCGCGGGTCCTGCATCGCATCGGCGACCATGGGGAGCACGGGGGCGGTGATCGGACTCGGCGGGTAGTACACGCAGCGCCCGCCGACGAGGTCCATGTCGCCGTCGTGCTCGAGGTCCGCGACGCCGGCGATGTGCTGCGAGCCGACGCCCGGGATCTCGATCGCGGGCACGAAGCCTCCCGTTCCGTCGTTGTGCGCGACGCGGAAGTAGGAGACGTTCTGGTTGTAGGCGGTGATGCGTCCGGGGCCTCCGCCGCAGCAGACGCCGTCGAGGTCGCCGTCCCCGTCGACGTCGGCGAAGTTCGTCGCGGGGCCGCCCGTGACCGGGGCCTCGAGCTGCCACGCCTGCGGACCCGTGCGGCGCAGGACGCTGTACGCGGTCATCCCGAAGTCCACGATGTCGTCGTCGCCGTCGCCGTCGATGTCGCCGACGCTCATCATCGCGGGCGTGGCGGGCACGACGAACGAGCCGAGGCTCTGGATCGAGCTCGTGGCGAACGAGAACAGCTCCACGGTCGTGCCGACCGAGACCGCGAAGTCGAGCGTCGCGTCGCCATCGAAGTGCGCCGCGAGCATCGTGACCGGAGGCGTGTAGCTCGAGATCGTGTACGGCTGCCAGGCGACCTGCACGAGGGACTGCTGCGCTGGGTTCCAGCGGTAGAGCTCGAGCTTCGTCATGCCGATGACGGCGATCTCGCTGCTTCCGTCGGAGTCGAAGTCGCCGACGGTGAGCGCGCGCGCCACCTGTGGCGAGGCGAGCGAGGCGCTGCACGTGACCGGCACGCCGCGACCGCGGGACAGGAAGACGCGGAGTTGGTTGCCCGTCGCGAAGACGAAGTCCGGGAACCCGTCCTGATCGACGTCGCCGAGCCCGTGCGCGTAGACGGTGTAGTTGAACGAAGCGCCGTTGATGACCGTGGGAAGGTCGTAGCCGAGCTCGAGCTTCCCGAGTCCGTCGTTGAACCAACACGCGAGTTGTCCGGACTGGACGGACGAGTCCGTCATCTCCGGCCAGAACCCGATCGCGTCGACGAAGCCGTCGCCGTCGAAGTCCCCGAGCTCGTGGAAGACGTGGTGCTTGTCCGCGATCACCATCGGCGCGTCGAAGACGCCTTTGCGCTGCTGAGCAGCGGCGAAGGGGGCGAGCAGGAGGAGCGCGAGGAGGCGGGGGAAGGTCGAGTTGGGCATGGGGCCTCGAGGCTGGGCGCGGCGGGGAGCGGGGAGCCGACGGGGACGAATCGTCCTTCCCTTGTCCCCTGGGCGGAAGAACGTTGCGCCGAATCCGACTCGGGCTCGGCGGGCGGGGCACGAACTGCGTGCACCGACGGCCGTCCGCGTTCCATGCCGCACCGGCTCGTCGAGCGGCATCCTCGTCGGACGGCGCGGGCCCCCGACCGCCGTGTCGCCGGGCTCCGCGACGGACTCCGCGCCCCTCCCCGGTTGCGGTGTACCAGTGATGTGGTACACCATGTCTCGTCATGCTGCTGCGCATCGAGCCGGGGAGTCACGTCCCGATCTACCGCCAGATCGTCGAGCAAGTTCGCTCGGCGGTCGCGAGCGGGCGCATCGGTCCGGACGACAAGCTCCCCGGCGTGCGCGAGCTCGCGATCGAGCACGCGGTGAACCTCCAGACCGTCGCGAAGGCCTACAACGAGCTCGTCCGCGAAGGAACGCTCGAGGTGCGGCGCGGGATGGGGACGTTCGTCGCGCGGAAGAGCTCGAAGAGCGCAGGTGAGGCGGCGCGCGCGGCGCTCGACGAACACGTGCGCAAGCTCGTGCGCGATGCGCACGCGCTCGGGATGACTCGCAAGGAGCTCGCGGACGTGGTCGGCGAGCTGTGGAAGGACGAGGTGTGACATGGGAGAGATCGTTCGGCTCGACAACGTGCGCAAGTCGTTCGGTAGGCGCGATGCGCTGGACGGGCTCGACCTGTCGGTACAGCAAGGGAAGGTCGTCGGGCTGCTCGGGCTGAACGGCTCGGGCAAGACGACGACGATGCGGATCGTCGCGGGACTCGTGCGGCCGGACACGGGCCGCGCACGCGTGTTCGGCGCGGACCCGTGGGGCTTCACGGCCGCGGAGCGCAAGCGCATCGGGTACTTGACGGAGCGCGACTACCCGTTCCCCGAGCAGACGCTCGACGAAGCGATCGCGCTCGTCGACGCGCTCCACGGCGGTATCGATCGCGACTACGTCGAACGCTTGAAGGAGCTCCTCGGCGTCCGCGGCGACATCCACTACACGGCGTTCTCGCGCGGGAACCAGCGCCGTTTCCACCTGATCGTGACTCTCGCGCACCAGCCCGAACTCCTCCTGCTCGACGATCCCGCGCAAGGGCTCGACGTCGCGGTGCGACACGACCTCGTGCAAGGGCTCCTGCCGCTGCTCGAGCGCGGCAAGACGACCGTGCTCTTCTCGTCGCACGCGTTCAACGACGTCGAACGGCTCGCGGAGGAGGTCGTGATCGTGCACCAGGGCCGCGTCGTGCTGCACTCGGCGCTCGACGAGCTCAAGGAGCGCGCGCGGCAGGTGCTCGTGCCGAGCGGGACGGTGCTCGACTGCGGCCGCGTCGTGCGCCGGCACGCGGGCGAGCGCGACGAGCGCTGCACGCTCGTCGACGTCGATCCGGAGCGCCTCGCGGAGCTGAAGCGCGTCGGGAGCGTGCTCGACGACCGCGGGTTGACGCTGGAGGAGCTCTTCCTCGAGTTCGTGCAACGGCGGCGGGAGGCGCGCGCGTCGTGAAGGTGCTCGATCGATGGAGGTATGACCCGGTCGTGCGCGGGCTCGTATCGACGGGCAATGGCGTCGCCGCCGTGTTCATCTTCTTTGCCTGGTACGGGAAGGAGGTGGTCTCGATCGACTCGTGGCCGATGGCGTTCGTTCTGGCGCTCCTGCCGCTCCGGGGCGACGTGCACCAACGCTTCTGGAACTTCGCGCGCACCGAGTGGCTCCACGCGTCCGGCTTCGTATCGCGCACTCGGCTTGCCGCGGCGTGCGCCGTGCAGGACGCGTTCGAGGCGCTCCTCCGCGCCGGCGTGATCGTCATGCTCGCCGTCCAGATCCGATCGTCCGGACCCACCAATGCGAGCCTGTACTCTTGGCTCACGCTCGGCTGCACGTCCTGGATTGGAATGTTCGCGGCGTGGTTCGGCGTGCTCCTGCTCGTGCGCGGGAGCTGGTCGCTGGCGGTGAACCTCGACCCCTCACGCGTCCACGTGCGGCACGGCAAACCGACGGTGCAGCGGAACGACGCGTCGGAGGACTCGTTCGGTCCAATCGCCTGGCTGGCGGCTCTGGGCTGGATCGGCATCGCTGCTGCGGGCTTCGCGGTCGTTCGACGCGGCCTCGCGTTGATGCGGGATCCCGGTTGGAGCGCCCACGTGCGCGGCAGCGTGCTGCTCCGCCTGTTCCTCGCTCTGGCGATCGCGGCTCCGCCATGCGTGATCGGGTTGTGGCTCGGACGCGCATGGATCCCGGCCTTGTGCGGCGTCGGCGTGCTCGTGCTCCTGTGGCAGTGCGTGGTGGAGAAGGAGTTCGCGACGAGCCTGTCGACGGGCTTCGACAGCTCGGAAGACTCGGGCGTCGACTCGGAGTCGGAGCCAGCCGAGCGTTCGACGGCACCGCGGACGCAGGTCTCGTCGACGCATCGAAGCGCACGCACCGCGCATCATCCGGTCCCTCGGCCCTCTATCGCTCGGGTCCTGCTCTGGAGGCAGATCGATCGGAAGGCCCTGCTCGGGATCGGTGCGCTGCTGCTCATCGTCCTCCTCCTGCGTTGGAGCATCGGAGCGCTGCCCGTGACGAGCGTCCAAGCAGGGAGGAACGGGTGGCTCATCCTCGTCGTCGTTCTCCTGTTCGTGCCGGGACGCATCTTCCGATGGACGAGCACCGGCGAGCATGCGGAGTTTCTCGTCGCGCACGGGTGCCGCTTCGCTTGGTTGCGACGAGCCGAGCTCACGGCTGGGATCGGAGTCGTGGCCGCGATGGTGGCGCTCTGTAGTCTCCTGGTCGCGGGACTTCCGCGCGCGTGGACCGAATGGACTTGTCTCCTCGTCGCGAGCTCCCAAGCTCTCCTGGCCTGCAATGCATCGCCGCTCACGGCGAAGAAGCGTGTGTGCGACGCAACGACGGCGCACGGCGTGTTCGCCGGGATCTTCCTCGCGATGTGCCTGGGCGGCGCCAGTGAAGCGAGCGCGATGTGGGCTGGGCTCGGCTTCGCAGTGGCGAGCTTCCTTGTTGCGGCGTCCTTGTGGGTGATCGGTTGGTGGCGCACGTGTGATGAAGCCGCGCTACGGACGCTCGAACTGCCCTACGTGGAAGGAGCGTGATGCTCGATGAGCGCGTGCTGCTCGGCGGCCGCGCGGTGACGGTGGTGCGCGGAGAGATCGTCCGATCGCGCGCAGGGCGCTTCGACGTCGATGGATGGAACGCAACGAGCCGCTCACGCGGCTCGTTCGCTGTCACGGGCTCGCTCGCCGGTGCGTCACTGCACCAGGAACGACTCGCGGTAGATCTTGCGCAGCCTTCCCGGCACGCCGATCGGGACCTTGCCCGTGAAGTCCTCCTTGAGCTCGCTCACGTCGACGAAGACCTTGTCGCCGCGCTCGTTCTCGAGCTCGAGGTCGCGCTCGTTGCCTTCGTAGTCGACCGACGGGCCCTCGTCGAAGCGCAGGCGCTTCTTCACCGGGTCGACGTCGATCTCGTGGTCGTGGAGGAGACCGCGCATGTCGGACTCGTGCATCGACTCGCCGAGCTTCAAGCCCGACTTCGAGTCCGCGTGGTGCGGCGAATGCGAGTCGCCGATGTAGACGGGGAAGAGCACGGGCTCGACGAGCCGCCGCGCTTCCTCGAGGAAGCCCTCGATCTGCACGGGGTCGGTGACCTGCTCGCGCGTGCGCGTGCTCGCGAGGCTGAGCAGCGCGTTCTTGAGCTGGATCGTGTAGAGCGGGTCCTCGGTCGGCGCATCGCCGCCGTGTCCGCCGCCGCCCGCGCCGCCGATGCCGAGGCGTCCGTTCACGTACGCCTCGTCGTACGCCATGTACTCGCCGTTGAGCATCATGACGAGGTAGCGCTTGCTCCCTTCGCCGGTGAGGTTGACCTGGATCTCGGTCTTCGAGAGGCGGGCGACGAAGGGACCTTCGAGGTGCGGCTTCTCCTCCTTGTCCTTCTTCGGCACGGCCATCGTCGCGAAGATCCAACCGAGCGCGATCATCGCGACGGCGCCGCCGCCGAGCATCATCGGCAGCTTGTTCTTCTTCGGCGCGCCCTCGGCGCCCGCGCCTTCGGCCTTCTTGTCGTCCTTCTTCGCTTCGTCCTTCTTCGCGTCGGCCATGGTGGAACTCCGTCAGCTTTGCGGGGCGATCACGGGTTGGACGAGCCGCGCGTCGACTCCGCGCGAGCTCGTCTTGATGGAGGGGACCTGCACGGCCCACGCGCGCGCTTCGACGCGCGTCGGGATGAAGCCGTGCTCGTTCACGACGTAGTCCTTGACGGCCTGCGCGCGCGACGCCGCGAGCCACGCGTCGTCGTTCGCGAACGCATCGCCGGCGTCGTCGGCGTGGCCTTCGAGGACGAGGATCTGCTGGAATCCAGGCCGAAACGTGTCGGCGAGGAGGTCGAGGTAGCGCTTCGAACTCGCGGTGAGCTCGGCGGAGCCAGGCTCGAACTCCGCGACGAGCGGGTGCATCATCTCGGCGTACGGCTTGAGGCTCGCCTTGACGAGCTTCTCGATGTCGCGCGCTTCGGCGATCTCGGCGGCGCCGATCAGCTGGTCCTCGGTGATCGGTGCGAGCCCGAAGCGCTTGCGGTACGTGTTCACCTTCGCGAGCGTGTCGGCGCCCATGAGCGCGGCGTCGTTGCCCTTGTTCTCGAGCGCGGCGACGAACGGGCCGAGACCCGCGGCGACGAGGCCTGCGTCCTGCTTCGGCGCCATCGTCACGAGCACGATGAAGAAGCAGAGGAAGAGCGTCATCATGTCGCCGAACGAGATCAGCCAAGGCGGCACGCCGGGCGGGTGGTCGTGCTCGTGGTGCTTCCCGTGACCGCCGCCGTGCGCGTCGTGGCCGCCGTGTTCGCCGCCGTGGGCGTCGTGGCCGCCGTCGTGCGCGCCGCCGTGGGCGTCGTGTCCGCCGCCATGCGCGTCGTGCGCGCCGCCGGCGGCTCCATGGGCGCCGCCTTGCGCGCCGTGCCCGCCTTTGTGCTCGTCGTGCTTCGCGTCGGACATGGTCAGCGACGCTCCGGTTGCGGACCGCTCTCGCCGAACGCCGTCTCGGGCTTCGCGAGCGCGAGGATGCGGATCTCGACGCGACGGTTCGACGTGCGCCCCGCCGCCGTGTCGTTCGACGCGCGCGGTCGTGCTTCGCCGAGCCCCGCGATCTGCACGAGATCCGGCGGGAGCAGGCTCTTCTCGAGCATCACGCGCGCCGCGTTCTTCGCTCGCGCGAGACCCATCGCCTCGGCCGTGGGGAACTCGGGCGTGGGCTGGAAGCGGTCGTCGGTGAAGCCCTCGACGACGATCAAGTGCGTGTAGCGCTGGAGCGCCTGCGCGAGCGTCTTGAGGTTCTTCTCGAGCTCGGAATTCACCTCCGCGGAGCCCGGACGAAACGACGACGCCGTGTCGAACGTGATCGTGAGGCCGTCGAGCTTGTCCTGCACCGACGACTTCGGGTCGTCGCCCTGCGATTTGCCGAGCGCCGCGAGGTCGCGTGCGAGCGCGTCGACGACGCTCGGCTCGACCTCGTGCTGCTGCGGCAGCGACATCATGTTCTGCCAGATGCCGCCGCGGCCGCGGAGCAGCCCGATGCCGGCCTCCTTGACGTCGAGTTTGTCCTTCGTGGAGAAGGTCATCATCATCAAGAAGAACGTCACGAGCAGCGAGATCATGTCGCAGTAGCTGACGAGCCAGCTCTCGCCGTGCGAAGGTTCCTCCGGCTTCTTCTTGGCCATGGCGTCACGCTCAGGCCGCGACCTTGGCCCGCACGGAGGGCGGCAGGAAGCCCTTCAGCTTCTCCTTGATCAGCTGCGGCTTCTCGCCGGATTGGATGGCGACGATGCCTTCGATCATCAGCTCGCGCATCTGGTATTCCTGCTTCGCGCGGATGTCGAGCTTGCCGGCCATCGGGAGCATGACCATGTTCGCGACGAACGCGCCGTAGAACGTGCCGACGAGCGCGCCGGCCATGCCCGCGCCGATCTTCGACGGGTCGGACAGGTTCGAGAGCATCTGCACGAGACCGATCAGGGTCTCGACCATCCCGAACGCCGGCGCGAACGTGCCGAGCTGTTCGAGCATCTTCTTGCCGACGGCGTGACGCTGCTTCTCGACCTCGGCTTCGAGCTCGAGGATGTCGCGCACGGTCTGCGCGCTGAAGCCGTCGATGACGAGCTGGATCCCCTTCGCGAAGAACGGATCGCTGACGTCCTTCAACTTGCCTTCGAGCGCGAGCAGGCCCTCTTTGCGCGCGAGGTTCGCGTACTCGATGATGCGATCGATTTCCTGCGTGGGCTCGGGGATCTTGTTGATGAAGTTCTTCAAGATGATCTTGATGAGCCCCTTCACGTCCGAGAGCGGGAAGTGGATCAAGATCGCCGCGAACGAACCGCCGCACACGACGGCCGCGGCGGGCGGGTGGACGAAGAGCTTGAGCGCGGACAGACCGCCGCCGTGGCTCATCGACCAGAGGATCAGGCCGAGGCCGAGCGTGTAGCCGAGCAGCGTTGCGACGTCCATGTGGGGCGGTGGTCTCGGGTGGAGCTCCAGGACACGCGCGCGACGACGTCGACCGCCGCGGGGGGAGCGCGGGCGTGGAGGAGCACGCCTTCATCGGCAGGCACCGCGTTCCTTCCGTAGCCGGGCTCCTCGGACCTGGAAAAAGGGGCCCAGGGAGCGGGTCGAGTGCGGTGGACCGGTGCGCTGCGGGCGTGCACTCGGAAGGAAATTCCGAAGGGCGAGCGCGTGGATCCCGAGGGCGCGCTCCAATTCGCCGAAACGCATGCATTCGATCCGCGCGCGGTGGGACCAGGTCGGCGTGAACGACGTGGAGGAGGCCCGCAGCTTCGAGCTCTTCGCCGAGAACGGCGCGTTCGTGCGTCGGCTCGCGCGCAGCCTCGTTCGCGATCCACACGGGGCCGACGACCTCGTGCAGGAGACGTGGATCGCGGCGCTCGCGCATCCGCCGGGCGAGACGTCGTCGGTCCGCGCGTGGCTGGGGGCCGTGCTGCGCAATCTCGCGCGCAAGCGCGGACGCGGCGAGCAACGCCGTGCACGTCGGGAGCAGCTCGCCGCCGCATGCGCGCTGCGACCCTCGACGGACGAGGTCGTCGCCGGGCTCGAGTTGCAGACGCTGCTCGCTCGCGCTTTGCTCGGACTCGAGGAGCCGTATCGCACGACGGTGTACTTGCGCTTCCACGAGGACCTTCCGCCGCGCGAGATCGCGCGTCGACTCGGGCTCTCCGTCCACACCGTCAAATCGCATCTCGCTCGCGGCCTCGAGCGTCTCCGCGCCGAGTTGGACGCGCGGCACGCAGGCCGGCGCGAGGAGTGGCTCGGTCTCCTCGTTCCGGTCCTGGGGGGGGAGCATGCGGCCCGTGTCGTGCTCGGAGGTCTCATCGTGCAAGCGAAACTCGTCCTGGCTGCGTGTGTCGTGCTCGTCGTCGCCGCGTACTTCGTCCTCGAGAGCCGGAAGCCCGACACGACCGCGAGCGAGGCCGGGAGTGCTTCGACGGCGAGCGCAAGCGCCCTGCTCGCCGCGTCCGAGGGCCCGACTCACGGAACGACGCTCGCATCGGAGAGCTCCGTGACCGCGGCGGTCGCACCGCCTCGGACTGCCGCTGGAGCACCGTCGCCCGTCGTGCCTTCGGCGCCCCGACTCCGAGGTCGCGTCGTGGACACGCACGGAGTCGGCGTCGGCGAGCTCGTCGTGAGCTCCATCGAGCGAGTCGCGTTCGAGAGCGGAGCCGCGGCGCCGTGGAAGGAGCTCGCGCGGACCGACTCGAGCGGCGCGTTCGACGCGGAACCGCTCGACGGCACGCTCTTCCTCGAGGCTCGAGGGGACGGATGGACGACCGTGATCCGCTCGTACCTGTGGGGAGAGAAGACGCGCACGCAACCCGTGATCGTCGTGGCGCGTGAGAACCCGCTCGGCGGACTCGTGCTCGACGTCACGCGTCGGCCCGTCGAAGGGGCCACGATCACGCTCGAGCCCGACGAATCGCTGCGCCGCGAGCTCGGCATCGTGCTCGACAACACCGCGAAGAAGTCGTGGACGACGAAGAGCGACGCCGAGGGCCGCTTCGAGCTCCCCGACGCGCCGCGCGTCCTCGGGCGGGTCGTCGTGCGTTCCCCGAACCATCGCGAACTCGCCGTTCCGATCCCCGACCACCCCGAGCGCGACCTCGTCTTCGTGCTTCAGCCGCTCGAGGTGCCGCACGTGCGCGTCACCGGCGTCGTCGTCGATCCAAAGGGTGCTCCGGTGCCCGACAGTTGGGTCGTGCTCGGCTCGCGCTCGCAGAAGACCGACGCGCACGGACGCTTCGAATTCGACGCGACGGCGTCGGGCCAGTCGAACCGCGCGAAACGGAACTCGACCGGAGCCTGGGTCGTCGAGGACGACCGCAGCGAACTGCGCGCGATCCACGCCGGCTATCTCCCGGCCGTCCTCCCCGTGCCCGAGCTCCGTGAACTCGAGTTGCATCCGCCGACCGATCCCTTCGTGTTGACGCTCGGGCCGCCGCCGCTCGTGATCCGCGGTCGGGTCGAGGACGAAGACGGCGCGGTCGTGGACAAAGCGACCGTGCAGCTCCTGGATCCAACGGAGTTCGGCGTCCTTCCGCGCGGGAGCGACGACGTCGCGTTGGAAGTGTCCATGGAGGACCTCCTTCGCGGGGGTCGCGAAGCGCCGCCGATCGTCACGGATGCCGAGGGGCGCTTCGAGCTCGGCGGTCTGCTCGACAAGACCTACGACCTCTTCGTGTTCGCGCGTCCGTCGCTTCGTCGTGTGCGCGTCGACTCGGTGCGCGCCGGGACGCAGGACCTCGTCGTGCGCCTCTCGGGATCGAAGGGGTTGAAGCGCGTCGCCGGTCGCGTCGTCACGAAGACGGGCGCGCGCGTCGCCGGCGTGCCGGTGTTCGCGGGATTCAAGCTCCCGAGCGGGATGCCCACGATGGCCGCGCGGAAGACGACCGACTCCGAAGGGTGGTTCGATTTCGAGCCGATGGCGATCGAAGGCGTCGGGCTCCAGGTCGCGACCGAGGACCTCTTCCTCGTCTACTGGCGCGAGCTTTCGGCGGACGAAGCGCTCGACGGCCTCGAGCTCGTCGTCTCGCGACGTTGCTTCGTGCAGCTCGACCTCAGCGATCGCGCCGAGCTCGCGGACCACGCCGTGCCGTTGAACGCGCGCGGCGAACGCACGCAGATCATGGAGTTCTTCGACGGTGCGATCGCGCTGCCCGACGTCATCCGGCTCACGAACGGCAAGAGCGAGGTCGTCGCGGTCGAGGAAGACACGACGGTGATCGCGTTCTTCCGCGGCGAAGAGGAAGTCGCGCGCAAGAGCGTGCAGGTTGTGCCGCGCGAGAAGATCGTCGTGCGGCCGTGAGCGTCGAGCTCCATCGCGCCGTCGTCGAACTGGAGCTCGGCGCGATGCGGCGCTCCGCCGCGGGTCGTGGAGGAGCGCACCGAGCGCGCCCGACCGTGCGTCACTTCGGCTGCGCCGCGTCGACGAGCTCGAGGCGCGCGGGGTCGGGGCCCGACGACGTCCAGTCGAACTCGAGCGGTGCGAAGCGCGGGCCCGGTTCGACGCCGGCGCGCGGCGGCTCGACCTCGCACTGCAATCGGTAGCGGCCCGTCGGCAGCTCGATCGTCGCTTCGCCCGCGGCGTTCGTGCGCGCGCGCAGCACCGGCGCCGTCGCGGTCGCGTCGAGCTGCGTCACCGTGAAGCGGCGCTCTGCGAGCGGCGCCTTCGTGCGCGCGTCGACGAGCACGAGCGGCGCTTCGACGAGGCGCAATTCGAGCACGAGTTCGTTCACGCGGCCCGACGCGACGCGCGCGAGCTCCGGCGCGGTCCACGTCCAGCTCCGGCCCGGCAGCGTCGCGACGACCGTCAGGTCGCCCGGCAGGAGCGGGATCGACACCGCGGAGCCGTCGCCGTTCGTGCGCAGCACCGTCGTCGGATACGGCGCGCCGCGCGCGGTGAGCGTGAGCTCCGCGCCTTCGACGCCTTGCCCCTGCACGAGCAGCGTGAACGAGAGAGCGCCCGGTCCGCTCGTGCGCACGTCGAACTCGCGCGTCGTCGGCGCGCCCGCGGCGATCTCGACGAGGCCGAGCGGGACGCGACCGCGCGGCTGCAGCGTGCCGCCGCCTTCGCGCGCTTCGGGAAGGAGGAGTTCGAGCTGCCACGTGCCCGCGGCGAGGTGCTCGAGCGTGAACGTGCCGTCGCTCGCGACCTCGAAGCCGCTCGGGAGGTCGTTCATCGACTGCAGCGCGTTCCAGCGATTGCGCAGCTCGTTGGCGTCGCTCGACGGCGTCGGACACACGAGCGCGCCGGCGAGGTCGAGCTCGTCGCCGACGAGGACGCGTCCGTGCAGCGCACCGCGCGCGGGGAGCGCGAGCACGATCTCGGCGGGCGCGTCGGCGCTCGCGAGGAGCGCGGTCGCGGGCGCCGGCGACGGCGCGCCGGGGATCGGGCTCGGCAGCGGTTTCGGCGGCGCGGAGACGCCGTTCGGTGCGCTCGACGCCTGCGGAGCAGCCGGGTGGCTCGTCGACTTCGCCGACGCGGACGTGTCGCCCGAGGCACCGGTCTTCGCCGGTGTGGTCGTGCTGCTCGCCCCGTTCGACTTCGTCGGCTCCGCGCCGTTGGAGCTCGGCGTCGCGTTCGCTCCGTCCTGCGCCGGCGCGACGTCGAGCGTCACGTTCATGCGCGCCGTCTCGAGCAGCGAACGCACGGCGCGCACGCGCCAACCGCCGGGCGCGAGCGCGTCGAAGCGGAAACGTCCCCGCACGTCGGTCGTCGTCCTGCGCGTCTGCGCGTCGCTCCACGGCGACCAGGCGAGCCCGCCGCCGTCGAGGAGGGAGACGATCTGCACCTCGGTGAACGCGACGGGCGTCTCTCCATCGCTCTCGACGAGCCGGCCTTCGAGCGCGAGCCCGCGGTCGAGCTCGATCGTGACGACGCGCGCGGGCTCCGTGGAAGGGTCCGCGCTCGGGGCACTGTTCGCTGAGCTCGGATCGGGTTTCGCCGCGCCGTTCGAGCTCGAGCCCTGCGGCGCATCGAATGCGTCGACGAGCACTTCCTTCGGCGCGTAGCCCTCCGCCGTCACCGTGAACGTCTGCGCGATCGGGAGGAACCCGCCGATGCGTCCGTCCTCGGGCGGCTTCGAGCCCGGCGGATACAGGTCGATCGTGCTCCCGCGGAGGAGCCCGTCCTCGAAGCGCGTGCGCAGCCCGAACACGTGCACCGGCGCGTGCGTCGCGGCGTCGCGCACGTCGAGCACGAGCGTGCCCGCGCCGACGAGCCGCGCTTCGACGGGCGTGCCGGGCTCGACGTTTTCGCGCTTCCACGGACGGAAGCGCGGGTCGCGGATCTCGACCGTGTACGGCCCCGCGTCGAGGTCGTCGAACGTGATCCAACCCGGCGAGCGCGAGTCGCGCTTCCCACGGCGCGGCTCGCCGTCCTTCGCGGAGAGGAACACGTCCTGCACGTCGTTGCCCACGGCGTAGAACGGCTGCGTCGAGATTTGCACGCTGATGCGCCGCGTGTTGTCGGGGCCGTCGTAGACGAGCTCCGCCTCCGTGATCTCGTCCGCGGCGACGTCGAGCGTCGCGCCCTCGATCCAGCCGCCCATGCGCGAGTACGCCTGCACGCGAACCGGTCCCGGCGGAAGGTCCTCGACGAGGAAACGGCCTTCGCTCGGATCGTACGCGCCCTGCCCGCGCGCCGGCTCGCCGCGCGTTCCGTAGCTCGTGCGGACGCGGTCCGCGTAGATCGCCCATCCGTCGCGCACGGGGCGGCCCTGCGCGTCGACGATGCGTCCGGAGATCGCGCCGCCGCGTTGGAGCACGAACTCGCCGAGCTCGACGCGCTCACCGGAGCGGAGCGCGCTCCAACGCCACGTCGCGCCGACGTAGCCCGGCACTTTGACGTTGAGCGTGAACTGGTGGCTCGGCGGCGCGTCGAACGCGAGCTCGAAGCGGCCGTCGTCGCCGCTCTCGACGCGCGGACTGCGCCACGCTTCGCTCGCGACGCCGGGCTTCGGGCGCAGCGGATACCCCGTGAGCTCGACCGCGACGCCGACGGCGGGCTTGCCGCCCTCGAGCACGAACCGACCCGCGAGCACCGCGTCGGCGGGCCGCGCGGCCGGGAGCTCGCGCACGGCCTCCGGCGCCTGCGCCCCGAACGCGCCCGCGCCGCACACGAGGAGCGCGAACGCGGCGCGGAGAACGGTCGCGAGGGAACGAGCTGCGCGTCGAATCATGGCCGAGGACCCGACGAGGATACCCGGTACGGAGTCAGGCCGTTTTTTCAACCGATTCGCGCGCTCGCAGGCCCCCTCCGGCCCGCGGCGCGCTCCACGCCGACTCCTACAGGACGGCCCAGTCGAAGATCAGCGCGTTCGTGCGGTTCGACGTCGCCGGCGGACAGAAGCTCGCCGCGGCGTTGCGGTAGAAGCACTGGTAGAAGCGGCGAACCTCGGTGGGAGGAAGGTGACCGCGCACGCTGATGCCCGTGTCCCCGCCCTCGGGGTAACGGCTCGTGTTGCCGACGACGGCCTTGGTGCCGAGTCGGAACAGGTTGCCTCCGACGCAACCGACGCCGTCGTCGATCGGGACGGGCGGGACGGCCCAGTCTCCCTGGAAGAAGATGCAGAACGCGCCGGTGAGGTTCGATGCGTCGAGCACGAGCGTGTCGGTGAAGACGTACGCATCGCCGGACGCCGTGAGCCGTCCGCCGGACGTGAACGCGGAGTTCGCGCAGCCGCGCCCCGGGCCGCCGGAGTTCCCGCACGGGCACGCCTGCACGTAGCCGTCGTCGGGGCAGAACGTGATCGGCGCGGCGACGCTTCGGTCGCGCAGGTACACGTCCCACCGCGCGTTCGTGTCCCAGGGCCCGAGGTTCGACGCGAGCGTGCTGAAGAGCACGTAGCGGCCGTCGGGCGTGATCGACGACGTGTCGCAGCCGTTGTCGCCCTGCGCGTTCGTCGAGCTCACGCTCGCGCGCACCGTCGTGCTGGTCAGACGATCGCGCACGAAGATGTCCGAGAGACCGTTCGTGTCCCCGAGGACGAGGCCGCTCGCGGAGCTCAAGAACGTGACGAAGCGTCCGTCCGCGGAGATCGACGGCAGGCGCGCGAAGCCGGTCGACTGCAGGCCGGCGTCGTCGACGTCGACGATCTCCGTCACGCCGGCGGCGAGGTCGCGCACGAACACGTCCTCGAGCGGGTTCGTGTCGCTCGCGATCAAGTTCGTCGCGGGCGAGCGGAACGCGACGAAGCGTCCGTCGGCGGAGAGCGCGCAGTCGAAGCAGTGGTCCAGCGGCTCCACACCGCCCGGGCCCACGCTCGCGCGAAGCGTGGTCGCGGTCACGCGGTCGCGCACGAACACGTCGTAGCGCGCGTTCGTGTCGCCGGCCACGAGGTTGCTCGCGGCGGAGTAGAACGCGACGAAGCGCCCGTCGCCCGAGATCGACGGACCCGCGGAGAAGTCGTTCGCCTGGAGGCCGCCGGCGCCGACGCTGACGCGCTCGGTCGTCCCGAGGAGACGGTCGCGCAGGAAGACATCCGAGAAGGTGTTCGTGTCGCCGGGAACGAGGTCGCTCGCCGTGCTCGTGAACGCGACGAACCGTCCGTCGGCGGAGATCGAGGCCGCGACGGCGCCTCCGATGGACTGCGCTCCGCCCGTGCCGACGCTGACGCGCTCGGTCGTCCCGAGCTGGACGTCGCGCACGAACACGTCGGACGCTCCGTTCGTGTCGCCCGCGACGAGGTCCGAGGCGAAGCTCTGGAACGCGACGAAGCGTCCGTCGGCGGAGAGGCTCGGCAACGTCGAGTGATCGTCGCCCGGAGCGCCGCCGAGGCCGAGGCTCAGGCAGCTCGTCGTGCCGTTGCGGCGATCGTGGAGGAACACGTCGGTCGCTGCGTTCGTGTCGGACGGCGCGAACGTCGTCGCCTCGCTGTCGAACGCGATCCAGCGTCCGTCCGCGGACAGCGTCGCATGACGGCTGTGGTGGTTGCCCTCCTCTCCGCCGGAGCCCGTGCTCTGGCGCACGGTCGTCTGCGCCGAAACCGAGGCTGCGAGCGTGAGCGCGAGAGCGGGGAGCGTCGTGATGCGAGGGTGCATGGTCCAAGCTCGGGGAAGGAGGCCGTGGGAGGGAGGCACGACCTGGAGTCTCGCACACGAAACGGAATCGAGCACCGGAGAGCACCGTTCCCACGCGCTCGCGGCGGCGGCCGGAGCGTTGCGCGCTGCTCGGCCGGTGCAGCGACGGGCGCCGCGCGCGGCGCGGAGGCATGAGCGGCGGCGGCCGGAGCGTTGCGCGGCGCGGCGCGCTACAGCGTCTTCGAGAACGTCGTCTTCGACTCGTCGCCGCGGCTCTTGCGCGCCGCGAAGTAGCGGTCGAACGGCAGTGCCACGTTGCGCATGAACGTCTGGCCGATCTCGGTCAGACGCAGGCAGTCGGGGCGGAGCTCGACGAGCCCGTCCTCCGCGAGGGGCGCGAGCTGCGCGAGCTCGCTCGCGAAGACCGTGTCGAACACGACGCCGTGCGCGCGCTCGATGTCCTTCTTCCAGAGGACGCCGTTGCACATCAAACCGAGGATCACGTCGCGGCGCAGCTTGTCGTCCGCGCTGAGCTCGTGCCCGCGGAACGCCGCATGGCGCTTCTCGTCGACGGAGGCGAGGTACTCCGCCTCCTTGTGCGCGTTCTGCACGTAGCAGCCCGCGACGTCGCCGATGCTCGACACGCCGAGCGACACCATGTCGCCGCCGCGGCGCGTCGTGTAGCCCATGAAGTTGCGCTGGAGCTTGCCCGCGCGCAGCGCGACCGCGAGCTCGTCGTCGGGCAGCGCGAAGTGGTCGAGCCCGATGTACACGTACCCGGCGGCGCGGAACTGCTCGACGGAGCGCGTGAAGATCGCGAACTTGACGTCGGTCGAGGGCGCTTCGCCGACCTCCATCGCGGTCTGGTGCTTCTTGAGCCACGGCACGTGCGCGTAGTGGAACAGCGCGACGCGTTCGGGCCGGATCGCGAGCACGCGGTCGACCGTTTCCTCGAAGCTCTTCGCGGTCTGGAGCGGGAGCCCGTAGATCAGGTCGATGTTGATCGACTGGATGCCGTTCGCGCGCGCGGCGTCGATCACGGCGCGCGTCTGCGCCTCGCTCTGCACGCGCTTGACGGCTTCCTGCACGTTCGGGTCGAAGTCCTGCACGCCCATCGAGACGCGGTTCCACCCGTGCTTCGCGAGCCACTCGATCTGCTCGGTCGTCGTGACGCGCGGGTCGACCTCGATCGCGACCTCCGCGTCGGGCGCGAGGTGGAACGCGTCCTCGAACGCGGCCTGCACGCGCGCCATCTCCTTCAACGGGAGCTGCGTCGGCGTGCCGCCGCCCCAGTGGTACTGGCGCACGGGGCGCCGGCCGATCCCGCTCTCCTTGACGAAGGCGAACTCGCGCACGAGGCGGTCGACGTAGGCCTGCATGCGCCCCTCGTTGCGCGAGATCACGACGTTGCAGCCGCAGTAGAGGCAGAGCTCGGCGCAGTAGGGGAGGTGCACGTAGACGGAGAGCGGCTCGTCGCTCGCCGCGGCCTTGCGGAGCAGCTCCGGGTAGCGCGACGCGTCGAAGTCCTTCGACCAGTCGACGGCGGTCGGGTAGGAGGTGTAGCGCGGCGCGGAGGTCGCGTACTTCTCGAGCAGCTCCTTCGTGACGGTGCGGTGCAGGGTCATCGCGGTCGGTTCCTCGGCGGCTCGGTCGGCGGGGGTCGGGACCGCGCCCGCCGGGGTCGCGCTCGCCGCGGATCGTACACGACCTGGGAGCGCCGGCCCCCGGTGTGCGCAGCGTCGCCCGGCCTGCTGCGCCCCAGTTGGACCTCCGCTACGCTTCCAGCGGGGGAACGGGCGCTCCGGCCGTGCCCGGGTTCACCGCAACTCGATCGCACGCGGGGATCCGAAATCGTGCAACGGATGGCGGTCCCCGAAACGAGGGAGGTGCGCTGCGGCTTCCCTCGACCTCCTGCGGGCGGTCGAAATGCGCCCCTCCCGGTTCCTCTCGGTGGGTGCATCCCTCCAACACGGTCCTGGCTCTCGAGGCGGTTTCATGCAGATCGACGCACATCGGTTCCTCCTTCCCTTCGTCCTCGCCGCTCCGGCGGTCGCGCAGACGTTCACGAGCTTCGTCCCCGACGAGCCGATCGCCTGGCCGACCAACGTCAACGGCAACGCCGCGCGAACCGTCTCGGCCGACTTCACCGGCGACGGCGTCCTCGACGTGTTCCTGATGATCGGGAACCAGCCGACGCTCGTGATCGACCCCGATTCGGCGGGCTGGACCTACGCCTTCACCCAGCCGCTCTCCGTGAGCGACTTCGATCGGAAGCCCCGCGCCGTCGGCGCGGTCAACGCCGACCTCGCGTTCGTGAACGCGCAGGGGCTCCAGCTCCTCGACGTCCAGGCCGGGTGCGACGCTCCGGTCGTCACGGTGATCGAGGCCGGCCTCTGGGTCGGCGCGCGCGTCGTGCGTGTCGGCGACGTGAACGCGGACGGCCTGCTGGACTACGTCGGCATCGGGAGCGACCAGAAGAAGCTGCTCGTGCGACTGGGCGTCGCGACGGGCTCGCCCACGACGACGAGCGTCACGCTCCCGAGCTCGACCGGCGAAATCGTGCTGCTCGACTGGAACGGAGGGGGTGCGCTCGAGCTCGCGCTCCTGACCTACGCGGGCGTCGAGCTGCGCCAGTTCGACGGCAGCGTGCTCTGGACGAGCGCGAACACCGGCCCGCGCGGCGATGCGATCACGCGGATGCGTCCGAACGGCGCCGAGCTCGACTCGCTCGCCTGGGTGCGGAAGAAGGGCAGCACGGGCACGCAGGAGCTCCTCGTCTTCGAGTACGACGGTTCGACGAGCACGCCGCTCGTGCGCACGACGGACCTCACGGACGCGTGGGCCGGAACGAGCGTGTTCGGGATCGCCAGCGCCGACGTGCGCGGGAACGCGACGGAGGTGGGCGGCGGCGTCGAGCCGACGACGGACGACGACCTCGACCTCGTCACCTTCGACCAGAGCAACTTCGGTCCGCGCTTCTTCCTCAACACGTCGCCGGCGTCGATTCCCGGCGGGAACTACTTCAGCGCGGACGCTTCGGAGCGGATCGGTCTCGGAGGGTTGATGCAGCCGATGCCCGCGGGAAACCAGGCTCGCCCCGCGTTCGCCGACCTCACCGGAGACGGTTACCCCGACCTGCTCGTGCCGGTGCAAAGCACCGCCCTGTGCCTGCTGCGCGGGCAACCGCCGCCGTTCCCGGTCCCGATGCTCTACGGCACCGAGGTCTACCAGTGCCTGCACAAGTTCCAGTCCGAGGAGAGCAATCAGACGAGCGCCGTTCGGATGTTCTCGGTGGGCGTGAACCTGACGAACATGGTCGGCGAAGGCACGGGCTACACGCACGTCAACCTGATCACGTGGCACCAGGATTCGGCCACGGGGACGCTCACGAAGGAGAGCAACTACGTCTACCCGCTCCCCACGGGCATCGGTTGGCCGCTTTCGTTCAAGCCCAAGTTCCCTCTCGGCGCGAAGCTCGACTTCGGCTCGGGTGAGCGCTTCCAGTCGATCTCGCCGGCGCTGCAGGACCGCTATTGGATCGAGGCGCGCGTGGTGACGGCGACCATCCACCCGCAGACGCTGGAGGCGTCGATCACGGCGGCGGGCGCGTCGTGGATCGGCTACGTGAACTTCGACCCGGCTTCGTACTGCGCCACGGCGGACGACGGGTGGTTCTTCGTCTCGGCCGACCTGGAGCAGCCGGATCAGGCCTACAACGTCACGCTCGAGCCTCAGGGCACGTGTCCGTCGCGTCCGATCCCGTTCCCGATCTTCAAGATGAAGCGCAAGTTGCCGCCGCCGCCCTCCGGCCAGTTGCCGCCGTCGCCCGGAATCCCCGTGCTGAACACGGACATCGAGCCCTGATCGCCCGGCCGCGCGACTCGTCAAGTCGAGCGCGCGCGCCGTCGAACCAGGAAGAGCGCGACGACCAGGCCCGCCGGCCCGAGGACCCACCAGGTCCAGGCCGGCGGGCTCGTCTTCCGCGCGCGCGTCGCCGGTGCGTGCGCCGCGACGGGCGTTCCGGGGAGGCGCGCGAGCGCGATCCCGTGCGCCGAGAGCGTCGAGTGGAAGAACGGATGGCTCCACCGAGGAGCGCGCGCGAGCTCGGCCCGCGCCGCACGCAACGCCTCGGCGGGCGACGTGCCGCGCTGGAGCACGTCGCGCGCGAAACCCGGCGCGAGTTCGCGCAGCCCCTCGAAGGCGAGGTCGCTCGTGCTCTGCACGGAGACGAGCGAGCCGCACGCGAGGAACGCACCGCCGAGATCGAGCTGCGTGTCGTCGCCGACGCGCGCGGGCCCGACGCCGGCGTTGCAGACGAAGAGCACGACGCAGCGCGGCGCACGCCCCAGCCGCAGGACGTCGTCGCCGAACAGTGCGCACGGCGCGCCGTCCCGCGCCGCGAGCGCGAGCCCCGTCGAGTACGCGCGCGACGTGTCGCGCACTCCGTGTGTGAACACGAGGGTCATCGCGGAGTCGAGCACCGCGCCCGAGCGCAGGGAGTCGAGGCTCGCCGCGTCGCGCTCGAGGAACACGACTCCCCCCGGTGAGCACGCTTCGAGCGCTTCCTCCGCGTCGGAGCCGAGCTCCAGCGCGGGGAACTCGCGGCCGTAGCGCGCGCGCGCCGCGGCGAAATCGGGGTCCGCGACGACGGCGAGATCCCGCGCGCCCGGCGCGGCGCGGAACGCGCACGAAGCGCGCGCGAGCGCCACGCCCATCGACGCGGACGGGAGGTACGCGAGCGCGAGCGCGAGCCCGACGCGCGAGCCGCCGAACGGCAGGAGCTCGAGCGTCGGCGCGCCGAAGAGGTCGATGCCGGTGACGTACACACCACGCGCCGCCGCCAGTTCGCTCAGGAAAGCGGCGGGCAGCGCGAGCTCGGCGAAGCGGCGGGCCGCCTCGTCCAGCTCGGCCCTGCGCGCCTCGTCGCGTCCGTCGCCGCGCGGCGGGCTCGTCGCGCGGCCGAGCGCGCGCGCGCCCTCGAGGAGCACCCCGCGCGGCGCGAGCGTCGCGTGGAGCACGTGCTCCTTCCCGACGAGGAAGACGTGCGAACGTTCGGGCGCGGCGACCCAGGCGAGGAGCACCGCGCCGTCCCCGAGCAGCTCCCGGCGCACGTCCGCGAGCGTGATCTCGCCGACGCGCGCGTTGCGCACGAACGAGCCGAGGCGTTCGTCGGCGAGCACGACGCCGTAGGCGCGCTCCTCCGCCGACTCGGCGCGGAGCGCGGCCTCGGAGGGCACGGTCGCGCCGAGCGCGAGTTCCGCTTCGATGCACGTCGCGAGCCGCTCGCGCGCGGCGGGCCAATAGAGCCGTCCGGTCCCGCCGGCGGGCGCCGGCAGCGCGAGTTCGGCCTCGATCGCGGCGGACTGCGTCGTGCGCAGGCGATCGATCGCGGCTCCGAGTTCGCTCGGCTCCGCGCGCCGCGCGAGCGCGATCTGCACCGCAAGGGCGGCGAGGTCGGCCGGCGAGGTGCCCCACGCGCTGCTCGCGAGCGCGCCCGCGCCGACGAGCGTCTCGAGCTCGCGCCGTTCGAGCTCTGCATGCGCGAAAGCGCCGACGCGCAGCGCGAGCTTCACCGCGGCGAGTCGGAGCTGGCCTCTCTGGTCGGGCGCGAGGCGTTCATCCGCGGCGAGCGCGTCGAGTTCCTCAGGGAGACCCTCGGGAACGCCGACTCCCGGCGCGAGGCGGCGCGCGGTGACGAGCGCGCGCCCGAAGCGCTGGAGCAGCTCGGCCTCGGGCGGCGCGTCGCGGAGCGCGCGGAGCTCGTCCAGCACCGCGAGCGCGCCTTCGGGGTCCTCGACCGTCAGGCGATAGGCGAGCGCGAGCTGGAGCCGCTGGAAACCGAACGTCGCGCGCTCTGGTCCTTCACGCGCGACGAACGCGTCCATCGCGTCGTACTCCGCGAGCGCGCGCGCCGCGCGATCGGGCACGCCGCGCGCCGTCCACGCGAGGTAGAGGGCCTCCAACGCAGCGAGCCGCGCGGAGACGTAGTACTCGCGCAGATCGCTCGGGAGCGCGCTCGGCACGGACGAGGCCGCGTCCTCCGTCGCGACCGCCACGCCGAGCGCGCGTCCGGAAAGCTCGGCGGCGCGCTCCCACGCGGCGACACTGCTGCCGAGGTCGCCGAGCCTCTGCTGCGCCTCCGCCGTCGCGATCCACACCTCGACGAGCTCCGGTCCCGCGTTCGCCGCGTCGTCGGGCGTGGGGGTCAGGGCGCCGAGCGCTCCGCGTGCATCGCCGCGCTCGAGCCGCGCGCGCGCGACGACGCCTTCGACCCAGAGCTCCGTCCGCCGCTCGCGCGCGGCGCGAGCAGCTCGCAGCGCGAGCTCGGCTCGGCGCTCGAAGGCCTCGACGTCGGCGGGAGAATCGGCGCTGAGGCCGAGGTTCTCCTGCGCCGCCTGCGAGAGGATCCGCTTCAGCTCGAGCGGGGCGTCCGGGGCTCGCGTGAACTCGTCGAGCTCGCGGACGAACGCGTCGAGGTCTTCCGGACGCTCCCGCGCCGCGGCGTACCGGCCGTTCCAGCGCTCGAGCTCGTCCTGCAACTGCGCGCTCGCGAGCGGCGCGAGGAGCAGCAGGATCGTCAGCGCGAGAGCTCGACGGGCTCGCTGTGGAAGACGAGGTTTTGGCCCTCGAGCACGGAGAGGCTCCAGCGCACGCGACGGGTGCGCCAGGTCTCGAGCTCCTTCGCCGAAGCGGTCCACGACGTCGATCGTACCCGCTTCGTGTCGAGCTCCCGCCACGCGCCGCTCGGCTCGTCGAGAACCTCGATGGTGAGGACGAACTCCTCGGTCGGTGCCGGCGCGCGGTTCCACGTGAAGGTGCCGGTCCACGCGGCGCCTTCGAGCGGAGCGACGAGCGCGACGTCGTGCTCGCCGAGCATCGTCGCGCTCGGCGTGGTTTGGAACGCCCACCGCAGGCCGAACGCGACCAGGACGAGCGCCGCGACGGCGAGCAGCCAGTGCATCCCGGAGAAGCGGCGCGGTCCTCGGCGCGTGCGCGCTGCTTCGGAAGCGAGCGCGTCGCGGACGACGGCCTCGAGCTCCGGTGCGGGCGTGCGCTGGGCTTCGCGCAGGACCTGCTCGCGCACGTGATGGGCTTGGCGGACACGGGCCTCGACCGCGAGCAGGGCGTCGCGGCGTTCCTTGCAGACGGGGCAGGTCCGCGCGAGTTGGTCGGCCTCCGCGTCCTCGCCCGTGGCGAGCCAGCGCTCGTGGAGCGCGTCGTGGTGCGAATCGTGGTTCATCGTCACTCCACTCCTCCGCGGCCCGGGGAAGCACGGCCGCTCGAGAATTTGCTCCGCAGGCGCTCGAGTGCGCGGTAGTAGCGTGCCTTCACCGCCGGGATCGAGAGCCGTTCCGTCGCGGCGATCTGCTCGAACTCCTCGTCGCGCACCGCGCGGCGCTCGACGATGCGGCGCTCCTCGGGAGCGAGACCGCCGAGCGCCTCGAGCGCGTCGCAGGCGTCGGCGAACGCCTCCGGACCGTTCGGGGCCGACTCGTCGATCGGATCGTCGGACAGGAGGTCGCCGATCGGCACGGGCGCACGGAGCTTTCGCCGCAGCGCGTTCATGAACTCGAGGCTCGCGATGCCGTACGCCCACGTCTCGAGACTCGAGATCGCCTGGAACGTGTCGAGCTTGCGCCACACGATCAGCGCGACGTCCTGCGCGACGTCCGCGAGCTCGTCCGAGTCGAGCGCTCCGCCGTGCTGCGCGTTGATCACGTGGAGGACGCGCCCGAGGATCTGGAGCCGGGTCGAGAGCTCCTCCCGCGCCTGCGCGTCGCCGCGCAGGGCCGCGCGGACCAAGGCGAGGTCCGCGGCCCAATTCGCCGGATCCGTGTTCGACTCGGAAGGCTCGGACGGAGACGGGGCCACGCGGCGCTTCTTGCGCGGGGGGCTCAGCACGAGCGTCCCCACGTCCAAAGCGTAGCCGGGGCTCCGGAGGGCATCAATCGAGGGAGCGTGCCCCGTCCGCAGCATCCAGGCGAAGACGATCGACTTCACGCACCGTCCACGTCGACGAACGGTTGGAGCGTTGCAGGAAAACCCCGGCGGCACGGGCGTTCGGAGCGGGTCCGGCCTGCCCGCGGCGCGCGGCGAAGCCGGCTCCGGCCGCGAGCGGGTTCGAGGTCCCCGGTGAGCGAGGGCCGCGAACCGGCGCGCGGGTCACGCCGTGTAGATGCGGTGGCAGTCGTCGTGGTCGTCGATCGTCACGAGGAAGTCCTCGTGCGCGGCGCGGAACTCGGGCGCGAGCTGCGCCTTCTCCTTCGGACGGTAGCCCATCTCGGACTGCGTCACGGACCAACCCGCGTCGCGCAGCGCCTTCGTCACGTTGTCGAGGTCGGTGGGCGAGGTGTAGAAGCGCCCGCCGCTCTTCTCCTCACCCGCGTCCTCGAGCGGCTCGACGTCCTGCGCGCCGGCCTCGATCGCGACGGTCTCGAGGTCCTGACCCGCCTTCTCGTGCGTCGCCTCGATCAGGCCGACGTGGTCGAAGAAGAACATGACCTTGGCGCCGAACCGCCCGTCCTTGAACAGGTTTCGCATGTCGGGCGCGGTGCGGTTCCGGTTGTCGGTGAGGCACTCGACGATCACGGGCACGTTCTGCGGCGACATGCCTTCGAACGTGACGAGCTCGAACTGCGCGGAATCGCCGCCCTCGCCGCTGCCCTTCTTGATCGCGCGCGTGATGACGTCGTTCGAGACCGACTGCTTGCGCGCGGCCTCGATCGCGACGGCGAGGCGCGGGTTGAAGGCCGGATTCGGCTCTCCCATCTTCGCGGCGATCGTGATTTCACGGACGAGCTTCGACGTGATCTTCGCGCGCTTGCCGGCGTTGATCTCGCGCTTCTTCTGCAGCCACTGGCGACCCATGCGGCGGATTGTACGGGGCGTGCGACGTCCCGCCAGACGATTGCGCGGCGTCCCGCGTGGATGCAGGCAGGAAGGTCAGCGGAACAGGCCGGCCTGGAACTTCCGGTTCCAACGGAACAGGGGGCGACTCGCGGGGCCGTGGATCTCGAGCATGGCTTCCGGAGAGGAGTGCCATCGGTCCGCGGTCAGGTCGATCGATTTCTTGTCGGGTGCGCGGCGCTCCACGCGATACCGGATGGCGCGGTAGAACTCCTCCTCGCCGCGCTTGGCCAGTTCATCGGGACGTCGCGGGCCGAGAAGACGACTGACTTGCTTGGCGTTGAGGCCGCCGGCTTTCGAGTGACGCTGAGCGAGGCCGATCATCTCGAGGACGCCGATCGTCAGGTCGTCGAGTTGTTCCACCGCGGTGCCGAAAGCGGAGCGCAGCTCATCGAAGCAGCCGTCCTCGGCGAGCTCGCGGCACACGACGTGGGCTTCCTTGAAGCGTTCGCTCCGGTCGTGCAGCTCGACGAGCCCGGCACGAGTCAAATCGTCGAGGACCTCGAAGTGGTTGTTGCTCTTGGTCAAGGCCAGCGTGTGCCGACCTTGCCGGTTGAGGCGTTCGCTCTTGAGCAGGTAGGCGAGCACGACGAGGTGTTCGTGCGTGAGCGGCCGTCCGCCCCTCCGCTGGTCGATGAAGCCGTCGAACAGCTCGAACCAGGCTTGCACGCCTTCGTCGAGCACGGAGCCCGTCGGGATGCAGAGTGAAAGCTCGTCCGCCGAGTGGAAGACGTAGTAGGGAACGTCGATTTCGTTCGCGAGGGCGAACTGAACGAGCTCCGACATGCCGATGCCCTTCCCCTCCCACCGGTCGTGCAGTTTGAGCACGTCGGCGAGTCGCGGGTTCCTCGCACGCGGATTGGCGAAGATGCGAAGCAGCGGAATGCGGTGCCCGGGCGGCGCTTCGAGCACGAGATCGTCGGGGAGCTTGCCTGGATTCCGAATCGAGAGGAGCTCGCGCGGCCTCACGCTCACTTGGACGGGGCGTTCGATCGCGTAGTCGCGGTGCGCGAGCGCGTTGTTGATCGACTCGCGGATCAACGATTCGGGGTACTCCGAGACGCGCGTCCCCGATCTTTCGTGAGAGACGCCGGTGTAGATGTTCCGGAGCGTCCAAGCCCGAGCCGACTCCATCAACTGGAGGATGTTGTCGCGGAACGTCTTCTTGTCCTGCGCGACGACGTTCGGGACGTCGACGAAGGCATCCACCTGACTGCGAAAGAGAAGGTGCTCCTCAGGATGCAAGGCGCAGACGAGGGCCCCGAGGATCGTCACGCGGCCGTCACGCGTGACGAAGCGCCGACGTTCGAGGAAGGGAGCCGCGTCCTCGAGGGTCGCCTTGATCGTCTCGATCGGGCGCGACTGACCTTCGTTGATGAGGAGGATGAGTTGATTGATCCGTTCGAGGCTGAGCGTCTCCAGGCCGACTCCGGGCAGCGGTTGGAGCTCGAGCTGGTGCTCCATCTCCTTCTTGCGCTCTTCCTGGGCGTTCAATTCGGCGGACGGAATCTCGCCGTCTGCATCGGCGAACCGGCGGTAGGCCTTGCCGTCGTACGTGCAGTATTTCTGATGGCCTGGAAGCGCGCTGACGCGCAGGATCGCGACGTGGCCGTTCAGGAAGGGGCGGATTTCCTCGCGCAAGAACTCACTCACGTCGAGTGCGGCTTGCCGGACCGTCCGGAACGCCGTGCGCATGTCCGCGAGATTGCGCGTCTGATGCTCGGTCCACGGCGTGAACGTGTAGCGGCGCTCCTGTCCACGTTCGGTCTTGCTCTTCTCGTCCTTCACGCCGAGGACGATCACACCGCCGTTCGTGTTGAGGAAGGCGCAGACGGTTTGACGGATCGAGTCCCACGCATGGCCGGTGGCGGGGACGGGCTTGATTTCGAGGCGCTCGGTCTCGACGCTCGCCCAGGCTCCGCGCTGAACGCAGTCGGCGAGCTGCTCGAGCACACGTGCGATTTCGTCCACGGAACAGACTGTACGTGTTCCGACGACGAGGGTCGAGCCTCGCGAAGACGAGGCACGACCCCCTCGCTCGACCGCAGGTCTGCGAAGCGCGCCCGATCAGAGCTTCCCGCGCAACCCCGGATGGTCCGCGGGCACGTGCGTCGCGCGGAAGAGCGCGTTCGGCGGGGCTTTTCCGCCGTGCTTCGAGGGCTCGACGTCGCCGCCGAGCGGGCTCCAGTAGTCCCACAGGACCTCGCCTTCGCGCGTCACCTCGAACACGCGACCCTTCGCGCCCTCGCACACGAGCGTGTTGCCGTTCGCGAGCCGTTCCGCGCCCGAGATGAACGCGGAGAAGAAGTGCTCGGGGTCGGAGTAGCTCCACGCGAGCTCCTTCGGGCCGAAGGGCTGATCGGGTTCGCGCACGAAGCCTCGCTTCGGGTCGAACGGGAGCACGAGCTCGGCGACGCGCGAGAACTCCTTCCCCGGCCGCTTCGAGCCGTTGTCGAAGACGAGCACGCGCAGTTCGTTCGGGTTCTCCGTGCGCAGCCACGTCGGGTTGTGCTGGTAGTAGAGCGTGCGCGACGACGCGTCGCCGCGGCCGTAGTTCTGCGCGTTCCCGTAGCGGTAGAGCAGCGCGCCGCCGTGGTTCCAACGACCGCCGCTCTCCGTCGCCGCCTGCGCGGTCGTGGTCGAGTGATCGATCACCCAGAGCTCGGAAAGGTGCGGCGTGCTGACGAGCAGGAGGTCGTGCTCGGGCAGGTACGAGACCGCGTTCATGTGCAGCCAATCGGCCTCGACGGGGCTCTTCTTCTTCGGCGCAGCGCCGTCCTTCGCGGGCGGCGGCGTCGAGCCGGCGGGCACCTGCGGCGGAGCGCCGGCTCCGTCGCCTGCGTGCTTGGCGTCGTTCGAGCGCGCGGCGTCGGGCGAGTCCTTGCCGTCGCTCGCGTGATCGCCGTCGCGCTTGTCGCCGTCCTTGCCGTCCTTCGCCGGCGCTGCGCGCCGCGGCTTCGCGTCGTCGGCGTCGGGGTCGCCGCCGCCGACGTAGCCGAGCCCGCGCATCTGGCGTTCGAGCGCCTCGCGCTTCGCGCGGTCCTCGTCGGTCTCCTCCGCCGGCAGATAGCGGTGGTCCGCGTTCAGGTCGATGCGGCCCGGGGAGTCGGCGATCACGCCGTAGTGCGGCGCCTTCGGGTCGACGTCCTGGACGAGGTGATCCCAGCTCCGCCACGACCACACGACGTCGCCGCCGTTCGGCTGCTTCGGCGCGATCTCGAGGAGGACGTCGCTCCAGAGCCCCTCCTCGTGCACGAACTTCGCGGCGCGGCCGCGCGAGCGCACTTCGTCCGGCGAGTGGTACTCCCACGCGATGCAGAGGAGGTGGCCGTTCGGGAGCACATCGAAGTCGTGGTGGAGGATGCGCTCTTGGGTCGCGAGCTCGTAGGACCACACGACGTTGCCGTCCCAGTCGAGCTCCTCGATGCGGCCGGCGATGCCGCCGCCGTGGAAGCGCGGCGGGTCGGGGAGTTGGGCGGAGCGGAGGAGGTGGCCGTTCGGGAGGAGGCGCGTCACGCCGCCGGGCGGGTAGGCGGTGTTCCAGGTGTGGGCGAGCTCGCCTTTCGCGTCGACGAGGTGGATCGACTTCGAGTTGAGCGGGGCGAGGAGGGTGTAGCCGGGGGTTGCGGCGGGGGTGGTTTTCTGGAGGCCGCGGGGGTCGCCGGGGAACGGGAGGGTGAAGAGGGCGAGGGGGATCGACCAGGCGTACGGCATGGTGCGCAGCGTCGCCTCGGGGGTGGGGGCACGGCAAGGGGGGCGGGGGCGGTCGGGAGCGCAAAGGCAGATGGGCGGCGGCGGAGACTGGGCGCAAAGGCGCACATGTGGGTGCTCCGCATCCCAGACTCCGGGGAGTCGACCGGAGGAACTTGTCCGCGACTCCCCGGAGTTCTATTGGAGAGAGGAGAGGGAGAAAGGGGGGTTTGGTAGACGAAGGGCGCCGGGGGGGTGCCCTGGGTGGTGCTCCCCCATGACTGAGGATTCGATGCGTGCGCGACGGGCGTTGGCCGAGGGGTCCTCGGCGGCGTTCGGTGAGCTCTACGACCGCCATGCGGGGTGGATGCTCGCGGCGGCGCGCGCGATCACGCGGTCGGTGCCGGATGCGGAGGATGCGGTGCACGAGACGTTTCTCGGGCTGCATCGGCAGCGGAGCGAGCTCGTCGGGGTGCGTGAGGTGCGGGCGTATTTGCGGACGGCGCTCCGGCGCGTCGCGGTGCGCGTGCGGGAGCGGCGCGCGGAGCACGCTCCCGTCGACGTCGAGCTCCTCGCGAGCGAACACGAAGTCGTCGAGCGCGACCCAGAGCTCGAGGTGGCGCTCGCGCGATTGCCCGAGGATCAGCGCGAGGTGCTCGCGCTCAAGACGGAGGGGGAGCTGACGTTCGAGGAGATCGGCCTCGTGCTCGGCATCCCCGCGAACACGGCCGCGAGCCGGTACCGGTACGCGCTCGAGAAGTTGCGCGCTGCGCTCGGAGGAACGCGATGAACGATGAACGGGACGACGGGCTCGACGCCCTCGAACGACGGCTGCTCGCGCGCGAGCGCGTGGTGCCGACCGCGGAGGCGCGCGCGCGCCTCGTGCGCGGGATCGAGCGTGCGCGCCTCGGCGAGAAGCGCGCGTGGCTCGCCGCGTGCGCCGCGGCGCTCTTCGCGGCGCTCTCGGTGCGAGTCACGCTGCCGGTGCTCGACGCGCCGAGCGGTGCTCCTCCGCGCGTCGTCGCGCCGAGCGAGCTCGAGGCGCTCGGTTTCGACTCCACGGAGGCCGCGCGCATGGCGCGCGTCCTGAGCTCGGCGAGCGTCATCCGTCTCGCGCCGATTCCGTCGAACGGAGCGTCCCTTTCCTCTTTCCACGTGAGCCGATGACCATGGCCGCCCTCCTCGTCGCCGTCCTCCAACTCGTCGTCTCGCTGCTCGCCGCCGCCGTCGGTTTCGCACGCGCCGCGCGGACGGAATCGCGTCTCGCGCGCGTCGCGTGGAGCGCGCTCGGCGTCGTGCCGTTCTTCCTCGTCCACGCGTACGTCGCTTGGATGGGGGTCGCCTTGCGCTTCGACGTCGGCATCGGCAACGCCGCGTGGATTCTCGGCGTCGCGCTGCTCTCGGCGCACGTCGCCGGCGTGCTCGTCCTGCGTTCGCGCGCGGCGAACAAGCCCGTCTACCCGCTCCTCTTCGCGTTCGTCGCGTGCCTCGCGTTCGAGTCGGCCGTGTTGTGGGGGCTCGAGCAGCGCGGCCGTCTCGAGGCGACGTTGCTCGCGAACGAAGCGGGCCGCATCGCCTACCGCGAGAGCGCGGAGCCGATGCGCGAGGAGCTGAACGCCGCGCCGATCTACACGCGCTCCGCCGCGGTCGTCGCTCCGGACGACGGCGTGTCCGTCGACGATTGGAGCGACGCGCTCGACCCGGACGGGACGCTCGATCCGCACGATCCGAAGCTCGTCCAGGCGCTCGCGAGCTGGTCGTCCGCGATCGAGGCCGCGCGCGCGGCGACGAAGCTCCCGTACTGTCGGTTCGAGTCGACGGACGCCGAGGAGATCGTGCCCGCGCCGCGCGTGTACCCGCTGATCGACCTCACGCGCGCCTTCGCGATCGAAGCCCGCGTCCGTGCCGCGAACGGCGACGTGCACGGCGCGTTGGAGGACGTGCGCGCGCTCTTCGCGCTCGCGCGGCACCTCGTCGGCACGCCGGTGCTCATCTCGGTCGCGCTGGCGGGCGTGACGCAGGAGCTCGGCGTCCGCACGCTCGCGCACGTCCTCGCGGAGGGGAACGTGTCCGTGGACGAGCTCGCGGCGTTCCCGTTCGAGCCGCTCGTCATCTCGGGCGAGCTCGTGCAGCGCGCGCTCCGACTGGAGCAGGCCTTCGGCTTCGGCATGATCGGCCTCGCCGGTCGTGAGGGTTCGATCCTGCCCGGCGACATCGGGCCCTTCGCGGTCCCCGTGGGCGTGCTCTACACCGGCCTGATGCTCGAGGACGAAGTGCGCGGCTATCGAGACGTGATGGCGGAGCTCGAGGCGCACGCGAAGTTGTCGGTCACCGAGCTCGCGCAGGTCGTCGACCGCGAGTCGCTCGCGCGCCGCGTGCGCTCGCGCGGAGTGCTCGCGACGCTGCTCACGCCGAACGTCGACAACCAGCTGATGGAGTTCCATCGCTTCGACGCCCGCACGAAGCTCGCGCGCATCGCGCTCCGGGCCGCGACCGTGCGCGCGCAGCAGGGCGCGTGGCCGACCGCGGCGAACTTCCGAGTCGAGGAGCCGAACGTGGTGGTGGAGGGCGACGGGACGTTCCTCCTGCTGCGCGACACGACGCCCGGCTTCGAGAGCGCGCCGGAGCTGCGCGTTCCGCCGAGCGGGAAGCGCTGATACGTTCGCGTGCTCGATCGCACACGGGCGCGCGGGTTCGCACGAGGCGCCGTGGAATCTCGGGCTTTGGGCCTGCGCTCGACGCGTCGACGCGGTGGAATCGCCGTTGCTTGCCGCGGCTCGGACCCCATCGCCGCTCAGGAGTCCCCCCTTGCTCGCGTTCCTCGCGTCCCTCGTCCTCTCCACCACCGCGCATCCCGCACCACCTCCGACCGAGGAGCTCGCTCGGCCCGCCTTCGTCGCCGAGGCGCTCGACGTCCTTTCGTGTCGGACCCTCGACCTCGAGCCGCAGAAGAGCGGCGCGACGATCTTCACCGTCGAGGTCTCGAGCCGCGCGGACTCGGCCTGCGAGCCCACGCTCTTCCGCTGCGAATGGAAGGACGCGAAGGGCGTCGCGCAGACCCTCGAAGTCGCGCGCGTCCCGCTCCCGCGCGTCGCGCGCGTCGGACGCATGGTTCCGCCGCGCGGGAAGCAGACCTATTCGCTCCAGCTCCCCGTGAAGGAGGTGAAGAGCCTGCGCGTCGGCGTCGTCGAAGCGCTCTTCTCCGACGCGAAGCCGCGCTCGGCCGCGCCCGTGCGCGCGGGCCGGATCGAACATGGACGGGGAACGCTGAACGAGCAGCCGGTCGCGTCCTCGACGATCGCGCTCGAGAACGCCCTCGATCACGTCGTCGACGTCGTGCTTCGCGCGCACTTCACCGCGCCCAAGGACGGCGACGCGCTGCTCACCGCGACGATCGGACCGCGCGGCTCGGGGAGCTTCGACGTGCTCGCGATGCCGTTCCTGCTCGAGTGGCGCGACCCGTTGCAGTACTGGCCGGGAGCCGACGTCGCGCGCGTCGAGGTCGTCGATTGGAGCGCGCGCCTCGCGCCGGAGCGCGACGCCGCGCGCGCGCTGCTCGAGCCGGCGTGGACGCGCTGGTTTCGTCTCGCGGACGCGGGCGGCGCGTTCGGTGGACGCTTCGAGTACGGGCTCGAAAACGCGTACCTGCCCGAGCCGAAGCGCACCAACGGCCGCTTCACCGTGTCGTCGACGGGAACCGTGAGCGGAGAAGGCACCAAGGCGAAGGACGGCGACAAGGGCCTCGGCGGGATCGAGAAGCTCGTCCAATTCACGAACCGGCCCAGCTTCGAGGACCTCGTCGCGAAGAACGAGCTCGAGCTCCTCGCGCCTGGACTCGTCGCGCTCCGCGGCCCCGGGTTCGCCGGATTGCGCGGCGCGCCGGGGGCCCCGCACGCTTGGGTTCCCGGCGCGAACGAGGCGAGCTCGCGACACCTCGAGCCCGAGGACGTCGTCGTGCGCGTCGACGCGCGGGGCTTCGTCGACGCGCTCGGGACGACGAGCGATCCGCTGTGGTACCGACTCGAGACGAAGCCGCTCCTCGGCGGCTACGTCGTCACGGCGAAGCGCACGACGCCGGGCACGGAGGTCACGGAGTTCGGTCACGTGGTGCTCGGCGATCGCGTGTACCCGAGCTCGCTGCGCGAAGTGCACTACGACGCCTTGGGCAAGGTGATCGGGCTCGAGACCTGTCGCCTCGATTCGCTCGCGCCGGAGGCCGAGCCGTCTGCCGCGGCGCCGTCGCCGCCGAAGGGGCCGGGCGTCGAGGGCCTGCGCGCCGCATGGGGCGCGCTCTATCGCCACGGAGGCCGCACCGTCGAGCTCTCCGCGCGCGTCCGCGCGACGAACCCCGGCACGGACGGGACGTGGCTCGGCGTGCGCAAGGTCGAAGGGCGGCTCGCCCTCCACGGTTTCCGCGGGCTCTCCGTGAACTCCGCGATGTGGGACGACCCCGAGGTCGTGGTCGACGGCAAGTTCGACGCGTCCACCGCGAACGGGCTCGGCTTCGCGATCGTCGACCGGATCGTGCTCTGGGCGGGTCGTGATCCCGCCGCGTTCCCGGCGTTCGAAGAGCAGTTCCTCGGCGCGACGATCACGCGCGACGCGGAGCGCGACTTCTATCGCTCCGACACCGGGAGCGTCCGCGGCGTGCTCGTCGAGGGCGGCAAGATCACGCGGCTCGTGTTGCGCGGCGGCTACGAGCGCACGATCACGTGGAGTCCCACTCCGCAGGGGCTCGTCGCGACGCGCGTCGTCACGGGCACCGAGGTCCTCGAGGCGAAGTGGAGCGAGGTCGCGAAGGGCTACTGGTTCCCGACGGAACTCGAGCTCCGCGGCACGTTCGGTCCGGAGTGGGGGCCGGAGACGCTGAAGTTCGAGGCCGTGCAGGTGAAGTGAACGCGGTCACGCGCGCTCGGGACGCGCGCGCGACGTGAACGCGCCCACGACCGCGCGAGACGTGCCGGCGAAGCGAACACGCTCACGCGCGCTCGAGCTGCCACCAGTCGAACTCGAACTCGTGCGCGTGGCCCGAGAGCACGAGCGACACGTGCAGCGTGCCCTTCGCCTCGTCGAGCGACGCGACGGTGCCGGCCTCGCCCGTGAACGGCCCTTCCTTCACGCGCACGCGCGATCCGACGCGGAACTCGTGCCGCTCGAGCCGTTTCGCGCGGATCGCGTTGATCTGGTCGAGGATCGAATCGACCATCCCCGGCGGGAAGTGCGAGCCCGCGTCCGTGCTCGTGATCTGCTCGCGCAGCCGATCGCGCTCGCCTTGGCCGAGTAGATCTGGGACGTCGGCCTTCGGGCGCGCGCCGGGCGAGCTCGACGAGCCCGACGACTTCGCGCGCGGACGGCGGCCGCGGATCACCTGGAAGAGCGCGTCCATGCTCTCGACCGGCGTTCCGGGCAGGATGCCGCTGCCGAGGTTGAAGACGTGGCCCTTCTGCGGCTCGAACGCGGCGAGTGTGCGCTCGACCTCGCGCGTGACGACCGCGGGCGGAGCGAAGAGCACGCACGGGTCCATGTTGCCCTGCAGCGCGCAGCGCGAACCGACGCGCCGGATCGCGTCCGCGGGATCGACGCGCCAGTCGATGCCGATCACGTCGGGCTCCGCGTCCGCGAGGACCTCGAGCAGTTGCGCGCAGCCGTTGACGTAGAGGATCACGGGCACGCCGAGCCGCTTCGCGCCCGCGACGAGGCGCTTCACGTGCGGCAGGATCGTCGCGCGGTACGTGCGCGCGTCGAGCGCTCCGCCCCACGAGTCGAACACCTGCACGACGTCGGCGCCGGCGTCGACCTGCATCTTCAAGTAGGGGATCAGGTTGTCGACGAGACGCGCGCAGAGCCGCTCGAAGAGCTCGGGGTCCGCGTGCATCATCCGCTTCGACTGCTCGAAGTTCTTGCTCGAGCCGCCCTCGATCATGTAGCTCGCCGTCGTCCACGGCGCGCCGCAGAAGCCGATGATCGCCTTCGAGTCGCCGAGCTCCTTGCGCACGAGCCGGATCGCGTCGCCGAGGAAGCCTGTCGCCTGGTTCGGATCGAAGTCGCGGAGACGCTCGACGTCGACCTTCGAGCGGATGTGCGGCGCGAGCGACGGACCTTCGCCCTCCGCGAAGGAGACGGCCTGACCCATCGCCTCGCACGGCACGAGGATGTCGCTGAAGATCACGGCCGCGTCCATGTCGAAGCGGCGGATCGGCTGCAGCGTCACCTCGGCGGCGAGCTTCGGGTCGCGCACCATCGTGAGGAAGTCGTGGCTGCCGCGGACCTGGCGGTACTCGGGCAGGTAGCGGCCGGCCTGCCGCATGACCCACGCGGGGGTGCAGTCGACGGGCTGGCGGCGGCAGGCGGCGAGGAAGCGCTCGCGCGACGAGAGTTGGGGTGCGGTGGACATGCGTTTTCGGCCGAGTCTACCGCGCTTCGCGCCTTCGAACGCGCGGCGAATCCGCCGTGGTTCGGTTGGACGCGCAGAGGCTCCGGCCAACGCCTCCGCCCGGTTCGCCGTACTCCGGATGGCATCGTCGCTTCCAGGCCGCGCCCTTGCCGCTCCCGCGTCGCTCTGCGATCGTGAGCGGCCCCTTTTCCCGTCGGACACCCCCCATGATCCTCCCGGCCCTCCTCCTCACCGTCAGCCCGTCCTTCGCCGCCGCGACCACGACCGAGCCGACGCAGGCGCCTGCCGCCGAGCTCACGTTCACCGGCAACTATGCGCCGCCCGACGAGCCGTTCTCGCTCTGGAGCCGCAAGCCGGCGACGACGTTCACCGAGGCCTACCCGGTCGGCAACGGCCGCATCGGCGGCACGATGTACGCGGGCGTGCCGGTCGAGCGCGTGATCCTGAACGAGAGCTCGCTCTGGTCGGGCTCGAAGCAGGACGCCGACCGCGCGGGCGCCGCCGCGAAGCTCCCCGAGATCAAGAAGCTCTTGATGGAGGGCAAGAACGCGGAGGCCGAGGCGCTCGTCAACCAGACCTTCACGTGCGCGGGCGTCGGGTCGAACCACGGCGAGTCGAAGGACGCGCCGTTCGGCTGCTACCAGGCGCTCGGCGAGATGGAGCTCACGTTCCTCGAGCCCGACGGCTCGCCGATGAAGGGCACGATCAAGGACTACCGCCGCGCGCTCGACGTGAAGCAGGGTGCGTCGTACGTCCGCTACGAGCACGACCGCGCGGTCATCACGCGCCGCATGTACGCGAACATGGCGAAGCAGGTGCTCGTATACCGCATCGCCGCTGGCGGCAAATCGCACGCGATCAGCTTCGACGCGCGCTTGAAGCGCCAGGAACGCGCGACGTGCGCGTCGCAGGGCGCGGACGGGCTGCTCCTCACGGGCTCCGTGTCGAACGGCAAGGGCGGCGACGGCGTCTCGTTCA
Source organism: Planctomycetota bacterium (assembly GCA_046349615.1). Lineage (GTDB taxonomy): Bacteria > Planctomycetota > UBA1135 > UBA1135 > JADJNY01. The sequence continues at coordinate 76,796 of JAXMBZ010000015.1, forward strand.
GCGCGCGCATCAAAGCCGAGCAGCAGGGCGGCTCGATGACGAGCGAGGGCGGCGTGCTCAAGATCCGCGGCGCGAACGAGGTGACGATCTACGTCGCGATGGGCACGAGCTACGACGGCCCGATCACGGGCCTCTGGACCGGGCCCGGACACGCGGCCGCGACGCTGCAGCAGTGCGAGACCGCTGCCGCGATGGGCTACAACGAGCTCTGGAAGGAGCAGATCCTCCAGCAGTGGAAGCCCGTCTTCGACCGCACGACGCTCGACCTCGGCGGCAAGGAGAAGGCGAAGCTGCCGACGCTCGAGCGCCTGCAGGCGGTCGCGAACGGCGAGAGCGATCCGCAGCTCGCCGCGCTCTACTTCGACTACGGGCGCTACCTCCTGATCTCGGGCACGCGCTCGAACTTCATGCCGCTCAACCTGCAGGGTCTGTGGGCGGATCAACTGCAGACGCCGTGGAACGGCGACTTCCACCTGAACATCAACCTGCAGATGAACTACTGGCCGGCGCCGCTCGTGACGCTCGCCGACTACACGTCGCCGCTCGGCGTGCTGCTCAACTCGCTCGTCGAGCCGGGCAAGAAGACGGCGCAGACGTACTACGGCGCGAAGGGTTGGGTCGCGCACACGATCACCAACGCGTGGGGCTTCACGTCGCCCGGTGAAGACGCGTCGTGGGGCTCGTCGAACACGTGCGGCGCGTGGCTCGCGAACCAGTGCTACGACGTCGTCCAGTTCACGCAGGACCCCGAGGCGCTGCGCAAGATCTACCCGGCGATGAAGGGCGCGTCCGAGTTCTTCGTCGACGTGCTCGTCGAGGACCCGAAGTCGAAGATGCTCGTCACCCCGGTGTCGAACTCGCCCGAGAACGCGTTCAAGCTCGCGGACGGCAAGACCGCGCACACGTGCATGGGTCCGACGATCGACCAGCAGATCGTGCGCGACCTCTTCGCGAACACCGCGGCGGCGGCGCGCACGCTCAGCGTCGATCCCGACTTCGCGAAGCTGCTCGACGAGAAGCGCGCCAAGCTCGCGCCGACGAAGGTCGGCAAGCACGGGCAGGTCATGGAGTGGCTCGAGGACTACGACGAGGTGGAACCTCAGCACCGCCACGTCTCGCAGCTCTACGGGCTCTACCCGTCGTCGCAGATCAACCCGTGGGGCACGCCGGAGCTCGCGCAGGCCGCGAAGGTCACGCTCGAGCGTCGCGGCGACGCGGGCACGGGATGGTCGATGGCGTGGAAGGCCGCGATGTGGGCGCGTCTCGGCGACGGCGACCGCGCGCTGAAGCTGCTGACGAAGCTCTGGACGCCGACGAAGGAAGCGGGCTTCGACTACGCGACGAAGGGCGGCACGTACGAGAACCTCTGGTGCGCGCACCCGCCGTTCCAGATCGACGGCAACTTCGGCGCGCTCGCCGCGATGGCGGAGCTGTTCGTGCAGAGCTACCGCGAGAAGGAAGGCGAGGACTTCACGGTCCACATCCTCCCCGCGCTGCCGAAGGCGTGGCCGAACGGCGAAGTGCACGGGCTCGGCGCGCGCGGCGGCTTGAACGTGTCGATCCACTGGAAGGACGGCAAGCTCGAGCACGCGCACATCTACCGCGGCAACAACGTCGGCGGGAACGTGCGCATCCGCTACCCGCTCCCGCTCAAGGCGAAGACGAGCGAAGGCAACGACGCCGGCGGCGCGTACCAGGACGGCGTGTTCGTGTTCCGACTCGAGCCGCAGAAGACGGTCGAGGTCGAGCTCGCGAACTGACGGCGGCGATCAAGGCGCGCGCCAACGCAGTGCGGCTTCCGCGCGCTGCACTGCGTCGGCGTTCGCGTCGTAACCGCGGTCTTCTCCGTACCGCTCGCGCAGCGCCGTGAAGGCGATGTCGCGCGCCTTCGCGTTCTGCGAGACGAGCAGGTTGACGAGTTCCTCGCGTGCGCGTCCGTCTCCGAGGATCCAACGCGTCCGCGCCGAGCGCGCGATGAGCGCGTCGGCCGGCGCGCCGTCGCCCGCTCCGCGATCCGCGCCCACGAGCGCGGGCACGCGGTCCTCGTAGCGACGCAGCGCTTCGGCCGAGTCGTCGTCGCCGCACGCTTCGAGCGCCCACGCCGCCCACTCCGTGACGGCCGGGACCGGATCCCGGAGCGCGGCCTCGAGGTAAGGCGCCGCCGCGCGCTCGCCGATGCGTCCGAGCAGCTCGCAACACAGCGCCCGTTTGGCGGAGAATCCCGTGGGAAACGTCAGTCCTTCGATCAGCGCGGGCACCGCTTCGCCGCGCGCGGCGAGCAGCTCCTGCTGCGCATCCTCGTCGTCGCTCGCGGGGACGGTGTCCGTGCCGCCGCCGAGGCGCTCGACGAGCGTCCAGAGACGAGCACGCGTCGTCGGATCGACGCGCGGCGGTGCGTGGACGGCCGCGTCTCCGCCTTCCGCCTGCCACCACGCGCGCCAGAGCCCGAGGGCGTGGAGCCGCTCCGCCGCGTTCGCCGCCGGGTCGTAGCCGAAGTGACGCCCGAGGATCGAGTAGAGCGCGTCGAAGCCGTACTCGCGCTCGAGTTCGTCGTCGGCGCAGAGTTCGTCGAAGAGCGCGGGGACGCCCGCGCTCGAGCCCAACGTCGCGAGCGCGACGGCGAGCGCGCGCCGAGTCTCGGACCAGCGCGCGCGGGCGAGCGCCGACGTGATCGCGGGGACGGCGTCCGCGTCGCCGCGCTGCGCGAGCGCCGTCGCCGCGGCCTGCACGACGTCGGCGTCGCGGTCGTCGAGTCGCGCGCGCAAGAGCGGGAGCGCTTCGCGATCGCCGAACGCGCCCAACGCTTCCGCGGCGCTGCGTCGATCGAGCGGGTTCTCGAGCGCGAGCCCGTCTCGCAGCCGCGCACGCACGCGCTCGGCGTCGGCGCCCGCGTCGAGGCGCGCGAGGAGTTCGCGCGCGTGACAACGGACGTAGAGCTCGTCGCTCGAGAGCGCGTCGACGAGCGCGGGCACTGCGCGCGGACCGACGAGCAGGAACGTCGACTTCGCCTCGTGGAAGCTCTCGTTGCTCCACCGCCCGAGCGCCGCGACGAGCGCGCGCGCGGACGCGGGATACGCGGCAGCGAGGCGCTCGCGCGCGAGCTTGCGCACCTCGGGCAGGTGCGATTCGAGCATCGTCGCGAGCTTGTCGAGTTCCTCGGGCGTCGAGCCCTGCGGCACGACGACCGGATTCGACGACGGCTGCGGACGCACGACGTTCGCGAGGCCGAGGCGGTTCGTGAAGTCCTCCGCGGTCGTCGCGGCGGCCGGGTAGAACACCTCGACCTCGGGCTGCACGGCCGCGCTCGACGGCGCGACGTCCGCGAAGGGGATGCGGCGCTCCTCGAGGCAGCGCGCTAGGTCCGCGTCCGTGTCGGCGCTCGGCCGGTAGAGCTTGAAGTACAGACGGCACTCGACGGTTCCGTCCGCGATCGTGAGCGGCACGCGATGCTCCGTCGTCTTGCCCGAGGGGATCTGCGAGCCGCGCGGGAGCGTCATCTGATGCGGCGCGAGCTCCGACGCATACGGGTAGCGACAGACGAGGCGCGAGCGCGCGATCTCCTTCCCGTCGCGATCGCGCACGACGACGAGCGACTCGACGCCGCGCTGGCGGTTCGCGGTGGGGAAGTTGTGGCCGACGCCCTTGTTCGTGATGCGGACGACGACCTCGTTGCCCGTGACCTGCGCGTCGTACGCGTAAGCGCGGCGCAGCTGCGCTTCGTTGCTCGAGGCGGGGAACGTGTGCGAGCGCACGAGGCGCGGCGCGGTGCCGACGGCGACGGGGCGCTCGACGAGCGGCATGTGGCAGTCGATGCACACGCGTCCGGCGAGCTTGCCGTGCTCCGCGCGCGACCACTGGTCGGGCGTGCCCGCGATCCGATGGCACGTCGCGCAGCTCGACACGGTCCCGACGTCCGGATCGAACGCGGTCTTGCAGTCGGCGCCGCCGACGAAGCTCGCGTAGTCGACGCCCGCGCGGCCGTGGCAGGACATGCACGTGTTGCCCTCTTCGAGGTCCGTCCAGCGCTGCATCGGCGTCATGCCGATGCCGGTCTCGAACACGGGGCGAGGTGTGTGACAGCGGATGCAGTCGTCGCGCCGGAAGCCGCGCGTCGCGAGGCGCGCCTCGCGGTCGAAGAACGCGCGGCCGTGTGTGTTCTGCTCGTGCTCGGCGTAGATCGCGGGGTGGCAGTCCGCGCAGTAGCGGCTCTCGAGCACGCGCTCTCCGTGCGCGCGCGTCCCGAGGTCGCTCGTCACCGGCGTGGGGCTCACCGCGAGCGCGGAAGCGCTGGAGCCGGCGAGGAACGGAGCGCACGCGAAGCTCGGGAGCAGGCCTAGGAGGAAGACCGGGACGGAGCGGGTGCGGGGTACGGTCATCGGGTTGGCTTTCGTCGCCGAGGCGTCGTCGGAGGGATTCGGCCGCGAACACGCGGTCGGGGGGCCTAGTCGGAGCCCCTGGAGCGGTCACGCCACCCAACGGGAGCTCGGTGGGATGCCGCTCGTGCAAGTTGCGCGTGTCCCGTCGTCCGCTGGCGCACGGGCGACGGCGGTCCGTGGAGCGCGCGGAGTTCGCGGCGCCGCGGAAGGTCGGCCGCCGGCTCTTACACGGATCGCGCGAGAGCTCGGCGCACTTCGTCCATTCTGGTGGGCGAGATGAGCGCGCCCGCCGACCCGCCGATCGAGGAGCTCCTGCGCCACGCGCGTTGGATCGAGGAGCTCGCGCACCGCCTCGTGCGCGATCCTGCCGTCGCGGACGACCTCGCGCAGTCGGCGTGGGTGCTCGCGCTGCGCGACCCGGAGCGCCCGCGTGCGAACGTGCGCGGCTGGTTCGCGCGCGTCCTGCGCAACCTCGCGCGCGAGCGGCATCGCCGGGAGGTCCAGCGCGCGCCGGTCGAGCGGCGCGGAGCGCGCGCGGAGGAGCTGCCTTTGCCCGACGAGTTGCTCGAGCGCGCCGAGGCGGAGCGCGCGCTCGTCGACGCCGTGACGCGCCTCGACGAACCGCACCGGACGACGCTGCTCCTGCGCTACTTCGAGGGCCTCCTGCCCGCCGAGATCGCTCGTCGCGAAGGCGTCACCACCGCGTCGGTCGAGCATCGGCTCACCCGCGCGCACGCGCGCCTGCGCGAGCGTCTCGGGGAGCGCGAAGAGCGCGGCTGGCTCGCGCTCCTCGCGCCGATCGTCGCGCAGCGTCCGTCGTTCGTGGTCCCGAGCCCCGAGGTCGTCGTCATGAAGGTCCTTTCGATCGCCGTCGTCGCCTGCGCGCTCGTCGCCGTCGGCGTGTTCCTGTTCCTGCGGTCCGCGCGCGAGGACGCGCCGCCGCTCGTCGCGGACCACGGCGCGGTGGCGAAAACCGTCGAGAACCTGGCGCCGAGCGAGCGAGTCGAACGCGCTGCCGCGGCTGTGCCCGTCGCCTCCGCCGCGGAACCCGCCGCCAAGGAAGACCCCGCCGCCGCGCCCGCGCCGGACGCGGCCGCAGGCGACACGAGCCGGATCCGCGGGCGCGTGCTCCGTCCCGACGGAGCGCCCGCCGCGCGGCGCAAGGTCCGCCTCGTCGACATGCAGCCCGCGAACGGGAGCGGTTCCGGTGTGCGCGAAGCCGTCTGCGACGACGCCGGCGAGTTCGACCTGCCCGGCATCGAAGCCGGTGTGTGGTCGGTCTCGACGTGGCCCGACGAAGCGGAGCTCACCGGGATCGGCATCGCGTTCGAGGGCACGTTGAACGGGATGTCCTACCTCGCGGAACGCACGGTCGAGCTCGCGCGGGGCGCGACGGCGGACGTCGTGCTCGGTGCTCCGCCCGAGCGCCCCGTGCACGTGCACGGCCGCGTGCTGCTCGAAGGGCGCGCGCTCGACCTCTCGGCGGTGCAGTGGCTGCCCGCGGGCGAAGGCATGTACGACCGGAAGAAGAACGCGCGCACCGTCGAGCGCACGACGTACGACACGGTGCTCGACGGGCCGGGGCGCTACTACGTGACGGCGACCGTCGACTCGGCGCGCCCCGAATGGACGGTCGACGTGCCTGATCAGCGCGAGCTCGAGCTCGATTTCACGCTCGAAACGAACGTCGTCGAGGGGCGGGTCGTCGATCAGGCCGGTGCGCCCGCCGAGGGCGCGAGCGTGCAGCTCGCCGTGAGCGGCGGACGGCGTGCGCCGCTCCTGCTCGCGACGATGGGGTTCGTCACGCGCACGTCGAAAGAAGGCGCGTTCCGTTTCGCGGGCCTCGCCGCGGGCAGCTACGTAGTGACGGCGTCGGCGGAGAAACTCGGCGCGAGCGCCGCTGCGTCCGGCGTCGTGCGCGCGCAGCCCGCGGGCGCCAAGGTCGAGCTCGTGCTCGCACCCGGCGTCGTCGTCCCGGTGCGCGTCGTCGGCGCGGATGGGAAGGAACGCTTCGCCGACGTGTTCGTGTTCGACGCGCAGGGGACGCCGCTGAACGCGAGCTTGGCCGTGCTCGGCGGCAAGGCGGGCGCGCGCACGCTCGCGCCGCTCCTTCCCGGACGTTACTCGGCCGTCGCGGCGGCGGGTCGGACGTGGTCGAGCGCGCGCGAGTTCGAGGTGTCGACGGCGCAGGCTCCCGAGGTGCTCGAGCTCGTACTCGCGCCCGCCGCGAGCGTGACGATCGACGCGCGCGCGACCCCGAACGCGTTCATCGAGCTCGTCGACGAAGCGGGACGGCGCTTCGGCGCGCTCGTCGACCGGAACCGTTTCAATCGCGCGCTCGAGAACGCGTGGGACGCCGACGTCCCGCTCCTGCGCGCGCCGCCGGGGAACTACGTCGCGCAGGCGATCGGCGCGGACGGAGTGGTCGCGAGCGCGCGAGTTGCGCTCGTCGGGGGGAACGCGACGACGGTGGTGCTGAAGCGGTAGGCGGGGCGGAGATGGGCGCGACAGGGGATGGCGCCCCGCACGCGCCGATGGGTTGGAAGGACTCGAGTGGAGTCGAACGATCCTCCGACCAGCCCTGAACTCGGAGGTCGCGCGAGCGCCCACCGCTCCGGAGGTGGGACACACGAGCGCAGGTCCCGCGCTCGGAGATCGCCCGCGCTCAACCGCGCCGCACGCCCGCCGCGATCAACGCATCGAGCTCGCGCTTCAACCGCGGCAGGATCTCGTCGTAGCGGAACGCGCCGAGCTCTTCCTCGCCCTTCTTCAGGTTGACGAAGTTCGGCCCGCACCAAAGCCCGAGGTCCGCGTCGTCCGTCTCGCCGGGTCCGTTCACACGACAACCCATCACCGCGATCGTGAGCTTGTGCTCCTTCGCGTACTGCGTGAGGCGCTTGACGTCCTCGGCGAGCTCGATGAACTTCTCGTTCTCGACGCGCGAGCACGACGGGCACGAGATGATGTTCAACCCGTCGAAGAAGTTCGGCGGGACGGAGCGGAACCGGCCTTGCTCGACGTCGTGGATGAGCTCGCGTCCGACCGCGATTTCCCGGCCCTTGTCGTCGAAGGGCAGCGTCAAGCTGACGCGCAGCGTGTCGCCGATGCCGCGCGAGAGGAGTTGCTCGAACGCGATGCGCGTCTTGACGATGCCCTCGGGCGGCATGCCCGCTTCGGTGACGCCGAGGTGGATCGGCACGTCCGGCCGTTCGGCTGCGAAGCGCACGTTCGCGGCGATGACGAGGCGCGGGTCGCTGTCCTTGATCGAGACGAGGAGCCTCGTCGACGATGGGGGTTGACAGTCGCTGCATGGAGCGAGTAGGACGTTCGCAAACCGGTGATTCCCACCCGGGCATGAGGAACTGAAACATGGTTCGCAATCACAACTTCACGCTCGCAATCACACTGTCGGTCTCGGCACTGGTTTTCTCCGCGTTGGTCTACTCCCAAAGAACGAGTGAGGCCGCCTCCACTCGTTCGGCGGCCGAGAAACCGACCAGCTCACAAGGGCTGACTTATGAGGACTGGAAGGAGGCCTTCGAGATCGCGAAGGCCTCCGTTTCAGAAGGTACGGACAAGCAGACGGGCATCGATTACATCTGGACCGGACCTTCCCCTATCCGAGTTCATGGGCACATCGTGTCCCGTGCTTCGCTCGCGTTGTCCGCCGAGGCCGAAGCGGAGCTGGCCGACCGTGTGTTTCAGCCTGACCCGGTCGAGTATGCGGAACTCGTCCGTAGCCCTCTGTGGGTTGCCTCCGGTTCCTCCCACACGGAAGGGCGGTGTCTGTTCGTCGATGATGGTGCACCAACGAACTGCCAGGTCGTCGTGAAGCAAACGGGAACAGGCACACTGATGACTTCCTGTGAAGGGCCGTGCGGACCCGTCACGGTGTGCAACGGAAACGTCCAGCCCAACCCCACCTACTGCAACTGCACGGTTGGTTCTCAGGCTCCTACGAGTCCGCCCGCCACGTGCCATGGAGAGGCTACGATCATCGAACCGACGATCATTCAGCTGAATTGCACGGGAGCCTGTGGGACCGGCAAGTGCAAGGAGGCCTACCATGTCCACGGCGGGCTCGACTGGTTCTACTGCAAGTGTCTGTGACGTCAGGCACTCAGGTCCCAACTTCCGAGGTCTCTCGATGCCCATTGCCTTTCGATTGCTGGCAGCAGCAGCCGTAGTGGGCTGTGCATCGCTCGTGCTGCTGTTCTCGTCCGATGTTTCATGTCTATCGTCGACTTCCGCCACCACAGACACCTACGTGGGTCGGGGGGAGCCGGGGCCGCCGGCACGTGAAGAGGGGCCCGCACCCGCGCTCGAAGACGTGGGGACGCGCTCGACAGGTGTGGAAGCGCGGAGCCCCTCCGCCGACGACGTCATCAGGACGATCGAACGGTCGAAGCCGGCGGAGTTGACCATCGTTTGCCGCGATGCGTCCGGTCGCTCCGTGGCGGGCTGCTCCGTTCAAGCGACAGAGTCTCACGGGGGCCGAACCAGGCAGACTGTCCTCACCGACTCAGAGGGTCGCACGCGACTCCCGGTCCCTCCGGAGCTGGAGTCGTTGGTCCTGAGTGCAGAGGATGCGCGGGCAGGCACTTCTGGGGAATTGGAGGTCTGGCTCGCGAGCTCAGTGAGATCCGAGCTCGAGCTCGTGCTGCGTCCTCCGCGAACCCTGCGCGGCGTCGTCCTGTCGGAAGAGAGGAACCCGGTTGTCGGCGCGCTCGTCCACGCGAAACTGAAGGGACGGATGTTGGGCGGTTCGACCCCTTCCGTCCGGGAGGAAGTGAGAACGGATTCGTCTGGTCGGTTCTCGTTCACTCTCGACGCCGTGCCGTGTCTCCTCGTGGTGTCGGCGACGAAGGACGACGGCGCGGTCACCAGCAAGGACGTGCATTGGCCCAGAGACTCGGAGGACACCGTGTCCCTCGTCTTCGAAGGGGAGCCGGAGCTCCAGGTGCGAGGCACGGTTCGCAATGTGGCTGGAGGTGTTTGCCCGGGAGTGCAGGTCGTGCTCAGTCCACAGGAGCCAGCTCGTGGGAGCCGAACCGTGCTTTCCGACGTGAGTGGTCGCTTCAACTTCCAACTGAGCGAGCCCGGTGTCTTCGACTTGGCGGCGCGCGGGGCTGGCTACCTGACGCTGGAGCCTGTGCACATGGAGGTCACGCTCTCGCAGCAACAGGTCCAGGTCGAACTCCTCGTGACGGAGTCCGCCATGATCTCAGGACGGGTTTCGAAGCCCAGTGGAGAGCCTTGGGGCGGAGTCCAAGTCGGAGCCTTCGCAACATCGGCTCCGGAGGCAGGCGCGTGGCTCCTCGAACACCGCTTTCAGGCCGTTCGCGTTTCAGAGCCGACGCAAACCTCGGCAGACGGGAGCTTCGAAGTCCGAGATCTCCATCCTGGCTCTCTCTACGAAGTTTGGTGCCTGCCGGATCCAGCACGCCCACAGTGCTTCGTCTACGAAGAGGGGGTCGCGCCTGGAATCAAGGACCTGGTTCTCCTCGTGGACGAGGCTCGCATTCGAGGTGGAGTCCTTCGAGCGCAGTGGTCGTTCGCGGATGGGCAACGACGCGCGGTGGAGGCAGGCCTGCTTATCTACGAGCGCACGCCGGGCGGAGAGTGGTCCGGCAGTCGACGTCCACCGGCAGAAGTTCACCCGGGCGATCTCCGCGTCGAAGGGCTCCGCATCGGGCATGAATACTATGCCGAATTGCAAGTCCTCGGAGCAGCACGTGTGCTGCACGGACCGTGGACGGCCACGAACGAGCCGGAAAACGCCGAGTTCGTGTGCGGCGAAGATGGCGAGTTCGAGGGCTCCGTTCGCTACTCCGACGGAACTACGGCAAAGGACTGGCTCGTCGACATGGCCGAGGAACCACCCGGGCCCGCTCCTCCGTTCACGATCGGGCCGCATGGACCCGACGGCACAGTGCGCTTCATTCCTGTGGCGTCCGGTCGTTACCGCGTGACAGCCAGGTCGGGGGCGAAGCAGATCGGGCCCTTCGAGGTCCAGATCGTGCCACGACGGAAGAGCGTGCTCGACATCGACGTGGGCGCTCGCTGAGTTGACTCCACTGCATGTGCGTCAGCGCGACGGATTTCTGGTGAACCGCAGTAACTCGCCTCGGCCCGTAGGCGCACCGAACGAAGAAAGTCGCCACACGGGTCCAGCGGCGAGTTGCGCCGGAGTGCATGGCGCTCGGTGCGTCGCTGGATCCACGGGGACGGTGTTCCATGGCACGTCGTCCCACTCGCGCCCGTCCTCCAGGATCAGCAAGTCTTCGCCGCGATCAACGCATCGAGCTCGCGCTTCAACCGCGGCAGGATCTCGTCGTAGCGGAACGCGCCGAGCTCTTCCTCGCCCTTCTTCAGGTTGACGAAGTTCGGCCCGCACCAAAGCCCGAGGTCCGCGTCGTCCGTCTCGCCGGGTCCGTTCACACGACAACCCATCACCGCGATCGTGAGCTTGTGCTCCTTCGCGTACTGTGTGAGGCGCTTCACGTCCTCGGCGAGCTCGATGAACTTCTCGTTCTCGACGCGCGAGCACGACGGGCACGAGATGATGTTCAACCCGTCGAAGAAGTTCGGCGGGACGGAGCGGAAGCGGCCTTGCTCGACGTCGTGGATGAGCTCGCGCCCGACCACGATCTCCTTGCCTTTGTCGTCGAAGGGCAGCGTCAGGCTCACGCGCAGCGTGTCGCCGATGCCGCGCGAAAGGAGTTGCTCGAACGCGATGCGCGTCTTGACGATGCCCTCGGGCGGCATGCCCGCTTCGGTGACGCCGAGGTGGATCGGCACGTCGGGGCGCTCCGCTGCGAAGCGCACGTTCGCGTCGATGACGAGGCGCGGGTCGCTGTCCTTGATCGACACGAGGTAGTTCGTGAAGCCGAGGCGATCGACGATCGCGCAGTGGTCGACCGCGCACGCGACGATCGCGCTCACGTGGTCGTTCGGGAAGCGCTCGTCGTACGCCGGCGCGATCGAGCCCGCGTTGATGCCGATGCGCACCGCGCAGCCGTGCTTCGCCGCGACGTCGATCAGGAACGCGACCTTGTCCTCGATCGACTTCGTCTTCTCGTGGTGGTGGAGGTGGCCGGGGTTGTAGCGGACCTTGTCGACGAAGGGCGCCACCTGCGCCGCGAGCCGGTAGTGCTCCTGCAGGTCGACCGAAAGGACCGCCTTCGTCTCGGCGCGGAGCTTCGCGAGCGCGGCGACGTCCTCGGGGTTGTCGACCGCGATGCGGATCACGTCGGCGCCGGCAGCTTCGAGGAGCCGCACCTGCCGCAACGTCGCCTCGACGTCGCGCGTGCGCGTCGCGGCCATGCTCTGCACGGCGATGGGGGCGGAACCTCCGATCGGGAGGTCGCGGAGGCGGATCGTGCGCGTCTTGCGGGGCGGGATCATCGGCGAAAAAGGGCGTCGCGGCGGGCTTTTCGGGCCGCGGGAGAGCTCCCAGGGCGGCGGCTCGGCGGAGGAAGAGCGCGCCATTGTGCGCTTCACTCCCCGATTTTCATCTCTTTCCACCCACGCCGGCAGCGGACGCGAGCGGAGACCTGGGCGGGAGTCGATCACCAAGGTCCGGACCCCCCGCGGTCGTGCACGTGTCTCCCCTCACAACGTGCCCTCGCGGAACCGGGCTGATCCGCTCCTCCAGCTCAGCCCCACCCCGGTCGCACGACGGCCTCGGTGGGGCTGTTTTCGTTCGCGCGGACCCAGCGCTCGGCCGACGGGCGTGAAGAGTTTCGAGCGGTCAGTCGACGTCGGCGCGCGCGAGCACGCGTCCGCCGCGCACGACGGCGCCGGACTCGGCGAGCGCGCGTCGACGCGCACCGAAGCGCCCGTGGTGCCACGTCTGCGTGAGGCCGAGACTCGCGTAGAGGATCAGGAGGATCCAGGCCGCGATCGTCGGCAGGCGGTGCAGCGCGACGTACGGCTCCGGAACGTCTTTCGGCAGCGTTCCGACCGAGATCACGAGCATCGAGAGCACGACCGCCGCGTCGACGAAGGCCGCGAGGCGTGAGCTCGATTCGCCGCGCAATCGGAAGCCGTACTCCACCGGGAGCGAGTCGAGATCCATGCGGGGCGGCAAGGTAAGCTCCCCGTGCCGCGGAGCGCGAAGATCCTCCGCGCAAACCCGCATTCACGCAGAGGAGCAGCATGCGCGCGCGCGTCGTCGTCGTCGGCGGAGGGGTGATGGGCGTCTCGATCGCGTGGCATCTCGCGCGGCGGCTCGACCCGCACACGGAGCCCGTCGTCCTCCTCGAGAAGAAGGCGCTCGCCGCGGGCTCGTCGGGGAAATCGGGCGCGATCCTGCGGCAGTTCTACGGTGATCGCGAGGTCGCGGCGATGGCGCGCGACTCGTTGCGCGTGTTCCAGGGCTTCGAGCACGCGACGGGGCGCTCGATCTCGTTCATGGGCTGCGGTGTCCTGACGCTCGCGAGCCGCGCGAAGCCGGGCGAGGCCGAGCTCGTCGAGCGCAACGTCGCGATGATGCAGTCGCTCGGGATCGAGGTGGAGCTCCTCGACGCGCCGAAGCTGCGCGCGCTCGTGCCCGGGCTCGTCGCGAGCGACGCGACGATCGCCGCGTGGGAACCGCGCGCGGGCGCCGTCGACCCGGTGAAGACGGTCGAGGCCTTCGCGGCGCTCGCGCGCGAGCACGGCGCGGTGACGCGCGTCGGCGTGCGCGTGGAGGAGCTCGTCGTCGAGCGCGGCCGGGTGCGCGGCGTTCGCACGGACGACGGCGTGATCGAGTGCGAGCAAGTCGTCGTCGCGACGGGCCCGTGGACGCGAACGCTCCTGGCGCGCGCGGGCGTCGAGCTCCCCCTGCGCGTGGTGAAGCCGGAACAGCACTTCCTCGCGCTGCCGACCCACCGCGCCCCGGGTGCTCCGCGCATCGAGAGCCATACCCTCACGGGCCACGGACGATCGATGGAGGAGGAGCTCTACGCACGCTTCGGCCTCGCGAGCAGCGCGCCGTCCGAAGCGCCGCATCCGGTGCTGCTCGACCTCGAGCACGGCTTCTATTCACGCTGCGAACTCGCGAACGGCCGCACGCGCGTCGGCCACATGGACTACGCCTCGGACGCGGAGGTCGTCGACCCCGACGCCGTGACGGACGAGGTGAGCGACGAGTTCAAGGCGTGGGCGCGCGCGAAGCTCGCCTCCCGCCTGCCGACCTACGCGGAGCGCGACGACGCCGGCTCGTTCTGCGGCCTCTACACGCTGACCCCCGACGCACAAGCGATCGTCGGCCCGCTACCCACGATCGAAGGCGCCTTCATCGCCGCCGGCTTCAGCGGCCACGGTTTCAAGCTGAGCCCCTCGATCGGGGAAGGAGTCGCTCAACTCCTCTGCGGCACCCCCGTGAGCGCGTTCGAGCCAACGTTCTTCACGCCGACGCGCCTGACGAAACCGACCCCAAAGAGTCCAATCGCCTTCGGCCTCTAACCCCGCCCGTTGCTGAGAGAAACTAGAACTCCGCACACGATCAGGCCGGTTCCTCCGGCCTGATCGTGTGCGGAGTCTGGAATGCGGAGCATCCACATGTGCGCCTTTGCGCCCAGTCTCCGTTGCTCTTCACCCGCCTCGGCGCTCCCGACCGACGAACCCCTCTGCCCGAATTCACCCCAAGAACCCCCGAGTCCGAGCACGCCGTGAACGTAGAAACGTGATCTCGACGCTCAGCTCTTCTCCACGCTCGTGATCCTCACCCCATACCTCTGATCGATCGTCACGACCTCCCCCCGCGCCACGACCTTCCCGTTCACGAGGATGTCGACCGGCTCGTGCGCTTCACGATCGAGCGTCACCAGCGACCCCGCCTGCAATTTGACGAGCTCCGCGAGCGTCAGCCGCGTCCGTCCCACCTCGACGGTGACCTTCACCGGCACCGTCAACAGATTGTCGATCCCGATCGGCTCCCCAGTCGGGTTCGTGCTCGACAAATTCGCGAGCTTGCCGACCTCCACCGCGACGGTCTGCGCAGCTTGGTCGATCGCCTTCTCGAGCTTGTCGGTGCTGGTCTCGCTCATCTTCGTTCTCTCGTCGTCTTCGTTCAGGTCTGCGGTTCCGCGCCGGGGGCGCGGAAGTCGATCAGTTGGATCGCGAGCTTGCCCTTGTGCTCGCCGAAGCGCGCGCTGGCGCACGGAACGCCGTCGACGTAGACGGCGAGCGGGCTGCCCACGGACGCGCTGAGCGGGATGACGTCGCCCGGTTCGATGCCGAGCAGGTCCTCGAGCGGGATTTCCGCGCTGCCGAGCTGCGCGCCGAGCACGAACGGCACCTCGACGAGATGCTCCGGCGCCGTCGGCTTCTTCTTCGCGTCCTTGGCGTCCTTCGCGGGCGGCGCGTCCTTGCTCGCGTTCGGCGTCGCAACTCCCGCGAGGTAGAGGCTCAGCGTCGAGTCGCCGAGCGCGCCCGAGAGCGCGACGTGCACGGCGACGCGCGTCGGATCGCCTTCGCGCGAGTCCGCGCGCTCGAGCTCGAGCTGCACGTCGCCGGCGACGGAGCGCAGGCCTTGCACTTGGACGTCGAGCGTCTGCGCGACGAGCGTGATCGCGCGGCCGAGCATGTTGCGCAGCACGCCGCGCTCGACGCTGGTGAGCTCGCGGGCCTTGGGCTCGGCGACGCTGACGGTGCCGAGCGCGATCTCGGTCGCGGCGGAGGCCATCGCGGCGTCCCACATCGCCCAGCACGGGCGGCCGCCGCATTCGAAGGCGAGCAGGCAGTAGGGCTCGCGCACTTGCTCGAGGAGGTTGCGAGCGTTGATCTCGGTGACCGAGTCGATCTCGACGTGCCAGGCGCCGCGGAGCCACACGCGCAGGCTGGATTCGATCTCGGGGATCGCGCGCGCGGCCGCACGCGCGAGACGGTCGAGCTCGATCTGCGGACGACGGCGCGGCTCGCGGAAGTCGCGCGGAGTGATCTCGCCGGGGTGTGAAGGAGCGCTCGCGGGTTCGGCGAGGGCTGCGGCTTCTTCGGCGGTCACGTGGGTCGGCACGGTGGGGTTATCGGAGGTTTCTTAAAGGGGCTGGAGCGGGCGCGTGTCGGTCGGGAGCGCGGCGCGCAGCTGAAGCGGGGCAGGACACTGCGCGCCAGGGCGCACATGTGGGTGCTTCGCATCCCAGACTCCGCACGAGCACCGACCGGAGAAACCGGCCGGTGCTCGTGCGGCGTTCTGTTTCGGAGAGAGAGGTGGGGGCCGGTGCCGCGGAAGGGGCGGTCCTGGCTCCCTACGGCTTCGATGCGTTGTCGCGGTAGGCCTGGAGGTAGGCGTGGTACTTGTCCGGCGGGAGCGCGTTCACGAGCGCGCTCGCGCGCTCGTCGTCGAGCGAGCGCAGGATGCGCACGGCTTCCTTGGGCTCGAAGAGGACGAGCTTCTTGGCGAGCTCTTCGGGGTCGCCTTCGGAGAAGAACTTCGCGAGCTCGGCCCAGCTCTGTTGTTCGCGCGAGTCCTTGGCCTTCTCGTCGCGCTTCACTTCGTCCTCGCGCATCGTGAGCTCGAGCTCGCGCTTCTCGAGCATCTTGCGCAACTCTTGGAGCTCGTCGTTGCGCTGTTCGAGCGCGTGCTCCCACTCCGCGAGCTCGCGTTCGCGCAGCTCGATGCGCTCGAGGCGCTGCTTCGCGTCCTCGTTCGCGCCGCGCAGCGACTTCTGCAGGTCCGAGAGCTCGTTCGACGAGAACGGCGAGGGGAGGAGGAAGGCTCCGAGCACGCCCGCGTTCGCGTCCAGCGCGCGCGATTCGCTGCGCGTCGGCGTCGGCTTCGTGTCGCGGCCGCTCGAAGGCTCGTGCTTCGCGGTCGACGGCGACGGCTCGCTCGAGCCGTGCTCGTCCTTCGCGTCGTCGTGCTCGTCCTTCTTCGCGGTCTTGCTCGAGTCGCCGGGCTTCTCGGGCTTCTCGGGGGCCGCGACGAAGTTCTTCAAGATGGCGACCTCGTGCAGCGGCACGCCCGAGAGCGCGGCGAACGTGACGAAGCTGCCCGAGAGGAGCACGAGGGCTCCGACTCCCATCAATGCGTATTTGACGGCGGGTTTCATGGCGTCGGTCCTCCGTTCATCGACCGGGAAGCTCTTTCCATTGAGGCCTCGGCGCGGTCGCGGGCCGCGGCGCGCAAGGACGCGACTTCGTCCATGGTCAGGGCCTCGCGGCGGCCTTCCTCGGCCGTCCAGCGTTCCCGATCCCGGTCCTCCAGACGTTCGAGTCCCTTCACGTCGCGCCGCCGCTCGCTCCAGGCCTGGCGCTCGACCTCGGCCTTCGCGCGGGCGGCGCGGGCGCGTTCGTCGGCGAGCGGGATGCGCGCGCGGAGCGCGTCGACCGTCACGAGGCCGTTGAGCACGGTGCTCGCGCCGAACGAGGGCGACGACTGCACGGCGCGCAGCTCGTCCTCGGCACGGTGCACCGCGTCGCGCGCGGCGCGGGCGGCGTCCTCGGCTTCGCGCGCGCTGCGGTCGGCGGCGAGGAAGCGCTCGCGCGCGGCGTTCTCTTCGATCTCGCGCAGGCGCTTCAAGCGCGCGAGGCGGAAGTGGAAGCCCTTCATGGCGCGCTCACGCCTTCGCGTCGGCGCCGCGCGCGAGGAGCTGCATCAGCTCCTGCGTCTCCGCGTACGTCGAGACCTCGCCCATCCCTTGGCGCAGGAACGCTTCGATCGCGCCCATGCGTGCGACGGCGACGTCGAGCTTCGGGTTCGCGCCCGGCTTGTACGCGCCGATCTCGATCAGGTCGCGTCCTTCGCGCCACGCCGCGAGGCACTGGCGCACGAAGTTCGCGGAGACCTTCTGCTGCGGACCGACGAGCCCGCTCATGAGACGCGAGAGACTTCCGAGCACGTCGACGGCGGGGAAGTGACCCGCTTGCGCGAGCTCGCGCTTCAAGAAGAGGTGTCCGTCGAGCAGGCCGCGCAGCGTGTCCGCGACGGGTTCGTTCGGATCGTCGCCGTCGACGAGCACGGTCAAGAGGCCCGTGATGCTGCCCTTCTTCGTGCGGCCCATGCGCTCGACGAGCTTCGGCACCGTCGCGAAGAAGCTCGGCGGATACCCGCGCACGGTCGGCGGCTCACCGGCGGCGAGACCGATCTCGCGCGCCGCGGCGGCGAAGCGCGTGACCGAGTCCATGACGAGCAGGACGTCGAGCCCTTGGTCGCGGAAGTGCTCGGCGATCGTGACCGCGACGAACGGCGCGAGGTAGCGCTCGATCGGCGCGCGGTCGCTCGTCGCGACGACGAGGACGGACTTCTTCGAGCCCTCGGGCCCGAGCACCTCGTGCACGAACTGGCCCACTTCGCGACCACGCTCACCGACGAGCGCGACCACGACGACGTCCGCGTCCGTGCCGCGCGTGATCTGGCCGAGCAGCGTCGACTTGCCGACGCCGGAGCCGGCGAAGATGCCGAGGCGCTGGCCGCGACCGATCGTCGCGAGGCCGTCGATGACGCGCACGCCGGTCTGGAGGACCTCGTCGATCATCGGACGATCGAGCGGATCCGGCGCGTCGCGGCGCACGGGACGCTCGTCGCAGTGCGTGAAGTCGGGGCCGCCGTCGAGCGGCTTGCCGAACGCGTCGAGCGTGCGGCCGAGGAGCTCGTTGCCGACGGGCGCGGTGAACGGACGGCCGAGCGCGGTGACCTGCTGCATCGGCGCGATCCCGGCGATGTCGCCGTGCGGCATGAGCAGCGTGCTCGCGCCGCGGAAGCCGACGACCTCCGCGTGGATCGGGCCGAGACGTCCGCGCTCGATGCGGCAGAGCTCGCCCATCGCGGCGGGGATGCCCGCGGCCTCGATCATCACGCCCGAGACGATGTCGACGCGGCCGCGGTACACCGGCTGGCAGCCCGCGCGGATCTCCTTCTCGTACCGTTTCGCGTCGAGGATCATTCGCCGAGCTCTCCACGGATGCGGTTGCGGATCGCCTCGAGCACTTCGTCCTGATCGCGCACGAGCACGCCGTGCGGCGTCGTGACGTGGACGTCGCCGGGGGCGACCTCGGGGTCGGCTTCGATCTTCGTGCCGCTGCGGAAGGGGAGCGGCTTCAGGCGCTCCGCGTCGGACGGGCTCACGTGCACGACGCACGCACCGCGGCCGACGCCGGACGCCGCGAGCGTCTCGCGCACGATCTTCTCGATGTCGTGACGGTTCTTCGCGACCTCGGCGCGCACGATCGTGCGCGCGATCTCGACGGCGAGGTCGACCGCGCTCGACGCGAGGTCGGGCATCAAGCGTTCGCACGCCGCGCCGATCTCCGTCGACGCGCGCTCGAGCGAGCCCGCGGCCTCCTGCGCGGCGAGGCGACGGCCTTCCTCGATGCCGCGCTGGAACTCGGCGCGCAGACAGGCGCCGACGTAATCGCCGCCCGTTCCCGGCACGACGCGCACGGCCTTCGGCAGGCGGGGGAGCGCGACGAGCAGGCCGTCTTCCTTCGGGTTACTTGACAAGCTCTTCTCCCGCGCGAGCCGGCTTGAACTCGCCCGATTCCATCAGCGCGCGCACGTTCTTCATGATCTCGCCGCGCGCCGCCTGCACTTCGGTCATCGGCATCGGGCCGGCGAGTTCGCGCTCGTCCGCGACCATCTGGCGCACGCGGACGGAGAGGTTGTTCATGACGTTCTCCTCGACGTCCTGCGGGCACGCCTTCAGGGCGATCGCGAGCGTGCGCGTCTCGATCGAGCCGAGGATCTTCTGCATGCCGCGCTTGTCCACGGTGGAGAGGTCGTTCCACGTGAACATGAACTCCTTGATCTGCGTCGCGACGGCTTCGTCGGCCGTGGCGATGCCCTCGATGACCGACTTCTCGATCGCGGGCTCGCTGAAGGTGAGGAGTTGCGCGATCGACTTGAGCCGCACCTCGGGCTCCTTCTGCGTCGGCGCCTTCGAGAGGTCGATCAAGCGCTGACGGAGGTTCTGCGCGACGGTGTCGAGCGCTTCCCAGCCCGGCGGGAAGAGGTTCGTCATGCGCTGCACGACTTCGAGCGCCTGCTCGGGCTTGAAGCCGGAGAGGATCTCCGCCGCGAGGTCCGCGGGCAGGTGCGCGAGCACGAGCGCCGAAACGGCGGGGGATTCTTCCTGGAGCGCGCGCGAGGTGAGCTCGGCGGGCTCGCGTTCGACGAACGCGAACGGACGCTCGTGACGACGGCGCTCCTCGAGCTTGCCGATGACGCCGCGCGTCTTGTCCTTGCCGAGCGCCTCTTCGAACATGGACTCGACCTCCATGTCGTCCTGCGGACGCGGACCGGGACGGCGGACGAGCACGCGCGTGACCTCTTGGTAGAGCTCGCGCAGCTTGCTCTCGTCGCCGAAGCGGGCGTCGAGCTCCGTCATCGCCTCGGCGATCGCGGGGAGCACCTTCGGGTCGATGTTCTTGAGCACCGCGGCCGCGGAGTGCTTGTCGAGCGTGAGCAGGAAGGCCGCGACCTTCTGCGCACCCGACAACGGTGTGTTCTTCTTGGACTTCGCCATGGATCACGAGCGCGCGAGCGTCTCCTGGTCCGCGACCCAGCGTGAAAGGAGCGTGCCGACTTTCTCGGGCTCCGTCTTCACGAGCTCCTCGATCTGGCGGCGGGCCAGCATGTCGAGGTACTTCGGGTCGTTCTGATCGATCTCGGGGCCGGCGTCGTTCACGCCCGCGGCGACGAGCATTCCGTCGGTCTTGCGGCGCTCGGCGCGCGGCGCGCCCTTGAGCGCCTTGAGGAGCACGAAGAGGAAGAGCACGGCTGCGACGATCTCGACGCCGCGCTGGACGACGAGCTCCATCATCGGGCTCGGCGCCGACTCCGGCTCGAGCACCGGCGGGACGACGGGCTGGCCCTTGTCGTCGCGCTTGACCGTCGCGAAGGGGGTGATCAGCGTGCTGAACACGTCGCGCTTGTCGTCGAAGCCGACGGCGTTCTTGACGCTCGACTCGAGCGCAGTGAGCTGGTCGGAGGTCGCGAACTTCTCGCGGAGGCTCTCGTCGACCACGAGCGAGACCGTGAGGCGCTTCAGCTCGGGCGTCGAGACGCGGGTGTGCTCCGTTTCCTTGCCGGCGATCGTCGAGGTCTTCGTCTCGCTCGTCTTCGCCTCGGCGACGCTCGTCGCTTGAGCGTTCGGGGCGTTCGGGTCGCTCGCACCGAGCGCGGCGGCGCCGCCCGCGCCGCTCTGTTCGCTCGAGACCTGCGGAGTCGAGGTCTTGTTCTCCGTCTTCTCGACCGCGACGACGTTCTTCGGGTCGATCGACTCCTTGACGCGCTCCTTCTCGACGAACGTCCAGTCGCTGTTCAGCGTGACGTACACGAGGCCGGGGCCGAAGACGCGCTCGAGCATCTGGTTCGTGCGCTCGACGAGGTCGGCTTCGTAGCGGATCTTGTGCTCGAGCAGGCTCGCCGCCGCGCCGCCGAGCTCGCCCGCGGACGCGCCGTCGAAGAGGCTCCGGCCGGACTGGTCGCTGATGACGACGTTCTCGGCGGGGACGTTGAAGCGGTAGCGGACGAGCTTCGCGACCGTCTGCGCCTGAGCGCGCGAGAGCTCGAGGTTGCCCTTGAGCGCGAGCGTGACGGCGACGGTCAGCGGCGTGCTCTTGCGCAGCGGCGATCCGTCGGGGACCGAGGTGCTCACGTGGGCTCGCTGCACGAAGTCGAGCTCTTGGAGCTGCTTCTCGAGCTCCTGCCACTCGCGCTTCAGCACGTTCTGCTGGCGTTCGTTCGCGGACAGGAAGACCTGCGACGCGCCGTTCTGCGCGGATTGGATTCCTTCGGGCGACGTCTCGAGCGCACCTGCGAGCGCGACGAGGTTCTGCGCCTGGTAGAACTGGCTCTCGTCGACCCAGATGACGAACGGACCCGGGGGCTGGCTCGCCTGGTAGCGGATTCCGCCCGTCGCGAGCGCGTTTTGGATGGCGGCGGAGTGCTGCGCGTCCTGGTTCGAGTAGAGGAGCTTGAAGTGCGGCTCGGCCGCGGATCCGGAGATCCACCACACGCTGGCGACGACCGCGGCGAGCGCGATCACGACGATCCCGCGCGTGGCGCCGCTCGCCTGCTTCCACTGCTCGACGAGCCCCTCGAAGAACTGCTTCATGGTCCGCTACCTCACACGCTCATCCGCATGACTTCGCGGTAGGCATCGATGAACTTGTTGCGGACTTCGAGCGCGAAGCGCAGCGAGAGGTCCGACTCCTTCAATTGCGCGGCGATCTGGCTGAGATCCTGGATGCGCCCCGCGGCGAGGTCCTTGGGCAGGTCGTCGACGCGCTTCACTTCCTCGTCGACCGCGTCGAGGCTCTGCTTCAGCGCCTGCGTGAACGCGGACGGCTGCGCGGCCTCGGTGCCGCCCACGGAGAGCTTCATGGACTGCACCGCGTCGGACTGACGCTTCAACGCGGCCTCGATCGCGGCGCGCGCGAGGCTCGTCGAATTCGATCCGATGCGGTCGACCATGGTTCAGGTGGGGGTCAGGGGACGTGGGTCACTGGGCGATGCGCAGGGCGCGCTCCGCCATCCGAACGAACATGTCCGACGCGTTCAGGTTCGCCTCGTAGGCGCGCATCGCGAGGATCATGTCCGCCATCTCCTTCGTCGTGTTGACGTTGGGGAAGAGCACGTTGCCCTCCGCGTCCGCGTCGGGATGCGAGGGGTCGTGCACGACCTCGAACGGGGTCGACGTGTCCTGCACGATCTTCGAGACGCGCACGCCGTCGGTCGTCATGCGACCGTCGTCGCCGCGCTTCGAGATCGGCTCGAGGTACACGAGCTTGCGCCGATACGGACCGCTGCCGTCGGGCGACTTCGTCACCTCGGCCTGCGCGATGTTCTCGGCGATCGTGTTCAGGCGCACGCGCTGAGCGGCGCTGCCGGAAGCGCTCGTGCGCAGGCCGGCGAAGAGACCTTTGATTCCGTCCATGATCAACGACCTTCGGTGATGCTGGCCCGCAGCATGCTGGTTCGAGCTTCGAGGATGGCGGCGTACGCCTCGTAGAGGAGCCGGTTCTCGCGGAGCGCTGCGTTCTCGGCTTCGAGGTCCACGTTGTTGCCGTCGGTGCCGGCGGGCGTCGTGGGGTCGAACTCGACCCGGGGCTCGATGCGAGCGAAGTTCACGGGCTTCGATCCCGAGAGCGCGTCGTCGAGCTCCTTGCCGAGCAACTCCTCGAACCGCACGACGCGGCGCTTGAAGCCCGGCGTGCTCTCGTTCGCGACGTTGTCCGCGAGCACCCGCTGGCGCAGGTTGCAGACCGACATCAGCTTGAGGAGCAGCCGGGATTCGTTGCCGCCGAAGTCCATGGGGTTTCCTCCCGATCAGGCGACGAGGCCCGTCGAGCGCCAGAGCTTCATCTTGTTGGACAGGGTGCGCGCGGTGAGACCCAGGCGGCGCGCCGCCTCGGTCTTGTTGCCGCGAGTCGCCTTCAACGTCGCGAGGATCGCGACGCGCTCGATCTCCTCGATCGTGCGGTTCGCGAGCGAGGGGCCGAGCTCTTCCGTCGGCACGGTGTCGGCCGACATGACCACCGGGCCCGCGCCCGTGGTCGTCGTGCCGTCGATGCTCGCGCCCGGAGCGAGCACGAGATCCCCGACGTCGATCGTCTTGCTGCGGAGCATGACGACCGCGCGCTGGATCACGTTTTCGAGCTCGCGCACGTTGCCCGGCCAGTGCCACGTCGTGAGGCGCTCGAGCGCTTCCTTCGTGAACGCCGGCGCGTCGAGGCCGTTCTGCGTCGCGTAGTGCTCGGCGAAGTGCTGAGCGAGCGGCGCGATGTCCTCGGCGCGCTCGCGGAGCGGGCGCAGATGGATGGGGAGGACGTTGAGGCGGTAGAAGAGGTCCTCGCGGAAGCGGCCGGCCTTCATCTCGGCCTGGAGGTCGCGATTCGTCGTCGCGATGACGCGCACGTCGACCTTGATGGTCTGCGTGCCGCCGACGCGCTCGAACTCTTCCTCTTCGAGGACGCGCAGGAGCTTCGCCTGCAGCGCGGGCGAGATCTCCCCGATTTCGTCGAGGAGCAGCGTGCCGCCGTCCGCGAGCTCGAAGCGGCCTTCCTTCGACTTGTGCGCGCCGGTGAAGGCGCCGCGCTCGTGGCCGAAGAGCTCGCTCTCGAGCAGGTTCTCGGGCAGCGCCGCGCAGTTGACGCGGATGAACGGCCCGTTCGCGCGCGGCGAGTTCGTGTGGATGTGCTGCGCGACGCGCTCCTTGCCCGTGCCGCTCTCGCCGGTGATGAGCACCGTGCCCTTGCTGCGCGCGATCCGCGACGCGGAGCGGAGCATCTCGAGCATCGTCGGGCTCTTCGCGACCATCGAAGGCGGCGTGTTGCCGAGGATCTCGGCGCGAAGGTACTCGTTCTCGCGCAGGAGGCGCGTCGTCCGCGCGATGCGGTCGATGACGACGCCGATCGACTCCGGCGTGCACGGCTTCAGCAGGAAGTCCGCTGCGCCGTTGCGCATCGCTTGCACAGCGGCCTCGATCGTGCCCTGCGCCGTGACCATGACGGCGGGGAGTTCGGGGTACTGCGTCTTGAGGTTCTTGACGAGTTCGATGCCGTCGGTGCCGGGCATCCGCAGGTCGGTGAGGACGAGGTCCGGATGGTCGGTGCGAGCACGCTCGATCGCCTCCCGGGCGTCCTTCGCTTCGATCGGCTTGTAGCCGAGCTCGGCGACGGCCTCGACCAGGAACTCGCGGCTGAGTTCGTCGTCATCGACGACGAGGATGCGTTGGATCGTCATCACTGCTTCTCTGTATGGAGTTGAGGAATCCGGAACACCACGTGCGCGCCGCGGCCATCGCCGTGAGGACACGTAGTCGGGTGGGGACAGACTTGGAAACGGCCGCCGTGGAGTTCGGCGATCGTGTGGACGAGCGAGAGTCCGAGGCCCGTGCCTTCGGCGCGCGTCGTGAAGAAGGGGTCGCCGAGACGGCGACGTACATCGGCCGGGATGCCCGGACCGTGATCGGTGACGTGGAAGAGGAGCGCGCCGTCCGCGCGTTCGAGCGCGACGCGCACGAGGCCGCCTTCCTTCTGTGCCTGGAGCGCGTTCGCGACGAGGTTGCGCAGCGCCTGGCGCAGCTTGACGCGGTCGCCGGCGAACGAGGTCGTGGGCACGGCGTTCTCGAGCGTCCAGAGCGCGGCGTCGCGGCTGCTCGGAATCGAACGGCGGGCGAGCTCGAGCGCCTCGTCGACGAGCGTCTTCGCGTCGAGCGTCTCGAGCACGAGCCGCTCGGGCGCGGCGAGCGTGAGCATGCTCGAGATGATCGCGTCCGCCTCGGCGACGCCGTCGCTGATGCGCGACGCGTAGCGGTGGCCGCGCGAATGCTGCGGGAGCTCGCGCTTCAGGAGCTCCGCGAACCCGAGCATCGCGTTCATCGGGTTGCGGATCTCGTGCGCGATGCCGCCGGCCATCGTTCCGAGCGCGGCCATCTTGTCGAGCTTGTGCACGCGCTCCGTGAGCTCGACGAGCTCCGTGCGGTCGTCGAGCACCTGCACCGACGCGCCCGCGCGGCCGTCCTGGCCCGTGATGGGGGAGGAACGCTCCGCGACGATCGCGCGGCGGCCGTCCTTCTTGAAGACCTCGCGGTTCGAGCCGTCGGCGCGCGTGCCGGCGAGCAGCGCGTGTTCGCGCGCTCCGCGCAGCTCGGCGGGCGAGGCTTCGAGGATCGCGCACGCGGCGGCGTTCGCGCGGACGATGCGGCCGTCCGCGTCGCGGACGACGACGCCCATCGGGAGCGCCTGGAGGATGCCTTCGAGGTGCGCGCGCAGCGCGTCGAGCTCGGCGACCTTCGCGGCGAGCGCGCCGTTCGCGACGACGAGCTCGTCCTCGACGCGGCGCGCGTGGTCGGCGAGGCGCGCGTAGGACGTCGACAGGCTCTCGGAGATCCCCGAGAGGAGCTGCATCGCCTGCGACAGCTCGAGCGTGGGCTCGGCAGCGGGCGGTTGGACGATCGTCGAGGTGCTCACGCGCCCTCCTGGGTCTTCGCGGCGTCCTTCTTGGGCGCCGTCGCGTCCTTCGCGTCCGCCTTGCCGTCGTCCTTCGCGGCGGGCGCCTTCGGAGCGGTCGCACCCGCGGGGCGAGTGCCGGAGTCCGACTCGAGCTTCTTCGCGAAGTCGCGCTTCCACTCTAGGAAATCCGCGTCGTTCGTCGCGCGCTGCGCGAGGTAGCCCGCGTCCGGCGCGGCGGAGACGGCGCGATAGAGGTCGAGCGCTTCCTCGATCCGCTCGAGCTTCTCGAGCGAGCGCGCCATCCAGTACTTCGCGCGGACGTCGGACTCGACCGCGCGGAGCACGATCAGCGCGTCCTTCGGCTTGTTCGCGCGCAGGAGCGCTTGACCTTGGCGCAGCGCGTCCGCCGCGGCGTCGGCCTTGGCCCTCGCGGGCGTCGGGACCGCGCTCTCGCGCGCGCCGCCGTCGCGCCGCGTGAACGTCGTGATCGGTTCGCCGGAGAGCTGCGCCCGCAGGCGGTCGTCCATGCCCGTGGTGATCGTCACGCTCGGGAGCGGCGTCGTGCCGTCGGTCGGCGTCGTCGCTCCCGTCGAGCTCGTGTCGCCGGTCGTCGTGCTGCCGGAGAGCTCGTCCATCGTCATCTGGAGTCGGCCGACGTCCTTGCGGAGCATCTGCATCTGCTCGTCGCGCGAGCGGTCGTCGCCGAACGCGGGCTCGGTCGCGGAACGAGCGAGCTCGACCGCCTGCTCGGCGGGACGGGTGTGGAGGTCCTTCTCGATGCCGGTGAGCACGGCGAGCGCGCGCACGGTCTCCGAGAGTGCGTGCTCGAGGTCCTGCTGCTGCTGCGGTCCGCCGAGGGCGGGCAGCACGACGACGAGACCGAGTCCGATGCCGATGGCGGGCGTGTAGCGCATCACAGGTCACCTCCGTAGGCACGTGCGGCGTCGTCGAAGAGTTCGTGCTTCTCGAAGAGCTCGCCTGCGGTGACGAGCAACAGATTGCGCGGCTCCTGCATGCGCAGTTCGCGCGCGGCGCGGGCGAGGATCGCGATCGCGTCGTCGAGCCCCGTGTCTTCCTCCGTCGCCTGCGCGTAGAGGCGGGCGAGGCGCGCGACGTCGGGTTCGTCGAGCTTCTCGCGCTCCATCCAGTACGACTGCAGCGCGAGCACGGCCTGGTGAGCGAGGTGCGCGGAGAGGTAGCCGCGAGCGCGTTCGAGCGCGGCTTCGAGGCGCGACTCCGGCGTCGGCGCGGCGAGACCGAGCTCCTGCTTCGCGGCGAGCGCGACGGGAGCGATGCGATCGATCGCTCGCGAGCCGGCGTCCCGAGCCGTGCGCTCGATCATGAGCACGGAGATCGGGTCGCCCGCGGCCTGCGCGAGACGCGCCGCGTTCACGAACGCTTCGTCGCGGTGCGCGCCGTCGAGGAGCTGCGTGAGGCGCAGCCACGCGCGCGCGGCGTCCCCGGGGCGATCGAAGTGCTCGAACGCGGTCGCGCGCAGCTCCATCGCGGACGCTTCCCACTCGGGCGCGGTGCCCATCTCGTCGGCGCGCGTCAGCGTGCGCAGCGCGTCGCCGTGACGGCCCATGCCGTGCAGCGCGAGCGCGCGGACGAAGAGGCGGGCCTGGAGCTCGTTCGAGTCCGTGGTGGGGAAGAGGTTGTCGAGCGCGTCGAGCAACAGCAGCGCCTGTCGCGCGTCGCCGGACTCGGCGAGGCAGCGGGCGAGCTCCTGGCGCGCGCGCGCCGGGTAGACGTGGTCCTGTTCGAGGTTCGCGAGCCGCGTGAACACCGTCGCACCGCCGGTCCAGTCGCTCAGGCGCACGAGCAGCGAGCCCGCGCGCCACAGCGACTCGGGCACGAGGTCGGACTCGGGGTAGTTGCGGGAGACGAGCTCGTAGTGACCGACGGCCGCGCGCAGGTTCCCGTGCTTCTCCTGGATGCCGCCGAGGACGAGTTCCGCGCGCGCGCCCTGCGGGTGGGTCGGGTTCGCCTGGAGCGCGCGCAGGTACGCGATCGTGGCCTGTTCCTCGAGTTCCTCGACGCTCGCGCCGCCCCCGAGGTCGGAGAAGACCTCGATCGACGTGGGGTTCACGCGCAGGCGCGCGCCGGCGCAACCCGCGACCGTGTACAGGAGCTGGTTGAGCGGTCGGTCGGAGAGTTCGGCCGTCAGCGGCTCGCTCTTGCCCATGCGCTCGAGGCCGACGAGCTTCTTGTGCGTGCGCCCCGCGACGTCGGTGAGGATTTCCTCGATGCGCGCGTTCTTGGCGCGCAGCGATGCGAACACGTCGCCTTCGATCTCCTTCACGACGAGGTCGTACGTGCCCTGCGCCGCGGCGTGCGCGGTCGAGAGCGCGAGGACGAGCGCGAGGAAGGGGAAGCGACGCACGGCTCAGTGCTCCTTCCCGTGGTCCGCGGCGGGCTTCGTCGCCGCGCCGACTTCGCTCGTGGACTTCGCGTCCTTGGCTTCGGCCTGGGAGCGGTAGCTCTCCGCGATCAGGAAGCGCGCGCGCGCTTCGACGTCGGCGCGCAGCTCGGAGTCGATGCGGTCGGCGAGCGCGAGCATGCGGTACAGGCGCTTGCGCGCGGAGAGGACCTCACCGGCCTGGATCTCCTGGCGCGCGAGATCGAGCGTCGTCTCCTCGAACGCAGCGAGGGGATGCGCCGTCGTCGGCGCGGTGGCGTGCGAGAGCGCGTGGTCGCCTTCGTCCGTGTGCGCGGCGCTCGGATCGACGTCGGTCGGGTGCTCGGTCGGCGTCGCGTCGGCGCCGGGGACGATCGGGGCGTGCGTGCCTTCGTGCGGGACGTCCTTGGGAGTCTCGGGGCGCGCGGGCTCGACGCGCTGCGCGCTGGAGCGCGACGCGAGCAGGAGGTCGTCGCGCAGGCCCTGGATCCCGTCGCGGAAGCTCGCGCTCGCGTACCAGAAGAACGCGAACGTGAGCAGGTTCAGGAGCAGCATCCCGCCGAGGAGCGCGGCCGGCGAGCCGTTCGCGACGCGCGTCGCCACGCGGCGCGCACCGCGGCGCGCGAGGCGGGAGTCCTCGAGCTCGTCGTCGAGCACGGTCTCGAGGCCTTCGATGATCTCGGCGGCCTGCTTCACGTCCTGCGCGGGCGCGGACTTCGCGGCCGCGGGCGCCGGCGCGGACTTCGCCTCGGACTTCGGCGCGGGAGCAGCGGTCGGCGCGGGCTTCACGGCGGCCGGCGCGGGCGCGGGCGCGGCGTGAGCCTGCGGCGCGGCCGCGGGAGCCGGGGCGGCGGCGGGAATCGGTGCGGCGACCTCGCCGACGGTGCGGCGCTCGGCCGACTTCTCCACCTCGAGGACCATCTCGATGACGGGGAAGTCGAAGAGGTCCTCGTCCTCCGGCGCGACGGCCTGACGCGGGACCGTCTTCGTGCCTTGGGGTGCGAAGTCGTCGAGGGCCATGCGTCAGCTCCGGATCGACTCGCTCGTCGCGCTCACGTGCATCGGACCGGCGAGCAGCCGACCGACGGACACCGCGAGCGCGGGGGAAAGGCGGAAGAGGCCCGCGGTCTCGTCCTTCTTCAACGCGTGCAGCACGCGGCGGGCGAGGTCGGGCGTGAAGAAGTCGTGTTCGGTGAGGTCGACGGAGCCGTCCTCGTCGAAGTCGACGCGGTAGCTCGCGAAGCGCGCGGTGACGCGCGTGCCGGCGCCGATGCGCGTGTCGACCGCGAGGTCTTCCGCGAGCGCCGCGACGCGGGCGAGGCCTTGCTGCTGCGCGGACGACGCGCGCGCACGCTCCGCCGTCGCGGGATCGAAGCCGAGGCCCTCGTCGGCGACGCGGAGCACGAGCTCGCGCTCCTCGAAGCCCGCTTCGACCTGGATGCGGCCGCGGGCGTGGACGTAGGCGTGACGACGCGCGTTGTCGACGAGCTCCGCGGTCGCGCTCGCGATGCGGGCGCGCGTCGCGGGGGTGAAGCCGCAGCGCAGCGCGTAGGCCGCGAGGTCGCGCGCCGCGCTCTCGACGCACGCGGGCGTCGACAGGTAGGAGCGTTCGAAGCCGACGGTGCGCACCGAAGCGCGCGCGGGGAGCTCGACCGCGCGGACGAGCTCCTCGAGGCGGAACGGCTTGACGAGGAACTCGACCGCGCCGAGGCGCAGCGCGCTGCGGCAGTCCTCGAGCGACGGTTCCGACGTCAGGAAGACGATCTGCGGACGAGCGCCGGACGCGTAGAGCGCCTCGACGAGCTCGACGCCCGTGCGCGCACCGATCCGAACGGCCGTGACGAGCACGTCGGGCGTTCCGAGCGCGACCGCGGCTTCCGCGGTCGTCGCGGTGACGACGTCGTGTCCGCGGCGGCGGAGGACCGCCGACACGGCCGCGAGGATCGTCTCCTCGCCGTCGACCACGAGGACTCGGAGCGCGCGCTTCATCAGGCGGCCTCCTCGTTGGCGCGAGCGAGGTCGAACGCGAGCTCGAACACGCCGGCGTGCTCCAGCGTGGAGCGAGCTTCGAACGTCCCACCCATGCGCTGCGCGTCGCGAGCGGCGACGTGCGCGACGAGCGCTTCGATCGAGCCCGCGGGCGCGTCGCAGCGGCGGTGGAGGACGGTGAACGACGCGCGACCGGCTTGCGCGCGGACGCGGAGGAGCGCGGGGTCGTCGCCTTGGTCGAGGCCGCATTCGAGGAGGCGTGCGAGCGCGCGCGACACGAGCGGGCCGTCGACGACGACGCGTTCGTCCGCGCTCTCGACGGCGACGAGCACGCGCGACTTGTGCTCGGGGACGAGCGCGTTCACGGCGCTCGAGACGATCTCCTGCAGCGTGCAGGAGAGCGGACGCAGCGAGAGTGCGTGACGCGCGTCGAGGATCGTCTGCAGGTTGTGCTGGAGGCGGACGACCTGCGCGAGCGACGCGGCGACTTGGGGTTCGCGCGGGTCGTTCGTCTCGAAGCGGTGGGAGAGCGTTTCGAGGGACGCGCGCAGCGCTGCGAGCGGGGTGCGCAGGGCGGAGACGAGCTCCGTGGTTTCCTGCGCGGCGGCGGTGTCGTGCGTGTGGGGGAGGGTGTGCATGGCGTTCCGGGCTCGGCGGGAAGCCCTTTCCATGCAGACTCTCGGCAGGAACGCGTTTCGGCTTGAGGGGTGGGGAGGGGTTTCCGGAAGTTCCTTCCGGTGGGGGGGACGGGGGGCTTCCTTCTATATAGGGGCGTGTCGGGGGGGACGGGGTGCGGTCGGGAGCGCGAAGGCAGGTGGGGAGCGGCGGAGACTGGGCGCAAAGGCGCACATTTGGGTGCTCCGCATCCCAGACTCCGCACGGACGCGGACCGGAGGAACCGGTCCGCGTCCGTGCGGAGTTCAGTTTTCTCTCAGCAACTCGTCGAGGGGGCGTCGCGCTGGGCGAACTCGACGGAGAGCGAAGGGGTGGAGGCGTGCGGGTGGTCTGCGCTCACTCGGCGGAGAGGGCTCCACCGGATCGTGAAGCGCTCACTTCGGCTCGGGCTCGGGGATCAGGAGCGAGTCGAGGAAGGACATCTTCCACCGCAGCAGGAATCCGCCGAGGTTGATCGCCTTCATCGCGACCCAGAGTTGGTCGCCGTCGCTGCCGAAGCGCGCGGGGCCGTACCAGCACAGCTTTCGGTTGCCTTCGACCGGCGTGACGATGCGCAGGTTCGGGATGCCGCGCAGGTCGAAGATCCAGAGTTGCTTCATCGACTCACGCTGGGCCTTCGGGCCCCACTCCGTTTCGACGTCGAAGATGCCGGGCGCGTAGTCGGGCGACTCGAGGATCTTGCTCGTCGAGCCCGTGTCGGTCCACTGGCCCGGCGCGCTCGCGACTTCGCGGTGCCACGTCGCGGGCATCCGCTTCGACGACCACTCCTTCCAGCTCGCGATCCACTCGTCGAGGTCGGGGTTCGCTTCGAGCTCGTACGCGACGCGCGTCGTGAAGTCGCGACCGTCCATCGTGTGCGCCTGGAGGAAGCTCTCGTACTGCCCCGGCTCGTCGCGATCGAGGATCAGGCCGAGACCCTTCTTCCACGCGATCTCGGGCGTCTCGACGACGTCCTCGGAGCCGTCGTCGCCGAACGTGTCGATCAAGAAGCGGAAGACGTGCTCCGGCGTCGGCACGACGAGGCGCGGCGCGGTGAGGACGCCCTTTCGCGGGAGCTCGATCACCTCGCCGGCGTGCCACAGCGCGCGGTCGAAGTGGACTTCGACGAGCACCTCCTCGGTCTCGCCCGGCGCGCGCATGCGGGCGCGCGCGACGAACGGCGCGTCGATCGCGGGCGACGTCGCATCGAGCGTCGCGCGCACGGCGAGCTCGTCGTTCGTCACGAGGTACTGGAGTCCCGTCAGTTCGATCCCGAGCTCGTTCTTCCCGTCCGCGAAGACCGGCATGAAGAGGTCGGCGACGTCGGACGCGCCCTGTTTCGCGCGCGCCATCCACGCGGGATCGGGCACCCAGTTCCTGCGCAGGACCGCGACGCCCGGGCCGTCGCGCATGCAGTCCCACTGTTCGATCGCGACGATGGAGCGGCCGGCCGTCGTGAAGGTGAGCGCATTCCCGTCGAACGGCCGCACGGGCGCGCCCTCTTTGCCGCCGTGGCCGTGCACCTTCACGTCGCCGAAGAGCACGGGCTCCTTCGCGTGCTTCGCCGCGTTCGCGTGCGCGCGCCGGACGAGCTCCGTCCACCGGCTGTTCCCGCCGAGCGGCGTCGTCTCGTGCATCGGCATCCACTGATCGCCGCGGTACGGCGCGTAGATCGAGACGCCGTGCGAGAGGCGGCGCGCATCGCCGACGCGCGTGGCGAGCACGAAGCGGCCGACCTCCGACTCGAGCGTCGCGAGCTCCTTCGACGCCGGGAACGGCGTGATGCCGTCGCGCATGCGGTGGAGCACGTCGAGCAGGTCGCGGCTGCCGAACACGCTGGCGGATTCGCGTTCCGTGCGCGGCTCGTACGCCTCGCCGTAGTAGAGAGCGCGCGCGATCGCCGGCCACTGCGTGTCGACGGTCGGCAGGCACGCCGCGCCGACCGCGTCGAGCGCATGCGCCACCGCGTCGACGCGCACGAGGTCGAACGCGCTGATCGTCGTCGCGGGGTGGTGAATCGCTTCGTACGACTCCGCGAACGCGTCGACGATGCCGCGACCGATGTCCGCGCTCGACTTCGACGCGTCGGCGAAGAGGGGGAGCACCTGGTCGTACGGGAAACCGCGGCCCGGCACGTTGGCTTCGGATGCGACGAGCACGTCCGCGTACTCGCGCACGTTCAGCGCGACGTCGAGTTCGCCCATCAGGCACGCGTCGAACGCGAGCAGGTCGAGCTTCATGCGCGACGCGCCCCAGAGCGCCGTGCGCAACGCGATGCGCACGTCGAGGTGGTTCAGCATGTCGAGCTTGCCCGGCTGCCCGGGCACGTCCTCGTCCTCGACGATCCCCGTCCAGCCGCCGCCGTGGTCCCAGATCACCGCGGCGAGGTGCTCGGCCGGGAACGTCTTGAACGCGCCGAGCAGGAAACCCGCGAGCGTCCGTTGATCGCCCGTGTCGATCTCGCCGAGCGCCTTCAAGATCGGCACGCCCTCGTTCCCGTGCTGCAGCCGGAACACGTGCGCATCGGTCCAGGAGTTCTCTTCCTCGAGGTGTCCTTGCGCGCGGTCGAGGAGCACGATCACCTCGACGCCCTTCTCCGGCATCGACGAGCGCAGCTCCTCGAGGTCGAGCATCGCTCCCGCCTCGAGGTCGTTGTCGCCGCCGAGGTAGACCGCGATCGTCCAACGCCGCTCGGGATCGACCTGCACCGGACCGAGGTCGGCGATCAGCGGATCGGGCTCGGTGGTGCGCGAGAGCGCGAACTTCTGCTCCGCGACCGTCACGAGCAGCTGGTCCTGCACGCGCCGCGCGGTGAAGGCCTCGTCGGCGAGGCCGGCGCGCGCGCGCCCGACGAGCTCGTCACCACGCTCGGTCGCCTCGATGGTCCAGTCGCGGAAAGCGTGGAACGTCCCGTGCAGCGTCGTGCCGTCCGATTCGAGCTCCAGCCGGCTCTGGAGCGCGTCCTCGAAGCGTCCTTCGAAGCCGGGGTCCCAGTAGCGGAATCCCTGGGGGACGGGGTGCTGAGCGGAGCCGGGAAGCGCGAGCGCGGCGGCGATCGCGAACGAGGACGCGAGGAGACGGAGCATGTTCGTGCGCGGAGGGCGTCGCGGACGACGCGTGCATTCCTCGGCGGCGAAAGGCCGCGGATCGGATCACGCGTCGAGCGAGTACGCCTTGAGCTTGTTGTACAGCGTGGTGCGGTTGACCCCGAGCATGCGCGCGGCGGCGCTGCGGTTGCCTTCGGTCTCCGCGAGCACGCGCAGGATGAGCGCGCGCTCGACGCTCGCGATCGAAAGGTCGTCGACGGCGAGCAGCGGGCGGCCCTCGCTCGTCGTCGTCGCCGCGGCGGAGGTCGCGTGCGGGACGACGTCGCGCAGCACCGGGGCGTCGAGCCGCAGGTGCGCGAGCTGGATCTCGCCGCCGGGCGAGAGCAGCGCGGCGCGCTCGATCGCGTTGCGGAGCTCGCGCACGTTGCCGGGCCAGCCGTACTCGACGAGGCGGGTCAACGCGGCGGGCGAGAAGCCGCTGAAGTTCTTGCGGAACTCGCGCTCGAAGTGAGCGAGGAAGTGCGTCGCGAGGATCGGCACGTCCTCCGCACGCTCGCGCAGCGGCGGAACGCGGATCGACATGACGTTGAGCCGGTAGTAGAGGTCCTCGCGGAACGTGCTCGCCGCGACCATCGCGTTCAGGTCGCGGTTCGTGGACGCGAGGATGCGCACGTCGAACGAACGGTCCTGCGACGCGCCGACGCGGCGGTAGACGCGCTCCTGCAGCACGCGCAAGAGCTTCGCCTGGAGCTCGAGGTCGAGCTCGCCGATCTCGTCGAGGAACAGCGAGCCGCCCTCCGCCTGCGCGAAGAGCCCGTCCTTGCCCTTCGTCGATGCGCCGGTGAACGCACCGGGCTCGTAGCCGAAGAGCTCGCTCTCGAGCAGACCCGCGGCGAGCGCCGCGCAGTTCACCGCGAGGAACGGTCCGCGCGCGCGCGACGAACGCTCGTGGACGGCGCGGGCGACGAGCTCCTTGCCGACGCCGCTCTCGCCTTGGATCAAGACCGTCGTGCGCGGCGTGGCGGCGACGCGTTCGACGACGTCGAGCACGGCGCGAATCGCCGCGGATTCGCCGACGACGGGGCCCGAGCGCAGGCGCGCGAGCTCGCCGCGCAATCGATCGCGCTCGTGGCGCACCTTGCGCGCGGCGACGGCGCGTGCGAGCGCGGGCTCGAGCACCTCGAGGCGCACGGGCTTCTGCAGGAAGTCCGTCGCGCCGCGCCGCATCGCCTCGACCGCGGTCGGCACGTCGCCGAGCCCCGTGAGGATGATCACCGACGGCGCGTCCTCGCCCTGCGCGAGCTCGGGCAGGACCTGCATTCCGCTCTTCCCCGGAAGGCCGAGGTCGAGCAGGACGAGGTCGAGCTCGTGCGCCGCGATGCACGCCTGCGCTGCCGCGGCGCTCTCCGCCTCGACCGTCTCGTGGCCGAGCGCGCGGCACAGCGCGCTGATCGTGGAGCGCACGAGCGGTTCGTCGTCGACGACGAGGATGCGGGCGGACATGCGGCGGATTCTAGGGACGTCGCAGGTGCGATACGAGGTTCGAGCGACCTTCGGAGCGCGCTCGACGCTGGCGCGAACGTCGGCCGTCCACGACACTGTCGCGCATGACCTCCGACGGATCGCGAGCACGCGAAGGAAGCGCGGGCCCCGAGCTCCGCCTCCACGTGCGCGAGCTCGACGCGGCGGTGCGCTTCGCCGTCGACGTGCTCGGCGCCGAGGTGGAGCCGACGACCCCGGGCAACGTCCGCGTGCGCCGCGGGGCCGCGAGCTGGACGCTCGTCGCCGATGCTGCGGCCTCGAGCACGGTGATGCGCGAGCTCGCGAGCCTCGTCGTCCGCCGGGGCGCGGGGATCGAGCTCCTCGTCACGGGCGCCGATCCGAGCGAGCTCGAGGCGCGAGCGCGGAGCACGGGGCACGGGATCCTGACCCCGGCGGGGCCCGCTCCCGACGGATGCGTCGAAGCGCGGGTCGTCGACCGCGACGGCTACGTCTGGCTCGCGCGCCGCGAACGCGCCTGACGCGCGGTCGGGTCGGCTCGCGCGCGGGCCCGTCGGATCCTGGGGCTTCGCGGCCTCGGGCACGAACGACGCCGACACCGCGCGCAAGCGCAGGCTCACGAACGGAGCCTCGGAACCGAGCGACGACCCCGGTCTCTTCCGGACTCTTCGCGCTTCAGGCGGTGCGTACGAGCCCGTGCTCGGAACGGAATTCCGATCGCGCCGGCCCTTCGCGTCGCGAATGAGCGGGAGCACGAACGGCTTTCGCTCTCGATCGTCCGCGAGCCCTCCTCGCCGCGCACCCTCGCGAACTTCCTTCGTGCTCGGACATCGAACGAGAAAAACGCTGCGGCGACTCATGCCTCGCCCGAAGGCTCCGAGAACACACGCGAGCCAGTGCTGTCCGGTGCACTGACTCACACCTCAATCAGCGAATCGAACTAGAGACCGGAGTACGAAAGGAACCACATGGGCCTTCGAGTCAACACCAACATCGCCTCTCTGACGGCACAGCGTAACCTGACCACGGTTACGGGCCGCCTGGGTGGCAACTACTCCCGACTGTCGTCGGGACTGAGAATCGCGACCGCGGCGGACGACGCGGCCGGACTCGCGATTTCGGAGCGCATGCGCTCTCAGATCCGCTCCTACGGCGCCGCCGCGCGCAACGCGCAGGACGGCATCTCGCTCGTTCAAACCGCCGAAGGCGCGCTGAACGAGACGAGCAACATCTTGAGCCGCATGCGCGAACTCGCCGTGCAGTCGGCCAACGGAACGCTGTCCGACACGGACCGCGACACGATCAACCAGGAAGTCACCGCGCTGGTCAGCGAGCTCGATCGCATCGCCAGCGCCACGAACTTCAACGGGATTCCGCTGCTCGACGGCACTTCCTCGACGACGTCGATCCAGGTCGGGCTCGATTCCGGTGAGACGATCGACATCTCCCTCCAGGACACGACGTCGGGAACGCTCGGTGTCGACACGGTCGACGTGTCGACCGACACGCTCGCGAGCGCGGCGCTCGCGGACATCGACGACGCGATCGACACGGTGAACACGTCGCGCGGCTCTCTGGGCGCCGTCCAGAACCGACTGACGAGCTCCTACACGTCGATCTTGAACGCGCGCGAGAACCTGAGCGCCGCCGAAAGCCGCATCCGCGACGTGGACGTCGCGAGCGAAACGGCGGACCTCACGCGCAACAGCATCATGCAACAGGCTGCCGTGAGCGTGCTCTCGCAGGCGAACGTCCAGCCTCAGATCGCCCTGAAACTGCTCCAAGGATAAGCGGAGACTTCGGCCTCTAGTGCCGATCGCTGAGGGGGAGGGCCATCGAAAGGTGGTCCTCCCATTCCCGACGATCCGCGGAAGCCGAACGCGACGCCTCGAAGCAGAAGCACTGACAACGAACGCGGATCCGAGCCACGCGCGCACCTCGAGGACGAGGAGCGAACGCGTGCAGCGGCCGCGCCGCGATCGACGGAGAGCGTGCAATCTCGACCGTCGCGCAGCGCGAAATCGCCGGACGAGTCGCTCCCGCGTGGAGCGCTCACTTCGCGTCGCTCTTTCGAAACGATCACGAACGACCGCTCGTCGCGGCGGCGCCCATGCTGCGGGCGCCCTGACGAGCGGCACACCGAGGACCATCCGCGCGCGGGCAACGTGCCAACGCCTGCGCGCCCTCGTCCTCGACGTCCAGGGGCCGTGCGCGTGCATCGCGCGGCCTCGGAACGAAGCCATCCGACGGGCCTGCGTCGGCGTGGAGCTCGAGAGCACCTGCGATCCGGTGGGTCACACCACCGGCTCGAGCGAGCCCATGCCGACGCGACAGGAGAAGGTCCGGCGGACCACCACCGCAGTGCTCACAACCAACCAAGGAACGAAGCAATGGGACTGAGAGTCAACACCAACGTCGCGTCGCTGACGGCTCAACGCAACTTGAGCAGTGTCACGGGACGCTTGCAGGGCAACTTCTCGAAGTTGTCCTCCGGTCTGCGCGTGGCCACCGCGGCCGACGACGCTGCCGGCCTCGGCATCAGCGAGCGCATGCGTTCGCAGATCCGTTCGCTGGGCGCCGCCGGTCGTAACGCGCAGGACGGCATTTCGCTCGTGCAGACCGCCGAAGGCGCTCTGGGCGAAGCGAGCAACATCTTGAGCCGCATGCGCGAGCTGGCGGTTCAGGCGTCGAACGGCACGCTGTCGGACGACGACCGCGACACGATCAACACGGAAGTGTCGGCGCTCGTCAGCGAGCTCGACCGCATCGCGGACTCGACGTCGTTCAACGGCGTCCAGCTCCTCGACGGCTCGAACACGACCGCGTCGATCCAGGTCGGCATCAACGACGGCGAGACGATCGACGTCGCCCTCCAGGAAACGACGACGACGGAACTCGGCGTCGACTCGGTCGACGTGTCCGACCAGAGCGGTGCGAGCGACGCCCTTTCGGCGATCGACGACGCGATCGACACGCTCAACACGGCTCGCGGCAACCTGGGTGCGTCCCAGAACCGCCTCACGAGCGCGTTCGCGTCGATCCAGAACTCGCGCGAGAACCTCTCGGCCGCCGAGAGCCGCATCCGCGACGTCGACGTGGCGTACGAGACCGCGGACCTGACGCGCAACACGATCCTGCAGCAGGCGGCGGTGTCCGTCCTCTCGCAGGCGAACGTGCAGCCGCAGCTCGCGCTCCGTCTGCTCGGTTGATACCGGTGGGGCGGGCCGGTGATCGAACCGGCCCGCACCGATCGTGTGCTCTTTCGAAGGAGCTCCGCTGGGCGGGGCTCCTTTGTCTTTTGATCGCGGACCCGGCTCGGTCGGGAGCGCGCTCGGCAGATGCGATGCAACGGGGAATGGGAAGCCGAGGCACACATGTGGGTGCTCCGCATCCCAGACTCCGCACTCGATCAGGCCGGAGGAACCGGCCTGATCGAGCGCGGAGTTCTACTTGGAGAAGAGAGAAAGAAGTTCCTGGTGTCTCGCTGCGCGGACGGAGTGTGGGGTTCGCGCTAACGCGATGGTGGGGGGGCTCCGATAACCCGATCGGGAGCGTGTGCGCTCCTCGAGGCGTAGCGACATGTCAGGAAACGGCATCAGCATCACGGGGCTCGGCAGCGGGCTCGACACGAACAAGATCATCCAGCAGCTCGTCGCGCTGGAGAAGCTGCCGATCGACGCGCTCGGGACGCAGAAGAAGACCGTGCAGAGCAAGCTCTCGTCGCTCGGCACGTTCAAGGGCCTGGTCAAGGACCTCCAGACGAAGGCGCGGCTCGTTTCGACGAAGAAGGACCTGCTCGAATACAACGTGACGCCGAGCGCGGAGGGCGTCGCGACGTTCAGCGCCTCCGGCTTCGCGACGGCGGGGAGCCACTCGATCAAGGTGCTCACGCTCGCCGCCGTCGACCGTTGGGCGTTCGACGGGGTCGCGAACAAGGACACCGACCTCGCGACGGGCGCGGGCCAGCAGATCAGTTTCGACGTCGACGGCACGAACTACTCGCTCACGGTCCAACAGGACCAGTCGAACCTCCAGGAGATCGCCAACGCGATCAACGACCTCGCCGGCGAGAAGGTCAGCGCCTCCGTGGTCAACACGGGAACGACGGGGAGCCCGAGCTACAAGCTCGTCCTGACCTCGGACGCGAGCGGCGAGGATCAGCGCATCTCCAACATCGTGAGCACCGTCGGCGGACTCACGATCGACGCGACGGCGCCGGACGCGCAGGGAAACGCGCAGTCCGACAACAACCTCACGGTCGGCATGAACGCGACCGCGGAGATCGACGGTCTGCTCGTCGAGCGCGAGACGAACGAGTTCGGCGACGTCCTCGCCGGCGTCGGCATCACCGCGACCGCTGCGGACCCGAACAAGACCATCACCTTCACCGTCGAAGCGGACCACGCCGCGATCAAGAAGAACGTGAAGGAGTTCGTCGACGCGTACAACAAGGTCGTCGGCTTCATCAACACGCAGAACACCTACTCCGAGGACCAGGGCCCGGGCGGCGACCTCTTCGGCGATCCGATCCTCCGCGACGTGAAGTCGCGCATCGACCAAGCCCTCTTCGGCGTCGACATCGACACGGTGGCCGCCGACACGGAGGGGTACTCGACCCTGAGCCTCGTCGGCATCAAGAAGCAGAGCGACGGGACGTTGCTCGTCAGCGACAGCGACCTCGAGGACAAGCTGACGACCAACATCGACGCGTTCGCCGACCTCTTCGTCGACCGAGACGGTTTCGACAACGGGGGCGCGATCGAGAACGATCCCGCCTACTACGTCGACACGACGGCCGACTCCGGCCTCGCCGCGAGCCTCGATCGCGCGATCCAGCGCATGTTCAACTCGACGAAGGTGAACGACGACCTGACCGTCAAGGGGCTCTTCGACAACCGCAAGGACACGTACGACCGCGACATCCTGCGCATCTCGAAGCAGATCGACTCGAAGACGGACTACCTCGACAAGTTCGAGCAACAGCTCGTGCAGCGCTTCGCCAAGCTCGAAGAGCTGATCGGCGGGTTGAACGCACAAGGTGCCTCGCTCTCTGCCGCGCTGAACGGGCTCAGCTGATCCCCACGAACCCACATGAACTCCCACAACGCCGCCCTCGCGTACCGCCAAGCCTCCTTCGAGAACGCGCCGCCGATCAAGATCGTGCGCCTGCTCTACGAGGGCGCCATCCGCTACATCGACCGCGCTCAGCAGCTCCTCGACGACGGTGAGAAGCCTTCCTGGACCTACTGGGTCGGACGCGCCGATGCGATCGTCGAGGAGCTCCGGCTCTCGCTCGATCCGTCGCACGGCGAGGAGCTCTGCAAGGAGCTCGAGCGCCTCTACGAGTACGTGCAGAACCGTCTCGCCCTCGCAGTGAAGGACGGGAAGTCCGTGCGACTCGACGAAGCGCGCAGCGTGCTCACGCGACTGCTCGAGGGCTGGAGCCAGGTCGAGCTGACGACGTCGAAGGCAGGCTGAAGCATGGGCGTCGGGACGAAGGAGGAGCTCGCCGAGCTCGAGCGTCGAATGCGCGAGCTGATCGCGCTCCTCGACGGAGCGAACAGCGGCGTGGCGGCGCTCGAGCGCGCGTGGAGCGCGTGCGTCGAGCATGGTCCTGCCCTCGACCGAGCAGCGCGCTCCGCGGCCGCTGCAGCGGGGGAGGAGCGCAAGTCGCTCCGAAAGCAGCTCGAGCGGCTCGTCGAGCTCAACGCGATCGCTCGGCAGGCGATCCAAGACGAAGAGCATCGCGTCGAAGCGGAGCTCCTGCGCCTGCGCGGAGCCAAGTCCGCGCTGCACGTGTTCGCCTCGCCCGTCGAGACGGGCGAATCCTGCGACGTGTCGGGCTGATCGACGCGGTGTCGAATCGCTCGACAGTGCTGTCGAGGACTTCGACAGCCGACCCGTGAGTCCGCGGCGGAAGCGGCCGCCGGAGCGTCCGGATCGCGGCACGGGCATTGCCCTTGGGGTGGAACGTCCCCATGAACACGTTCCTCGCTTTCCTCGAGCTCCCGACCCGCGCGACGCAGCTCGGCAGCGCTCAAGGTCCCGACCTCACGCGCTACTTCACGGTGCTCGGGATCCTGCTCGTCGCGATCGTCGCGCTCGCGTTCGGCTTCAAGAAGCTCTTCGCCGGCGCGATGCGCGCGAAGGCCGCGAAGCGCCACCTCGCGATCGTCGACCTGCTTCCGCTCGGCGGCAAGCAGCGCATCGCGGTCGTGCGCTGCTACGACCGCACGTTCGCGCTCGGTCTCGGCGACAAGGAAGTCGCGCTGATCGCGGAGCTCGACCCCGTCGTCGCGGAGGGCCGCGGCCAGCCGACTCCGGACCGTGCGGAGCGCACCGAGTTCGCGAGCCTGCTCCAGCGCATCCAAGGACGCCTGGCCGGTGCCGAGGGTCGAGCGATGCGCGAAGCGGACGCGGCTGGGGACGTGGGGCGCGCCGAGACCCGTGCGCCCGTGCGGGAAGAGAAGGCGCGTGATGAGCGCCGCGTCTTCGCGCAGGACGAAGCCGCGCGGAACGAAGTGCGCGCCCTCGCGCGCGACGAATCGAAGCGCGTGCGGGAGCTCAACGAACAGCGCGGCGATCGCCGCGTCGACACCGCGCGCGCGGAACCCGCGCGCGGCGGATCCGTCAAGCCGGCGGTGCAGACCGCCTCGTCGCAGGCGCGCGGCACGAGCGCGCCGGCGGAGACCGTCGGGAAGCACGTGCGCGAGCTGCTCGGAACGAGCGGGGTTCT
This sequence comes from Planctomycetota bacterium, assembly GCA_046349615.1. Taxonomy (GTDB): domain Bacteria; phylum Planctomycetota; class UBA1135; order UBA1135; genus JADJNY01. The sequence continues at coordinate 118,379 of JAXMBZ010000015.1, forward strand.
CGGATGAACACGGCCACGACGCACGAACTTCGGAGCGAACACGACTCCATGGACGACAGGACGGCCGAGGTGATGCGTGAAAAGCGCGCGCTCGGCCGCCTGTGGGCGCGGCGTCTCGGCCGCGCGAACTGGCTCGCGCTCGCCGCGGCCGCGGCGCTCATCGCGATCAGCGGACGCGCGTTCGCTCAGGGGCTCGACGTCCAGGGGCCGCCGGCGCCGGACGTCCTGCAGACGAGCATGCAGTCGCTGGTCGGCGAGGGCGGCCGTCCGTCGACGGCGATCGAGATCGCGCTCTTGATGACGCTGCTCTCGATCCTGCCCGCGATCCTCGTGACGATCACGAGCTTCACGCGCATCGTGATCGTGCTCTCGTTCGTCCGTCGCGCGCTGTCGGTGAACGAACTGCCGCCGAACCCGGTGATCATCGGCCTCGCGCTGTTCCTCACGACGTTCGTGATGGGGCCGGTCGCGGGTCGCATCTACCACAACGCGTACGAGCCGTACAAAGCCGGCACGATCAGCGTCGAGGAGGCGGGCTCGAGCGCGTGGACGGAGATGAGCGGCTTCCTCGTCGCGAACACGCGCTCGAACGAGCTCCAGCTCTTCGCGGACATGGCGAAGATCGAACTCCCGCCCGACACGAAGGCGCAGGACATCCCGATGCGCGTCGTCGTGCCGGCGTTCGTGCTGTCCGAGCTGAAGACGGCGTTCCAGATGGGCTTCCTGCTCTTCCTGCCGTTCCTCGTGATCGACCTCGTGGTGTCCAGCGTCCTGCTCTCGATGGGCATGTTCATGCTGCCGCCCGTGATGATCTCGACGCCCTTCAAGCTGCTCGTCTTCGTGCTCGTCGACGGATGGGGGCTCGTGTGTCAATCGCTCGTCTCGAGCTTCGTGACCACCTGAGGTGACCCGTGTCGAGCCTCGACCTCCAGATCACCGACCTCGCTCGCGATCTCCTGATCACGACGATCCTGCTCGCGGGGCCCGTGCTCCTCGTCGGCCTCGTCGTCGGCATCGCGGTCAGTCTGTTCCAGGCGCTGACGAGCGTGCAGGAGCAGACGTTGTCGCTCATCCCGAAGATGCTCGCGGTGATGCTCGTGGTGCTGCTCCTGCTCGCACCCGCGCTGCAGATCCTCGTCGACTACACGACCCGCGTGTTCGGCCAGCTCGTCTCGTTCGGGCTCTCGTGACGTCATGGAGATGATCCCGCCCGGAACGCTCGAAGCCCTCGGCCTCTACGTGGCGCGCACCAGCGCGCTCGTCGCGGCCGCTCCGCTCCTCGGGACGGGGACGGGCTTCGTCACGTGGCGGATCGGGCTCATCGTGGCCGTGTCGTTCCTGCTCTACTCCGTGAGCGGCGCGCCGCTGCCGACGAGCCCCGCGCCGATCGAGTACGGCGCGCTCGTGCTGCGCGAGCTCCTGATCGGGCTCTTCCTCGCGTTCGTGCTCCAGGCCGTCGTCGTCGCGGTGCGCGTCGCGGGCGAGTCGATCGGCCAGGAGATGGGCTTCAACATGGCGTCGCAGCTCGACCCCGTGTCGAACGTGCAGACGCCCGTCATCACGCAGTTCTACGAGACGTTCTTCTTCCTCGGACTGCTCGCGGTGAACGGCCACCACCTGCTCCTTCGCGCGCTCGAGCGTTCGTTCGAGCGCGCTCCGATCGGCCAGATCTCCTTCTCCGCGGACGCGAGCTGGCTCGCGCTCACGCTGTTCCAGCAGATGTTCGTCGCGGGCCTGACGATCGCTGCGCCCGTGCTCGTGCTGCTCGTCCTGACGTCGATCCTGATCGGCCTGCTCACGCGCATGGTGCCGACGATCAACGTCATGGACATCGGCTTCACGGCGCGAATCGCGGTCGGCTTCGTCGCTCTGCTCGTGTTCTCGCCCTTCCTCGCTCCGGCCTTCGAGAGCCTCTACACGGCGCTCATGAACGGCCTCGACCGCGCGCTCGACGTGCTGGCGGTGTGATCCATGGCCGACGAAGACGACGACAAGCAGGACAAGACCGAGGATGCGACGCCACGCAAACGCCAAGACGCGCGTGAGCAGGGCCAGGTCGCGCTCTCGCAGGAGCTCGTCTCCGCGACCCTGCTCTGGGCCGGTCTCGGCGTGCTCGTCGTCGCGGGCGGTTCGATCGCGCAGGCGTGCGGCGGGCTCCTCGCGGGAACTCTCGGCGACCTCGGCACGCTCGGCAAGACGGAGCTCGATCCCGTGATCGGCGCGGGTCTCTTCCATGCCTGCGCGCGCTCGATGTGGCTCTCCGTCCTCGTCGTCGTCGTGCCGATGTGGGTCGTCGCGCTGCTCGCCGGCTACCTGCAGATCGGATTCCAGATCGCGCCGAAGGCGATCCGCTTCGATCCGGCGAAGTTGAACCCGGCGAACGGGCTGTCGAAGCTCGCGAGCCCGCGCGTGCTCATGCGCACGCTGCTCGCGCTCGTCAAGGTGATCGTGATCCTCGTCGCGATGGTGGGGATGACGTGGCACGAGCTGCCGAAGGTCGCCGCACTGGCGGGCAGCGAGCTCGGGCCCACGCTCGACGGTCTCGGGCACGTGGCACTGCGCTGCGCCTCCGCCGCGCTGCTCGCCATCGCCGTCGTCGCCGCCGCGGACTGGGCATGGCAGCGTTGGCAGCACGAGCGCGAGCTCCGCATGACGAAGAAGGAAGTGCGCGACGAGGCGCGCTCCACGGAAGGCGATCCGCACATCAAGGCGCGCGTCCGCGGCCTGCAGCGCGAGATGGCGCAACGCCGCATGATGGCCGACGTCCCGAAGGCGACGGTCGTCATCACCAACCCGACGCACTACGCGGTCGCGCTCCGCTACGAACGCGACGAGCAAGGCAAGGCGAAGCACGCGCCCGTCGTCGTCGCGAAGGGCGTCGACCTCGTCGCCCAGCGCATCAAGGAAGTCGCCCGCGAAGCGGACGTGCCGCTGTTCGAGGACGTGCCGCTCGCGCGCGCGCTCCACGCGCAGTGCGAGATCGGCGACGAGATCCCGGAGGCGCTCTACCAGGCGGTCGCCGCCGTCCTCGCCTACGTCTACCGCATCCGAGGGGAATTGGCGCGCGCGTGATGCGCCGGAGCTGAAGCATGGGAGCCAAGGAACTCGACACGACGGCCGCAGCGGGGGCGTTCTTGAAGCGCTACGCCGACTGGATCATGGGCGTCGGCGTGCTAGGCCTCGTCGTGACCCTGATCACGCCGGTGTCGCCGTTCGTGCTCGACCTGATGCTCGCCGTGAACCTCACGGTGTCGATGCTGCTCCTGCTCGTCGTGATGAACGCGAAGCACGCGCGCGATCTCTCGACGTTTCCGACGATCCTCTTGTTCACGACGCTGTTCCGTCTCGGCCTCAACGTCGCGAGCACGCGCCTGATCCTCACGCACGGCGAAGCCGGGCACATCATCAAGGCGTTCGGCGACTACGTCGGCGGCGACAACCTCGCGGTCGGCCTCGTCGTGTTCTTGATCCTGATCGTGATCCAGTTCGTGGTCATCACGAAGGGCTCGGGCCGCATCAGCGAAGTCGCCGCGCGCTTCGTGCTCGACGCGATGCCGGGCAAGCAGATGGCGATCGACGCCGACCTGAACAGCGGGCTCATCTCCGCGGACGAAGCGCGCACTCGTCGCGCCTCGATCGCGAACGAGGCCGAGTTCTACGGAGCGATGGACGGCGCCAGCAAGTTCGTGCGCGGCGACGCGATCGCCGGCCTGATCATCACCGCGCTCAACCTGATCGGCGGCATCGCGATGGCGAGCTTCGCGGGCATGGACCTCTCGGAGGCCGCGAACCGCTACTCGAAGCTGACGATCGGCGACGGCCTCGTGTCGCAGATCCCGGCGCTGTTCATCTCGACGGCCGCGGCGGTGCTCGTCACGAAGAACACGAGCGAGAATTCGCTCGGCAACGACCTGCTCGGCCAGGTGAGCTCGCGTCCGCGCGCGACGCTGATCGCGGCGGGGATGCTCTTCGTGCTCGGGCTGCTGCCAGGTCTGCCGAAGCTGCCGTTCTTCGTGCTCGCGACCGTGCTGCTCGCGACGTGGCGCGCGACGCGCGACGCGGAGGAGCGCAAGGCGAAGGAAACCGAGCGCATCCAGGCCGCGGCCGCCGCCGCGAAGGAGCCGGTGAAGGACGAAGGCAAGGTGGAGGAACTCCTCCAAGTCGACCGTGTCGCGCTCGAGATCGGGTACCGCCTCATCCCGCTCGTCCAGGACAAGGGCGGCAACGGGATCCTCGATCACATCGCGCAGCTCCGCAAACGCTTCGCGCTGCACGACGGGATCGTGCTCCCGCCGGTGCGCATCAAGGACAACATCCGCCTCGGCCCGAACTCGTATCGCGTGCTCGTCGGCGGCCAGGAAGTCGCGCGCGGCGAGATCGAGCCCGGCCTGTTCCTCGCGATGGACTCCGGCACCGCGACGGGCAAGCTCAAGGGTCGTCCGACGACCGATCCCGCGTTCGGCCTGCCCGCGGTCTGGATCAACGAGGCGCAGAAGGAAGAGGCGGAGCTCTCGGGCTACGCCGTGATCGACCCGGTGAGCGTCGCGGTCACGCACCTCTCGGAGACGCTGCGCAACTCGATCGGCGACGTGCTCTCGCGCGACGACGTGAAGGAGATCGTCGAGAACGTCAAGAAGACGGCGCCCGCGGTCGTCGAGGAACTCGTTCCGGAGAAGATGAGCTACGGCGACGTGCAGCGCGTGCTGCGCAATCTGCTGCGCGAAGGCGTTCCGATCCGGAACATGCCCGCGATCCTCGAAGTGCTCGCGGACAACGTCGCGCGCACGAAGGACCCGGAAGCGCTCACGGAGCTCGTGCGCCAGCGGCTCGGACGCGCGCTCGTCGAGCAGCACGCCGATCGCGACGGGACGATCCACGCGATCACGTTCGACCCCGACGTCGAGAATCGTCTCGCGGCCGCGGTCGGGGCGGTGAAGGACGCCGAAGCGCGCTCCGTCAGTCCCGCGTGGCTGCAGCAGCTCATGGAGCGCACCGCCGCGAACGTCGCGCAGGCGACGAAGAGCGGCAAGAACGTCGTGCTCCTCGCGCGCTCGAACGTGCGGCGGTTCCTGAACGAGCTCGCGCGGGCGTCGCTGCCGAAGGTCGCGGTGCTCTCCTACAACGAAGTGGTTCCGGCGCGCGCGGTCGAGACCGCGGCCGTCGTGAGAATGGAGGAATGACGTGCAGATCCATCGAGTGACGGGCGCGTCCTTGCGTGAAGCGCTGCTTCGCGCGCAGAGCGAGTACGGCGACGAGGCCGTGGTCATCCAGCAGGAGTTCGCCCCGGGCGGCGGCGTGACGCTGTCGGTCGCGCTCGAACGGCCCGGCGAGACGCCGAAGCCGCGCGTGCAGCGCATCGTCCCCTCGGCCGTGGAGACGGTCGCGCCGGCGGCGCCGGAGTTCGATCCCGCGCGCGTCCCGCTGGTGCGCGAGGTGGCGAAGCGTCTCGCTCGCACCGGCACCTCGAGCGCGCTCGCCGGCGACCTCTGTCGAGAGATCGCCGCTTGGCCCGACGCCGACGTGCACGTGATGGACCGCGCCGCGGTGGCGCTCGGACGGCGCTTTCCGCCGGTCCAATTGAAGCGGCTCGAACACGGCACGCGCATCCTCGCGCTCGTCGGGCTCACCGGCGTCGGCAAGACGACGACGCTCGTCAAGCTCGCGGCGCGCATGCTCCGTGCGCAGCGGCGCGTCGAGATCGCGACGCTCGACAGCCGGCGCGTCGGCGCGGTCGAGCAGCTCCGCGCGTGGGCGAAGCAGCTCGGCGTCCCGCTGACCGTCCTGCGCGAAGGCGTCAAACCGCACGCGCGTGCGTTCGAGGGCTCGAACGTCGACTGCGTGTTCCTCGACACGACGGGCAGCCCGAAGACGGACGTCGCGCAGATCCAAGCGCTGAAGGCCGCCTTCGCCGGCGCGCGCGTGGTGTTCGACGTCTACCTCGTGCTGCCCGCGACGGCGAACCGAGAGGCGCACGAGCTCGTCACGAAGGCGTACTCCGCGCTCGAGCCCGAGGGCGTCGTCGTCACGAAGCTCGACGAGACGAGCACGCCCGCGCCTGTGCTCGAGCACGCGCTCGCCGCGAAGCTGCCGATCGCGTTCCTCTCCGACGGACCCGACGTGGCGCAGGATCTCCAGCGCTCCGGCCCCGAAGCCGTCGCGGACCTCTTCCTGCGCGGGAGGCTCGCGTGAACGCCCTCCTCGAGAACGCTCCGGCTCGCGTGCGCTCGACGAAGCCCGCGGGCTCCGCGCCGCTCGTGCTGTTCACGGGCGGCAAGGGCGGCGTCGGCAAGACGCTGCTCGCTGCGAACACGGCGATCGAGCTCGCCAAACGCGCGCACAAGGTGCTCCTCGTCGACCTCGACCTCGGCCTCGCCGATCTCGACGTCGTGTTGAAGCTCGAGACGCGGCACACGATCGAGGACGCGCTCCACGGCCGCGCGAAGCTCGCCGACTGCGTCGTGCGCGGTCCCGCGGGGCTGCGCGTGCTCGCGGCGGGCTCCGGCACGCCGGGGATGGCGCGGCTCGACGACGCGGCGCGCGCGCGGTTCTTCACGGAGCTCTTCGAGCTCGCGCGCGGCTACGACGTCGTCGTCGCGGACTCCGCGGCGGGCATCGGCCCCGACGTGCTCGACGCGTGCCTCGTCGCGGACCACGTGTTCGTCGTCACGACGCCCGAGCCCGCGGCCCTGACCGACGCGTACGGCCTGATCAAGGCGCTCCACGCGCAGAGCGAGCAGGACGGACGCGAAGTGCCGACGCCCGAGCTCGTCGTGAACCAGTCGCGCAGCGTGGAGGAGGCGGAGTTCACCGCGGCGAAGCTGCGCTCGGTGTGCGAGCGCTTCCTCGCGCGCTCACCGCGTTCGGCGGGTTGGATGCCGAGCTCGCCCGCCGTCGCGCGCAGCGCCGCCGCGCAGCGCCCGTTCGCGCTCGAAGCGGACGCGGGGCTCCCGTGGAGTTGCCTCGCGCGCCTCGCGACGCGCCTCGAACGTCTCTGTCTCGGCTCCGCGGCGAACGCGGCCGCTCAAGGGGTTCTGGGTCATGGCCGATAGCGCGCATGGACCCGAATCGTTCGATGCTGCCTGGGGGCCGTTCGGACGGGTCGTGGCGGTCGTGTCCGCGGCGCTCGTCGCGCTCGTGGGAGTGATCGCGCACGTGCCCGTATGGCTCGCCTCCCTGCGCGGCTTCGCGACGCTCTGCGCCGTCCTCGCGCTCCTGCGCGTCGCGGCGTTCGTCGCGGGCGCGCTGCCGCGGTCGGAGACGAACGCTTCGGCCAAGCCGGCCTCGAGCCGGAAGGAGCGGGCATGAACGTCATGATGAAGGAGGAGCGCGCGACGCGCTGAGCACGCGATGAGCTCCCCGCTCGATCTCGCGGACGCTCGCGAGCGCCTCATCCTGGCGCACGTTCCGCTGTTGAAGCACATCGTCGGCCGCATGGTCGCGCCGAACGGCTTCGATCGCGACGACCTCTACGGCTTCGGCATGCTCGGCTTGATCGCCGCCGCCGATTCGTGGGAGCCGCAGCGCGGACTGAAGTTCTCGACCTACGCGCACACGAAGATCCGCGGCGCGATCCTCGACGAGCTCCGGCGCGGCGACTGGCTCTCGCGCGGCACGCGCGAACGGCTGCGCGAGGTGGAGCGCACGATCGCGCGCCTCGAACAGAAGAACGGCATCGCGCCCGCGCCCGAAGAGATCGCGGAGGCGCTCGGCACGACGACCGAGGAAGTCGACGAAGTCCTCGTCGCGGCGAAGAGCGGCCTCGGCGCTTCGCTCGACGCGGAGATCGAGGAGTCGGGGACCCTGGCTTCGATGCTCGGCGATCCGAAGAGCCCCGATCCCGTCGGCAGCGCCGAATGGAACGAGGCGAAGGAGCACCTCGCCGACGCGATCGACGCGCTCCCAGAACAGGAGAAGAACGTGATCACGCTCTACTACGCGGAGGGTCTGCTCCTCCGCGAGATCAGCGAAGTCCTCGGGGTCACCGAGTCCCGCGTGAGCCAGATCCACAGCCGGGCCATCTACCGCCTGAACCGCGCGCTGTGCGCGCCGGACGAGGCGAGGAGCGCATGACGTGGACGTCCCGATCCCGAGCGTGCCCGACCGCCTCGTTCCGCAGCCGAAAGCGCACGCGGAGCGACGCAGACGGCGCGAGCAACCGCCGCGCGAACAGGCGCACGACACGACCGAAGCACACCCCGATGCGTCGCACGACGACGCGCACGCATCCCACCCGACGCCTCACGCGCACGAAGACGGCGTGGGGGAGCGCATCGACATCACGGCCTGAACCATGAGCCAGATCATCAAGCACACGCTCGTCCAATTGGCGAGCCCGCAAGCGCCGGCCGCGCGAAGCGCGACGAACGGACGCGAGCGCAACCACGCGCGCAAGGAAGCGAAGCTCGTCGAGATCGACGGCGCTCCGCGCGCGATCGAGATCACGTGCACCTGCGGCGAGAAGACGGTGGTCGAGCTCGTGCTCGACGTGCCGGCCGCGAACTCTGGAGGAGCGAAGTCGTGAACCCGAAGATCCAACTCGTCCGCGGCACGGCCGCGATCCTCGTGCTCGGCGGCGGGCTCGCGTGCCGCACGACGCAAGCCGACACGCGACCCGACATGGGCGTCGTCGCGAAGCAGGAAGCACCGGTCGGCGACACGCCGCTCTACGCGCGCGATGGGACCGTCGTGCAGGGGCCGGGCGCGTCGAGCGAGCCGCGCCACGACGTCGGCTCGCAGAACGGCAGCCGCATGTACCTCCTCGAGCTCTACCAGAAGACGGTGGAGGAGAAGGAAGGCCTCGCGCGCGAAGCGCAGAGCCTGCACGAAGCGATCTCGCGCGCCGGCGAGACGCAGGCCGCGATCGAGAAGGAGCGCGACGAAGCCCGTGCGCAAGCGGCGAAGCTGGCTCGCGACCTGGAACGCGCGCAGGCCGACAACGTCGAGCTCTCGGCGCGACTCGTGACGGCTCAGATCCGCCGGCTCGAGGCGGAGAAGCTGCTGCTCGAAGCGCGCATCGAAGCGCTCAAGCGCGACACGAGCGCCGCTGCGGGCGTGATCGAAACGTCCGCTCCGAAGCCCGGCGCGACGCCGAAGAGCACGACGAAGCCCGTCGCGGCCGAGTCTGGACACGGTGGGGGACACCCGTGAACCGCTCCCTCCTCCTCGCCGCCGCCTGCGCGCTCGCGCTCGCGACGAGCTGCGCCACGAGCACGAGCGTCGGCGAGTTCGCGCGCTTCGAGCGCGCGAGCGACCTCCACACGTACACCCTGAAGCGCGTGGGCGTCCTGCCGTTCACCGGTGCCGGCGTCGACGCGTCGACCTCGCGCGAGTACGCCGAAGCCTTCGCGAGCGCGCTCGCGCGCGAAGCGAGCTTCGAAGTGCGCCTCCTCGACGTCGGCGACCTCGACGGCGTGCAGAAGAGCGAGACCTTCCGCCGCGGCTGGACCCACCCGTCCACCCCGGTCGAGCTCGCGCGCCGCTACGACCTCGACGCCGTCGTGGTGGGCGACGTGCGCCGTGCTCAGTGGTTCCCGCCGCAACGCCTCGACCTCTCCGTCGACCTCCTCTCCGTCGAAACCGGCGTCCCGATCTGGTCCGGCAGCGTCGACCTCGACGGCGGCGACGAACGCGTGCGCACGGCCTTGAAGCGCTGGTACCGCCACGAACGCCGCGGCGAAGACGCCCGCGGCGAATCCTGGGAGCTCTACATGCTCTCACCCCGCCTCTTCTTCGAGTTCGCCGCCACGCAAACCGCGCGCGGCCTGTGACACGAAGCGATCGACCCCGCGTTCGATCCCGGCCCCGCTCTCACCTGCCTTCTCCCAATAGAACTCCG
>JAXMBZ010000016.1:0-117574 GCA_046349615.1 Planctomycetota bacterium
CCTCGGTCGGGTGGTGCGCGTAGTCGTGGATCACCTCGACGCCGCCGTGCGTGCCCCACGGCTCGAAGCGGCGCTCCGCGCCGTGGTAGCGGTGGATCGAGCGCGCGGCCGCGTCCGCCGCCTGGTCGAGGTCGAGCCGCCAAGTGCGGGCGACGAGGCCGATCGTGAGCGCGAGCGCGAGCGCCGCGTTTTCGACGTTGAACGCGCCCGGGATCTCGAGCTTCACCTCGGGCGTCGCGAAGCCCGGCCCGCGCAGACGGAAGCGGAAGAAGCCGTGCTGCTCGCCGAGCAGGTCGACGTGGATCTCGCGACCGAGGCGCCACACCGTGCACGGACTCGCGGCGACGACCTTCTCGGGGACGTCGCGGCCGACGACGAGCAGACCGTCGGGATGCACGCGGTCGACGAAGCGCGCGAACGCTTCCTCGATCGCCTCGAGCGTGCCGTAGTAGTCGAGGTGATCGGGCTCGACGTTCGTCACGATCGCGCCTTCGGGCGCCAGTTGGAGGAACGAGCGGTCGTACTCGCACGCCTCCGCCGCGAACCACCCACCGAGTTGCGGCGGCACCGCGTTCGACGCGATCTGCCGGCACGCGCCGCCGATCAACGCACCGGGCGTCGGCGCGCCGCGGCCGGCGGCCTCGCACAATCCGCGCAGCGCGTAGTACGTGAGCCACGACGTCGTCGTCTTGCCGTGCGTGCCCGCGATCGCGAGCGTGCGGCGCTCGGGCGCGATGCGCCCGAGGAGCTCGCTGTACTTGATCACCGGGATCCCGCGGCGCTCGGCCTCGAGCACCTGCGGGTCGTTCAGTTGCACCGCCGCCGAGCGCGCGACGAGGCCGACGTCCTTCGGGAGCTGCTCCGCGCGGCTTTCGCCGAGATCGATCGGCATTCCGAGCACGCGCAGCGAGCGCACGAAGCGCGAGTCCGCGCGATCGTGGCCGGAGAGCTCGTGACCGCGCGCGTGCAGGACGAGCGCAGCGCCCGAGAGCCCCGCACCGCCCGCGCCGAGCAGGTGCACGCGCTGCGGGACGCCCGGAACGAGCGGGCTCGGCTCCCCGTGGCGCGCCTTCGCGCGCGGCGACTTCGCTTCGACTCCGCTCGACGTCTCGTGCTTCTTCGTCATGGTGTCCTCGTGGCTCCGCGCGCGTCGGCGCTGCGGACCGGTTCGTTTCGGGGTGGCGTTCGTTCGTCCGCGCGGAACCGTCCGGTTCTCCACGCGGTGTGGATGGTTGCGTGGAGAATCAGCGTCCGCGCGCGAGCACGGCGAGTTCCTCGAGGATGCGGACGCCGCCGTCGAGCGGCACCGCGTGCGCGAGCGCGGCCGACATGCGCGCGCGCTCGTTGGCGCCGGCGGGTTCGCACAGTCGCACGAGGTCCTGCCGCACGGAGACGCCGAGGCGTTCCTCGTGGACGATGCGCACGCCTTCGCCGAGCTCGAGCGCGTTCTTCTCCTGATGTCGATCCACGTGGTGCGGGTACGGCACGACGACCGCGGGTCGTCGGAGGGCCGCGATCTCGGCGAGCGTCGAAGCGCCGCCGCGACAGAGCACCGCCGTGCTCGCGGCGAGCGCGCGCCATGCCGGATCGAGGTACTCCTGCGCGCGATAGCCGGTGAACGAAGGCAGGCCTTCGCTCGAACGGCCGGGGCCCGTCTGGTGCAGCACCTGCACGCCGCTCGCGACGATCGCGGGCGCGTGCGTGCGCGCGAATTGGTTGAGCCCTGCGGCGCCCTGGCTTCCGCCGAGCACGAGCAGGAGCGGACGCTCGGGGTCGAAGCCGAGTTCCGCGCGCGCGCGCTCCACCGCTTCGAGCGGCGGAGCTCCGCGCGTGAACTCCGGGGCGAGAGGAGCGCCGGTGAAGACGTTCTGCGCGCCCGGCGACGCGGCGAGCGTGCCGCGCCAGGCATGGAACACGCGCGCCGAGAAGCGCGCGAGCCAGCGAGTGGCCGCGCCGGGGCTCGCGTTGATCTCGACGAGCGCGACCGGGATCCCGAGCGAGCGCGCCGCGAGCACCGCGGGCAGCGCGGTGAAGCCGCCGAGGCCGAGCAGCACCTGCGCGCGGTGGCGTACGAGCGCGGAACGCGCGCGCATCACCGCGCGCGGCGTGCGCAGCACGAGTGCCGAGCGCGACGGAGCGCCTCCGCCGCCGGGTTCGAGCGGGAGCGGAACGCGCTCGACCGCCGCGGAGCCGCGCACGCGATCGATTCCCGAGAGGACGCGCTCTTCGACCCCGCGTCCGCTCGTGAACCAGAGCACGTCCTCGACCACGGGCGCGTTCGCGCGGCGCGCCGCGGCCTCGTTCGCGGTGCCGAGCAGGTGCAGGCCGGGCACGATGTGCCCGCCCGTCCCGCCGCCCGCGAACGCGAGGCGCAGCGCGCTCGCGCTCGTCCGAACGAGCTCAGGGCTCGTCGGAACGCTCGGCGCCGTCGAAATCGTCGGTGCCTTCGTCATCGAAGATCGCCTCGCTGTCGGCGCCCATGCGCGCCGGATCGAACTCGTTCGCGGCCGTTTGCCAGCCCGCGGATTCCGCGCCGTCCGCGGCGGGCCCGTGCACGTCCACGCACGGAGCGGTGGACCCGCAGTAGGGACCCTCGAGGTCTTGGGCCAGCACCTCGGCGTCGTCCGGCAGTTGGATCACCGCCAGGACCGCGCAGCCGAGGAGCAGGTTCCAACGCAGGGTGGAGTTCATCGCACGCGGCTCGCGACCGGACGCGTCGAGTTCGCCGCCGCCGTGGCGACGAGCGGGGTCTTCTCGGACGACGCGCCGCCCGGGAGCGTGATCGTCTTGCCGACGACGAGCTTCCGCGGATCGAGGCCGGGGTTCAGCGCGAGGATGTCCTTGACGCGCGACTTGCTGCCGAGCTTCTTCTCCGCGATCGCGTTGAGCGTGTCGCCGCGCTGGATCGTGTAGCGCGCTCCGCCCTTCGCGGGGCTCTTCTTCGGCTCCGCGTCGACCTTCGTCGCGACCTTCGGGGCGCTCTTCGTGCTCGGCTTCGACGCGGTCTTCGGCGCGGCCTCCGAGGCCTTCGGCTGCGCGACGGCCGTCGCGCCGTCGGGGAGCTTGAGCTTCATGCCGATCTTGAGCGACTTCGGCGTGACGCCGGGGTTGAGCGTCTGGATCTCGCTCCAGCGCTGCTCGCTGCCGAGCGTGCGACGCGCGATCAGCGCGAGGCTGTCGCCCTTCTGCACGGTGTACTCGTTCGTCGCCGCGGGCGCGGGCTCGACCGGCGCGGGCGGCGTGACGCCCGGCGCGGGCTGGCCGAGACCGAGCGGCTGGCCGTTCATCGTCCCGTTCTGGGGCGCGCCGCCGGGGAGTTGCGCGTTCGCGAGCGCGGGATCCTGCGGGAACGTCGCCGGCGGCGTCGTGTTGCCGGCGAGAGGCTGCGCATCGGGCGCGGGCGTCGTGCCGAGGACGAGCGCGTTCTCCGGCGCGGGCGCAGCGCCCAGCGGAGCGCCGCCGTTGATCGCCTGCTCGGAGGTGACCACGGGCGGCTCGATCTTCGCGACCTCTTCCTTCTTCGCCTTGCCGGTCAGACGCGACCAGAAGCCGGGCGATTTCGAATCTCCCCAGAAGGAGACGGCGACGATGGTGACGAGCAGGAAGACGAGGGCGATGACGCCGTAGCGTTCGATCTGTTGCATGGGGATACCAGGGATGCTTGTGAGGTCTCGTGAGGTCTCGTGCGCTCTCGGGGTCGAAGCGGAGCGCGGAATGGAATCGATGTACGTTGGGGGCGGCGTCGCGACGCGCGCGTGCCGGAGCGTCGGGTCGCGCGACTCGCGCGCGATCGGACGTCGAGAGATGGAAAGAACGAACCCGGCGCGCGTCAGCGCGGAGACACGTCGGGCTTGGAACGATGGGCGCCGAGGGCGAGGCCGACGGCGAGCGAGGAGACGACGAGCGCCGTCCCTCCGTGCGAGATGAAGGGCAGCGGCATGCCCTTCGGCGGCGCGAGGCGCGTCACGACCTGCATGTGCACCATGGCCTGCACGCAGACCGAGAGCAGGAGCCCGAACGCGCACAGCGCGGCGTAGCGATCCTTGATCGAGAGCACGTAGCGGAGCGCGGTCCAAGCGAACGCGACGAAGAGCCCGAGCAGGACGAGCATGCCGAAGAGACCGAGCTCCTCCCCCACGAGCGCGAACACGTAGTCCGTGTCGAGGTACGGCACGCGCGCGTTGCGGTAGAGCCCCTGTCCCAGGCCGACGCCGAAGAAGTCGCCGCTCGCGATGGCGTCGGCGGAGCGCTCGACCTGGTGGTTCGAGGCGGAACCGAGCCACATCAGCAGGCGATTCCTGATGTAGCCGACGAACGTCACGACGAGCAGCACGGCCGTTCCGCCGATGCCCATGACGGGCCCGGCGACCTTCAACAGGTCCGCGCCGCCCATCCACAGCGTGGAGACGAAGCAGACGAGGAAGAGCAGCGAACCGCCGAGGTCCGTCTCGACGAGGATCGAGAAGAAGAAGAGGAACCCGACGACGAGCATCGGCAGCACGCCGCGCCGCATGTCGAGCACGTCCGCGCCGAGCCGGATGCACCGGTCCGCGACCCAGAGGATGATCACGATGCGCGCGAGCTCGGACGGCTGGAACGAGAGTCCGACGAGCGGCAGCTCGATCCAGCGGTGCGCGCCGTTCTTCGAGGCGGCGAAGCCGGGCACGAAGACGAGCAGGAGCGCGACGAACGAGAGCACCGTCAGGGCGGGGATGAACCGCCGCAGCCCCTGCGGCCCGAGCTTGTACCCCGCGAGCAGCGCGCCGACGGCCGCGATGCGGAAACCGAGCTGGCTCGTGAGCTGGCTCCAGAACGTCTCGGGGTCCTGCGTCGTCGCCGCGTGGTTGACCTGCATGACGAGGCCGAGGCCGATCAACGCGAGGACGACGAAGAAGAGCCGCTGCGCGAGCGGCGCCGGATCCTCGGTCTCGATCGACTTCGCGGCGTTGCCGAGGCGCTCGAAGAGCGAGAGCTGCTTCTCGTGCGGAAGCGCGGCGCCGTCGGTCGCGAGGGGGGGGCGGAGGAAGCGGGCCATCTCAGCGCACCTTCAGGAGAGCCAGGGCCGCGAGCGCGCCGACCGCGGCGACGATCCACGCGCGGACGACGACGGTGACCTCGTGCCAGGGCGCGGCGGCGGGCGCGAAGATCCCGCCCTTGAGCTGCAGACCGTGGTGGATCGGCGCGCACGTGAAGAGGCGCCGACCGTTGGTCGCCTTGAAGTAGCGCGTCTGGAGGAAGCTCGAGCCGAGCTCGAGGAAGAAGACGAGGCCGATCAGCGGGAGCACGAGCTCCTGCTTCGCGACGAGCGCCATCCACGCGAGCAGTCCGCCGAGCGGCAGCGAGCCCGAGTCCCCCATGAACACCTTCGCGGGGAACGCGTTGTACCAGAGGAACCCGAGGCAAGCGCCGCAGAGCGCGCCGCCGACGACCGCCATCTCGGACGCGGCGGAGACGTGCGGCAGGTTCAGGTACGCGGTCCAGTCGGGACGGCCCGTGATGTAGCAGAAGATCGACAGCGCGAGCCCCGAGATGATCATGCAACCCGCGGCGAGCCCGTCCATGCCGTCCGTGATGTTGCAGGCGTTCGACGTGCCGACGACGACGAACCACTGGAACACGACGAACAGCACGATGCCGACGAGCCCGTACGCGGCGAACGACAGCTCGTGGTCCTTCAGGAACGGCGGGTAGAGCGTGAAGAGCGTCGTGCGGCCGGTCGAGTGCGCGTAGTAGGCGAACGCGAGCAGCGCGGACGCGCACACGACGGTCAGCCCGATCATCTTCGCGCGCGGCGTCAGGCCCTTGCACTTCGGGATCGTCAGCTTCTTGAAGTCGTCGACGAAGCCGACGGCAGCGAAACCGGCGGTGACGAGGATCGCGAGCACGACGTGGAGGTTGTCGAGCCGGCCCCAGAGCAGCACGGACGCGATCAAGGAGCCGACGAGGAAGCTCCCGCCCATCGTGGGCGTGTTCTTCTTCCCCATCTTCTCCGACAGCGCGGCGAGCTCCTTCTGGTCGGTCTTCGTCACGTCCTCGCCGACCTTGTGCTTCCTCAGCCAGCGGATGACGGGACCGCCCCACCACAGCGCGAACGCGAACGCGGTGAGCGCCGCCATCGCCATGCGGAACGAGATGTAGCCGAACAGCGGGATGCCGAGGCCGTCGTCGAACAGCGCGGGGAACATCAGGCCGCGAACTCCCGCTCGGCGAGCGCAGCGTCCTGCACGTACGCGGTGACGAACCGGTCGAGCCCGGTGCGACGGCTGCCCTTGACGAGCACGCAGTCGCCCTTCGCGAGCTTCGCGGGCAGCTCGCGGATCGCCGTCTCGACGTCGGGGTAGAGCGTCAGGTGCTCCTCGGGGAAGCCCGCCTCCACCGCGCCCGCGGCGGCGGCCTTGACGAGCTCGCCGACGAGCACGAGCCGGTCGATGCCGCTCTGCGCGGCCTCGCGACCGATCTCGAAGTGCATCTCCGCGGCGAGCGAGCCGAGCTCCGCCATGTCGCCGAGCACGAGGACGCGACGCGCGTGTCCGTGCATGCCGGCGAGCACGCGCACGGACGCGCGCGCGGACTCGGGGTTCGCGTTGTAGCTGTCGTCGATCAACGTCAGGCCGCGCACCTCGCGCCGTTCGAGGCGGCGCTGCGGCGGCTTCAGACGCGAGATCGCGGGCAGGATCTCGTCGAGGACGAGCCCGAGTCCGCGGCAGCACGCGATCGCGGCGAGCAGGTTCTGCACGTTGTGCAGGCCGAGCAGCGGCGACGTGATCTCGCGCCCTTCGAGCTGGAACGTCGTCCCGCCCGAGTGGAACCAGACGTTGCGCGCGTCGAGATCGCCCTCGCCCTCGACGCTGAAGGTCACGACGCGCGCGGCGGTGATGCTCTTCATGTAGGGCGTCCAGCGGCAGTCCGCGTTGAGCACGCAGAGCCCGTCCGCGGGGAGCGACGCGACGAGCGCGCTCTTCTCGCGCGCGACGCCCTCGATCGAGTGCAGCCCCTCGAGGTGGGACGCGCCCACGCACGTGAGGATGCCGACGTTCGGCCGCGCGGTGCGACAGAGCGCCGCGATCTCGCCCGGGTGGTTCGTGCCCATCTCGACGACGACCGCCTGGGTCGACGGATCGGCGAGGAAGAGCGTGTGCGGGACGCCGATGTCGTTGTTGAACGAGTTCGGCGACCCGACGACGCGCGCGCGCTCCTGGAGCAGCGTCACGAGCGTGTTCTTCGTCGTCGTCTTGCCGCAGCTCCCCGTGATGCCGATCACGGGCGCGCTGAGCTGGCGGCGGTGCCACTCCGCGAGTTGCGCGAGCGCCGCGCGCGGCGACGGGTGGTAGAGGACGGGTGTGTCGCGCGGCACCTCGCGCGGGAGCGACGGGGGTGCGCCGTCCTCACCCGCGAGAAGGAGCCCCGCGGCACCCCGTTCGGCGGCCTCGCGGGCGAAGCGATTGCCGTCGAAGTTCGGGCCCGAGAGCGCGAAGAAGAACTGCCCCGGCGCGAGCGTGCGCGTGTCCGTGCTGACGCCGGTGAGTTCGCGGTCCGCCGTTCCTTGGAGGAGGCGCGCGCCCGTCGCGGCGAGGACGTCGGAGATCGGAGTGCGGATCATCGCAGGAGCTCGGCGGCGACCTTGCGGTCGTCGAAGTCGTGGACGTGGGTTCCGATGGTCTGGGTGGTCTCGTGTCCCTTGCCCGCGATGAGGACGGCGTCCCCGGGACGGGCGAGCTCGAGCGCGCGCGCGATCGCGTCGCGGCGGTCGGGCAGGGTGATGCGCTCGGCCTGCGCGGGCTGCATGCCGGCGGTGATCTCGGCGATGATCCGCGCGGGATCTTCGCTGCGCGGGTTGTCGCTCGTGACGATCGCCACGTCGGCGAGCTCGTTCACGACGCGGCCCATGGGCCCGCGCTTGCCGCGGTCGCGGTCACCGCCGCAACCGAAGACGACGATCAAGCGACCCGCGCGCGCGGCCGCGGCGCGCGCGCCGGGCACGGGTGCGGTGAGCGGCACGGTCGCGGGCACGGTCTCGCGTTCGAGGCTCGCGCGCACGACGCGGCAGACGTTCTCGAGCGCCGCTTCGCTGTGCGCGTAGTCGACGAGGACCGCGATGCCGCGGTCGTTCGGCACGGGCTCGAGTCGCCCGGGAGCGCTGCGGACGGTTGCGAGCCCCTCCAATGCCTTGGAGGGGCTCGCGCCCGAC
Source organism: Planctomycetota bacterium (assembly GCA_046349615.1). Classification (GTDB taxonomy): domain Bacteria; phylum Planctomycetota; class UBA1135; order UBA1135; genus JADJNY01. The sequence goes on from JAXMBZ010000016.1 coordinate 8,189, forward strand.
AGCAGCGCGGACGCGAGGGCGGCGAGTGCGTTCTCGACGTTGTACCGACCGGCCAGGGGCAACCAAGCCCGTGTCCTCGAGATCCCCATCCCATGGAGGAAGAGCTGGGTTCCCCTGAGGCCGGTCTGAACGTGAGACGCGCACAGATCGCCGTGCAATCGCGCACTGTACGTGAAGACTCGCGCGCCGCTTTCCTTCGCGACGCGCGCCATGCGCTCGGACACCGGGTCGTCCGCGTTGACGACCGCGGCGCCGCCGCGCTTGATCTGACGGAAGAGCTTCTCCTTCGCCTGCGCGTAGCTCTCGAGGTCGACGTGGTAGTCGAGGTGATCGCGCGTGAGGTTCGTGAACACGGCGACGTCGAATTCGAGACCGGCGGAGCGGTCCTGATCGAGCGCGTGCGAGGAGACCTCCATCGCGACCGAGTCGCCGCCCATCTCGCGGTGACGGACGAGGAGCTCCTGCAGCGCGCACGCGTCGGGCGTCGTGTGCGTCGCGGGAATCGGACGTCCGTCGGCGAGGCGGTTGCCCGCGGTGCCGAGCACCGCCGGACGACGTCCGCAGTGCTGCAGGATCTGCCCCGTGAGATGCGCGGTCGTCGTCTTGCCGTTCGTGCCGGTGATGCCGACGACGAAGAGGTCGCGTCCGGGATCGCCCGAGAGTCGCGCGGCGGCGCGGCCCGCGATCGCGCGGGCGTCCGCGTGCACCCACTGCACGGTTCCGGGCGCGAGCTCGAGCGCGCGCGGCGTCAGGATCGCCGCGGATCCGCGCGCGAGCGCTTCACGCGCGAACGTCGCGCCGTCGGCGCGCGAGCCCGGGAGAGCAGCAAAAAGATCGCCGGCGGCCACCCGTCGGCTGTCCAGGCGGACGCCGGCGATCTCCGGTCCGCTGCCCGACGTTTCGGGCAGCATGGACCCCCCCAACTGCTGTACGAGTTCAGCGAGGCGCACCGCTCACCTCCATCCACGGTTGATCCGAGAGGACGGCCGAGGAGGCCTCGAACGACTGGAATCCCTCGGGCCCGACGGGCTCCGAGCGCACGCCGCCGGACGTGTAGTGCAGCGCTTCCTTGAGGATCGCCGCCGCCGCGGGCCCCGCGACGTCCGCGCCGAACTTCTTGCCCTTGCGCGGCTCGTCGACGACGACGAGCACCAGGACCTCGCGGTCGCTGTCCGGGAGATGCCCCCAGGCGCACATCGACGAGGTGTAGCAGGGCCCCTTGTGGGCCTTCAGACCCTGGAGCTTCTCGCGGCACCCCTTCGAGCCGGTGCAACCCGCGTGCTCGAGGTGGTGCTGGGCCTCCACGTGGAGGCAAACCTCACCGGGCACCTTCTGGGCCGTGCCCGTCTTCGTGCCCATCACCAGGTCCTTGCAATACACCTTCGCGCCGGTCCCCTCTCGGGCGCCGAGCATCATCATTTCGCGCACCTGTTCGCAAGCCTCTCGTCCGAAGACGCGGCGCGGATTCGCGCGCGGGAGGTCCCAACCCTTCCCGTTCTGTTCGATGCGATCGACGACCGTGAGCGGCAGGTACTCGCCGCCGCGGACGATCGTCGCGAGCGATGCGGCGTGCTGCCACAGGGTGACGAACATCTCGTGGCCGAAGCACACCGAAGCGTGCGACCAGGCCGGCTTCCACGGAAGCTGCGGGATCATCCCGGCGCGCTCGCCGCCGAGCCCGGACTTCGGGTATTGCGCGTAGCCGAGATCGAGGAAGCGCTGCCGAAGCGTCTCGGCCGGAACGCGCAGCCCGATCTGGACGAGCACGCCGTTCAGGGAGTACGCGAGGCCCTCGGCGGCCGTGACCCACGGCTGTTCCTTCTTCTGCCCTTCGGCCTCGTGGATCTCACGCGTGCCGACCTTGAAGTGTCCGCCGAAGGGCCGGAACTGGTCGGTCGGGGTGACGACGTGCTCGTCGAGCGCGATCGTCATCACGACCGCCTTCATCGTCGAGCCCGGCGTGAAGGTGTGCATCGTCGGGAGGAAGCCCGACATCTCGTAGTTGTCGAGCGCGTCGACGGCGAGCACCCGGCCCGTCGCGACCTCGAGGACGATCGCCTGGGCGAGGACGGGGTCGTTCTCCGCCAGCGTGCGCTCGAGCTCGAGGCGCACGACGCGCTGGAGGTCGAGGTCGATCGACGTGACGACGCGCGGGGTCTCGCTCGCGGGCGTCAGGGACTGGAACCAACGCGTCGCCGGCTGGCGCGGGACCTGGTTCGCGAGGAACAGGTACTCCTCGCTCCGACGGACGAGCCGGTCGTTCCAGACGGGATCGCGCAGGACGCTCTGCGCGAGCAGCTCGACGCCCGAGCGCGGGCTCGGCTGGTAGACCTTGGCGCGCGTCACGTCCGAGAGCGCCTCGAGCTGTTCCGCCGTGCACGCGTCGTCGTCGGGCAGGCACAGCTCACGGCGCGCCTCGCGACGGGCCTGGTCGGGATCGAGCGTGCCCCACCGGCCGAGGATCTCCACGGGCGGGTCCTCGATCGCGCCGGCCTGGACGGGATACATGCGCTTCTTGTTGCGCACGAGCTCCATCTGGTGCTTCTGGACGCGCTCTTCCTTGAGCAGGTCGAAGACCGCCATCGCGACCTGTGGCGAGACCTCCTTGACGACGCTCTTGAACTGCGTCGGGAGGAGCGCGTCCCAGATCTTCTTGCGCTCGCGGTTGAGCTCTTCCTCGGTGTCCGTGCGTTCGGCCGCGCCGTCGCCGTACACCGCGGCGATGAGCCCGTCCGCGATCTTGCGGCTCCAGTCGATCGTGCTCTTCGCGCGGTGCGCGTCGCGCGCCGCCTCGGAAAGCGCCGACAGCGGGTCCCAGACGAGTTCGTACTCGCCCGGCACCGGCGTCGGTTGGACCCACATGCCGTCGACGCGGATCGACGGCGCCTCGGGGTCGGTCGAGCCGTGCTGGATCCACGCGGCGACGCGCGTCGCGGCCGCGGTGTCGAGCCGCAGCGGGTCCTTCTGCACGCGGACGTAGCCGCCGCGGCGGTCGGGCAGGAGCTTCGTGAGCAGCGACTCCGCCGTGTACGGCGGCCCGAGGCGCTCGGCGAGCAACTGGGCGATCCGCGCCGGCGTGTGGGCCTGCCACATCGCGTTCGGCGACATGACGAGCTCGAGGCGGTCGACGGAGACCGCGAGCGGCGTCCCATCGGAACCGACGAGGTCGAAGGTCACCGGCGGCATCGGGAGCTGCGTCAGGTTGCGCGGCTGCTCGCCGTCGCTCGCGAGCGTGATCTTGCCGGCCTTCGCGCCGACGACGCCGAGCACGGCCGCGACGAGCACGAACGCGGCGGCGGGGCGGAGGCCGGAGGCCGAACGGGTCGGGATGCCGCTCACGTGTCGGCCCTCCCCGGCGTCTTCGCGTGCGCTTCCTTCGCGGGCGCGGGCTTCGGCTCGGGCTTCTTCGGCTCGCGCGGCGTGAACGGGAGCGGCGCCCAGTCCTTCTCGAGGATCTTCTCGAGGTGGTCGCCGTTGATCGCCTCGAGCATGCTGCACTCTTCCTTGAGCGCGTTGAGCTCGATGCCCTTGGCGCGGTTCTCGTTCTGCACGAGGGCCGTGGCGAGGGCGAGCACCAGCGTCAGGCCCGAGAGGCCGCAGCACAAGAGCGCGCGCGTCATGGACGACCTCCCTGCGACGCACGGCGCGGCGCGGGCACGGCGTCGAACGGGACGGCCGTGCGTTCGGCCGCGCGCAGCCGCGCCGAGCGCGAGCGCGGGTTCGACCGCACTTCGTCGCGCTCCGGCCCGACCGGCTTCTTCGTCAGGACGTTCCACAGGCCGCGCGCGGCGCCTTCGAGGAGGCGCGCCTTGACCTCGGCGTCTTCCAACGAGTGGAAGGAGATGACGACGAGCCGCCCCCCCGCCGCGAGCCGTTGTTCGGCCGCGGAGAGCCCCTCGAGCAGCTCGTCGCCCTCCTCGTTCACGGCCCGCCGCAGCGCCTGGAAGACGCGCGTGGCGGGATGGATCTTCGGGTTCGCGCCGCGCCCGATCGCGTTCGCGATCAGGTCCGCGAGCGGCAGCGTGCGCCGGAACGGCGCCCGGCGGCGCGCTTCGACGATCACGCGCGCGACGACGCGCGCCTTCGTCTCCTCGCCCTCGTAGTAGAAGAGATCGGCGAGGTCCGACTCGTCCCACGTGTTCACGATCGACGCGGCGTCGCGCTCGCGCCGCCGGTCCATGCGCATGTCGAGCGGGCCGTCGTGCTGGAACGAGAAGCCGCGCTCCCCCGCGTCGAGTTGGAGCGACGAGACGCCGACGTCGAACAGGAAACCCGCGATCGGCTCGACGTTCGCCGCCGGAACGCGCTCGACGAGCTCCGACATCCGCGCGCGCTCGAGGCGCACACGCGAGCCGAAGGGCTCGAGCCGCGCGCGGGCGATCGCGAGCGCGTCCTCGTCCTGGTCGAAGCCGAGCACGCGCACGGCCGGGAGCGACTGGAGCAGGAGCTCCGAGTGTCCGCCGAGCCCGAGCGTGCCGTCGACGATCCAGCCGCTCTGGAGCTCGGTCGGAAGCGCGCCGAAGAGCTCGACGACCTCGCGCGCCAGGACCGGGACGTGACGCGGCGCTTCGCCGCTCCCGCCCTTGCTGGATCGCGTTCCCGTCTGCATGCTCCCCTCCGACCAGACCATCTCCTCCCGCTCCCCTCGTGTACCCCGGCTACGCGCCGGGCCCTGGGGGCGGGTTCGCCGCGGGCGCTGTGCTCGCGGCACGGTTCCAGGTCTCGAGCACGGAACCGTGCTCGCGCTGGTATGCGTTCCATCCCGCCGCCGGCCAGAGCTCGGCGCGGTCCTCGACCCCGACGATGACGACGTCCTTCTCGATGCCGACGCGCGCCCGGAGCTCCTCCGGGATCACGATGCGCCCGGAGCTGTCGAGCTCGACGGGAGTGGAGAGGCCGAAGAACAGGCGCTTCGCGGCGCGCGCCTCGACGTCGGCGAACACGCGGGTCGAGAGCTCGCCGGCCGCGGCGTGGAAGCCCTCGACGGGGAAGAGATACAGGCAGCCGTCCTGGCCGAGCGTCAGGTACCCCTGCGTGCCGCCGGTGGCGGTCCGGGTCAGGCAGTCCTGGATGCGCTTGGGCACGAAGACGCGGTTCTTCGCGTCGAGCGTGTGCTGGGACAGGCCGCAGAACATCAGCGCCGCCCCCCCGCGCGACGGACCGTCGCGCCGAGCCGCGCCGAGGCCTGCGCCCCGTGCCACTGAATGCCACCCACCTGCATGCGGCCTAGCATCCAGTGCCACTTTGCGCCCCGCAAGGGGTCCGCGCGCGCTCGCGTTCCCTAGAAGCGTCCCCCGCGTCGGCCCGACCGTTTCCCCCGCCGTGCGCAGACGAGGGTACGCACCGCAGGGCTGGGACCCCGACTCCAGAGCTGCCCCAAGGGATTGTGGCTAGCCGCCGCGGTCCTCCCGGGCCGAGCTGCGCCGCGAACGCCGCAAAAAAAATGGATCTCGATTCCGAGAAAGCGGCGCGAATCCGCGCGTTTCGTCCTCGCGGCGACCCCGGCCTCCGGCCGGTAGGCCCACCTGAGCCTCGATCCGGGTCGTGGAGCGGGCTGTGGAGAACCCCGCAAAGTCCTGAGAATCAAGGCCTTGTGGAGTTATCCACAAGCGCGACCGGCGACGAGCGCGGGCCGCAGCCTCGGGTGCGCCCGGGGCCGTCCCGGAGCGCTCGATGCCCGTCGGTCAAGCGACGTTCGTCGCGAGCGGGGCGGCCGCGTCTCCGGGCGCCGCCGCTTCCGGGAGCGGCTCCATGGCGGCCTCGGCCCGCGGCTCGAGCCAGGCGGAGGGCTCGGCGCCGTCGAAGAGCCCGACGAGCTTCTGGCGCAGCTCGTTCATGCGCTCGGCGCTGAAGTCGAAGACGAACACCTGGAACGACTCCTTGCGCCGGGGACGACGGCAGACCATCGCCTCGCCGTCGGGGCCGCGCGTGACGCGGTCGAGCTTGAGCCGCCGCTTGCGCATGAGAAGGAGCGCCACGAGGTAGCGCAGCTCGCGCACCGCCCGCTCGCCGCGCCCTTCCAGTTGAAGGAAGAGCTGTTCGAGCGTCACGAGGTCGAGCACGAGGCCCGCCTTGCCCTTGGCGCGCCGCGTGAACCAATAGAACAGGTCGCCCTCGTGCGCGCGCCGCTCCCAACAGGTGACGCAGAGGTCCTCGCGCCGCACCTCGTCGCCGAGGACGGCGAGGACCGAGGCGTGGCGGGCGTGCTCGGGGAACTCGGCCGCGCAACCGCCGCAGCGTCCGTCGCGGCGGCGGAACTTCCACTCGATGCTCATGCGGGGCGCGAGTGTAGCGGCTCGAAGGCCCGAACGGTCAACGGACCTCGAGCGGTTTCACGGGCGGCGGCGGATGCGCGTCGTACCAGGCGAGCCACTGCTCGGGCGTGAGGGAGCGCGGCATCCCGGTGAGTGCGCGCAGGGTCGCCTGGAGTGTCTCGAGCCCCTTCAGGTCGCCGCGCTGCGAAGCGGGCTCGAGCGCGCGCGCCAGCGTCGGGACGGCGCGCCGCTCGCCGAGCGCCACGAGGCCTGCGCACGCGCTCTGGAGCACCGCCGCGTCCGGGTCGCCGAGCGCCCGGCCGAGCACGCCGAGCGCGAACCCCTTGTGCTCGTGACGCGCGCCGCGTGCCCCGAGCGCCCGCGCGGCCTCGGCGCGGACGATCCACTCGTGGTCGCCCCTCACGCGCGCGGCGAGCGCTTCCTGGACGCGGACCTCCGCTCCGCCCGCGTGGGGCAGCCGGCCGAGCAGCTCCGCCGCGCGCCGCCGCGTCTCCGGCTCGCGCGCGTCGAGCAGCGCCGCCGTCGGGTCGACCGCGCGCGCCCCGATGCGCGCGAGAACGTCGGCGGCCAGGAACGCGACGATCCCGTCGCGCACGGCGAGCAGCTCGACGAGCACGGGCGTCGACTCGTCGCCGAGCTCGACGAGCTCGCTCGCGGCGCGCTCGAACGGACCCGAGCTCTCGCCGACGCGCGCGAGGCGCGAACGGTCGTAGCTCTGCACCATCACGCGCACGAGGTTGTCGACGAGGAAGCGCACGAGCTCGGGATCGCGGCGAACCTCCTCCCGCGCGAGCTCCCAGCGACCACCGCCCCGCTGCCACGCCTCCCAGGCCTGGCGCTCGCGCGGCGGCAGCTCCTCGGTGCGGAGCACGCCGCTGCGCGGGCCGTCGTCCTCCGTGCGCGGCGCCCCGCACGCGCCTGCGTGGAACGCGACGAGCAGGAGGACGCCGAGTATGGGCTGCGGAGACGGACGCATGCGTGCGCGTCGAGCATGCGGGTGGGAATCGATCACGGCAAGCCGCGCTGCGCGTGCATGCGCGCGGCCCCCGCGGGTTGCGTTCGCGCGTAGCGCGCGTAGAGCGCTTCGAGCCGCGCCGCGATCGCTTCGACGGACGCGAGCGGCGGCCGATCGCGCGCGAGACGGTCGTGGAGCGCCGGATCGACGAGCAGGCTGCGCAGCGCACGCGCGAGCGCCGCCGCGTCCCCGCGCGGGAAGAGCAGCCCGTGGATCCCCTCCTGGACGAGTTCGGAGTGGCCCGCGTGGTCCGACGCGACGACGGTGAGGCCGCAGCGGAACGCGTCCTGGATCGCCGCGAGGCGCGGCTCGAACCCGAGGCTCGGGACGACGAGGACGTCGAAGTGCGCGAAGGCCCCGTCCGTGGCGCGCGGATCGAAGCGCCCGTGGAACCTGACGGGGAGGCCGGCGAAGTCCGCGGCGAGCGCGGGCGGCGGCGCGCTCGCGCCGAAGACGTGGAGGTCGATCGGCGCGCGCGCGAGCGAGCGGAGCGCGTTCGCGAGGAGCGCTGCCCCGGAGGCGGGGCCGAGGTCGCCGAGAAGGCCGAGCGCGAGGCGGCCGCCCTTGCGGACGCGCGGCTTGTGCAGCGGGCCGTGCGTGCCCGCGCTCAGGATCTCGACGAGCACGCCCTCGAGGAACCCCGCCTGCGCGAACGTCCGCGCGAGCCAGCGCGAGGGCACGACGACCGCGTTCGCCTGCGCGAGCGCGCGGCGGAAGTGCTCGCGCCGCTCCGCCTGCGCCGCGCGGAGCTTGGAGGTGCGCTCCTCCGCGTCGACGTTCGGCGCCGCGCCCGCTGGAGCGAGGCACTCCGCGCACTCGGCGCCGAGCTTCGCGCAGGCCTCTCCCGCCGGAGTCACGAGCGTCCCGCGCTCGCACAGCGCGTGCACGTCGTGGAGCGTGACGATCACACCCGCGCCGTGCTCGCGCGCGACTGCGATGCAGCGCGGCCCCCAACCGGCGAGGTGGTGGAAGTGCACGACGTCGGGCGCCTCGCGCTCGACGAGCTCCGCGAAGTCGTGGTCCGCGCGCGGATCGATCCAGCTCGCGCGCGCGTCCGCCGCGTCGACGTGGATCGTGCGCTCGACGACGCGCACGCCGTCGCGCTCGACCTCGGCGATCGCTCCGACCGGCTTGCTCGAGTCCGCGCGCGCGACGAGCACGGGGCTCACGTGCTTCTTCCGCGCGAGCGCGCGCGAGAGGTGGAGCGCGTGGAGCTCGAGGAGACCCGGCGCGGCCCACGCCGACTCGACGGGGCATCCGGACGGGAACGCGTTGGCGACCTGGAGGATCTTCACGGGCGGACCTCTCTCCGCGCGCGCGGGCGACGATGCGGTCCGCGCGGGGCCTCCCAGGGTAGGCGTGCGCGCCGAAAGGTGCGAATCCGCTGCGTTTCCGCGCGCGCTACGCCTTCGAGCCGCCGCCGGCGGCGCGAAGCGCGGCGTCCCATTGCTCGACGGCGAACGCACGCATCCGTTCGCCGAACCAATCGTCCGAAGGCGTCGTGACGGAGGGGGCGCCGGCGGCGACCGCGCGCGCGAGGAGCGCTTCGTGGGCCACCGGGTCGCTTGGGTCCACGACCTCCAACACGAGCCGCGCGCCCGCCGCGCCGAGGAAGCGTCGCGTGCGCTCCGCGTGCTCGGCGGTCGGCGCGAGCACGGCGCGTGCGAGCGCGAGCTCGCGCTCGAGGTCGCGCTGCCGCTCCGCGAGCGCGAGGAACTGCGCTTCCTTCGGCACCCACGGCGTCGCGGGCGGGACGCGCGCGGCGCACGCGACACACGGGATCACGCCGACGACGGCGTCGCACGGCGCGCCGGTGTCCGTGCGGACGCGCGTCGCGATCGGGCACGCGATCCAGTCGTCCGCGACCGCGACGACCGCCGGGATCCGCGCGAGCGCTGCGAGGTGGACGAGCTCGCGCGTGAGGAGCGCCCAGCTCGCGACGAGCAGGACGTCGGGCCGCTCGGCCCGGAGGAACTCGCGCACGAGCTTCGCGGCCGCGGGCGCGGCCGTCTTCTGCCAGTGCCCGGGCTCGAGGTCGCCGCGCTCGAGGCGCAGCGTGCGCACGGGTTCCGCTTCCTCCGCGGCGATGCGTGTCACGCCGTCCGGGGAGCGCGCACCGACGAGCACGACGACCGCGTGACCGCGCGCAGCGAGCTCCGCCGCGAGCGCACGACGCGCCGGATCGTCCGCGCCGAGGACGAGGAGGAGCTTCACGCGCTCCGGCTCCGCGCCGCGACGAGCCGCGCGTAGCGCTCTTCGACGCGCGCGACGTGTTCGGCGACGGAGAGCGGCTGCGGCGGACGGGCGTAGAGCCCCGCGAGCCGTGCGGGCTCGACGATCGCGCGCTCGAGTTCGCGCGCGAGGTCCGCCGCGTCGCCCTGACGGAAGTGGAAGCCCGTCGCCCCGGGCTCGACGAGTTCGGCCATGCCGCCCTGGTCGCTGACGAGCAGCGGGACGCGCGCGGCGATCGCCTCGAGGATCACGAGCGGCGAGTTCTCGTACCAGAGGCTCGGCACGACGAGAAGGTCGGTCGCGGCGAGGAGCTCCGCGACCTCGGCGCGCGAGCGGCGGCCGAAGAGCCGCGCCCCCGCGCGCTCGGCGAGCGCGGCGAGCGTGCGCTGGTAGTCGGGCTCGTGGTGGTCGGGGCCCGCGAGCACGAGCTCGGCCCGCTCGCGCACGGCGGGCGGGAGCGCGAGCCACGCTTCGAGCAGCAGGTGCGGCCCCTTGAGCGGCGTGCGCGTGCCGACGAACGCGACCCGAACGCGCGCGCCGCGCGGAACACGCTGCGCGGGCGAGAACGCCGCGAGGTCGACCCCGAGCGGAAGGTGCTCGACGCGGTCGGCGGGGAGCCCGCTCTCCTGGACGAGGCGGTCGCGCAGGAAGCGGCTCGTCGCGAGGAACAGGTCGACGTTCGCGACGGCGCGCGCGCGGAGCTCGTCGAGCCGAGTGCGCGCCGCGCGCGCGAACTCCTCCGCCTGCTCGCGCGGCGGCTCCACGGGCGGCCGCGCGCTCGGTCGCATGCGGCGCGCGCGCTCCGCGGCTCCCCGCGCGAGCGGAGCGAGGTCGACGCCCGTGGCGCCGTGCACGCGCGCGATCAGGTTGCCGACGCGGCGCTCGAGGCCGCTCTGCCCCCACTTGAAGCTCGCGAGGCACGTCCCGCACCGAGCGACGTCGATCGTGCGGCACACGGCGCCGTCCGCGTGCACGCGGTGGCCGAAGCGCGGGCACTGGAGCCAGTAATCGTGCAGCGTGAAGACGACGGGCGCGGCGGCGCGGGCGCGCGCGAGGATCCCGGACGACGTGTAGAGGAGGTGCTGCACGTGCACCACGTCGGGCCGGAGTGCGTCGAGCACGCGCTGGAACGGCGCCTCGGCCGGCGGATCGTCCCACGTCGCGCGGAAGTCGCGGTAGTAGAGGTTGTTCACGAGCTCGTGCACCGGCACGCCGTTCACGACGCGCCGCGCGAGTTCGAACTGCGAGCGCCCGACGTCCTTCACGGTCGTGAAGACCTCGACCGCGTGCCCGCGCGCGACGAGGCGCTCCGCGAGCCCGGCCGTGTACGTCTCCGTCCCCGCGGTCGAATGCGGAGGGTACGCGTGGCTGACGAGGAGGATGCGCACGACCGCCGCGGAGCGTAGCGCGAGGACTCGCTCCGGCAAGAAGAAGGAGGCGCGTGCTTGCCGAGCGGCGGCGCCAGCGAGTATCCCTCACGAGAGCCCCGCCCATGAAACGCCTCCTGAAACGGCTCGCGCTCTCGCTCCTCGTCCTCTTCGGCCTGATCCAGCTCTACCCGGTGCACCGCGAGAACCCGCCGGTCGCGACCGGGCTGCAGGCGGCGCCCGAGGTCCAGGCCGTGCTCCGCCGCGCCTGCTACGACTGCCATTCGAACGAGACGGTCTGGCCCTGGTACTCCTACGTCGCGCCGGTCTCGTGGCTCGTCACGCACGACGTCGAGGAGGGGCGGCGCGAGCTCAACTTCTCGATCTGGGGCGAGTACTCGTCGACGAAGCGCATCTCGAAGGCGAGCTCCGCGATCGAGGAGATCGAGGAAGGCCGGATGCCGCTCGCGCCGTACCTCGTGCTCCACTCCGACGCGAAGCTCTCCCCCGCGGACGTCGCCGTGCTGAAGCAGTGGGCGGACTCGATCGAGTGAACGTCACGCGAGCGCGCGGCCGACGCTCCACCACGCGCGCAGCGCGAGATCGAGCGCGCGGCTCGCCGCGCGCTTCGCGAACGAGCGTTCGACAGCGGGCGTGAGCACGAGCGGGCCGCCGCGGAGGAGCTCCGCATCCCCCACCGTGCGCCGCGGCCGCTCGCGCGCCTCCTCCGCGCGGAGCGCGCTCCACTGCACGCGCGCTTCGGCTCGTCCGCGGCGCCACTCCGCGCCGGCGCCGGCCGCGAGCGCGAACGCGAAGCTCGCGAGGTCGTAGAGCGCGAGCCCGGGCCGCGCGGCCGCGAGCGTGCGCGGCGCGAGGTTCTTCGCGAGGAACAGGCGCCGGTTGCGCGCGTGGAGGAAGACGCGCGAGCGCGGGTAGTCGGGCCCTTCGCGGAAGCTGATGCCGCTCGTGCCGCCGCGGTGGCGCACGAGCGCGTCCTCGACGGAGAGGATCCGCAGGCCGCGCGCGCGCAGGCGGTAGGACAGGTCGAGGTCCTCGAAGAGGATGAAGTAGCGCTCGTCCCAGCCGCCGAGCTCGAGCAGTCGATCCTTGTCGACGAGCAGCGCGACGGCGATCGCGCAGTCGACCTCGACGACGCCGCGCCCTTCCGCGCGCTCGAGCGGCGCGTAGAAGTTCCTGAGCGCGATCAAGCCCGCGTAGTGGAACGCGCCGCCGTCGTAGTGGACGCGCGCGGGGTCGTCGAAGAAGACGCTGCGCGGCTGGAGCACCGCGACGTCGGGGCCCGCGGCGTCGCGCGCGGCGAGGAGCTTCTCGAGCACGTCCGGCGCGACGACCGCGTCGTTGTCGAGCGCGAGGACCCACCGGTTGCGCGCGGCGCGCAGCCCCGCGTTGCGCGCGGCGCACGGGCCGTCGTTCCTCGGGAGGCGCAGCACGCGCGCGCCAGGGAGGAGCTCCGCCACGCGCTCCGCGCTGCCGTCCGTCGATGCGTTGTCGACGACGAGCACCTCGTCGATCGGTCCGCGCAGCGCGCGCAGGGCGGGGAGCGCGTGCTCGAGGTGCGCGGCGCCGTTGTAGTTGACGACGACGACGCTGATCGGCGCGCTCATCGTGGGCTCACTGGAGCGGGAGCTCGAAGTCCGGGGCGCGGCACGGCGCGCGGTGCTTCAGGCAGTACGGCACGTTCGCGAGGATCGAGAACGACGCGCGCGCGAGGACCCACCACGCTCCGGGCGTCTCGCGCACGCTGCGGCCGATGCCGATCGTCCCCGTCGCGTCCGTGACCTCGCCCTGGGCCTCCTTCTTCGAGCCGCGCAGGAGCACCCGCGTGAGCACGAGCCACGGCATGCGCGCGAGGTCGGAGAGCGGCGCGTACTTCAGCATCGAGAGCCACGCATTGCGCGCGTGGTAGTAGAGGCTGCGCTTGCCCATCTTGATGCCGAACGGCGTCTTGTGGAACACGCCGCAGCCCGGGTACTGGAGCACGCGGTAGCCGAGGTTGAGGAGGCGGCACGTGAGGTCGCGCTCGTTGCCGTAGATGAAGAGGCGCTCGTCGTACCACCCGGCTTCGGCGATCGCCTTCGCGCGCGCGAGCGACGCGCAGCCGCGGAAGGTCGACATGTAGCGCTCGGTGTTGTGGCGCTCGCTCGCGAGGTAGCCCGCGGGCATGCCGGGCTCGGTCACCTGCGTCGAGACGATCGCGGTCGTCGGCGGCTCCGCCTGCATGCGTGCGGTCGCCTGCTCGAGCCAGTCCGGCGGCATCACGATGTCGTCGTCGAGGATCGCGGTGAACTCGGTCCGGCTCGCCTGGAAGCCCTTGTTGAACGTCTCGCACGCGCCGAAGCGGTCGTGCGGCATCTCGATCAACCGCACGTCGGGATAGCGCGCCTTCACCAACTCCGCGGTGCCGTCGCGGCTCGCGTTGTCGACGACGACGATCTCCGCGAACGGCAGCGTCTGCGCGCGGAGCGCGTCGACGTTCGCCTCGAGGTCCGCGCGCTTGTTCCACGTCGAGACGACGGCGGTCGTGCGCGGCGCCGCGGGGAAGGCGCGCTCGAGCGCGGCCTTCGTCCACTGCACGGCGGCGGGCGCGTCGAGCTCGCCCGGTCCGTCCGCGAGACCGTGGAACGCGACGCGGCGCCCGTTCCCGTCGTCCGCGGCCGCGCACGCGGCGCGCGACGCGGCGCGGAGCGCGAGCAGCCGCGCATCGGGCCGCGGCGCGACCACGAGTCCAGCGTCGACGCGCGCGATCTCGGCGCGGATCCGCTGGACGAGGTCGTGGCGCGCGGCGAGACCGCCCTTCGCGCCGAACGCGGGATCGGGCGGCGGCGCGACGCAGACCTCGCGCGCGCCCGCGGCGGCGAGTTCCGCGCGCAGGGCGGCCGCGTCCGCGCGCTCCCCGTCGAGCACGAGCAGGACGAACGAGCGGCCCGCGAGCTCGGCGCACGCGGCGCGCGCGTCGGAGGGCCCCGCCGCGACCACGAGGGTCCCGCGCGTGGAGGGTTCGGATTGGGCCGGCTTCGGGTCGGTCACGCGTCGTCGTCGCGCGTCGGGGCGCGCGTCAGGGCTTCGGTTTGCCGAGGGCCTCTTCGCCGGTCGAGAGCAGCGCCTCGATGAAGTGGAGCACGACGCGCGCGCGCTCGACGTCGTCGGGCTCGGCCTCCCACTGCGCGTAGGTGAGGTCCATCGGCCGGACGAGGTCCTCGTTGCGCTCGCGCTTCACGCGCACCTCGGCCTTGTAGCGGCCGGGCTGCGTCTCGCGCGTGAACTGCACGACGGCCTGCTCGCGGAAGCCCTTCCCCTTGAACGGCGCGAGCGAGATCTTCCACCCCGAGGTCGCGGTGAGCCGCGCGGGGTCGAGCCCGGCACCGACCGGGAAGCTCGTCTTGCGCAGCGCGAGCTCGGTGACCTCGAGCAGGAGCCGTTCGTTCCCCGCCTGCACGCGCGACGCGACCCATTGCGGCTCGGGCGCGGTCGCCGCGCAGCCCGACGCGAAGCAGAGGAACAGCGGGACGAGGAGCAGGATCGACGCGCGCAGGTTCATGCTTCTTCTTCTCCGCGACCGACGGGATCACCGGGCTCGCCCGGGTCGCCGCGGTCGCGCAGGACGAGGCGGATGGGAACTTCCTTGAACGGCAGCTCCTCGCGCAACTGGTGCCCGAGGTAGCGCAGGAAATCCTTGCCGAAGTGCTTCTTGTCGTTGACGAAGAGGACGATCGTCGGCGGTGCGACGCCCGCCTGCGTCGCGTAGAAGATGCGCGCGTAGTGGCCGCCCGAGCTCGGCGGCCGAGCCTCCATCGCGCGTTCGAGCACGCGGTTCAACTCGCCGGTCGACACGCGCAGGTTGGCCTGCTCGAAGAGCTCGAGCGCGAGCTCGAGCAGGTCGTCGACGCCCTGCGTCTCCTTCGCCGAGAGGAATGCGATCGGCGCGAACGCGAGCGCGGGCAGCGTTGCCTCGAGGTACGCGCGGAAGTCCTCGGGCGTCAGGCCCTGCACGAGGTCCCACTTGTTCGCGCCGAGCACGACCGGCTTGTGGTGGTCGATCACGTAGCGCGCGAGGTCCTTGTCGACGCCGGAGAGCTTCTTCGTCACGTCGAACAGGAGCACGACGACGTCGGCGCGGCGGATCGACTTGTGCGAGCGCGCGTCCGAGTAGAAGTCGATCGCGTCCTCGTGGCTCTTCTTCTTGCGCACGCCGGCCGTGTCGATCGCGACGAACGTGCGGCCGTCGCGCTCGAAGATCACGTCGACGGAATCGCGCGTCGTGCCCGGGACCTCGGAGACGATCATGCGCTCCTCGCGGGCGAGCGCGTTGATCAAGGTCGACTTGCCGGCGTTGCGCTGGCCGACGACGGTGAGCTTCATCACGGGCGTCGACGGCGGAGCTTCGTAGCCGGATTCGTCGAGCTCGCCCGTCGGGCGCGGGATGAGCTCGAGGATGCGCTCGTAGAGCTCCTCGAGCCCGCCGCCGTTCTGCGCGCTGATCGGGAACGGTCCCTCGAAACCGCCGAGCGCGCGGAACGCGTCGATGTCCCACTCGAGCTTCTGCCCCTCGACCTTGTTCACGACGAGGAGCACTTTGAGGCCGCGCCCGCGCAGCCGGCGCGCGACCTCCTGGTCGAGCGGCGTGACGCCGTCGCGCACGTCGACGAGCCAGAGGACGACGTCCGCGGTGAGGAGCGCGAGGCGGATCTGCTCCTCGACCTGCGGTCCGAGGTCGTCGCGGTCGACGACGCCGATGCCGCCCGTGTCGACGACCTCGACCCAGCGCACGCCGCCCTCGCAGGCGAGGCGCGCGGGGATCGCGACGCGGTCGCGCGTCACGCCGGCGGTGGGTTCGACGATCGACACGCGGCTGCCGCACATGCGGTTCGCGAGCGTCGACTTGCCGACGTTCGGTCGACCGACGATGGCGACGCGCGGCAGGCGTTTCTTGACGGCGGAGTCCATGGGCGTCACGAGGGGCGAACAGGGTACGGGAGCGGTCGCGATCGGACAACGGACAAGGCCCCGAGAGGACGCTAGGGTGCTCGCGCATGCGGAGCGACCCCGGCCGGAGCGCGCGGAGCCCCTGGGCCTTCGTGCCGCCGCTCTACTTCCAGCAGGGCGCGCACTACTTCCTCGTCGACACGGCGACGTCGACCTTCCTCGCGGTCCAAGGCGTCTCGAAGGCGACGATCGGGCACGTCTCGACGCTCGCGACGCTCCCCTTCCAGCTCAAGGCGCTCTGGAGCCCCGTGATCGAGCTGCGCGGGACGCGCCGCGCGTGGGCGCTCTTCGCGCAGGCGGGCGTCGTGCTCGGTGCGCTCGTGCTCGCGTTCGCGCCGGGGACGGAGCACGCGTTCGTCTGGACGGTCGTCGCCGCGGTCCTCGTCGCGCTCGCGGGAGCGACGCAGGACGTCGCGCTCGACGGGTACTACCTCCTCGCGCTCGACGAGCGCGAGCAGGCGCGCTTCGTCGGCGTGCGCAACGCGTGCTTCCGGCTCGGACGGCTCTTCGTCACGGGCTTCGTCGTCTGGCTCGCGGGGACGCTGCGCGAGCGCTCGGGCGACGTCGACGCGGCGTGGCGCGGCGCGTTCCTGGCCGCGGCGGGCGGCTACGCGGCCGCGCTCGTCGTGTGCGCGCTCGTGATGCCGCGCGTCGGCCGCGACGCGGCGCGCACGAAGGAGCGCGTCGACCAGGGCTTCGCGCGCGCGCTCGCCGACTACCTGCGGCAACCGCGCGTGGCGGCGGTGCTCGGCTTCGTGTTCCTCTACCGCGCCGGCGAGTCGATGCTCTCGAAGATGCTGGCGCCGTTCCTGCTCGGCGCGGTGGACAAGGGCGGCGCGGGGCTGACCGAGAAGGAGTTCGGGCTCGCGTACGGCACGTTCGGCGTGCTCGCGCTCGTCGTCGGCGGGCTCGCGGGCGGCGCGCTGATCGCGCGCCACGGGTTCCGACGGCTCGTGTGGCCGATGGCGCTGACGATGCACGCGCCGAACCTGCTCTTCTGGTGGGCGGCGAGCGCGCACCCCTCGAAGGCGGCGCTCTTCGCGGTCGTCGGCGCGGAGCAACTCGCCTACGGCTTCGGCTTCAGCGCCTACATGGTGTTCCTGATGCAGATCTCGCGGCGCTCGGCGTGGCCGACGACGCACTACGCGCTCTCGACGGGGCTGATGGGCGTCGCGGCGCTGCTCGCGGGCTACTGGAGCGGCGACCTCGCGGAAGCGCTCGGTTTCGAGGGGTTCTTCGCGTGCGTGTGCGCCGCGGCGCTCCCCGGGCTGCTCGTGCTCCCGTTCCTCCCGCGCGTCGACGACGGCCCGCGTTCGGCAGGAGCCGGCCCCGCCCGGTAGGCTGGCGGACGCCGCCATGCCCGCAGAGACCGAGATGGACGGTGCACGAGAGCGGATCCGCCGTGCGCGCGCGCGGCTTGCGACGCTGCTCGTCGCGTCGTTCGCGGCGGCGCTCTTCGCTCCGCACGTCGACGAGTTCCTCCGTGACGCGGAAGCGCGCGGGCCGGCGAACCACGAGCTGCGCGCGCCCGCGCCGTGGCCCGGCTCGATCCACGGGCTGTGGAGCGCGCGCCAGTGGCCCGAGGGATTCTCGAGCTGGTACGAGGACCGGATGGGCCTGCGGGACGTGCTGCTCGCGGAGAAGAACGGTGCGTACCTCGAGGTCTTCGGCGTCTCCCCCTCGCCCAAGGTCCTCCCCGGGAAGCAGGGCTTCCTCTTCTACACCGGGGACCACACGCTCGAGATCGCCCGCGGGCTGCGTCCGTTCTCCGCGCGCGAGCTTGCGGAGTTCCGCGCGCTCTTCGAAGCGAGGGAAGCCTGGTGCCGTACGCGCGGCTTCCACTACCTGCTCGTCCTCTGCCCGAACAAGGAGACGATCTACCCGGAGCTCCTCCCCGGCTGGTTCGAGAAGCTCGGTCCCACGCGCCTCGAGCAGCTCGCCGCGGAGCTCGAGCGCGCCGGCTCCCCCGTCGAGCTCCTCGACCTCACCGCGACGATGCGCGCGGCGCGCGCGCTCGAGAAGCCCCGTCTCCACGTGTACTCGGTGCTCGGGACGCACTGGGACGGGCTCGGGAGCTGGGCCGCCTACCACGCCGTCGCGGCGCGACTCGCGCGCGACTTCCCCGCGGTCCGTCCGCTCGCGTGGGAGGAACTCGAGCCGTTCCCTCAGGACGCGAACTCCGACGCGTGGACGGAGCAGCTCTACATCCCCGGTGCGCTCGATCCCCATTCGACGTTCGTCCGCTTCCCCGAGACCGCGCGTCGCCGCAGCGTGGTCCAGCGCGAGGAGGGCGCGGGCACGCGCGGCCGGAGCGTCGTCGACGATCCGGCGCTGCCGCGTCTCGCGGTGAGCCACGACTCGTTCGGCACGATCGCGCTCGACCTCCTCACGGAGCACGCGTCGAACGCGATCACGATCTTCGACGTGGGGTTCGACGCGGAGCGCATCGCGAAGTGCCGGCCCGACTTCGTGATCGACTGGTACGTCGAGCGCATCCTCGACGCGTGGGATCCCGCGGACGCCCGCCCGCCGGAGGAGCCCGGGCCGCAGGTCGCGCCCGAGATCGTCTGGCGCCTCGACGCACACGCTCCGGACGCGGGGCTCACGCCGCTCGGCGCGGCCCGCGTGCGCGGAGTCGGCGGGGAGACCGGGAGCGCGGAGCTCGAGGTCGCGATCGAGACCACGGGCGACCTCGTGGAGCTGCCGCGCATCGCGGCCCCGCCTGGACGCGGCGCCGTGCTCCACGTCGAGCTGGTCAGCCCGGCGGCGACCGTGTTCGACGTTTTCGTGCGCCGCCCGGGCGACGAGGCCTACCTGCGCCGCAACGCGCGTGGGCAACCGCTGCCGCGCGGGGACTCCGAGTTCGACGTCCCGCTCGATCCCACCGCCCTCGCCGCCCCCCTCCGATTTCGACCGGGGCGCAAGGCGGGCACGTACCGGATCTCGAGGCTGGAGGTCTGGCTCACTCCCCCCCGAGCGGGGGCTGGCACGTCCGCGCCGGGCGAGAAACAATGAGAAGGATGCCCCCCACCTCGCGCGCCGTTCGGATCGGCCCGTCCGCCCGGCCGCGCCTGACCCGCGCCGCGGCCGCCTTCGCCGGGATCGGAAGGAGCTGACGCGTGCTCTTCAGCTCGCCGCTCTTCGTCTTCCTGTTCCTGCCGATCGTCCTCGGCGTCTACTTCGTCGTCCGGCCGAACCTGCGCAACGCGTGGCTGCTCGCCGCGAGCCTCCTGTTCTACGCCTGGGGCGAGAACGTGCTCGTCGCGCTGATGCTGCTGTCGATCACGATGAACTGGGCGTTCGGGCTCTGGCTCGAGCGGTCCCGCGCGAGCGGCAAGGAGAACCGCGTCGTCTTCTGGGCGACGGTCGCGAACATCGGCCTCCTCGTCCTCTTCAAGTACGCCGACTGGATCTGGGACAGCGCGGGCGCGCTGCTCGTCGGGCTCGGGGTCCTGGAGCTCCCCCCCGCGAAGCTCGGCGCGTTCCTCCCTCAGGACTCGGTCTGGCGCTCGATCCTCCTCACGGACGCCGGGAACATCCGCCTGCCGATCGGCATCTCCTTCTTCACGTTCCAGGCGTTCTCGTACGTCCTCGACGTGCACCGGCGCGACGCGCCGGTCCAGCGCAAGCTCACGGACTTCGCGCTCTACGTGGCGCTCTTCCCCCAGCTCATCGCGGGCCCGATCGTCCGCTACAAGGACGTCGCCGCCCAGATCGTCGAGCGCACGATCACGCGCGAGGGCTTCGCGTACGGCATCCGCCGGTTCGTGGTCGGGCTCGCGAAGAAGATGCTGATCGCGAACCTGTGCGCGAAGGCGTGCGATCCGATCTTCGCGATCTCCTCGGAGGAGCTCACGACGCCCCTCGCCTGGCTCGGGATCCTCTGCTACACGCTGCAGATCTACTTCGACTTCTCGGGCTACTCCGACATGGCGATCGGCCTCGGGAAGATGTTCGGGTTCACGTTCCTCGAGAACTTCGACTTCCCGTACATCGCACGCTCGATCACGGAGTTCTGGCGGCGCTGGCACCTGTCGCTCTCGACGTGGTTCCGCGACTACCTCTACATCCCGCTCGGCGGCAACCGGCGCTCACCGCTGCGCACGTACACGAACCTCTTGACCGTGTTCGTGCTCTGCGGGCTCTGGCACGGCGCGAGCTTCAGCTTCCTCGTCTGGGGCCTGTGGCACGGCGCGTTCCTCGTCGTCGAGCGCGCCTTCCTCGGCAAGGCGCTCGAGAAGTCGCCGGGCGTGCTCCGACACGCGTACACGCTCCTCGCGGTCGTCGTCGGCTGGGTCTTCTTCCGCGCCGACACGTTGACGCACGCGCTCGCGTACCTGCGCGCGATGTTCGCGCCGGGCTCCGGCGACGCGCACCTCCAGCCGTTCGGGATGTACTCCGACGCCTTGCTCGCGACGGCGATCGCGTGCGGCGTGGCGGGCTCGGTCCCTTGGGTGCGCGCGGTGCTCGCCTGGCGCACGAAGCTCGAGGAACGCGGGAGCGTCCGCGCCGTCCTCGCGCTCGAGCTCGCCGGCTTCGCGTCGGTGTGCGCGCTCTTCTTCCTGAGCGCGCTCGAGCTCGCGGGCCGCTCCTACAACCCCTTCATCTACTTCCGCTTCTGATGGCGACGCCGACGGACCCCCGCGCGCGGCTCGCCGGCGCGCGAACGCGCATCGACCTCGCGTTGACGGGGCTCTTCCTCGCCGCGCTCGCCGCGCCGACGATCGACGAGTACGTCCGCCCGTCCTCGGCGCGCAGCCCGCGTGATGCGGAGCTCCGCGATCCCGCGCCGCGACCGCAGTTCTACGCGGAGCTCGGCGCGGTCCGGCGCTTCGCGGGCGAGTACGAGGCGTACTACCTCGATTCGTTCGGGCTGCGCGACAAGCTCCTGCGCTGGGGCAGCATCGAGCGCCTCTTCGTCTTCGGCGTCTCGCCGACGCCGACGATCGACCTCGGCCGCGACCGGTGGATGTTCTACACCGAGAACGCCTCGGTCCCGGCCTACCGAGGACGGCTCCCCTTCCAGCCGGGCGAGCTCCGCGCGTGGCAGGACATGCTCGAGAACCGCGCGACGATCGCCGAATCGATCGGAGCGACGCACCTGCTCGTGATCGGTCCGAACAAGGAGACGATCTACCCCGAGATGCTCCCCGCGCACTGGACGAAGGTGGGTCCGTCGCGCCTCGAGCAACTCGACCAGTGGCTGAAGGAGCACGACGCGAAGGCGCGCTTCCTCGACCTGCGCCCGGCGCTCCTCGCCGAGAAGGTGCACGACGCGCCGGGCGACCACCTCTACTTCGAGCTCGGAACGCACTGGAACGGCCGCGGCGTGTACACCGCGTACCGGACGATCCTCGAGGCCCTCGCGAAGCACCATCCGGGGCTCGAGCCGCTGCGACCGGAGGAGTTCAACCGCACGCTCGCCGAGGACCACGGCGACACGTGGGCGCGTTCGATGTACGTCGACGACCTCGTGCCGCAGGCGAACCACTTGTTCGTCGCCCGGTCCGTGGATTCCCGCATGCGCGTCGAGGCCGGCACGCGCGTGTGGACGTTCGAGGGCGGGGATCCGAACGGCCCGCGCGCGCTGATGTTCCACGACTCGTTCGGCGAGTCGATCATGTTCCAACTCGCGCCGCATTTCTCGCGGCTCGTCTGCTACTGGACGGGCGACGTCAGCGACGCGGTGATCGAACGCGAGAAGCCCGACGTCCTGCTCGAGGTCTTCGTCGAGCGCTACCTCGTCAACTACATCCCGCAGGACCACCAGCTCGGCCGCGGAGACCTCTCGAGGGTCGTCTACGAGAAGTCGAATCGAGCGCTGTTCGTGCTCGCGCCGGGCAACGTCGCCCTCCTCGAGCCGCGAGGGAGCGCGCACGCGAAGCCGCCGCTCGACGACGGGCTCGTGCGCTTCGACTTCGACGACGCGAACGGGTACGTCGCGATGCCGCGCTTCCGCCTGCCCGAGAAGGGCGACCTGCTCGTGCGCGTCGAGTTCGACGCGGAGCGGCGCGGCGACCTGCTCGTGCTCCCCGTGTGGACCGGTGAAACGGAGCCGCGGCGCAAGCAGTACGCCTCGAGTCCGTTCCTGCGCGGACGCAACGTGCTCCACCTGAGGGTGCCGCGCACGGAGAAGCTCGACGGCCTCGCGCTCCGCTTCCGCATCGACGGCGCGGGCGTCGTCCTCCGCGCGCTCGAGGTGCGCGCGATGCCGGGGGTCTGACCCGGGGGGATCAGGGGATCCCGAGCAGCCGGTGCACCTGCGGGAGCACGCGCACGGCGAGCTCGCGATCGCGCGCCATCTCGGCCACGGCGTCGACGAGCTCGCGCGACGGAGCTTCGACGCCTCCGATCGGGCTCGCGGGTTGGACGACGACGAGGAGCCCGCTCGCCTCGCGCTCCACCTCGTCGAGGAGCGGCGCGTACGCCTCGGGGGTCCGGCTGCCCGCCACCACGAGCTTGCCGCAGGCGTCGCGACCGGCGACGAGCCGCAGGCACTCCCGTCGGGCCGCGCTCCACTCCGCGGCGTCGCGGGGAGCGCGCTCGCGCGTCGTGCGCGGATCGGCGAGCTCGACCGGCGCGTCGAGGTCGAATTCGGGCTTCAGGTCGAGGCTGACGTGGTCGCACGCCGGGAGCACGCGGGCGAGCGAGCGCGGGTGCGCGCCGGCGGTCTCGAGGTGGAGTCGCCGCCTCCCGAGCATCGGCTTCAGTGCGAGCACGAACTCGGGCCACAGGAGCGGCTCACCGCCGGTCACGCTGACCGTGCGCGGGCCGCCGGGCTCGACCTCCGCGATCCAGCAGGCCGCCTGGAACGGCGTCGCCCACGCGTCCTCACGCCGCGCGCGCGTCGGCGTCGCGATGCGCGCGGAGGCTCCCTCCGCGAGCGCCCACGAGGCCGGCGTGTCGCACCACCGGCAGCGCAACGGACAGCCGCGCAGGCGCAGGAAGACCTGCGGCTCGCCGACGAACGCGGCCTCGCCCTGGATCGACGCGAACACCTCCAGCACCGGAGCACACGGGCTCGTGTCGGGTGTGGAGGTGCCCATCGACGCTCGGTCGCCGCGCGCGGGGTGCGCGCGCGACGGCGCGCATCACTTCTTGGCGGCGGGCTTGGCGCCCGCGGCCGGCTTCGCGCCCGCGGCGGGCGCCGCGGCGCCACCGGCTGCGGCCGGGGCCTTTTCGGCCTTCGCGGCCTTCTTCGCGCCGGCGACCTTGAAGCGCGTGCGGACCTTCGGGAGGCCCCAGACGCGGCCTTCCTCTTCCTTGAACTTGCCGTCCTTCTTGAGGATGGCGAGGCGCTCGACGCGCGTGAACACGCTGCGTTCACCGACCAGGGTGTTCGCGCTGCGGAGGCTGGAGTGGATCGACATGGAGGAACTCTTCGGAACGATAGACAGTCGGAAACGAGACGTCAGCGCCGTTTCAGGACGTCGTCGATGCGCACGACGTAGGCGTCCTGGAACGGCGGCTTCTTGGGTTCGGGCGGCGGACCGCGCAGGCCCCGGACGAACTCGACCAGGGTCTCGAGGTCCTTCGTCTTCGGCTTCGCGCCGACGCAGACGAGCAGGGCCTGGCCGTCCCCGGTGCGGATCGGCTGCACGGCAGGATACCCCTCCTTGCGCAGCCAAGCCACGGTCCCCCGGGCGAGCTTCAGGCCGTTCTCGTCGTTCTTGTATTGGGCGACCCGGACGGTGAACTCGTTCTTCGGGTCGTGGAAGGCCTGGTCGTCGGTCGTGCCGAGCTGGGCGGCGACCTGGTTCGTCCGGGCCGCGTCGGCGGCCGGGGCGGGAGCCGCGGAGGCGCTCGGCTCGACGGCCTTCGGGCGCGCGAAGCTGCCGGGCAGGGCCGCGGCCTCGGGGCTGGAGCTCGGCGCGGCGAGCGTTCCCGGCGAGGGCCGGTCGCGCAGGGCCCAGACCGCCGCGAGGGCGACGAGGCCGCCGAGGACGACGAGCCGAATCGTGCGGTCCGCGGCCGCGCGCGCGAGGAACGACCTGCGCGGCGCACCGCTGAAGTCGATCCGCGCGCCCTTCGCGCCGCCGCCCGCGGCGAACGGACCGCCGGCGTGGATGCCGGGCTCGGGGCTGCGCTTCTGCGCGGCGCGGCCCTCCGGGGCGGACGCGCGGAACGCTTCGAGCAGGTTCTTGGAACGGGAGACCATGGGCGGATCGGGTGCGCGGACCCGAAAACGGGGCGGAAGAGCCTACGCAGCGGTCCGCGAACGGTCAATCGAGCAGCCCCCCGCCGCCCCCCGTTCGTGCGTCGCGGTCGCGCCGCGCTCGCGTCGGTCCTGCGCCGACCCGACGGAAGTCCCCTCGCCCTTCCGTCGTCCGAGGCGCGACACTACACCTCCTGTGATGCGCTGTCTCCGCCTCCTCGGGATCTTCCTCGGGCTCGCGCTCACGGCTTGCGGACCGGACGCGAGTTCGGAGTGCGAGCGCGGCGCGACGAGCGGAGCCGCGAGCGCGAGCGCCGGCGACGTCGGAGGGCCGCACCCCGCCGCATCGAACGAACACGGCGCGGAGCGCGGGCTCCCCGCCGAGGACCTCGTCGACGAAGCTCGAGCACGCGGGCTCGACTACGTGAATCGCTCGGGCGAGCCGGAGAAACGCACGATCCTCGAGGCGAACGGCGCGGGCGTCGCGCTCCTCGACCTCGGGAACGACGGCGACCTCGACGTCGTGTTCACGCAGGGGCTCGACTCGCTCGCGCGCCTCGCGAGCGGACCGGGCGCCGACCTCGAGGTGTTCGAGAACGACGGACGCGGCCGCTTCACGCGCGCGAAGGGCCCGGGGCTCTCGGGCTGGTGGACCGGGCTCGCGACGGGCGATCTCGACGGCGACGGAGACGCGGACCTCGTCGCGGGCGGCTTCGGCGACGTCGTCGTGCTCCTGCAGGACGCGCACGGCGCGCTCGTTCCGCGCGGGAAAGACGCCGTGCCGTTCCCGAGCGATCCCGGCGCGCGGCTCGTCGTCGGCGCGCCGCGCGCGAAGGGCGCCGCGCCGCTGTGGGCGACGAGCCTCGCGCTCTTCGACGCCGATCGCGACGGCGTGCTCGACCTCTACGTCGGCGAGTACGTCGACCTCGATCCGCTCGCGCCGCCGCTGCACGCGCTCGGCGAGGGCGCGCTCGCGCTCCCCTGCCGATGGAAGGGCCACGAGGTCTTCTGCGGACCGTCGGGGCTGCGCGCGCAGCCCGATCGACTGCTCCTCGGGAGCGGCGACGGGTCGTTCCGCGAAGCGAGCGAGCGTCTCGTCGAGCAGCACGCAGGCTACGCGCTCGGCGTGCTCGCGTTCGACGCCGACCAGGACGGCGACACGGACGTCTTCGTCGCGAACGACAGCAGCCCGAACCTGCTCTGGATCAACGACGGCCGCGGGACGTTCCGCGACCACGCGTACGAAGCCGACGTCGCGTACTCCTCCGACGGACGCGCGCAGGCCGGCATGGGCGCCGCGACGGCGGACGTGAACCGCGACGGGCTCCCCGACCTCGTCGTGACGAACTTCTCGGACGAGCCGACGGAGCTCTACCTCGGCAGCAAGACCGGCTTCGCGCGCGCGACGTACACGAGCGGGCTCGCGCGCGAGACGAAGCGGCTCCTCAAGTGGAGTCCGCACTTCGTCGACCTCGACGGCGACGGGTGGAGCGAGCTCCTGCAGACGAACGGCCACGTCTATCCGCAGGCGGACGAGCCGAACACGGGCACGAGCTACGCGCAGCCGACGACGGCGTGGCGGATCGGTGCGGACGGCAAGGTGCGCGCGCTCACGGCCCGCGGGCCCGATTCGCTCTTCGCGCCGATCGCGAAGCAAGGCGCGCGCGGCGCGGCGCTCGGCGACCTCGACGGCGACGGCGCGCCCGACGTCGTCGTCGCGCGCATCGACGGGCCGTGCGCGCTCGGGATGAACCGGATGGGACGCGCGGCGCACCGCCTCGAGGTGCGCTGCGAAGGTCCGCGCACGCCGGCGAAGGAAGCACCGCGCACGCCGCGCGACGGCCGCGGCGCGCGCGTGATCGTCGTCGTCGGGCGCGGCGCGGAGGAGCACGCGCTCTACGGCGAGGTGCAGACCGCGCAGGGCTACCAGTCCGCGTCCTCGCCCGCGCTCGCGTTCGGGCTCGGCGCGGAGTCCGCGTACACGGCGCTGCGCGTGCTCTGGCCGTCGGGCCGCGTCGACGCGCTGCCCGGCGGTCCGGCGAATCGGCGCGTCGTCGTGCGCGAAGGCGAGGGGGTCGTGTCGTCGACGGAGTTCGCGCGATGAGGCGCCGAGGAGCGTTCGTCCGCGCGGCGCTCGCGGGTTCCGCGCTCGCGTGGGCTTCGACCGTCGGTCCGGCCGAGGCCGGGGTTCGCGCGCTCCGGAGCGCGCTCGACGCGACCGCGGGCGTGCGCTCCCCTTCGTCGCAGACGGAGCCGAAGGAACCGGCGAAGTCCGCGGACTCCGCGCTCGCGGCCCGCGAGCGCGAGCTCGAGACGTGGCGGGAGCTCCTCGAACTCGACCTCGCGCCCGAGCTCGTGCGCATCGCGGAGCCGCGGATCGCGCCCGACGCGCCGCGCGCGCGCGACGGCGAGGCGCTCGCGCTCGTCGCGCGCGCCCGCCTCGCCGTCGGCTCGACGAACGCGGCGAAGGAGCTCCTCGACCGCCCGGTCGACGACGCGGCGGGACGCGAAGCGCTCCTCTGCGCTCGCGCGCGCCTCCTGCTCGACGAAGACGAGCTCGGCGCGGCGCGGACGCTGCTCGCGCTCGCCGCGGACGCGCGCCTCGACGACGTCCGCCCCGAGCGCCTCCTCCTCCTCGGCCGCGCGCTCGTCCGCTCGGGACAGAGCCGCGCCGCGGAGCCGTTCCTCGCCGCGTTCGCGCGCCGCGCGCCGCGGGACGCGGAGACGCCGAGCGCGCTCCACATGCTCGCGCAGATCGCGCTCGAAGCCCGCGACCTCCCGCGCGCGGCCGCGCTGCGCGAGGACGCGCGCAAGCTCGCCGAATGGCAGGCGTTCTACCGCGCGCGGCGCGTCCAGGTGCGCGAGCACCCGGACGAGCCGCTCCCGCGCCTCGGCCTCGTCGAGCTGTGGCTCGCCGTCGGCGAACACGAGCGCGCGCGCGGCGCGGCGAACGAGCTCTGCGCGCTCTTCCCCGCGTTCGCGCGCGGTTTCGCGGCGCGCGCGGAGTGCGAGCGCGCGCTCGGGCTCGCCGCCGACGCGCGCGCGTCGGTCGCGCGCGCGCTGGAACTCCGGAGCGACCTCCCCGACGCGCTGCTCGTGCGCGCGCGCCTCGCGCGGGCGGCGGGCGATCTCGCGGCGGCGCGCGCCGACCTCGAGCGCGTGCTCGCCGCCGACGAGCGCGACGACGGGCGCACGCGCGCCGCGGAGCTGGAACTCGCGCGGCTCCTGCTCGCGCAGGGCGACCGCGCCGGCGCCGACGCGCACCACGCGCGCTACCGCGCGCTCGGCGGCGTCGAGCCGCTCGAGCCCCGCCGTTGAGACGCCGCCACTTCGGCGCCGGCGCCGCGGGTGCGGGCGTCGGGGGCGGCACGCTCGCGAGCAAGGCCTTCACCTGCTCGACGAGGAACGCCGCGCGCGCCTTCGGGTCGGCCTGCTTCGTGTAGCCCGTCGCGTTGCCGAGCCCCGCCTCGGCGAGCAGCTTCGCGACCTGCGCGAGCACCTGCTCGTTCTTCTTCGCATCCTCGCCGAACGCCGTGGCTTCGAGCACGAGCGCCGCGCGTTGGCCGAGCTTCGCTGCGTTGGCGCCCTTCGCGCGGATGCGCGCGGGTTCGAAGACCCCGTCGACCCCGAGGACGGCCTTGTAGAGGCCCGCCGAGCTCACGCCTGCGCCGAACGCGACGAGCGTGCCGGTCTGGCCCTCGCCGACGAGCACGAGCTTCGAGCGATCCAGCTTGTCCGTCTTCTCGAAGGCCTTGAGCGCGGCGTGGACGGCGCTCTCGACGTCGGCGGCGCCCCGGTCGTTGCCGATGTAGTCGTTCGTGTTCTCGAACCAGGCCATGCCCTTCTCCGCGGGCTCCTCGCCGATCGGGAAGCGGCCCGAGGGCGCGACGAGCGCGTACCCGAGGGCGTCGGCGACGTCCTTCCAGATCCCGGCGACGACCTGGTCCTTCGTGGAGCCCTCGTCGTGCACGACGAGCAGCACGGGCTTCTTCTCGAGCGCGCGGATCGCCTCGGGCACGTAGATCGCGGGCGCGGCCGCATACGCGCGGCCCTTCGCGACGCGCGCGTCGTGGCGCTGCACGTTGGCTTCGACCTTCGCGACGAGCGGCGCCCAGCGCGCGTCCTTGCGCAGGTTCTCGAGGTCGGGGTCCGTCTTCAGCATCTGGACCTCGGTCAACCTCGTGCGCAGATCGGTCGCGAGCGAGCCGGCGCCCTCGCCCCACCCCCAACCGCACGCCTTCTCCATCCAACCGAACCCGCCGTCGACGTCGCCCTTCATCGCGTGGGCGCAGGCGAGGTTGTACGCCGTGCCCTTGTCCTCCTGGAGGAGGTCGAGCACCTGCTTCAGGAGCCCGATCCCGTCGTCGTAGCGCTTCGCGGTCAGCGCTTCGACGGCCTTCTGGTTCAGCTCCTGGATCTTCTCGGCGTCCGGCGCCTGGGCGCGGGCGACGAGCGCGAACACGACGAGAGCGACGAAGGTGCGCAACGAACGGAGCATGGGGAACCTCGACGGCAGTGGACCGCGGCGGGCCGGACGCCGCAGCCGACCGCAGAGTATCACCGCGGCTCGCGCGGGCTGTCCACGGGGAGCGGCGCCGTCTCCGCGCGGCCTGCGTCGGAGATGCGTTCGAGGAGCGTGCGCGTCGCGGCGGCGAACCGGCCCTCGGGCTCCGCGGCGAGGTACGCCGTCAGCACCGCGCGCGCTTCCGCGGGCGCGCCCGACTGCACGAGCGCCTTCGCGAGGTTCACGTGCACGGGCTCCGGGAGCTCGAGCTGCTCACGCTTCGCGCCTTCCAATACCTTGCGCCACAGCTCCGCCGCGCCGGCGAAGTCGTCGCGCTTGAAGCGCACGACGGCGAGGTGGTTCTGCGCGGCGAGGTCGCCCGGATCGCACTCGAGCGCGCCGCGGAACGCGGCCTCGGCCGCGGCGAGGTCGCCCTTCTCGTACGCGGCGACGCCGGCGTCGCGGCGGACGCGCGCCTCCTCGGCGAGGATCTCGACGCCGCTCGAGAGCTCCGGGTCGGAGAGGCCCAGCGCGCGCGCCTTCGCGAAGCGCTCGACCGCGAGCGCGTGGTTCTTCACGAGCAGCGCGCCGAACGCGCCCTTCTTGTAGAGGAGCGCGAGCTCGGCGCCGAGCGGCTCGCCCGACTTGCACAAGCCCTCGAGCGTCGCGAGCGCGTGCGTGAAGTCGCCGGCGGCGGCCTGGAGGTCCGCCTGCAGCCGGAGTGCGTCGACGTCGACGGCGTCGAAGCGCAGCGACGCGTCGACCTCGGCGCGCGCGTGCGCGAGGTCCTCGGCCTTCGCGAACTGCTTCGCGAGCAGGAGGTGCGCCTGCGCGAGCGCGCGGTCGGCGAACGCGAGCGCGGGATCGGCCTTGCGCGCGCGCTCGAGGAACTCGAGGCCCTTCTTCGCGCCGCCTTCGCGCAGGATCCAGAGCACGCCGCGCGCGCGCGCGAGCTCCGCGCTCGGACCGCACGCCTCGTCGCCGCGCTTGAGCTCGCTCCACGCGGTCTCGAACTTCTGCTCGCCGCCGTAGAGCTCCGCGAGCGCCGCGTAGACGGCGGGGTCCTTCGGGCGCGCGGTGCGCTCGCCCTCGAGACGGCGCAGCGCGTCGAGCAGCTTCCCCTCGAGCGCGAGCGCGCGCGCCGCGAGTTCGCCCTCCTCGTCCGGGGCCTTCGCGGCGGCGGGGAGCAGCGTCCGCACCTCGTCGAGCCGGCCGAACTCGAGCGCGGCGCGGAGGCGCACGAGCTCGGGGTCGTTCGAGCGCGCGCGCGGCGGGAGTTGGGACTCGGCGGACGCGTCCGGCGTCGACGCGGCGCTCGCGCCCGCGCGGACCTCGGGCGGGGCGGCGGCGCTCGAACTCCCCGCGCCTTCGCGCGAGCAGGCGAGCGCGACGAACGCCAGCGGCAGCAGGGCTTCGAGCTTCATGCGATCGAGCGCGAGAGGGTACCATCCGCGCGATGAGCGACACGACGAGCGACGCCGACCCGCGCGACGAACTCCTGCGCCTCGCCGGCGCCCTCGAAGGCCACGCACTCCGCGCGAAGGCGCGCGGCACCCGCCGCGTCGCCGCGCCGCGCGCGAAGGCGGCCGCGAAGTCCGTCGAGAGCGGGGCGGCCGCGCGAGCGCCGCTCGCGAGTCCTGCGCACGCGCCCGCGCGCTCCCCGAGCGCTCCGGCGGCGTCGCCGGCGGCCGCGGGCCGCGCAGCGCCGGCCGCACCCGCACCGCGCGCTCCCGCGGCGGCTCCCACGCCGTTCGCGTCCTCGGCGTCCACGCCGCGCACGGCCGCGCCGGCGCTCCAGACGGCCCCGGTCGGGGGGATCGCCGCGGGCGCGCGCTCCGACCGGATCGCGCCGGGTTCGCACGAGGAGCGGGTCGCGGCGAACCGCGCGCGCGCGAAGACCTGCACGACGCTCGAGGAACTGCGCGCCGCGGTCGCCGGCTGCACCGCGTGCGAGCTCTGCCTGACGCGCACGCAGACCGTCTTCATGGACGGAAAGGGCACGAAGCGCATCCTCTTCGTCGGCGAGGCCCCGGGCGCGGACGAGGACCGCACGGGCGTGCCCTTCGTCGGCCGCGCAGGACAGCTCCTGACCGACATCATCACGAAGGGGATGGGGCTCGCGCGCGACGAGGTCTGGATCGCGAACGTCGTCAAGTGCCGCCCGCCTGAGAACCGCGACCCGACGACGGCCGAGAAGGAACTCTGCACCCCGTGGTTCGACCGCCAGGTCGAGCTCATGGACCCCGCCCTGCTCCTCCCGCTCGGCCGCCACGCCGCGATGCACGTCCTCGGCCTCGAGGACTCGATGGGAGCCATGCGGGGCGCCGTCCATACCCGGGCGGGTCGTCCGGTGGTCGCGACGTACCACCCGGCCTACCTCCTGCGCAGCCCCGGCGAGAAGAAGGAGTGCTGGAAGGACATCCAGCGGGCGATGGAGGTGCTCGGCCTCCCGCTCCCGAAGAAACCCGGGATGTGAGCCTCGCGCGCGATCGCACGGGGATCGGCTCGTTACCGCTCGCCGCGGCGGAGGTAGGCCGCGCCGATCGAGGCCCCGCGCCGCGTCCCGACGCGGAGTTCGATCCGGAGGAGTGTTCCGAAGCCCGCGCGTGTGCGTTGACCCTCGTCGCAGGCCTCGGTATCCTCCCCGCCCGCTCTGCCTCGTCACGGCTCTGACGCCGGCGCGAGGCGCGCTCTCTCCCGCTCTCGATCACGACGCCCCGCGTGGGCGCCGCGCCGAGCACGGACCACGCGACGGAAACCGCGATCCCGTCGAACGAGCCGCCGAAACGCCTCGCTGGAGTTCGCGCTCCAGTCGCCAGCAGCACCCGCTCTCGAGCCCGCACCGAACGCACGACACCGCACCGCGATCTGCACCGATCGGAAGCGCGACTTCCGGAAGTACGGCCCGCACGCGACGGCGAGCTTCGCCCGCGCGGACTCCTCTCTCCCCCCCACATCTCGATCCCCATCCCCCCGGCTGCGACGCAGCTCCCCCCCAGGATCGCGAGTCCACGTCCGTTCCCTCGGACGCGCGCTCGGACCGAGCGGGCTGCGCAATCGACGCCTCGTCGCGTCCGACCTCGCCGTCGTCCCCCTTCTCAGGTCCATCACATCCATGCAGATGAGGTTCTTCCTCGTGCCGCTCCTCGCGGCGCTCCCCTGCTCCTGCAAGTCGACCGGATCCCACGAGGACGCGAACCGCGAGGACTCGAGCGCGATGCTCGAACTCACCGGTGCGACCGACGAGAAGGCCGCGGACCTGACCGCCGCGCAGGGAGAGGCCCAAGAGGCCTCCGCCCCCGCGCCCGCGGCGCAGCAAGGCGGCGACCTCTCCGGGGACGCTGCGATGCTCGCCGTGAAGCAGCAGCGAGCCGGCTTCCTCGCCTCCGAATCCGTCCGCCAGGGCGACCGTCTGAAGGACCAGGGGGACCTCGACGGCGCGCTGCGCGAGTACTCGAACGCGCTCGAGGTCGATCCCTCGAACCAGGACGCGCGCAAGGGGCTCACCACGATCCGCGCGCTGATGGGCGACCGCTACGCGGACGCGGCCGCCAACTTCGAGGACCTGACCGGTCGCGCGATCGTGCAGCGCGCCCAGGCCCGCATGGCCGCCGAGGACGCCGCCGCGAAGGGCGACCTCGCGTTCAAGCAGGGCGACCTCGACGCGGCGATCGGCCACTACCGCCAGGCCGAGCTGATCCTCCGCTACAACCCGCTGATCGCGACGGACTCGCTCGACGAGCGCATCGTGTCCGGCAAGCTCACGATGGCGGCGCAGAAGCAGGAGGAGAACGCGCAGGCCCAGGAGCGCGCCGCGCGCGAGGCCGCCGACGAGGCCCGCGCCAAGCGCGAAGCGGAAGAGAAGAACTACCGCGAGAACAAGCTCCGCACGCTCTACGCGCAGGCGAACACCGCGTTCGTCTCCGAGAAGTACTCGCTCGCCGAGTCGCTCTGCCGCCAGATCCTCGTCGAGGACCCGAACAACGAGGCGGCGAAGAAGCTCCAGCAGATCGCGCGCGACGCCCGCCACCAGAAGGCGGAAGAAGACAACCGCACGAACTACCGCGAGCAGTGGATCCGCACGTTCGAGGAACTCGACACGATCAACGTGCTCCAGAACGACACGCTCGTGTTCAACGACCTGAAGCGCTGGGCCGAGGTCAAGCAGCGCAAGCCGTACGAGTTCGGCACGACCGACCCCGTCGCCGCGGGCGACAAGGCGGTCATCCTCGAGAAGCTCGAGCAGACGCGCTGCCAGGCGCGCTTCGCCGGTCCCGATGGGAACGGCTCGCAGCTCGCCGACATCGCGAACTACCTCCAGCAGGCCTCCGGCGTCAACTTCATCATCAGCTCGAAGGTCGCGACCGACCTCGACGACGAGCAGCGCACGATCAAGCTCGACATCGCGTCCGAGCGCACCGTGCGCAAGGTGCTCGAGCTGATCGCCGAGGTCAGCGAGAACATCCGCTGGAAGATCGAGGACGGCGTCGTCAAGTTCGTCCACAAGGACGAGCTCAAGGGCGGCCAGGTCCTCAAGTTCTACGAAGTGCGCGACCTGATCCACCCGGTCCCGGACTTCCCGGCGCGCGAGATGAACGTCTCCCCCTCGGGCGGCGTGCAGCTCGCCGAGGAAGAGAAGACCGAGCGCGAGTCGAACATCGTCACGAACGAAGCGCTCGAGCAGCTCATCCGCAACAACATCGGCGTCGGCACGTGGGACGCGGATCCGCAGAACAGCCTGCGCATCACCGAGCACGGCACGATGGTCGTCCACCAGACGCCGGAAGTGCAGGAGCAGATCCAGCACCTCCTCGACGACCTGCGCGAGGCCACCGGCATCATGGTGGACATCTCGGCGCGCTTCCTGAAGGTCGAGGACAACTTCCTCGAGGACATCGGCGTCGACTTCCGCGGCCTCGGCCAGCCGGGCCTCGGCACGAACGAGTCCTTCAACGACTTCGGCGACCCGTCGACGCAGGCCGACCTCGGCCGTGAGATCGGCCAGGGCACCGACCTCGGCGCGTTCTACAACCGCGGCTTCCGCGGCGACATGCGCGCCCGCGTCGAAGAGCTCTACGACGTCGGCCTCGGCGACCCGAACGTGATCCAGGGTTCGGGCGGCGCGTCCTTCACGTGGACGTACCTGAACGACCTGCAGCTCCAGCTCGTCCTGCGCGCCGTCAGCAAGTCGGAACGCGTCGAGCTCGTCACGAGCCCGCGCATCACCGTCTACAACACGGCCCGCGGCAACCTCTCGGTGCTGAACCAGATCGCGTACGTGCAGGACTTCAACGTCGAGATCGCGCAGGCCGCGTCGATCGCCGACCCGATCGTCAACGTCGTCCAGGACGGCGTGACGCTCGACGTCCGCCCGGTCGTCTCCGCCGACCGGCGCTTCATCACCCTCGAGCTGCGTCCGACGATCGCGGTGCTCAAGCGCCCGATCCGCGAGGTCGTCACGACCCTCGGCTCGCAGAACTCGGTCACGATCCAGCTCCCCGAGGTCGACTACCAGCGCGTGCGCACGTCGATCCCGATGCCGGACGGCGGCACGGTGCTGCTCGGCGGCATGAAGATCTCCGATCGCCAGGACCTGCGCTCGGGCGTGCCGATCCTGAACAAGATCCCCCTCGTGTCGTTCTTCTTCGACCGCAAGGGCAACTACATCTCGAACCGCAAGCTGCTCATCCTCCTCAAGGCGAACATCGTGATCCCCGCGGAACACGAACCGACGCCCGCGCAGGTGAGCCCCGCGAGCAAGGCGAGCCGGCTCTGAGCCGCTCCTTCCCTCTCCGTCGTCCTTCGAGCCCCCCGAGCCACTCCCCCTCCGAGATCCAGACATGAGGAAGTCCGCCTTCGCCTTGTTCCTGATCCTCCTCGCCAACTCGGCCTGCAAGTCGGCCGCGCCGGCGGGAGAGACGCCTGCCGCGAGCGATGCACCCGCCGCGGAGGCCGCGCCCGAAGCGAACGGAGCCGCCGCCGCCGCTCAACAGGGCGGCGACCAGCTCGCTCGCGACGCGCAGACCCTGTCCCTCGCCGATCAGCGCAAGGCGTTCCTGCTCGAGCAGCACCTCGCCAACGCCGATCGCCTCGCGAAGGACATGCGCCTCGACGCCGCGCTCGCCGAAACCGAAGCGGCCCTCGAGCTCGAGCCCGAGAGCCTCAAGGCGAAGGAGATGCGCAACCGCGTCAAGGCGCTGCGCGGCGAGCCGACGGCGACGAACCTGACCGTCGCGGAGAGCCTCGCGCAGGAGCACCAGCTCCGCGTGCAGCAGCTCCGCGCCGAAGCGCAGGACTCGCTCCGCAAGGCGAAGCTCATGATCGCGAAGAGCGACTACACGGGCGCGATCGGCGAGCTCGAGATCACGAACAACCTGATCCACTACGCCCCCTACTCGATCGACTGGCAGGGCTCGGACGTCGAAGCGAAGAGCCTGCTCGAGAGCGCGAAGGTCTCGAAGGAGCGCGCGGAAGCCGCCAAGCTCGAGGCCGATCAGCGCGCCGCGTACGAGCGCCTCCAGCGCGAAGAGTCGGCGAAGCGCGATCGCGCGGCGTCGCAGGTCGCGAGCACGCTCGACAAGGCGATCTCCGCCTTCCAATCGGCCGACTACGAAGAAGCGTTCGACCTCGCCGAGGCGGCGCTGCAGAAGGACCCGCGCAACGAGCAGGCCCGCGAGATCAAGGACGCCGCGTTCCGCGCCGGCCGCACGCAGGTCCGCGAGGAATACGTCGCGCAGAAGAAGGAGCAGTTCCGCCGCTGGCAGGAGTCGCTCAAGGAACTGCTCGTCCCCTGGGTCGACGTCATCACCGAGCCCGACGCCGACCACTGGAACGACCTGACCGAGAAGCGCTCGAAGCGCCGCGGTCTCGACATCGCGCAGAAGATGACGGAAGGCGAGCGCGCGCTGCGTGAGCAGCTCCGCTCCACCTCGGTCCAGCTCCCGGGCATCAACGAGCAGGAGAAGCTCTCCGAGGTCGTCAAGATCATCACGACGATCACGGGCATGCCGATCGTCGTCGACCCGGCCGCCGACAAGGCCGCGTCGGACGCGGGCAAGGTCTTCACGCTGAACCTCGAGCACCGCGTGTCGGTCGAGCAGGCGCTCAACCTCGTCTGCAACATCACGGAAGGCGCCGTCACCTGGACCGTGAAGCACGACGTCGTGCTCGTCACGACCAAGGAAAAGGCGCGCGGCAAGCCGATCCCCTTCAACCACGACGTGCAGGACCTGATCTTCGCGCTGACCGACTTCAGCGGCCCGCGCATCGACCGCATCCGCCTGATCGACCAGATGACGGACGACGACGGCGGCGGCCCCTTCGGCGCGGTCGGCGAGAAGCCGAAGCTGATCGAGCCGGCGGACCTCGCGACCCTGATCCAGGAGAACGTCGCGGTCGGCACGTGGCAGGACGAAGGCGTCTCGATCGACGCCGGCGAGGGCTACGTCCTCATCAACCACACGCCCGAGGTCCAGGAGCAGGTCAAGCAGTTCCTGAACGACCTCCGCCGCTTCAACAGCTCGCTCGTCACGATCGAGTCGAAGTTCATGACCGTCGGCGCGAACTGGGTCCAGGAGATCGGCGTCGACTTCCGCGGTTCGGACTCGAACCTCGTCAACGACGTGACGAACGGCCTCGAAGACCTCGCGAGCCGCGGTCTCGACAACGGCGGCACGGGCACGGCGGGTCAGAACGCGGCCGGTCACCCGTCGGCCGGCATCTTCTACGACGACGGCCGCGACGGCGATTTCCGCGCGACGACGCAGAACTTCTTCGAGAAGTCGCTCGGCAACGCGATCAGCACGGTCGGCGGCCTCACCTACCAGCTCCACTTCCTGAACGACATGGAGGTCTCGACGATCCTCCGCGCCGTCGAGAAGAGCACGAACTTCGAGCTGATCAACGACCAGGTGCTCTCCGTGCACAACACGCAGCGCGCCTACGTCACGGTCCTGAACCAGCGCGCCTACATCCAGGACTTCGACGTCGAGGTCGCGCAGTTCCAGGCGGTCGCCGACCCGCAGATCAACGTCCTCCACGAGGGCGTGGTCCTCGACGTGCGCCCGACGATCCACTCGGATCGCAAGTACCTGACGCTCGAGATCCAGCCGACGGTCGCGAAGGTCGTCGCGCTGCGCAACTTCAGCTCGACGCTCGGCGGCAACACGTCGCCGGTCGAGTTCCAGCTGCCCGAGATCGAAGTCCAGAGCGTGTTCACGACCGCGATCATCCCCGACGGCGGTTCGATCATGCTCGGCGGCCTGTCGAGCGTGCGCAACATCGAGCGCCGCGCGGAAGTGCCGTGGTTCGCGAAGATCCCGATCATCGGCTTCCTCTTCAAGCAGGAGGGCTACAACGACGAGAACAAGTCGTTGATGATCCTGATCCGCGCGCGCATCACGGACGTCTACGACGAGATCGCGAAGATCGAAAAGAAGAAGGACTGAGCGTCCTCCGTCTCGCGACGAGCACCACGGCCCGGCCCTGCCGGGCCGTGTGCGTTTCCGGACCGCGCTCCCTGCGGCCGAGGAGCCCCTTCGCTCCCGCCGCGCTCCCCCTCGGCGCCGCGCGCTCGGCCCCGGCCGCGAGGACCCGAGCCCGACGGCCGGCGCCGCTCTCGCCGGGGCCTCCACCCTCGCGAGTTGCGCCCCCGTGGCGCGATCCGCTCCGTCCGCGTAGAGTCGTGCGCCATGCTCCTCCCCCCTCGCCGCCGAGCTCACGCCGGGCCTGGGGAAAGGCCTTCCGGGCTCGGAGCGCGAAAGCACGACCGGGGCTTCCCGCCTCCCGCGTCGTGCGCTGGTTTCGCTCGCGACGCAGGGTTCGAACTGCCGATCCGAAGGGCGCGCGGAGGGCAGTCCGCGATCGAGAGGGGCACGGCATGGCGGGCATCGGCATCGGCTTCGGCATCTTCCTGTTGAGCGGCGGGCTCCCGACCGTTCCCGGCGGCTCGAGCCCGGCGAACGTGGAGCTCCAGGCGACGCGCTTCGAGATCGGCGCGAACGGTGCGCGCACGGTCGAGCGGCGGAGTGTGCGTCCGCACGAGCCCGTGATGCTCGCGCCGACCACGCCGGCGATCGCCCCGGTCCAACTCCCGTCCGGCGCGCTCTGGACGCGCGACGAGGGCCTCTACTGGGTCGGCAAGGTCGTCTCGCTCGGCGACCACGGCACGCAGGTCTTCACGGAGTTCGACTCCGGCGTCGACCACGCCGAGTTCCTCTCGGGCTTCGATCAGACGCCGGCGACGCCCGTGTGGCAGACGCCGAGCACGCTCGACCTCGCGCAGGCCGCGTGCGATTCGGCGGAGGAGAACGACCTGCACGTCACGCTGCACCAGGTCGTCACGAACGGCGACCAGATGCACCGCCAACCGGTGGTCTCGCTCTACTCGTCCTCGTCCGCGACGCCGGCCTGGTCGTGGAACTTCCCGGTGCAGATCGGCGGGAGCTCGAAGGTCGCGATGTCGCGCGACGGCCAGGTGATCGTCGCCGCGATCCAGAACAACTACCAGGGGCGGGCGGAGCTCGCGGTCTTCTCACCCGCCTCCCCCACGCCGCTCTCCTACACGTGGATCCCCTTCGTGACGCAGCTGCGCGGCTTCGACCTCTCCGCGGACGGGTCGACGCTCTACTTCAGCTCGCCGACGCAGGCCTACGTGTTCGACGTCGCGACGCACACGACGACGTTCCAGATCGGCCTGCCGACCGCGCTCGACTGCCACGCACTCTCCGGCGACGGCCGCGTGTTCGCGTTCGGCACGTTCGGCACCGTCGAGCTCTTCGAGAAGGGCGCGACCGGCTCGTGGGCGCACACCTACACGCGCACCGTGCCCGGGACGTGCGTCTGCAGCCGCATCGACCTGTCGGAGGACGGCTCGACGCTCGCGTACGGCTTCAATTTCTACGACACGAACCTGCACGTCCGCATCGAAGCGCTCGACGTCGCGACGAAGCAGGTGACGACGAGCGACGACGCGTACGGCACCGGCACGCTCCAGAACGTCGTGTCCGACGTCTCGCTCTCCGCCGACGGCAGCCGCTTCGCGGTCGGCCTCTGGGGCGACGAGGGCAACACGTGCCCCGAGCTGCGCTTCTACTCGAAGTACGGCAACGGCCCCGTGGCGCTCTTCAACCTGCCGGGCTCGGTCTTCGACGTCGACGTGTCGGCCGATGGCGCGCGCGTCGCCGTCGCGAGCAAGGCCGTCCATGCGAACACGTTCGCTTCCGGCGGCGCGATCGCGCTGTACGCGTTCGCGCGCCAGGACCTGCGCGCGCAGGGGATCCCCGTGGTCGGCGGGCGCGTCGCGTTCCACCTCGTCGGGCCGGCGAACTCCCCCGCGCTCCTGCTGTGGTCGGACCAGGCCGCTCAGCAGCCGACCGACTTCGGCAACATCGGAACGCTCTACCTGCGGCGCACGGCCCTGTACGCCGTCCCCATGGGCGCCACGAACGGCGCGGGCCAGGCCGCGGTCGAGTTCCCGCTCCCCGCGCAGGCGAGCGACGTCGGCCGCACGCTCTGGTTCCAGGGCTTCACGTCGAGCCCGCGGCGCCTGACGCGCGACTCGATCACGCTGACGATCCTGCCCTGACGCCGGAGCGGCGGCTCCGCGCTGGACTCGCGCCGGGCCCGCGCTCCACAATCGCGGTGTGAGCCGGCTCGCCGCGATCCTCTTCGACATCGACGACACGCTGTTCTCGACGACCGAGTTCGCGCGCAAGGCGCGGACGAACGCGGTGCGAGCGATGATCACGGCCGGGCTCGATCTACCCGAGGAGATCGTGCTCAAGGAGCTCGACGAGGTGCTCGCGGAGTTCTCGTCGAACTACGAGCACCACTTCGACAAGCTCCTCCAGCGCCTGCGCCCGCGCTGCCTCGAGCGCGTCAACCCCGCCTTGATCGTCGCCGCCGGCGTCGCCGCGTACCACGACACGAAGTTCCGCGAGCTCGCGCCTTTCGACGACGTCTACCCGCTCTTCAGCGACCTGCGCCGCATCGGGATGCGCCTCGGCATCATCACGCACGGATGGACCGTGAAGCAGGCGGAGAAGCTCGTGCGCCTCGGACTCGTCCCCTACCTCGACCCGAAGGCCGTGTTCATCAGCGACCAGATCGGGATCAGCAAGCCGAACCCGAAGCTCTACCTGACCGCGGTGCGCGACCTCGGGCTCGAGCCCGACGAGGTCATGTACGTCGGCGACTCGCCCGAGCACGACATCGTGCCGCCGCGCTCGATCGGGATGATCACGGTGTGGGCGAAACGCGCGTCGAAGCACGGCCTCGAGAAGAGCGGCGCACAGCCGCACCACGTGGTCTCGAACTTCGACGAGCTGCGGCGGATCCTGCGCGATCAGTACGAGCTGCCGTTGCCTTGACGCGTGGACCTTCAGGTCCGTGCGGCGTCGAGCGCTCGTTCGAGTCGAACGCTCGTGAGCGTTCGAACCGCGTCGGTGAGCTCGGTCTCGGCGACCCGCCAGCGCGCGACCTAGAGCGCGGAGAGCCGCCCCTCTCGCTCCCACGTCGCGATGCGCTCCACAGCGGAACGCACCAGCGAGGGATCGGCCGCGACACGGAGCGCGATCTCCGCGTGCAAGGCACGGCTGCGCTCCTCGGCGAGGTGGTGGAGGTCCCTCGGTGCATTCTGTCCGGCGACCGAGCGGATGTGCAAGACACGCTCGCGCGGCGCTACGCTGAGCTCCATGGTCCCCCTGCCGCGAGACGGAACCGGCGAGGAACGGAGCGCCGCGCAGCTCACCCTCGTGCCCGCGACGAACACGCAGTTGCGCGCGGCGCTCCAGGGACGCGCACCGCTTTCCCGCGCGCTCGGCGTCAGCGTGCCCGAGACGTGGCCGCACGACTTCCTCGACGACGCCGCGCTCGTCTACACGCTCGAACGCCTCGAGGACGGCCGCGCGGAGCCGCGCTGGTGGTTCCACTTCGTCGTGCACACGGAGGAGCGCGCGCTCGTCGGCAGCGGCGGCTTCAAGGGCGCGCCCGACGCGAGCGGCACGGTCGAGATCGGCTACGGCATCGTCGCGGACCGCCGCCGCCGCGGGTACGCGACCGCGGTCGCCCGCGAGCTCACCGCGCGCGCGTTCGAGGACCCGCGCGTCGCCCGCGTCGTCGCCGAGACGCTGCCCGAGCTCGTCGGTTCGATCGGTGTGCTCCAGAAGAACGGCTTCGCGCGCGTCGAAGGCGCGTCGGAGCCCGGCGCGATCCGCTTCGCGCTCGAGCGCGCGGCGTGGGAGCGCCGGAAACGGAGCCCGCGGACATGACGACGCACGTCGCCCTCCTCCGCGGCGTCAACGTCGGCAAGGCGAAGCGCATCGCGATGTCCGAGCTGCGCTCGACGTTCGAGGCGCTCGGCTTCGAGCGCGTGCGCACGTTGCTCGCGAGCGGCAACGTGGTCTTCGACGCGAAGCCGAAGGACGCGAACGCGCCGCGGATCGCCGCCGGGATCCACGCGGAGCTCGGCGTCGAGTGTCCCGTCGTCGTGCTCCCCGCGGCCGAGCTCGACGCGCTGCTCGCGGCGAACCCGTTCGCGGACTCGAAGACCGACGCGTCGCGCCGTCTCGTCGTCGTGCTCGCCTCGAAGGCGGACGCGAAGGCGCTCGCGCCGCTCGTCGACCGCTCGTTCGGCCGCGAACGCCTGGCGCTCGGTCCGCGCGCGGCCTACCTCGACTGCCCGGACGGGATCCTCGCGGGCGAGCTCTGGAAGAGCGTCGACCGCGCCGTCCGCGACCGCGGCACCGCGCGCAACGTCGCGACGCTCTCGAAGCTCACCGCGCTCGCCGCCGAGTGACGCGTCAGCGGCCGCTCCACTCCGCGACGCGCACCGTCTCCGACTCGTGCACGACGCGGAACGAAGGCGGGAGCGGCGGGAACGCGACGCGCGGGTCGGCGACGTCGTACGGCGTGCTCGTCCCGAGCCCCTCGCGCCGCAGCCGATCGTGCACGACGAAGAGCGGGCGGCGCTCCGCACCGACGACCGCCGCGATCGCGCGCAGGACCTCGTCGCTCGGTGCCGCGAGCGCCTGGTCGGTGAGCGCGGCGCGCCGCGGATACACGCTCGCCGTCGGCGAGCTCCAGGCGCGTCCAGGCGCGGACCAGCCCGCGGCGGCCCAGCGCGGCGTGTAGAGCTCGCTCTCCGCGAAGCACGCGCGCTCCGTGAAGACGGAGTACTGCATCTCGCGGCGCGCGACGACGAGCACCGCGTCGCGCGGGAGATGCTCGCGCATCCAGGCGAGCGAGGCCCGGTGCTGCGCCAGCCGCGGCGGCTCCGCCGGGAGCGTCATCCCCATCTCGTAGACGCGCCGTCCGAGGTCGAGCACGAGCGCGAACACGAGCGGCGCCCCGAGCACGACGCCGCACACGATCGCGAAGCCGCGCGGGAGCACGCGCTCGACGCACGCGCGACCGGCGAGGAGCGCGAGGCCGACGAGCCCCGTGTACGCGAAGAAGAGGTGCGACTCGCCCGGTGCGGCGAGCCCGATCGCCGGCACGAGACCCGCGCACGCGCCGAGCGCGAGCGCGAGTTCCACCTCGCCGAGCGTGCGCCGACGCACCCAGACTCCCGCCGCGCCGAGCACGCCGCCGAGCCCGAGGTACGGAACGATCCAAGCGCACCCCGCGGCCCAGACGAG
Organism: Planctomycetota bacterium; assembly: GCA_046349615.1. Lineage (GTDB taxonomy): Bacteria > Planctomycetota > UBA1135 > UBA1135 > JADJNY01. The sequence continues at coordinate 50,378 of JAXMBZ010000016.1, forward strand.
CACGGTGGACGCGCTCTCGACCGTCGTCCCGACGGCGTGCGCCAGCAGCGCGAACGCGGGCAGCGTGCGGACGGTCGCCCACGGAAACACGCGGAACATCGAGCCCGCGTAGCTCTCCTCGCCCGTCGCGAGCACGAGCGTGACGGGCAGCGCCGCGAGCGCGAGCACGAGCGTCGCAACGAACGCGCGGCGCGCCGGCCGCCGCGCGAAGACGAGCACGAGCCACGCCGCGCCGAGCCCCGCGATCACGACCGGCGCGACCGAGCCCTTCGTCGCCGACGCGCACGCCGCGACGACCGCGGCCCACAGGAGCGCGCCGCGGCTCCCGGTCGCGAACCAGGCGAGCAGCGGACGCACGAGCGCCGCCGCGGCCGCGAGCCCCGCGCACGTCGACGGGCTCGTGTAGACGCCGAAGTCGAAGTCGCTGCGCAGCATCGTCCACGCGAGCTCCGGCCCCCGCCACTGCGCGAGCACGCGCCCGACGTCGAGGTGCAGCACGAGCAGCGCCGCCGCGATCACGCCCGCCCACGCGCTCCCCGCGAGCGCGCGCGCCGCGTCGAACACGACGAGGAGGAAGAGCAACGGCAGGAACTGCACGCCGACGCGGAAGTAGAGCTCCTCGACCGGGATCCCGAGCACGACGCGCTCCGCCGCGATCGGCGCGTACGCGAACACGTGGTACGCGAACGGCGCGCCGGCGAGGCGCGGGTTCTCGAACGGGAACTCGCGCGCGAGCGCCGCGACGTTGCCCGCGTGGAACGTGGAGTCGACCGCGCTGCGGTACCACCACTCGCTCGGCGCTTCGCCGAGCGTGCGCAGCGCGACGAGCAGCGCGAGCGCCGCGAGCGCGAGCAGCGGTCCGCGCGCGAGCCCCGCATCGCCGCGCGGGAGGAGCGCGCGTCCCTTCGCGCGCGCCAGCCCCGCGGCGCCGACGGCGACGGCGGGCCAGGCGGCGATCCCCGTCCCGAAGCCGAGCGCCTGGAGCGCCAGGAACGCCGCGCCGAGGAGCAGCCAGCCCACGAACGCGCTCTCCGCGAGGTCGCGCACGAGATCGCCCTCGCTCGTGCGGACCGCGCGGACGACGCACCACCCGGGCGCGAGGATCCAACCGAGCACGAAGCCCGCGTGCAGCGCGAGCGCGCCCGCGCCTGCGCCGAACGCGAGCGCGCGCGCGAGGACGAGCACGGCGACGGCGGCGAGCACAGCGCCCGTGGACGCCGTGCGGAGCGGTGGGTGTCGGTCTTGGTCCGAGCTCATGCGCGCGGGGCGTCTCGGCGGAGCGTACTCGCGCGGGCGCCGCCCCGGTAGCACCGAGTCAAGCGCCGTGCTCCGCCGGAGCTCGGGCGACCGGACACGCGACGCGCACGGCGCCGAACGGCTCGAGCGCGGGGAGCTTCGTGCGGCATTCGTCGCGCGCGAGCGGGCAGCGCGGGTGGAACGCGCACCCCGCCGGCGGCGCGAACGCCGCGGGTGGATCTCCCGCGAGCGCCGCACGACGGAGGTCCGCGCGCTCCCACGCCGGCGCCGCGGCGACGAGCGCCTGCGTGTACGGATGGCGCGGGCGCGCGAGTACCTGCTCCGTCGGCCCCTCCTCGACGACGCGGCCCGCGTAGAGCACGAGCACGCGCTCCGAGAGCCGCCGAGCGAGCGCCAGGTCGTGCGCGACGACGAGCAGCGCGAAGCCCTGTTCGCGGCGGCGGCGCTCGAGCGCGCCGACGAGGTCGAGCGCGCGCGGCGCATCGAGCGCGGAGAACGCCTCGTCGAGCACGAGGAGCCGCGGCTCGGTCGCGAGCGCGCGCGCGAGCGCGATGCGCTGGCGCTCGCCGCCGGAGAAGGCGTGCGGACGGCGATCGAGCGCCGCGCGCGAGAGGCCGACGTGTTCGAGCGCGAGCTCGACGCGCCGCTCGAGCTCCGCGCCGCGCGCGAGGCCGTGCGCGTGGAGCGCCTCTCCCACGATCGCGCGGACGGTGGCGCGGGGATCGAGGCTCGCGAAGGGGTCCTGGAACACGACGCCGATCTCGCGGCGCACGGCGCGCAGCGCGCGTTCGTCCGCGCGCACGAGGTCGACCTCCGCGCACTCCCGAGCATGCCACGCGAGCGCGCCCGCGTCGGGCCGGTGGAGCGCGAGCAGCGTGCGCGCGAGCGTCGTCTTGCCCGAGCCCGACTCGCCGACGAGTGCCACGCTCTCGCCCTCCGCGACGTCGAGGTCGACGCCGCACAGCGCGTGCGCGACCGCGCGCCTCGCGAACGGGCCGCGCCGGAGCACGAAGCGCTTCTCGAGTCCGCGCGCGACGAGGAGCGGACGCGCGCTCACGGGCTCACCTCGTCCGCGAAGAAGCAGGCGGAGCTCCGCGCGGCGCCCGCGCCGTGCGCGACGAGCGGCGGAACGGCCTCGGCGCAACGCGCGCGCGCGAACGGACACCGCGCGGCGAACGCGCAGCCCGTCGCGGCCGCGCGCGGCTCCGCGGGAGGCGGCGGCGGCTCCGCAGCGCGCGACTCGAGCGCGGCGCGCGCGCGGACGAGCTCGAGCGTGCACGGGTGCGCGGGACGTTCGAGGACGGCGCGCGTGGGGCCCGTCTCGACGACGCGCCCGGCATGGAGCACCACGACGCGCTCGCACCGCTCGCGCGCGAGCACGAGGTCGTGCGTCACGACGAGGAACGCCGCGCCGCGCGCGCGCTCCGCGTCGAAGAGGTCGAGCACCTGGAGCGCGAGCGTCGGATCGAGCGCGCTCGTCGGTTCGTCGGCGAGGAGCAGCGCGGGCCCGCACGCGATCGCCGCGGCGACGAGCGCGCGCTGGCGCATGCCGCCCGAGAGCTCGTGCGGCGCCGCGCGCGCCGCGGCCGCGGGATCGGGGAGCCGGCAGCGCGCGAGGAGCTCGAGCGCGCGCTCGCGCGCCTCCGTGCGCGAGGCGACGCCGTGCGCGACGAGCGCCTCCGCGACCTGCGCGCCGATCGGAACGACGGGGTCGAACGCGGCGAGCGCGTCCTGGAACACGACGCCGACGTCGCGGCCGCGCACGCGGCGCAGCGTCTCGGGGCGCGCGCCGACGAGCTCTTCGCCGCGGAAGCGCACCGAGCCCGCGTCGACGCGCGCACCGCGCGGCAGGAGCCCGACGAGCGCCGCGAGCAGCGTCGACTTCCCGGCACCCGAGGCGCCGACGATCGCGAGCGAGCCGCCGACGTCGAGCTCGAAGGAAACGCCGTGGAGCACGGTCGCGCGCCTCGCGCGCGTCGCGACGGAGACCCGCAGGCCCTCGACCGCGAGCAGCGGACCGCCGCGCGACGCTTCCGCGGGACGCTCGAGCTCCGTGCCCATCGGAGCGCCACGCTCCACGTCCGCGCTGCCGGCGATCGCGCGCGACGAATCCGCTCCACGCGCGCTCATCGCGCCGCCTCCGCGCGCGGGTCGAGCGCGTCGCGCACGCCCTCGCCGAGCACGTTCGCCGCGAGCGAGCTCGCGAGCACGCACGCCGCCGGGAACACGAGCGTCCACCAACCCGCGAGGCTCCGCGACTCCGCCGCGAGCGCGCCCCACGACGGCACGGGGATCTGCACGCCGAGGCCGAGGAACGAGAGCGCGGACTCGGTCAGGATCGCCGAGCCGACGCCGAACGAGAGCGCGACGAGCGCCGGCGCCGCCGCGTTCGGCAGCACGTGCGCGAACAGGATCCGCGCGGACGAGAGCCCTTGCGCGCGCGCCGCGAGCACGAACTCCGCGTCGGCGAGCTCGAGCGCGCGGACGCGCACGAGGCGCGCGACGCCGGTCCAACCGACGCCGCCGATCACGAGCGCGACGGAGAGCGCGGGCGGCACGACGTCCGGATCCGCGACGGCCGCGAACGCGAGCACGAGGAAGAACGCGGGGAAGCAGACGACGACCTCGAGCACGCGCGACAACACGAGGTCGACGACGCCGCGCAGCGTGCCCGCGACGACGCCGACGAGCGTGCCGAGCAGCGCGAGCAGGAGCGCCGCGCCGAACCCGACGGCGAGGCTCGCGCGCGCGCCGTGCAGGAGCCGCGCGAGGACGTCGCGCCCGCTCCCGTCCGTGCCGAGCACGTGCCGCCACGGCGAGTTCCGCGCGGGCTCGCCCGGACGCACGTCGACCGGCGTCGGCGGGAGCTCGAGCCCGCCCGCGCCGTTCGCGCCGTTCGCGCCGGAATGCGCCGCGCGCGCGCCGCGCACGTAGCGCCCCGCTTCGTCGCGCTCCGCCGAAGCGAGCCACGTCGGCGGGCGCCACGCCTCGGTCACGTTCGTCTCGGCGAACCCCATCGCGATCGGCGCGAAGACGGCGCGTTCGACGCGCACGGACTCCGACGCGAGGCGCGCCTTCCACGGCCGCGGATCGAGGCGTACCTCCGCGGGACGGAGCGCGCTCCACGCGAGCGCGAGCCCGAGCGACGCCGCGAGCGCGCCCCCCACGACTCGCGCGCTCGGAGCGCGACCACGACCGCGCGCCGCGCGGGCCCCGCGTGCGAGCAGGACGCCGAGCGCGCACCACGCGAAGACGAGGAACACCGACGCGCCGTCGAGCGCCGCGAGGAGCGGCCAGCGCGCGCGCGCGACGAACCGTCCACCGCCCGCCGTGCGCAGTCCGTTCCCGGCGGAACCGCCCCCGCTCGCGCTCGAGCGCGCGCCCTCGGCCTCTTCGACGATCCGCGCCTGCGCGACGTACGCCTCCGCGACGGGGCCGAGCTCGCGTCCGTCCGTGGGCGCGCGGGCCTCGAGCGCGTCGACGAGCAGCCCGCGCGCGATCGCGTCGCCGCCCTCGAGCGCCGCGTCGACGACCGCGAAGCGGAGCGCGACCGCGCCGCGCTCGAGCGCCAGCGCTTCCGCGCGCGTCGTCGTCGCTCCCGCGAGGCGCGTCGCCTCGTACTCGGCGTCGCTCGTCCTCGCGAGCCGATCGCACGAGCGCGCGAGCGGCGCGAGCGAGCGCAGCGCGCCCTCGACCTCCTCGCGGTCGACCGCGCGGACGTACCACGGGAGATCGCTCGCGACGAAGGGCGCGAGCGCGGCGAGCCCGACGAGCATCCACAGGACGAACGCCGCGCGCCGCGGCCCGCTCCGCGCGAGCACGCGCTGCACGAGGCCGGGCTCGCGCTCGTGTGCGCCGCCGTCAACCACGGCGCACCCGCGGATCGAGCCACGCCACGGCCGCGTCCGCCGCGAGGATCGCGAGGAGCGTCGCGAGCGCCGACGTCGTCGTGACGCCGAGGATCACGTTCAGGTCGCGCGCGAGCATCGCCTCGTACGCGTACGAGCCGAGCCCGGAGAGCCCGAAGAGCGCCTCGACGACGACCGAGCCGCCGAGGAGCGCCGGCACGATCGACGCGAAGAGCGTCACGATCGGGAGCAGCGCGTTGCGCAGCACGTGGCGCACGAGGACGTCGCGCTCGGAGAGCCCGCGCGCGCGCGCGGCGCGCACGAAGTCCTGGTCGAGCACCTCGAGCACCGCCGCGCGCGTCTGCCGCGCGACGTACGCGAGCCCCGGCAGCGACAGCGTCGCGAGCGGCAGCACGAGGTGCGCGACGAGGTCGAGCGCGCGCTCCCCCGCCGACCACGTCTCCGCGTCCGGCGAACGCGCGCCGAGCACGGGCAGCCACGCGAGCCCCGTCGCGCCGAACGCGAGCACGAGCGCGAGCCCGAGCGCCCACGCGGGCACCGAGTGCAGCGCGAACAGGAGCCCGCGCGAGAGCCGGTCGACGAGCCCGCCCGCGGAGAGCGCGCTCGCGACGCCGAGCGGCACGCCGACGAGGAACAGCACGAGCGTCGCGAGCAGCGCGAGCGGCGCCGTGACCGCGAGCCGCTTCGCGATCTCCGGCAGGACGCGCACGCCCGGCCGCTGGAACTCGGTGCCGAGGTCGCCCGCGAGGAGTCCGTGCCACGCGCGCTCGCCGCTCCCGCCGAACGCGCGCGCGCCCTTCGGCGAGAGGTCGAACGGCCCGACGAAGTGCAGGTACTGCCGCCAGAGCGGCGCGTCGAGCAGCGCTTCCTCGCGCAGGAGCGCGCGCTCCTCCGTGCCGCCCGAAGCACTCTCCGCGTCGCCGACGCGCGCGCCGAGGTCGCCGGGCGCTGCGTGCACGGCGAGGAAGGTCACGAGCGTGATCCCGAGCAGCGTCGGGACCATCCACAGGAGCCGGCGGAGGAGCCAGGCGCCCACGCCGCTACTTCGTCTCCAACGTCGGGCGCGTGCCCGGCGTGCCCGCGGGGTAGTACCAGCGGCGCAGCACGTAGTTCGGGTCCTGCGCGACGAGTTGGAGGCCGAAGAGCGCCTTGTTCATGCCGAACTTGCGCGGCGGGCTGTAGCCGAAGAGGTACGGCTGGAGCTCGTAGATGCGCGCGTGGAGCGCGCGCCAGATCGCGGCGCGCTTCTCGGGGTCGAGCTCCTTCTGTCCCGCTTCGATCAAGCGATCGCAGCGCTCGTCCGCGAAGCCGCCGAAGTTCGAGCCCTTCGCGTCGGCGGGCGCCCACTTCGAGTGCCACACCTGCTCGGGATCGGTCTCGAAGCCGAGCGCCCACGCGAGCGCGACCGCGTCGAAGTCGCGCTTCTTCTTGCGCTCGTCGACGGCCTTCGAGTCGAGCGCGGTGTAGCGCAGCGCGATGCCGACGGCCTTCAGGTCCTCCTGCAATTTCGCGGCGAACGCGCGCGAGATCGCGTTGCCGGCGTCGGAGAGGAGCTCGATCTCGAGCTTCACGCCGTCCTTGTCGACGACGCCGTCGCCGTCGCGGTCGAGCCAGCCCGCTTCCTCGAGCAGCGCGCGCGCCCTCGCGGGGTCGCGCGGGTACTGGAGCACGCTCTTGTCGTACTCGGGCCGATTCAGCATCCACGGACCCGTGACGACGTCGGCTAGGCCCTTGTACTTCGCGTTCTTGAAGCCCTCGAAGTCGAACGCGCGCGCGATCGCCTCGCGCACGCGGACGTCGGCGAGCTGCGGACGGCGCAGGTTCCACGCGGTGAACCAGTAGTTCCCGCTGTAGAAGTGGCCCTTGTAGTTGCGCTTCGTGAACGCGTCGCTCTGCGTCGCGGGACCGAAGTAGTCGTCGGCGCTCATGCGCGCGAAGAAGTCGAGCTCGCCGTTCAGGAGCGCTTGGAACGCGGCGCCGTCGTCGGCGATGAAGCGCCAGAAGAGCTGGTCGAGGTAGCCCGCGCGTGAGGGATCGAAGTAGTGCGGGTTGCGCTCGGCGAGGACGCCTTGCTCGTCGAAGCGCGCGAGCTTGTAGGGTCCGAGGCCGACGAAGGCGCGGTTGTGCGGGTTCTTGTTGATGTACTCGGCGGCTTCGGCCTGCGACGGCTTCCAGTTGGGATCGGTCGCGCGCTTCTTCTGGCCGTCGACGTTGTCGGGGTGGTTCAGGTCGTAGAGGTGCGCGGGGAGGATCGTGAGCTCGCTGCCGAGTGCGGTGAGGCGATAGTAGGACTGCGACGCGAACCACACGCGCACGGTGGACGCAGGTCCCGCGCCCCAAGGCTCGGTGTAGTGTTCGATGCGAACGATTTCCGAGAACTGCGGCCGCCGCTCGCCGCACTCGACGAGCGGGTTCGCGTACAGCTCGAGGCTGAACTGTACGTCGCGCCAATCGAACGGATGACCGTCGTGCCAACGCACGCCGTCGCGCAGACGGAACGAGAGCACGGAACCGCGCTCGATCCGCTCGACGTCCGAGCGCTGCACGAGACCCTTCCCGTCGGAGGACTGCCGGTCCCACCAGGAGATGCCGCCCCGATCTCCGCGCCGCGCCTTGGGGTTCTGGTCGGGGAAGATGAGAGTGCTGGGGAGATCGGTCGTCTCGTTCTGCGCGACCTCGATCTGCTCCGCGCTCTCGCCGACGATCTTCCCCACGACGACGCGTCGTCCGCCCACGTCGAAGGTCGGATAGTCCGGCGCACCGGGCTTCACCCAGATCGCGTCCTCGACGGTCCACTCCTTCGCGAGATTCGGCCCCCACTCCATCGTCTCCCAGTCGCGGAGCAGCAGCGTCTCGTGCAGCTCGTACATCATCCGCCGGATCGCGCCCTGGTTTTCGAGCACGTTGTTCAACGTGCGCGGGAGCCGCTCCAGGTGCACCGTCGCGCGCCCGCCGTACGCCGGCGTCGGCGCCGCGGGCCGCTTCCCGTCCGCGCCCGGCGCGCGCGCCGGATGGAAGAGATCGGCCTCGACCTTTGCGCCCTTCACCTCGGCGACCACGGGCGCGGCCTGCGACGCGCTCGCCTGGGTCGCGTGCGCCGATTCGGCGCCCCCGAGGCCGCGCCACGCCAGCGCGGCGAGGCCGGCGAGGAAGAGCGGGGCGAGGGCCGATCGGGCGCGCATGGGGAGGCTCCGTCCGCGGAGCGCGCGAGGTCTACCCCGGCGGAGGGCCGGAGCAACGCGCCGAGGGACCGGGACGGCGCGAAGCTACGCAGCCCGGACGGCCAGGGTCAAGGCGCGCGGGCCCCCTTCGCCGCGCTTGTCCCGCCCTCCCCCGCGGCTATCCTCGCGCCGCGATGAGGGGCCGTGCGTGGATCGGGACGGGACTGGGGCTTTCGGCCCTCGTCCTCGCCGGCGCGGCGGTCCTCGCGGGCGGGCGGAGCGGCCCCGCGCCGGACCTCGTCGTCGTCAACGAGGGCGAGCCCTCCTCGCTCGATCCCCAACAGGGCACCGGCGTCGTCGAGGGCCGCGTGCTCGCCTTCCTCTACGAAGGCCTCACCGCGCGCGACCCGAGGACCGGCGCGCCGGTGCCGGGCGTCGCCGAGCGCTGGGAGACGAGCGCCGACGGACGCGCGTGGACCTTCCACCTCCGCGCGGACGCGCGCTGGTCCGACGGCGCCGCGCTCACGACCCGCGACGTGCTCGCGGCGTGGGAGCGCCTGCTCGACCCGCGCACCGGCGCGCCGTACGCGTCGTTCCTCTTCGGCGTGCGCGGCGCGCGCGCGTTCGCGACGCAGCCGGTGGAGCGCGGCGCGCTCGCGCTCGCGTTCGACTCGGTCGGCGCGCGCGCGGTCGACGCGACGACGCTCGCGCTCGAGCTCGAGCACCCCGTCGCGAACCTGCTCGACGTCCTCGCGCACCCAGCACTCGCGCCGCTGCCCGCGCACCAGCTCGAGCGCCTGAAGCGCGAGCACGGCGCGCGGTGGGAGCTCGCGTGGGGTCGGCCCGAGAACCTCGTCGTCGACGGACCGTTCGTGCTCGCGGAGCGCCGCGTGCGTGACCGACTGCGCTTCGTGCGCAACGAGAACTACTGGGACGCGCGCGCCGTCGCGCTGCGGACGGTCGACGTGCTCTCGGTCGAGCATCCGAACACGATGCTCAACCTCTACCTCACCGGCGCCGCGGCGTGGACGGGGAACTTCCCGCTGCTGCTCGCGCCCGAACTCCGCGCGCGCGAGGACTTCTCGCCCGGCCCGCAGCTCGGCACCGCGTTCTACCGCTTCAACGTGACGCGTCCGCCGCTCGACGACGTGCGCGTGCGGCGCGCGCTCGCACTGTGCGTCGACCGCCGCGCGCTCGTCGAACGCGTCACGCGCGCCGGCGAGCTCGCGCAGTGGAGCTTCGTGCCCGCGTGCGCCCCCGACTACGCGCCGGCGGAGCTCGCGCACGGCGCTTCGTTCACGGACGACGTCGCGAAAGCGCGCGCGCTGCTCGCGGAGGCGGGCTACGGCCCGAACGGACGCGCGCTCCCGCCGATCGAGATCGCGTTCAACGTCCAGGCGAACAACCAGTCGGTCGCCGAGGTGATCGCGGACGGCTGGCGGCGCGAGCTCGGCGTCGAGACGCGCCTTGCGAGCCTCGAGTGGAAGATCTTCCTCGACGCGCAGCGCGCGCTCGACTACGCGGTGTCGAAGAGTTCGTGGATCGCGGACGACCTCGACGCGCTCGGGATGCTCGCGATCTTCCGCGCGGGGAGTCCGAACAACCGCACGGGCTTCGCGGACGCGGAATTCGACGCGCTCCTCGACCGCGCCGAGCGCGCGCTCGGAGCGGAGCGCGCGGAGCTCCTCCACGCGGCCGAAGCGCGCCTCCTCGACGCGGCGCCGATCGTGCCGCTCTACGGCTACGTCACGAAGAACCTCGTGAACCCGCGCCTCGGCGGCTTCTTCGAGAACCCGCTCGACGTGCACCCGCCGCGCGCGTGGTACTGGAAGAGCGACGCGGAGCTCGCGGCGGAGCGCGCCGAACGCCGCGCGCGCGGCGACGTGCGCGTCGAGGTGCCCGCGCCCGGTCCGCGCGACGGCCGGCGCGCCGCATCGGCCGAACCGCGCGCGACGCCCGACTCGGAGCGCCGCTGACGTGGGCCGCTTCCTCCTCCGCCGTCTCGGATGGACGCTCGCGACGCTCGTCGTCGTGCTGACGACCGCGTTCTTCCTGATGCACGCGGTGCGCGGCGGTCCGTTCGACGCGGAGCGCGCGCTCCCGCCCGCCGTCGAGGCCGAGGTGCGCGCGCGCTACCACCTCGATTGGCCCGTGTGGAAGCAGTACCTCGCGTACGTCGGGCCGTTCGAGCTCGGCGAGCACGGCCCCGCGTTCGTCGGCGGCGACGGCACGCGCACGTTCGGCGGCGTGCTCGCGGGCGACCTCGGTCCGTCGTTCAAGTACCGCGACTTGACGGTGAACGAGCTCCTCGGCGCGTCGCTCCCCGTGTCGATGGCGCTCGGCGTGATCGCGCTCCTCGTCGCGCTCGGCGTCGGACTGCCCGCGGGCGTCGCGGCCGCATTGAAGAAGGACGGCGCGCTCGACGTCGCGCTGCGGCTCGTCGCGACGGCGGGGATCGCGCTGCCGAACTTCGTGATCGCGGGCTTCCTCGTGCTGCTCGTCGTGTTCCTCGTGCCGCTCTTCCCCGTCGCGGGGTACGACGGACTGCGTTCGCTCGTGCTGCCGGGGATCGTGCTCGGGCTGCCGTTCGCCGCGTACGTCGCGCGCCTCTCGCGCACCGCGATGATCGAGGTGCTCGCGCAGGACTGGATCCGCACGGCGCGCGCGAAGGGGCTCCCCGAACGCACGGTGATCCTGCGCCACGCGCTGCCGTCCGCGCTGCTCCCGGTCGTGTCGTTCCTCGGGCCCGCGACCGCGGGGATCCTGACGGGGAGCCTCGTCGTCGAGCGCCTCTTCGCGCTCCCCGGCTGCGGCGCGCACTTCGTCAACGGAGCGCTGAACCGCGACTACACGCTCGCGATGGGCGTGACGCTCGTCTACACGGCGCTCGTGTCGCTCCTGAACCTGGCCGTCGACGTGGCGTACGGCTGGATCGACCCGCGGCTCGCGGCGGGGAAGGCGGGGAGCGCGTGACGCAGGCCGTCGTCGAACCGCGCGCGACGTCCATCGCCGGTGCGGAGATCGAGGAGCTCGACGCGCCCGTGTCGCCGCGGCGCGCGCTGTGGCGCCGCCTCGTCGCGCGCGCGCCGGCGCGCTGGTCGCTGCGCCTCGTCGTCGTCGCGGTCCTCCTCGCGCTGTTCGCGCCGCTCCTGCCGCTCCCCTCGCCGTCGCGGATCGAGCTCGAGCGCGGGCTCGAGGCACCGTTCGCCGCGCCGGCGATCGTCGCGCACCGCGCGACGCTCGAAACCCCGTGGGCGCTCGGCCCGCTCGATCGCGCGCTCCACGCGACGCGCGGCGCGCTCTTCGGCGCCTACGAGCTCGACGGACTCCTCGGCAAGGACGCGAAGGGCCGCGACCTCGCCGCGCGCGTCGTGTGGGGCAGCCGCGTCTCGTTCCTCGTCGCCTTGTGCGCGGGGCTCACGAGCTTGCTCGTCGGCGTCGCGTGGGGCTCGATCGCGGGCTATGCCGGCGGACGCGTCGACTCCGCGATGATGCGCGTCGTCGACGCGCTCGCGTCGCTGCCGTTCGTGTTCCTCGTCATCTTCGTGATCACGCTGCTCGCCGCGTGGAAGGAGGAGCTCGCGCGCGTCGGGATCTCGCGCGAGGTCGTCTTCTACGTCCTGGTGGGCGCCGTGTCGTGGCTCTCCATGGCGCGCGTCGTGCGCGGCGAGGTGCTGCGCCTCGCGCACGCGGAGTTCGTGCTCGCCGCGCGCGTCGCCGGCGCCTCGAGCGCGCGCATCCTCGCGACGCACGTCTTGCCGAACGTCGCGCCGATCGTCGTCGTGTACCTGACGCTCTCGGTGCCGTCGATCCTGCTGACGGAGGCGTTCCTCTCCTTCCTCGGACTCGGGATCGAGCCGCCCCGAGTTTCCTGGGGACTGCTCGCGGCGGACGCGTCCGAAGCAATCAACCCGCTGCGCGTGCCGTGGTGGATCGTGCTCTTCCCCTCGCTCGCGATGGGCGCCGTGCTGCTCGCGCTCAACGTGCTCGGCGACGCGCTGCGCGACGCGCTCGACCCGCGCGAACGGAAAGCGGGGCGCGCGTGAGCGGGAGCGCGCTGCTCGACGTCGCGGGCCTCTCGGTCGAGTTCCCGACCGCGCGCGGATCGGTGCGCGCCGTCGACGCGCTCTCGTTCCAGGTCGGGCGCGGCGAGACGCTCGCGGTCGTCGGCGAGTCGGGCTCGGGCAAGTCGACGGCGCAGCTCGCGCTGATCGACCTCCTCCCCGCCGCGCGCACGAGCGTCGCGCGCGTCGTCTTCGACGGCCGCGACGTCACGGCGCCCGCCGCGCGGCGCGCGCTGCGCGGACGCGAGGTCGGCTTCGTGTTCCAGGACCCGCTCGGCGCGCTGCACCCGCTGCTCACGATCGAGCGACAGCTCACCGAGGTGCTCGAGACGCACGAAGGACTCTCACGCGCGAAGGCCCGCGACCGCGCCGTCTCCGCGCTCGAGGAGGTCGGCGTGCCGAGCGCGCGCGAGCGGCTCGAGGCGTACCCGCACGAGCTCTCCGGCGGCCTGCGGCAGCGCGTGACGATCGCGCTCGCGTTGATCGCGCGGCCGAAGCTGCTCGTCGCGGACGAGCCGACGACGGCGCTCGACGTGACGCTGCAGCGGCAGGTGCTCGAGCTCCTCGCGACGCTGCGCCGCGAGCGCGGGCTCGGCGTCGTGCTCGTGACGCACTCGCTCGGCGTCGTCGCACACCAGGCGGACCGCGTGCTCGTGATGTACGCGGGCCGCGCGGTCGAGGAAGGGCCCGTCGACGAGGTGCTCGCCGCGCCGCGCCATCCGTACACGCGCGCGCTCCTGCAGAGCGTCCCGCGCCTCGACGGCGACCCCACGGAGCCGCTCCCCGCGATCGGGGGCGCGCCGCCGGATCTCGCGCGGCTCCCCGCGGGGTGCGCGTTCGCGCCGCGCTGTCCGCTCGTGCGCGAGCGGTGTCAAAGCGAGCGGCCGGTCGCGACGTTCGACGGCGCGCGCGCGACGGCGTGCTTCGTCGCGGAGGACGAGGCGCGCGACCGCAAGAACCGCGCAGGCGTCGCGGTGAGCCCCGCGCCGCTCGATCGGAGGCCCGCGTGAACGCGCTCCTCGACGTCCGCGACCTCGTCGTGCGCTTCCCCGCGCGATCGAGCGGTGGGCCGCGCGAGTTCCTCGCCGTCGACGGCGTCTCGTTCGCGCTCACGCGCGGCGAGGCGCTCGGCCTCGTCGGCGAGTCGGGCTCGGGCAAGTCGACGATCGCACGCGCGGTGCTCGGCCTCGCGCGGCCGAGCGCGGGCTCGATCCGCTTCGACGGCGTCGAGCTCGTCGGCGCGAACGAGCGCGCGCGGCGCGCGGCCGCGCGGCGCATCGGCGTCGTCTTCCAGGACCCGTTCGCCGCGCTCGACCCGCGCTGGACCGCGCTCTCGATCGTCGCGGAGCCGCTCGCGCTCCAGGGCCGCCTCGACCGCGCCGCCCGACGACGTCGCGCCGCGCAGCTCCTCGAGCAGGTCGGCCTCGACCCGCGCCACGGCGAGCGTTTCCCCCACGAATTCTCGGGCGGACAGCGCCAGCGCATCGCGATCGCGCGCGCCCTCGCGAGCGAGCCCGAGCTCCTGCTGCTCGACGAACCGACGAGCGCGCTCGACGTCTCCGTGCAGGCCTCGATCGTCAACCTGCTCGCGGAGCTCGCGCGCGCGAAGGGGCTCGCGTACCTCTTCATCTCGCACGACCTCGCGGTCGTGCGCCGGCTCTGCGGACGCGTGCTCGTGCTCCAGAAGGGCCGCGTCGTCGAGGCGGGGACGCGGGACGAGCTCTTCGGCGCGCCGCGCCACGCGTACACGCGCGCGCTGCTCGCCGCCGTGCCGGAGGTGCCGCGCGCCGTCCCACCTGCTACCCTCCGCTCCCCCACCGCATGATCCGCGTCGCGAACGTCACGCACGACTATGGAGCGCAGCGCGCGCTCGACGCGGTCTCGTTCGAGGTCCGCGCGGGCGAGGTCGTCGGGTTCCTCGGTCCGAACGGCGCGGGCAAGTCGACGCTCTTCAAGCTGCTCTCGACGTACCTCCCCGTGCAGTCCGGCACGATCGAGGTCGCGGGCTTCGACGTCGCGCGCGCGCCGCTCGAGGTCCGCGCGCGCATCGGCTATCTGCCGGAGCACGACCCGCTCTTCGAAGGCATGCGCGTCGACCGCTTCCTCGCGTTCGTCGGCGCGGCGCACGGGCTCGAGCGCGACGAGCTCGCGGCGCGCGCCGCGTGGGTCGTCGAGCGCTGCGACCTCGGCGCGGTGCTCGCGAAGCGCGTGCGCGAGTGCTCGAAGGGTTTCCGTCAACGCATCGGGCTCGCGGCGGCGCTGATCCACGACCCGCCCGTGCTCCTGCTCGACGAGCCGACGCACGGGCTCGATCCGCTCCAGGTCGCGAGCTTCCGCGCGTTCGTGCGCGAGCTCGCGCCGGGCCGCGCGGTGCTCTTCTCGAGCCACGTCCTCGCCGAGGTCGCGTCCGTCAGCGACCGGCTCCTCCTGCTCGTCGGCGGGCGGATCGTGCTCGACGGGCCGCGCGCCGAGCTCGAGGAGCGGGCGCGGCGCGGCGGGCGCACGCTCGAGGACCTCGTGCTCGAGGCGGTGCGGGATTCCCGCTCCCGCGATCCGCGGGGCTCCGGTAGGCTCGAACGGGAAGGAGCCGCGTCGTGACCCCCCACCTGTCCCTTCGTTTCGCGCCGGACGAAGCGCCGCGCGGCGTGCTCGAGCGCGAGCTCGGGCGGCAGAGCGAGCGTTTCTCGCCCGCCGAACGCCCGCTCGAGGTCGAGCTCGACCTCCGCGCGCCGCTCCTCGCCCCCGTGGAACCGGTGGAGCCCGTCGAGCTCGCGCGCCGCTGACGCGCGCGATGCACGGCGCTCCACACCGAGCTCTCGCGTCGCGTCGGCCGCCGCGTTCGCGCCGCGCGCTCCGGTTCGATCTCGCGCGCGCCCGTTCGCGTGAACTCCCCCTCGCCCCGCCCTTGAACGTCGCGCGCGCGACCGGGAGCATGAGGCGCGCGTGAACGATTCCACGACGAGCTCCGCTCCCTCCGTGCGCGGCCGCCGGCCGCGCTTCGCGCAGGGCGTGCGCGCCGTGCTCGCGCGCGAGCTCGGCGGCTGGTTCGACGCGCCGCTCGCGTGGCTCGCGCTCGCGCTCTCGCTGTTCGCGACGAGCTCGTGGTTCCTGAACGAGTTCTTCCTCGCGAACCGCCTCGACCTCGCGCCGCTCTTCGCGCGCCTCCCGTGGATCTACGTGCTGCTCGTGCCCGCGCTCGCGATGCGCGTGTGGTCCGAGGACCTGCGCGCGCGCACGTTCGAGCTCTGGATGACGCTGCCCTTGACGCCGCTCCAGGTCGTGCTCGGCAAGTACCTCGCGGCGCTGCTCGTGCTCGCCGCGTTCCTCCTCGGCACGCTGCCCGTGCTCGCGTACGTCGAGACGCTCGGGAGCCCGGACCTCGGGCGCGTCGTCGCGGGCTACCTCGGCGCGTTCCTGCTCGGCGCGCAACTGCTCGCGCTCGGCGTGCTCGCGTCGGCACTCTTCGCGGACCAACTCGCGGCGTTCCTCGTCGCGGCGGTGCTCGCGGGCGTCGAGCTCGCGCTCGGCGACGAGCGCGTCGTCGCGGTGCTCGACGGGCTCGCGCCCGCGCTCGGCGCCGGCTCCGGCCTCGCGCGCGTCGCGTCGGGGCTGCCGCGCTACGAGGGCTTCGTCGCGGGCAGCGTCGGGCTCGCGCCGATCCTGTGGTTCCTCGCGACGACGGCGGCCGCGCTCTGGGCGAACGTCCGCGTCGCGGAGCGCGCGCGGTCGTGACGAAGTCGCGCGCGAGCTCCCCCCGCGTCGCGCTCGCGCTCGCGGCGCTGCTCGCGCTCCTCGCGGCCGCGCTCGCGGCGGACCTCGTGCCCGCGCGCCTCGCGTTCGACGCGGGCCGCGAGCGGCGCCATGCGCTCGATCCGCGCCTCGCGGCCGCGCTCGAGCGCGCCGAGGGCGAGGTGGTGCTCGCGTGGTTCGGCACGGACGCCGCGGAGCTCCCGCCCGGCTGGCGCGACGTGCCCGGCGCCGTCGACGACCTCGAGCGCGCGCTCGCGAGCTCGCCGCACTCGAAGCGCGTGCGCATCGAACGCTTCCGTCCCGAGAGCGACGCCGACGCCGCGCGGTTCGCGGCGCGGCTCGGCCTCTCCGCGCACGCGGTGCGCACGCGGCGCGGCGACGGTTGGAGCGAGACGCAGGTCTGGTCCGCGCTGCGCATCGCCGACGGCGCGCGCGGCGCCGCAGTGCTCCCCGCCCTCGAGCCCGACCTCGCGCCGCGCCTCCAGGAGCTCGTCGCCGCCGAGCTCGACGCACTGCGCGCGCCGCGCAAGGCGCGCATCGCGGTCGCCGCGCCGGACGAGTTCCTCGCGCTGCGCACGGCGCTCGGCGCGCACGCGGACGTGTTCGACCTCGACTTCGAGCGCACGGCGCGCGTCCCCGACGACGCGGACGTGCTCGTGTGGCTCGACCCGCGCGCCGCGACGTCCGCGCACGTGCGCGAGCTCGAGCGCTTCCTCGCCGCCGGCGGCTCCGCGTGGATCGCGGCCGCGCCCCACGCCGCGCGCATCGCGCAGGACGCCGCGGGCGCGCGCCTCGAGCGCGCCGGCGCGGACGACGGCGCGGACGCCGCGCGTGCGCTCTTCGCGCAGTTCGGCGTCGAGCTCTCGCGCGGCGTCGTGCTCGAGGAGCGCGGCGCGGCGGCGAACGCGAAATCCGAACTCGCGCTGCGCGTCGCGTCGATCGGCGAGCACCAGGACTTCCGCGCGCTCGCGAGCGAGCCCGGCGGCACGGTCTACTTCGTCGCACCGAGCGCGCTCGAGCCCGACGCGACCCGCCTCGACGAACTCGCGCTCGACTTCCGCGCGCTCGCGTGCTCGAGCGCCGCGGGCTTCCAGGCCGCGCTCGACCGCCCGCAGCCGCTCGCGGAGCTCGCCGCCGGCCGCGGCCGCGAGCGCGCCGGAGCGCAGGTCCTCGCCGCGCTGCTCGCGCCGCGCGATCCGTGGCGCGGCGCGCTCGTCCTGTTCGGCTCGTCGAGCCCGTTCGGCGACCGCGAACTCGGCGACGCGAAGACCGCGCACGCGGGGCTCGTCGATGCCGTGCGCGCCGAGCTGGCGTCGACCGCGCGCGCCGTGCGGCGCTCCGTCGCGCGCGAGCGCACTCCGCCGCTCGCCGCGACCGCGCCGGGGGAGCGCCTCGTCGCGCGCCTGCTCGTCGCGGGCGTGCCTACGCTCCTCGCGCTCGGTCTCGCGCTCTCCGCGGCGGCGCGCGGCGGGACTCGGCCCGGGGGCACGGCACGCGCGCTCCTCGTCCCCGGCGCGTGCGCGCTCGCGGCGTGTGCGGCGCTCGCGTGGGCTCCGAGCTCGTTCGCGCTCGACACGACGCGCGAGCGCGCGCACGCGGCCCCCACCGACCCCGACGGTCCGTTCGCGCGCCTCGCCGCGGAGGCCGAGCGCTCGAACGCGAGCGCGCGCCTCGACGCGTTCGTGTCGCCGCGCGCCGAGCTGCCGCCCGAGCTCCGCGCGCCGCTCGAACGCGCGGTCGAGCGCGTGCGCGCCGTCGCGGAGCTCTCGCCGCGCTTCTCCGCGGCCGTGCGCCGCGTTTCCGCCGCGGAGGACGCCGCGCTCGCGCCCGCCGCCGCGCGCGCGGGGCCGGTGCCCACGCTGCGCGCGACCTCGACGCTCGACGAGGTCACCGAGGTCCGCGCGATCCGCGCTTCGCTCGTCGTCTCGAACCCCGCGCGGCCCGAGCTCGCCGAGCGGATCGACCTCGGCGACGCGCGCGCGGCGGAGGACGTCGATCTCGCGCTCGCCGCGGCGCTCGAGCGCGTCCTCGGCGGCCCGCGGCGCGTCGTCGCGTTCGCGGGCGGCGAGGAGCGGCTCTCCCCCGCCGAGGCGCTGCTCGAGTTCGAGCGCCGCGGACGCTTCGCGCCGCGCGCGGGCGCGCGGTTCGAGCTCGCGCGCGCCGCGCTCGTCCGCGCGGGCTACGTCGTCGTCGACGTCGACCCCGAGCGTCCGGTCGTGCCCGACGACGCCGCGGCGCTCGTGTGGCTCGCCCCGCGCCGCGACGCCGCGCCGCTCGGCGTCGAGCTCGCGCGCGTGCTCCACCGCGGCGGCGCCGCGCTCGTCGCGCTGCAGACGTGGAAGCTGCGCCCGATGCGCGGCGGGACGCGCGCCGCGGGCGCGCTCGGGTTGTGGCCCGAGCCGCAGTTCCCCGAGCTCGACGAAGCCTGGCTGCCGCGCCTCGGCGTGACGCTGCCGCGCGAGGTCGTGTCCGACGCGCGGAAGGGCGCGCTCGACCTCGACGTCAAGGTGCAACTCGACGGCGGCCGCGCGCGGATCGCGCGCGAACACGTCGACGCGCCCGTGATCGTGCGCGCGGCGCCGACGAGCGAGGCGCTCGGCGCGCTCGCTGCCCGCGCGCTCCCGGAACTGGTGCTCGCACTGCCCTCGCGCATCGAGCTCGACCGCGTCGCGCTCGCGCAAGCGGGCCTCGCCGCGACGCCGCTCTGGACGACCTCGCCCGCCGCGTGGACGAGCGCATGGAGCGGCGGCGACCTCGGCGCGGACGCGCTCACGATCTCCGCCGGTGGGAGCGCGCGCGGTCCGTTCGCGCTCGGCGTGCTCCTCCGCGGCCCGTTCCCGGGGCCCGAGATCGAGCCGAAGTGGAGCGCCGAGTCCGCGCGACTCCCCCGCGACGAACGCTCGGCTCCGGGCGCGCTCGTGCTCCTCGGATCGTCGGAGGCGTTCACGAACGACGCGCTGCGCGCGCACCCCGAGGCGGAGCGCGCGCTCGTGCAAAGCGTCGCCGCGCTCGCGAGCCCGCGCGACGTCGCCGTGCTCGCGGGCGCGCGCCCCGCGCCGGCGGGGCTCCCGGTGCAGGGCGCGCGCGAGCGGCTCTCCGCGCGCGTGCTGCTCGCGGGCGCCGTGCCGCTCGCGCTGCTCCTCGCCGCCGTGCTCCACGGCGCACGACGGAGGCGCGCGGCGCTCGTCGTCGGCACGCTTCCGACACGGCTCGAAGAGAGGTCGCGTCAGAACGCGGACGATCGCTTCGCGCGTGGGGCGCGCGGCGACGAGCGCCGCCGGGAGGACGACGCGTGACGCGCGCACTCCTCGTGCTCGCGGTCGTCGTCGCGGGCCTCGTCGCGCTCCGCGCGCGCTTCGGTGACCGCGGGCCGGGCGCGAGCGCGCGCATCGAACGCCTTGCCGTCCTCGCGAGCGACCGCACCGTCGCCGCCGTCTCCGTCGAGACCTCGGGCGCGTCCGGTGAGGACGTGCGCTGGCTCTTCGCGCGGTCGAAGGGCCGCTGGCGCGCGCGCGAAGCGTTCGGCGCGTACCTCGACGAGGCCGCGTTCCAGGCGTGGTTCGCCGATCTGCTCGACGCGCGCGGCGCGCTCGCCGACGACGACCCCGCGCGCGCGGAAGCGTTCGGTCTCGGGCCCAAGGCGCGCGTGCGCGTCGCGCTCCACGGGACGAAGGTGCTCGAGGCGCCGGACAAGGACGAGCTCGCGGTGTTCGAGCTCGGGCGCGCCGGCGGCCGCGTGTTCGGACGGCGCGCGGGCGACGCGCGCATCCTCGAGCTCGACCGCGACCTGCTCGCTCCGCTCGGTCCGCTCGCGCCCGGAGTGCTGCCCGCGCTCGTCGACCTCCACCTCCTCGCGGGCAGCCTCGAACCGGGGACGGTCGGGCTCGCGCGCGTCGTGCTCGAGCACCGCGGCGGCGAGCGGCTCGTGCTCGAGCGCGGCGGGCCCGGCGACGCGGAGCCGAAGTGGACGCTCGCGCGCGCGGGCGACGCGCCCGAGGACGTGCTCCCGTGGCGCGCGGGCGGCTTCATGGGGCTCCTCTTCCGCGGACGCGGCCTCGGCTTCGCCGCGCCGAGCGAGGCGCCCGCGCTCGGGCTCGACGCGCCGCTCGCGCGGCTCGTGCTCCAGCCCGACGCCGGCCCGGAGATCGAGCTCCTCGTCTCCGACAGGAACGCCGCGAACGAAGCGTGGGTGTGGAACCGGCGCTCGAACCTCGTCCTGCGCATCGACGCGGCGACGCACGCGGAGCTCGTCCCCGACGCGGCGGCGTTCACGACGAAGGACGGCGGGAACCCGTGGGAGCGCTGGCTGCAGAACCTCGGGCCGAAGGAGCGCAGGTGAGCGCGATCAGCGTTCGCCGAAGAGCCAGCGCCGCGGGCGCGGCTTCGTCGGGCGCAGGCCGAACTTGCGCGTCGCGTGCTCGTGGATCACGCGCCGCGCTTCCGCGGGCGAGTCGGTGAACACGAGCCGGCGCGCGTCGGCGGGATCGATCGTTCCTTCCTCGACCATCTTCTCGAAGAGCTCGCGCAAGCACGCCCAGTACTCGACGCCCATCAGCACGACCGGGAAGTCCTGGATCTTGCCGGTCTGGATCAGCGTGATCGTCTCGAAGATCTCGTCCATCGTGCCGAAGCCGCCGGGCAGGACGACGAACGCGTACGAGTACTTCACGAGCATCACCTTGCGCACGAAGAAGTGCTCGAACGTCACCCACCGATCGAGGTAGGGATTCGGCAGCTGCTCCTTCGGCAGCACGATGTTGACGCCGACGGAGCGTCCGCCGACGTCCTTCGCGCCGCGGTTCGCCGCCTCCATGATCCCGGGACCGCCGCCGGTCATCACGGTGAAGCCCGCGCCCGCGACCTCGCGGCCGACCGCGCGGCCGAGCTCGTACCAACGATGTCCCGCGGGGAAGCGCGCCGAACCGAACACGGTGACGCACGGACCGACGAAGTGGAGTGCGCGGAAGCCGCGCACGAACTCGACGCCGATGCGGAACGCGTCGAGGAGCTCCGTGCGTCGCCGCTGCGGCCCCTCGAGGAACCGGATCTCGCGCGTCGGGGCGGCGGTCTTGCCCCACTCGGTCGGCGGCGGGGACGACGTCGAGTTCGATTCCGAGCTCATGCGCTCGGAACCTACGGAATCGCGGCGCACGGCGCCATCCGCACGAAGCTCGTTCGTCGCTCGTGGGGAGGGAGCGCCGCGAAGCCCCCGCTATACTCCCGCGCCCTCATCGAGCCCACCCCATGATCGTCCAGAAGTTCGGCGGCACCTCCGTCGGCGGAGCGGCGCCCATTCGGCGCCTCGCCGAGATCGTCCGGCGCGCGCTCCCGCGCCGGCCCGTCGTCGTCGTGTCCGCCGTCGGCGGGGTCACGAACGCGCTGTTCCAGTCGGGCGAAGTCGCGCTGAAGCGCGGCGATTGGCGCGCGGCGCACGCGGCGCTCGCGGCGAAGCATCGGACGATCCTCGCGGAGCTCGGGCTCGACGCGACGCTGCTCGACGCGCTCCTCGACGAGCTCTCGGGCCTCCTCCGCGGCGTGGAGCTGATCGGCGAGACCACGCCGCGCACGCTCGACCAGCTCGCGAGCTTCGGCGAGCGGCTCTCCGTGCGCATCGTCGCCGCGCACCTCGCGCGGACGGGGCTTGCCGCGCGCGCGTTCGACGCGTGGGACGCGGGGCTCGTCACGGATTCGCGCTTCGGCGGCGCGCGGCCGCTCCCCGAGGCTCCGGCGAAGATCCGCGCGGCGCTCGACGGCTTCCAAGGCGTCCCCGTGATCACGGGCTACGTCGCGAAGGACGCGCACGGCCACGTGACGACGCTCGGACGCGGCGGCAGCGATTGGTCGGCGGCGATCTTCGGCGCGGCGCTCGGCGCGGAGGAGATCCAGATCTGGACCGACGTCGACGGCGTGATGACCGCCGACCCGCGCATCGTTCCGCACGCGAAGCAGCGCGAGAAGCTCTCGTTCGCCGAGGCGGCGGAGCTCGCGTTCTTCGGTGCGAAGGTGCTCCACCCGGCGACGATGGTGCCCGCGATCGAGAAGGACATCCCGATCCGCGTCCTGAACAGTTTCCGCCCCGAGGTCCCCGGCACGACGGTGGTCGCGCGGCTCCTGCCGACCGAGCGCGGCGTGAAGTCGATCGCGAGCAAGCACGGGATCGCCGTCGTCAACGTCGTCGCGGCGCCGATGCTGCTCCAATTCGGCTTCCTCGAGCGCGTCGCCGACGTGTTCGCGCGCCACGAGGTCGTCGTCGACGTGATCGCGACGAGCGAGGTGTCGCTCGCGCTCACGACCGAGCCGAACGCGAGGCTCGAGCCCGTCGTCGCCGAGCTCGCGGCCTTCAGCGCGGTCACGGTGCTGCGCGACATGGCGCTCGTCAGCGTCGTCGGCGAGGAGCTCTCCGACTCGCAGCGCGTGCAGGCGACCGTGCTCGGGACGCTGGCGGAGCTCGGCGTGAAGGTCGAGATGCTCAGCTACGGTGCGACGCGCAACAACCTGTCCGTCGTGCTGCCCGAGGCACGGTTGAAGGAGACGGTGTCGGCGCTGCACGAGCGGTTGTTCGGAGAGTGAGGTGACTTCGGAATGGAAGCGCAGAGCGACCCGGACACCCGTCCCACCGAGTCCGACAGGATCGGCGACTTCTTCCGAGATCACGAGCGAGTGACCGCCGTCCTCGCGAAGGCCGTTCGCAAAGCCCTCCTCGAGCACGAGAAGCTCGGCCACTCGATCGCCGTGTGGCAGGACGGCAAGGTCGTCGTCCTCCCGCCCGAGGCGATCCCCGTCGACGACGACGCGTGACGCGCTCGCGCGCGTTTGCCTCCTCCGGATCCCGGAGTAGACTTCAGCGCATGATCGTGCGGATCCCCACTCCTTCGTGGTGGCGCGGCCCCGAGGCGTCCTCGCGGGTCCGGCTCCCCTAGTCGATCCCGATCCTGCGAACACCTCGGGCCTCCGCTTGTCGGAGGCCCGCTGCGTTTCTGTACTGCCCGTCCCCCTCCCCGTCCGACCGTGAACGCCCCGCTCGAACGCTCCTCGCCCGCCGACGCCGAACGCCACCAGCTCGCCTGGGCGGCGTGGCCCGCGGACCTCGTCACCCCGGTGCGCGCGTACCTTTCGCTGCGCGCCGCGCGGCGCACGGCGTGTCTGCTCGAATCGGTCGAGGGACCCGCGCGGCTCGCGCGCTACTCGTTCCTCGGCGTCGACGCGGTCGAGCACTTCCGCGGGCGCGGGAACACGAGCACGCTGCGCGGCCCGCACGGTTCGCGGACGATCGAAGGACCGGTGCACGCCGCACTGCGCGCATGCCTCCCCCGCGCGCTCCCGCCGCCGCCCGCGCACCTCCCGCCCTTCGTCGGCGGCTTCGTCGGCTGGTTCGCGTTCGAGTGGTGCACCGCGCTCGAGCCGCGCGTGCCGCGCGCCGCGCTGGACCCGTGGGACGTCCCCGACGCGACGTTCGAGCGCTTCGACCACGTCGTGGGTTTCGACCACGCGGCGCAGAAGGTCTTCGTCGTCGCGCGCTGCGAGCGCGGCGCCGCCGACCACGCGGACGCGATGGAGCGGATCGACGCTCTCGCGCACGACGCGCTCGGTCCGCGCGAGGTCCAGAGCGGTCCGTTCCGGCTCGCGCGCGAGCTCGCCGCCGGCGCCGAGCTCGCGGCCGTCACCGAGCCCGAGCGCTACCGCGAGGGCGTCCTCGCGCTGAAGCGCGCGATCGCCGCGGGCGAGGTCTTCCAAGCCGTGCTCGCGCAGCGCTTCGAGGAGCGCTTCTCCGGCGACCCGTTCACGCTCTACCGCGTCCTGCGCCTCGTGAACCCGTCGCCGCACATGTTCCACTTCACGGCGGACGGCCTGACGATCGCGGGCTCGTCGCCGGAGCGCCTCGTGTCCGTGCAAGGCCGTCGCGTCGAGAACCGTCCGATCGCCGGCACGCGGCCGCGCGGCGCGACGCCGGAGGACGACGAGCGGCTCGCGCGCGAGCTCCAGGCGGATGCGAAGGAGCGCGCGGAGCACGACATGCTCGTCGATCTCGCGCGGAACGACCTCGGCCGCATCGCGCGTGTGAACACGGTCCGCGTCGACGAGCACGCGGTGCTCGAGCGCTTCGCGCGCGTGCAGCACCTCGTGTCGCGCGTCGAGTGCGAGCTCGCGCCGGGCCGCGACGCGCTCGATGCGCTCGCCGCGAGCTTCCCCGCCGGCACGGTCTCGGGCGCGCCGAAGGTGCGCGCGCTCGAGCTTCTCGCGGGGCTCGAGCGCGACACGCGCGGGCCGTACGCGGGCTGTTTCGGCTACCTCGACTTCCGCGGGAACCTCGACATGGCGCTCGTCCTGCGCAGCTTCGTCGCGCGCGGCGACGTGCTCTCGCTGCAGACGGGCGCGGGCGTCGTGTTCGACTCCGACCCCGAGACGGAGCGGCAGGAGACGCTGCACAAGGCGCGCGCGCTGTTCGAGGCCGCGCGCGTCGCGAGTTCGGACGCGTTCCGCGCGGCGCGGCCGGACCCGCTCGCCGCGCTGAAGGGAGGCCGCGGATGCTCGTGATGATCGACAACTACGACTCCTTCACGTGGAACGTGTACCAAGCGCTCGCGGGGCTCGGCGCCGAGGTCGTCGTGCACAGGAACGACGCGCTCACCGTCGACGAGGTGCTCGCGCTCGGCGCGCGCGGGATCGTGCTGTCGCCCGGGCCGGGCAAACCGAGCGACGCGGGCATCCAACCGGAGCTCCTCCGTCGACTCCCCGACGACGTGCCGCTGCTCGGGATCTGCCTCGGACACCAGGGCCTCGTCGAGCGCTACGGCGGCGAGCTCGAGCGCGATCCGGTGCCGACGCACGGGAAGAGCTCGCTCGTCCACCACGACGGCGACGCGCTCTTCGCCGACCTCGAGAACCCGTTCCCCGCGGGGCGCTACCACTCGCTGCGCGCGAAGCGCGACGCGCTGCCGCGGGAGCTCGCGCTCACGGCGTGGACCGCGGAAGGCCACGTCATGGCGGTGCGCCACCGGTCGCTTCCGCGCGTCGGCGTGCAGTTCCACCCCGAGTCGATCCTGACGCCCAACGGCGAGCGAATCCTCGCGCGGTTCCTCGCGCTGTGCGGCGTCCAAGAAGGCGTCCACTGACATGCAGCTCCCCCACGCGCTCTCGATCGTGCTCCGCGGGGGGACGTTGTCGCGCATCGAAGCGCACGCCGTGTTCGCCGAGCTCCTGCACGGCCGCTTCGATCCCGCGCAGCTCGGCGCGCTGCTCGGCGGGCTCGCGGCGCGCGGCGAGACGCCGGACGAGGTCGCGGGCGCCGCCGACGCGCTGCGCGCGGCGATGACGCCGTTCGTGCACGGACACCCCGACGCGATCGACACGTGCGGCACGGGCGGCGACGGGCTCTCGACGTTCAACCTCTCGACCGCGGCCGCGATCGTCGCCGCGGCGTGCGGCGCGCGCGTGATCAAGCACGGCAACCGCAGCGCGTCGTCGCAGTGCGGGAGCGCGGATTTGCTCGAAGCCGCGGGGCTGCCGCTCGAGCTCCCCTCCGATCGCGCGCGACAATTGCTCGACGAGGTCGGGATCACGTTCCTCTTCGCGCCGACGTACCACCCCGCGCTGCGCCACGCGGCGGCCGTGCGGCGCGCGCTCGGGACGCGCACGCTCTTCAACTACCTCGGTCCGCTCTGCAACCCCGGGCGCGTCCGCCGCCAGGTCGTCGGCGTGCCGCAGCACGCGCGGCTCGAGCCGACGGCGCGCGCGCTCGAGCACCTCGGCCACGAACGCGCGCTCGTCGTGCACGGCGCCGGCGGCGCGGACGAGCTGACGCTCGCGGGCGACAACCACGTGCGCGCGGTCGGCGAGCAGGCCGTCGAGAAGCTCGACGCACGCGCGCTCGGGATCGCATCGGCGCCGGTGACGGCGCTCGCGGGCGGCGAGCCGAGCACGAACCTCGCGATCCTCTGCTCGATCCTCGACGGACGCCCGAGCGCGAACGCGGACGCGGTCGCGTTGAACGCCGCGGCCGCCCTGCTCGTCGCGGGGCGCGCGAAGGACGCGCCGTCGGCTCTCGCGCTCGCGCGAGAAGCGCTCGCGAGCGGCGCGGCGAAGCACGTGTTCCAGCGCTGGGTGAACCGCGCGCGGGAGGTCGCGTGAAGGACCTCGCCGGGACGAAGCTCGCGCCCGTCGTCGCGGCGGTGCGGAGGCGCGCCGAGGAACGGCGCAAGGCGCTGCCCGTTGCGGAGCTCGAGCGGCGCGTGGCGGACCTCGTGCGCGGGCGCGACGTCCCAACTCCGTGCGAACGCTTCCTCGCGCGCTTCGCGCCGGACGAGCTCGCGCTGATCTGCGAGCTCAAGCGCCGTTCGCCGAGCGCGGGCGAGCTGCTCGCCGAGGACGCGCACCGCCCGCACGCCCGCTACCGCGCGCTCGCCGAGGGTTACGCCGCGGGCGGCGCGGCCGCGTTCAGCGTGCTCACCGAGCGCGACCACTTCGACGGCGGGCTCGAGGACCTCGCGCGCGTCGCGGACCTCGGCGTGCCGATGCTGCGCAAGGACTTCGTGCTCGACCGCGCGATGGTGCTCGAGAGCGCGCTCCACGGCGCGTCCGCCGTGCTCTTGATCGCGGCGCTCCTCGACGACCGTGAACTCGCGGAGCTCCGCGCCGCCGCGCGCGAGGTCGAACTCGCGGTGCTGCTCGAGGTGCACGACGAGGACGAGCTCGAGCGCGCGCTTCCCCACGCGCCGGAGCTGCTCGGCGTGAACGCGCGCGACCTGCGGACGCTCGTGACGGACCTCGGGACGGTCGAGCGCGTGCTCCCGCGGATCCCAGCCGGCGTCGTGCGCGTCGCGGAGAGCGGGCTCAAGACCGCGGCGGATCTCCGCCGCGTACGCGCGGCGGGCGCGAACGCGGTGCTCGTCGGGGAGAGCCTCGTGACTTCCGGAGATGCGCTCGGCACGCTGCGGGCCTGGAGGAACGAACTCCATGGCTAGCACCATCGACCTCCCCCGCATCAAGGTCTGCGGCGTCCGTCGCTTCGCGGACGTCGAAGGCGCGCTGCAGCTCGGCCTCGGCGCGGTCGGCTTCGTCGACCACGAGGACTCCGTGCGCCACGTCGAGTCCGCCGACATCCGCGCGACGGTGCGGAAGCTCCCCAAGCCCGTCCTCTCCGTGATCGTGATGGTCGACGCGACGCGCCGCCACGCCGACTCGATGCTCTTCTCGACCGGCGCGCGCGCCGTGCAGCTCTGCGGGATGGAGCGCGCGGTCGAGTGGCGCGACTTCGAGCTCCCGATCCTCCGCCGCATCCCCGTCGGCGACGGCGCCGAGGACGAAATGGAGCGCTGGCGCGGCATCGCGACGGGCTTCGTGCTCGATCACCCGCACGCGCCGGGCGGCACCGGCTGGGGCGTCGACCTCGAGCGCGCGCACGAGCTCGCGCGCCTCGGCCCGTGCCTGCTCGCGGGCGGCCTCGACGCCGACAACGTCGAACGCGCGGTCTCGATCGTCCGCCCCTGGGGCGTCGACGCGAGCTCGCGCCTCGAGTCCGAGCGCGGCGTCAAGGACGCGCGCAAGGTCGAGGCCTTCGTGCGCGCCGCGTCGCGCGCGCTGGCCGCCGTGCACGGGAGGATCGCGTGAGGGAGGAGACCCCGATGACGACGACGCTCGACACGACCCGCTTCGGCGCCTTCGGCGGCACGTTCGCGCCGGAGACGTTGATGGCCCCGCTCCACGAGCTCGAGACCGCGTGGAAGCGCTGGACGAGCGACGCCGCGTTCCAGGCGGAGCTCCACGAGCTCCTGACGACGTACGCGGGCCGTCCGACGGCGCTGACGCACGCGCGGCGGCTCTCGGAGGAGCTCGGGTGCGAGCTCTGGCTCAAGCGCGAGGACCTGCTCCACACCGGCGCGCACAAGCTGAACAACACGCTCGGCCAGTGCCTGCTCGCGCAGCGCATGGGGAAGCGTCGCATCGTCGCCGAGACCGGCGCGGGCCAGCACGGCGTCGCGACGGCGACGGCGTGCGCGCTGCTCGGGCTCGAGTGCGTCGTCTACATGGGCGCCGTCGACGCGGCGCGGCAGCGCATGAACCTCCTGCGCATGGAGCTCCTCGGCGCGCGCGTGCGCGTCGTCGAGCACGGCCAGAAGACGCTCAAGGACGCGATCAACGAGGCGATGCGCGCGTGGGTCGCGGACCCCGCGGGCACGCACTATTCGCTCGGCAGCGCGCTCGGCCCCCACCCGTTCCCCTCGATCGTCGCCGGCTTCCAGGAGGTGATCGGCCGCGAAGCGCGAAAGGAGTTCCAGGCGCGCACTGGAACGCTCCCGGACGTCGTCGTCGCGTGCGTCGGCGGCGGCTCGAACGCGATCGGGATCTTCCGTCCGTTCGTCCCCGACGCGTCCGTCGCGCTCGTCGGCGTCGAAGCGGGCGGCGAGGGCGTCCTGAAAGGACAGCAGCACGCGGCGCGTTTCGCGGGCGGCGAACCCGGAGTCCTGCACGGCTGCTACACCTACCTGCTCCAGGATGACGATGGACAGATCCGGCCGACGCACTCGATCTCGGCCGGTCTCGACTACCCCGCCGTCGGTCCCGAGCACGCCATGCTGCACGACGAACAACGCGCGCGCTATTCCTGGGCGACCGACGCCGAGGCCCTCTCCGGCTTCGAGGCGCTCGCGCGGAAGGAGGGCATCCTCTGCGCGCTCGAGAGCGCGCACGCGGTCGGTTGGGTGCTGCGCGAGAAGGAAACGCTTTCCGGGAAGCGCGTGCTCGTGAACCTCTCCGGGCGCGGCGACAAGGACCTCGAGACGATCGCGCGCGCGCGCACGAGCCGCGGGGAGGACGCGTGAGCGCGGTCGACAAGCTCGAGCTCCGTTTGCGCGCGCTCCGCTCGACGGGCCGCAAGGGCATCGCGCCGTACCTCACGGCGGGCGACGGCGGCAGCGACGTGACGCTCGCGGTGCTGCGCGAGCTCGCGGACCTCGACGTGCCGTGCGTCGAGCTCGGGCTCCCGTTCAGCGACCCGATCGCGGACGGCCCGCTGCTCCAAGCGGCGAACGATCGCGCGCTCGCGGCCGGGACGACGTTCGAGGAGGTGCTCGAGATCCTCTCGCGCTTCCGCCGCGGCGGACGCGGCGAGCTCGGGCGCGACCTCCCGGTGATCGTGATGAGCTACGCGAACCCGCTCGTGCGGCGCGGCTGGGGCAACGCGGTGCGCGCGCTCGCTCGCGCCGGCGCGGACGGGCTGCTCGTCGCCGACCTGCCGATCGAGGAGGCGGGCTCGATGGCCTCCGCCGCGCGCATGGCCGGCATCGCGCCGATCTTCTTCGTCGCGCCGACGACGAGCGAGGAGCGCCGCCGCACCGCGATCCAGATGAGCCGCGGCTTCGTGTACGCGATCGGACGGCTCGGCGTGACCGGCGCGCGGACGGAGCTCGACGAAGCCGCGCAGCAGTTCCTCGCGCGCGTGCGCGCCGACGCGGGCGGACTGCCGGTCGGCGTGGGCTTCGGCATCTCGAGCGCGAGCGAGGTCGCGGCCGCGCTGCGCCACGCGGACCTCGCGATCGTCGGCAGTGCGTTCGTCGAGCACGTGCATCAGGCGGTCGCGCAAGCCGCTCCGCCGCGCAGGGTCGACGCGGCCCGCCTCGCCACGCGGGAGTTCCTGCAGATCCTCTCGGCCGGCGTGCCGGTCTGAGGGCGCCTCAGCGGACGTGTGCGTCGCGAAGAGTCGGCCTCCAGACTCGCGCAACGAGCGGTCGATCCACGAGACGTCCCCGCATGCTCGTCCGCTACTTCATGACCGCGCCGGTCGTCTCCGTCACCGAGGACTTCCCGTGCCGCGCCGCGCTGCGCCTGTTCCGCTCGCGCCACATCCGGCGCGCGCCGGTCATGCGCAACGACCTGCTCGTCGGAATGGTGAGCGAGCGCGACCTCCTGCGCGTGCTCCCCGGCGCGATCGCGGAGCTCGAGAGCGCCGCGGGCGAGCGCGCCGAGCACGCGCTCGTCGGACAGGTCATGACGCGCGCACCCGAGACGGTCGGTCCGGACGCGCACCTCGAGGACGTCGCGCGCGTCCTGATGCAGAGGAAGATCGGCGGGCTGCCCGTGGTCGAGAACCGCGCGGTCATCGGGATCATCACGGAGTCCGACCTGTTCCGCGCGCTCGTCGAGATCGCGGATCGAAGCGACGGCGTGCGCCTCACCGTCGCGCCGCCCGAGCGCGTGGAAGCGGGCTCGCACAACGACGACGTCGCGATGCTCGCGCTGCGGCTCGGCCTGCGGGTCGTGACGCTCTTGACGCACGAATCGCCGGGCGGGGCGCTGCTCCAGACCGTGCGGGCCGTCGGGACGCGCTGGCGAGAACTGCCCGATCAGCTCGCGCGCGCGGGCTACGTCGTGATCGAGGTGCTCCCGCCGCGCCTCGAAGCGGCCTGATCCGCGGCGGCGCGCGTCGTCGCGAGCACGCGACAGCTCTGCGTCTTGACGATCACGTGCATCGCGGCGCCGGGGACGACGGCGAGTTCGCGCACCGCCGCGCTCGTCAGCGCCGCGGAGAAGCCCGGTCCGCGGCCGTCCGGACCGAGCGCGAGGTCGACGCGCTCCGCGCCCTCTGCTGCGACGACGCGCTCGACCCGCGCGGCGAGCACGTTGCGCGCAGAGATCCGCTCGACGCGCTCCGCCGCGAGCAACACGTCGTCCGCGTCGACGGCGAAGAGGAGTTCGTCCCCCTCGCGGGCTTCCCCCGCGGGCACGCGGAACACGAGGCCCGCGCCGACGAGCACGTCCGCCGCGCCGTCGCGCACGGAGAGGACGCGACCGGCGAGCACGTTCTCGAACGCGGCGGTCGCGTGCTCGGCGCGACGCAGGACCTCGCGCGGCGGACCGAGCTCGCGCACGCTGCCCGCGTCGAGCACCGCGACTTGGTCGCACAAGGCCTGCACCTCCGTCGGGTCGTGCGAGACGAACACGAGCGGAACGTCGAAGCTCTCGCGCACGCGCACGAGCCACGGGAGGATCCTCCGCCGCAGCGCGAGGTCCAGCGACGCGAGCGGCTCGTCGAGCAGGAGCAGCGCCGGGCGCGAGCACAGCGCGCGGGCGAGCGCGACGCGTTGACGTTCGCCGCCGGAGAGCGAGCCCGGGCGCTGCGCGAGGAGCGGCGCGAGCTCGAGCACGTCGACCGCGCGCCGGAAGAGCTCGTCCTCCCCCGCCGCGGCGCCCGCGAGCACGTTCGCGCGCGCGTCCAGGTGCGGGAACAGCAGCGCGTCCTGCGGCACGTAGCCGACGCGCCGCGCGCCCGGCGCGACGTCGACGCGCGCGGCCGCGTCGAACCACGCGCGGCCGTCGAACTCGATGCGCCCGGCGTGTGGACGGCGCCAGCCCGCGAGCGTCTCGAGCAGGCTCGTCTTCCCGGCGCCGGACGGCCCGAACACGCCGAGCGCGCGCGCGGAGCTCGCGAGGCGCACGCGGAGCGCGAACCGCGCGAGCGGCAGCTCGAGGTCGAGCACGAGGCGCGCGCTCACGCGGCCGCTCCGTCGCGGCGCTCGGGCCGCGAACCGCGCTCGACGAGCAGGAGGCACGCGAACGCGAGGACGACCGTGAGCCCGACGAGGAGGAGCGCGCGGTTCTCCTCGCCGAGCTGGATGTCGCGGAAGATCGCGAGCGCGAGCGTCTGCGTCCGGCCCGGAATGTTGCCGGCGACGATCACCGTCGCGCCGAACTCGCCGAGACAACGCGCGAACCCGAGCGCGAGCGCCGCGAGGAGCCCGCGCCGCGCGAGCGGGAGCGAGAGCCGCGCGAGCACGCGGGCGCGGCTCCACCCGAGCGTCGCCGCCATGCGCTCGAGCCGCGGATCGACGCCCTCGAACGCGACCCGCGCGGTGCGGGCGACGAGCGGGAACGCGACGACCGCCGAGGCGAGCACGGCGCCGCGCAGCGTGAACAGCACGCCCGGATCGAAGCCGAGCGTCTCCTCGCCGAGCGGTCCGCGCCGCGCGAACAGGGCGAGCAGCAGGTAGCCGATCGCCGTCGGCGGCAGCACGATCGGGAGCGCGACGAAGGTCTCGACGACGCTCTTGCCGCGGAACTCGCGCCGCGCGAGCGCGTAGCCCGTCGCGACCGCCGGCAGCGCGACGAGCGCCGTCGCCGCCCCCGCGACGACGAGCGTGCGGAGCAGGACCTCGAGCGTGCCGTCGCCGCCGTCCATGCGTGGTTCAGAGCGCGAGACCGAGCCGCGCGAAACCGCGGGCGGACGCGCGCTCCTGCTTCGGTTTCTCGCTCGGCTTCTCCGCCGGTTTCTCGCTCGGCTTCTCCGCGGGCTTCGCGTCCGACTTCGGCGCGAGGAGCGCGACGAACCCGCGCGCTTCGAACACCTTGCGCGCCTCGGCGGAGCGCAGGAACTCGAGGAACGCGCGCGCCTCCGCGACGTGCGGCCGCTTCGCGAGCGCGGCGAAGCCGTACACGATCCTCGGGCCTTCCTCGAGCGGCACGGCGTGGACGACGCGCACGCGCTTCGAGACCGCGGCGTCGGTGCGGTAGACGATCCCCGCCTGCGCCGCGCCCGACTCGACGGCCGCGAGCGTCGCGCGCACGTCCGCGCCGGGCACGACGCGCGCTTCGACGCGCTTCCACAGGTCCTTCTTCTCGAGCCACGCCTTCGCGTAGCGCCCCGCGGGCACGGTCGCCGTGTCGGCGAGCGCGAGCGCCTTGACCTCGGGCCGCGCGAGCTGTTCGGGCGTGAACGGCTTCACGAAGACGCTCCGCGCCTCGGCCTTGGGATCGATCGCCTCGACGACGACGAGCTGGTTCCCGAGCACGCTCGCGCGCGAGCCCTCGTCGAGCAGCTTCTCCGCCGCGACCTTGTCGAGCTCCTTCTCGTCCGCGGAGAAAAACACGTCCGCCTGGTTGCCCGCGACGATCTGGCGCGCGAGGTCGGTCGACGAGCCGAAGTTGAAGACGAGCGCGACGCCGTGGTCGCGCTCGTAGGTCTTCGCGAGCTCGGTCGCGGCCTCGCGCAGGCTCGCGGCGGCGTAGACGGTGAGCTCGATCTTCTTCGGCGGTTCTTGCGCGAGCGACGGAGCGGCTGCGACGGCGAAGAGGCCGAACACGAGGCACGCGGCGGCGCGGAAGGCCGCGGCGGCGAGCAGCGGGCGGCGCGACGAAACGAACGCGGTGAGTGCGGACATGCGGATCACATCCCTCCGACGATGACCTCGGTCGCCTTGATGATCGCGACGGCGCGCGATCCGATTTGGAGGCCGAGGCGGTCCACCGAATCGGTCGTGATCACGGCGCCGATGCGGAGCTCGGGCACGATCTCGATCACGACCTTGCTCATCACGTCGCCGCGCGCGAGCTCGACGACGCGCCCGGCGAAGCGGTTCGTCGCGCTCAACGTGCCGAGGTTGATCTCGGGCCCGCCGTGCGCGTCCGCGAGCAGGTCGGCGAGGAAGCGCACGGAGTCGGCGCCGCGTTTCGCGCCGCGCGCCTTCTTGGCCGGCGTCCGACCGCGCTCCGCGGCACCTTGGAACGCGCGCAGGAGCCGACGTTGGTGTTCGTTCGGCGCGAGCACGCCGCGCTCCCACTTGCTGACGGTCATCGGGTGCACGCCGAGCAGGTCGGCGAGCTCCTTCTGGGTCAAACCGAGACGCTGGCGCAGGGCGGAGGGCTTCACTGAGCCGGAGCTTACTCGGCTGAGCCGGGGCTCGCCACCGACACTTCCTGCGAAGTCACCGTCGAGACGCGCTCGCGGAGCGTCAGTCCCCGCCGAGCCCCGCGCTCACGCGGAAGGTGTGCCCGTCGGGGTGGCGCAGGTGGAACTCGCGCACGCCCCAGGGCTCGTCCGTCGGCGGATAGCTCACCGTCATCCCTGCCGCGAGCGCCCGCGCGTGGAGCGCGTCGACCTCGGCCGGGGACGAGACCCACCAGCTCATCCACACGCCGTCCGTCTCGTCGTCGCCGGGGAAGCGCGGGAGGACCGTGCCGCGCGAACCCTGCGCGCCGCGGCAGAGGAAGATCTGCGCCTTCTCGCTGCACACGCTGCCGAAGCCGGGCTCGCCGTGCTCGTTCGCGTCGGCGGCGCCCTCGATCATGCCGCCCTCGTTCCACGCGAAGCCGCGCGTCCAACCGAGCGCCTCGAACCAGGCGAAGCTCTTCGGGATCGACGTGACGTTGAGGACGGGCGTGACGCTCTCGATCGGCATGGCGGGGTTCCTCTGCGCGGAGGATAGCCCGCCCTGGTTCACTTCGAGATCAAGAAGTGCGCGACGTCGCCTTCGCGCATCACGTAGTCCCGGCCCTCGACGCGCATCTTGCCCGCGGCCTTGATCGCCGCCTCGCTCTTGTACTGCACGAGGTCGTCGACGGAGTACACCTCGGCGCGCACGTAGCCCTTCTCGAAGTCCGTGTGGATCACACCCGCCGCGACCGGGCCCGTGTCGCCCTTGTGGATCGTCCACGCGCGGATCTCGATCTTGCCCGCGGTGTAGTACGTCTGCAGTCCGAGCAGGTGGTACGCCTCGCGGATCAAGCGGTTCAGGCCCGGCTCCTTGAGGCCGAAGTCCGACAAGAAGCTCTTGCGCTCGTCGGGCGGCAGCTTCATCAGCTCGCCCTCGATGTCGCCGCACAAGGGCACGAAGTCCGCGCCGGTCGCCTTCGCGTGCTCGCGCACGATCTGCGCGAGCGGCCCCTGCCCCTCCAGGTCGTCGTCGCCGACGTTCGCGACGTAGAGCACGGGCTTGATCGTGATCAGGAAGAGCGGCCGGAGCACCTCGAGCTCCTGCTTCGTCCACGTGAGCGCGCGCAGCGCCGTCCCCTGCTCGAGCGCCGCCTGCGCCTTCTCCATCACGACCTTCTGCGCGAGCGCCTCCTTGTCGGCCGCGCGCGCTTTCTTCGCGACGCGCTCGAGCGCGCGCGTCACGGTGTCGAGGTCGGCGAGCGCCAACTCGATGTCGATGATCTCGATGTCGCGCTTCGGGTCGACGCTGCCGTTGACGTGGATCACGTCGCCCTTCGCGAAGCAGCGCACGACGTGCAGGATCGCGTCGGACTCCTTCACGTTGCCGAGGAACTTGTTGCCGAGCCCCTCGCCCTTCGACGCGCCCTTCACGAGCCCGGCGATGTCGACGATCTTGAGCGACGCGGGGACGATGCGGTCGGTCGTGATGTACTGGTGGATGATCTCGAGGCGCGGGTCGGGCACGTCGACGATGCCGACGTTGGGCTCGATCGTGCAGAACGGGTAGTTCGCGCTCTCCGCGCCCGCGGCGGTGATGGCGTTGAAGATGGTGGACTTGCCGACGTTGGGCAGTCCGACGATGCCGCAGGCGACGCTCATGGTGGGACGGGGCGGAACAGGGGCCGGGACGGGAAATCGGGGCGAAGAGTCTACCGCCCAGGCCCGTCGCGCGACATCGCGGCGGTGCGCTATCCTCGGCGCGCCATGCAGACCGCCCGATTCCTCGCGCTCCTCCCGCTCCTCCTCGTCCCCGCCGCGCCCGCGCAGACGCCGCCGTCCGCGGCCGCGCCCGCCGTTCCGGCCGGAGCGAGCGAGGCTTGGGTCGCGAAGACGAAGATCATGCCCGACGGCGTCACGATGACCGCGGATTGGTACTCCGGCGCGAAGGCGCGCGCGACGGACGCGAAGGCGAAGGTCGTCTTCGTCTGCTGCCACATGGCGCGCAGCTCGCGCGGCGAGTACCGCGAGATCGCGCCGAAGCTCGCGGCCGAGGGCTGGGACGCGCTCGCGATCGACCTGCGCTCCGGCGAGAAGAGCGGCGCGGTCGTCAACGAGACCGCGAAGAGCGCCACGGTCGCCCTCGGCGGCTCGCAGGGGTTCCAGGCCGCGTTCGGCGACCTCGACTTCGCGATCGCCTGGGCGCGCGAGCTCGCGCCCGGCGCGAAGGTCGTGCTCGTCGGGAGCTCGTACACCGCTTCGCTCGCGGTGCGCTACGCGTCGATGGTCGACGGGAAGGCGGACCTCGTGCTCGCGTTCTCGCCGTCGGAGTGCCTGAACGACTGGACCGTCGTCGATTCGGCGAAGGCCGTGCGCGTCCCCGTGTTCGTCACGTGCGGCAGCGGCGCGCGCGAACGCCAGAACGCGGAGCCGATCGCGAACGCGGTCCCGGGGGCGCTGCGGCATTCTCACTGGCCGACCGACGCGGCGAAGGCGAAGCACGGCTCGGCGAGCCTGCTCGTCGAGGACGCAGCCGGGCGCGAGACGCTCTGGAAGCTCGTGCGCGAGCTCGTCACGAGCGTCGCCGAGCCGAAGAAGGGCTGATCGCCCCGTTTTCGTGCAACGCGGGCGCGGACCGCGGCCACCGTACGACGACCCGGCGCACGAGCGACGGGTCGGGAGTCCCCGCCATGCGTTCGATCGAAGCCCCCGCGGCGCACCGCCTGCTCGAAGCCCTGTGGTCCCGCCGCGCCGTGCTCGGCGGGCTCGCCGCGCTCTCGTTCGCCCGCGCCGCGCGCTCCGCGCAGCTCCCCGCGGGGGTCTCCGCGACGCGCGACGAACTCCCCGACCTCCACGTGCTCGTCGAGCGGACGTCGTTCGGCATCACGCAGGAGCTCTGGCTCGAGGCGCTCGCGCGCGGCTACGACGGGTTCCTCGAATGGCAGCTCGACGCCGCGAACATCTCCGATGCGACGCTCGACGCGCGCCTCGCCGCGTACCCGTCGCTCGGGCTGAGCGCGCGCCAGCTCCAGGACGCCTATGTCGTGCCCGGGAACGGCGACGAGCCCGCGCGCGAGCTCCGTGCCGCGTGCGTGCTGCGCGCCGTGCTCTCGAAGCGCCAGTTGAACGAGCGCCTCGTCGAGCTCTGGAGCGACCACTTCAACATCGACCACGCGGCCGACGAGTGCCGCGTGTTGTTGACGCCGCACGACCGCGACGTCCTGCGCGCGCACGCGCTCGGGAACTTCCCGGACCTGCTGCGCGCGACGGCGCACTCGGGCGCGATGCTCTTCTACCTCGACGGCTACTCGAACCAGGCCGCGGGGGTGAACGAGAACTACGCGCGCGAGTTGATGGAGCTGCACACGCTCTCCCCCGGCCACTACACGGAGACCGACGTGCGCGAGCTCGCGCACGTGCTCACCGGGTGGACGATCTGGCGGCAAGGCGACCCCGCGTACGGGACGTTTCGCTTCCGCCCCGACTGGCACGCGACGACCGCGCACGTCGTGCTCGGCCGGACGTACGGGCCGAACGGCGGTCAGGCGGACGGCGAGAGCGTGCTCGACCACCTCGCGACGCACGCGGCGACGGTGGAGTCCGTGGCGCGCAAGCTCTGCCGCCGCTTCCTCGCGTACGACCCGCCGAAATCGGTCGTCCTGCGCGTCGCGCACGAGTACCTGCGCACCGGCGGCGACGTG
The DNA here is from genome assembly GCA_046349615.1 of Planctomycetota bacterium. GTDB lineage: Bacteria > Planctomycetota > UBA1135 > UBA1135 > JADJNY01. The sequence continues at coordinate 87,818 of JAXMBZ010000016.1, forward strand.
AAGAGCCTCCTCCGCGCCGTGTTCCGGCGCGAGCACGTCCATTCCGCTGGGCTGGCGGCGAGGCCGAAGCTCAAGCGGCCGTTCCACTTCGTCGTCTCGCTCCTGCGCGCGACGAACGCGAGCGTCGGCGATCCCGACGTGATCGCGGACGAGCTCGCGCTCCTCGGCCAGGTCCCCTACCTGTGGGGCGCTCCGGACGGATACCCCGACGACGCCGAGTACTGGGGCACGGCGATCCTGCCGCGGTGGGACTTCGCTTCGCGCGTGTTCGCGGGCTCGGTGCCCGGCGTCGCCGTCCACGTCGGCGGCGCGTTCCAGGGCGTCACCGCGGACAAGGCGGGCGTGCGCTGCAGCCAGATCTTCGCGGGCGGGCACTTCTCCGACGACGAGGTGCAGGCGCTCTCGAGCTACGCGACGAGCTTCCCGGCGTTCACGCTCGCCGTGCAACGCGAAGTGCTCGCGCTCGCGGCGTCGTGCCCGAGCTTCCAGTCCTATTGAGCGCGGAGGAGACCATGCACGACGAACACGAGGTCGAACCCGGAGCGCGCGCTGAACGCCGCGACGTGCTCGGTCAGGCGTTGCTCGCGACCGCGGCGCTGATGGCGGCGCCGGTCCTGCTCTCGCGGCGCGCGGGAGCGCGGCCCGCGACGTCGAACGGGAGCGTGCTCGTCCAGGTCTTCCTGCGCGGCGGGATGGACGGACTCTCGCTCCTGCCGCCGTTCACGGAGTCGAACTACTACGCGAGTCGCCCCTCGCTCGCGATCCAGCCGCCGGGAGCGAGCTCGGGCGCGCTCGCGCTTCCGGGGAGCTCGACCTTCGGCCTCGCGCCGGCCGCGGCGCCGCTGCTGACGCCGTACAACGCGGGCAAGCTCTTGTTCGTGAACGCGTGCGCGAACGCGGATCCGACGCGCTCGCACTTCGACGCGCAGCGCTACGTCGAGCTCGGCACGACCGGCGCGGGCGCGGGCGCGCTCGGCGAAGGCTGGATCGCGCGCCACCTCGCGACGATCGCTCCACACGGCGCGGGCGACCTGCGCGGGCTCGCGCTCGAGGACGGACTCCCCCGTTCGCTCCTGCGCGCGCCGGCGACGCTCGCCGTGCGCGATCCCGCAGGCTTCGTGTTGCCCGGCGCAGCGGCGACGGCTCCGCAGCGGGTCCAGGTGCTCGACGGGCTCTACCACCGCGAGCCCGCGCCGCTCGGCCCCATCGCGGACACGACGCTCGCGGCGATCCAACGCCTCGGCGGCGTCGATTTCGCAGGGTACATGCCCGCGAACGGCGCGGTGTATCCGGCGACGCCGTTCGGCGAGCAGATGCGCGCGACCGCCGCGCTGATCAAGGCGAACCTCGGCCTCGAGGTCGTCGCGATCGACTACGACCGCCTGCGCGGCTGGGATCACCACGCGCAGCTCGGTCCGCTCGTCGGCGGCTTCGCGACGAAGGCGAACGACCTCGCGCGCGGGCTCCAGGCCTTCTACCTCGACCTCACGCCGGCGCACCTCGACGACGTCGTGCTCGTCGCGTACTCGGAGTTCGGGCGCCGCGTCGCGGAGAACGCGAGCCACGGGACGGACCATGGACACGGCGGCGCGATGCTCGTGCTCGGCGGACGCGTCGTCGGCGGGCGCGTGCTCTCGAACTGGCCGGGCCTCGCGCCCGCGCAGCTCGACGACGGCGACCTCGCGGCGACGATCGACACGCGCGACGTGCTCGCGGAGATCCTCGACGTGCGCTTCGGGAACCCGAACGTCGGGCACGTCTTCCCGGGCTTCACGCCGACGTACCGCGGCGTCGTGGTCTGACCGGCGCCGTCACGCGACGTCCGAACGCGCCGCCGCGTCCTTGCCGGCGAAGCGCGCACACGTCGCGAGGAACTTCGGCCGGTCGAGCGGCTTCGTCGCGTAGTCGTCGCAGCCCGCCTCGATGCAGCGCTCGCGGTCGCCCTGCATCGCGTTCGCGGTGAGCGCGACGATCGGGCGCGAGTACCCGCGCGCACGGAGCTCGCGCACCGCGCCCCATCCGTCGAGCACGGGCATGTGCATGTCCATCAGGACGAGGTCGAACGGCACGCCCGCCGACTCCGCCGCGAGCGCGACGTCGACCGCCTTGCGGCCGTCGTCGACGACCTCGCACGAAGCACCCGCGCGATCCAGCACGAGCGCGATCAAGCGCTGGTTGTCGCGGCCGTCGTCCGCGAGCAGGATCCTGCCCTTGAGCTCGGGTCCCGCGCGCGTCGGGAGCGGCGCGGCGGGGCCGGGGTTCGCCTGCGCGCTGCGCTCGACGAAGCGCACGCCCGCGAGGTCGCCTGCGTCGACGCGCACCCGGAACGTGCTGCCCTTGCCGGCCGCGCTCTCGACCTCGATGTCGCCGCCGAGCATCCCGGCGAGGTGCTTGCTGATCGTGAGGCCGAGACCGGTGCCGCCGAAGCGCCGCGTGGTCGAGCTGTCGGCCTGGGTGAACGGCTGGAACAGGCGCGCGATCTGGTCGGCCGTCATCCCGATCCCCGTGTCGCGCACCTCGAAGATCATCGCGCGCGAAGGGGCATCGCAGCGCACGTCGATCACGACGGAGCCGCGCTCGGTGAACTTGATCGAGTTGCCCGCGAGGTTGACGAGCACCTGACGCAGGCGCGTCGGATCCGTCGTGATCGTCTCCGGCAGGAGGCCGCTCCAGTGGACGACGAGCTCGACGTCCTTCGCCTTCGCACGCGCCCGCAGGAGCGACGCGACGTCCTCGACGAGCTGGATCGGAGAACAGGCGACGTGCTCGACGGTCATCTTCCCGGCCTCGATCTTCGAGAGGTCGAGGATGTCGTTGATGATCGTGAGCAGGTGGTCGCCGTTGCGTCGCACGGTGTAGACGCAGTCGACGCGCTGGTCCTCGGGCAGCGCGCGGTCGAGCAGGAGGTCCGTGTAGCCGAGGATCGCGGTCATCGGCGTGCGGATCTCGTGGCTCATGTTCGCGAGGAACTCGCTCTTCGTGCGCGTCGCCTCTTCCGCGACGCGGCGCGCTTCGTCGAGCTCCTTGGTGCGCTCCGCGAGGGCCTGGGCGTGGTACTCGAGGTCGCCCTTCGCGTTCTCGAGCTGGGCCGTGTACTCGGCAAGGCTCGCCTCGGCGAGCTTGCGCTCGCGGATGTCCGTCATCGAGCCCGCCATGCGCAGGGCCTTGCCGTGTTCGTCACGCACGGCCTCGCCGCGCAGCTCGAACCACTCGGCGTCGCCGCCCCGCGTCGTCACGCGCGCTTCGGCGCGGAACGGGAAGCTCGCTTCGAGGTGCAGTTGCAGCGCCGCGCTGAAGTTCGCGCGATCGTCCGCGTGGAGGAGCTCCGTGAGGTCCTCCATCCGCGTGCCGAGCTCGCCCTCCGCGAGCCCGAGGAGCTCGTGGAAACGCGGCGAGAAGTACGCGGTGCCGGACCGCACGTCCCAGTCCCAGATCCCTCCGCTCGAACCCGCGACGGCGAGTTGGAACCGCTCTTCGCTCTGCGCGAGCGACTGCTGCGCGCGGCGCATCTCCTCGGTCATCTGCCGGGCGAGCTCCGCGGCCTTGGACTGGCGCGTCGCGAGGGACCAGACGAAGAGGGCGAGGAGCAAGCTCGCGACGATGCCCGCGGCGAGCACTCCCCACGCGGTGCGCGCCTCGCGGAGGGATTCGAACGCGGGCGTGCTGCTCACCACGACGCTCCACGTCCGCCCACCGACGGGGACTTGCACGCGCCGGACGTAGCTGCGCCCTTCGTACGCGTCCGTCCACGCTCCCTGTCCGCGATCGAGGCGCTGGTCGCCGACGTAGAGGACCGTCTCCTTGCGCATGTCCGCGCCGTCGAATACGTCGAGGTCGACGAGCCCGCCCGATTCCTCCTGGATCCCCGAGAGGGTGTCCTGCGCGAGCAGCGCCAGGTAGGTCCAACCGATCAACGCCGCGCGCCTCTGCTCGGCGGTGTCGAGCGGGACGCCGCGTTGGTAGTACGGCAGCAGGTAGAGCATGCCCGGCTCGCCCGGGTGTTGGACGAGCTCGATCCGCCCCGTGATCGTCGCCTCGCCGGACGTCAGCGCGCGCAGAGCGGCGTCACGGCGCGCGGGTTCGGAGCTGAGGTCGAGTCCGAGCGCGGGGAGGTTCGATTCGAGGGGTTCGACGTAGGTCAACACCATCGCGTCGGGCCCCGTGCCGACGCCGCGGACCTGGAACTCGGGCACTTCGGCGCGAATGCGCGCGACGAAGTCGGGGAGCTCCTCGCGCGGGACGCGCTCGACGAACCCGAGGCCGATCACGCCGGGGAACTCCTGCACCAGGTCGTGGGCCTGGACGTAGGAACGGAAGTCGTCCCTCGTCACGTCCGAGCTCGCGAGGAAGACCCCGCGTGTGCCGACGAGGCCGTATCGATAGCGCTGGACGCGTTCCATCACGCGTTCCGCCGCGAGCTCCGAGATCCGGTCGAAGCGCTGGTCGTCCGCCTGCTCGCCGAGCGCGTGGACGCGCCACGCAGCCAGTCCGACGAGCACGAGGCAGAGCGCGAACACGGACGCTCCGAGTTGGAGCGCGCGGAGCGGAGACGGAGGACGCGACGCGGTGGGCGCGTTCCGGGGGGGCGACGTGCGGACAGACATGGACCGAGCTGGACGCCGTGCGTATCGACAGGCGCGCAGTCCACACCTTCGGATCCCGAGGGATTTCGAGGCTCCGTACAACGGAGCCGATCCTCCGCATCACGCTCGCCGCCGCGCCGACGTCGGCTCGTCAACCGCCCGCGTCGAGCGGACCGACGCGCACGCAGTCGAGCAGGTGCCGCAGAAGGAGGCGCGAATCGTGACGCAACCCGTCTGCTTCGCGCCGGAGCGCGCGCTCGGCCGCGTCGCCGGCGAGCAGCGCGCGCGGCCACGCACGCGCGACCGGAGCCGGGCGTCTCTCGTGCTCGACGGTGAGTTCGCTCCCGCGACGTGCCCGGCCCCCGAGCACGAGCACGAGTGCGATCACGGCCGCTGCGGCGAGGACGAGCGCCGCGAGCGAACGCGGTACGCGACGCGGAGCCGGCCGGGACTCGTCGAGACGTTCGAGCACGCGTGCGCGCATCCGCTGCGCGTCGTCGAGCGTTCGGTGTGCGCGTGCGTGCGCGCCGGAGCGGAGCTCGCGCTCGAGGCGCGCGTTCGGGGCTCGATTCGGAGCGGACCGCGGAGCATCCATGTCAGGCCTCGTTCGGTCTCCACGCGAGCGTGGAGGGGATCGGTGCGGCCGCCCGCGCCGGACGATTGGATTCGAGATGGCGCGCGAGCGTCTCTCGCGCGCGGAACAGGAGCACGCGCACCGCGACCGCGCGCTTCCCGAGCACGGCGCCGATCTCGTCGGCGGAAAGGTCCTCGGCATAGCGCAGCCAGAGCGCTTCGCGCTGGTCGCGCGTGAGCACGGCGTCGGCGAGTTCCCAGAGGCGCTCGCCGCTCTCGCGCCGCGCGACCTCGACGCCGGGGTCCGCGGCGGCGGCGGCGAGCTGCAGCGCCGTGCCCTCGTGGTCGTCGAGCAGCGCGAGCCGCCGCGCGCGTCCGCGGCTGACGGCGAGGTGCCGCGCGAGCGTGAAGAGCCACGTCGTGAAGCGCTGGCTCGGGTCGAAGAGCGCGAGCTTGCGCCACGCGCGGAGGAAGGACTCCTGGACGAGCTCCTCCGCCTCCCCCTCGCTCGGGACGCGCGTGCGCAGGAAGCGCAGGAGCGAACCTTCGTGCCGCAGGACGAGCTCGCCGAACGCGTCGCGCGAACCGCCCTGCGCGAGGCGGGCGAGCTCCTCGGACGACGCGACGTCGAAGCCGCCGGGGAGGGGCGCGGGGGATGCGGGGGACATGCTCGACTCGATCGAACGGTGCGGAGCGGGGACGACGGGACGGAACGGGAGCGCGAGGGCGGAGCTGGGGCGGCCGCGCTGCGCGGGCTCCGGCCCGTTGTTTCCGCCCGGGATCACTTCCGGGCGCGCTTTTCCGGAGCGACGCGCTCGAAGCCGTTCGAGTTCGGCCGGTCGCCGCTGGACGTCCCGAGATCGAGCGTGCGCAGGTGCTCGAGCAGGAGCCGCGTCGACATGCGGAACTCCGCGCGGACCTGCGTGTCCTCGGTCGTGAAGCGCAGCGCGCCGGTCAGGTCCTGGAGCGCGCGCCCGAGCTCCGGATCGTCGCCGCCGACGAGCCCGACGAGCGCGACGGCGCCCTGGAGCACCTGCTGGATCTGCCTGGCTTCCTGCGCGCGCTCCGCATCGACGCGCAGCGTCGCGAAGAGCTCGCCGTGCGACTCGCCGAGGTCGAACACGACGTCCTCGGCGAGCTTGACCACGTTCGAGGCGACCTGGAGCCCGTCGAGCTCCGCGAGCCGCGTCGTCGACGCCGCCCAGACGATCGAGCCCTCCGCCGGCAGCGCGCGGAGCTTCTCGGAGCCCGCGAGGCTCGCCCCACGCCCCTCGATCACGGCGCACGCGCGCGACACCGCGTCGCGGTCGTCCGACTGCACCACGAGGCGGCGCGCGCTCCCCTCGCGGCGAAGCACGGCGGCGAAGCAGTCGTCGCCCCACGCGTGGAGCGCCTTCCCGTCGAGCACCTCCTCGCGATACCCCGTCTCGCCCTTCTTCTTCTCGAGCGCGCGCTCGAGGTTCTCCTCGCCGTCGAGCACGACCACGGTGTGCTCCCCCTTCTCCTCGACGCCGTACACGGTCACGCCGCGCAGGTCCTTGACCGGATCGAGCCCGAGCTCCTGCACGAGCTCGACCTCCTCCTGCACGGACACGACCCCATCCGCGACGAGCGCGGCATAAACGTCCGACTTCGCGAGCGCCTCGACGTCGACGTGCGCCACCCACCGCGCCTCCGCCCGAACGCGCGCGGGATCGAACCGTTCCGCACAAACGACCCCAGCGAGACACAAGACGCCGACCACGAACTTCATGCGCTTCACCTCACCCCCCGCTACGCCCCCACCCCCCTCCCGCGTTACGCGCGCCTCGGGCCCGCACCCGCCGCAAGTCGAACTCCGTGGAGCCTCGGGCGGTCCTCCGCCCGAGACTCCACGGAGTCGGGGATGCGGCAGCACCCCCATGTGCTCCGTTGCCCCCGCGCCCGGCAAACCGTCTCATCTGCCCCGCGCGCGCCGAGAGTCACCATGTCCCTCCTCACCCTCCACTCGATCACCAAGACCCTCTCGACGCGCCCCCTCCTCGACGGAATCACCCTCACGCTCGAACCCACGACGCGCCTCGCCCTCGTCGGCCCCAACGGCAGCGGCAAATCCACCCTCCTCCAGATCCTCGTCGGCACCCTCGCCCCCGACTCCGGCACGCGCACCGTCCGCCGCGACCTGCGCCTCGCCCACCTCCCGCAGACCCCGCACTTCCCCGCGGCGCCGACGCTGCGCGCGTCGATCCACGCGTCGCTCACCGAGCGCGCCGCGACGCTCACCGCGCTCGACCGAATCCGCCACGACCTCGCGACCGCCGACGCCGCGCGCACGCCGTCGCTCCTCGCCCGCGCGAGCGCGCTCGAGACCGAGCTCGCCGCGCTCGGCGGCCACGACCTCGACCCCGCGCTCGACGCCGAGCTCGCGCACTTCGGACTCCACGACGCCGACCGACCGTTCGAGTCGTTCTCGCAGGGCGAGCTCCGCCGCGCCGCGCTCGCGCGCCTCTTCCTCGCGGGTCCCGAGCTGCTCCTGCTCGACGAACCGACGAACCAGCTCGACGTGTTCACGATCGACGCGCTCGAAGACCGTCTGATCGAGGAGCGTCGTCCGTTCGTGCTCGTGACGCACGATCGCTACTTCCTCGACCGCGTCGTGACCGAGATCGCCGAGCTCGACCGCGGCTCGCTCCACGTGTACGCGGGTAGTTACGCCGACTACCTCGCCGCGCGCGCCGACCGCCTCGCGACGGAGGACCGCCAGAACTCCGCGCGCGACGCCGTGATCCTCCGCGAGACCGCGTGGATGCGTCGCGGCGCGCCGGCGCGCACGACGAAGCAGAAGGCGCGCATCACGCGCTATGCGGAGCTGACCGCCGACGCGCCGCAGGGCCGCACGCGCGAGCTCGAGCTCGAGCTCCTCCCCGGCCCGCGCCTCGGTTCGCGCGTCGTCGCGCTGCGCGACGTCTCGAAGTCCGCCGCGGGCCGCTGCGTCCTCTCGAAGCTCGACTTCGAGCTCCTGCCCGGCGAGCGCGTCGGCCTCGTCGGCGCGAACGGCGCGGGAAAGAGCCTGTTCCTGGCCCTCGCGCGCGGCGACGCGGCGCCCGACGCGGGCACGCGCGAGCTCGGCGAGACCGTGCGCTTCGCGACGCTCGACGCGCAACGCCAGCCGCTCGACCCGAACAAGACGGTGATCGAGGAGCTCGCGGGCCGCAGCGACCAGATCCAGGTCGGCGACCGCGTCGTGCGCGCGGAGAGCTTCCTCGAGCGCTTCCTCTTCCCCGGCACGATGAAGCACGCGCCGATCCGACAGTTGTCCGGCGGCGAGCGCATGCGCGTCCTGCTCGCGAAGCTCCTGATCGCGGGCGGCAACGTGCTCCTGCTCGACGAGCCGACGAACGACCTCGACCTCGCGACGCTGCGCGCGTTCGAGGAGACGCTGCTCGACTTCCCCGGCAGCGCGCTGATCGTCAGCCACGACCGCTGGTTCCTCGACCGCGTCGCGACGCGCATCCTGTACCTCGACGGGAAGGGCACGATCCGCCACCACGTCGGCGATCTCTCGAGCCTGCTCGAGGCGCTCGCGGAGGAACACGCGGAACGCGCGCCCTCGAAGGCGAGCGCTGCGCCGCGCGCGAGCGCGAAGACCGCCGTGGAGGAACCGAAGAAGCGCGCGAAGGGCTTGGCGCCGTGGGAACAGCGCGAGTACGACGCGCTCCTCGCGACGATCGCGAAGACGGAGGGCGAGCTCGCGACGCTCGACGCGGCGCTCGCCGATCCCGCGCTCTACACGACGCGCCGGGCGGAGCTCGCGCCGCTGCAAGCGCAGCGCGCGGCGGCGCAGACGACGCTCGACGCGAGCTACGCGCGCTGGCAGGTGCTCGAGGAGAAGCTCGCGGGCTGAGGCGCGCGGTCGCGCGCGCACGGACGACGGTGCGGCCCGAGAGCGCGCTCGCTCCGCGTCAGAACGCCGCGTCGAGCAGCACGACGCACGCCGGCGACGAGAGCGTCGTCTGTCCTGCGCCGTCGATCATCGCGGCCTGGAACCACGTCGTGCGCGACTCGACGCCGGAGCCGAGCTCGCCCACCGAGAACGTCGTCGTCAACGTGCCGCTCGCGCCGAGCGTGCCGACCTTCATCACGGGCTGCGACCGCGTCCGTTGCACGAGCACGACGCCGCGCGCGCTCGTGAGGTACTGAAAGCCCGGTCGCGCGCTCGAGATCAACTCGACGCGGTCGCCGGGCTGTCCGAGGAAGGTGAGCGTGACCGTCTGCCCTTCGCGCGCGACGTTGCTCGCGGTCAATCGCCGCGCGCTTCCCGCCACCACGTTCACGGCCCCGACGCTCGCGGCGCCCGCGACTCCGGCCGGGAAGCCGGGGAAGCAGAAGTTGCCGCCGATCCCGCATGCGCACGGCCCGCTGTTGGGCGTTCCGCCCGCTCCAGCCACGGTCGAACATGCGACGAGCTGCGCCGCGATCGGCGCGGTGTCGTGCACGAGTCCGTTGCCCCCGTCGCTCGGCGGCACGCAGTAGCACTGTCCGAGGCACGTCGACGTCCACCCCGGCGCGCCGGCGAACGCGCAGTTCGATCCGAACACGAACGAGCCCATCGTGCGGCAGCCTTCGCCCGCCGCGCCGATGTAGCCGTACCCGACGCCCGGGAGTGCGGGCGCGTTCGGCAGCGGCGCACACGCAGCGGACCACAACCCGGCCATGCCGCCACGCGCGTCGTCGTCGTAGAGCGCGAGCTGCGACGCCTCGCCGTAGATCCCGTGACCGCCGTCCGCGAGACCGGCAAACGGCCGCGTGCCCGTGCCGGCGTAGCCGCTCGCCGCAGGGGCGTTCGACCCGCGCAGCGTGCACCCGACGAACGCGACGTCGTCGCAGCTCTCGACGTACGCGCCCTGGCCTTCGTAGCAGCTCGGAAGCGGGCTCGGGTACTCCTGCTGCGGCCCGACGAACGTGATCCCCGTGTTGAGCGGAACGCCGGTGAGCGAGCACCCGACGACGCGCACCGGCCCCGCGCAGTTGCGCGCGTAGAACCCGTGGCGCGTCTGCGCCGTCGCATTCGTCCCGACGGAGCGGAGCCCTTGCAGGAGCACGCTGCGCGTCGCCGCGACTCCGGACACGCGGATCGCGCCGTCGACGTTCACGACGGCGCCCGTGTCCGCGACGATCGCGAGCTCTTGGTTGCGCACGACGAACGACGCGTACGTGCCGCTCTTCACGAGCACGACGTCGCCGTCGTTCGCGGCGTCGACGGCGGCCTGGATCTCGGCGTAGGGCGCGGGGCTCGGACCGACGACGCGCACGTCGGCGCGGGCGGCGAGCGGCAGGGCGAGCCCGGCGAGGAGCGGGAGGATCTGGGCGAGGAGTCGCTGGGACATCGGTGCCTCTTGGAGTCGGAATGGACAGCGCGTCGTCGAATGGTATGGAGCGGTCACAGGCCCGCGTCGAGGAGGAGGATCACCTGCGCAGAGCCGAGGATCGTGCTCCCCGTCGTGCTCGTGTGCAGCGATTGCACGTGGAGCAGGCGCGAGGAGATCCCGCTGCCGAGCTCGCCGACCGTGAACGTGGCCGTGAGCGTGCCGCTGCTTGGGATCGTGCCGAGGTTCTGCACGGGCCGGATGTGTTCGCGCTTCAGGAGCAGCGCGCCGCTCGAGGACGGCAACAAGATCCGTGATGGGCTGCGCGCGGAGAGCAGCTGGACGACGTCGCCCGGCAACCCCTGGAAGGTCAGCGTGACACTCCCGCCCTCGCGCGCGATACGCGTCGCGCTCAGGACGCGCGGACTGCCGGGAAACTGCGTCGCTGCCCCGACGAGCCCCTGCCCCGAAGGAGGCGTGGGGCAGTTGGAGCACGGCGGGCCGCCCCCTCCGAGGCCCCCGCACTCCGTCCCGGTCGTGTTGATCCCGGCCGCCCCGGGGAAGAGCCCGGCGGCGAGGAGTTGGACGTGCGCGGCGCCGCCGTCGTGCACCAGGGCGTTCGCCCCTTCCGTCTGGCAGAAACAGCCTCCGCCACCGTCACACTGCGCGTTCGTGCCGCTCACTCCGCGGAAGAGCGTGTTCGAGGCGAAGAGTTCCCCACCCTCCGCGCGCATCCCCTCGCCCGGAGCGCCGAGCCAGGACGAGGGCCACGGATCGGGGAGCGGCGGACAACCCATCGTGTCGCCGTAACCGATCGCCGGGAATCCGCCGCGGAACTGGACGTCGTACGCGGTGAGGCGCGACGACTGGGCGAAGCAGCCGTGGCCTCCATCACCGATGTTCTGGAAGGAACCGCCGCCGTTGCTCGAACCGGTGGCGACCGTGGAGAGGAACGCGACGTCCGTGGAGTTCTCGACGCGCGCCCCGGCGCCGTCCTGACAGACTCCGAAGCCCTCGACGAGGAGTGCTCCAGACAGGGTGCAGGAGACGACGCGCACGGAGCCCGCGCAGTTCTGCACCAGGAGTCCATGCCGGGTCGCGAGCGCCGCGTGCGTCCCGGTCGACGTCAGCCCCGAGAGCACGACGGAACGCGTGGCGGCGAGGTTGCGCACCCGGATGCCGCCCGTCACCTGCGCGCTCGCGTTCGCCTCGGCGACGATCGCGAGCTCCTTGTCGAGGACCTGGACGGTGCCGTAGAGGCCGCTCTTCACGAGCACGACGTCGCCGTCGTTCGCGGCGTCGACGGCGGCCTGGATCTCGGCGTACGGCGCGGGGCTCGGACCGACGACGCGCACGTCGGCGCGGGCGAGCGGGGCGAGCCAGGGTGCGACCAGGGCGGCGGCGAGGGTGAGCGAGGCGCGCATGGGGGCTCCGGGGGCAGGGAGAGGGACTTCTCCCAGTATTGCCCGCGGGCAGGATCGCGTTTCACCTCTCTCCCCTCTTTCGCGCCGACGGGCGCCGTCGCGGGGCGGACGGCGGCGCGCGCGCATCCGGACGGGGGCGGGAGCGGCGCCCGGACCGGCCGAATGCGCCGGAATTCGAGCTCCGCTCCGCGCTACGGCGGAGCGACCGGGGCGTCGGCGATCGGGTCCCAGAGCTCGCCGTGCGGCGGGTTCGGATCGTTCCCGCTCTCGACCGCGCGGAGGCGCCCCGCGAGCCAGCGCGAGAAGGGCTCCATCGCGGCGGCGCCGAGGTGCTCCGCCTTGTCGCCCAACTGCGCGCCGTCGACGACGAGCGTCGGGGCGTGGAGCAGACGGAAGCGCGTCCCGTGCTCCGACTTCGCGTCGAGCCACTGCATCGCGTCGCGCGCGAACACGCGGTTCTCGGGACGCAGCACCTTCGCCTTCCACGTCGGCGCGATCGCGACGTAGACAGGCACGCCGTGCGCGGCCGCGAGGTCGAGCGTCGCGTCGAGCCACAGGTCGACGTGCCGATCGACGGAGAAGCGCCCGTGCGGATCCGTCGGCGCGAACAGGTTCGGCAACTTGCCCGCGGCGGCGGCCGCCTCGCGCTGCGCCCAATCGATCGTGATGCCGACGGGGATGTAGTCGCGCTCGGGGAGCACGCGCGCGGCGCGCTCGGCCTTCGCGACCTCCTTCGCGACGACGTCCGGCGTCCACACGAGCCCGCGCCCCTCCTCGAAGACGCTGAGGCGCCACGCGCGCGCCTGACGTGCGAGCGCGAGCTCGTACGCGAGCCCGCGCGAGAGCGCCTCGAGCCCGTTCTGCCCGGTGCCGCGCTGCACGACCGCGTAGAACCCGTCGTCGAACGGCCGCGGCCACAGGTCGACCGTGTGGAAGAGCACGACCGCGGACGGCTTCGTGCCGCGCGCGAGCGCGCGCTCGAGCAGGTAGTAGTCGCCGATCGTCGTGAAGCTCGCGACGAGCGCCAGGTTCACCGCCGGCCGCCCGAGCGCCGCCGCGAACGCGCGCGCGTCGACGTCGTTCCCGAGCGTCGAGTCGCCGAGCAGGAGCACCTCGCCACCCTTCAGCGCGTCGAGCTTCACCACCTGGTGCGCGACGAGTTGTTCTTCCTCGCGCTGCCACACGGGCTTCGGCTTCGCGCGCGCGAAGACCTCGAAAAGGGCGAGCACGACGAGCGCCACGACCCACGTCGTGGCGAGCGCTCTCGGGTTCACGGTTTTCGGCGGGACGGCCTTCATCGCGTCAGAACTGGAAGTAGATGAACGGCGAGCGCTCGTCGAGCGTGCCGAGGACGACGACGAGCACGACGAGCAGGCCGCAGACGACGCCGAGCGTCGCGGGACGCAGGCCGAGGTCCTCGATCTGCTCGCCGAAGCGCGCCGCGCGGTGCTGGAGCCAGTGCGCGACGAAGAGGAACAGCGCGCCGACGAGCGTCGTGCGCGCGAGCGCGCCGGCGACGCTCCAGTAGTCCTGCATGTTCGCCGCGGTCGCGTTGGGGCCGAGCTCGAACAGCATCCGCGTCCACGGGCCGATGAACGCGTCGCCCTTCAAGCGGAAGAGCATCCACCCGTACGTGACGAGGACGAACGTGCCGAGCACCTTCGCGACGAAGAGCGCTCGGCTCGGCGCGCTCGCGAAGTCCGGCGCCGCACGCCGTCGATCGCCGACCATCAACCGATGGACGAGGAGAAGCGCGCCGTGCCACGCGCCCCACGCGACGAAGGTCCAGCTCGCGCCGTGCCACAACCCGCACAAGAGCATCGTCAGCGCCAGGTTGAAGAGCGTGCGCCCCTTCCCCGCGCGGTTGCCGCCGAGCGGGATGTAGAGGTAGTCGCGGAACCACGTCGAAAGCGAGATGTGCCACCGGCGCCAGAACTCGGTGATGTTCGCGGCGAAGTACGGCGCCTCGAAGTTCTCGACGAGCTCGACGCCGAGGCAGCGCGACGCGCCGCGCGCGACGTCGCAGTAGCCCGAGAAGTCGCCGTAGATCTGCAGGCCGAACGCGATCGTCGCGAGCCACAGGTGCGCGCCGCCCGCGGGCCCCGCGAACGCACCGACGCCGTCCGCGCGCTCGTAGACCGCGCTGACGACCGTGCGACCGAGCACGTCGGCGACGACCGCCTTCTTCACGCACCCCCACAGGATCAGGAGCATCCCCGACAGCACGTTCGGCAGGCGCACGCGCCGCACGCCCGAGAGCTGCGGCATCAAGTGCGGCGCGCGCTCGATCGGGCCCGCGACGAGCTGCGGGAAGTACATGACGAACAGCGCGAAGTCGAAGAGCGACCGCGACGCCTTCATGTCGCCGCGGTAGACGTCGACGACGTAGCTCATCGACTGGAAGACGTAGAACGAGATGCCGACGGGCAGGACGAGCTTCAGGAGCCACGGCTCGTACGCGATGCCCCAACTCGACAGCAGGCGCTCCGCGCTGAGCTGGAAGAAGTCGAAGTACTTGAAGAAGCCGAGGATCGCCAGGTTGACGACGATGCTGATCGAGAGGACGAGCTTCCTCCGCGACACGACGGTCTGGCGCTCGACGAGCAGCGCCACGGCCCAGTCCATCACCGTCGTGAGCCAGATCAGGCCGAGGAAGCGCCAGTCCCAGTACCCGTAGAAGAAGTTGCTCGCGAGGAGCAGCCACAGCTTCTGCGCGCGCGGCACGCGCTCCGTCGCGCGCGTCACGAGCAGCACGACGGCGAGGAAGACGAGGAACGGGTAGCTGCAGAAGAGCATGCGCCCTACCGAGCCGTCCGCGCGCGCGAACGCGGCGACGCGTCGACCTCTCCGCGCGAACTCCGCGTTCCGTCCATGAATCGGCGATGCTATCCCTGCCCGACGGGGCTCACAAGCGACGCGCGCGCGGCATCGAGCGCTGTCCAACGCGGGGCCCATCGACGACAATCCGCCGCATGCGCGCCCTCCGCATCCTCGCCCTCGCCGCCGCGCCCGCGGCGCTCTGCGCCTGCGCTCCGAGCGTCGCGACGCAGCCCGCGCGGGCCGCAGACGATCCGCCCGCGCGGGCGCCGAGCCCGAGCCCGCAGACCCCGGCGAAGCCCGGCACCGAGACACCCTCCGCGCCGACCCCCGCCGCGCCCGAGACGCTCCACCGCAAGTTGAAGGACGGCGTGACGCTGACCGCCGACCTCTGGCGCGCGAACGGCACCGAACCCGACGGCACGCCGCACCCGCTCCTCGTCTGCTTCCACGCGACGCGCTCGTCGCGCGGCGAATACAGCCTGATCGCGCCCGAGTTCGTGCGCCGCGGCTTCCACGTGCTCGCCGTCGACCTGCGCTACGGCGGTGAAGGCGAGATCGGCAACCGCAAGACGAAGGAGCGCACCGGCACGCGCAACGAAACCTGGTCGAGCGCGCTCGCGCTCCTCGGCCGCGAGCCGACCGCCGTCGAAGCCTACGGCGACTTCCCCGCGATCCTCGCGTGGGCCCGCGAGCTCTACCCCAAGTCGAAGCTCGGCCTCGTCGGCAGCTCCTACTCCGCCTCGCTCGTGCTGGTGTGGGGCGCCGAACACCCGAAGTCGGTCGACGCGCTCTACGCCTTCTCCCCCGGCGAGTGGATCGACGGCTGGAGCATCGCGGAGAAGACGAAGCACCTCTCCGTCCCGTGCTTCTTCACCTGCGGCTCGAGCGGCCCCGACACGGAGCAAGCCAAGAAGCTGCTCGCGAAGCTCGAAACGCGCCCCACCGTCTACCTCCCCGCGGACGAAGGCCAAGACGGCCTGCACGGCGTCGGCTCCCTGCACATGAAGTTCGACGCCGGCCGGACCGAGCTCTGGAAACGCCTCGACGCCGCCCTGACCTGGCTCCGACCTTCCCCGTCCAGCCCCCCTTCGGCCCCCACCCCCTCTCCCAAATAGAACTCGGCGCAGGCCTCGGCCGGTCCCCGGCCGAGGCCTGTGCCGAGTCCGGAATGCGGAGCAGACGATGTGTTCCGTTGCTCCTCTCCCCCCGTTGCTGCTCATCCGCCTCCCGCGCCCCCCCGTCATGAAGTCGCTCCCCGCTCTCCTCCTCCTGCTCGCTGCCTGCCACTCCCCGTCGCCGACCTTCCACCCCTCCCCCGACCCCGCCCTCGCCACCCTCCCCTTCTCCGAAGCCGTCACCGCCCACGGCTTCCTCTTCCTCAGCGGCCAGATCGCCATCACGCCCGGCACGCTCGACGTCGTCCCCGGCGGCATCGAAGCCGAGACGAACCAGGTCCTCGACCAAATCGAGTCGATCCTCGCCCGCCACGGCTGCACGCTCCACGACGTCGTCAAAGCCACCGTCTTCCTCGCCGACATGTCCGACTGGCCGAAGTTCAACGAGCTCTACAGGCAGCGCTTCCACCACGACTTCCCCGCCCGCAGCGCGCTCGGCGCCACCGCCCTCGCGCGCGGCGCAAAAGTCGAACTCGAAGTGATCGCCGCGCTCCCGACCGCGCGCTGACGCTCCATCACCTCGGCTTCTTCGTCCCGCCGCCCTCGTCGTCGCCCGCGCCCCCGTACCCATCCGCGCGCTGCCGCTCGCGATCCTTCTCCGACAACGGCTTCGGCGGCGGCGGCAGCTCCTTCAACGTCCGCGCCCGATGCGCGTCGAGCACCGCCCGCTCGCGCTTCACGAACTCCCCGCGCTCCGCCGCGCGATCGCGCGCCTCCGCGGGATCCGTCGCGACGTCGAACACCTGATTCCCCGCGCGCTTCGTCGCGATCAACTTCTCGCCGCCGACGTACCGCGCCTTCGCCTCGTGCTTCCCGTACAGCAGGAACTCCGCCGTGACGTCGCGCGGCGGGAGCACCTCGTTCGCGCGGATCTCCGGCACCAAACTCTCCGCGTCGATCCCGCCCGGCACCGCGACGCCCGCGAGCTCGAGCAACGTCGGGAACAAATCGAACGCCCGCACGCGCCCCTTCACGCGCGTCCCCGCCGGCAACTTCCCGTCGAAACGCACGACGAGCGGCACGTGGAGCAACTCGCCGTGCAGCGCATGCCCGTGCTCGAACCCGCCGTGATCCCACAGCTCCTCGCCGTGGTCCGAGTGGAACACGACGATCGTGTTCTTCAACGCGCCGCGCGCCTCGAGCTCGTCGAGCAACCGCCCGACCTGATCGTCCGCGAACGCGATGTCGCCGTCGTAGAAGTCCGTCATCGCTTGACGGAACGCTTCGTCCGGAACGCCCTGGATCTTCTGCACGTCCTTCAACGCGGGCGGCCACCCCGGCATGTCGTCGAGCCCCTGCTCGCGGAACTTGCGATCCCACGGCGCCGGCGGCGCGTACGGCATGTGCGGATCCATCACGTGGAGGAAGCAGAACCACGGCCGATCCTGGCTCGCGATCCACGCGCGCGCGAGCTCGACGCCCTCGAGCGCGTTGTACTGGTACGACACGACGCGCTGGAACCCGCGCGTGACGCCGTAGGTCGGGTGCAGGAACCCGTTGTTCGAGAACTGCGCCGTGCGCCAACCCGCATCGGTGAGGAGCGACGCGAGCGTCGGAATCCCCTCGCGCAACGGATGCGACTGCCCCGCAGGCCCCTTCAACTCGCACGGATCGTCGGTGCCGTACTTCTCCTGCCGCTCCTGGATCAAACCCGCGCAGTGACGGCCGGGGAGGAGCCCGGTGAACACCGATCCGTACGACGGCAGCGTCCACGGCGCGCACGAGATCGCGTCCTCGAAGAGCACGCCCTGCTGCGCGAGCGCGTCGACGTGCGGCGTCGTCGCGCGCGGATAGCCGTAGCAACCGACGTGATCCGCGCGCAGCGAGTCGAAGCTGACGAACAGCACGTTGGGCCGCGCGCGCTCGGCGCTCGACATCGGCTTCGAGAGCGGCGCCTCGAAGTACTCGCGCACTGCGGGCACGGCCCACGCGACGCGCGTGCCCGGCGGCAGCGCGGCGCTCGCCGTCACGCGCAAGGTCACGGTCGAACGGCGCTCGAGGCGCGGCGCCACGCTCACGTCCTTCGGCTCCCCCGCGCGGACGAGGAGCGGCGTCCACGTGCGCCCGGCGCTCGCGGCGTCCGTCGTCTGCACCTGCTCGAGCACGCCGCCCGCGACCGCGTCCCTCCACGCGACGTGGAACTCGACCTTCGTCTCCGCGGGGAGCTCGACGCCCTCCGGCGCGATCAGCGCGGCCGCGGTCTCGAGGTGCGCGCGCCCCTGCGCGGCGAGCGCGAGCTCGAGCGGCTTCGTCGCGAGCTCGGTGTACGCCTCCCGCTCCTCGAGCGCGATCCGCCGCTCGCTCGCGCGCATCGGCCCGGCCGGGTTGACGCCGAGGCGCTCGTTCTCGACGAGCACCCGTTTCGACGGCGGCGCGAGCGGATCCGTGCACGCGTGGAGCGCGAGCGCCGCGAGGAGGAGCCCGAAGTTCGTGATCGTTCGCGCGCGCATCGTCGAGGTCATCCTACTGCGCAGGTTGGAGGGCATAGAGGCCGACGCGGTCGGAGCGATCGCGCACGAGCAGCTTGTAGCGCCCCCCCGCTTCGACGCAGCGCCCTTGGAGGTTCATCGAGCGCGTGACGCCGATGAGATAGGCGGGCCACGTCGTCTGCGGCTCGTCGAAGCTGAACATGCGGGCGGGATAGCCGCGCTCCACCGCGACGAACAACGGATCGCGGGCGTCCCACGCGCCGAGCAGGTCCTCGATGCGGTGGTCCTCGAGGTACTCGTAGACGGGCTCGTACACGTGGTTCGAGTCGGGCTTGCCCGCGTAGACGCCCGCCACGAAGAGCGCGTCGCCCTCGCGGCCGAAGAGCGTGTTCCACGTCGTGATTCCGAGGAACGCCACGAGCGCCGCGAACGCGGCGACGGACGCGACGCTCGTCGTGCGCACGGCGATCCATCGCCCCGCTGCAGCACATCCCTCGGCCGCGAACACGAACACGAGCAGCAGCGACGGGAGATAGATGCGCACGAGCGACGGGTTGTCGAACACGACGAAGAACACGGCCGCGGGGAGCACGGTCCAGGCCGCGAGGTACGCGAAATACCGGCGTTGCTCGCGCCACAGCACGCGTGCGCCGACGAGCGCGAGCGCCAAGACGGGGATCGAGATCTGGAGCGGCAGCTCCTGCACGTTCCACCACACGTCGAGCGTGATCTTGCGCGCCTCCGTCCAACTGAACTTGCCGAAGTTCGGATCGCTGAACCACCGCGAGTTCGCGAACTCGCTGTAGCGATAGAGGAGCAGCGTGTAGAGCCCGATCGGCGTCGCCGCGAGGACGAACGCCCAGATCCGCCGCGAACCCAGCACGCGTCGCACGAGTCCGGCGCTCGCCCACGCGGGCGGATCGACCGGCGTCCGGAGCGCGATCCAAGCGAACGCGATCACCGCGAAGGCAATCACGTAGACCGAGATCATCTCCTGGAAGCCCAGTGCGCCGAGCATCGACAGCGCGAGCAGGAGCCCGAGCCCCGCGAGGCGACGGGTCGCGCTCTCGGGCGTGCGCTCGAGGAGCTCCCACCCGAGCGCGAACGTCGCGAACGCGAAGCACGTGCAGCCCATCTGCCCCCACCCGGTCCGCGAGTAGAAGGTGAAGAGCAGCGACACGGCGACGAGCGCCGCCGCGATCAGCCCGACGTGCCGACGCGGCGGGAACGCACGCGCGTAGAACCACGCGAGGAGGACGCAGACCAACGCGCCGAGCACCGCGGAGTTCCCGCGCAACGCCGTGATCGGCGAGAGCCCGAGCCGGTACGTGTCGCGGAAGAGGAATTGGTGCAGGTAGGAGTGCTGGTACGTCTTCGCGAAGTTCGGCGCGCGCCCCCAATCCTCGACGAGCTCACCAAACCACGTGCGGTCCTCCGCGATCCACTGCGCGAGGTCGGTGCTGCGCGGGAGTTCGTGGAGACGCGCGGAGTACAGGTACTGGCCGTCGTCGGGCGACAGCCGGAACGCCGTGAGGTCCCGCGTGCGCAGGAAGACGGCCGTCGCGAGAATGCACGCGAGGCACAGCCACTCCCACGGACGCAGCCCCTTCACGCGTTCATCCCCCCGCGAGCGCGATGCAGTCGATCTCGACGAGCACGTCCTTCGGCAGCCGCGCGACCTCGACCGTCGAGCGCGCCGGCGGCGTGTCGCCGGTGAAGTGCTTCCCGTAGACCGCGTTCATCGCGGCGAAGTCGTCCATGCTCTTCAAGAAGACGGTGCACTTGACCACCTTCGACAGGTCGGTCCCCGCCGCTTTCAGCACGGCGGTCAGGTTCTGGAGCACGCGCTCGGTCTGCACCGCGACGTCGCCGGGCACGATCGACATCGTCTTCGGGTCGAACGCGATCTGCCCCGAGCAGTGCACGAGGCCCCCGGCGACGATCGCCTGGCTGTAGGGTCCGATGGCTTGGGGGGCGTCCTGCGTGGCGATCTTCTTGCGCGCGGTCATGCGGGGTCTCCGTGGGGTGAACCGATCCTCCTTATGTACCGGATCCCCCGCCGCGATGCAGGCGGCGGGCGCCGCGGAGGGAGCGAAACCCCGGCGGGAGCGCGCGGTTCCGCGGGAGTTCGAGCACGTTTCGAGGGTTTCGCGAGGCGACCTCGACCGCACAATCCCGAGGTCACGCCAAGGCTCGCGTCCCCCGCGCCGTCGAGCGGGCCACGAGAGGTTCCCCGATGCTCCCCCATGCCGCCGTCGTGCTCGCCCTCGCCGCGAGCGGTCCCGCCCCGATCGTCGCGAGTCCTTTCGGTGCGGACGCGGCGCTCCAAGCGGGCGCGCTCCGCCCGCGGCTCGAGCGCGTGGAGCTCGTCGGGCTCGCGAGTTCGATCGCTCCCGCGCCGCCGCGCCAGGACGCGACGCCCGCTACCGCATCCGACGGGAGCGTGCGTCTCGGCGAGCGTCGCTTCGTGCTCGAAGCGCTCGACGCCGCGCCCGAGGGCACACCGCCCGCGCCGCCGCCGCGCCTCGTCGCGCGCGATGCCGCAGGAAAGGAGCTCTGGTCGCTCGAGCTCGGCCGCGCGCCGGCGCCCGACGAACCGGGCGCGTACCTGTGGGCGCCGCGCCGGCCGAACGCGACCGAGAGCGCTCCGATCGCGCTCCAACAGGACGGCGACACGTTGCTCGCGTGCGCGCCGAACGGCGACCTCCTGCGCGTGAGTGCCGACGGGAAGCTGCTCGCGAAGCTCGAGCGCGTGTGGGAGTTCGAGCGCGGCTTCATCGGGCCGAGCGTGTGGACGCACCACCTCGCGCGCTTCGGCGTCGAGGACTTCGACGCGCAAGAGCGCACGCCGCCCGCGAACCTCGCCGAGCACGCCGAGTACGCGCGCGCCCTCGACCGCGCGCGCGCCGAGGAGACCGCGGGCGTCACCGGCGGGCCGATCGTCGCCGGTGAACGCGTCTTCGTCGCCGTCGCGTCGGCGAAGAAGGGCTCGTGGAGCGCCTACCTCGGGCGCGGCCGCGTGTACGAGCTCGACCACGACCTGCGCCCGCTCGGGCTCGTCGAGCTCCCGCGCGTGCCGCTCGGATCGCTCGCGACGGCCGACGCGGACGGTGTCACGTGGGCGCTGCCGGAGAGCGGCCTCGCGCGCATCGCGACGACGCCGCAGCAAGAGCTGTGGGGCATGGGCCCGGGCGGCTGGGACCGCGTGCTGCACGTGCCGTGGACGAAGGAGCTGCGCGCCGTCGAGCGCGAAGCGTGGCTCGCGACCGACCCGGCGTGGCGCGGCGTGCTCTTCGCGGACGGGTTCGCGCTCACGTCACCCGACGGCGGCTTCGTCGCGCGGGAGGACGAGCACGTCGTGCGCTTCGCGCTCGTCCGCGTGCGCCTCGCGGACGGAGCGGAGCGCGCGCTCGAACTCCGCGTCCCCTACGAAGGCGAGCTCGCGCGCCCGACGACGAACTACAGCGGCGACGGGAAGAGCGTGCGTGCGATGGGGCCGTATGGGCTCGGGCTGACGGGCCTCGAGCGTGTCGGGCCGCGCCTCGTCGTCCACCTCGCGACGACGGCGAGCACGTGGACGGTCGAGTTCGAGCTCGCGAAGGTGCTCGGCGATTAATACGGTGCCAGAGCACTCTTTCACCAGATGGCCGGTCGCGCGCGCCAGCTCCGCCGAAGGCCCAAGAGACATGGGTCGCTTCAGCTCCAAGAGGTGCGCTCGTGTCTCTGGATTCCTGCACCTCCCAGGCGGGCGACGGCACACGCGTGAGGAGCACGGCGCGCGCGCTCCAGTGGAAGCGCTATTCGGTGAAGAAGTGCTCTGGAACCGTATTCTGGTCAGACGTCTACGGTTCACCTGCCAGGAGCCGAGACCGCCGAAAACTCCATCCTACCTATGGGCAAGTAGAGAATAGAAAAGGGAGCCAACGAAGCGGCGTCAAGCAACACCAAGTATCTATGTAGATCATTGACTGCAATACCATCTAGCATGACGTTATCAGCAAATGCCACCACCAAACTGTGTTTTCCGCTCGGTGCCGCCGCAACAAGGTCACTAGGTTCGATAGTCCCTCCCATCACTTGGGCCGCATACCATGACAGCTCAATGTCGTCTGAACTAATGTACAACTGATATCTGGACGGATCATGCCCAAGGCGCCGCAGTATCGTCTGAGCAATGGCGCACTCAGGACCCTGCCTACCTGAGCCCACCCCGGGACGACCGCAATTCTCAGGAGGCCTCAAATCCTCCAGATTGGTGCACGCCGTCACACACGCGGCCACGAACAGCAGAGCACTCACCTTCATTGAACACCTCGGCAATACAAGATAAACGCTCGCACGATTGACAGAGGGGGTCCAGGCATCCAGTGCGTCCGCGGAACATGAATTGGATTTCCCCACCACTCCAATTCATCACTCAAAACGACACGATGCTTGCCATCGACCTCTTCGTACTCCTGTGGTGATCACGAAACACCTGCACCGGCAGAGGAGCTGAAGGGCACGCCGCCTCGGGTTCGAGTGACCATTCCAAACCGCTCGAGCGTTCCGTAGATCGCCTGCCGCGTCGCACGCCGTCGAGCACGCGCACCTTGCGCGTCGCGCACAGCGTTCTCGATCGCACAGCAGGCCGCTTGGTGGAAGCTCTCACGGCACGCCCAAGACTCCGCCGGCCGCATCTCCCTGTCAAGCTGCTCCGCTGTTTTGTAGCCCCTGCTCCCCCGCAGTCGACCGCGATCGAGACGATCCCGCGCGCGCTGCACCTCGACGCACCAGGCTGGAGAGCGCATCTCGTCCACGTCGCCGACCCACACGCGATCCCCCAGGCCCGCGAGCTCGCGCTCGCTGCCAACCCCGCACTCCGCCTTCAGCTCACCAATCCCCCGCTCTCAGGCTGCATTGTGCTGCGGCGTGCGCGGCTCGTCCACCAGCTCCACCACACCGTGCTTCGCGCACGACTGCGCCACCTCAGCACTGCAGTACGCCAACCCATTGTCGTGACTCAAGACAAAAGGCGCTGCGCCACGCTCCACACGAGCGCGCTCCAGGATCCCCACGATCCTCCTTCGTTCAGCGCCGCACTGAATCGATTCGCGTGCTGAAGAGCACGATGAACGTCCGACGTTGGCGGCGTGGGCGGACAGAGCGCGCGGACTCGCGATCGGGTGAAGAAGTGCTCTGGCACCGTATCGGATCGATCGAGAGCGCGAACGCCCTCACCCTCACCGCCCAAGCTTCTTCGCGAGCGCCCGCGCCACGTTCGTCGGCACGAACGGCGCCGCATCGCCGCCGAGCTCCGCGATCTGGCGCACCAGCGTGCTCGACACGTGCGCGAACTCCGGCGCCGGCACGAAGAAGACCGTGTCGATCCTTGGCAGCATCGCGCGGTTCGTCAGCGCCATCTGCACCTCGAAGTCGAAGTCCGTCCCGCTCCGCACCCCGCGCACGAGCACGTCCGCGCCGAGCTTCTCCGCCGCGTCGACGGAGAGCCCTTCGATCAGCTCGACCTCGACCCCGCCGAACTCCGCGAGCGCTTCCCGCGCGAGCCGCACCCGCTCCTCCGCCGTGAACAGCGTCTTCTTCGCCGCGTTGTGCGCGATCCCGACCGTGACGCGCCCGAAGAGCTGGCGCGCGCGCCGCACGAGGTCGACGTGCCCGAGCGTCAACGGATCGAACGTGCCGGGGAAGAGCGCATGACGCGCGTTCGCGTGGGTCGCCATCGACGACGAGCGTAGCAGACGAGCCGCCGACTTCCCCACTCCCGTCCCCGGCGCCGCGCTCCGCGCGCGATTCCTGCGGGAATACGGTGCCAGAGCACTTCTTCACCAGATAGCCGGTCGCGCGCGCCAGCTCCGACGCAGGCCCAAGAGACACGGGTTGCTTCAACTCCACGAGGTGCGCTCGTGTCTCTGGATTCCTGCACCTCCCAGGCGGGCGACGGTACTCGCATGAGGAGCACGGTGCGCACGCTCCAGTGGAAGCGCTATCCGGTGAAGAAGTGCTCTGGCACCGTATTCTCAAGGGACACGGGTCGCTTTAGCTCCAAGAGGTGCTCTCGTGTCTCTGGATTCCTGCACCTCCCAGGCGGGCGACGGTACACGCGTGAGGAGCACGATGCGCGCGCTCCAGCGGAACCGCTATCCGGTGAAGAAGTGCTCTGGCACCGTATTTCAGGAAACGAAGGCGCCCCGGGCTGGAGGGCTCGGGGCGTTTGTTGTTGTCTAGACGACGGGCTCGCGATCGCGGTGATCACGAGGAGACTGGGGCTGCCCACCTCTGGCTTGGAACCCGCTCGACGTCAGCATTCGACAAAGGTATTTGTCGATGCGTAACGATATGAGGATGCGTAACTGAAATCACTCCCGCAATTGTTGCCCCCCATCGCCTGGACTCAGAGCAACCGCACGAAGACATGATGCAGGCACGAGACTAGGTGCAATGCCTTGGACCCAATAGAGGTCACTTGGGACCCACAGGCACCTTCGGATGACGTGTTGCCCACATGACACGCGCGGATTCTGCAAGACACCCGCTCAACTTCTCTCTGGCTGCACGCTCAAGCTCTCTGGCTTCAGCATCATCCTTTACCTGTTGTCTGGTGCGCGGTGAAATCGAGAAATCCCCACAAGGGACCACATCTATGGCTGCGACAACGCCCTGTGGATCTTCTACTGAAAGGACGTTAATAGCCTGCCTTGCGTACACTACTAATGGATCATGAACAAACACTGTCGACGGAAACTCTGATGGCAACAACCAGTAGCCGGTCGAAGCATATTCAGCGACCAAGGCTACTTTGTCCTCAGTGCGAGCTGCCACATCTACACTCTGGCGCAGTTGACGAATATTGCCGGCGATCATAACCGCCAGTGTAAGTGCGTTTAGTTCCTGAGACGGGTGCTCAATGGACTTTACCAGGGCCACCCATGACCGAACTTCATTGTCGCTACAAGTCGGTGCGCAAATAGTGACCGCTTTTGCAGCAAGGGGGAGATTGCTGCGACCATCCTCAATGATCTTTTCAAGCTTCTGGCGCCCTCCGGGGTGTTGAGACAGAGAGCCCAGTGCCTCTAGCGCCATGTCATGCATTCCAAGGTCCATACTCACCTTGGCGAGTTCAAGCAGTGCTGCAGAAGATCGAGAGGAGTAACAACTGGCGGCAGCTCGTACTACCTTAAGGTCATCCGTGCTGCACGCTGCATCATGCCCTGTTTCGCTCCGCGCCCTGGACAGAGCAGCCTTGGTTCGCTCAACGATTTCCATGAGAACAGGCTCGATCTCCGAACCTTCCTGTCGAATTATGTCTTGAGCAATTTTGGGATTCTCCTTGGTCTGAACTGACGCCCGGTTTGATCCGCAGGAGGCGAGCACCGTGGCGATTGCTGAACTTAGTAGTAGGTGTGATTTCATTTCGACTCCAGTTGTCACCACTGCGGGATCGCCAGACACTTGCGCCGGAATCTAGCCTTGTTGAGGCCAGTCGTTCGAATTGTTCCAGCATGCTCAGCCGTAAATACTGTTCGCTCAGAGGGACTTACCGAACCGGCTAGAACTCCGTTCATTGTGGTGTTCACGCCTGACTTTCCGGTTCCGGCTGCGACCATGGCCTACCGCCTCGGGTTCTTCTGACCAAGCCGTGCTCCTCGAGCGTGCACAGGACCGCGTTGCGCCGAGCACGGCGCTTGGCGCGTTTGTCCACGGCGCCCAGCTCGGCGAGTTCGACGTTCCTGCACACCGTTCGGTGGAAGCTCTCACGGCACACCCAATGGTCCCCCCGCGGCAGCGAGGCGTCAAGTTCGCTCGCCGTCCATCCTCCTCGACTGGACCGAGCACGGCACTCGTTCAGCGCCACCAGGCTGCGCTTCAGGCGCGCGCACCAGCGCGGCAACGCGACCTCGCAGGAATACGGTGCCAAAGCACTTCTTCACCAGCTTGCCGGTCGCGCGGGGGAATACGGTGCCAGAGCACTTTTCACCACGTAGCCCGTCACGCTCACGCGCTCCGATGAGAGCTCCCGGAGCATCGCTCTCCACGGATCTCCTTTTAGCTTCGCTTCCAGCGCACGGACGAGCCGCGCGGCGCGTCAGAAACGGAGGACGGTCGAGGAGCGCGCTCCTGCAACCGTGCTATCCGGTGACAAAGTGCTCTGGCACCGTGTTCACCCGAGCTTCTTCGCGAGCGCCCGCGCCACGTTCGCCGGCACGAACGGCGCCGCATCGCCGCCGAGTTCCGCGATCTGGCGCACCAGCGTGCTCGACACGTGCGCGAACTCCGGCGCCGGCACGAAGAAGACCGTGTCGATCCGCGGCAGCATCGCGCGGTTCGTCAGCGCCATCTGCACCTCGAAGTCGAAGTCCGTCCCGCTCCGCACCCCGCGCACGAGCACGTCCGCGCCGAGCTTCTCCGCCGCGTCGACGGAGAGCCCTTCGATCAGCTCGACCTCGACGCCGCCGAACTCCGCGAGCGCTTCCCGCGCGAGCCGCACCCGCTCCTCCGCCGTGAACAGCGTCTTCTTCGCCGCGTTGTGCGCGATCCCGACCGTGACGCGCCCGAAGAGCTGGCGCGCGCGCCGCACGGAATACGGTGCCAGAGCACTTCTTCACCAGATAGCCGATCGCGCGCGCCAGCTCCGCCGAAGGCCCAAGGGACACGGGTCGCTTTAGCTCCAAGAGGTGCTCTCGTGTCTCTGGATTCCTGCACCTCCCAGGCGGGCGACGGTACACGCGTGAGGAGCACGATGCGCACGCTCCAGCGGAAGCGCTATCCGGTGAAGAAGTGCTCTGGCACCGTATTCTGACTGCACATGCGCCACATCGCGTCCAACACTCGGCGCGATCCAGTCGCATCGCTTCACACATTTCCTGGCGGCACCTACTTGTTTTCAGGTGCCTCGGCCGACTCTACCATTGCCCGAATTTCCAGAGGACTTTGCCCCACCAACAGACAGTTCATGTCTTTGTCTTCCCCAACACCACCCGGCATTCCGTCTCTTCCGAGTGATAGCAGAATGTACTCATCCACGCCAGACTTGTGATATACAAATGGATGGCCCCAGCAGTCCATTGGAACTCTTGGCAATGGCGTTGAGTACGTTCCCTGACTGAGACACAGTTCCCCAAGCGTCTCCGGATACCCTCCCATCTTTACCCTGTAGATCTCCAGGAACAGAGGAATGTCCCCAAACTGGAGCGCTGCCCTGCTACAGCATTCATCACCTCCACAGCTAGTCACCCACAGGGCCCCAGCGCACGCATACACGGCGCACCAACAGAACAGTCGACTCGGGATCATCCGCATCATCCTTGCCATGTACTGCACGGCGTCGGTGCCAACTAGTTTCAGTTTAAGCCACTTCCGCATTCTGCTGCATGCAAGGGGCATCGGCTGTGGGCCGCACCCTTTGCGTGACACCTTTCGGCCTCGAATGGGCGGACGAATCCACCGCCTTCGGTAACGGACCAGACCTTCCTCCTCCGGGGCCTTTGCGATCGCTCGCCGGTCCACGGAGGCTGGCTCCAGACGCTCGAGCTCGGCGCCGAGCTCCGGGCCCCGCGCCGCGCGCTCACGCGCCTCTTGTTCGCGATAGCGGCTCCAGAGCTGCTCACGCTCGCGCTCACCAAACACTCGCCGCGGGCTCCACATGTCGTCGGCGGACAAGCCGTTTCGCCGCACGCGCGCGTTGACCTCCGCGCGTGCAGCGTCCACGTCGTCGCACGACCACTCCTCACCGCGGACCGCAGCCGTCGCGAGGTGATGAGCGTGCATCTTGAGCGAGCCGATGCCTGCTTCACACGCGCCATTGTAGCCAAGACACCGCGGCGGGGAGGTCGAGGCCGGGAATACGGTGCCAGAGCACTTCTTCACCAGCTTGCCGGTCGCGCCCGCCAGCTCCGACGCAGGCCCAAGAGACACGGGTTGCTTCAACTCCACGAGGTGCGCTCGTGTCTCTGGATTCCTGCACCTCCCAGGCGGGCGACGGTACTCGCGTGAGGAGCACGGTGCGCACGCTCCAGTGGAAGCGCTATCCGGTGAAGAAGTGCTCTGGCACCGTATTCTCAAGGGACACGGGTCGCTTTAGCTCCAAGAGGTGCTCTCGTGTCTCTGGATTCCTGCACCTCCCAGGCGGGCGACGGTACACGCGTGAGGAGCACGATGCGCGCGCTCCAGCGGAACCGCTATCCGGTGAAGAAGTGCTCTGGCACCGTATTTCTGGCACCGTATTCCTCAATCACCTACACGACGTCACGCCACCGCCTCTACTGCCTGGAGACGTCCACTCGCGACTCGTATCCTGTTTCCGAGACAAACATCCAGGTACCCACGCCCACCCCATTCTGGAATTGTCCGCGCTTCACAACACTTCCGCTATCGCGCCAATAGCAAGCATCCCCATCGAGCGTATCATTCCTATAATGCTCGACACTCATCCGACCTCCGTTGTCGTACCATTCCTCCCAAAGGCCGTTCTTCTTTCCTTCGGCATACTCGCCCCTAAACCGCACATTGCCATTCGAGTGCCAGCCGATCCACAACCCCGTCTGCCTACCCTTTAGATACACCCCCTGAGAGAATAGTGAACCAGTCTCGTCAAAGTAACTTGTCCATAGCCCTTCTCGCACTCCGTCTACAACAACTCCCTGGCCGATGAGCCTTCCGTTCTTGTCATGAACTTCCGTCATTCCGTTCCGTGCTCCATCACACCCAAGAAGCGCAAGGCATGAATGCCCAACGAGCATTGTACATGTAAGCAGTCCCGCCCTGGTGTGTCTGGAGGCTTGCTGGCCGGCACGGCCACCGCTCCTTGTAACGTTCCCTGAAGAATCACCGTCAAGCTCGCTGGCAGTCGAACTAAACGCGGCACCCCCAACCAACCAAGCATGCCAGCATTCTGCACGAAGCCACCCGCCGCACCTCGTTCGTGTGCGACCCCCTTGAGCCACAGACCTTGTCGTGCGTTGCATTGTTTCTTGCATGAATAGCCTACTTCATCCCCTTGCAGGCAGCCTGCAGAGCCTCTTTCGTTGCCTTTTTTATTGCCGCCGGTCGCTTGCTCTCTGGGATGTTTAGCCAACCGAGACCGACTGGCCTCTGCCCTCTTGAATCGGCCGGTGGGGATACGACTGTCCAGTCCGATCGCGAGGCTTCGCCACAGCGCTTTTCGCTCCAGAAGACAAAACAACTATGTTCCTGGCATTCATCCCTATGTGGTGTTCACGCCTGACTTTCCGGTTCCGGCTGCGACCATGGCCTACCGCCTCGGGTTCTTCTGACCAAGCCGTGCTCCTCGAGCGTGCACAGGACCGCGTTGCGCCGAGCACGGCGCTTGGTGCGCTTGTCCACGGCGCCCAGCTCGGCGAGTTCGACGTTCCTGCACACCGTTCGGTGGAAGCTCTCACGGCACACCCAAG
>JAXMBZ010000017.1:0-98167 GCA_046349615.1 Planctomycetota bacterium
GCGCTCGTCGTCCTCGCGGCGCTCCTCTACGTCGTCTACAGCGCGTTCCTCCGCCCCGAGCGCCATCACGGGCTCAAGAGCCTCGACTCGCTGCCCGCGAACGTCGTCAAGGCGTCGCTCGCGCTCGTCCCCGAACTCGTGCGCGCGAACGTCGTCGAGTTCCTGCGCGCGCATCCCGGCGCCGGCGGGCTCGCGGGCGCGGGGCTCCTCTTCGCGGTGCTCGGCGCGCTCGCCGCGTGGATCCTCGTGCGTGGGAACGCGCTCGCGCGCTTCGCGCTCGTCGCGGTCGCGCTCGACCTCGTCCTGCCCGTGCTCTCGACCGGGTTCACGCAGCGCTACGCGTACTTCGGCTCGGCGTGCGCGGCGCTCGCGCTCGGCGCGTGGGCGGCGCGGACGTGGATGCCGTGGACGTTCGGCGTCGTGCTCGCGCTCGGGACGGCGTGGGGCGCGGATCAGCTGCGCGACGTCGAGGAGTACGCCGAGGCGGGCAAGCGTGCCGAACGCCTAGTCGAGTTCGCGTGCAGGAAGCGCGCGGAGACGCCGGCGGCGACCCC
Organism: Planctomycetota bacterium; assembly: GCA_046349615.1. GTDB lineage: Bacteria > Planctomycetota > UBA1135 > UBA1135 > JADJNY01. The sequence continues at coordinate 555 of JAXMBZ010000017.1, forward strand.
CGTAGCGATCGTCGATCCGCCCGACGTCGCGGGCGCGGAGGAAGACGTCCCCGTTTGGAATTGGGGCCTCGTGGAAGCGCTCGAACGCCGCGCGCCGGGCGGGGGATTCGTGGTGTGGCGCACGAAGCCGTACCACACGAGCACGGACGTGGAGCTCGTGACGGTCGAGCGTGTGCGCGCCGCGGCAGCGCACGGCGAGGCCGTGGTGGTGCAGGGAGACGTCCCGTTCCCCGACTTCCCCTTCGCGCAGGATCCGTGACGCGCTCGCTCGGCGCGAGTGGATCCCAGCGGGTCGATCGAGTATCCCATCCGCCATGCGTTCCACCGTCGCGCTCCTCGCTCTCCCGCTCCTCCTCGCTCCCGCGTGCTTCATCTCGCGCGACACGGTCAACGTGCCGCTCGTCGAGAAGAAGCTCGCGACGCTCGTCCCCGGCACGACGACCGCGAAGGACGTCACCGCAGAGCTCGGCTCGCCGCACGAGGTCGTGCAGCTCGGCAAGCGCACCGCGTACCGCTACGACTACACGACGACGAAGCGCGCGGGCTTCACGCTGATCGTCGTCACGTTCTTGAACCAGGACACCCGCCAGGACCGCGCGTGGCTCTTCTTCGACGAGCACGACGTCCTGACGCACGTCGGGAAGTCGCTCGAGGCGGACGGCGCCGCCTACTCGATGCCGTGGATGGACGTGGAGCGCGATTGAAGCTCGCGTTCCTCCTCCTCGTCGCGCTCGCGGGCACGTCCTGCGTCAGCTTCGACTTCGCGCGCTCGACCGTGAACCTCCCGCCGCGGCGCGGCGTCGTCGCGTCGATGGTGCCGGGCACGACGAAGCTCGACGGCGCGTTGAAAGCGCTCGGCGCGCCCATCTACGTGTGGGAGTGGAAGGAGGACGGCCTCGCGCTCGCCTGGGGTTGGAGCGAGGACGGCGCGCGCGGCGTGTCGGTCCGCGTGCCGCTCGATCACGGCGGATCCGCGCAGGCGTCCTACGACGACCTCGCGCGGCACCTGCGCGGCCTCGTGCTCTTCTTCGATGCGCAGGAGACGCTCGTCGACGTGCGCGAGGGGGAGTTGAACGACTTCCTCCAGGACGGCGTGCGCCGCCGCCCGTCGCCGGTCGAGTGAGTCGTCGCGGCGGGAACGGATTTCCACCCCGCGCACCGATCCTCTAGAAATGGGGCCGCTCCGGTCGATCACGGCGCGCTCGCGCGCTTGCACCGACGTCCAGGCCTCCTCCCGATGACCGCCAACTCTCCCTCCGCCGCGTCCTTCCGCGTCATGAAGTTCGGCGGCACGTCCGTCGGCGACGCCGCGCGCATGCGGCGCGTGATCGACCTCGTGCACGAGGCGCTCGCCGCCGAGCGCGTGTGCCTCGTCGCTTCCGCCGTCACCGGGGTCACGAACCACCTGCTCGACTCCGCGCGGCAAGCGAAGGACGGCGCGGCGCCCGGACCGTTCGTCGAACGCTTTCGCGCGCTCCACGCCGCGGTCGTCGCGGAGATCGGGAGCGCGCTCGCCTACGAAGCGCGCGCGCGACTCGAGTCCGCGCTCGACGGCATCACGCGCGAGTACGAGCGCCTGCTCCAAGGCGTGCAGCTCCTGCGCGAGGCACCGCCGCTCGTCGTCGCGAAGCTCTCGAGCCTCGGCGAGCGCGCGTCGTGCGCGATCCTCGCCGAACTCGCGCGCGCCCGCGGGCTCGCGCCGCGCGAGCTCGATCCCGCGCAGTTCGTGCGCGCGAACGGCGACTGCCTCGAAGCCGCTCCGGACCTCGCATGGATCCACGCGCGGTGGAGCGAGCTCCGTGCAGGCGGCGAGCGGCTCCTGATCCTCCCGGGCTTCTTCGCGGGCGACGCCGAGGGCCGCACCGTGCTGCTCGGCCGCGGCGGTTCCGACTGGAGCGCCGCGATCGCCGCGCACGCGCTCGATGCGCGCCTGTGCGACATCTGGACCGACGTCGACGGCATCTACTCCGCGGATCCGCGCCTCGTGCCGGAAGCGTTCAGCGTGCCCGAGGTGTCGTTCGAGGAGGCGATGGAGCTCTCGTACTTCGGCGCGAAGGTGCTCCATCCGAAGACGATCCAACCCGCGCGCGACAAGCAGATCCCCGTCGCCGTGCGCAACAGCTTCGCGCCGGAGAAACCCGGCACGATCGTGCGCGCGAAGGCGGCGCCCGCGGCGCAGGGCGTGCGCGGGCTCACGCTGCTCGGCGACGTCGCGCTCTTGAACGTGACGGGCACGGGCATCGCGGGCATCCCCGGCGTCGCGTCGCGCGCGTTCGGCGCGCTCGCGGAGGCGTCGATCTCGGTGATCCTGATCTCGCAGGCGTCGAGCGAGTGCGCGATCTCGCTCTGCGTGACCGGCAAGGACGGCGCGCGCGCCGTCGCCGCGCTCGAGCGCGCGTTCGAGCCGGAGCGTCGCCTCGGCCGCATCGATCCGATCGAGCGGCGCGACGGGCTCTCCGTGCTCTCCGTCGTCGGCGACGGCATGCGCACGCGCATGGGCGCCGCGGGCACGTTCTTCCGCTCGCTCGCCGAGGTCGCGGTCAACGTCGTCGCGATCGCGCAGAGCGCGTCCGAGCGCAGCATCAGCGCCGTGATCCTCGCGAGCGACGGCGAACGCGCGCTCCGTCATGCGCACCACGCGTTCTTCCGCACGCCCGAGACGATCGACCTCTTCGTGTTCGGAACCGGCAGCGTCGGCGCGCGCTTGCTCGCGCAGATCGGCGCGCAGCGCGAGCGCTTGATCGGCCGCGGCGTCCGGCTGCGCATCGCGGGCGTCGCGAACAGCAAGACGCTCGTGCTCGACGAGAAGGGGATCGAACCCGACAAGGCCGCGGTTCGGCTCGCGGCGGAGCGCATGCCGTCGGAGCTCGACCGCGTGCTCGCGTTCGTCGCGGAGCGCAGGCTCGTGTGTCCCGTGCTCGTCGACTGCACGGCGAGCGGCGAGCTCGCGGCGCGTTACGGAGCGGCGATGGAGGCGGGCTTGCACGTCGTCACCGCGAACAAGGTCGCGAACGCGTCGTCGCAGGCGTACTGGCGCGAGCTCCGGCGCCTCGCGCGCGCGCGGCAGCGGCGCTTCCTCTACGAGACGAACGTCGGCGCGGGCCTGCCCGTGATCGGCACGCTGAAAGGGCTCGTCGCGAGCGGCGATCGCGTGCGTCGGATCGAGGGCGTGCTCTCGGGATCGATGTCGTACCTGCTCGGGCGCATCGAGGAGGGTGCGCGGCTCTCCGAGGCACTGCGCGAGGCCCGCGAGAAGGGCTTCACCGAGCCCGATCCGCGCGAGGACCTCTCCGGCCGCGACGTCGCGCGCAAGGTGCTCATCCTCGCGCGCGAGGTCGGGATCGAGCTCGAGCCCGAGGACGTCGTCGTCGAGGGCGTCCTGCCGAAGTCCTTCGACGCGAGCGGCGGCGTCGACGCGTTCCTCGATCGCCTGCCCGCGCTCGACGCGGAGTTCGCAGCGCGCGCGACGGAGCTCGCGAAGCGCGGCGCCGCGCTGCGTTTCGCCGGATGCATCGAGGACGGACGCGCGACGATCGGCCTCGTCGAAGCGGGCCCCGACCATCCGCTCCGCGGCGTCAAGGGCGGCGAGAACGCGCTCGCGTTCCTCACGGACCACTACTCGCCGCGCCCGATGGTGATCCGCGGGTACGGCGCGGGCGCGGACGTCACCGCGGCCGGCGTGCTCTCCGACGTGCTGTCGCTCGCGACGTGGAGCGCCGCGTGACGCGCGTCACCGCGTTCGCGCCGGCGTCGATCGGCAACGTCGGCGTCGGCTTCGACGTGCTCGGCGCGGCGGTCGAACCGATCGGCGGCGAGCTCCTCGGCGACCGCGTCACGATCGAAGCGAGCGCGACGGACCGCTTCGAGTGCGCGGGCGCGTTCGCGCATCGATTGCCGAAGGATCCCGGCGACAACCTCGTCGTCAAGGCGCGGCGCTTCTTCGAAGCGGAGCTCGGGCGCGCGCTCCCGCCTTCGCGCGTCGTGCTCGAGAAACGCATGCCGCTGAACAGCGGCCTCGGTTCGTCGGCGAGCTCGGGGGTCGCGGCGCTCGTCGCGTGGAACGCGTTCGCTGGGGAGCCGTTCACGCGTGCGAAGCTGCTCGAGCTCGCGGGGAGGCTCGAGGGTGAAGCGTCGGGCTCCGTCCACCTCGACAACGCGGCGCCGATCCTGCTCGGCGGGCTGCAGCTCTGCCTCGCGTCCGGCGCGACGCGCGCGCTGCCGTTCCCGGACGGTCTCGCCTTCGCGCTCGCGCAGCCGGAGCTCGAGGTCGCGACGCGCGACGCGCGCGCCGTGCTGCCGAAGGAGCTCCCGCGCTCCGTCGCGGTCGAGTGGGCGCAGCTCGTCGCGGGCTTCGTGCACGCGCTGCACACGGGCGAGCGCGCGCTCCTGCGCGAGACGCTCGTCGACGTGATCGCGGAGCCGCACCGCGCGCGGCTCGTGCGCGGTTTCCGCGACGTCCAGCGCGCGGCGCTCGCTTCGGGCGCGCTCGCGTGCACGCTGTCGGGCTCGGGCCCGGCGACCTTCGCGCTCGCGGAGGAGCGCGACGTCGCCGCCGTCGCCGACGCGATGCGTCGCGCGTTCGCGGACGCGGGCGTCGCGAGCGTCGTGCGGCCGTGCCGCCTCGATCGCGTCGGAGCGCGGCTCCTGTGAAGCTCGTCGGGACGCGCTCGAGCGCCGATCGCTCGACGTTCCTCGCGGCCGCGGCGGGTTCGACGCCGGAGCACGGCGGGCTCTTCGTCCCCGAGCGCTGGCCGCGCTTCGCCGACGTCGACGCGCTGCTCGCGGTTCCGTGGCGCGAACGCTGCGCGGAGGTGCTCGCGCGCCTCGTGGGGGACGAGCTCCCGCGCGCCGAGCTCGCGTGCATCGTCGACGAGGCGTTCGACTTCCCCGTGCCGCTCGTCGCGCTCGCGGACGACACGTTCGCGCTCGAGCTGACGCACGGGCCGACGCTCGCGTTCAAGGACTTCGGCGCGCGCTTCCTCGCCGCCGTGCTCGAGCGCGTGCCCGCGCGCGGGCCGCGCACGATCCTGACCGCGACGTCGGGCGACACGGGCGCGGCGGTCGCGAGCGCGTTCCACGGCCGCGCGGGCGTGCGCGTCGTCGTGCTCTATCCGCTCGGCCGCGTTTCGCCGCTGCAAGAGCGTCAGCTCGCGTGCCTCGGCGGCAACGTGACGGCCGTCGCGGTCGCGGGCGCCTTCGACGACTGCCAGGCGCTCGTCAAGCGCGCGTTCGCGGAGCCGGAGCTCGTCGCGCGGCACGGGCTCGCGTCCGCGAACTCGATCAACCTCGCGCGCGTGTTCGCGCAGGTCCTCTACTACCTCGAAGCCCTGGCGGCGCTGCGCGCGCGCGGCGTCCACGCGGCGCCGGTGATCGCGGTGCCGAGCGGGAACTTCGGCAACCTGTGCGCGGGGCTCTACGCGCGCGAACTCGGCTTCGACGTGCGCGCGTTCGTCGCCGCGACGAACGCGAACGACGTCGTGCCGCGCTACCTCGCGGGCGGGCGCTACGAGCCGCGCCCGACCGTCGCGACGCTCTCGAACGCGATGGACGTCGGCGCGCCGAGCAACTGGGAGCGCATCGAGCGGTTGTTCGACGGCGATCGCGCGCACCTGGCCCGCGTCGTTCGCGCGGAGAGCACGACCGACGAGGAGACGGAGGAGGAGCTCGTGCGGCTCGCGCGCGCCGGCTACCGCGCTTGTCCGCACACCGCGGTCGCGCACCGCGTGCTCCGCATGCGGCTCGAGCCCGGTGAGACGGGCGTGTTCCTCGCGACCGCGCATCCGGCGAAGTTCGGCGCGGTGATCGACGCGCCGCTCGCGCGCGCGGGCTTCGCGCCGTCGCCGCTGCCGGACGCGCTCGCGCGACTCCTGCAGGAACGCGTGCAGCGCGTCGAGATCGGAAACGACCTCGACGCGCTGCGGAAGATCCTCGCGAGCTAGATCAGCGCGTCCACGCGAGTCCGAGCGCGCTGATCTCCGGCACGGCGCCCGTCGCGGCGTTCGAGACGAACGTGATGCGCGTCTGCAGGTAGCGCGCGCCCGTCACGGCGGCGGTCGAGGCTCGGAACGTCGAGTCGTTGCCCGGGAACGCGATGCTCCCACCTGCGGGCGGCAGCGTCGTGGGGCGGGGCATCCCGTAGAAGTCGACCGTTCGCGCGTCGTTCGAGGCGTTGTTCGCCGGACCCGTGACGAGCGACGCTCCGCGGAAGGCGAGCTGGACGCTCGTGCCCGGAGGCAGTGAGCCTGGGACGAGCAGCGGCACCGCGAACGTCGCCGTCGCTCCCGCGTCGAAGAAGATCGTGTGCGCGCGGCTGATGCGGGTGACGAGGCTCATCTCGCCGAGGAAGAACGTGTCGTCCGTTCCGAGCGTCGGGCTGCCCGGCGGGTTCGACGACGGGTTGAAGCCGCCCGTCGCGATCGTCGCCGCGTCGGGGTTCACCGCGACGATCGTGCCCGACGAGTTGACCCCGCCGGTCGAGAACGCGCGGAAGCTCGGCTTCGCGGAGCTGAAGGTCGCGAGGCACACGTCGAACGAGTTCAGACCGAGCGCGCCGGCGTCGGGGAAGCACCGGAACTCCGTCAGCAGCGGGAGCCCGATCGTCGGGACGTTCCCCGTCGGGTAGGGCACGCCCGGCGTGGCCGGAAGCCCGAACGTGCGGATCACGCTGAGCAGCTCCGCGCCCGGGGAGTCGAACGGCGCGCCCTTCGCCAACACGGCCGTGTCGCGCCAGGTGTAGTACGCGCGCTGGTTCGCGGGCAGGCCGCGGTTCAGCGGGAACGGCATCATCCACGTGCCGCCCGCGTTCACGTACCGCTCGGCCGGATTGACGGTGTAACCGCGTGCGCGCGGATGGACGACGCTCTGCGGGTCCTGCGCCGGGTCGAGCAGGTTGTCCGCGAACGTGGGCTCGAGGCCGGAGTTCGGGAAGTTCGGAAGCAAGACTGCGTCGAGCGATTCGTCCGGCAGGTGCTTCGAGTGCGCGAGCCGGATCTCGAACTGCGTGAACTGGTCCGCGACGGCGTTGCCGCCGCGCGGGGCCCATGCGAGCCCTTCGATGTCGACGTTGTGGTACGTCTCGTCCAGCAGTCCGAAGCCCGCGTCGCAGTAGCGCCACAACGTCTGCAGCCTGCTGCCGAGCGGGTTCAGCGGTCCCTGCACGCCCGGCGGGAAGACCGCCATCAAGCTCGGCATCGTCTGCGAACGGTCGACGCGCGCCGCGAAGTGCGTCACGGGGCGAGGGCGGACCGTGCCACGGGCGAAGTCGAGGAGGAACTGGCCGCGCAACTCCGGACGAGCGTCATTGCCGACCTCGTCGCTCGAGTCGAAACGCAACACCAGGCCGCCCGTCGCGCTCGCGGGCGCGGTCGGGTTCAGATGGAGCGGGATCTGCACCGTGGGTGCGGCGACGGGGTTGCCCGCGAGGTCGCGCGGCCCGCGCGCTCCGCCGACGACGTTCAGCCAGTACGACTCGCTCGCTCCCGGTGCGTGCGTGAGCGGTACGAGCGGCCAGAGCGTCGCGACGGCTGCGTCCGGGCCGAGGGTGATCTGCGCGGGCACGACGTCGGCACCGCTCGCGCTCGTCTGCACGCGCGCGAGGAAGAGCCCGTCGTGTGCGGCGATGTCGCCGCGCGCGATCGGCTCGCTGAACTTCGCATAGAGCTGCCCACCTGGATCGATCCCGGCCGCGGGCAAACCCGCCCCGTCGAGGGTCGTCGTGAGGAAGCACGGCGCGCGCGTCAGGTCCGTCGCGGGATCGAAGCGCGTGTTCAGGCGCGCGCCGGCGAGCGCGGGCTCGAAGCCCGTGATCATCCGCACACGGACGCCGGTGACGAGGTTCCCCGACGGCGGCGCGCCGTCCTCGACGACCACCATCCAGCGATTCGGCTGCACGAGCACGTCGCCGCGCCGTGCGGCGGCCGCGCAGCCCGCGGAGTCGTACGCGAACGCGATCACGTAGCGGCCGCGGCCGCGGCCCGCGTCGGGCGTCGCGCTCACGATGCTCCCGGGAAGCGCGCCCGCGAGCCGCGGCGGTTCGAGGTCGCGCAGGTAGCCCTCGAACGCATCACCCGTGACGTCGGTCGGCCCGCCGCTGCGCAGTCCGCGCACGACGTCGTGCGTCGGCGCGCCGAGATCGACCGGGCCGTTGCTCGTGGTTGCGAGCGCGTGTCCCGCGAGATTCGCGAGCACGCGAGTCTGACCGCTCGGCGCGTGCGTCACGGTCGGGATGCGCAGCACCACGTTCGCGACATTCGTGCTCTGCGACGGCGGAAGCCCTTCGGGCTGGAGCGGCACGGCGCCCTGCGTCGCGTTGAAGTCGATCCAGGTCAGCGCCGGGTCGAGCAGCACGCGCGTGGGGTAGGCCGTGAAGCGTCCGTCGCCGTCGGGGTCGGCGAGCCCGACGTGGTTCGCGTCCGGGAGGACGCGCAGCGGCGCGACGTTGCCGTTCGCGACGAGCCGCAGCGTGTCGGCGGCCACGGTGTTCGCGTCGAGCAGGTCGTCGAAGCGGGCGACGAGCACCGCATTGCGGGGCAGCAGCGTGAACGGCGGCAGTCCGAGCGGATCGGCGGTCGAGACGGGCACGAGCGTCGTCTGCAGCCGGTCGTAGGCGACCTCGAACGCGGCGGTGCCGAGCTCGTGCCGGACGACGAGCTCGTCGAGGCCGGTGAAGAGCTGCGTCGAGAGCTCGTAGTCCGCCGCGTCGGTCTGCACGTCCTCGCCGATCGGGAGCGCGCGCGCGACGAGGCGGTGTTCGCCGCTCGTGCTCGTGTCGTAGACGTCGACGAGCCGGCCCCATGCGAGGGAAACGAGGTGCACGCTGGGCGCCTGACCGTCGTGGTGCGGGTCGAGCTCCTGCGCGAACGGTACGATGCGGATCGAGAGGTTCGTCGAGGTCGAGCCGTTCGCATTGCTCGCGGTGATCGTGTAGCCGTTCGGACGCGCGAGCGCTTGCGGTCGGCCGTCGATCACGCCCGTCGCCGGGTCGAGCGTGAGACCGGCGGGAAGCGCGGGCGACACGCTCCACTGCGTGACCGTTCCGTCGACGGTCGGCGTGTTGGGCGCGATCGAATGGCCCTGTCTGTAGATCGGGTTCGGCGACGCGTACGCGAGGTTCGCCGGCGCGCCGGGGCCGGCGACGAGCTGCGACGGCATCGCGACGGGCGGATCGGAGCGGTGGTCGCAGGCGAGGGGAAGCAGGAGCGTCGGGAAGAGTGCGAAGAAGGCGAGACGATTCATGCAGACTCCATGGCCAGGTCGGCGTCGCACCTGCACGGGCAGTGCCACGAGCTGCGCGCCGGGGCCGGGCCTCTCAGGGTAGCTGCGATCGGCGCGATGCTGGGTGCGCTCCATGCGCCGATCTTCGCGCGGTCCAGATTCGCGCGCGCTCCTCCGCATTCCAGCGTCGGGAGGGAGCGTTCCCACGGGATCGCGAGCGCTCGCGCGCGCCGGTTCCGTGCTTCGAGCGAGGGTCCGACGTTTCGCGCATCGAGCGTTCGCGCTCGCTCGGGCGAGCGGAGTCGATCGCGCTGGCGGGGTCGCTCGCGCGAACCTACGCTCTGCGCCTCCGGAGTTCCGCGCATGGACCTGCTCACGCGAACGACCTGCCCGCTCGACTGTCCCGACGCCTGCGGCGTGCTCGTCGAGCGCGACGAGCACGGCGGCTTCGCGCGTTTGAAAGGCAACCCCGAGCACGGTTGGTCGCAGGGCGTCCTCTGCGGCAAGACGCAGCTCTACGGCGAGCTGCTCACGGCGCCGAATCGACTGCTCACGCCGCTCGTGCGCGCGGACGGGACGAAGCGGAGCGAGTTCAGGCCCGCGACGTGGGACGAAGCGCTCGCGCGCATCGTCGAGCGCGTGCGGCCGCACCTCGGGCCCGACGTGCTCGCGCTCTCGTACGGCGGCTCGATGGGGCTCGTGCAGCGCAAGTTCCCGCAGCGGATGTTCCACGCCATGGGCGCGACCTTCCACGACGGCGGCGTCTGCGATGCGACGGGGACCGCGGGGTTCGAGGCCGTGCTCGGGCGCTGTCTCGGGCCCGACGTCGAGTCCGTCGTCGATTGCGACCTGCTCGTGTTGTGGGGCTGCGACATGGTCCGCACGCACCAACACCTGCAGCCGAAGGTGAAAGCGCTCCTCGCGCGCGGCGTCCCCGTCGTCGCGATCGACGTGTGGCGCACGGAGACGATCCGCGCGCTCGAACGGTGGGGCGGGTTCGGCGTGATCGTGCAGCCGGGCACGGACGCGGCGCTCGCGCTCTGCATCGCGCGCATCGCGTTCGAGGTGGGGGAGGTCGACCAGGAATTCCTCGTCGAAGAGTGCGTCGGCGCCGACGCGTTCGAAGCGCACGTGCGGCAGCGCTGCGACCTCGAGATCACGTCGAAGATCACGGGGCTCGACCCGAAGTCGATCACGGAGCTCGCGGGGCTCCTGATGCGCGCCGAGCGGCCGTTCGTGAAGACGGGGATCGGCTTCGCGCGGCGGCGCAACGGCGGGATGAGCATGCGCGCGGTGTGTTCGATGGCGGCGGTGCTCGGGCACGCGGACCGCGTGCACTTCGAGAGCTTCGCGCACTTCGGGCTCGCGGAGGACGCCGTGATCCGGCCGGATCTGCGGCCGGAGAGTGCGCCGAACGCGCCGGTGACGCACGTGCAGGTCGGGCGCGAGCTCTGCGCGGGCCGCTTCCGCTCCGTGTTCGTGTGGTGCCACAACCCGGCGGTCGTGCTCCCTGAGAGCGCGCTCGTGCGGCGCGGTCTCGCGCGCGACGACCTCTTCGTCGTCGTGCACGAGCACTTCCTGACGGAGACGGCGGAGCTCGCCGACGTCGTGCTCCCCGCGACGATGTTCCCGGAGCACGAGGACGTGTATCGCAGCTACGGTCATCGTTGGATGCAGCACGCGCAGCCCGCGGTGAAGGCGCCGGGCGGGACGTGGCCGCCGAGCGCGGGGAGCGCGGGTCCGCGCAGCAACGTCGAGACGTTCGCGGGGCTCGCGAAGGCGCTCGACCTGCCGCGCGAATGTTGGGACGTCACGGCGGAGAGCGTGTGTCGCGAGCTCCTCGAAGCGAGCCGGCCGCGCCTTTCGGACGACGAGCTCGACGCGCTCGCGACGGGGAAGCCCGTGAAGCCGCGCGAGGTCGCGCGCGAAGGCTGGGGCACGCCGAGCGGGAAGGTCGAGCTCGTCAGCGAGACGCTGCGCGCCGCCGGTCAGCCCGCGATGGCGACGTTCGTGCCCGACGATTGGTGCGGCGAGGGCGGCGCGTTCGTGCTGCTTTCGTGCCCGAGCGTGAACACGCACAACTCGACGTACTCGCACAGCGCGCGGCACGCGCGGAAGGATGGCCCCTCGCGCGTGCACGTGAACCCGCGCGACGCGGAGGCGCTCGGGGTCGCCGCGGGCGAGTTCGTGACGCTCTCGAACGCGCGCGCGAGCGTGACGCTGCGCGTCGAGCTCTGCGAGCACACGCCGCGGCGCGCGGTGCGCGTCGACGGACTGCCGCGGCGGAGCGAGATCCCGGAAGGCGTCGGCGTGAACGCGCTCGTCAGCGGCGAGGTGAGCGACCTCGGGAACGGGAGCGTGCTGTACAGCACGCGGGTCGACGTGCGGCCGTTCGCGGGGTGAGGACTCCGCCGGCCTCGTCGACGGCTCCTCCGGGCAAGCGTCGACGAGCCACGTCGAGTGCTCCTGGCGGACGACCATCCGAGGGCAAACGCAGCGAGCCGACTCGCGCCGGCTCGCTCCATCGCGTTGGTCGTGTCCCGCGCACTCAGTCGCGGATGTAGTGGCACGTGTACCCGCCCGGGTGCTTCTGCAAGTAGTCCTGGTGGTACTCCTCCGCCTTCCACCACGTCCCCGCCTTCTCGAGCGTCGTCACGATCGGCTTCTTCCACCGGCCCGACTTCTGCGCTCGCTCGATCGCCTTCTCCGCTTCCGCCTTCTGCGCGTCGTTCGCGTAGAAGATCGCCGAGCGATACTGCGTGCCGACGTCGTTGCCCTGCCGGTCCTTCGTCGTCGGGTCGTGGATCTTGAAGAAGAAGTCGAGCAGCTTCCCATACGACGTCTTCTGCGGGTCGAACGTGATCTTCACCGCCTCGGCGTGCCCGCTCTTGCTGTCGTGCGTGTCGTCGTACTTCGGGTTCTCGAGCCAACCGCCCGTGTACCCCGCTTCGACCTCGAGCACGCCCGGTTCCTTGCGGATCAGCTCCTCCATGCCCCAGAAGCAGCCGCCCGCGAGGATCGCGACGTCGGTCTCGGTCGCCTTCGCCGCGTCGCTCGTCGACTTCGGCTCGCCGTCCGCCTTCTTCGGCGCGGGCTTGCCGGTGACGCGCGGGATCCACGCGCCGTAGCCCTGCTTCTCCATCTCGGCGAGCGGCACGAAGCGCATCGACGCCGAGTTCATGCAGAAACGCTCGCCCGTCGGCTTCGGACCGTCGTCGAACACGTGTCCGAGGTGCGAGTCCGCGTTCTTCGAGCGCACTTCGACGCGCTCCATGCCGTGCGATCCGTCGCCCTTGCGCACGACGACCTTCTCGTCGAGCGGGCGCGTGAAGCTCGGCCAGCCCGTGCCCGAGTCGAACTTGTCGGCGGAGCTGAAGAGCGGCGTCCCGTCGACGACGTCGACGTAGAGGCCGGGCTCGTGGTTGTCCCAATACTCGTTCCGGAACGCGCGCTCCGTGCCGCACGACTGCGTGACTTCCCACTGGAGCGGCGTCAAGCGCTTCTTGAGGTCGTCCTTGTTTTCCAAAGTTGGTTTCCAATCGGGGTTGTCGAGCGCGGCGGTCGTGCCGGCGCTCGGGGTGTTCGAGGAACTCGCGGTCGCGTCGGCGGTCGCGCCCGGCGAACTCGGCGCACTCGCGCTCGGCGGCAGCGTGTGCGAGGACGAGACGGAGTAGCTGCATCCGGCGAGGAGCAGCGCGAAGGCGAACGCGAGGATCGGGGTCGTGCGCATGGATGGATGGGAGGCGTCGAAGCCGCGCACAGCATACGGGGCCGAGCGCGCGCGGGATGCCGCCGTGGGCGGCGAGCGATTCGGGCGGAGGCGTACGGAGGACGCGGGCGTGCGGCGAGTTCGAGGCACGTTCGGAGCGACGGATTCGGAGGCCGCGGCTCCGCCCTCGAAGGCGGTCGCGTCCGCGCGCCGATCCGGGCGCGGAGAGCTCCGACGTCGAACCCGCCTTGGGCCGTGCGGCGAATCGGGCTCCTATTCGCCGCAGAAAGTGCGGTGAATGGCTCGCACCCTCCGTCCCTCACCCCTGCCGCGGCAACACGTGCACGCGCAGCATCGACGGCTTGTCGCCGCCGAGGTACACGCGCTGCGTCGCCTTCACGAAGTCCTCGGGCTGCGCGAGGAAGACGTTCTTCACGAACGTCTGCGGGTTGCGGTCGACGAGCGGGAACCACGTGCACTGCACCTGCACCTGGATCCGGTGGCCCTTCTTGAACGTGTGGAGCACGTCCTGGAGCTTCACGTTCACGCGCGTCGGCTCGTTCGGCACGAACGGCTCGGGCTTCGAGTATCCGTTGCGGTAGCGACCGCGCAGGACCTCGCTGCGCACGAGGAGCTCGGCTCCGCCCATGTGCATCCCGGCGCGCACGTCCGGCGGATCCTTCGCGTCGTCGGGCAGCACGTCGACGAGCTTCACGATCCAGTCCGAGTCCGTCCCCGACGTCGAAACGACGAGCTCCGCCGAGAGCGGGCCCGCGAACGTCACGTCGTCGACGAGCGGATCGGTCTGGTACGACACGACGTCGGGCCGGCGATCCGCGAAGCGCTGGTCGTCGGTCATGTACTCGCGCGTCATGCCGATCGCGACGGCCTCGGTGTAGGGGACGGGCTCGTTCGGGTCGCTCGTGAACTCGTCGTGGCTCGCGCGCCGCGCCGGCGTCTCGAAGTCGAGGCGTCCGTTCGGATGGAGCGGGAGGAGCTTCTCGACCGTGCTCGACGGCGGCCACGCGTCGAACGTGCGCCACTCGTTCGCGCCGGTCTCGAACACGGTCGCCTCGGGGAGCGGCGGGCCCTGTTGTCCCTTCAATGCGCGCTCGAAGAACGCGAGCTCGACCTTCTCGCGGTACCACTCGCCCGTCTTCGCGCCGAAGCGCGCGACGCCGAGCTGATCGCCGTCGGAGCGCGACCAGCCGCCGTGCGCCCACGGGCCCATGACGAGCACGTTCGTGATGCCTGCGTTCTTCTCCTCGATCGAGCGGTAGACGTTGAGCGCGCCGTAGAGGTCCTCCGCGTCGTACCAACCGCCGACGGTCATCACCGCGGGCGCCACATGCTTCAGGTCGGGGAGCAGGTTGCGCTCCTCCCAGAACGCGTCGTAGTCGGGGTGCGCGACGAGGTCGTTCCAGAACGCGATCTCGCCGTGGAAGTACCGCTCGTTCACGTTCGAGAGCGAACCGAGCCGCAGGAAGAACGCGTAGCCGTCCTGCGTGCCGTGCTGCACGAGCGAACCGGGACGCGACGTCGTCGGCGTCGGACGCGCGCGGCCGAAGCCCGCGAGGAAGTTGAACGCGTGGGGGAGGAAGAGCGCGCCGTGGTGGTGGAAGTCGTCGAAGAACCAGTCGCCGATCGGCGCCTGCGGTGAGACGGCGGCGAGCGCGGGATGCGCGTCGACCATGCCGGCGGCGGCGTAGAAGCCGGGGTAGGAGATGCCCCACATGCCGACCTTGCCGTTGTTCTTCGCGACGTGCGCGACGAGCCAGTCGATCGTGTCGTACGTGTCGGTCGCTTCGTCGATCGCCTTGCACGTCTTGACGTCGGGCGCGTGCGGCACGTGCGGGCGCACGTCGACGAACTGGCCCTCCGACAGGTAGCAACCGCGCACGTCTTGGTACGCGACGACGTAGCCCGACTGCTCGAGGAGCTCGCTCGGCCCGATCGTGTCCTTGAGCTTGCCGTCGCCGTACGGCGCGACGGAGTACGGCGTGCGACAGAGGAGGATCGGGAGCGGCTCCGTCGCGCCGACGGGCTCGTAGATCGCGGTGAAGAGCTGCACGCCGTCGCGCATCGGGATCTTCACTTCGCGCTTCGTGTACTTGAGGTCGGCGTGCGCGAACGAGGCGAGCGCGGTGAGGACGAGCGGGAGCGTGAGGGTGACGTGCGATCGCGACGACATGCGGTTCCTCCGGGCGCGCAGCATGCCACGCGACCCTCACGCTCGTCCACGCACCCGCGCGCCGCCTACGTCCCCCGCACCTTCGCGATCCAGTCCTTCAGCACCGTCGTGAACGAGTTGCTGAACGTCCCGTGCTGGAAGTTGCGCACGCTCTCCTGCTCGGTCGCGAACGCGTGGAACAAGTGATCCGAGTTCGGCGCGATCGCGAACGTCCCGTTCCCCGGGTGCTTCTGGTTCACGATGTCGGCGATCAGCTTGTGGTCGGCCTCGTACACGACGAAGTCGCTCGCGCCCTTGACCGCGAGCACGGGGCACTCGATGCGACTCCAGTACGACGCGAAGTTGACGTCGTTCAACTGCCGCCAGAAGTCGAGCGTCTTGCCGTTGAAGAGCCCGCCCGGGAAGTACGCGTCGACGTAGGGCGCGAGCTCGGGGTGCGACTCCTTCACCTCGGCCGGCGACTCTTTCTCGAGCATCACGAGCGCCATCATCCGCGCCCCCTGGCGCGACTTCTCGTCGGCGTTCTCGAACGAGTCGCCCGCGACGAGCCCTTGGTACCGCAGCGTGTCGAGCAGGTACTCGAACCACGTACGCGCCGCCGCGCCGTACACCGCGATGCCGCGCACCGGGTCGTCGACGGCGATCATCGGACCGAACGCGGAGCCCATGCTGTGGCCGAAGAGGAACACGTCGTTCGGGTCGACCTCGGGGAGCGCCTTCAACTGCTTCAACGCTTCCCGGTAGATGCCGATCTCGCTCTGGAAGTCGAGCTCGGCGAACGGCCCGCCTTCGCTGTCGCCGACGCCGGGCTTCTCGACGCGCAGCGTGACGAAGCCGGAGTCCGCGAACGCGTGCAGGAGCGGTCCGTCGATCGTCGCGACGTCGCCGGTCGCCTTGGACAGCACGTAGTCGTACGAGATCGGCGAGAAGCCCTGGATGAAGAGGAAGCCCGGGTGTTTTCCCGGCGTCTTCGGCTTCGTGACGATCGTGCGCATGCGCTGTCCCGCGTGCGTGACGTGCGTGTACTCGACGGAGTAGGTGTCGGTCCCCGGATCGCGCGGCTTCTCGGCGAGCGCGCCCTCGAGCCGCAGTGCTTCGCCCTTGCGCACGACGTCGAACGCGAGCTTCGTACCCGCGGGCGTCGCACGGATCGCGTCGCCGATCGTCGCGGCGGAGACGGGGGCGCCGTTCATCTTCAGCACGACGTCGCCCGCTTGGAACCCGAGCGCGGCGGCGGTGAGACCGGCGACGGGCTCGTTCGCGACGAGGCCCTCGCCCGCCTTCAGGCCGTGCTTCTCCGCGTCCTTCTTCCCGAGCGGCTTGAAGGAGAGCCCGAGCGCGCCGCGGCGCGGGAGCGGAGCGTCCGCGAGCGGTGCGGCGAGCGCGGAGCTCGCGAGTGCGATCGGACCTTCGGGAGCAGCCGAGACGGACGAGGAGCACACGAGCGGCGCGAGGAGCGCGAGAGCGGAGATCATGGGGGGCTTGATGGGAGCGGAGAGTGCGGCGGCGCCACCGGACGGAGCGCGCGGTGCTCACGGCACGATCGCGGAGCACGCGGCGAAGCCTATCGACGCGGCGCGATCGCGGACGGAGTCACGCGGTAAGACCGTCGTTCGCGCATCGCGCTGGAAAACACCGCGCGAACGGAGCTGCACGCTTCGTACACGCGCGACGACGGGAGTGGGTTGACGCGGCGAGGCCGGCCGCTCCTCTTGTCGCGGTGCGCGTGCGAGGCGTGGAGTTCCTCCGATCGAGTGCAGCCTCCCGTCGAACACATCGATGCGCGGACTGCCCGCTTCGACTAGGCTCGGCGCATTCCCACGGAGACCCTTCCATGGTCGGAGACCTCGCCCTCGATCGTCCGCTTCGTCCGCGCTCGCGCGGTTGGAGTTGGTTCTGGATCGGCGTCACGCTCGTCGTCGTCGGCCCGGCGATCGGCCTGCTCGCGACGATCTTCGTTATGCTTCGATCGTTCCACGAGATCGAGGCGATGGCCGCGCCGACGCCCGGCGAGCTCGCCGAGGGCGTGTACGAGGGATGGCTGCTGACGGGAGTCGGCCTCCTCGTCGGTCTCGTGGGCGTGGTCCTGATCGTCGTCGGAGCCCTGCGCATCCATCGCGACGGCCGCGACGACTCCGCGGCGTGATCAGGGTCCGAGCGGGAACAGCGCCGAGTCGGTGCGCGAACTCGTGAAGAGCTTCCGCGCGTGCTCGACGAGCTCGGGATGCTCCGCGGCGACGTCGCGCGTTTCGTTCGGATCGTGCGCGAGGTCGTAGAGCTCGATCGCGCGGTTCCCCGCGTTCATCCGCTGCCGCACGGCCTTCCAAGCACCGAAGCGGACGGCCTGCTGGCCGCCGTAGCTCGCGAGCTCCCAGTAGAGTTCGCGCTTCACGCCGAAGGGCTCGCCACGCAGGAGCGGGACGAGGCTCGTGCCGTCGAGGTCGTCCGGCAGGGCGAGCACGGCGGGCGTGGAGCTCGTCGTCGAAGACGCGGTCGACGAGCGCGCTCGCGTCGATTCCGCGCTCGATGGGCTCGCCTTCGTCGTGTGCGACTCCGTCGCGCCCGCTCCCGCTCTCGCATCGACGAGCTCACAGATCGTCGGCAGGAGATCCCACGCCGCGACCGGCTCGTCGCTCGTCCGTCCCGGCGCGATCGTCCCGCTCCAACGCGCGACGAGCGGCGCGCGGATTCCGCCTTCGTACACGCTGCCTTTCCGTCCGCGCCGTCCCATCGCGCTCGCGAAGAAGTCCGAGTCCGCGCCGCCGACGCGGTCGTACGTCGGTCCGTTGTCGCTCGCGAAGAGGATCAACGTGTCGCGCGCGAGGCCGAGCTCGTCCACCTTCGCGACGATGCGCCCGACGTCGCGATCGAGCCGCGTCACCATCGCCGCGTACGTCGCGTGCGGCTTCGCGACTTTGATGTAGCCCTGCGTCCCGTCGTACGGCGCGTCCGCGAACGCGCCCTCGTACTGCGCGACGTCCTCCGCCGGCGCCTGCAGCGACGCGTGTGGGATCGTCGGCGTGAAATACAGGAAGAACGGCCGCGCGCGCTGCGCTTCGACCCACGCGAGGGCGTCGTCGGCGAACAAGTCCTCCGCGTACGACGCTCCCGGCGCGTCGCCCGGATTGCCCGGCAGCACGACGCGCGCTCCGTCGCGCCACAGGTACGTCGGGTAATGATCGTGCGCGCGCCGCTGGCACAGGAACCCGAAGAAGTGGTCGAAGCCCTGCGCGTTCGGTTCGCCGACGCTCTTCGGTCCGCCGAGGCCCCACTTGCCGATGCACGCGGTCGCGTAACCGCGCGAGCGCAGGAGCTCGGCGAGCGTCACCTCCTCCGCGCGCAGCGGCTCCTGGCCCTCGGGCTCGAGCTCCTTGTTGTCGCGGATCCACCCATGCCCCGCGTGCCTCCCCGTGAGCAGCGCGCAGCGCGACGGAGCGCACAACGGCGCCCCCGCGTAGTACTGCGTGAAGCGCAAGCCGCCGCGCGCGAGCGCGTCCACGTTCGGCGTGCGGATCTTCGTCTGCCCGTAGCACCCGAGCTCGCCGACGCCGAGGTCGTCCGCGAGGATCACGATCACGTTCGGCGGGCGAGCTCCGTGCTCGTCTCGCGACGCGCTGGGGGCGTTCGTGCACGCGGCGACGAGGAGCGCGAGCGCGACGAGAGCGAGAACGGCGCGCATCACTTGCCCGCGTACGCGCGCTCGAGCGCGGCGACGTCGAACTTCTTCATCGTCAGCATCGCGGCCATCGTGCGCTGCGCCTTCGCGGGATCGGGGTCGGCGAGCATCGCCTCGAGGCGCTCGGGCACGATCTGCCACGCGACGCCGTACTTGTCCTCGAGCCAGCCGCACTCGATCTCCTTGCCGCCCTTCGTGAGCGCGCTCCAGTAGCGGTCGAGCTCGGCTTGATCGCGACACGCGACGGAGAGCGAGATCGAGTGCGTGAAGCCCGGCTGCGGGTTCCCCTCGAGCACCATGAGCTCGAAACCCTGCACCGCGATGCGCCCGGCGATGAACATGCCCTTCGGCATCGGCCCGCCGTCGCCCGCGCGGATCTCGCGCGTGACGACCGCGCCGTCGAACACCGACGCGTAGAAGCGCAGCGCTTCCTCGGCGTTGCCTTGGAACCAGAGGCAGGGGGCGAGCTTGCATTGTCGGTGGGTCATCGGGGGTTCCTGGGTGCGTGACGGACCGGCGCACGCACACGCGAGCGCGACGAGGAGGAGGGAGAGGACGAGGCGCACGATGGGGGGGCTCCGGAGGAGGACGCGCGAGCCGTTCGCGAACGAGCGCGCTCCGCACGGGCAATCACGGAGCGTCGCCGGCTCATTCTGCCGCGCGTCGACGTCGTGCGCACGAACGCTCGGCTCTCGCTCGCTCGTCTTTCCCGCGCGCGCCCGTGGGTTCGACGCTCGCCGCATGCGAGTGCGCGCGCGCAGGCCGCGTTCTCGAAGCACGCGAGGCCTCGAGCGCACGTCCGCCCGAAAACACCGCCGCCCCCGGCACGCTGTGCGCGCGCCGGGGGCGGCGGTCGGTTCACGCGCGGGTCAGCGACGCGCTTGCCACGCCTGGACCCACGCGCGCCGGTCGGCGAGCGGCGCCTGCGGATCGAGGTCGAACTCGCCGCCGTGGTGCTCGCGGAGCGCGGCGGCGGCGGTGATCGGCGCTTGCGCGTCGGTCGAGAGCAGGAGCGCGACGAGTTCGGGCTCCGCGGTCTCGTCGCCGAGCTTCAACCGCGCCTTGAGCGCCTGCGCGACGAGGTCGTCGGCCGAGCCCGCGCCGGCCGGGATGCGGCCCTGCGCCGCGAGCGAGCGCAGGCGCTGGCCGTACATCCGCAACGAGGGCACCGCTTCGCGATCGCCGATGCGTTCGAGCGCGTAGCTCGCCCACGCCGCGACGGACACGACCGGATCGCGCAGCGTCGCGATCAGCGCGGGCACGCCGTCGGGGTGCCGGATCTCCGCGAGGATGCCGCAGAGCTTCGCGCGCTTCTCCGAGAAGCCGGGCGGGTACTTGAGGCCGAGCTGCGCGACCGCGGGCACCGCTTTCTCGCCGAGCTCGATCAAGCGCGCGCGCGCGACGTCGTCGTCGACGGGCTCCGCGGAGCCGTCGCTGCCGCCGATCGCGTCGACGAGCTTGCGCGCCTCGCTGTTCAGCTTCCACGGGACGCTCGGCGCGGGACGCAGCGCGCTCGCGCCGCCTTCCTTCGCCCACCAACCCTGCAGGCGCGCGATCGCGACGAGCCGCTCGTCGCGCGGACCCTGCGCTTCGTAGCCGAAGTGCTTGCCCGTGACGTTGAAGAAGGCCTCGAAGAAGCTCTCGCGGACGAGGTCGTCGTCGTGGTCGAGGCCCGCGAGCAGCACGGGCACGCCGCGCGGATCGCCGAGGCGCGCGAGCGACTCCGCGAGGTCGCGCTTCGTCTCGTCCCAGCACGCGCGCGCGAGCGCCTTCGCGATCGCGGGCGCCGCGGACTTCACGCCGAGGTGCGCGAGCGCGCGCGCTCCACCGCGCACGACGTCGGGATCGGCGTCCTCGAGCAGGCGCTCGAGGTCGGGCTCGAGCTCTTCGAGGTGCAGCGCGCCCGCCGCTTGCGCCGCGACCGAGCGATCGAGCGCGTTCGGCCGCGCGAGCGCCTTCTTGAAGTTCGCGACGACCTTCGCGCGGTCGCCCTTCCAACCCATGCGGCCGAGCAGCTCGTACGCGTGGAGGCGCACGTAGAGCTCGTCGCTCGCCGTCGCGTCGACGACCGCGGGACCGGCGGGCTCGCCGATCTTCTCGAGCACGCCCATCGACTGGTTCCACGTCTTGTTGTCCCACGAGCCGAGCCCCGTGATCAGCGCGGGCACCGCCTTCGCGCCGAGCTGCACGAGCCGCTTGCGCGCTTCGAGGTTCGCCTGCAGCACGGGGAACTGGAAGAGCTGCACGAGGTGCT
Organism: Planctomycetota bacterium; assembly: GCA_046349615.1. GTDB lineage: Bacteria > Planctomycetota > UBA1135 > UBA1135 > JADJNY01. The sequence continues at coordinate 21,598 of JAXMBZ010000017.1, forward strand.
CGATGTCCGCGGGCGTGTCGCCCTTCGGGATGTCGACGTCGACCTTGCTGATCTTCGGACGCGCGTAGTCGACGAGGTTCGCGACGCCGGCGGTCTCGGGCGCGATTCCGTCGGGCGTCACGAGCTTGACCTCGGGGTCGGTCTCGACGGGCTTCGTCGACGGCGTGAGGCCGCGGAAGGCGAGCTCGCGCTTCTCGAGCAGGCGCGCGAGCTCGGGATGGTTGTCCTCGATCGGGAAGTAGTACTTGTAGTGGAGCTCGCACGACACGCTGCCTTCCGCCGCGCCGATCGGCACGCGGTGCATGCGCGTCTCGCCCGACGGGATCTGCGTGTTCACGGGCAGCGTCAGGCCGTACGGGCGCTTGTACGGGTCGCGGAAGACCATGCGCGAGCGCGCGATCTCCTGCCCCTTGGCGTCGCGGACGATGACGAGCGACTCGAGCGCGCGCTGCTTGAGCTCGGTCGGGAAGTTGTGGCCCGCGCCCTTGTTCGTGATCGAGACCACGAGCTCGTTCCCCTCGATCTTCGTGTCGTAGGAGTACGCGCGCGCGACCTGCGACACGCTGCGCGCGCCGGGGAACACGTGGCTGTGCACCGCGCGCGGCTTCTCGCCGACGGCGACGGGGCGCTCGACGAGCGGCATGTGGCAGTCGACGCACTGGTGACCCGCCTGATTGCCGTTCTTCGCGAGCTCCCATTGATACGGCGTGCCGTGGTTCCGGTGGCACGACGCGCACGCCTCGACCTGGCCGACGCGCGGGTCGAACGCCGTCTTGCAGTCCGCGCCGCCCTGGAAGCCGCCGTAGTCGTACTCGGGCTTCCAGTGGCACGTCATGCACGTGTTGCCCTCCTCGAGGTCGTGGTACCGGCGGATCGGGTTCATCCCGATGCCGCTCTCGAAGATCGGCCGCGGCGTGTGGCAGATGATGCAGTCGGCCTGGCTGAAGCGGCCGGTGCCGAGGCGCACTTCCTCGTCGGTGAACGCGCGGCCGTGCGTGTTCTGTTCGTGCTCGGCGTAGATGTCGGCGTGGCACGATGCGCAGTAGGAGCTCTTCATCACCTCCTGCGAGTGGCGCCAGCGCGCGGGCGCGGCGTCGGCCGAGGCGACCTCGCGGGACACGGAGGCCGAGCCGCCGCCCGCGCAGGCTTGGAAGCCGGCGAGAGCGAGGATCGAGAGGAGGGTCGAGGCGGCGAGGAGGTGTCGGAGCTGCATGGGTTCCTTCGTCGAGGGGACGGCGGTCGCGTTGTAGCAGCGTCCGCGGGCCGGGTCACGGCTTCGCGTCGAGAGCGGGAGGCCGCGACGTCGAAGGAGCGCGCATCGAACGCGCGGCTCGGGCCAACCGCCGGGTAGCATTCCCGTACTCCCGCCCTCCAGGTCAACGCATGCCGTCGCGCCTCGTTCTCACCGTCTCCCTCGTCTTCCTCACGATCACGTCGCCGGTCTTCGCCGGTGTGCAGGCGCCGGCGACCGGTGGAAAGGCGCCGACGCCGGGCGGGGCTGCGGTCCCGGCGCCGGAACCGCCGCCCGGTTTCTTCCCCACGCCGCGCTACCAGAAGGAACTCGCGAAGCTCGCCGCGCGCCCGCAGCCGAACGAGTTCGAGGTCGCGGTCGAGGCCGCGCGCACGCGCCTTTCCGCCGCTCGCGCGGAACAGGCCGCTGCGTTCGACGCGGGCAACCTCGAGGCGCTCCTCGGTGCGTTCCGCGCCGCCGTGCCGAACCGCGAGAAGGACGCGGCGGAGGCGCTCGCGTTCGCCGGTGCGCTCGTCGGTCTCGATCCCGTCGCCGCGGAGGCCCAGGTGAACCGCGCGTTCGAACTGGCCCCGAAGGAACGCGCCGTGATCGCCGCGCGCGGGCGGGCGCTCCACCGTCAGGGCCGCTTCCTCGAGGCGGCGGACGCGTACCAGGCCGCGATCGACGCCGGCCACATGGACACGCTCGTGCTCTACGGTCTGCGCGCCGCGGCGCTGCTCGAGGCCGGCAAGATCGACGACGCGCTCGCCGCGTGGCAGTCGACGAACGCGTTCCAGGCGCGCACCGACCTCGAGAACGCGCTGCGCGACGTGCACGAACGCACGGACAAGGACGTCCAGCGCGTGCGGCTCGTCGCGAAGGTGCGCGCGGGCGAGCTCGACGCGCTCGAGCCGTTGCTCCTCCTCGATCTCTCGTGGACGAACGACGACAAGGACTACCCGCTCTCGCACCGCGAGCACGTCGCGCACGACCTCGCTCTCGCCGCGGAGAAGCTGGGCAAGGACTCGCGGCGCTACGTCGAGCTCGAGTTCCTCGCCAACGGCCGCATGGGCATGGAGCCGCGCCCGAAAGACGCGCCGCCTCCGCCCGACGTGCCCGTCGGGCGCGGTGAGGGAACCGGCTTCGGCGCCGCGCTGCCGCCGTCCGCGGTCGAGAAGGGCGGGCGCAAGCTCGGGTTCATGGGGTGGGGCAAGGACAAGAAGAACTTCCCGCTGTCGAGCGTGCTCGCGCCGGCCATCTACAAGATGCTCTTCCTCGACGGCGACATCGTCTCGACGGAGTGGGTCGGCTGGTTCGACGCCGAGATGCGCACGCGCGCGACGTCCGAGAAGGGCGACCTCGATTGCGCGCTCCTCCTCATGGATCTCTACGAGGAGTCGATCGTGCGCAAGTTCGACGGCTGGGAGAAGCTCCCCGACAAGCTCGCCGAGTGGCAGACGACGACGTGGACGCGCTACAAGGACGTGCGCGTCGCGCAGCGCATCCTCGCGTGGCGCGGCAAGGACCTCACGGCGGACGATCCGGTGCTGAAGGAGGCCGTCGAGCGTTTCGGCGACGACGTGAAGATCGTCAACCGCGCGATCGACGCCGCGCGCAAGTCGGGCGGGAAGGTCCCCGAGAACCTCTTCGTCGCGAGCGCGCGCGCCGCGTTCAAGATGGAGAACGCGCTCGAGGCGAACCGCGCGCTCAGCGAGCTCCGCGCCCTGCGCATGAAGCAGGCGGAGCCCGCGCCGGCCGAGCCGAAGGACGGCGCGCCCGCGCCGAAGTGAGCGCGCGCGTCCTCGCGAAGCGCGGGGCGGATCGAGCGGCTCCGCGCCGGAGTAGGGCGGCAGCACGGCGCGCGCTACTCTCTCGCGCATGGACCTCCAGCTCTCCGACAAGGTCGTGTTCGTCACCGGGGCCTCGGGCGGCATCGGTCGCGCGCTCGCGCTCGAGTTCGCGGCGGAGGGGGCGAAGCTCGCGCTCGTCGGCGCGTCGAAGCACGCCGAGCTGGAGGCGTGGCTCGCGACGCAGCCGTGGAAGGAGCGCGCGCTCGCGCTCCACGCGGACACGACGTCGCCGCTCGAGGTCGAGGTCGCGATGGAGCGCGCGCGCGAGCACTTCGGCCGCGTCGACGTCTGCGTCGCGAACGCGGGGCGCTGGACGCCCGAGGCGAAGCTCCTGCACCGCGCGGACGAGCAGCGCATCCGCGCGAACCTCGAGGTCAACTTGTTCGGCTCGCTGTGGACCGCGCGTTCGTTCTTCGCGGCGCTCGCGCGCGGCGCGCCGCGCCGCGACGGACACGGCGCGTGCCTGCTCTTCGTCGGCTCGACCGCGGGGCGGTTCGGCGAGAAGGGCCACGCCGAGTACGCGACCGGCAAGGCCGCGCTGCGCGGGCTGATGCTCACGCTGAAGAACGAGATCGTCGAGCTCGACCCGTGGGGCCGCGTCAACCTGATCGAGCCCGGCTGGACCGTGACGCACATGGCGCGCGCGGCGCTCGACGAGCCCGGGACGATCGCGCGCGTCGTGCGCACGATGCCGCTGCGCCAGCTCGCGCGCGCGAAGGACGTCGCGCGCGCCGCCGTGCTCCTCGCGTCGCCCGCGGCGTCGCGCCACGTCACGGGCGAGACGATCACCGTCGCGGGCGGGATGGAGGGGCGCGTCCAGTGGGACGCCGCCGACATCGACGAGGACCGCGTGCGCCGGCGCCTTTCGGAGGAGTGAGCACGATGCGCGTCCTCGTCACCGGCGCCTCCGGCCTCGTCGGCACCGCGCTCGTCCCCGCGCTGCGGTCCGCGGGGCACTCCGTGAAGACGGTCGGCCGGAGTCGCGCGGACCATTCGTGGAGCGACGCGGACCTCGCGCGCGGCGTCGCGGAGGCGGACGTCGTCGTCCACCTCGCGGGCGCGAACCTCTTCGGGAAGCGTTGGAGCGCGGCGTTCAAGCGCGAGCTCGTCGAGAGCCGCGTGACGACGACGACGAAGCTCGCGGAGCTCGTCGCGCGCGCGCCGGAGAAGGCGCTCGTCAGCGCGTCCGCGATCGGGTTCTACGGCGCGAGCGAGCACACGCGGATGGCGGAAGGCTACGCGCGCGGCGCCGGCTTCCTCGCGGAGCTCTGCGAGGCGTGGGAGCGCGCGACCGAGCCCGCGTCGAAGGCCGGGGCGCGCGTCGCGATCGTGCGCATCGGGCTCGTGCTCGGCCGCGACGGCGGCGTGTTCGCGAAGTTGCGGCCGGTGTTCAAGCTCGGCCTCGGCGGCCGCGTCGGTTCCGGCGCGCAGTGGATGTCATGGATCCACGTCGAGGACCTGGTCGCGCTCTTCGTGCGCCTCGTCGAGGACCCGAAGGCGCGCGGCGTCTACAACGCGTGCGCGCCGAATCCGGTGCGGCAGGTCGAGTTCGCCCGCGAGCTCGCGCGCGCGCTGCACCGCCCCGCCGTCTTCCCCGCGCCCGAGCCGTTCGTGAGGCTCGCGCTCGGCGAAGCGGCGGACGCGCTGCTGACGGGGCAATTCGTCCTGCCGACGCGCGCGCTCGAAGCCGGCTTCGCGTTCCGCTACACACAGCTCGCCGAGGCCCTCGCGGACTTGGCGCGCACGCGCTGAGCGTCACAAGCTCGCGTCGACGACGACGAGCGTCGCCGAGCCCGTCGCGTACCGCTCGCCCGCCGGATCGACGAGAATCGCCTGCACGAAGCGCCGCGTGCCCAGCACGCCCGGGCCGAGGTCGGGGAACGCCGTGTTCATCACGCACGTGCCGCTACCGTCGACGATGCCGACCAGCAGACGGCGCGCGCTCGAACGCACGAGGCGCGTCCCGTGGAGGAGCGGTTCGAACGCGTGCTCGGTCGCGCTCGAGAGCAGCAGGAACACGCGATCGCCCGGCGCGCCGTGGAAGACGAGTTGCCCCGGGCCCGCGTCGCGGAACGGCGGCGGCGTTTCGAGGCTGCGCCGCGTTCCGACGAGCAGGTCGAGCGCCGCGTTCGGCGGGACGAGCGCGCTCCCGGCCGGTGCGCTCCCGCCGCCCCCGCCGCAGCTCGTCGTGCCGTTCGCGCCGCCGTTGCCCGGCAGGATCGGACAATCGAGCACGTGCACGAGCGCTCCGTTCGACACGGTGAGCCCGTCCCCGCCGCGACCGCCGGGCGTCGATTGCAGGCAGCCGCCGCTGACGCCGGTCCCGCCGTCGCCACCGGTGACCGAGCCGCCGGAGAGGAGCAACTCACCGCCGACCACGTCGAGCGCGTCGCTGCCGATCCCGCCGCCGGTCATCGTCGATCCGCCGAGGATCACGCCGTTCGCTCCGCGCGCGCCGATCGACGTGCAATCGTGCAGAGCGACGCGACTGTTCGTCGCGCGCAGCGCGGGACCCGTCGCGAGCTGTTCGAGGTAGCCGCTCAGCGCCAGTCCGCCGCGCAACACGCAGCTCTGCAGCTCGACGTCCTGGGCGTTCACCAGTTCGACGCTCGGGAGGACGGACGGCGGAATCATGCTCGCGGAGGAGGCCCAGTCGCACGCGGCGACGCGCACGCTGCCCGCGCAGTCGGTGACGAGCAGGCGCTGGTGCTGGTTGGGCCCCGCGAAGCCCTGCACCGCGACCGTCTTCCCCGCGGGCAGGTTGCGGATCCAGAAGCCCGAGCACGCCGCGGGTCCGGTGGCCGCGTCGGCGATCACGGTGAGCGCCTTGCCGTCGATCACGGCGCCGCCGACGTAGTCCGTGCCGCGCACGAAGAGGATGTCGCCGTCGACCGCGGCGTCGACCGCGACCTGGAGCTCGTCGTAGAGACTCGGATCGCCCTGCACGACGATCACGCCGGCGCGAGCGGTGATGGCGACGAGCGCGGCGGCGGTGACGAAGCGCGCGGCCTGCAGCGCGAGCGAACGGGGAGCGTTCATGGGGCGTCCTCGGGGCGGGGAACGTGCGGGGCGCCCTGCACACGCGGAGTGCGCGGCTGGACGCGGCTTTCCCAAGCTAGCGCCGCGGGCGGAGCCCGTTGCGCAGGAGCGGTGAAAACTCGCGCGCGACCCCGGACTGCGTGCGTTCCGGACCGACGCGCGAGGCCGGCGCTGGAGCGCGCGCGTTCACGCGCCGACCGCGCGCTCCCACGCCGCGAGCGACGCCTCCGCGCACGCGCGCCACGTGAAGCGCGCGCTCTGCGCGAGCCCGCGGCGCGTGAGATCGCGCGCGAGCTCGGGCTCCGCGAGCACGCGCTCCATCGCGTGGAAGAGCGCGTCCTCGTCGCGCGGGTCGACGAGCAGCGCCGCGTCGCCGAGCACTTCGGGCAAGGAGCCCGACGTGCTCGCGACCACGGGTGCGCCGAGCGCCATCGCTTCGAGCGGCGGCAGGCCGAAGCCTTCGTCGAGGCTCGGGAAGACGAAGAGCGCGCAGCGCGCGTAGAGCTCCGCGAGCTCGCGCTCGCCGACGTCGCGGCGCCATTCGACGCGTTCCCGCGCGGGCGAACGCGCGAGCAGGGCCTCGAAGTCCTCCGCGCGGTGCCCCGGCGGACCCGCGACGATCCAACGGTGGGGGAGACCGGCGCGCACGAGGCGCTCGAACGCCGCGAGGATGCGCGCGTGGTTCTTGCGCGGGTCGACGCGCGCGACGGTGAGGAGGAAGGGCTCGTTCGCGCTGCCGGAAGGCCCGGAACTCGCATCCGCGCGCGCCGCGCGGTTGCGCGGATCGCGGACGCGCGCGAGGTCCTCCTGCGACACGTGGCGAAGCACGTGATCGCACCCGAGGTGCGTCACGACGAGCTTCTCGCGCGCGACGCCGAACGAGCGCGCGACGTCGTCGGCGACGAACGCGCTCGGGACGAAGACGAGCTTCGAGCGCTCGATCAAGTCGCGCACCGAGCGCTCCATGCTCGCCGCCGCGTCCTTCGACAAGAAGCCGTCGTCGCGCAGGTAGATGCAGTCGAACACGGTCGCGGTCTCGACCGCGGCGCGGACGGGGAGCGAGGAGGGCTGCGTGTGGTGCCACACGTCGGCTCCGCCGGCGAGGTCGTCGGCGCCCTTGCCGGTCAGCGCGCAGAGCCGCGGGATCCAGCGCGAGGGGAAGCGCAGGCGCGTCATCGACGCACGGCGCGCATCGAGGCCGAGCTCCGCGCGCTCGAACTTCGTCGCGGCGAGCGACCAGCCGAAGAGGCGGAGCTCGTGCTCGCCCTCGAGCGCGCAGAGCGCCCGCACGAGCTCGCGTGTCACGCGCCCGATGCCCTCGCGGTTGATCAGCGCGGGGCGGTAGTCGAGGCCGATGCGCACGCGGCAGTTCCTACCGGTTCGACGCGCGTGGCGCCACGGGCTTCCCGGCGTCTCCCCGCAGGGCGAGCCGCCCCGAGCTCGACTCGGAATCACCCCGGCACTCCCTCGCGACCAGCTTCGGCGTGGGAGTGCTCATGCGAGTCTCTCACCCGCCGTGCAGCGCGCTCGACGCGAGTGCGGCAGCCGCGAACGCGACCGGCCCGCCGAGCCAACTCCATGCGCGCGCGCCCGACCACGGCGACGCGCCGACGCGCACGAGCGCGATCGACGCGCCGAGCGCCACCGCCAGCTCCGTCGCGAAGGTCGCGAGGCCCGCGCCCGTGATGCCCTGCGTCGGCACGAGCCACGCGTTCAGCGCGAGGTTCAACGCGAGCGCGACCGCCGCGATCGCGAGGATGGACTTGCGCTCGCCCGCCGCGACGAGCGCCGTCATCAACCCCGCGCCCGCGTACACCGTCGCGGTCGCGAGCAGCAACCAGCGCAGGCTCGGCGCCGCGCTCGCGAAGTCGGGATGGAAGAGCCCGAGGATCGCGCCGGCCCACGGCCACGCGGCGCCGAGCACGAAGCTCGCCGCGGCGAAGAGCGGCGGCGTCAGCTTCGTCACCGCGTGGTGGAGCTCCTTCTTCTGGTGCGCGCGCGCGAACCACGGCAGCGCCGCCTGCGTCGCGTAGATCGCGACCATGATGCCGTAGCTCATCACGCGCACGCCCGTGTTGTAGCGGCCGACCTCCGCCTCGCCGCAGATCGGGCGCACGAACAGGTTGTCGACGTAGAAGTACGCCTGCTGGCACAAGCTCGCGACGCCGAGCGGCAGCGCGGCGAGGAAGAGCGCGCGCACCTCGATCGAGCGCGGCGCGCGCTGCGGCAGGTGCTTCTTCGACACCGCGTGCAGCACGAAGTTTGCCGTCGCGCTGCCCGCCGCGATGCCGAGGACGTAGTGCGACGGCTCCAGGTCGCCGTTCGCGCGCAACACGAGCACGATCGACAGCGACAGCGCCGCCGCGAACGCGCGCACCGCCACGGGGATGCCCCACGCGATGCGATTGCGGAACACGAGCGTCGAGAGCTCGCACACGTGCGTCACCGGGTACAGGCTCGCGAGCAGGATCCACACGGCGCCGCGCTCGCCGAGCACGAACGCGCCGCCGCCGACGAGCACGACGCCGAGCGACCCGAGCAGGAAGCGCAGCCGTCGCGCGGCCGCGAGCACCTCGGGCACGCGCTCCTCGTCGTGCGCCGTCTGCTGCACCGCGACCTGCCCCGTGCCGAAGTCGGCGAGCGTGTCGAGCAGCATGAAGACCGCGAGGTAGAACGTGAACCGGCCGAAGTCGTCCTGCGCGAGGTGGCGCGACAGCAGGAACCACGTGAGGAGCGTGCACGCGCTGCCCCACACGCGGCCGAGCACGAGCAGCACCGTTCCGCGCCACACGCGCCGCGGCACCGACCGGCTCGATTCGGCCGGACTCGAAGCGCCGCCCTGGGGCGGGCCTTCCTCGCGCGGGTGCGTGGCGTTCGTGTGGGGGGGCATCGAGCTTCGGTCCAGGCTCGCGCGGCGCGCGCGCAGTGTCCACGGTCCTCGGCGCGGGAAGACCCCTTCCGCGGGCGATCGGTGCTCGCCGCGGAGGCGCGGACGCCGCGCCGGCCCCTCCGCGCGGCGTCCGACGAACTCGGCGCGAGGAAACTCCCCCGTACGGCACGCTTCGCACGGAGGGAAGCACATCGCGAGCGCGCGCGTCGGCCGCTAGGATGACCCCGCCTCGCGCGCAGGCGCGCCCATCCCGGGCCGAGAGCGGGGCTCCACGCATGTACGCACGCAAGCGACTCGACATCGGTTGGATGGACCTGGCGAGCGGACTCGTGAACGCGGGGCTCCCGCGCGACCGCGCGGCGATCGCGGGGCGCATCGAGCGCTGGTTCTCGCCCGAGGGGCGCGCGCTCTGCACGCTCTCGATCCGCAGCGGCCTCGAGCTCTACCTCGAACAGCTCGCGCTGCCGAAGGGGAGCGAGGTCCTGATGTCCGCGCTCACGATCCCCGACATGTGGAAGGTCGTCGAGCACCACGGCCTCGTCCCCGTGCCGGTCGACGTCGACGCCAAGACGCTCGCGCCGAAGATGGACGCGCTCCTGCGCGCGGCGAGCTCGAAGACGCGCGCGGTGATCGTCGCGCACCTCTTCGGGACGCGGATCGACCTCGATCCGATCGCGCGAGTCTGCAAGGAGCGCGGCTGGCTGCTGCTCGAGGACTGCGCGCAGGCGTTCACCGGGCCCGACTACAAGGGGCACCCCGCCGCGGACGTCGCGATGTTCAGCTTCGGCCCGATCAAGACGTCGGCCGCGCTCGCGGGCGGCGTGCTCGTCGTGCGCGACGCGAGCGTGCTCGCGCCGATGCGCGCGGCGCACGCGGCCTGGCCGGTCCAGGGGAACGGGCTCTACGCGAAGCGCGTGCTCAAGTACGCGGGCCTCAAGGCGGTCACGACGCCGGTGCTCTACGGCGGCTTCGTCAAGTGGTGCGAGCTCAAGGGCACGACGCAGGACGCCGTGATCCAGAGCACCGTGCGCGGTTTCGCGGGCGGCGACTTCTGGCAGAAGATCCGCCATCAGCCGTCGACCGCGCTGCTCTCGGTGATCGAGCGGCGCGTGTGCGGCTTCGACGGCGAGCGCGTCGTGCAGCGGACGCGGATCGCGCGCGAGCTCGTCGAGCGCCTCGGCGACGCGGCGGAGATCCCGGGCATCGACGCGCCGTTCCACAGCTTCTGGGTCTTCACGATCCTCGTCGACGATCCGGCGGGCGTCGTGAAGGTGTTGCGGGCTCACGGCTACGACGCGACGACGGTCGCGACGATGTCCGCGCTCGCGCCGCCGCCCGGACGCGACGGGCTCGAGCCGCGGGATTCGCGGGCGCTGCTCGCGCGGACGGTCTACCTGCCGGTGTACCCGGAGCTCCCCGCGCGGCGCGTCATCGAGCTCGCGGAGCTGCTCCGATCGGCGCCGCGAGCGCACGCAGCGGGCGGAGTCGGGTTCGCGGGTACGGCCTGAAGTCCGGCCCCGACGGCTGACTCCCCGCGCGACCGCGAGCGCACGGCGAAAGGACTTCACACCTCGAAGTGGAAGTCCGTTCCGTCGACTGCCGCTCTCCGCGCCGCCGGCGCGGACGCGTGCTCCGAACGCGTGAAACCAGGACTTTCTTTCGCGGGGAAACTCCTCCGCGTCTCCACTTTCCGAGCGGCGGACACCGATACGCCGGGTGACTTCGTGCGAGCTCGCGCGCCGCGTCGTCGTCCAACATGGATTGCCGCCTCCGGAGCACCTCGATCCGCGCGCGTTCTGCGCGAGCGGGCCTTTCGCTCGTCGAGATCATCGTCGTCATCGCGATCATGACGATGGCGATGGCGATGTACGCGCAGACGCTGAGCGCGTCGGCGCGGCTCGACCCGGTCGCGAACGAGACGATGCTCGCGACCGAGGCGGCGCGCGTGACGCTCGAGCGCATGAAGGCGGCGGACTTCCGTCAGGTCTTCGCGCTCTACGACGCGGACCCGTCGAACGATCCCGGAGGACCGGGCACCGCGCCGGGTGCGACGTTCGAGGTCGAGGGACTTCAGCCCTCGACGACCGGCGGGGTCGTCGGGCGGATCGAGTTCCCTGTCAGCAACGGCGGGTTGCGCGAAACGGTCGTCGACGAGGGGCTGGTGATGCCCCGCGACTTGAACGGTGACGGCGTCGTCGACTCGGCCGATCACTCCGGCGACTACATCCTGCTGCCCGTGCGTCTCCATCTCGAGTGGAAGAGCTCGACTGGACGCGCGGGTCGGCGCACCTTCGACGTCTACGCGATGTTCTCGCCGCTATGAAGCGCCCTGGACGTCGGAAGAACGGCGCCGGCGGTTTCACGCTCCTCGAGGTCGTGGTGGCGATGACGTTGCTGACGCTCGTCCTCGCGAACCTCTACATGATCTTCGGCGACTCGAGCCGCGCGATCACGCGCAAGACGGCGCAGTACGACACCGAAGTCGAAGCGCGTCGCGTGCTCGATCGCATCGCGATGGCCGTGATCGGCGCGGAACTCGACACCCTCGAGGTGCCCAACTCGGCGCCCAATTCCTCGAGCGAGATCGACTACAGCGTGAACTTGGGCGTCCAGAGCGGCGCCATCGTCTGGAGCTCCGGCCGACGCATCGCGCATCAGAACGACCACGAGGTCGAGTGGCGCGAGAACCCCGGCGAGCCCGACGAGCGGCACGCCGTGTGGACGCGCGCGAGCGCGAAATTCCTCGAGGGGGAGATCTCGAACGGCATCGACGACAACGGGAACGGGCTGATCGACGAGAGGGGGCTCTCGTTCGAGGTGCAGGGAAAGATGGTCGTGATCCGAATCACGATCGAGAAGCCCGGTCCCGAAGGAACGCTCAGCACGAAGACGCTCGAGACGCGCGTCACGTGCAGGAACTGAGGAGGCAGGGATGAAGGTGGTGATTCCGAACCGGTTGGTGCGGCGCGCGCGGCGCGGATCCGCGCTCGTGGCCGCGCTGTTCGTCGTGCTCATGGTCGGCACGCTCTCGATGGCGTACCTGCAGATGTCCGTGAGCAAGAACAAGGAACAACAGACCGCGGCCGACGCGAAGCGCGCCTTCTACGTCGCGGAGGCGGGGCTCGCGGAGGCGTACTCGGGCCTGGTGATCGGGAAGAGCGGCAACGTCGGGAGCGACGTCGTTCCCGCGCGCTTCGGGAACGGCGTGTTCTGGGTCGTCGCCGAAAGCGTCGGCACGAACAAGACGGTCCTGACGAGCACCGGGCTCTGCGGCACGGGCCGCACGTGCGTGTCCCTCGTCGTCGAGAACCGCCGACCGCCGGTTGCGTCGCAGGGCGTGCTCGGCGCCGCGTCGGTGAACGTGCAGGCGGGCGCCGTGATCGACAGCTACGACTCGCGCGGCGGCGGCGGAGGAGGGGCCGTGTCGGTGGGCGGGCTCACGCTGTCGGGTGGCGCGACGACGTCGGGCTCGGGGACGAACCAGGCGCGCATCACCTCGAACGGGAGCATCACGGTCCAAGGCACGACGACGCGCTCGGCCGGAGCGACCGTGCAGGGAAGCGCGCATCCGGGACCTTCGGGCGTCGTGAACGCAGGCTCGGGAGCGACGATCACGGGCTCGACGACGCCGTCGACCGCGCTCGTCGCGCTGCCCGAGGTGCGCTATCCCGACGTCGAGTCGAGCGGGAGCGTGAACCACTCGCAGTCCTCGCCCGCGTTGACCGTGCCCTCGGGGCGGCACGCGTACGACACGCTGGAACTCTCGGGCAGCGGTGCGGCGACGCTCACGGGGCCGCTGACCTTGGTCGTGGACCGGCTCGTGCTCGGCGCCGGGACCCAGCTCACGATCAACGCGCTGGCGGGTCCCGTGCGCGTGTACGTCCGCGACTGGATGAAGTTCGCGCAGGGGTCGACCGTCGTGTGCGCGTCGACCGATCCGACGAAGACCTCGATCGTGTGCGGTGGGTCGGAGACGATCGACCGGGACGGGGACGGAGTCCTCGATCCGCCGGTCACGCTCGGATCGACGGGCTCGTTCTACGGCGCGGTCTACGCACCGCACGCGAGCTTCACGCTGGCGAACACGTTGACGCTGTACGGAGCGATCGCGGCGCAGACGCTCACGGTCGCCGGCGGCGGACACGTGCACTTCGACGTCGCGCTCGTCGACGCTCCGAGCGAGGAAGGAGCGGATCCGGCATCGCTCGGATGGCGACTGGTGCAGCTCCCGCCCGCGCGTTTGGTCGAGTCGCGCACGGATCCGCTCCTGTACTTGAAGTTGCGCGGCGTCACGCCCGTGCCGTCGAAGCTCGCGCACTACGACGTCGGCGTCACGCCCGTGACGGCGATCACGAAGCCTTGGTTCCGCACGACGATCGTGCCTTGAAACGGATGCTCGAGTTCCCGATCCATCACCGAGCACGCGCGACGCTCGCCGGCCTCGCGCTCGCGGCGTGGACGCTGCTCCCTTCGGCGCGCGCGGTTCCCGCGGAGGGCGCGACCACGCAGCAGGTCGAGCGGTTGCTCGCGCAACTCTCGACGGCGCCGGAGGCCGGGGATTCGATGCTCGCGCGCCAACTCGCGATGCTCGGGAGCGCCGCCGTGCCGGGGCTCTTCGACCGGCTCGTGCTCGGCGCGAACGCCCGGCTCGCGGATCCGACGACCCCGCGTGATGCGCGGTCCCGCCGCGAACTCGACGTGATCCTCGGGGCGCTCGCGGGGCTCCCGCGCACCGACGTGCGGGCCGAGGTCGCGCTTCGCCTCGCCGCGGGAGCGAATCCCGGCGTGCGCGCCGCCGCGATGCTGGCGACGGCCGCCGAGGGCCGTGCGCGCGAGCTCGATCACATGCTGAGCATCGCGAACCCCGCGCTCGACGCGGACGGGTTCGTCGCGCCGTTCGACGCGTGCGTGGCCGACGCGTGCTCGGCGCTCGCGCGTCGCGACGACACGACGTGGCCGACCGCCGCCGCGCTCGCGCTGCGTCTCGACACGGCGCCGCAGCTCGCGTTGCTGCGGGCGGCGGGCGAAGACGCGAGCGAGCCGGCGCTCGACGTGCTCGGCGGAGCGCTGCGCACGTTGCCGGGGCGGAGGCTCGAGGTCCTCGCGATCCTCGCGCGCACGCTCCAAGATCCGACCGTCACGGCACCGCGCTCCGTGCGCGAGGCGGTCGTCGAGCTCCTGCGCGATCCCGACCCGATGGCGTGCGCGCAGGCGGCGATCGTCGCGGGCCGGCTCGAGGCGGCGACGGCGGTGCCGCAGCTCGTCGAACTCGTCGACAGCGACTCGCAGGGCGTCCGCGAGAACGCGGCGTGGGCCCTGAGCCGCATCACAGGACTCGGGATGCGCACGGACGGCGCGCGCTGGAGAGCCTGGCTCGCGGACGAGCACGCCTGGTTCGACGCCCGGCACGAGCGCGCGCGCGAGGAGCTGCGCGATCGCGACGCGGGCGTCGTGCGGCGCGCGGTGCTCGAGTTGGGACGCCATCGCCTCGATCGCGAGCAACTCGTGCTCGAGATCGCTCCGGTGCTGCTGCACGGCGACGTCGAGACCGCGAGTGTGGCCGCTGCGACGATCGGCGCGCTGCGCTCGCGTTCGGCGCTCGCCTGTCTCCGCGACGTGCGCGATCGCGTCGACCCGAAGGTGCGCGAGGCCGTCGACGCCGCGATCGCGAGCGTCGAGGAGCCCCGAACGCGCGCCCGTCGCACCGGGCTGACCCGCCCGGGCCCTTGAGGCCGCCGGCGGACGATCGACCGAGCGAGCCCGCCGCGGGCTTCGTGGTGGAAAGTCCTTCCGGCCTGCGGTGTCGCGCTCCGCGACCTCAAGAGCAGCACGTCCGAGCGTCGATGCACCCCTGTCCGTCCCGAGGAAGTCCCATGTCCCCTTCGCGCCGAAAGCAGCGGCTGATCCAGCCGCGTCTCCAACTCCGCCTCGTCGCGAGCTTCGTCGGGCTCTCCGTCCTGGCCCTCGCCCTGCAGTTCATCCTGCTCGCCGCGTTGCTCACGCGCGCGGCCGGCGAACTGCCGCAGGACGGGCCGTACTTGATGGAGATGCTCCCGTCGATGCTCGTCTGGGTGCTCGTCCTCTCGATCGGCTTGTGCCTGCCGCTCACCTTCTGCGTGGGCGTCGTCGTCACGCTGCGCATCGCGGGACCGATCTACAAGATGCGGCGCCACCTCGAAGCCGTCGCGCGCGGCGAGGACCCGGGCGAGTGCACGCTGCGGAAGGACGACGAGCTGAAGGACTTCTGCCGCGCGCTGAACGACGCGACCGCCGTGATCCGAACGAAGTCGGCGAGCAAGCCCGACGCAGGGCCGGGCCGGACGCTGAGCGAGGCAGCCTGATCGTGCGTCGCGCGCCGAAGAGCCGTTCGTCCGGGGAGTGACGCATGTCGCTGCGCACGCGCATCGTCTGGTACCTCTCCGTGGTCGTCCTCTTGTGGGCGAGCCTGCACCACATCGTGCAGAAGGTGTTCGTCGTCCGCAGCTTCAGCGAGCTCGAAGCGGTCGACGCGCGCCGGAACGTGATGCGCGTCAAGAACGCCATCGAGCGCGAGAAGGACGGACTCGCCTCGCGTTGCCGGGATTGGGCGTCGTCGGACGGCGTCTACCGCTACGCGCTCGATCGCGACGCGCGCTTCGCGAAGGAGACGTTCTCGGCGGAGCTCCTCCAGCGCAACGAGATCAACCTGCTCCGCGTCTGCGACATGCGCGGGAAGGTCCTGTACGGCCGCTGCACGGATCGGGAGGGCCGCCCGCTGCGCCTCTCGGACTTCCCCGAGGACGATCTCGGCGAGAAGCACCCGCTGATCACGAGCAAGGTCGGCACGTTCGACTCCGGCGGCGAGCTGCGCGACACCGGGGTCTGGCTCACGGACCACGGCGCGCTGCTCGTCAGCGCGAAACCGATCACGGACGGGCGCGGTCAGGGCCCGGTGCGCGGCACGGTGATCGTGGGGCGGCTCTTGACGGGGCTCTTCGAGGACAGCCATCAGTACATCGAAGACCTGCAGCGTCAGACGGAAGTGCCGTTCGAGCTGTGGAGCGCGAGCGGACCGTTCCTCGAGCAGGACGGCGTGCGCCTCGCCGACATCGTCGCCGCGCGAGAGCCGATCGTCAGCGTGCGGGACGACGACCTGCTGCGCGCGTACGCCGTGCTCGACGACATCCGCGGGAAACCCGCGCTCGTCATCTGCGCGACGATGCCGCGGCTGGTCACCGCGCAGGGCGATCGAGCCGTGATGTCCGCGCTCATCTCGACGATGGCGGCGGGCGCGTTGATCCTGCTCGTGCTCCTGCGGCTCCTCCAGAGCAACGTGATCGGGCCGCTCGCGAAGCTCACCGAGCACGCCGTCGAGATCGGACGCACCGAGGACCCGACGAAGAAGCTCGATCTGCACCGCGACGACGAGCTCGGCATCCTGGCGCGCGAGTTCGACGGGATGATGGTCAAGCTCGCGCAGTCGCGCGAGGCCCTCGTGAAGGCCGCGCGCAGCGCGGGCATGTCGGAGATCGCGACGGGCGTGCTCCACAACGTCGGGAACGTGCTCAACAGCGTGAACGTCTCCGCCACGTTGCTCGCGGAGAGGATGCGGTCGTCCAGCAGCAAGGACCTGTCGCTCGCCCTGCAGACGGTGCGGGAGAGCGCCGGAGACCTCGCGACGTTCCTCCAGAAGGACCCGCGCGGCGCGCACTTGGATCCGCTGCTCCGCGGCCTCTCCGAGCAGATCGAGGCCGAGCGGGGCGAAGCGACGGTCGAGCTCCGGCGGCTCCTCGAAGGCCTCGAGCACGTCAAGCTCCTCGTCCAGTCGCAGCAGAGCTTCGCGAGCCGGGGCGGGTTCCTCGAATCGGGCTCGGTCGTGCAGCAGGTCGAGAACGCGCTCTCCGTCACGGGGCGCGCCGTCGGTGGAGACGACGTCGAGATCGTGCGCGAGTACGAAGACCTCCCGACGTGCGCGTTCGACGCGCACCGCGTGCTCGAGATCCTCGTCAACCTCGTCCAGAACGCGCGACAGGCGCTGCAGGCGCCCGAGCTCGAGCGCCGCCGGCTGCTCGTGCGCGTGCATTCGGTGGGTGAGGGCCGTGCGGCGGTCGACGTCGAGGACACGGGCGTCGGCATCCCGCCCGAGAACCTCGCGCGCATCTTCGGCCACGGCTTCACCACGAAGCGCAACGGACACGGGTTCGGACTCCATGCCGCGGCGAACGCGGCGACGGAGATGGGCGGGAGCCTGACGGTCCACAGCGACGGAGTCGGTCGCGGAGCGCGCTTCACGCTCGAGTTCCCGGTCCAAGTCCAGGCCGCGATCCCCGTCGCGGAAGGAGTCGCGGCATGAGCACCCCGGAACGCCGACGCATCCTCGTCGTCGACGACAACCCTTCGATCCACGCGGACTTCAAGAAGATCCTCGGCGTGCGCGAGCCGGTGAGCTCCGACCTCGAGGCCGCCAAGGCCGCGTTCTTCGGCACGCAGTCCGCGCCGGCCGCGACGAGCGACGAATACGCGATCGAGACCGCGCTCCAGGGGCGCGATGCGCTCGAGCTCGTCCGTCGCGGCGTCGAAGCGAAGGACCCGTTCGCGCTCGCGTTCGTCGACGTCCGCATGCCGCCGGGCTGGGACGGCGTCGAGACGATCGCGCGACTGTGGGAGGCCGATCCGGACCTGCAGTGCGTCATCTGCACCGCGTTCTCCGACTACTCGTGGGAAGAGACCCTCGCGAAGCTCGGACGAACGGACCGGCTGCTCATCCTCAAGAAGCCCTTCGATCCGATCGAGGTCTGCCAGATCGCCAGCGCGATGACCGAGAAGTGGCTCGGCACGCGGCGCGAGCGCGCGCGCATGCGCGAGGTCGTCGAGTCCGAGCAGAAGGCGCGCGTCTACGCGTCGACCGTCGAGACCACGAACCGCGCGCTCGAGCTCTCCCGTCGCCGCGCGGAGAACGCCTCGCTCGAGAAGATGCAGGTGCTCCTGAGCCTCGGCCGCGAGCTGCGCGCTCCGCTGCTCGCGATCCTCGAGTACGCGGACCTGCTGCACTCCGCGTGCGTCGCGGACGCGCTGCGCGTCGACCACGCCGAGCAGATCCGGCGCCGCGGCGATTCGCTGCTGCAGGTCATCTCGGACATGACGGACCTCGCGTCGCTCGAGATGGGGACGCTGACGCTCTCGCGTTCGAGCGTATCGCCGCTCGCCGTCGTCCAGAAGGCGATCGCGGAGCGCAGCGCGCAGGCGCGCGAGAAGGGGCTCGAGCTCCGCATGGAGTGTCCGTCCCGCGTTCCGGCGCACATCGAGACGGACGGCGCGCGCGTCGAGCAGGTGCTCCGCCAGCTCCTCGACAACGCGATCAAGTTCACGAACTCGGGCTCGGTGTCCGTCGTCGTCGAGTTCGACACGACGCGCTTGGAGAGCCCGACGCTGTCGATGCGCGTCGTCGACACGGGGCCCGGACTCACGCCGGAGCAGCTCGGCCGGCTCTTCGCGCCGTGCTCGGCCGCAGGGGACGCGACCGTGCGAGAGCGCGGCGGCGCGGGGCTCGGACTCGTGCTCGTCCGCGGGCTCGCGCAGCGGCTCGGCGGCGAACTCACGGTCGAGAGCGAAGTCGGCCGCGGGAGCTCGTTCCGCTTCTCGATCCCCGCGGGCGACGTGTCCATGGCGGAGCTCGTCGACCATCCGCGGGCGCCGATCCCGTCCGCTCAGTCGGGCGTCGCCGTGATCGCGCCGCCCGTCACCCTCGAGGGCGCGCGCATCCTCGTCGTCGAGGACGTCGCCAGCACCTCGAAGCTCTTCCGCGCCTTCCTCGAGAGCGCCGGCGCGGAGGTCGTCGTCGCCGAGGACGGTCGCGAGGGGCTCGACCTCGTGCAGGAGGCCGAGCTCGCGAATCGGCCGTTCGACGTCGTGATCATGGACGTTCAGATGCCCGTGATGGACGGTCACACCGCGACGCGCGAGCTGCGCGCGCGGGGCTACACGCGCCCGATCCTCGCCGTCACGGCGCACGCGATGACGAGCGATCGTGAAGCGTGTCTCGCGGCCGGCTGCAACGACTACGCGAGCAAGCCCATCGGGCGGCGCGCGTTGGTCGAGCTCTGTGCGCTGCACTTGGGGCCGGGCCGCCAGAACGTGCTCGACGCTTGATCGAGGGCGCGCGGTCGGAACGCGACGCACCCGCTGCGCTCCCTCGCCGTCGAAGCGCAGCCCGGCGGCCTCGGAGCTTCGCTCACGCCGCGCGCTGCGACAGCCCCGGATCGATGCCGCGCGCCAGCAACGCCGCGAAGTCCGACGGGGCGAGCGGCTTGCTGAAGTAGTAGCCCTGCGCCTGATCGCACTCGAGCACGCGGAGCAGATCGAGCTGGCCGCGCGTCTCGACGCCCTCCGCGACGACCTGCAGCTTGAGGCTCTTGCCGAGGAGCACGATCGACGTCGTGATCGCCGCGTCGTATGGGTCCGTGGCGAGGTCGCGCACGAACGACTGGTCGATCTTGATCGAGTCGATCGGGAACCGCTTCAAGTACGAGAGCGACGAGTAGCCGGTGCCGAAGTCGTCGATCGAGAGGTGGATCCCGAGGTCGCGGAGCACGGCGAGCCTGCGCAGCACGGCCTCGGCGCCGTGCAGCAGCACGCTCTCCGTGAGTTCGAGCTCGAGCCACTCGGGCGCGAGGCCCGTCTCGTCCAGCGCGTGCTGCAGCGTCGGCAGGAGCCGATCCTCGCGCAGCTGCACCGTCGACACGTTGACCGCGACGCGCACGGGCGGGAGACCCGCTTCCTGCCACGCACGGTTCTGACGACACGCTTCGACGAGGACGAACTCGCCGATCGCGTTGATGAGGCCGGTCTCCTCCGCGATCGGGATGAACTGCGCCGGCGAGATCGGACCGAGCTCCGGATGGGTCCAGCGCACGAGCGCTTCGGCACCGACGATCCGGCTGGTCGCGATGTCGACCTTGGGCTGGTAGTGGACGGAGAGCTCCCGGCGCTCGATCGCGTGGGAGAGCGCGTCCTCGATCGTCCGGCGGCGCTCCGACTGCGCGTTCATCGCGGCGGAATGGAAGCGGACGTCCGGGCCGGGGACGCGCAGCGCCGCGCGCGCGCGCTCGAGGAGCTGCGCGGGGCTCGGTCCGTCGCCCGGGTGGACGGCGATGCCGATCGAACAGCGCGGCTCGATCGTTCCGTTCGCGCTCGCGATCGGCGCGCAGAGGCGCTCGCGCAGGCGCACCGCGATCTTGTAGGCGGCGTGCGGGCGCGGGAGGCTCGGGAGGAGGACGATCACTTCCTTCGTGCCGAGGCGCGCGAGGCGCGGCAGTCCGCCCTGAGCGGAGCTCCCGATCGCGTCGCGATCGCGCACGCATGCGCGCAGCCGGCGAGCGAGTTCCGCGTGGACCTCGTGCGCATCGGCGGCTTCGAGCTCCGGCAGCTCCTGCTGGAGCACGAGCAGCGCGACGTGGTCGTTCGGCGGTTGCGCGGCGGCGACGATGCGCTCCGCGCGCGAGAGGAACGCGGCTTCGTCCGTCGCGGGCGCGTCGACGTCGTCGAGCGCGTCGACGGCGGTCAGGCGCTCGTGGAGTTCGCGCAGGAACGCCTCGCTGTCCGTGACGACGAGCGCGTGCCCGAGACCTTGCACGGAGCGCGCGGCCTCCGTCGTGGAGACGACGCTCGCGTGGAAGCCGAGCGCGGACAGGGTTTCGGAGACGTGGAGCGCGCGGCCCGGATCGGGGTTCGACACCAGGATGCGCGGCGTGGCGGGGACGTTCGAGGGATCCGACATGGCGAATCCCTCGTATCGACGGCGGTCCGACGCCTCCTTGATGCACGCGGCGCGCGGAACGGATGCAGACGGCGGCTCGCCTGCGACGCGACGCCCGCGTCCCACGCAGGAGCCCGGCTCGGAATTCCTTTCCAGCCGCGTCTCGACGGGTCGGGCGTCAAGGCGCCCGGCCGCCGAGCCGCTTCGCGACCTCGGCCGCGACGCTCGCGGAGAACGCGCTCGTCGACTTCGTCCCGCCGACGTCGCGCGTGCCGCGGCCCGCGCCGATCTCGCTCCAGAGGACGTCGCGCAGCGTGCGGCACGCGGCGTCCTCGCCGAGGTGGCGGACGAGGTTCGCGAGCGCGAGCAACGCCGCCGTCGGATTGCACACGTCCTTGCCCGCGATGTCGGGCGCGGTGCCGCCGGCGGGGTCGAACATCGCGAGCGTGACGGCGCCCGCGTCGTCGAACGCGAGCGACGTCGAATCGCCGAGGCCGAGCGAGCCGATCAAGCCGCACGCCATGTCGGAGAGGAAGTCGCCGTACTCGTTCGGCGTCACGATCACGGAGTAGCGCTCCGGCTGCATGACGATGTTGCAGAGGAGCGCGTCGAAGAGCTCCTTCCTCCGCGGCACCTTCGGGAAGCCCTTCGCGACGTGGTCGACCGCTTCCTCGAAGAGGCCGTCGGTCGCGCGCTGGATCGTGTACTTGCTCGCGGAGACGAGCGTGCCGCCGCGCTTCTCGGCGAGCTGGAACGCATAGCGCGCGGCGTGCTGCGACGGATGGCGCTCGATGACGCGCACGCTGACCGCGGCGTCGGGGCCCACGCGGCGGCCCGGGTCGTCGTACGTGCCGCCCGTCGCGATGCGGACGATGTCGAGGTCGAGCTTCTTCGTGAAGTTGGTCGGGATGCCGGGGATCGTCGCGACCGGCCGGTGGATCACGGCGAAGTCGCAGCGGTCGCGCAGCACCTGGTTCGGGCTCTCGGCGACCGTCGCGGTCGGGTACTTGAGCGCGACCCGCGTCGCCTTCATCGCGGCGACGGCTTCGTCGTAGAGCGCGGAGCCGCGCTTCGTGCGATTCGGCTCGGAGAGGTCGAGCTCCTGGAACTCGAGCGCGAACGGGAAGGCGGCCGAGACGGTGTGGACGCTCTTCGAGAGTTCGGCGCTGATGCCGTCCCCGAGCAGTTCGACGACGCGGTAGGTCTTCATGAGGCGCGCCGTTCTAGCGCGGCGGCGGCGCGGATGGGTAGGGCGTCGCCGGTGGAAAGCGCGGGATTGCGCTCGACCGCCGCATCCGGCGCGGTTTCCGTCGCGCGGACTTCCCTGCGGGAGCTGCGCGCGCGCCTCGTCCCCAACCGATAGGATCCATGGAGTCATGGGTGGAGCTCCCGAAGCCGGAACGAGCGTCCAACGCGCCGCGCGCGGATTCTCGCGCTTCGCGGGCCTCGTCGCGGGCGCGGCGTGCATCGCCGTCGTCGTCGCATGGCTCGAGGCGGCGCGCGCGGAGACGCCGAACGTCACCCCGGCTGCGACTTCGAGCGCGGCTCCGCTCGTCGCGCCGAGCGAGCGCGCGCTCCGCGTCGAGCTCCTCGACGACGGCGACTTCTCCGCGGCGAACGACCACGCGATCGATCGCGACGGCGTGCGCCGCATCCCGTGGTGGCGCTCGAAGCTCGGCATGGAGCAGGTGGTCGAGCTCGACGCGCGAGCGATGCCGCGCACGGCGCGCGGCGCGTTCGACGTACCCGCGACGGGCTTCGCGGCGCGCACGCGCGGCGACGAGTTCCTCGAGCAGCCCGTCGCCGCCTACGCGCCGCTCGCGCGGAGCCTCGTCGTGCGCGGAAAGGTCCTCGGCCGCGGCACGGTCGTGGTGCGCGACGGAGCGGGCGGCGACGCGCGCTTCGACCTGCCGGACGCGCCGGAGTGGAGCCCGTTCGAGGTCGCCGGCGAAACGCTCGCGACGAAGCTCGGACGCGAGCCCGTTCCGCGCTTCCTCGTGCGCTTCGAGGCCTCGGCCGCCGACGCGACCGCGCACTGGACCGAGCTCTCCGCGAGCGCCGAGCTGCCGTGTCCGAGCGAAGCCGAGTTGAAGCAGGAGCTGCGCGGCGTGCTCGGCGACGTCTTGCGCGAGTGCCTCGAGCGCGGCATCGACTCCGTCGGTCCGCGCAAGACGGGCTGGTACTGCCACGACTTCGACGCGGTGACGGGCGAGCGGCTCTACACCGTGCGCGCCGTGTCCTTCTTCGCGTTCTTCGACCTGCTCCGCATGGCGCTCGAAGGCGGCGAGGACCCGACGTGGCGCGCGGGGCTCGATCGCTTCCTCGCGTCGCTGCTCGAGGACGGGCTCCACCCGGTCACCGGTCTGCCGCGCGCGTTCGACTGCGAGGCGGACCAGCCGCGCGACGACATCCCCATCGAGATCGGGCTCACGCTCGGCTTCCTGATCGACGTCGCGGAGCGCGGGCCCGAGGAATGGAAGGCGAAGTGCCGCGCTGCCGCGGTGAAGATGGGGGAGACGGTGCTCGCGAACGGCGTCCTGCCCGACGGCAACGTCGCGGCGAGCTACGTGCCCGGCGACGCGCGCCCGAACCTGAACGTCGGGCGGCTGCGGCGGCTCGACGTGCTCGCGCAGCTCGCGCGGCTCTCGAAGCTGACCGGCGACGCGCGCTTCGAGGCCGCGACGCGCGAGGCGCTCTTCACGTTCGAGTACTCGCAGGTGTGGTCGGGCACGTGGCAGCAGATCGATCCCGCGTTCGACGACGAGTACGGGCACTACGGCGCGCGCGCCGCGACGTCGTGGCGCGCGGCGCCGGAGGAGCGCGTGTTCCGCGAGCTCGCGCTCGGCGGCTGGAAGCACTTCGAGCCGCTCTGGACCGACGCGGTACGCCTCGGCGGCACGTGCGCGGCGGACCAAGTGCGTTGTTGGGTGCTCCTGATGGACGTCGCCGAGCTCGCGCCCGCGGAGAAGGACGCGATCCGCGCCGCGACGTGGGCGGCGGTGCGCGGGCACTTCAAGGGCGAGCAGAACGGGCGCGGCGCGTGGGAGGACCTGACGGTGATCGACTACGACCCGCAGCTCACCTTCGCGATGAAGGTCGGCGACGTGCCGGGCGCGCCGCAGAACCTCTTGCACGGACTCTCCGCGGTGTACGAGCCCGGGTTCCTGCGCACGGACGAGGTGCGCGCGCTCTACACGACGGTGCTGCGGAGCTCGATCGCGACGTACAAGCGTCCGCACGGCTTCCTGTCCGACGCGAAGGAGCGCAAGGGCGCGAACACGGCGATGGGCTCGATCCGGATGCTGCTCGGGCTCGCGAAGATGTACGCGCGGCTCCCGTGACGCGCCGCGGCGGCGGACGGCTCCGGTGCGGAGCGCCGTCGCGCTCGGTGACGTCCACGGCGTTCGTCGCTCGAACGTGGTGAACGTCCGCCGCGAGTCGGGCTCCAGCGCGCACGCGGACCGCGCCGACCCCGGGTTCGAAAGGATGCGCCCGACCCGGGGCGCGCACGACGGCGCGGACCCCGAGTCGGGCGCTCCCCCAGGTCCTCCGCACCGACCCCCGTCGGCCCCGCTCCGCTCGCGCGGAGCGGGAAGAGAGGACTCTCCATCCAAGAGGAGCGCGACGCACCCGCCGGATGCGCAGCCGATTCGCGGAAGAACGCGGCGCGTGGGGAACTCGTCGTCGTCGCCTCCGCTTCGACCCGTGTGCGCGCTTGACCTGCGCTTCGCCTCGCCTCGCTCGGAGGCTTGCAATCGGAGCGCACCTTCTCGTTCGGCGCCTCGATGCGCCGACCCGAACCACCCACGAGCACCCCACATGAATCGCACCGTCTCCATCGCGACGGCTCTCGTCGCTTCCACGTTCCTTCACGGCGCCTTCGCTCAGGTCCAAGGCCCGAGCAGCTCGCAGACTCCGTACATCCTGCCCGTCGCGAGCGGCGTGCAGACCGTCTCCATCCTCACCGTCGGCGACACGGTGACGAGCGGCGGCGCGAGCTACCGGCTCGTCGGCATCCCCGACGGGCTCGGCGCGTTCCGTTCGTGCGGCAACGAGTTCACGCTCGTCGCGAACCACGAACTCGGCCCGACGCTCGGCCTCGTTCGCGCGCACGGCCAGACGGGCGCGTTCGTCTCGAAGTGGCGGATCCGCCGCAACGACCTGCGGGTCGTGAGCGGGGCGGACCTGATCCAGAGCGTGACGACGTCGACCGGCACCGCCCAGCTCGGGCGACTCTGCTCGGGCGATCTCGCGAGCACGCGCGGCCTCTTCCCCGTTCCCGGCCACCACGGCCCGTTGCCGGAGATCTTCTTCAGCGGCGAAGAGGTGGGCAACGAGGGCCGCGCCTTCGCGCACTTCGTCACGGGCTCGCAGGCGGGGCAGAGCGTCGAGCTCCCCGCGCTCGGCAACCTGAGCTTCGAGAACGTCCTCGTGCGTCCGTTCCCCGGTCTGCGCACGGTCGTCGCGGAGACGGACGACACGACGCCGGGACAGGTCTACTTCTACATCGGCAACAAGCGCTGGACCGGGTCGTTCCTCGATCGCGCCGGCTTCACGCAGGGCGCGCTCTACGGCGTGCGCGTCCCGGGCGTGGCGCTCGAGGACCGCGCGACGGGCGTCGGCACCGCGACGCGGTTCGAGCTCGCGAACCTCGGCGACGTCACCGCGAAGACGGGCGCGCAGATCCAGGCGGACAGCGTCGCGGCGAGCGTCACCGAGTTCCTCCGGCCCGAGGACGGCGTGTGGGATCCGCGCGATCCGCGCGTCTTCTACTTCGTCACGACCGACCGCTTCCAGACGAGCACGACGGATGCGCGCAGCCGTCTCTGGCGCCTGCGTTTCGACTCGGTGTTCACGCCCGAGAACGGCGGCACGATCGAGATGCTGCTCGACGGCACGGAAGGGCAGCAGATGCTCGACAACATGACGATCGACCGCCGCGGGAACCTGCTCATCCAGGAAGACCCGGGCAGCCAGGACCACCTCGCGCGCATCTGGCAGTACACGCCGGCGACGGACGTGCTGAAGCTGATCGCGCAGCACGATCCCGCGCGCTTCGCTCCGGGCGGCGCGGCGTTCCTCACGCGCGACGAGGAATCGTCGGGCATCATCGACGCGTCGGACGTCCTCGGTCGCGGCTGGTTCCTGCTCGACTGCCAGGCGCACTACGCGACCGACGCCGAGACGGTCGAGGGCGGCCAGCTCCTCGCGCTCTACAACCCCGACTCGCACTGAGCGCGTTCCGGTTCGGACACTCCCGCTCGAGCCTCGGCGCGCGTCGCCGGGGCTCGGGCTTTTCCGCTCGCTCAGCGCAGCGACA
This sequence comes from Planctomycetota bacterium, assembly GCA_046349615.1. Classification (GTDB taxonomy): domain Bacteria; phylum Planctomycetota; class UBA1135; order UBA1135; genus JADJNY01. Next base: position 47,662 of record JAXMBZ010000017.1, read on the forward strand.
CGACCCCGAGGTCGTTGCTGAAGCCGTTCGCGACGATCACGTCGAGCTTGCCGTCGCCGTCGAGGTCGTGCAGGAGCACGTCGAGGCAGCCCGCGTGAAGGCCGAGGTCCGGCGTGCGCACGAACTGGAGCGCGCCGCCTTCGACGCGCGGCGTCCAGAGCTCGACGTGGTGGCTGTTCTGCGCGCTGACGAGGATCTCCGCCTTGCCGTCGCCGTCGAGGTCGCCGCACGCGACGCGATACGGGCGGTAGCCGACGGGGAAGCGCTCGAGCATCCTCCAGTTGCCGTCCTCTTGCCGCAGGCACGGCAAGACGAAGCACGCGGAGTCGACGTTCTTCTCCGCGACGAGCACCGCGAGGTCCATGCGTCCGTCGCCGTCGAGATCACCGCTCGCGAGCGAGAGCGGGAGGAAGCCCGTGTCGATCGACGACAGCTCGAGCCACGAGAGCGCTCCGTCCGCCGCCTTCTCGAGCCGCAGTACCGCGATCCCGATGCGCGCGCCCGGCCCGCGCGGACCTTCGAGCGCGACGGCGATCTCGCTCGGCGCGGAGAGCGGCGCGAGGCTCTTCGGCCCCGCCATCAGCGGCGCGACGATGCGCGCGTCGAACGCGAGGTCCTTGCCTTTCGGCGTGCCGTTGTGGAGGAGCACGAGCTCGTTCGTCAGCGGGTCCGTCGCCGCCGCGTCGACGCGTCCGTCGCCGTCGAAGTCCTGGAGCAGGAGATCGCCCGGCTTCGCGCCGAACGGCACGGGCGGGAAGCTCGCGCGCTCGAAGAGCTCGCCGCGGTCGCCGAAGAGCACGGTGAGCACCGCGTCCTTCTCGCGCTCGACGACGAACGCGGCTTCGAGCCTGCCGTCGCCGTCGAGGTCCGCGACGCGCACCGCGTCCGCCGACTTCGCGAGCGCGCCGCGCCGTGCGTGCGCGAGGCGGCCGTGGTCGTTGTGCGCGATCGACAGCGTGCCGTCGACGGCGTCGAGCACGAGCACCTCGGGGAACCCGTCCCCGTCGAGGTCGCCGGCGGCGAGCGAGTGCGGCGTGCGGCCCGTGTTCGCGAAGCGCGCGTTCTCCAGCCCGCCGCTCCCGTCGCCGAAGACGACGCTGACGCGTCCCGCGTCCGTGTTCGCGACCGCGAGATCCGCCGCGCCGTCGCCGTCGAAGTCGCCGAACGCGAGGTCGACCGGCGATTGGCCCGCGTAGGCGTCGAGCGTCGCGCTGAAACCCTCGGGCGCCGCGTGGTAGAGGCTGTACGAGAGCCCGAGCAGTCCGAGCGACGCGAGCTCGCTCCCGCGGTTCGCCCCGAGCGCGCGGTGCTCGAGGTCGATGGGCACGGAGCTCGTCGTGAAACGCTCGGGCGGCGTGCGGAGCCCCGCGGCGACGCCGCCGGGTTTGCCGAGACCGAAGACCCAGACGCTCTCGTCGCCGCCGGCGACGACGAGCTCGGTGTCGCCGTCGACGTCGACGTCGAGTTCGTCGAGGTCGCGCGGCAGCGCGTCGGGCGCCGCGGGCACGCGGCCCTTCTCGAAGAGCCCCGCGCTCGGTCCGCGCGCGAACGCGAAGCCCGCGCCCGACGGCGTCGCGGTCCAGAGCGTGACCGTGCGCTCGCCCTGCGAACCCGCGACGATCCCGCTCCCGTCGGCGAGCACCGCGAGGCACGTCGTGATCTCCGCGCCGAGCTTCTGGCGCGACGGTGTGTCGGTCGCGCCGAACACGAGGAGCTCGTCGTCGAGCGTCGCGATCGCGATCTCGGGCGCGCCGTCGCGACCGAGGTCGCCCGACGCGAGCGCGCGCGGCCGGCGCTCGAGGTCGATCGAGCGCAGGAGCGGGTTCGCGTCGCCGCGCGCGAACGCCGCGGCGTCGAGCACCTGGATGCGCGGCGGCACGCCGTCGGCGGGCCGGCTCGCGCGCGGCGCGACGACGATCGGCGCCTTCGCCGCGCCGGGCTTCGGCCGCGCGCCGAGGAACACGGGGCCGAGCGGGTAGTCCTCGAGCGGCAGGACGCGCGGCGCGCGCGGCGCGGCGAGCGCGGGCGCGATCCCGGAGAGCAGCTGCAGCGAGCCCGGTCCGCGCGTCGTCACGAAGAGCTCGTCGCGTCCGTCGCCGTCCGCGTCCCACGCGAGCAGCGCGATCGGCTTCGCCTCGCCGCCGTTCGCGGTGGGGAACTCGAGGCGCGCGCGAAGACGCGCGGGTGTCGAGCGGGCGGGGCTCGAGGAGTTCGGTGCCTGCGAACCCTCGCCGCCGCTCGGCGAGATCGGCGCCTGCGCATGCGCCGCAGCGGCGAGCGCCGACGCGACCACGAAGAGGACTCGCGTCGTGGACGCCGTCGCCGGAGCTCGTTCCATGGTCGCAGTATGTCGGCGCGCGCGCGTCCCTCGCAAGGCGCTCCCGCCGCGGCGGACGAGCGGACGTGAACGCACTCCGAGCGGGTTCGAACACGCAGGCGGCGTCGCGGGCGTGTTCCGCAGCCGTTTCGCGCGCTCGCGCGTGGCGCGCCGTTCGCCTTCTCACGCGCGATGCAGCCCGCCCCGCACGGCCGTTTCGACCCGCTCGCGCGCCCCGCCCCGTGTGCCCCCGCGCGCGCGAGGCTATCCTCCTCCGTTTCCATGGCCGCGAACACGCGCCGCAACCTGCTCCTCACCGCCGTGGCGGCGCTCGGCGTCGCGCTCGCGGTCGGCGCGTTCCTGCTGCTCTCGACGCCGCCCGAGACGGAGCCCGCGCGCCCGCTCGAGAACCCCGCGGCCGCCGCGGGCGGCGCGCTCGAGGACGCGCACGGCGAGCGCCGGTCCGCGACGCCGCTCGTCGACGAGCGCGACGCGCCGAGCGCGCCCGAGCCCGAGACGACGGTCGTCTATCCACTGAAGGTCGAGCTCGAGCTCGTGCAGGCCGACTCCGTGTTGCAGGCCGAGGGCGCTCCGCGGCGCGGCGCGAGCGCGACGGCGCGCTTCAAGGGCTCGATCACCGGTTCGAACGGCGAACCCGTGCGCGGTCAGGTGCAGATCCGCGCGGGTCCGAACGCGGGGCGCATCCTCTACTGCGACGGCAAGGGGCAGTTCGGCGCGAACGACCTCTATCCCGGACGCGTGCTCGTCGACGTCACCGGGCCCGGCGTGCTCGGTTCCCTGCGCGAGGTCGTGCTGCGGCAGGAGCGCGAGACGCTGCTCAACATCGGCTACGGGCGGCCTTCGAGCGTCGTCGGCGAGGTGTACGACGCCGAAGGCAAGCTGCTCGAGGACGCGAAGGTCACGCTCGACGGCCTCACGACGACGACCGATCCCGAGGGCACGTTCAGCTTCCCGTACGTCGCGAGCGGAGAGACGACGCTCTTCGTCGAGAAGGAGGGCTTCGCCTCCTTCTTCCAGATCGTCCCGATCCAAGCGGGCACCGCGATCGAGAAGGGCCGCCTGAAGTTCCGGCTGCAGCGCGGCGCGCAACTCACGATCACGCTGAACGACCGCGTGAATTCCGGCGTGCCGGCGCAGGTCTTCGTGCTCCCCGCGAGCCTCGCCGCGCAGCGCAACTACCCGTGGTTCAAGCTGAACCCGCTCACGATCTACCCCGGCGGTTCCGTCACCGTCGACGACCTGCCGCCGCAGCGCGTCACGCTGCGTCTCTACCACGCCGGCGCGATCGCGAAGCCCGCGCAGCGCGAGGTCACGCTCGATCCCGGCACGCCGCAGACCGTCGACCTCGCGATGGAACCCGCGCCCGTCGTCGTCGGCGTCGTGACGCGCGACGGGAAGCCCGAGGGCGACGCGGAGGTTTCCCTCGAGGTGCCCGACCGCGTCGCGGCGACGCTCTCGGGGCTCGGCGAGTCGAACTTCCTCCTGCTCGAGAGCGAGCTCCTCCCGGATTCGCCGCTCGCCGTGCAGCGCGTGATCACGAACGCGTCGGGCGAGTTCCAGCTCTCGTCGAACGAGGCCGTGTCGAAGGTGCGCTACCTCGTCGCGCGCTCACGCGACGGCAAGGCGCAGGGCGGCGTCGTGCTGCGCGGCGGCGAGGAGCGCGTCGACGTCGAGATGAAGCCGATCACGGGCGAAGGCAGCGCGTCGTTCGTCCTGCAGACGAGCCCGCGCTTCCAGGCGCTCCCCGTCGAGGTCACCGTCGACGGCGTGCCGCGCGACCGCGTCGTGCTCCCCGCGGAGCGCGACCTGCACGTCGAAGGGCTCGCGAAGGGCGCGTGGCGCCTGCGCGTCACGTGGCAGGGCGAGAAGCTGCTCGAGCCGCCGACGCTCGATCTGCGCGACGAAGTGACGCTGACCGTCAAGCTGCCCGAGGGCGCGGTGCTCGGTCAGGACGCCGACACGCGCAAGCGCGCGGGGCGTTGAAGGCGCCGGCCAGACCGGGGCCGCGCGCCGATCGCCTTCGTCCCGAGCGAGCTCGGGTCGCCGACGCCGCGCGTTCCTACGCCGGCTGCGCCTCGCGCGCCGCGCACGCGTAGTACGCCGCGACGAGCGCCTTCGTCTTCGGGCCCGGTTTTCCCGAGCCGATCACGACGTCCTCGATCTTCACGACCGGCACCGGGCCGCGCACGGAGCTCGTCAAGATCGCTTCGTCGACGCCCGCGAGCTCGCGCTCGTGGATCCGCGCCCAACGCGCGGTGAGGCCGGCCTCGGGCGCGAGGCGGAACTCGAGGCGCTGCGTGATGCCCTCGAGCACGCCGTCGCCGGCGACGAGGAGCTCGTTCCCGCGCACGAAGAGGAGGTTCGCGCTCGTGAACTCGAGGATCTTCCCGTCGCGGTCGACGAGCAGTTGGTCGCAGCGCTCCTGCGTGCCGATCGGGAACGGCCGGCGGTCCTTCACCCAGCGCGTCGTCTTGACCTTGGGCAGCGTGCGCGCGAGATGGCGCGCGTAGTCGACGCGCACGCCGTCCTTCACCCACGCGTCGGGGAGCTCCGCGTGCGGCGACACGCCGATCCACACGTCGGACGCGAAGCCGCCGAGCTCGAACGGCGCGGGGAGCGCGTCGAAGCGCACGCGCACGTCGCTCGTGTTCCCCGCGGTGATCGCGCGCAACGCGGCGCGCAGCGCCGTGCGGTCGAGCGTCTTCTTCCAGCCGAGCGCGTCCATCGAGCGCTGCGTGCGCTCGAGGTGCGCCTCGAGTTCGAGGAAGCGGTTCCCCTGGAACGTGCGCAACGCCGAGTACACGCCGTCGGGCAGCGGGTCCATCGCGTCGTGCATCGTCCCCGTCGTCGCGGCGACGGGCACGGAGCGCGGACCGGTGGGCGTGAGAGCGAAGAGTTGCAGGCCGGAGGCGGCGCGCGGCGCGGACGTGTTCATGCGTTGGAGGATCGGGAGCGCGAGGCCGCGCGTCCATACCCCAGTCGCCGCGGCGGCGGGGGAACGGGAGCGCGGCGCGACGACGCGCGGAGGGCACGGAGGCCTTCGCCGATCCGGAGCGTGCGGCTCCGCGAGCGCGCACCCAGGTCCCGCCGCGCCGTCGGAGCCCGACCACGGCGCGCGGCCCCGAACTCCCGCTCCGCCGCCCTCACGCGCGCGGCGCCGATCCACTATCCTCTCCGCCCCGATGAAGACGCTCACGCTGGACGGCACGTCGCTCACCCTCGAGGACCTCCACGGAATCGCGCGCGGCGAACCCGCGCGCCTCGTCGTCTCGAAGGCGGCGCGCGCCCGCGTCGCGAAGGCGCGCGCGCTCGTCGAGGACGTCGTCGCGAAGGGCGCGCCCGTGTACGGCCTGAACACGGGCTTCGGCAAGTTGAAGAGCGTCGCGATCGCGGCGGAGGACCTCGAGGAGCTGCAGGAGAACCTCGTGCTCTCGCACTGCTGCGGCGTCGGCGAGCCGATGCCCGTCGACGAGGTGCGCGTCGCGCAGGTGCTGCGGCTGAACGGCCTCGTGCGCGGACACTCCGGGCTCTCGCTCGAGCTCGTCGACGCGCTCGCCGCGTTCTTCGAGAAGGGCTTCGTGCCCGTCGTGCCGAGGAAGGGCTCCGTCGGCGCGAGCGGGGACCTCGCGCCGCTCGCGCACATGGCGGCGGCGTACCTCGGTCACGGCGAGTGCTTCGTCGGCGGGAAGCGCATGAGCGCGAAGGCGGGGCTGAAGAAGCTCGGGCTCCAGCCGGTGCGCTTGAAGGCGCGCGAAGGGCTCGCGCTGATCAACGGCACGGAGATCATCAAGGCGGTCGGCACGTGCGCGCTCTTGCGCGCCGAGAACGCGTCGAAGTGCGCCGACGCGATCGCCGCGCTGACGATCGAAGCGTTGCTCGGGAGCGTCAAGCCGTTCGACGCGCGCTTCGCGGAGCTCAAGGGGCATCCGGGGCACTTCGCGACCGCGAAGAACGTGCGCGCGTGCCTCGCGAAGAGCGAGGTGCTCGCGAGCCACGCGGACTGCGATCGCGTGCAGGACCCGTACTCGCTGCGCTGCGTGCCGCAGATCCACGGCGCGTTCAAGACGGCGCTCGCGCACGTGCGCGAGGTGCTCGAGCGCGAGCTCAACTCCGTGACGGACAACCCGATCGTGTTCGCGGAGACGAAGGAGGTCGTCAGCGCGGGACAGTTCCACGGGCAACCGCTCTCGATCCCGCTCGACTACCTCGGGATCGCGCTCGCGACGCTCGCGAACGTCAGCGAGCGGCGCATCGAGCAGCTCGTGAACCCCGACCTCTCGCACCTCGCGGCGTTCCTGACGCCGAAGCCGGGCCTCAACTCGGGGTTCATGATCGCGCAGGTCGCCGCGGCGGCGCTCGCGAGCGAGAACAAGGGCCTCGCGCACCCCGCGAGCGTCGACACGATCCCGACGAGCGCGAACCAGGAGGACCACGTGTCGATGGGCGCGACCGCCGCGCGCAAGGCGCTCGCGATCGTCGAAAACGTCGAGCACGTCCTCGCGATCGAGTGGATCGCCGCCGCGCAGGCGCGCGAGTTCCACGGCGAACTGCGCGCGGGGAAGGGCGCGGAGGCGGCGCATCGATTGCTGCGCACGAAGGTCAAGGCGCTCGGGCGCGATCGCTTCCTGCATCCCGACCTCGTGGCCGCGCACGCGCTGCTCACGAGCGGCGCGCTCGTCGCGGCGGTGGAGGCGGCGGCTGGGACGCTCGAGGCGTGAGAGCCTGTGAAGAAATCAGAGACGCCCGTCAGGCTCGCCCAGAGGCGCCCCGGCGGCGTTGCGATTCCTCCGAGTATTGCCGGCGAATACGCGTCGTCATCGCGCCTTGCCGGAACGCCTCTGGACAACCCTGCCGGGCATCCCTGATTGCTTCACAGGCTCTGAGCGGCGACGCGCGTCAACTCGCGCCGCTGCCGAGCTCGCGGAAGTAGAAGCACGTCGTGTGCAGCGTCCCGTCCGCGCTGCGCGCGTAGCGGGGGAGTTCGCCGTACTTGCGCCAGCCGAGCGCCACGCACAGCCGCTCGGCGTCGCCGCCTTGGCGCGTGTCCATCGTGAGCAGCGTGCGGCCGAGCGCGCGCGCCGTCTGCTCGGCCTCGGTCACGAGCGCACGCGCGAGCCCGCGGCGGCGCGCGCGACGGTGCACGAAGAGCTTCATCGCCTCGGCGCGGTGATCGCCGTTCGCGCGGAGCTCGAGCCCGAGCTGCACGGAGCCCTCGACGCGGCCTTCGTCGAGCGCCGCGAGCAGCACGCGCGAACCGTCGGTGATTCCGCGCTCGACGTCGCGCCAATACGCGCGCGCGTCGTCGAGCGCGAGCGGGGGGAGGAACCCGACCGACGCGCCGCTCTCGACGGCGTCGACGAGCAGTTCGGCGAGGCCGTCGCGGTGGCGCGCGGCGGAAGCAGGGTCGAGGCGCACGAGTTCGAGCATGCGGGGAGGCTAGAGCCGCGCGTCGCGCATTCGAAGTGAGAACCGGAGGGGAACGCGACGGTCACCGCGCCGGCAAAGCGGGCAACGGCGCGCGCGGTTCGCGGCGCTGGTCGTCGACGCGCACGGTCAGCGGGCGCGCCTCGGTGCGCGCGGCGTCCGCGTCGAGCCATCCGTGTTGCTCGAGCGCGGCGACGAGCGCGCGCCAGCGAGCCTCGACGTGGGCGACGCGCTCCGTCGCTTCCTCGACGAAGCGCTCCGGCGTCGAGAAACCGAGCGCGAGCTCGGGCCGCGCGGACACGAAGTCGAGCTCCGCCGGCTCGTCGACGCGCACGAGCCACGCGAGGATCCGGAACGCGTCCTCGGCGATCGCGTCGGGCTCGGCCGTCGCGCGCGGGGCGAGCGAGAGCTCCGCCGTCTCGGTGCGCACGAGCGAGAGCGCGAGCGGGGTCTCGAGCACCGTGCGCTGCGTCGCCGCCGTCCCGCGCACGAGCATCGTGCTCACGAGCGGCGGGAACGACGGCAGCGCCTTGCGCGTTCCGAATTGGATGCGGTCGTTGCCGCACGAACCGAGCGCGGGCTTGCGATCCTCGTCGAGCGGGAGCTGCCAGCGCGTGCGCACGACGATCCGGATCTCGGGTCGCGCGCGGCGCACGAGGAGCGGCGTCGCGAGCTCCGGCGCGCCGCGCGCGAGCAGCGCGGCGGCCGAACTCCATTCGAGCGAGCACGCGAGCGTCCCGCGCTCGGACGCGACGATCGAGCGCAGCCACGGCGCGGACGCCGCGGGATCGAACGCCGCGTGCGCGAGGAGCAGCGGGAGCAGGCGCTCGACGGAGCCCCAGCGCGCGAGCTCGTCGGGCGCGAGCGGGAGGTCGAGCCGCAGGAGCGCGTCGATCAGCGTGTCGCGAGCCTGGTCCTGGGCCTCGTTCGAAGTCCGCTTCGCTTCTCCGAGCGAGCGCAGCGCCGCGCGCAGCTCGGGCGCGAGCTCGCGCCAACCGCGCGTGCCCGCGTGGTGCGCGCCCCACGCGACGGCGAGCGGCTCGCCGGATTCGAGCTGTGCGCGCGCTCCTTCGAGCGTGACGTCGAAGCGTTGCACGGCCGCGGGGACGCGCTCCTCGCCGCCGCGCGCGTGGACGACGGCGTTCGACGCGTACGCGACGGCGAACGCGAGGAGAGCGGAGCGTGCGCGGAGTGCGAGGCGAACGGGCTTCACTCCGCGTTCCTCACGGCCCGAGCGGCGGGAGCGGGACGGACTGGTTCGCCCGACGATCGTCGACGACGACCTCGATCGGCGGCTTCGCGGGGCGCGCCTTCGCGTCGAGGAACCCCTTCGCGACGAGCGCGTCGAGGAGCGCGTTCCACGCCTTCTTGCGCGCGTCGATCGCGACGCTGACCTCGTTGATGTACGTCTGCCGGTCGCGCCAGGTGTGCGAGACGTCGACGACGGACGCGAGCGTGCTCTTTCCTTCGCGGTCGCCCGTGATCCAACGCAGGAGCGCGAGCGCGTGCTCGGCCTGGTCGACGCCCTCGACGGTTCCGCCGACGCCGAACTCGCGCTCGCCGTGGACCTCGCGGGCGTAGGCGATCGGTTGCGGGCCGTCCGCGAACACGGGCTGGTCCTTCGTTCCGCCGCGGCGCAGGGAGTAGATCGCGGTCGGCGGGAAGCGCTCCGGCGCCTTCAAGCTGCCGCAGCCGATTCCGCTCATGCTCCCGCCGCCGCGTCCGAAGCCCATGTTCTCGTCGAGGACGTGAACGTCGATGCGGACGTGCGCGTCGGGGAGCAGCAGCGCGACGATCCGCGCGGGCGCGCCGCGCGCGAGCAGTTGGTCGACCGCGATGCGTTCTTCGTTGCGCGAGTCGGGGCGCAGCGCTTCGAGCGCGTCCGCATGGAGCTTCGGCTCGCGCGACGCGAGCACGAGCCCTTGGGTGCGAACGGAGCCGACGCCGAGCACGGCGGCGACGTCGTCCCGCGTGAGCTTCGCGTCGAGCCGGATCAGCGCGTCGAGCTCCGCGCGCAGGACGAACGACGTCGACATCTCGGCGCGCGCGGAGAGCGTGCGACGAAGCGCGCTCACGACGTCGGGCACGAGCTCGCGCGCATTCGCCTCGGCCGTCTCCCACGCGCCCCACGCGAGCTCCGCCGAGTTCGCGTCCGCCGCGAGCTTCGCGCGCAACGCGACGAGCGTCTCGGGAGCGATCTTTCGTTCCTGAGCCGGACTCTCGATCGGAGACGAGTACGCGGGCAGCGCGAGCACGAGGGGGAGGAGCAGGGAGGCGAGCATGGGAGTCGTCCTGGGTTGGAGGGGATGCTCGAGGGTCATGTTAGCCGAGCGCGGTCGAGGCCCGGTGCTCCTCGGCGCTCCACGTCGTTCGTTCGTGGTCGCGGACGACGAGAACGTTCGCGACCGCCCAGCACGGCGTCAGGAGGGCGAGCGGCACGAGGATCCAGCTCCACGGTTCGATCCAGCCCGTGACGATCCACGCGAGGTCGAGGACCGCGAAGACGCGCACGGAGGTGCGCGGAGGTCGAGGCGTCGAATCCGTCGAGCGAGCGAGGTCCATGCGTCGAGGCCCGCTGACGCCGGCCATGGGATCCTATCCACCGAGAGGGCCTCGACTACCGCTCCGCATCGCGGATCCGTGCGGACTCGACGCCCGAAGCGGACTCGGCTAGTTTCGAGCTCGATGCGCTCCCGCCATGTCGCGCTGGTCGGCCTCGCGTTCCTCGGCCTCGTCTCGGCCGCAGCGCTCGCGCTCCTCGTGCGGCCGGCGATGGTTTCGTCGTCGGACACGGATGGGGGAGACGAGTTCGCGACGGCGACCGACGCATCCGTCCAGGCTCCGATCGAGCTCGAACTCGACCGCGGCGCACGCACGCCGCGCGTCGCGGCCCGGATCGCGAGCACCGTCGCCGCGCCCACTCCGCGCTCACGGCCGGCGCCGCCCGCCTTCCTCGTACCGACGTGTCAGGAGAGCGAGCTCTGGGACGCGGAGACCGTCGGCAAGTCCGCGGCCGACGTGCAGGAGCTCGCGCGGTCGATCGAGGCGACGATGAACCAGGCTGCGGCTCTCGCGCTGCGCGATCGGCAAGAGGCGGGACGGTACGAGGACGTCGTCGGTTACGGGACGCGCCTCGAGCACACACAGGAGCTTCGAGCGGCCGAGCAGGGGCGATTCGTCGCCTATTCGATCCCGCCCGCCGGTCTGGAGGCCCCGAGCCCGCAGCGGACGATCGTGTTGCCGGAGTTCGAGTTCCCCGAGCTCTACTCACAGAAGCGCCACGTCGCGTGGCTGCGCGAGCGCGAGGCCGAGCTGCGCGCGCGCTGAGCGAACGCGGGCTCGAACGTTCCGCTCACGCGTCGATCGCGCGCGGACGTTGCCCGCCTCACGCCGCCGAATCCGCCGCCCGCGCGCCGAAGCGTGCGGCCACGCGCTCCCGCCACACCGCGATCTCCGGGATGTGCAGGAAGTGCGCCGCGAGCGCGAAGCCCGCGAACGTGATCCCGCCGAGCACGATCGTCTGCAGCACGGCGCTCGTGAACGTGCCCGGAGGCGTGAACGCGAGCCCGAACACCGTCCCGAGCGCCCATCCGACCGCGAGCGCGACCACCGACTTCGCGCCGAACGTGCGCAGCTCGATCCAGCGCTCGCGATCGAGCGCGGGGAGCTCGTGCGCGAGCTTCCACCCGAGCAGTGCGACGTACACGAGGATCGCGAGCGAGCTCACGAGCGCGAGCCCGTGCGTCCCGCCCAACGAACCGGCGAAGAAGTACGCCGGGAACGCGACGACCGCGACGACCGTCCCGAGCACCGCGGGCAGCGTCGTGTTCCCGAGCGCGTAGAAGCCGCGCGCGATCACCGTCTGCGCCGACCACGCGACGAGCCCGAGCGACACGAGGAAGAGGCACGTCGCGATCTCGCGCACGTCGCGCTCGGCGAGCACGCGCCGTCCGTAGAGCGCCGCCGCGATCGGCTGGCCCGCCGTGCTGAGCACCGCCTGCGCCGCGAACGCGAGCAGCACGAGGTGGCGCAGCGTGCGGATCAGCGTGTCGCGCAGGTCGAGGAACTTCCCCTCCGTCGCGAGCCGCGCGAGCGTCGGGTAGGCGGCGACGCCCGCCGCGAGCCCGAACACGCCCATCGGCACCTTCATCAGGTTCTTCGCGTACGTCAGCGTCGTCACGGCGCCCGTGCCGAGCTTCGAGCCCTCGCGGCGCAGGAACCAGTCGTCGACGACGACGATCGAGAACCCGATCATGATCGGCAGCGAGCGCGCGAGGTACGTCCGCAGGTCCGCGTGCTTCAAGTCGAGCCCGAACGTCCAGCGCATGCCGTGCTTGCGGCACGCGAGCCACGGCAGCAGGAACGGACCGAGGAACGAGCCCGCGAGCACGCCCCACGCGAACCCCGCCGCGCCGAGCGTCCCACCGAGCACGAGCCCGCCCGCGATGATGCCGCCGTTGTAGACGAGCGGCGCGAGCGCGGCCTCCTTGTGCTGGTCGCGCGCCTGCAGCGCGGCCGCGAGCAGTCCGCCGATCACGTGGAAGAGCTGCGCGGGGAGCAGGATGCGCGAGAGCTCGACGAGGCGCGCCTTCTGCGCGTCGTCGAAGCCGGGGGCGACGAGCTCGACCACCTGCGGCATGCCGACCCACAGGAAGACGGTGAGCACGCCGAGCGCCACGACGAGGAAGCTCGCGATCGCGCTGAACGCGCGCCAGCCCTTCGTCTCCTCGCCGCGCGCGAGGTACGCCGCGAAGATCGGGATGAACACGATCGAGAGCGCGCCGCCCGCGAGCAGGTAATTGAGGAAGTCGGGCACGACGAACGCGGACCAATACGCGTCGGCGTCGGGACCCGCGCCGAGCGTGCGGCCGATCACCGCTTCGCGCACGAGGCCGATCACGCGCGAGAGCGCGATGCTCGCGCCCCAGATCATTCCGGCCTTCGCGATCGTCTTCGACATGGAGTGCGGGAGTGTGAACGAGCGGGGCTGCGCGGACAATGCCCTCGTCGCGTGGACGCGCCGTCACCGCGGCGTCGGACGTGACCTCGAACGACGAACGAGGGGAGCCCGGAGCATGCGTGCGCTCCGGGCTCCTCGAATCGCTCCCCCGCGGGCCGGGCCCTTCGAAGCGTGCATCACCAGAGGATGCGCACTCCGTTCGTCGCGTTCAGCGTCGACGGCGGGCAGAACGCCGCCGCGGTGTTGCGGTACGCGACCTGGTACCACGCGTACGTCCCGCTCCCGACGGCGAGCCCCGTCGCGGTCGAGAGCGGCGGAGCGCCGGCCTCGGGGAACTCGGCCGCGCCCGCCTGGTTCGCGACGAGCCGCATGCGGACGAGCGCTCCACCGGCGCAACGCACGCCGTCGCCGAACGGCGCGCCGCCGGTCTCGAACTGGTTCCCGGCGAAGAAGAGCGTCGCGGCCCCGACGGGCATCCCGCTCGCGAAGAGCGTGACGTCGTCGAGCGCGAGCGTGCCCGTGGTCTCGAGGAACGCGCCCGCCGCGTCGACGGAGTTCCCGCAGCCGTGGAAGCGCGCGCCGAAGTTGCCGCACGGGCACGGCGTCGTCACCGCGAGGTCGTGACCGTCGCCGCCGCACACGAGCTCGCCCGGCGCGCCGAGCTCGTGCTTCGTGATCCACGTGCCCCAGCGGTTGCTCGAGCGCGCGTACGAGCCGAAGCTCCAGAACACGTGCGCGTCGTTCGGGTCGAAGACGACCGTGTTGTGGTTGCCCCAACGGTTGCGGCCGAGTCCGTCGAGCACGTTGTACGCGCTCTCGCCCGCCTTGAGCATCGAGGGCGCGCTGAACGCGCCGGCCGCGTCCGTCGCGAGGTGCGCGCTGATCCAGAGCGAGGGGAACTCCGTCGCGCTCGCGCCGTTGAAGACGAGCACGAGGTCGCCGCGCGGGTTGACCGCGATGCCGGGCTCGAAGTAGTTGCGTTGCGCGCTCGAGATCGTGCCCGTCGAGACGACGGCGCGCGTCGTCGGATCGATCTCGAACCAGCGCACGCCCGAGCCGCTCGCGCCGACGGAGCACGTCATCACCGCCCAGATCTTCCCGCGGTGGTACACGGCGTACGCGATCTCGGTGTTGCCGAGCTCGAGCTGCGTCGTGCTGCCTTGCGCGGGCACCCAGAACGGAGCGAACGGCATCACGGTGGCCGTGAGAGCGCCCTCCGTGAGCAGCGTCGGCGCCGTGAGCGGGCCTTGGATGCGGCGCAACATGACGGTGTTCGTGCTCCACACGTTGCTGACGAAGTACTGTCCGGGCGCGGAACCGAACGTCTGGCACGGCGGGATCGCGATCTCGTCCTGGAACGGGCCGAACAACGTGACCGCGCCGAGGTGCGGCGACGCGCCGAGCAGCGGCGCCTTCTCGATCGCGTAGATCGCGCCGTCGCCGTGGCCGGAGCCGACCATGCGCGGCGAGACGTAGATGCCCTCCGCGTCGACGCCGAGCAGCGGGTAGTCCGGGTACGCGAGGCCGGGTGGAACCGTGATCGACGTCGAGTACCAACCCGCGGTCGGGTCGGAGCTCGCGCTCACCGCGAGCCACAATTTGTCGACGAAGTCGCTCGCCGATGCGACGAAGCGCCGCGCCCACGGGTCCCAGACGACGCGCGGGTTGCCGAGCGAGGGCGCGGCGGGCGCGCCGAAGAAGCTCGACAGCGTCACGTTGACGAAGCGCGTGCCCGTCGCCTTGTCCCACATCGACACGTTGCGGTTGACGACGGTGACGAGGTGGTCGGGGCCGCACGCGATGCCCGGGTCGGGCGGGACCGCGGTGTTGCCGCCGTCGAAGAGCGCGGGCCCGAGGATCGTGTCGCTCGGGAACGGCGGAGCCGTCGACGGGAGCACGAGGGGACTCGGCGGAGCGGACGCGTCCGACGGCGCGGTCGCGCTCGCCGCGGCGCCGCGTGCATAGGCGTGGAGCGCGCGCGAGGCGTCGACGTCCGCGGCGGGGAGTGTGCGCGGCTCGACGCGCGTCCCCGCGCCGAGCGACGACGCGGGAAGTCGACGTCCATGCTCGACGGAGGAAGGCGTGAGTGCCTGCGCGTTCGCGGCTTGCGCGGCGAAGGCGAGCGCGGAGACGAGGAAGATGTGTCGGTACGCGTGCGAGGTCTTCATGGAGGTCACCGTGGGTCGTGGCCCGAGCGATCGGTCGGGCCGGTTCGGCCGCACTAGCGGGAGCCTATGTGGCGGTCACGGCGCGCGGAACGCTCACCGGCGAACTTCTCGAAACGGCTTGAAATCAGCGAGAAAACGTGCGCTCGCGCCCATCCGGAGCAGTTCGAGCGCGCACACGTCGCCAGGGGACCGCGGGCGTGCGTGCGGCCCCGAACGGCGCCGCTCGAGCGAGCGAGCGCGAACCGCACGCTCGCTCCCGTATACTCGCCGCACTCATGAACCCGACGACGCGTACCACGACCGCCTCCGCCTCGAATCCCTCCGCTTCGATCCCGACGGGCCCGCAGCGCGCGCCCCGCGGCAACCAGCGCACGTGCAAGACGTGGGGCGCGGAGGCCGCGATGCGCATGCTGATGAACAACCTCGACCCCGAGGTGGCCGAGGACCCCGCGCACCTCGTCGTGTACGGCGGCAGCGGGAAGGCCGCGCGCGACTGGCCGAGCTTCCAGCAGATCGTCGCGACGCTGAAGCGCCTCGAGGCGGACGAGACGCTGCTCGTGCAGAGCGGCAAGCCCGTCGGCGTGTTCAAGACGCACGCGCGCGCGCCGCGCGTCCTGATCGCGAACTCGAACCTCGTCGGCCGCTGGGCGAACTGGGAGCATTTCAGGAAGCTCGAGGCCGAGGGGAAGATGATGTTCGGCCAGATGACGGCCGGCTCGTGGATCTACATCGGCACGCAGGGGATCCTGCAGGGCACGTACGAGACCTTCGCGGCGTCGGCGAACGCGCGTTTCGGCGGCTCGCTGAAGCACCGGCTCGTCGTCACGGGCGGGCTCGGCGGGATGGGCGGCGCGCAGCCGCTCGCGGCGACGATGAACGAGGCGACGTGCCTCGTCGCCGAGGTCGAGGGCTGGCGCATCGACAAGCGCCTCGAGACGAAGTACCTCGACGTCCGCATCGACGACGTCGACCGCGCGATCGACCAGGCGCTCGAGTGGAAGGCGAAGGGCGTCGCGAAGTCGATCGGCGTGCTCTGCAACGCGGTCGACCTGCTCGAGCGGTTGATCGCGCGCAACGTGACGCCCGACGTGCTCACGGACCAGACGAGCGCGCACGACCCGTTGAACGGCTACGTGCCGAACGGGATGCCGCATGCGGCCGCGCTCGAGCTGCGGAAGAAGGATCCGAAGGCGTACGAGGCCGCGTCGTTCCGCGCGATGATCGACCACTGCAAGGCGATGCTCGAGCTGCAGGAGCGCGGCGCGGACACGTTCGACTACGGGAACAACCTGCGCGGCCACGCGGCGCAGGCGGGCTTCGCCGACGCCTTCGGCTTCGAGGGCTTCGTGCCGAAGTACGTGCGGCCGCTCTTCTGCGAGGGCAAGGGCCCGTTCCGCTGGGTCGCGCTCTCCGGCGATCCGAAGGACATCGCGGTCACGGACCGGATCATCCTCGAGCTCTTCCCGAACGACCGCGCGCTCGCGCGGTGGATCCGCATGGCGGGCGAGCGCGTGAAGTTCCAAGGGCTCCCCGCGCGCATCTGCTGGCTCGGCTACCAGGAGCGCCACAAAGCGGGGCTCGCGTTCAACGACGCGGTGAAGCGCGGCGAACTCAGCGCGCCGATCGTGATCGGCCGCGACCACCTCGACTGCGGCAGCGTCGCGTCGCCCAACCGCGAGACGGAGGCGATGAAGGACGGCACGGACGCGGTCGCCGACTGGCCGATCCTGAACGCGATGCTCAACGTCGCGTCGGGCGCCGCGTGGGTGAGCTTCCACCACGGCGGCGGCGTCGGGATGGGGTACTCGCTGCACTCGGGGCAAGTGACGGTCGCCGACGGCACGAGCGAAGCGGCGGCGGCGCTCGAGCGCGTGCTCGTCAACGACCCGGGCACGGGCGTCATGCGCCACGTCGACGCGGGCTACGAGCAAGCGCTCGCGTGCGCGAAGGAGCGCGGGCTCGACGTGCCGGGCGTGACGCGGTGAGCGCCCTGCGGTCGTTTGGAGCGGAGGGATCGTCGGCGAGCACGAAGGAACTCGCGCGCATCACGTTCGTCCCTCGGTCCTGGCCGGGAAGCCGTGCCTCCGTGGTCTGCGCATGAGGGTCGGCACGATCGTGGGGGGACTCGGCGCGGGGCGCAGCCATCGAGGAAATCCTGCGCGCGTACCCTGATCTCGAACTGGACGACATCCGTGAGGCTCCGACCTGCGCAGCGTGGCGCTCGGAGGAAGTCGGCGTCCCGCTGCGGCGCGCATGAAGCTCCTCGTCGACGTCCGTCCCTCTCCGGGGTGCGCGGACGCGCGATCGCGCGGCGAGGTCGAGCGCCTTCCTGGGTCTTGGGGCGGCGACCTGCGTGCGTCCGACGCTCAGATGGAGCGTGATCGAGAGCACGTCGGAGAGCGTCGCGTCGTTCGGCAGCGTGAGAGCCTGTGATGAAACCAGCGACGCCTGTCGAACGCTCCGATCGCGACGCGCGCTACACTCGCCTCCGATGAGCTCGCGCATCGACGACGATCCTTGGCTCGGTTCCGCGACGCTCGCGCCGAAGCCCGTGCTCTCGCCGCGCGCGCGCGCGTGGATCGCGGGGTGCGGCGTCGCGCTCCTCCTCGCGCTCGCCGCCGGCGGCGTGCTGCTCTACGCGCTCGCGCGTCGTCCGAAGTCGTACGTCGTCGAGAGCGGAGAGCTCCCCACGCGGACGCTCGCGTGGCTCCACGCGAGCGGGATGATCGAGGCGCGGGAGGTGGTCGAGCGCTTCTACTCGCCCGGACCCTGGACCGAGGAGGACACCGGCGTGTTCCAGACGGATCGACGCGTCGTCCGCTATCGCGACGGCGCGGCGAAGGTCGACGCGGTGCGCTTCGAGGACCTCGCGCGGCTCGAGCGCCGTCCGATCCACGACGAGCACGTCGAGCTCGTCTTCGCGTCCGACGTCGGTGCGCCGCTCGTGATCGCGCTGCCGACGAAGCGGCGCGGCGACCTCGCGTTCGAAGAGGGTGCGCGCACGGCGTGGCGCGCTCTCCGTCCGGAAGCTGCGTTCGCCGCGGACGGCATCTGGTGCTCCGACGGCGAGCTCCCGGCGTCGACGCAGACGCTCTTCGTCGAGCAGGCGGTGATCGCCGCGGACGAACGCCCGCTCGCGGCGTTCGGCGCGCTCGGCTACACGCTTTCGCAGTGGTGCACGTTGGTCACGGACCGCCGGTTGATCGTGCGGTCCGCCGTCGCCGGCGCGGAGCCGACGACGTGGAGCCTCTTCCTCTCCGACGTCGACCGGATCGAGTTCGTCACCGACGTCGGCGGGGACGTGTCCGGCGCGAAGGTGCACGTCACGACGCGCGGCGAGCAGTCGTTCGACCTCGGCGGCGAGCGCGCGCTCCTCGCGCTCTTCCTCCCGCGCGCGGAGGCGGCACTCGCGCGCGCGCACGGCAAGTGAGCGGCGAACGAGGATGGACCCATGACGACGAACCCCGACGACGATCCCTGGCTCGGCGGCGGTCCTCGCGCGCCCGCGCGGACGATTCCGCGGCCGCTCGTTTTCGTCGCCGTGGGGTGCGGGCTCCTCGTGCTCGCGGCCCTCGCGGCGCTCGGCGTCTTCCTGATCCGAGTCGGGAACGGACCCGCGATCGAGGCGGTTCCCGGCGCGAAGGTCGACGCGAAGACGGTGCGCTACTTGAAGGAACGCGGGCTGCTCGCGGAGGGGGAGACGCTCCTCTACTTCTATTCGGAGGGCCTCTTCGACGCGGAGGACCAGGCCGTGTTCTGCACGGACCAGAAGCTCTGCGAGTACGACGTGGAAGGCGGTGAGGCGTTCTCCGCCGCGTCGTTCCCGTACGAGGAGATCGAAGCGCTCGAGTTCTTCCCCGCGGAGGACGACGGGCCGATCTCGCTGCTCGAGGTCCGCGTCCGCGAGCGCGAGCCGCACACGCTGCACCTGCCGACGGACGAAGGCGGCGACCGCGAGTTCGAGGCCGTCGCGCGCGAGCACTGGGAACGCGCGCGGCGTTGACTTGCGCGTCGCTGCGGAAGCGCAGCGGGCGCGGTAGCATCGAGACCGCTCGCGTCCGTCTCACGAGGTCCCCATGTCGTCGCTCCGACGCGCCGTCGCGCTCACGCTCCTCGCCGTCCCCGCGTTCGCGCAACAGAAGCGCGTCTACATCGCGTGCGACGACCACACGGACTTCTTCTGGACCGCGGACGAGGTCGCGTACCGCGCTGCGTTCCTGAACATGCTCGACTACTACGTCGCGCAGGCGGACGCGAGCCTCGCCGCGAACGCGCCGCACGACTACCAAGGCCGCTTCGCGATGGACGGCGCGCACTGGCTCTGGGAGTACGAGCACAACCGGACGCCCGCGCAGTTCGCGCACGTGATCGACCGCATGAAGAGCGGTCACCTCTCCGCGCCGATGACCGCGCTCGTGTCGTGCTACGGCGGCGCGCCGCTCGAGGCGGTGCTGCGCGGGATGGACTACGCCGGCCGGCTCGAACGCCGCTTCGACTACCGCTTCTCGCTCGCCGTCGCGATGGAGGACCAGACGCTGCCGTGGGGGCTCGCGTCCTTGTGGGCGGGCTCGGGCGCCAAGTGGTCGTGGAAGGGGATCTGCGGCTGCGTGTCGCAGGTGCCGAGCGCGGGCGCGCGTGAGCACGACGCGTACTGGTACACGGGGCCGGACGGGCAGCGCGTGCTCATGAAGTGGAACACGCTGAACACGAACGACTCGATGGGCGGCTACGCGGAGGCGCGCAACCTGCCCGCGGTCGTGAACTACGTCACGAGCGACCCCGGCTACCTCGCGCGGTGGCCGTGGCTCGCGAGCGGTTGCTTCGGGCGCGGCTGGGACGACCTGCAGACGTACACGACGGACTTCATGACGCAGGCGCAGGCGCTCTCGAACGCGTCGCGGCGCGTGATCACGAGCAACGAAGAGGACTTCTTCGCCGACTTCGAGACGAACTACGGCGCGGCGCTCCCGACGGTGGACTACTCGTACGGGAACGAGTGGGAGCTCTACTGCGCGTCGATGGCGGAGGTCTCGGCGAGCGTCAAGCGCAGCGTCGAACGCTTGCGCGGCGCAGAGGCCATGGTCGCGGCCGAGTCCTGGTTCGCGCCGAACGTCGCGAGTTCGCTCTCGGCGAGCCGCGACCAGGCGTTCGAGGACCTCGGCGTGTATTGGGAGCACGACTGGACCGCGGACGGTCCCGTGCCGCGCGCGACGCGCGCCGCGTGGCAGCGCACGCTCGCGACGCGGATCCAGGGCTACGTCGGCGCGCTCGAGAGCACGGGCAAGAGCGCGCTCGGCGCGCGGATCGCGAGCGGCGGCGTCGGGACGCGTTTCTACGCCTTCAACCCGCTCTCGTGGACGCGCGACGACGTCGTCGACTTCCCGTGGAGCGCGCCGGGCCCCGTGCACGTGCTCGACGTCGCGACCGGGCTCGAGGCGCCGTCGCAGCTCGTCGTCGTCGACGGGACGACGTACGTGCGCGTGTGGGCCGAGGCCGTGCCGTCGGTCGGCTACAAGGTCTTCGAAGTGCTCCCCGGCGCGGGGACCACGTTCTCGCAAGCCGCGACGGTGACCGGGAATCAGCTCGAGAACGCGCGCTACCGCCTGACCCTCGACCCGCGCGGCGCGATCACGAGCTTCGTCGACAAGGCGCAGTCGAACCGCGAGTTCGTCTCGAGCGCCGCGGGCACGAAGTGGAACGACCTCGGCGGCAGCGGCGGCACGGTGACCGTCGAGAACGCGGGGCCCGTGTCCGCCACGTTGAAGACGGTGACGGCGGCCGGGCTCGCGCACACGACGCGCGTCACGCTCTACCGCGGCGGCGAGCGCGTCGACGTGCGCGACGACATCACGCAGAACTTCTCGGCGACGACGCACTGGGACTGGCGGTTCGCGCTCGTGAACCCCGTCGTCGACCACGAGGAGGTCGGCGCGATCGCGCGCGCGAAGCTGCGCACGCAGGGCGGGAACTACGGCACGACGTCGACGCGCTACGACTACCTGACGCTGAACCACTACGCCGACGCGAGCGGGTCGGACGGCGCGGGCGTCACGCTCGCGAACGCCGACTGCTACTACGCGAAGCTCGGGAACAGCACGCCGGGCTTCCTCGACACGACGACGCCGCTCCTGCGCGTGCTCGCGGGCGGACAGGTCGACGGCGCGAACCTCGGGATCCAGAACCAAGGCGGCGACGCGGCGTTCCTGCAGCGCTTCGCGGTGCGGACGTGGAGCGCGCGCGACGGCGTCGCGTCGATGAAGTTCGCGCTCGCGATGCAGAACCCGCTCGTCGCGGGCCTCGTGACGGGCACGAGCGCGAAGCTCCCCGCCGACCAGACGTCGTTCGTGCGCGTGACGAACCCGAACGTGCTCCTGTGGGCGTTCAAGCGCCACGAGGACGGCGCGCGCGCGGGGACCGTCGTGCGTTTGTGGAACCTCGCGAGCACGCCGCAGACGACGCGCGTGCGCTTCGGGCCCGTCGCGGCGTACGCGGCGCGCGAGACGACGCACCTCGAGACGGACCTCGGACCGGCGACGGTGACGAACTTCGCGCTCGAGGCGACGCTGCCCGCGCAGGGATTGAAGACGTACGCCGTGCACGTGCTCCGGCCGGCGCACGGGCCGTACTGAGTCTGCGTCAGTTCCGCCGGCACGCGCCGGGACCGCGCGGATCGCCGCACGTCCCGCAGCCCGGCGGCAGCTCCGCCGACGCGCCGTCGCCGTGCGCCGCGAAGGTGGAGAAGCGCTTCTCGACCTGGGCGCCCCGGCACGCGGGGCAGACGACCTTCTCGCCGCCGAAGACGAGTTCCTCGAAGGGCTCGCCGCAGTCCTTGCAGACGAATTCGTAGACGGGCATCGCTCCACTCTAGCGTGCCGCGAAGGTCGTGCGCCGCTTCCCGGCCGCGTGGTCGGAGTTCCCGAATTCTCCGGATCGCATGGATGGGCGCGGGCGTGAGCTCGTCGTGAGTCGCGCGTAGAGGTGTTGACACGTTCGGGGCCTCCGTTTGTGATTGCCGCACCCATGCTCCCGCGGTGCGACGAACGAGTCCGGAACGCCTACCGGGTCGTCTTCTTCGCCGTGCTCCACCTCGTGTGCAGCCTGGCGGCGTTCGTCCACGTCTCGTCGGAGCAGCACGAGTGGTGCTCCGTCCACGGACGCCTCGAGCACGTGGGCTCGACCTTCGTCGCCGCGCGGGGCGCCGCGTCGTCGGCTCCGATCGCTCGCGCGCCGGCCTCGGAGGAGGGAGTCGAGCACGACGTGTGCTCGATCAGCGAGGCGTGCTTGCCCCAAAGCGCTCCGGGGCCGATGCCTGGGCTCGTTCACGCCGAATGCGGGTTCGTCCGTCGCTCGGCATGCACCGAAGAGCGTGTCGCCGTCCTGCACCGGCTCTACGGTCTCGCGCCGAAGCACTCGCCTCCCTGCGGCCCGACGTCGATCTGACGCCGGGCTCGGTGGATCCCGTCCACCCGTCCGCAGGCGGAGCTGCTCACGGTCGCGCGCGCTGACGCGCGCTCCGACGGCTCCGAGTCTTCGCGCACGGAGCGTCTTCCGTCGCGCGCGCACGCGTTCCCACCGGAGGCCGTATGGCCGTCTTGGATCCGACGCCCGTGGATGCGGTGCATCGCAGCCCCACGCCCCACGATTTCGACGCACTCGTCCTTCCTCATCTCGATGCGCTGCACGCCGTCGCACGGGGGATCGTCTCGAGCGACGACCTCGCGTGGGACGCCGTGCAGGAAGCGCTCCTCTGCCTCTGGCGCGAATCCGAGCGGCCGGCCGATCTGCGCCCGTGGCTCGTGCGCACCGTCGTCCACAAGAGCCTTCACGTCGACCGCGCGCGATCGCGCCGCATCGCGCACGAGGACCGGGCCGGGGTCGAGCGGCTCGAGCCCTGCCCGTTCTGCCACCCCGTCGACCCCTTCGCCGGTGACGAGCTGGATGGTGAGCTCGAGGCCGCGCTCGATTCGCTCTCCGAGGAATTCCGCGCGGTTCTCGTGCTCCGCGCCCGCGACGGGCTCGAGTACGCAGAGATCGCTGCGGCGCTGAGCCTTCCGATCGGGACCGTGCGCTCGCGCCTGCGGCGCGCACGCGACCGCATCGCGGAGCGTCTCGGGTTCGACGTGGAGGACGGCGCCGGCGTTTTTCGCCGGAGTTCAGGAACTCGCGCGCGTTCGGAGGGAATGAGGAGCGCGGGGATCGGCGCCTAGAGCCGCGCCCCGCACCGCCGCACGCGACGTCCTCGGCCCGAGCGATGGGCTCTCGACTCCAGAGCCTCGATTGTGGGGATTCTTCGGGAGAGGACTGCGGAGCACGTCGCTCACGCGGCGGATCAGGCCCGCCTGACTTGTCGATGGGGCGCCGACGCGGAGAACGAAGCCGCGCCGGCGCCTCCTTGTCCCAACGAACGAGGTCCTCCTCATGAACACCGCCCTCTTGCGCCGCACCGCTGCGCTCCTCTTCCTTGCGACGCCGGCCCTCGCCGGCGGTCCCGGTCAGATCCAGAACGAGATCCTGTTCGTCACGGATCCGGACTTGGATCGCGTCTTCATGTGCTTCGACCACAACCACGATCGCCTGTACACGGGGCCCGGCGAGGTGACGGCGATCTACGACGACACGATCGGCTCGATCCCGCTCGACGAACCGATCTGCATCACGTCCGATCCCGACGACACCTTCTTCGTCGGAGACGTCGGTCGGCACATCGTTCTCGCGATCAACGACCGGGACGGAGACGGGGATGCCAACGATGCGGGAGAGAACGTGCTCTACTTCGACGGCGATCCGAACAGCCCGAGCTTCAACGGGTCGGGAATCGTGATGCTCGCCCCGCGCTCGCTCGGGCTGCGCTTCTTCAACCGGCTCTGGGTCGCGAACGAGAAGACGGGACCGCTCGACCACTCGTCGATCCTCTTCCTGGAAGACCACAACGCCGACGGTGACGCGAACGACCCGGGCGAAGCGGTGGAGTACTACGTGCCCGCCCCCGGTGGGGCGATCGGTGATTCCGTTCCCGCGCACGTCGACCAGGGAATCGATGGGCACGTGTATTTCCTCGAGGACGGCACGACCGGCGCGCGCTCGAAGGGCGTGTACGAGCTGACGGACATCGACGGCAGCGGAGCGATCGATCAGCCCAACGAAGCGACGCTCTTCTGGGCGCCGCCCACGCAGCCGTTGCCGGCGGAGCTCGCGAGCTTCGACCAGCAGGACGACGGAGCGTGGACCGTGCTCGATCGCGCGAACCGGCGCGTCTATCGCATGCGCGACGCGAACGACGACGGCGTGATCTCGAACTCGACCGAGCTCGTGCTCTGGTGGAGCCTGCCGTTGGGACTCGACCTGTACGACATCGCGGTGAGCAACGCCTGGGGCGATCTCTACACGGGCAATCAAGACACGCAGGACGAGCTCTACCGGGTGATCGACATCGACCAGAGCGGTGTGATCCAGGACCCGAACGAGCCCAAGGTGGTCTACGACGACGCGGCTCCGCTGGTCGAGAACATCGATTTCGCTCGAGGGATGACGCTCGACTTCCACGGCCACGAAGGCGTGGGCCTCGTCTACTGCACGGGCGCGTCTGGGTTCTGCCCGTGCTCGAACCCGGGGACCATCGAGACCGGGTGCATGAACTCCACGGGACTCGGCGCCGGCCTCGAGGGCGAAGGCACGGACGGCGTCCTGAACGACGACCTCGCGTTCACGGCGTTCCAGGTCCGTCCGGGCGCGACCGCGGTGCTCTTCCAAGGCACGACGGACGCGGGCGGCGGGCTCGGCGTGCCGTTCGGAGACGGGCTCGTCTGCGTCGGAGGTTCGGCCGTGCGGCTCGGAGCGCGTCAAGCCGACGGCTCGGGGCTCTGCTCGTGGGGCCCCGGCCTCGCGACGCCCGGTCAGTGGACGGCGGGGCAGACTCGCTACTTCCAGGTTCGGTACCGCAACGTGACCGGTCCGTGCGGCTCGGGCTTCAACTACACGAACGGGTTGATGGTCACGTTCACGCAGTGATCGCCCGTCGGGCGTTCTCCCCACACGGGCCGGAGCTTCGTGCTCCGGCCCGTGCGCGTTTCGGCGTCCGACGCCGGGTGCGCGCCGGTGTTTCCGCCCCCGTGGGGGCGTACACTGGGCCTTCCGCCCCGTGTGCGCCCCGCCGTGTCCACCACCCTGATCACCATCGAACGCGACGACCTCCTGCAGCTCGAGCGCTCGATGACGCGCGAGTGGCTCCTGACGGACGGGCTCGGCGGGTACGCGTCGTCCACGGTGCTCCTCTGCGCCGCGCGCCGGTACCACGGGCTGCTCGTCGCGCCGTACGCGGGAACGGTGAAGCGCCACGTGTTCCTCTCCCGCTTCGAGGAGTGGTTCCAAGGCGGCGGCAAGGCCGTCGCGCTCTCGATGGGGCGCTACGCGGGCACGTACGGTCCGCTCGGGCACCAGGGGCTCGAGCGATTCGAGCTCGCGCCCCTCCCGAGGTGGACCTACCGGTTCGGCCGAGCGACGCTCGTGCGCGAAGTCCTGCTCGTCCGCGGCGCGCAGACGGTGCTCGTCCGCTATCGCGTCGGCGGCCAGCAGAACCCGGTCGAGATGCGCCTGCGTCCGCTGCTGCCGTACCGGCCCGCGGACGCGCTCACGTACGAGAACTTCGACCTCGACAAGCGCGTCGAGCGCCTCGAGCGCGGCATCGTCGCGCAGCCGTACGCCGCGCTCCCCGCGATCGCGATCACGACGAGCGCGCCGTCGCGCTTCGAGGTCGATCCGCTCTGGTACAAGGGCATCGAATACCCGATCGACCTCTCGCGCGGTTACGAAGGCCACGAGGACGCGTTCACGCCCGGGGAGTTCCACGTCGCGCTCGAGGACGGCGTCGACGTCGTCGTCGCGGCGACGCTCGGCGAGCCGATCGCGGATCCGAAGGCGCTGTGGGAGCGCGAGCACGCGCGCGCCGTCCGCGCCGCGGCGGAGGTCGGACCCGACGTGCGCTCGCGCCTCGCGTACACCGCGGACGACTTCCTCTTCCGCACGGAAACGGGGCGGCTCGCCGTCGACGCGGGCTGGCCGTGGTTCGGCGAGTGGGGGCGCGACAGCTGCATCGCGCTGCCGGGCCTGCTGCTCTCGCGCGGGCGCGTCGACGAATGCGTCGAAGCGCTCGCGGGCATGGCCGACTTCCTGAAGGACGGCCTCGTCCCGAACGTCTTCGGGCGCACGCGCGCGGAGAGCGACTACGGCTCGGCCGACGCGAGCCTCTGGTTCGCGCGCGCGGTGCGGCTGACGGAGCTCGCCGCGCCGGACAAGGGCGCCGTCGCGCGGCGGTTCCTGCCCGCGCTGCGCGAGATCGCGGAGAACTACGCGCGCGGCACGGGCCTCGGCCTCGCGGCCGACGCGAGCGGGCTCCTGCGCTCCGGTTCGCCCGAGCTGAACTCGACGTGGATGGACGCGCGCATCTCGACGGGCCCCGTCACGCCGCGCGACGGCTGCGCGGTCGAGATCAACGCGCTCTGGTGCTTCCTGCTCGCGTACCTCGAGGACCTCGAGACGCGCGTCGGCTCCGCGGCGCGCGCGAAGGAGCTCCGCGTCCGTCGCGAGCGCGCGTTCGCCGCGTTCCTCGATCGCTTCTGGCTCGCGCGCGAGGGCTACCTCGCCGACGTGTGGAAGGACGGCGTGCAGGACCGCTCCATCCGGCCGAACATGGTGATCGCGGCGGCGCTCGAGTGGAGCCCGCTCACGCCCGGCATGCGCGTCGACGTCGCGAACTGCGCGCGCGCGGAGCTCCTCACGCCGAGCGGACTGCGCACGCTCGACCCGCGCGCGAAGGCGTACGTCGGGCGCTTCGCGGGCGGACCCGAGGAGCGCGACCGCGCGTACCACCAAGGCACGGTGTGGCCGTGGCTCACCGGCTTCTTCGTCGAAGCGTGGCTGCGCGCGCACGGCGGCGGGAGCGGCGAGCTGCAGTTCCTGCGCGAGCTGCTCGACGGCTTCGGCGAACACCTCGAGCGCCAAGGGCTGCTCCACGTCTCGGAGGTGATGGACGGCGATCCGCCGCACCGTCCGGGCGGGACGTTCGCGCAGGCGTGGAACTCGGGCGAGCTCCTGCGCGCGTACGCGCTCGTCGAGCGCCACGCCGCGGCGCGCGCCGACGAGAGGGCCCGCGCGTGAAGGTCCTCATGCTCGGATGGGAGTTCCCGCCGCACATCTCGGGCGGGCTCGGCACGGCCTGCTTCGGCTTGACGCAGGGGCTCGACCACCACGGCGTCGAGGTGCTCTTCGTCGTGCCCAAGGCGCGCGGCGACGAGGACGAGCGCTTCGTCGACGTCGTCGGCGCGAACCGCGTCCCGATCACCGAGACCGTGCGCGAGAAGCGCGTCGTGCGCACGTCGAAGACGGTCGAGGAGCGCACCGAGGTCGTCGAGCCGCTCTACGAACGCGTCGAGTGGCGCGAGCGCACGTCGGAGCCGCGCACGACGACCGTTCGCCGCGTCGAGCCGCGCACCGTGTTCGAGGCGCGCGCCGGCGTCGACGCGCCGCTCGCGCGCGCGATCGAGATCATCGAGGTCGAGAGCCTGCTCTCGCCGTACCTCTCGGAGACGGAATACCTCGCGCGCCTCGCCGCGCGGCCGGTCCCGCGCGCGGAGCTCGTGCTCGCGCCGCGGACGGAGCTCGACGCGCGCGCGGAGTCCGTCGTCGTGCACGATCCGCTCGAGGTGCGCCGCGAGGCCGTGCGCGTCGTGGGGGAGCTGCGCAAGGTGCTCGTCACGCCGCGCACGACCGTCGAGGAGACGGAAGAGGAGATCGAGCGCGTCGTCACGCGTCCGCCGCTCGACTTCTCCGGCGCGTACGGGCCCGACCTGCACGCCGAGGTCGCGCGCTACGCGCTCTCCGTCGCGCAGATCGCGCGCGACCACGCGTTCGACGTGATCCACGCGCACGATTGGATGACGGTGCCCGCCGCGCTCGCGGCGAAGAAGGTCAGCGGGAAGCCGCTCGTGCTCCACGTCCACGCGTGCGAGTACGACCGATCGGGCGAGACCCCGAACACCGTCGTGCGCGACATCGAGCAACTCGGGCTCGACGGCGCCGACCGCGTCGTGTGCGTCAGCCACTACACCGCCGGGATCCTCCAGAAGAAGTACAAGGTCGACGAGGCCAAGGTGCGCGTCGTGCACAACGCGGTCACGCACAAGGAGCAGCGCGAGCGCATCCACGTCGAGAAGACGATCGACGAGCCGATCGTGCTCTTCCTCGGCCGCGTCACGTACCAGAAGGGCCCCGAGTACTTCCTCGAGGCGGCCGCGCGCGTCGTGAAGGTGATGCCGAGGGTCAAGTTCGTCGTCTCGGGCTCGGGCGACATGCTCCCCGCGATGATCGAGCGCGCCGCGCGCCTCGGGCTCTCGCGCCACGTGCACTTCACGGGCTTCTTGAAGGGCGCCGAGGTCGAGCGCATGTACGCGATGGCCGACCTCTACGTGATGCCGTCCGTCAGCGAGCCGTTCGGCATCTCGCCGCTCGAGGCGATGGCGCTCGACGTGCCCGTGATCGTCTCGCGGCAGAGCGGCGTCTCCGAAGTCCTGCGCAACGCGCTCAAGGTCGACTTCTGGGACGTCGCGGACCTCGCGAACAAGATGCTCGCGGTGCTCTCCTATCCCGCGCTGCACGAGCAGCTCAGCCAGGAAGGGCTCGAGGAAGTGAAGCGGCTGCGCTGGGAGACGCCGGCGAAGCTCGTCCAGGACGTCTACGCGGAGGTCGCGCCGTGACCGACGTCGTCTTCTACTTCCAGGTCCACCAGCCGTTCCGCCTGCGGCGCTACACGTTCTTCGACATCGGCAAGCGCGACGACTACTTCGACGACGCGGAGAACGCGCGGATCGTGAAGCGCGTCGCGGAGAAGTGCTACCTGCCGATGAACGCGCTGATGCTCGACCTGATCGAGCGGCACGCGGGCGCGTTCAAGATCGCGTACTCGGTGACGGGCTCCGCGCTCGACCAGTTCGAGGCGTGGACGCCGGAGACGCTCGAGAGCTTCCAAGCGCTCGCCAAGACGGGCTGCGTGGAGTTCCTCGGCGAGACCGCGATGCACTCGCTCACCGGCCTCGCGGACCTCGACGTGTTCCGCGAGCAAGTCGAAGCGCACAGCCGGCGCATCGAGGCGCTCTTCGGCCGTCGTCCGACGACGTTCCGCAACACCGAGCTCGTCATCGACGCGCGCATCGCGCGCACGGTCGAGTCGCTCGGCTTCCGCGCGATCCTCGGCGAGGGCGCGGACCACCTGCTCGGCTGGCGCTCGCCGCATCGCGTGTACAAGCCCGAGGGCTGCGACGCGCTCAAGCTGCTCCTGCGCTCCTACGAGTTCAGCGACGACATCGCGTTCCGCTTCAGCAACAAGACGTGGGACGAGTGGCCGCTCTACGCGGACCGCTTCGCGAGCTGGCTGCACGAGCTCGGCGAGGAGGACACGTTCGTCGGTCTCTTCATGGACTACGAGACGTTCGGCGAGCACCAGTGGAAGGAGACGGGCATCTTCGACTTCATGGAGCACCTGCCCGCCGAGGTCCTGAAGGACGCGCGCTTCCGCTTCCGGACCCCGAGCGAGGTCGCGGAGGCGAACCCGGCCGTCGCCGAGCTCGATTTCCCGCATCCGATCTCCTGGGCGGACGCGGAACGCGACGTGACGGCCTGGCTCGGGAACCCGATGCAGCGTTCGGCGAACGACGCGCTTTACTCGCTCGCCCGTTCCGTCCGAAAACTCGAGCGCGCGGGCCGCGCCGACCTGGCGAAGGCGTGGGCGCGTCTCTCGACCTCGGACCACCTCTACTACATGTGCACGAAGTGGTTCAGCGACGGCGACGTGCACAAGTACTTCAGCCCGTACCAGAGCCCGCACGACGCCTTCATCGCGTTCATGAACGTCGTCGACGACCTCTCCCGCCGAATCGAGAAGGCCCTGGGCTCGCCCGCGACCGCGCTGGAAACGGGCGCGACGATCGAGACCGTTCCCAGCGCCGCGCGCAAGCCCGCGATCGAGCGCGCCGTCGACGCGCTCCCGGCGCCCGCGCGCACGCCGCGCCTCGAGCCGCTCGGGGACGCGCCGAGGGCGATGTCCGCGGCTGCGACGGCGGCTGCCGCGCGCACGCCGAGCTCGAGTCCGGCCGCCGCGCGCACGCCGATCGCGCCCGCGCCGACGAACAACCCGCCCGCGGCGAGCCCTGTTCCGGGCGCCGGCGCGAGCGCGGCACCGAGCCGCTCCACGGCACCCGCCGCGGAGCCGACGGCGCCGATCCCCGACGAGGACGAGACCTTGCCCGACACCCCGGAGCTGTTCTGACGTGGAAGCCCCCTGCACGCTGTTCGAAGTCAGCTGGGAAGTCTGCAACAAGGTCGGTGGGATCCACACGGTGGTCTCGACCAAGGCGAAGACGCTCGTCGAGCGCTACGGCGACGACTACGTCGCGATCGGACCGTGGCTGCTCTCGGGTTCGCGCGCGAACGACCAATTCGAGGAAGAGCCGGGCTTCGGCGCCTTCTGCGACGCGTGTCGCGCGCTCGGCGTCCCCGTCCGCGTCGGACGCTGGAAGATCCCCGGCCGTCCGCGCGCGATCCTCGTCGAGTTCTCGGGGCTCTTCGCGAAGAAGGACGACATCCTCGCGCGCCTGTGGGAGCTCTACAAAGTCGACTCGCTCTTCGGCACGTGGGACTACGTCGAGCCGCTCATGTTCGGCCACGCGGCCGCGATCGTGATCGAGCGTTGGTGGCAGGAACACTGCGGTCCGACGCGCAAGCCCGCCGTCGCGCAGTTCCACGAGTGGATGACGGGCTCGGGCCTGCTCTACCTGAAGGAGCGCGTGCCCGAGATCGGCACCGTGTTCACGACGCACGCGACCGTGCTCGGACGCTCCGTGTCCTCGGGCGGGACCCTGCCGGAGAAAGCGCTCGCGGGCAAGACGAGCGAGGAGCTCGCGCAGACGCACAACGTGCGCGCGAAGCACTCGATCGAGTCGAGCTGCGCGCGCGAGTCCGACGTGTTCACCACGGTGAGCCAGGTCACGTGCGACGAAGCCGAGCTCTTCTTCGGCCGCAAGGCGGAGCCGCTCCTTCCGAACGGCATCGACCTCGCCGTGATCGACGAGCTCGCCGGTGCGACGACGCGTGAGGCCGCCGAAGCACGTCTGCGCGACCTCGCGCGGCGCTTCACGGGCGAGGACGTGTCGAACGCGCGCCTCCTCTGCATCTCGGGCCGCTACGAGTTCCACAACAAGGGCATCGACCTCCTGCTCGACGCCCTCGCGAAGCTGAACGCGAAGCCCGGACGCGGCGTCGTGCTGTTCGCGCTCGTCCCGGCCGGCAACTCGGGCCTGCGCCGCGAGGTGATCGAGCGGCAGAAACAGGACCTGGCCTCGATCCAAGGGCCGATCGGCCTCTCGACGCACAACCTGTTCGAGCCCGAGAAGGACCCGCTCCAACAACGCTGCCGCGAACTCGGCCTCTCGAACGCGCTCGGCGCGCGCGTGAAGGTGATCCAGGTGCCCGTGTACCTCGGCGTGGGCGACGGGATCTTCGATCTCCCGTACGAAGCCGTGCTGCGCGCGATGGACCTCTCGTGCTTCCCGTCGTTCTACGAGCCGTGGGGCTACACGCCGGAGGAGAGCCTCGCGGTCGGCGTCCCGACGATCACGACGGACTGCGCGGGCTTCGGCCGCTTCGCGCGGGAGGCGAAGTTGACCTGGGAGCAGGGCGTCCACGTGCTCACGCGCGTCGGCGTCGAGTACGTGAAGGCCGCGAACGCGCTCGCGGAGCTGCTCGAGGTCGTGCTCGCGGAGGAGCGCGATCAGAAGGACGTCTACGAGGCGTGCCGCAAGACCGCGCGCCTCACCGCTTGGAGCGACCTGATCGCGCACTACGAGGCCGCGTTCGGCTCCGCGCGCGCGCTCGCCACGAAGCGCGCGGCCGGCCGCGCCGCGTTCCGTCCGAAGACCGCGGTGCCGAAGGCCGAGACTCGCGAGGCGCAGCGTCCGCACCTCGTGCGCTTCGAGGTCGCCGCGACGATGCCGCCTGCCCTCGACGGTCTCACGCGCCTCGCACGCAACCTCTGGTGGACGTGGGACCCGGAGGCGACGGAGCTCTTCCGCGAGATCTTCCCGCGCAAGTGGGACGCTCACCGGCACAACGCGGTCAGCTACCTCCGCGACGTGTACCCCGAGGACCTCGCCGCGCGCGCAGCCGACACCGAGTACGTCGCCCGGGTCGAGCGCGTGCTCGCCCGCTTCGACGCGTACATGGCGGTCAAGGGCGCGCCGCACGAGCTCGGAGACGGGCGCGCGCTCACCGCGCAGAAGCCGGTCGCGTACTTCTGCGCCGAGTTCGGCCTGCACGAATCGCTGCGCATCTACAGCGGCGGTCTCGGCATCCTCGCGGGCGACCACCTGAAGTCGGCGAGCGACCTGAACCTGCCGCTCGTCGCGGTCGGCCTCTTCTACCGCATGGGCTACGTGAAGCAGCGCATGACGGCGTCCGGCGATCAGATCAACTCGGAGGCCGAGAACGATCCGCGCAACCTGCCGATGGAGCTCGTGCTCGACGAGCAGGGGCAACCGCTCGAGATCACGCTGCAGCTCCCGAGTTCGAACCTGGTCCTGCGCGCGTGGAAGGTCTGCGTCGGGCGCGTCGACCTCTACCTGCTCGACTCGAACGTCGAAGCGAATCGCCCCGAGGACCGCGACATCACGCGCCAGCTCTACGGCGGCGACGCGGAGCTCCGTCTGCGGCAGGAGATCGTGCTCGGCCGCGGAGGGAAGCGCCTCCTGTCGCGCCTCGACGTCTGGCCCGCGGTCTACCACGTCAACGAGGGCCACGCGGCGTTCCTCGTGCTCGAGCGCGTCGGGCGCATGGTGCGCGAGCTCGGCCTCACGTTCGAGGAAGCCACGGAGTTCGTGCGCGCGACGACGGTGTTCACGACGCACACGCCCGTGCCGGCGGGACACGACCGCTTCGGCGAGGACCTGATGCGCCGCTACTTCTCGGACGCTCCGAGTTGGGCCGGCGTGCCGTGGGAGCGCTTCTACGCGCTCGGCCAGACCGAGGACGATCGCGGGTCGTTCAACATGACGTACCTCGCGCTGCACTTCTCGAGCTTCGTGAACGGCGTGAGCCAGCTCCACGGGCGCGTGAGCCAGCGCTTGCTCCAGCCGTTCTGGTCGAAGCTCCTCGAAGGCGAGGTTCCCGTCGACTCCGTGACGAACGGCGTGCACCTCTCGACGTGGGTCGATCCGCGGCTGCGGACCGTCCTCGGCGTCGAAGGCCGCGCCGTGCGCGCGAGCGACTACGCGCGCGACTGGTCGCAGGTGAAAGCGTCGGAGCTCCACGCGATCAAGCGCGACGGCAAGCGTCGGATGCTCGCGCACGTGAAGAGCCGCCTCGAGGACTGCTTCCACGAGCGCCACGACAGCCCCGCCGTCCTGCGGCGGATGCTCGAGGGCCTCGACGAGAACGCGCTGTGGCTCGGCTTCGCGCGGCGTTTCGCGCCCTACAAGCGCGCGAACCTGCTCTTCCGCGACCTCGACCGCCTCGCGGCGATCCTCGAGGACGAAGAGCGCCCCGTGCGCATCCTCTTCGCGGGCAAGGCGCACCCGAACGACAAGCACGGGCAGGAGATCTTGAAGCAGGTCGTCGCGCACACGCGCACCGAGCCCTTCCTGGGCCGCGTGTTCTTCGTCGAGGACTACGACATCGAGCTCGCGCGCTTCCTCGTGCAAGGCGTCGACGTGTGGGTGAACAACCCGATCCGTCCGCTCGAAGCGAGCGGCACTTCGGGCATGAAGGTCTCGGCGAACGGCGGCCTCAACCTCTCGATCCTCGACGGTTGGTGGATCGAGGCGTACGACGGCCAGAACGGTTGGGCCGTCGGCGGCGGCCGCGTGTATCCGAACCAGGAGCTGCAGGACGAGCTCGACGGCGAGAACCTCTACCACCTGATCGAGGAAGAGGTCGTCCCGCTCTACTTCCGTCGCGAAGGCGGCGGCGTGCCCGAAGGGTGGTACGACCGCGTGCGGCGCAACCTCGCGACCGTCCCCGGCACGTTCAACACGGATCGCATGGTCGCGGAGTACCGCGATCGCGCGTACGTCCCGCTCGCGCGGCAGTGGTACGGGCTCTCGGCCTCGAACCACCAGGCCGCGCGCGACCTCGCCGCGCGCCAGGCGCGCATCAAGAAGGGCTTCGCCGACGTGAAGATCGTCAGCGCGGAGGTCGCGGACCTCTCGTCGATCCAGGTCGGCGACACGGTCGACGTGCGCGTCGAGGTGCAGCTCGGCACGCTCGGGAAGGACGATCTCGTCGTCGACCTCGTGCTCGGCCACGTCAACGGCGATCGCGACCTGCACAACCGCGCGATCGTGCCGCTCGTCGCGAGCGGTCCCGTGCGCGGGGGCGTGCTGACGTTCGAGGGCTCGCGACGCATGGAGCGCTCGGGTTCGTTCGCGTACGGGATCCGCGTGCGCGCGCAGCGGCAGGGTCGCCTCGATCTCACGCTCGAGGACCTCGTGCTCTGGGCCTGAGCGCGCTCGCATGCGCCGCGGAGAGCGCAGGAGAGCGCGCGCTCCGCTGACGCGTCGCGCCCGTTTGCTTCAAGATCGTGATCGCGCGGGATCGATCCGTGGGGATCCCCGAGCCTGCGTCCCACCGACGCGGGGCTCGCTTCCACCCCTAGGAGTCAGCACCCCGTGCATTCCACGCCTCTTCACGCATCGCGCGTTTTCAGCGCGCGTCGTCTCTTCGCCGGTCCGAGCCTCGTCCTCGCCGGACTCGCCTTCTCCGCCTGCGGCGGCGGCGGGTCGAGCAGCGGTTCGGGCGCCGTCGACGGTCTTTCCGTCGTGGACTCGATGTCCGTGATCACCACCGACGGCGGCGGTTCGCCGGGCTCGGTCGTGCTCCCGCCCTCGCAGGTCGACACGTCCGCGTTCCCCTCGGACTGCGACTACAACACCGATCCGCAGCGCGCGCACGTCTACGACCCGTCGATGGACACGCTGCGTCTCGTGAACCAGATCCTCTGCATGGTCTCGCAGACCGGCTACGCGGATCTCGTGAACCAGGGCGACTACAAGGCTCAGATCGACGAAGCGAAGTGCTCCGACGGCGGCGACTCGAGCTCCTCGAGCTCGGACCAGGGCCAGTCCTCCGGCGCGAACGCCGGCGCGCCGAACGTCTGGACCGTCCACAGCGAGCGCGCGTCGAACAGCTCCGACCAGATCGTCGACTTCTGGATCCCGCAGGACGAGGAC
This sequence comes from Planctomycetota bacterium, assembly GCA_046349615.1. Lineage (GTDB taxonomy): Bacteria > Planctomycetota > UBA1135 > UBA1135 > JADJNY01. The sequence goes on from JAXMBZ010000017.1 coordinate 82,819, forward strand.
GGCGGGAGCATGACGATCTACGTGCGCATGGTCGTCTCGGCCGGCGCGAGCGACTCGAACCCCTTCGGCGTGTTCACGCTGAACTTCGTGGGCATCCCCGAAGGCGGGACGATCGAGGACGCGCGCATGCACGGCACGCTCGCGACGCTCGACGTGCTCGACGGCTTCATCGGGTTCAGCTTCTACCAGGAGGAAGGCGACGTCACGGTCGCGCAGTCTCCCGGTCACCAGGCGAGCAAGACGCAGGCGAACGTGAACATGTTCACGGACCAGACCCAGGGCGTCGCCTACATCGTGCGCCAGGAGCGCTCGAACTACGGCATGGGGGACAGCGGCCTGTCGGACACGACCTACCGCATCGCGTTCGACCCGACGAACGTGCTGCGCGGCAAGAACGCGGACGCGCCGACGTGCCTCTCGCGCACGGACTTCGACACGCGCGTGTGGCGCTACAGCCTCTACGACGCGACGACGGGTGACCGCATCGAGCTGAACTCCGGGTTCGGCTTCCAGACCGCGGGCGGCGAGTACGGATGGATCGGCTACTACGGCATGTGGACGCCGCCGGGCGTCACCATCGCGAACGGCGACACCGTCACGCGTCACGTGTACGGCGAGACGACGCCGACGACCTACACCGTCGTCGAGGCGCCGGGCAAGCTGATCAAGAACACGAAGCAGACGCTGCTCACGAGCGAGCTCGAGAGCGAGGAATTCAACTGGTGGGACTTCGGCGTGCCGGGCGGCCCGCCGTCGGGTCCGCCGACGCAGTACAAGGTCGAGTACCACGCGAGCGCCTTCCAGAAGATCGCGCAGTGGGACGACGCGCAGCACGAGTTCGTCGACCTCATGGCGCCGGAAGCGATCGACACGAGCACGTACGGCTACCTCGGCATGTTCTCGGAGAGCCTCGGCGGGCCCGTGAGCTTCGTCCACGGCGACGACCACGTGACCTACTGGAGCCAGGAGTTCGTCAACGCGTCGAACGACCTCTTCACCGGCGGATCGCCGGCGACGCTGTACGGCTTCTTCGACTGCCTCCGCGCCGGCATCCTGGGTTCGGAAGCGTCGACGGGCGACGTGTTCTCGACGCCGTCGATGGACGTCGGCACGCCCTACACGTTCGAGTTCGACTCGAGCACGCTGACGCTCACCGACGCGGGGAGCGGCGATCCGATCGGCCTCGCGACGGGCGAGACGTACTCGGGCGGTCCGTTCGGCTGGGGCATGCGCTCCGGCCCGCTCGTGACGAGCACGTCCGGCTACTCGAACGTGAACGACATCTGGAACGCGGACGTCTTCTACACGTGGGAGACCGGCCCGAACGCGTGGAACCAGTACGCGACGCTGCTCGACGGGAACGGCGACGCGGTGTCCTTCGACCCGCCGCTGCAGTTCCGCTACACGCACGAGACGGCGAACGACCGCAACGGCGACTCGACCTACAACGGCCGCAATTACGTGCTGTCGTACAACGGGCCGGGCGACCTGTTCGGCATCCCGAGCGCGGGGGTCGACCTCGACGACGACGGGAACCCCGATCGTTGGTACCCGCTCTTCAGCCTCGAGGACGCGACGTTGATGGGGCCGACGGGCATCGAGTACGTCGTCAAGGCGCTCGAGATGGAGCAGACGCTCCGTACCGACGCCGGCCAGTGCGGCCTCCTCAACATCGACACGGTCGGCGACCTCCCGCTGCCGGACGGCACCGAGTTCGTCGCCCCCGAGATCGGCACCGTCCCCACGGTCGAGGACGCGCCGCGCGTCATCGAGGGCGAGGTCGCGACGAGCGGCGGTTGATCCGCTCGAGCTTCCGGAACGAGGCGCGGGCCGGTGGGAACGATTCCCGCCGGCCCGCGCCGTCTTCCATCCCCAAAAGCACAGCGGCCCTCCGCGCATGCGGAGAGCCGCCGGTTCGTCGGCTGCGCCGCGTCGCCGCGGCGGAGTCGAGCCGCGCTCAGGGCGTGTCGTCCGTGTCGCCGTTCTGGGCCAGCGCGTAGAGGTCGCCGTTGTCCTGCGTGCCGAGGCAGAAGGGGAGCACGGCGCCGCCGCAACGGTAGTCCGAGTGGTCGGTCTCGATGCGGAGCGCGAGGATCGCGGGGTCCGAGATCGAGGTCGACGTCGAGTCGGCGTTCGCGCCGTCGATCGTGAACCAGCCGGTCTCCGGGAAGTTCGGGCCCGCGCCGGCGACTTCGTTGCCGGTGTGGTTCGTGAAGTCGCGGAGGAACTGGTTCGTGAACACGCCGTCGATCTCGGCGAGGCCGACGCGCGTCCAGCAGCGGAAGCTGTGCTGCGCGGAGAAGACGTCTTCGCTGTCGTTGTAGATCAGGAAGTTGACGGTCGCGTCGAACAGCCGGCCGCCGGAGAGGTTGATGAGCACGAGCTCCGAGTAGAAGCTCGGGCTCGGGCCGTTCCCGATCGCCGCCGTGTTCGGCGCGTCCTGACCGAAGAAGCGCGGGACGAGGAGGACGTCGGGCGTCTTCTCGTACTCGAGGCCGTTCAGGTCGCGCAGGCCGTCTCCGTCACGGTCGGTGCCCTGGCCGTTCGAGAGCCGGGGCGACGCACGGAAGATGTAGGGCGTGAACTCGAACGAACCGTCGCGCGCGTCGTCGTACGTGTTGCGGAGGTCCGTCTGCGTCGCGATGAGCCAGTCGAACTTGATCGGCGTCTCGGGGAGGGAGTTCGACTGGGTCGCGTACACGTAGACGAAGCCCTGGTCGCGGTTCGGGTTGTCGAACTGCGTCAGCAGGGTGATCGTGTCGTTCGCGGTCAGGCGGTAGAAGCGGTTCGTCTCGAGGCAGTCCTGCGACGGGATGTCGCTGTGGTTGCGGTAGACGACGTGCACCCAGACCGATTCGGTGGGGTTCGTGTTCGTCAGCGTGAGCAGCGTCCAGTTGCGGACGTTGTTCCCGAACACGCGGTTGTCGAACTCCGGGAAGACGACGAGGGAGCCCGGGGTCGTGACGCCGGCGTTGGCGATGGAGCCGAGCGCGAGCGTGCCGACGAGGGCCGCGAAGGCGAATCGAGAGGTTCTCATGATGTCCTACTTGGAAGGTTGAAGGCGGGGCCGCCGAGGTCGGCGACCGTCCAGGATGCGAGTCGAGCGCGGCGCACCAGCGCGACGATCGTCGCACCGCATCGGCGCCGTACTGCCGAGGAGGAGCGTAGGGATCGTGGATCGAATCTCAAGCGGGTGCGTCGGGAACCCGACGCTCCTCAGGAACACGCTTGTGCGAATCGCGCGATCAATCCAATTGCGATGGAGTAGTGGGATCCAATTCGCAATCCCGGCGCGCAACGGCCGCCCCGCCCGCGACTCGAGACCGGCTCGCGCGCAGCACGCCGGTTTTCTCCGGGGGGCGCGCTCGACGAAAGCGGCGGATTCCGGTTAACAACGCGGCCCGTCCGCGCGTCGACGAGCGCCCGAATCCATGTCGCAACCGGCCGAATCTCAAGGAGTCCGCAATCCCGTCGCGGCGGCCGCGCCCCGTTCGGATTCCGACGCGGAACTCGGGCGTCGAGCGCGCTCCGGCGACCGCGCGGCGTTCGGGCGGATCTACGAGCGCTACGCGTCGCTCGTCCACGGCGTGCTGCTCGCGCACGCGCCGACGCCGGAGGTGGGGGACCTCGTGCAGGACGTGTTCGTGCTCGCGCTCCGCTCGATCGAACGCCTGGACGACCCCGCTCGGCTCGCGCCCTGGCTCGTGACGATCGCGCGCAACCGCGCGCACGACCATCACAAGCGCGATCGACGCGAGGAGGAACTCGGCGCTCGAGCGGAGCTCGCGCGCACGGGTTTCGACGGCTCGCAGGCCGCGGAGGACGACGAAGCCGAGCGCGTGCTCGCGGTGATCCGCGCGCTTCCCGAGGCGTATCGCGAGACGCTCGTCCTGCGTCTCGTCGAGGGCCTCTCGGGCCCCGAGATCGCCGAGCGCACCGGGCTCACGCACGGCTCGGTGCGCGTCAACCTCGTGCGCGGGATGAAGCTCCTCCGCGAAAAGCTCGAGCGCGGCCCGGGGAGGTCCGCACCATGAACGACGACTACCTGTGGGATCCGGCTTCCGCGCCGCGCGCGGAGGACGCGGAGGTCGAGCGCCTCGAGCGTCTCCTCGCGCGCCATCGTCACGTCGAGCGCGGCGCGCCGCGTTGGGCGACGGAGCCGCGCGCGTCGCGCACGTGGCTCCCGTTCGCCGCGGCGTGCGCGGCGGCGGCGGCGCTCGTCGCGTGGCTGGCGCTCCCCGCGCGGGCGCCGGAGTGGCGCGTCGACGGTCTCGCCGGGCGCGCGCACGTGCGCGCGGGCGAGGCGCTCGTGAACGACTCCGCCGCGGACGTGCGCGTCCAGGTCGGCGCGGTGGGGGAGCTCTCCGTCGCGCCGGGCACGCGGCTCGTCGCCGAGGACTGCGGCCGCGAGCGCCACAGCCTCTTCCTCGAGCGCGGCCGCGTCCACGCGCGGATCACGGCGGCCCCGCGCGTCTTCCAGGTCGACACGCCGTCGGGGCGCACGATCGACCTCGGCTGCGAATACGAGGTCGACGTCGCCGAGGACGGCGCGACGCGCGTGCGCGTGACGAGCGGACAGATCGAGTTCGTGCTCGACGGTCGCGAGGTCTACGTGCCCGCGAACGCGCGCTGCGAAGCGACGCCGGGCACGGGACCGGGCTTGCCGGAGTTCGAGGAGCGCAGCAACGCGCTTTCGGACGTGCTCGCGATCGCGCTCGGCCGAAAGTCGCTCACGACGAAGGACCCGCAAGGGCTGCTCGACTCCTTCCTCGCCGAGTGCACCGACGAGGACACGCTGACGCTCTGGCATCTCTACGACTCCGACACGGGCGGCGGGCACGCCGAGTCCGTGCCCGAGTGGGCGCGTGAACGGCTCTTCGCGCGGCTCGCGCGCCAGTTCCCGCTCCCCGCGGGCGTCACGGAGGACGCGCTCCGTCGCGGTGAGCGCGCCGCGCGCCGAGCGTGGCGCGCGTCGATGCAACCCGCGTGGCGCGTCGAGTATCGCGGGCGCTGACGACGGCGCTCGACCCCGCTCGCGCGGCGCACCGAGAGCGCCCGTCCCCCACGTCGGCGCCCGCGCTCGTCCGCGCCGCGCGGCGCTCACGCTCTTCCACGCGGCGCCGCGAGCGCGCAGAATCCGCGGCGCATGAGTTCGCGCTGGAAGCGGCCGCCCGCCGCGATCGAACGGCTCGTCGACGCGCCTCCGACGCCGTGGGTGCTCACGTCGCCCGATGCGCGCTCCCTCCTGTTCGTCGAGCACGCTCCGCATCCGCCGCTCGCCGACCTCGCGCGCCCCAAGCTCAAGCTCGCGGGGCTGCGCATCGATCCCGCCTGCGACGCGCGTCATCAGGCCGCGTTCGGCACGGGGCTCGTGCTCCGCGAGCTCGCGAGCGGGCGCGAGCGGCGCGTCCCGCTGCCCGCCGAGCGCCGCGTGCACGGCCTCTCGTGGGCGCCCGACGGCGCGCGCGTCGCGGTGATGCTCGTCGGCGGCGCGGGGCTCGAACTCGCGGTGCTCGACGTCGAGCGCGCCGAGCTCCGCGTGCTCGTCGAGCACGTGCATGCGGTCTTCGGGTCGGGCGCCGACTGGGTGCCCGATCCGCGCTCGAACCGCTGCGACGCGCTGCTCGTCTCGCTCGTCCCGCGCGGACGCGGCGCGCCGCCCGAGAAGGCGGACGACGGGCCCTCCGTGCAGGACGCGCGCGGCGAGGTGACGCCGCTGCGCACGCACGCCGACCTGCTCGCGTCGCCGCACGACGAAGCGCTCTTCGAGCACCACGCGCGCTCCGAACTCGCGCGTCTCGACCTCGCGACGGGCGCGCTCGTCCGCTACGACGGCGCGGGACTCCACCTCGCGCTCGACGCCGCGCCCTGCGGGCGGTTCGTGCTCGTCACGCGCGCCGTGCGGCCGTTCTCGTACCAGATGGGCGTGCACGGCTTCCCGCAGGAGCTCGAACTCTTCGACCTCGAGAGCGGAGCGCGCCGGCGCGTCCTCGACGTGCCCGCGGCGGAGAACGTGCCGATCGAAGGCGTCCGGCGTGGGCCGCGCGCGCTCCGTTGGCATCCGCTCGCGTCCTCGCGGCTCCTCTGGCTCGAAGCGCTCGACGGCGGCGATCCTCGGACGACCGCGCCGCACCGCGACCGTTGGATGGAGCTCGACGTCGCCGCGCTCGCGTTCGAGGGCGAGCGCGACGAACCGCTCCTCGCGAACGGTCGCGGAGCCGAGCTGCTGCGCGTCGAGCACCGCGCGAGCGCGCTCTTCTGGTTCGCGGACGGCGAGCGCTTCCTCGCGCGCGAGTACGACCGCGAGCGGCGCTGGACGCGCATGCGGCTCCACCGCCGCGGCGCGAGCGAGGCGCTCGCGGTGCTCGACGACCGCAGCGTGCACGATCGCTACGGCGATCCGGGCGGCGTCGTGCTCGCGCCGCTCGGGAGCGGTCGTCGCGTCGTGCACGAGGAGGACGGCGCGGTGTTGCGCGCGAGCGAAGGCGAGAGCGAGCGCGGCGCGCGTCCGTTCCTCGACCGGCAGACGCTCGCGGACGGCGCGCGCGTCCGGCTCTTCCAGAGCGGCGAGGGCGAGCACGAGGGCCTCTTCTCGCTCGTGCGCGACGACGCCGGGCGCGCGCGCGCGTTCCTCACGCGGCACGAGAGCCCGCTGTCGCCGCCGAACCTGCGCCTGCGCCGTTTCGATGCGCCGGGCTTCGAGCACGCGACGGAGTTCGCGGACCCGACGCCGGAACTGCGTGGGATCACGAAAGAGCTCGTGCGGTACCGGCGCGCGGACGGCGTCGAGCTCTCGGGCACGCTGCACCTGCCCCCGGACTGGGACGGGAAGCCGCTGCCGCTCGTCGTGTGGGCGTATCCCTACGAGTACGTCGACGCGGACACCGCGGGCCAGGTGCGCGAGACGCCGCACGCGTTCACGCGCTTCTCGGGCGCGTCGCCGCTCGCGTTCGTGCTGCGCGGATACGCGTTGCTCGAGGGCGCGTCGATGCCCGTCGTCGGTCCGCCGGAGACGATGAACGACACGTTCGTCGAGCAGTGCGTCGCGTCCGCGCGCGCGGCGATCGAGCACCTCGCCGCGCGCGGAGTCGCCGATCCGGCGCGCGTCGGGATCGCGGGGCACAGCTACGGCGCGTTCCTCGTCGCGCTCCTGCTCGCGCACTCCGAGCTCTTCCGCGCCGGCATCGCGCGCAGCGGCGCGTACAACCGCACGCTGACGCCGTTCGGGTTCCAGAGCGAGCGCCGCACGCTGTGGGAGGCGCGCGCGACGTACCTCGCGCTGTCGCCGTTCCTCGACGCGCAGCGGATCCGCGCGCCGCTCCTGCTCGTGCACGGCGCGGAGGACCCGAACCCGGGCACGCTCCCGCTGCAGAGCGAGCGGCTCTTCCACGCGATCAAGGGCACGGGCGGCGTCGCGCGGCTCGTCGTGCTGCCGCACGAAGGGCACGCGTACCGCGCGCGAGAGACGGTGCTCCACGTGCTCGCGGAGATGCTCGGGTGGTTCGACGAGCACGTCCGCGGCGCGGCGCCGAAGTGACGGACGAGGACCGATCGCGCGACGCGCGCTAGCGCGGCCGCTCGTCTTCGCGACGCTCCGGCTTCGGCGCGAAGAACAGCGCCTTCACGCGCGCGAACCAGGCGTCCGCGTGCGCGGCGAGCCCGGCCTTCGAGAAGTGGATGTGGTCGTGCGAGTGCCGGAGCTCCCCGCGGAACACGTCGGTGTCCGGGCCCTCGAGCGCGAGCCCCGCCTTCCAGAGCTCCGCCTGCGCGTCGCGGATCGCCTGCATCTTCTCGCCCGCGAGGTCGGGCACGTAGCTCGCGTGCGCGACGACGATCGGCGGGAGCGGCAGGTCGAGCTCCGCCGCGAGGTCCGCGCGCAGCTTCGTGAAGAGCTCGACGTACTCCTTCGCGCTCATCGAACCCAGCGCGTCGGTCTCGCCCTGATGCCAGAGGATCGCGCGCGACGGCCCGACCTGCTCGAGCCGCTCCGCGAGGCCGCGGAAGAGCTCGAGCCGGCGGTCGTCGCGCGCCACGAACACGTGGTCCTTCTGCCACGCGCGGATCGACGTGCCGCCGAAGCCCGTCGACGCGAGCCCGATCGGGACGCCGAGCTCCTTCGCGAGGCGCGCGCCGAAGCGCGGCCACGGGCTGCCGAGGTTGCTCTTGTCCTGCACGCCGGGCATCGGGTCGCGCGCGAGCGACCACGCGAGCCCGTCGAACGCGCTGACGCGGTCGTCCTCGGAGGGCGTGCGCTCCTCGCCGAAGTTCGTCGAGTTCGACTGGCCGGCGATCACGAACACCTCGCCGACGCCGAAGTGCTCGACGCGCAGGAACGCCGGTGCGTCGGCGCTCTCCGCGAGTTCGAGCGCGTACCAGCCGCCGGCGGGAACGCGCACGAGCGCGCTGAAGCGCTGGCGCGGACCTTCGAGATCGCGCAGCTCGAGCTCCTTCGTCACGACGCGCTCCGCGCCGCGCAGGACGCGCGCCGTCGCGTGCGCGAGGCCGTCGAGGCACGAGCCCTCGACGCGCACCTCGGCGCCGTCCTTCGCGTCGCGCTGGAAGACCTGCCGGTCGAGCACGGTCTCGACGACGGGCGCGAGCGGCGTGGGACCGGTCGGCGTCTGCGCGAGGCCTGCGACGAGCACGAGGGCGAGGTGCATGCGCGCAGTGTGACCGATCCGGCGCGCGAGCGGCAACGTCGTGCGGGGATCCTGGCGGGAGCGGGCGCTCGAACTCCGCGCAGCGACTCCGATGTGACACGACGCCGGGGGCCTCGGCGACCTACGACGGCTCGAACTCCGCGCGACGCCGAGTCGCTCGGGCCCACGCGCCGCTGGAACTCCGCCGCGCGCGCGGAGAAGCTCTGCGCATGCCTCGAAGAAGCCGTCGCACTCCGCCTGCGCTCGCTCCGCTCCCACGCGATCCGAAGGACGACTCGGCGCCGGCCCCCGTCGAGGCGCGGCGCGCGCTCTGGACCGCCGTCGTCGGTGCGCGGCCCGAACACGTCGCCGGCGCGCCCGTCCCGCTCGCGACGGCGCGCGGCAAGGTCGAGAACCTCGTCGGCTACGCGCAGGTCCCGCTCGGCCTCGCGGGGCCGCTGAAGGTCGACACGAGCGACGGTCCGCGCGAGCTCTACGTGCCGCTCGCGACGACGGAGGGCGCGCTCGTCGCGTCGTACTCGCGCGGGATGCGCCTGCTCGCCGCGGGCGGCTTCGCGCGTTCGCGCGTCGTGCGCGAGGGTCTCTCGCAGTCGCCCGTGCTCGTCTTCCCGAGCGCGGAGCGCGCGCTCGCCGCGGCGGACGTCGCGCGGAAGAGCCACGCGCGCTTCGCGAAGCTCGTGGCGACGACGACGAGCCACGGCGCACTCGTCCGCACCGAGGCGCGCGTCGTCGGCCGCCGGCTCGTGCTCGAGCTCGTGTTCACGACGGGCGACGCGATCGGGATCAACATGGCGGCGCGCGCCGCGGACCTGTGCTCGGCCGACCTCGCGAAGCGCACGCGCGCCGAAGCGCGCTACGTCCACGGCGAGGACGTCGAGAAGCGCGCGAACGCCCGCGCGTTGTTCGAAGGCCGCGGACGGAGCGTCGTGTGCGAGGCCGTCGTCCCGCGCGCGGCGCTGCTCGAGCTCGCGCGCACGACGCCCGAGGCGCTCGTCGCGATCCAGCGCAGCTACCACGCCGGCTTCGCGCGCCTCGGCACGCAGAACTGGCTCGTGCAGAGCGCGAACGGGCTCGCGGCGGCGTTCCTCGCCCTCGGTCAGGACGTCGCGTACGTCACGGAGAGCGCGACGGGCTTCCTCGACCTCGAGGTCTCCGCCGACGGCGACTTGTTCGCCGCCGTGACGCTCCCGTCGCTCCTCGTCGGCACCGTCGGCGGCGGGACGGGGCAGGGCACGGCGCGGGAGTGCCTCGAGCTCCTCGACTGCTTCGGCGCGGGGCGCGCGAACCGGCTCGCGGAGGTGCTCGGCGCCCTCGTCCTCGCCGGCGACCTCTCCTTGATGGCCGCCTTCTGCGCGCACGAGTTCGTCGCCGCGCACGAGCGGCTCGGCCGCAACCGACCCGAGGCTCCGGCGCGCGCGCGGCGACCGTCCGGGCGCGCGCGCGGCCCACGCGCCTGATCCCCCCGGGCCCGATCCGGGCGCCCGTCGCCCCAGGGCCGGGACGAGGCGCGCGCGACCTGGAAAGTTCTTCAAGGACCCCCGCCTCGCGGGCCGATGGGCTCGTCCGCGAAGGGGTCCGGCTTGACGCCCGCCCGCGCCTCGCTACCCTCCTTGGCCTCATTTTCCCGCGATCCGCCTCCGGCCCGCACACGTGCGCGGGAGGGGAGCGAGCTCGCGACACGGCGGGAGCCCGCCGGCTCCCTCCGGCTCCGCCGCGCCCTAGACCGCCGTGCTTCGAACCACGGCGAGACCAGGACCGACCGTCATGACCACCCTCACGAAGAGCGAATCACCGCGTCCGAACAAGAAGAAGCGTGGCTTCGAGACCCACCGCAACATCGGCATCATGGCGCACATCGATGCCGGCAAGACGACGGTGACGGAGCGCATCCTCTTCCTGACCGGCAAGATCCACATGACGGGGGAGGTCCACGACGGCGAAGCGACGATGGACTTCCTCGAAGAGGAACGAAAGCGCGGCATCACGATCCAGTCCGCCGCGACGGCCTGCGAGTGGAACCTCCACTCGGTCAACATCATCGACACGCCGGGTCACGTCGACTTCACGGCCGAGGTCGAGCGCTCGCTCCGCGTGCTCGACGGCGCGGTCGCCGTCTTCGACGCGGTCAGCGGCGTCGAAGCGCAGTCCGAGACGGTGTGGCGCCAGGCGAACCGCTACGGCGTCGCGCGCATCTGCTTCCTCAACAAGATGGACCGCGTCGGCGCGGACTTCTGGGGCTCCGTCGAATCGATCCGCGAGCGCCTCGACGCGCGCCCGGTCCCGGTGCAGATCCCGGTCGGCCAGGAGAAGGAGTTCCGCGGCGTCATCGACCTCGTGCGGATGAAGATGTACGAGTTCCCCGAGGAATTCGAAGGCAAGCAGTACCTCGAGAGCGACGTCCCGGCGGAGATGCTCGAAGAGGCGAAGACCCACCGCAAGAAGATGATCGAGAACGCGGCGGAGTTCGACGAGCAGCTGCTCGAGCTCTTCATCGAGGACAAGGAGCCGACGGAGGAACTCGTCCTCGCCGCGCTCCGCAAGGGCACCCTCGCGATGGCGATCAACCCCGTCGTCTGCGGCAGCGCGCTGAAGCACAAGGGCGTGCGCTTCATGCTCGACGCGGTCGTCGACTTCCTGCCGAGCCCGCTCGACCTCCCGGCCGTCGAAGGCCTCGAACCGCGCACGGACAACAAGGTGATCCGCAAGCGCACGCCGGACGAGCCGCTCTGCCTCATGGCGTTCAAGACGATCGCCGAGTCGACGGGCGACCTGACCTTCGTCCGCATCTACTCCGGCACGCTCAAGAAGAGCACGAACGTGCTCAACACGCGCACCGGCAAGACCGAGCGCATCGGCCGCATCGTGCGCATGTTCGCGAACAAGCGCGAACCGCTCGACGAGCTGCAGGCCGGGGACATCGGCGCGATCGTCGGACTCAAGAACACGTACACCGGCGACACCCTCTGCGACGAGGAGAAGCCGATCCAGCTCAACAAGATCCAGTTCCCCGACACCGTGATCTCGATGTCGATCGAGCCGAAGAAGTCGGCCGACCGCGACAAGCTGGGCGAGGTCATCAGCCGCATGATGCGCGAGGACCCGACGTTCCGCGCTCAGACCAACGAGGCGACCGGCCAGCTGATCATCAGCGGGATGGGCGAGCTCCACCTCGAGGTCATCACGAACCGCATCATGACCGAGCACAAGTGCGAGGTCGTGACCGGCAAGCCGAAGGTCGCGTACAAGCAGCGCCTCCGCAAGGCGATCGAGACCGAAGCCCGCTACATCCGCCAGTCGGGCGGTCGCGGTCAGTACGCCGTGATCACGGTGCGTTTCGAGCCCGTCGCGACGAAGGACGGCGACTTCGAGTTCGTCGACGCGATCAAGGGCGGTTCGGTGCCGCGCGAGTACATCCCGAAGGTCGGCAACGGCCTCGAGGAGGGCTTCAAGGGCGGCGGCCAGCTCGGCTTCCCGTTCGTGAACATCCGCGCGACGCTGACGGACGGCAAGTACCACGAAGTCGACTCGAGCGAAATGGCGTTCCACGCCGCGGGCTTGCTCGCGTTCCGCCAGGCGGCGGAGAACAACGTGACGCTGCTCGAGCCGATCATGAAGGTCGAAGTGCGCGTGCCCGAGGAGTTCATGGGTGCCGTCGTCGGCGACCTGAACAGCCGCCGCGGCGAAGTCGAAGAAGTCGACTCGATCGGCAACCAGCGCGTCGTCCGCGCGAAGGTGCCGATCGCGGAGATGTTCGCGTACTCGAGCTCGCTGCGCGGCGCGACGCAGGGCCGCGGCACGTACGCCATGGAACTGTGGGAGTACCGCGACGTGCCGAACAGCATCGCCGAGAAGGTGCTGAAGGGCGAAGCGTGATCACGGGCGCGCCGCGCGCTTGATCACGCGCGGCACGCACACACCGAACGGAGTGTGAAGCGCGCGGGGGGCGACGAGAGCCGTCCTCCGCGCGCTCCTGTACGGTGCCAGAGCAATTCGTTACCGGTTGACGAACGGGTGAATCCGAGCTTCATCGCCGCCCCCGTGGTGAAGTGCCTGGCCCGAGGGAACGCGCGCGTTTCGGGAAGCGGGTCGCGCACGACACGGAGCGTGATGCGCGCGGGAGCCGACGAGTGTCGTCCTTCGCGCGCCCCGTGTCGCCGAGGCCTCGGACAGATTGAAAGTCGGACTTTCAATTTGTCTGAACTGCTCGAACCCCGTCCTCAGCTGCAGGTTACATCGTACGGTGCCAGAGCAATTCGTCACCGGATGACGAACGGGTGAACTCGCCCCGACGCCGACTCCCGCCCCGGGGAGGTCCGTCCCGATCGTGCTCTCGGGGCCTCAGCCCCGGCCGACCTCATCGCCGCATTGCTTCGAGGCGAAGACCGCTTTTCCCCACGTTCCGACCCGCCGACATCTCGCCGCGCCAACTTCATCGAATTCGATCGATGCCCGATCGCCGTCGTGGGCGTCATGCGGAGCGAGAGCTCCATGCCGCGACATCCCCGTAGTGACGCCCCGGGCACCTGGCACCACGTGATGAACCGCGCCGTCGCGCGGCGCACGCTGTTCGAATCGAGCGGCGACATCCGCACGTTCCTCTCCCGCCTCGCGCTCGAGGTCCGCGCCGGCCGTATCGAGCTCCACGCGTTCTGCGTGCTGACGACGCACTTCCACCTGCTCGTGCGGAGCCCGACGGGCGAGCTCTCGGCCGTGATGCAGCGCGTGCAGAACGAGTACTCGCGTTGGTTCAATCGCGCGCGCCGCCGCGACGGCCCGCTCTTCAGGAGCCGCTTCCGCTCGAAGCCCGTCGAAACGCTCGCCTACCGCGAGTTCCTCGTGCGCTACATCGACGCGAACGCGGTCGCGGCCGGTCTCGTCGCGTCCGCCGAGCTCTACCCGTTCGGGAGCGCGCACGCGTACGCGCGCGAGCACGGCCCGCCGTGGCTCGAGCGCGAGTGGATCGAGTCGACGGTGCGACGGCATGCAGGACTCGCTCGCTACGACCCCGCGCGCTATGCCGAATCGTTCGGTCCGCGCGGGACCGCGGCCGCGTCCGAACTGGTGGAGCGCCGGCTCGCGCTCGCGGACGTGCGCGAGGACCCGCTGGACGAGCTCCTGAACGCCGCGCCGGAGGCGGTGCTCACGTGGATGCGGCGCAAAGCAGAGCTCGCGGACGACACGCGGATCGGCGTGCCGGTGTGCGACGAGGACACGGTGTGCGCGGTGGTGGGGGAAGCGCACGCGCGCATCGGCGAGTGGGAAGTGCGTCCGGGCCGTCGCGCGGTCGACGCGTGGCCAGTCGTGGAGGTCGGGCTCCTGCGCGAGCTGTGCGGCTCGACGTTGGGGCAAGCGGGGGTGCGCACGCATCGGCCGGCGAGTGGGGCCTGGGTATTGGATGTGCGGCACCGACAGCTCGCAATCGCGGACGAGTCGTACGCAAAGCGCGCGGTGGAACTCGCGAGGGAGGCGTTGGTGCGGTGCCACCCGGGGAGGGCGGGTGGTGTCGATGCGGGCGTGGTGGAGCGCGAAGTGACGGAGGGACGTGTGCTGCGAGTCGAGGGGGGATAGAGAGCGAGGAACGGCGTGACGTGGGGACTATCCGGTAACGAATTGCTCTGGCTCGGTACCCTCGGTACCCTCGGTGGCGTCGACGTCGATCGGGATGGAGTCTGCGATGTCGTCGTACTCGAGGGCGGATGGGACGAGCCGGAACTCGTGTGGGTGCTCTCGGGGCGAACCGGCTCCGTGATCCGCAAGGACGTGGGGGAGCCCCGTACTCGGCTGCTCGATCCTCACGCGCGCTGCTCCGATCTCGCACGCATTGGTGACGTCGACGGCGACGGGACGCTCGACTATGCGTATGACCTGGGAGGCTGGAAGGGCGGCGGAGCGATCGTCGTGCGATCGGGGCGCACGGGCGCCCGAGTATGGGCCTATCCCGAACGTTGGGAAGACGGCTCGTCGCGCATGAGCATCGCGCCGCTCGGCGACGTCGACGGGGACCGTGTCGCCGACTTCGCGATCGGAATGCCCGACGTCTCGACGAGCGCGAAGTCCGCCGGGCGCGTCGTCGTCCTCACGGGACGATCGCGCGCGACGCTCTTCACCATCGAGGGGCGCGTCGAGGAGGGTCACTTCGGGCACGTGTGCGCGCTCACCGATCTCGATGGCGACGGTCGTCGCGAGTTCGTCGTGTGGGGCGAGCGCGCGGAAGGCGAGCAGAAGTCGGTCGGCGTCTACCGTGGCAAGGACGGCGCGCTCGTCGGTTGGCTCCAATCCGCCTCGGGGCATGCGCTGAAGCCGAACGGCGTCACGACGACGGCGGACTGGAATCGAGATGGCGTGACGGACATCTTCGTCGGCTGCCGTGGCTGTTCGCGCGCCGCACCCGATCGCGAGGAAGTGCACGTCTTCTCGGGCAAGGATCGGAGCGAGTTGCTCGTCGTGCCCGAGCCGTCCGCCTGGGTCGATCGCGCCGACCGTGAGGAGTTCGGGAGATCGGTCGTCTGTCTGCGCGACGGCTCCCCGCCCGCGGAGGCTCAGCTCGTCGTGGCCGCGTACAACGCATTTCCCTACGGCGCCCTCTACGCGTTCCGTGGCAGCGCCGACGGCGCCATGGCCGAGCTCCGCGTGGTGGGACCCACCGAGTTCGAGATCCCCGCGGAGATCGAGGCCCTGCAGGAGCAGCT
>JAXMBZ010000018.1:0-91684 GCA_046349615.1 Planctomycetota bacterium
CGGCCCGCTTGGCGGCGCGCACGGCGTCGGGGTGATCGCTTGCGGAGCCAGGGAGCGAGCGCACGGGCGCGGAGCGGGTGCGTTCAGGACGGGCGGGCTTCGGCATCGCTCCTCATGAAGCCATGGCGCGACGAGGATGGGAGGCCTGAATCCACCGGCGTTCGGCGACGGGCTGACCTGCGGTTTCTCAACGAGCTTGCGAGGCCCCCACCGACCGAACCCGTGACCTGCGGTTTCTGACACCGCAGGTAGTGCGAAACCCCCGCTCGCGACGGTGACAACACGCGTCGAACCGCGACAAACCGCGCCATTTCGCGACAAAACCCGGTCTGATTCGTGGCACCAACTTGGCACCGACCGGATCGCTTGGCACACCTCGTCACCCGCGCCGCGCGCGCAACTCGCGCTCACACGCGAGCTTGTGTTGGTGCGCCCGAGAGGAGTCGAACCTCCGACCTGCGGTTTAGGAAACCGCCGCTCTATCCTGCTGAGCTACGGGCGCGCGAACGCGCAGCCTACCGGAACGCGCTCGTCTCGCGATAGCGGCGCGCCTGGCGGGCAGCGCCTCGTTCGGCTGCGGTGGTGTGCTCGGGAGCGCGGGCTCAAGCTCTCCGGGCCCCGTGGTCGACAGTCCTCCGACCTCTCTCGCGCATTCCCTCGCGCGGAGCGGGTCGCGTGCTCGATCGTCCTGTTCCGATCTCCGTTCCCACGCCTCTCGCGCGCCCGGTGCGCGCTGGGGGGCCCGTGATCGATGGGGCGACGAGCGTGCAGCTCACGTTGCTCGTCGTGGTCGGCTCGCTCGTGCTCTTCCTCGGGCGCGTTTCGCGCACGCAGGCGCAGTGGACGGAGGAGGCGAGCTCGCGGGCCGCGAATCGGCTGCGGGCTGGGCTCACCGAGCTGCGTGATGCGATCGCGCTCTACCACCTCGCCGAGCGGTCTTGGCCCGCGCTCGGGGAGGAGCTCGACGTGCGCGCCGCGCTCGCCGGGTATCTCGGGCCCGAGCTGCCGCGCAATCCGTGGAATGGGCTCGACACGATCCGACGGCTGCCGCCCGGCGCTCCGTGGCCGGCGACGGGCGACGGTGCCGCGGGGTGGCTCTACCGGCCGTCTACCGGCGAGATCCGTGCGGACGTGCCGGCGGAGCTCGTCTCCGCGGGCGTGCGGCTCTTCGACCTCTGAGAGGCCGTGAAGGAATGCCGGATGCCCGGATGACGTGTCGGGCCGCGCCAGCACAAGGAGCGCCGACGACGCGTATTTGCAGGGCAAGACTCGGAGGAGGCGCGACGCCGTGATGGCGATGGACCGGCGCGTCAGGCGGGCGTCCGGCATTCCTTCCCAGCCTCTGAGCGCGCGAGCCGCCGCGACGACGGGGGAGGAGTCGCCCCGGTCTCGGTGCCTCGCTGGCACCGTGCGATGGGGAGCGTGGGCTCACCGGCCCGCGGAGCGCCTCCCTTCCTCGCTCCCGAACCGGCTCCGGCGGGAAGTTCCTTCCTCGTGCTTGAGGCTGGCGCCCGACCAGGCCGACAAACGAGGATCTCCGTGTCGATGGTGACGAAACCGGCAGCGGTCCGAGCGGTGCGTCGCGGTGGGTTCTCGCTGCTCGAGCTCTTGCTCGTGCTCGTCGGGATCACCGTCCTCGCCGCGCTTTCGATCTGGGCGTTCTTCGCGCGCGGCGAGGTCACGCTCGAGAACGCGGCGCGGTTGCTCGTCGAGGACCTGCACATGGCGCAGAGTCGCGCGCTGTTCCTGCGCGCGCCGGTCGAGGTGCGGTTCGACGACGATGGGAGTGGGTATCACGTCCACGACTCGACGGGGAAGTCGAGCGGGTTCGAGGCGCTCGATTTCCTGGGTCGGCGGTACGACGTCGACGCGGTGTTCGAGGGCGTGTCCGTGCAGACCGTCGAGGGTGGGACGGGGCGCGTGGTGAGGTTCGACGCGAAGGGTGAGACGCGGGAGAAGGTGTGGATCACGCTCGGGTATCGCGGGGAGACGCGGACGGTGGAGATCGAGCGCGGGGATGGGGTGGCGGTCGTCGTGGATGCGAAGCGGTAGCGGCGTGCTCGGGCTCGAGCGCCGAGGTGAGTCAGGCGACCGGTTCGGTCGGGAGCGCCGAGGCGGGTGAAGGGCAACGGGGACTGGGCGCCAAGGCGCACATGTGGGTGCTACCGCATCCCAGACTCCGCACGAGCCCCGACCGGAGGAACCGGTCGGGGCTCGTGCGGAGTTCCAGGGTCTCCCAAGGGTCTCGTTGCGTGAGGTGGGCTCGAGCTCCGCTGGGGTGGCGGTTCGGTCGCTCATCGGCGCAGCGACGGCTTTCGCGATTGAAAGTCGGTCGCGCGACGGCTTCGCGGGCGTGAAACGCTTTCTTTTCCCAGAAAGAGTGGAGCAGCGAGCGGTCGGCGTCGTAGTTGGGGCGCTCTTTCGAAGACGCCATGTGCGCGGCTCGCGCTCTCCGCCCCCAAGGCGGCGCGCGGTCCGAACGACCCTCGCTCTCCGCCTTCCATGGAAGCCATCGGGCGTGGAGCAGGTTCGCGGTGCATGCGACGTCCTGGATTCGACGCGGGTCCATCCGGCGCTGGGGGGTGCCGGATGGCCCGCATCCTTTTTCAGCGTGGCTCGCGGCGTCGGGTTCCGCGTGCTCGTGC
Source organism: Planctomycetota bacterium (assembly GCA_046349615.1). Classification (GTDB taxonomy): domain Bacteria; phylum Planctomycetota; class UBA1135; order UBA1135; genus JADJNY01. Next base: position 2,646 of record JAXMBZ010000018.1, read on the forward strand.
CGCTCGCGACGGGACCTCTCGCGCGTTCGCCGAGTGCGCGACGCTCGGCACGGCGGACGACGCGGCGGGTGCACGCGACGGACTTCGAGTGCTCGACTCGCCGCGCGCCGTGCACGGGACGAGGCGGCCGTCGCGGGCTCCGCGCGCTGGGTTCGGGCGCTCGTCTCGACGAGCCCGCGCCGCGCGACGCGCGACTGTCGAAGTTCTCGACGGCGCGGCGACGCGCGCGAGCTCCCTGGAAATGAAAGGGAGTCGTCTCCTTGGGGGAGACGACTCCGCGCGGGTCTTGCTGATGCGGACATCAGCCGACGGCCGAGACGGTGGCAGAACCTTCTCGGCGGCTCTGAGGTCAAGGCAGGGGTGACCACAGAGCGCTGCGATGGGGATCGCAGCTAACGGACCAGGGGGCTGGCCCGTGCTCGTGTCGGAGCGGCAGGACTCCGGCACGTGCGCCAGGAATGTACTCGGGGGTTGGGACGGGTGTCCATGGGGTTTCGCGGCCCCGGGACCCCGGGGCGGGGGGGTCAGTAGCGCGGGATCGAGCGGTCGACTTCGGCCGACCAGGCGTCGATGCCGCCGCGCATCGAGTAGACCTTCGTGAACCCGTGGCCGACGAAGTAGGCCGCCACGTCGAGGCTGCGCTGGCCCGTCTTGCAGGAGAAGACGAGCTTGCGGTCCTTCGGCAGGCCCATGTACTTGCCCGGGTCGTCGTAGTCGAGCAGCTCCGCCTGGGGGATCTTGGCGAGCGCCCACTCCTCCGGCGTGCGCACGTCGATGAAGGAGAACTCCTCCTTCGCGTCGAGCCACGCCTTGACGGTCTTGGGCTCGACCTGGAGCTTCGTGTCGGCCTCGTGGGCGTTCTGAATGGTGCGGAGGACCTCCTTCACATCCAAGATGTTGTGGTCCTTGCACACCTGGGCCAGCGTGTCGGAGGGCTGGAACCCGCACGAGGAGCAGCCCCCGATGTGGTAGCGCTGGAAGAGCGCTCGCTGGGCCGAGGGAGCGATCTCGAGGATCTGCTCCATCGTCATGTCGGGGGAGATCTGGGCGGTGGTGGTCATGAGGAAGCGCTCCGAGTGGGTTCTGCGGGTCCTGGCAAGCTCACGTTGCCTGCGAAGGCCGACAGTCTAGCTCCACTCGAAGCGGCGGGGAGGCCTCGCAGTTGTCGGAAGGAACCGCGGAGCGCTGAAGGCGGATTTCAGGCCGAGTCGTGGGCTGGATTCGGACCTGAACCGCCGGTGAAACGCTCCGTCAGGCCGGCCGACGGCCCCACTCCGACGCCTCCGGCTGCTAACTTCCCCCTGCCGTGCCTCCCTACACGACCACGAACCTCGCCGACCTGATCCTCCCCGGCGCGAAGGACGTCCGGCACGAGCTCGTCCTCGAGGACGGCCCCGCCTGGAAGCACTGGGTCTTCCTCGGGTACCCGTTGCACGGCTTCCGGGGCCTCGAGCGCCTCCACCCCGGCGAGCCCTTCCGCTTCTCGAGCAAGTACGGAACGCGCCTCTACGCCGCCCGTCCGGACGAGGCCCTGCCCGCCGAGCTCGACGACGCGTGGAAGTCGAGCCACCCGAGCTCGGCTCCTCCGGTCGAGCAGGTGCGCTTCGTCGGCCTGTGGAACCCGCTCGAGCGCATCGAGACCCGCGCGCGCATCGACGGCGTCTACGGCGCCGCGATCCAGCTCACGGTCACCGGCGAGACCCGCGAGCACGCCTGGCCTCCCTTTCTGAACTGGGCCGTGCCCTTCGCCTGCGTCGCGCTCGGCGTCGCACTCTTCGTCCGCCGGCGCCGCGAGCAAGCGGCGCGCGGGAGCTGAGCCGATGCACGTCCACCTCCTCGCGTGCCGCTGAGCCGATGGGCCCCTTCCTCCTCGCCCTCGCGTGGACCGTCGCGGTCGAACTCGCGGTGCTCGCGCTCCTCGTCCCCGCGGCGCACAGGCGCGGAGCGGTCGAGCTCGCCCTCGCCGCAAACCTGATCACGCACCCCTTCGCCTTCGCGCTCGGACCGGAGCTCGGCTTCCTGCCGACGGAGTGCGTCGTCGTCGCCGTGGAGACCTGGCTCGTCGCGTCGACGGTCTTCGCTCCGCGCCCGCGCGTGCTCCTTTGGATGCTCGCGGCGAATACGGCGAGCGCGTCGGGAGCACTCCTCCTTCCGCACTGACGCGACCGATCACTCCGTGGGCGGGAGCCTGAACACGAGCGCAACCCACGTCCCAGGCCAAGGGTCGATCCTCGTCACCGTGTTCGAACGCTGACCCGCGACGAGCGTACGTCGATGGAGCAGCGCCGAGCCCGACGCGATCCACAGCTCTCCATCCGTGCGATCGGAGAGGTCGCGCAGGAGCGAGAGCCCGAGCCCCATGTTCCGACCCGGAGTCCCGCCCGAAACCCGCGGATCGAGCGCGACCTGGAGCGCCTCGCCGTGGTCGGTGAGCCGAGACTCGAGCTCGGGGTGACGCTGCAGGCTGGCGAGGATGCCGACGCCGGAGTCGGCGAAGGCCACTTCGATGGCGCGTGTCGCGGGCTCGAAGCTCGCCGCGCCGAACCCGGTCGAGGGGCGGCTGGAGTGTTGGACGACGTTGGCCGCGAGCTCCTCGGCCACGAAGCGCAGAGCGCGAATCGGACTCGAGCCGACGCTGCCGATCGATTGCTCGAGGTCGTCGCCTAGATCGTCTGCGAGCTGCCTTGCGATGCGAAGGTCGGTGATGGCACGAAGCTGTTCCCAGGGCTTCCAGCTCGTGGAATCAGCCCGGTTCGCGGACGGCGAGGCACCCCCAACGGCTTCGAAGGTCGTATCGAACCCCAGTTCGCGACGACGAGCCGTGTGTGCGGCCAACAGGACGAGTCCGGAGGGCGAAAGGCGACCGGAGATGCCCACGCGCCAGTGGAGTTGCGCGGACCGCGCGGCGCGGTGCGCGGCACGGAGCCATTCGGCGACGCCTCGCACGCCGAAGTCTCGAGGCAGGTCGAACTCCTGCTTGGATTCCGAACTCTGTGTCATCCGAAGGTCCACCCTCCACGCGCCCCGTGTGGCGCGCGCGAGCGCGCTACTCTACGCTCTTCCCCCTTCCTGCCGCACCCGGCACGTTTTGCCGGGAAGCGCCGCGGACGATCGACACGAGTTCAGCCTTCTCATCCACCATGGCCGAAGCCCGCATCACTCCCCGCACCCAGGACTACTCGCAGTGGTACCAGGACGTGATCCAGCACGCCGGTCTCGCCGAAGCGGCGGAGGTCGTCCGCGGCTGCATGGTGATCAAGCCGCACGGCTACGCGATCTGGGAGAAGATGCAGGCCGACCTCGACCGCCGCTTCAAGGCGACGGGGCACGAGAACGCGTACTTCCCGATGCTCATCCCGCTCTCGTTCCTGGCGAAGGAGGCGGCGCACGTGCAGGGCTTCGCGATGGAGGTCGCGGTCGTCACGCACTCGGGCTTGAAGGCCGTCGACGGCCAGCTCGTCGTCAAGAACGAGCTCGAGGAGCCCTACGTCGTCCGTCCGACCTCCGAGACGATCATCGGCCACTTCTTCGCGAAGTGGATCGACTCGTACCGCGACCTGCCGCTGCTCATCAACCAGTGGGCGAACGTCATGCGTTGGGAGCTGCGCACGCGCCTCTTCCTGCGCACCGGAGAGTTCCTCTGGCAGGAAGGCCACACCGCGCACGCCTCCCACGCCGAAGCGAAAGAGGAAGTGAGCCGCATGCTCGACGTCTACCGCGACTTCGCGCAGGAGATCATGGCGCTGCCCGTGATCCAGGGCGTGAAGACCGCGAACGAGCGCTTCGCCGGCGCCGTCGAGACGCAGTGCATCGAAGCGATGATGCAGGACGGCAAGGCGCTCCAAGCCGGCACGAGCCACGACCTCGGTCAGAACTTCGGCAAGGCGTTCAACGTCACGTTCCAGAACACCGCCGGCGTGCGCGAGCACGTGTGGCAGACGTCGTGGGGCGTCTCGACGCGCCTCGTCGGCGCGGTCGTCATGGCGCACAGCGACGACGACGGGCTCGTGCTCCCGCCCAAGCTCGCGCCGATCCACGTCGTGATCGTGCCGATCTACAAGACGGACGCCGAGAAGGCGCAGACCGTCGAGGCCGCGCACCGGATCGCGAAGGAACTGCGCGACGACGGGCTCGCCGTGAAGGTCGACGATCGCGAGAACGTGCGGCCCGGCGAGAAGTACTACGAGTGGGAGCGCAAGGGCGTCCCCGTGCGCGTCGAGCTCGGCCCGCGCGACCTGCAGGCGCAGACCGTGATGATCAAGCGCCGCATCGCGCCGATCGAGGCCAACGGCAAGCCGAAGAAGGAGACGCTGCCGATGAAGGACCTCGGCGTGTCGCTCGGCAAGGTGCTCGACGAGTTCCAGGCGTTCCTGTTCCAGCGCGCGCTCGAGTTCCGCCAGAAGAACACGGTCACCGTCGATTCGTGGAAGGACTTCACCGACGTCTTCGCCGACCAAGGCTCGAAGTTCGTCTTCGCGCACTGGGACGGCACGACGGCGACGGAGCTCGCGATCAAGGAAGCGACGAAGGCGACGATCCGCTGCATCCCGCTCGCCGGCCAGGGCCCCGCGCCCGAGCCGGGCAAGTGCATCAAGAGCGGCGCGCCGAGCGCGCAGCGCGTGCTCTTCGCGAAGAACTACTGAGCGCGACGCCCCCACCCCACCCGCCCCGGCCCGACCCTCGTCGAGCCGGGGCGGGCGCGTTTTCTCGGAGCCCTCCGCGGCGCCGCGACCGCGCAGAGCTTCGGCCCGAGGGAATCGAATTCTCGCGCTGTCTCACGTCCGATCGGCGGGGAGACGGTCCGTCGCGCCGCTTCGCGTCCGCGATCCGGACCCGTGGACGCGCCTGGAAACCGCCGTGGCAGCGCGGGATGCGGGCTCGGTGCTCTCCGCGCGCTCGCGCTGCTCTCGAGCCGTCCAGGCACTGGATCGAGACCCGCGCGCGGTCGGCGGGCGTGCCAACATTCCTTGTTGGGCATATAGCGACACGCTGGGAATCGAACCTGAACGAACTGCCATCGCCCACTTCGCTCCCCTGCGGTGATCCTGAAGACATCGAGTGCGCTCTACGGCCCGTCGCCGAAAGCCCACTTGCGTGGTCGGATGCCGTTGGTCCGGGGTTGCGGATCGAATCCTCATGAAGCAAGTCTTCCTCGTCTCCCTCGGTGGAGCTTCTCTCTCCCTCTTCGTCACGAGCTGTGGTGGTGGAACGACGACCGCAGCTCCTTCGGACACACCGGTCGCGACCGTCGCCGTGCCGCCGGGTGAGTATCGCGTCCTCGCGAACAACGACCTCGGCATGCACTGCATGGACAAGGAGTTCTCGGTGTTCTCGATCCTGCCGCCGTTCAACGTCGTGAACGCGCAGGTCGTGCGGAAGATCGCGAACGGTCCGCCGCAGGTCCTCCAGCCCGGTCAAGTCGAGCTCACGTACACGCAGGTCGCGGACGCGAACGGCTCGATCAACTCGCGCAGCGCGGGGAAGAGCGACTTCTGGACGCACGCCCCCGCGCTCTTCGGCGCGAACCTCGCGCCCGGTCAGGGGCTCACGGGCCTCTACCTGCCTGCGGACGCGCCGACGCCCGGACCGCAGCCGCTCGCGTGGAACGCGGGCGAGGAGCTCTTCCGCGCGTTCGGCATCCCGATCACGCCGGTCGACGACGTCGGCGGGATGAACCCGTATCCGCTGCTGCGCATCCAAGCGCGCAATCCGTCGAACGGACAAGTGCTCGCGTCGACGGACGTCGTCGTGCCCGTCTCGAGCGAGACCGACTGCCGGAACTGCCACCTCACGGGCACGATCGCCGCGAACGATCCGACGATCACGTGGTCGAACGACTCCAACCCGGAGGTCCAGGCGAAGCGCAACGTGCTGATCCTCCACGACGCGAACCAGGGGACGGACCTGATCCACCATCAGCCCGTCCTGTGTGCGTCGTGCCACTACTCGCCGCCGCTCGACCTCGGCGGCGTCGGAGCTCCGCCGCACAGCTCGGGTGGACCGATCACCGGCGGCGGCGGGAACCCGGGTCCGGGCGTGCACGTCGGCGCGGCGAACACCACCGCCGTCAACGAGGCCGCGATGGGCCACGCGACCGCGATCCCGCAGCTCATGTCGCGCGTCATGCACACGTACCACGGGATGCAGCTCGATGCGCAAGGGAACCCCGTGTTCCCGCCGAACGGCTCGATCCAGTCGACGTGCTACCAGTGCCACCCCGGTGCGATCACCGAGTGCCTGCGCGGTCCGATGAAGACGGCCGGCATGGACTGCTACTCGTGCCACGGCGACATGCTCGCGGTCGGCGGCGCGTTCCCGATGGTGTCCGGCGGCAGCCTCGACGGCACGCACGACGGACAAGTGCGCCGTCCTTGGATGGACCTGCCGCGGTGCCAGTCGTGCCACACCGGCGACGCGACGAACCACCTCACGGGCCCGAACCTCGTCACGTCGGCCGACGGCATCCGTCTGCGCCAGGCGTGGCGCGTCGGCGACACGTCCGCGTCCGCGATCGCGGCGCCGAACTCGCGCTTCGCCGAGAACCCCGGGAAGCTCTACCGCTTCAGCAAGGGCCACGGCGAGCTCGCGTGCGAGGCCTGCCACGGCAGCACGCACTCCGAATGGCCGGTCTCACCGATCGCCGCGAACGACAACGTCGCGTCGACCCAGATCCAGGGCCACACCGGCGCGCTGATCGAGTGCGCCGCGTGCCACGCGTCCGGGACGCTCCCCACGTTGACGCTCGGCGGTCCGCACGGGATGCACCAGGTGAACAGCTCGAGCTTCATCCACGACCACCACGACCTGTTCGAGTCCCAGTCCGCGACGTGCCGCGCGTGCCACGGAGCGAACCTCCAGGGCACGGTGCTCTCGCGCGCGGCGGACGATCGCACGTGGACGGTCGAGGGCCACACGGTCAGCGTGACCAAGGGCACCGCGATCAGCTGCACGCTCTGCCACGGGAACCCGGACGAAGACGACGACTGAGCTCGATCGTCCGAGTCGCGCACGGCGGCCGGGAGACCGGCCTCCGGGTGCGCGATCCTGGGCGCGCCCGACACGGCCTCGAGGCTGGGAGACCGCTCCCGGCCTCGCTTCGTTTCCGCGCAGCCGAGCGACGATCCGGGGCGTTCTCCGCGGGACGCGAGTATCCTGGCGCAGCCGCGCGATGCGCGCGCGGCCGCGGGCCTGCATCGGCTCGCGCCCCGCGTCCCCCCGCTCCCGCCGCCGCGCATGTCCAACCGTCTTCGCGCTGGACTCCTGCTCCTCGGTACCTCGGCCCTGATCGCAGCGGCGAACGTCCGCGCGGCGGAGGACGTCGAGCGAGCGCGCGTCGTGCATTACGACCGCGACGTGCGGCCGATCCTCGCCGATCGTTGCTTCACGTGTCACGGCGCCGACGCGAGCAAGCGCGCGGCGAAGCTCCGCCTCGACGAGGAAGAAGACGCGCACGCCGACCGCGGCGGCTACGCGGTGATCGTGCCGGGCAAGCCGGAGGAGAGCGAGCTCTGGCGCCGCATCCACGCGACGGAGCGCGACGAGCACATGCCGCCCGCGTCCGCGAACAAGCGCCCGCTCTCGGACGCCGAGATGGACACGCTGCGCGCGTGGATCGAGCAAGGCGGCGAGTACGAACCGCACTGGTCGTTCGTGGCGCCCAGGCGTCCTGCGGTGCCCGACGTGCGCGACGCGCGCTGGTGTCGCAACTCGATCGACCGCTTCGTCCTCGCTCGGCTCGAGGAAGAAGGTCTCGCGCCGAACCCGCCGGCGGAGCGCGAACTGCTCGCGCGGCGCGTGTTCCTCGACCTGACGGGTCTGCCCCCGACGCCGGAGGAGCTCGATCACTTCCTCGCCGATTCGCGCGCCGACGCGTACGAACGCCTCGTCGATCGGCTGCTCTCCGAGGAGCCCTATCGCACGCGTCACGCCGAACGCATGGCCGTCCCGTGGCTCGACGCAGCGCGTTACGCGGACACGTGCGGCATCCACACGGACGCGGGGCGCTCGATCTGGCCGTGGCGCGACTGGGTACTTCGCGCGCTGCGCGACGGGATGCCGTTCGATCGCTTCGTCACGGAGCAGCTCGCCGGCGACCTGCTCCCGAACGCGACGCAGGACCAGAAGGTCGCGAGCGGTTTCCAGCGCAACCACGTCACGACGGACGAAGGCGGCGCGATCCCGGCGGAGTACCTCGTCGAGTACGCGGTCGATCGCACGGCGACGACGGGCTCGGTGTTCCTCGGCCTCACGATGGGCTGCGCGCGTTGCCACGATCACAAGTACGACCCGATCAAGCAGGAGGACTTCTACTCGCTCTACTCGTTCTTCGCGTCGAACGACGAGCCCGGGCTCTACTCGCAGGAGACGGACTCGAAGCGCGCGTTCGAGCCGTTCCTGGCCGTGCCGTCGCCGGAGCAGACGAAGCAGCGCAGCGAGCTCGACGCGCGGCTCTCCGAGCTGAAAGCGGAGCTCGAACGGCCCGCACCCGACGAAGAAGCGCAGCGCGCGACGTTCCTCGCCGAGCTCGCGCGCACGAGCGGGCTCGCGTGGGCCGATGCGTGCGTCGCGAGCGCGACCTCGAGCGGCGGCGCGACGATGGAGCCGCTCGACGACGGCTCCGTGCGCGCGAGCGGACGCAATCCGGACGTCGACGACCACGTGATCACGCTGCGCACGGACGCGACCAACTTGCGCCTCGTGCTCGTCGAAGCGCTCGCGGACGCGCTGAAGGAAGGCGGACCAGAGCTCCTCGGACGCTTCGAGAACGGCAACGTCGTGATCAGCGGCGTCCAAGTCGAGGTCGCGCCCGCGAACGACCCCGAGAAGCGCGAGCGCGTGCCGCTCGAGTGGGCGTGGGCCGATTTCGAGCAACCGGACGGCGACTACGCCGCGGTCAACGTGCTCGACGGCGGCGATCGACTCGGTTGGGCGCTCTACGGACACCGTCGCGGCGGCAATCGCGCGCTGCTCCTGCTCAGCGAGCGTCCGTTCGGCTTCGCGGGCGGGTCGCTCGTCACGGTGAAGCTGCTCCACAGGAGCGAATACGCGCAGCACGTCACGCGGCGCTCGCGCGTCTCGCTCGCGGCGCTCGACACGAGCGGGGTCGCGCGACTGCCGACGAGCGCGAGCTCGTGGTATCGGCTCGGTCCGTTCCCCGAGGAGACGCGCGGCGAGCCGTACACGCGCCTCTACGGTCCCGAGAGCGACGCGACGATCGAGCGCGCGCGCAACTTCGGGTTCGGGAACCAATACTGGCGCGCCGAGCCCGCGTTCGCGGAAGCGCGCTTGAACGAGCTCCCCTCGACGCCGGGCGCGTTCTTCGTCGCGCGCGAGCTCTACGCGCCGAGCGATCGCGAGCTCGACGTCTCGCTCGGGAGCGACGACGGCCTCATCGTCTACCTCGACGGCAAGGAGGTCTTCCGTCGCGAGGTCGACCGCGGTCTCGCGGCCGATCAGGACCGCGCCAAGCTCGCGCTGCACCGCGGGCGCAACGTGCTGCTCCTGAAGATCGTGAACACCGCGGGCCAGGCGGGCTTCTACTTCCGCGCGGCTCCGCGGGAGAGCGAACTCTACGGCGACCTCGTCGCGGCGCTGCTTCCGTCTCGCGCGCGCGGCACGGACCTCGATGCGCGTTGGCAGAGCGGTTGGCGCACGCTGTTCTCGCCCGACTATCGCCGGCTGAAGGACGCGCTCGCGGACGCGGAGTCGCGGCTCGCCGCGCTCGACGCGCAGATCCCGCGCACGATGGTGATGAAGGAGCTCGCGAAGCCGCGCGACGTCTTCGTGCTCGAGCGCGGCCAGTACGACAAGCCCGACCCGAAACGTCCCGTGAAGCGCGCGGTGCCCGCGGCGCTCGGCAAGCTCCCCGACGGCGCGCCCGCGGATCGTCGCGGCCTCGCGCAGTGGCTGCTCGCGCCGGAGAACCCGCTCGTCGCGCGCGTCGCCGTGAATCGGCTGTGGGAGCTCGTGTTCGGCACGGGCCTCGTGCGCACGAGCGAGGACTTCGGGATGCAGGGCGAATTCCCGAGCCATCCCGAGCTGCTCGACTGGCTCGCCGTCGAGTACCGCGAGCGCGGTTGGGACACGCGCGCGCTCTTGAAGCTCCTCGTCACGAGCAGCACGTATCGACAGAGCTCGCGCGCGCGACCCGAGCTCGCGGAGCGCGATCCGGACGATCGCTGGCTCGCGAGCTTCCCGCGCAAACGGCTCGGCGCGGAAGCGATCCGCGACTCCGCGCTCTACGTCTCGGGCCTGCTCGTCGAGAAGCTCGGCGGTCCGTCCGTGCGGCCGTACCAACCCGAAGGACTCTGGGAAGAGGTCGCGATGCCCGTGTCGAACACGCGCGTCTACGTGCAGGGCCAAGGCGACGATCTCTGGCGGCGCAGCCTCTACACGTTCTGGAAGCGCGCGTCGCCGCCGCCGTCGCTGCTCACGTTCGACGCGCCGACGCGCGAGTTCTGCACGATCCGCCGCAACGCGACGAACACGCCGCTGCAGGCGCTCGTCTTGTGGAACGACCCACAGTACGTCGAGGCCGCGCGCAAGCTCGCCGAACGCACGCTCGGCGGCGCGGGCGACGATTCGGCGCGCCTCACGCTGCTCTTCCGCCGCTGCACGGGCCGCGCTCCGGACGCGGAGGAGCTCCGCGCGCTCGCGACGTCGCTCGCGCGCTTCCGCGAACGCTATGCGAAGAGCGAGAAGGACGCGAGCGCGTTGCTCGCCGTCGGCGAGGCGCCGCGTGCGAAGGAGCTCGCGCCGGGCGAGCTCGCGGCGTGGACGATGATCGCGAACTCCGTGCTCGCGCTCGACGCGACGGTCTCGAGGAATTGACGCCATGCATCCGATCGAAGAGCACCACCTCGGCCTCACGCGCCGGCGCTTCTTCTCGACCGCCGCGAAGGGCATCGGCGCGGGCCTTGGGCTAGCCGCGCTCTCGTCGCTGCTCGGACGCGAAGCGCGCGCAGACTCGAGCTCGCGTTCGTTCGCCCGCGGCCCGCACTTCGCTCCGCGCGCGAAGCGCGTGATCTACCTGCACATGGAGGGCGCGCCGAGCCAGCTCGACCTCTACGACTACAAGCCGGAGCTGCGCGCGCGCTTCGACGAGGACCTGCCCGACTCGATCCGCCAGGGACAGCGCCTCACCGGCATGACGAGCGGTCAAGCGCGCTTCCCCGTCGCTCCGTCGATCTTCCGCTTCAGCCGCTACGCGAACCAGCAGGACGGCGTGTGGCTCAGCGAGCTCCTCCCGCACACCGCGGCGATCGCGAACGAGCTGTGCTTCGTGCACTCGATGAAGACCGACGCGATCAACCACGAGCCCGGCATCACGTTCTTCCAGACGGGCAACCAGCAGCCCGGACGACCGTCGTTCGGCTCGTGGGTGAGCTACGGCCTCGGCAGCGCGAACCAGAACCTTCCTGCGTTCGTCGTGTTGATCACGCAGGGCTTCGGGAACATGCAGGCGCTCTCCGCGCGCTTCTGGGGCAGCGGATTCCTGCCGAGCGAGCACCAAGGTTGTCGTCTGCGCGCGGGGAAGACGCCGGTGCTCTTCCTCGACGATCCCGACGGCGTCGAGCGCGACGACCGGCGCGCGATGCTCGACCTCGTCGCCGAGCTGAACGAGCGCGAGTTCGCGAAGACGCTCGACCCCGAGATCCACGCGCGCCTCGCGCAGTACGAGATGGCGTACCGCATGCAGATGTCGGTGCCCGAGCTCACGGACTTCTCGGGTGAGGACGAGGAGACGCTCGCGATGTACGGACCCGACGTGAAGAAGCCGGGCTCCTTCGCGGCGAACTGCCTGCTCGCGCGGCGGCTCGCGGAGCGCGGCGTGCGGTTCGTGCAGCTCTACATGCGCGGCTGGGACGCGCACGCGAACCTGCCGAAGGAGATCCGCCAGCAGTGTGCGGCCGTCGACCAGCCGCAAGCGGCGTTGATCCTCGACCTGAAGCGGCGCGGGTTGCTCGACGACACGCTCGTGCTCTGGTCGGGCGAGTTCGGGCGCACCGTGTACAGCCAGGGCACGCTGACGAACACGGACTACGGCCGCGACCACCACCCGCGCTGCTTCACGACGTGGATGACGGGCGCGGGCATCCGCCGCGGGATCACGTACGGAAAGACGGACGACTACTCGTACAACATCGTCGAGGACCCGGTCGAGGTGCACGACCTGCACGCGACGCTCTTGCACGAGCTCGGGTTCGACCACGAGCACCTCGTCTACCGCCACCAAGGCCGCGATTTCCGCCTGACGGACGTGTCGGGCCGCGTCGTGAAGGAGCTGATCGTTTGAAGCGCGCGAAGGAGCTCCGTCGTCGTGCGCGCGTCGAACGCGCGCGGTGTGCGCTCACGCTGGCGTTCGCGAGTGCGCTCGTCGCGTTCGGCTGCGCGGGGCCGCGCATCGACGCGACGGCGAGCGAGCGCTCGGCGCAGATCGCCGGCGAGCACGCTCTTGGCGCGAGTGGCGGCGCGAACGCGAGTGGAGGCGTGACGTCGAACGGCGAACGCGACGCGAGTCGGGGCGCGGGCGCGGGCGCGGGCGCGGGCACGAGTGACGCGCGCGGCGCGAGGAACGGCGCCGGTGTGAGCGGTGGTGCGAACAGCGGCGCGGGAGCGGTCTCCGGCGAGGGCGCATCCATGAACTCGCCCGCGCCGTCGCGAACTCCGTCCTCGAACGCCGACGCGGCCGCGCTCGAGGCCCTCGACGCCGCGTTCGTGCACGTCGAGACGCTCGATCCGGCGCGCAACACGCTCTGGATCGACGCATCGCCCGCGACGCAGCTCGCGGACGACGCGCTCGCGAAGCTCCTCACGCCCGTCCTCGCGCGCGTCGAGCACCTCGGCCTCGCGCGCACGAACGCAGGCGAGCGCACGCTCGGCCTCCTTGCGAACGCACCCGAGCTCACGCGGCTCGATCTCTCCGGCACCCGCGTCGACACGCCGGTGCTCGCCGCGCTCGCGGGGCACGCGAAGCTCGCGGAGCTGGTCGTCGCGCGCACGAAGCTCGACGCGAAGGCGGTGGACGTGCTCGCGACGCTGCACGCGCTGCGAACGCTGCACGCGTGGCGCTCGGGCCTCGACGCGAAGGCGCTCGAGCGACTGCACGCGCTCCGCCCCGAGCTCGCGATCGACGACGGCACGAACGGCGCCGCCGCGCCGGTCGAGGTCGAACCCGAGGTGTGCGTCGTCCCGTCGACCGCCGCAGCGACGAACGGCAACCCGAAGTCCGCGCCGAGCGCGTCACCCGCTGCCGCGTCGGGCGCGACGAGTGCGCTGAAGCCCGTCAACACGACCTGCCCCGTCAGCGGGAGCCCGGTGAACGCCGCGTACTCGATCGTGTTCGAGGGCCGCGTGATCGGCTTCTGCTGCCCGAATTGCCCGACGAAGTTCTGGGACGACCCCGCGAGCTACAGGTCGAAGCTGCCGCAGTGAGCGCGAGGCTCGCCCGCGGATCGTCGTCGGAGTCCTCCACCGCCGTGGCGTCCGGGGCGAGTCGCACGCGCCACCCGCGCAACACGCGCCGCGCGCCGGACGCATGGCGGGGATCGCACACGTCGAACGAGCCCGCGAGGACTCGCTACGATCCGAGTTCACCGCAATCGATCGCTCCACGCGCGACATGAAGCCGCGCGCGTGCTCCACTCGCACGTCCCGCGGAGTCCCTGATGCTCACGAAACTCCTCCTCGCACTCCTCGTCGTGCTCGCACCGCTCGCGCGCGCCGGCGATCCCGAACGTCGCGAGCCCAAGCCCGGCGCGCCCGACTCGAAGGTCTTCGCGTGGACCTCGAAGGGCGGACTGCGCTACACGTGGGTCCTTCCTCCGGGTTACGACGCGAAGAAGCCGCGCCCGCTGACCGTGATCCTGCACGGCACCGGCCTCGATTACCGCTGGGGCGCGTGGAACCACCCCGTCGGCGTGTTCCGCCCGAACGACGTCGTCGTCTCCGTCGACGGCACGTCGCCCGGTCAAGGCGACACGCGCCTCTTCCTCGGCGAGCCGAAGGACGCGCAAGCGTTCAAGGAGTTCCTCGACGAGCTGCGCGCGACGTTCGCGGTGGAGCGCGTCTTCCTCTACGGCCACAGCCAGGGCGGTTTCTTCGTCGTCTACTACGCGGGCGAGTTCCCCGACTCCGTGTCGGGCGTCGTCGCGCACGCGTCGGGCGCGTGGAACTGGTCGAAGATGCCGCCCGCGTTGAAGAAGGTCGCGATCGCGTTCCTGCACGGCACGAGCGATCCCGTCGTTCCCTACGGGCAGAGCCCGGGCTCGCGCGACGCCTACGTCGCGAAGGGCTTCGAGCTCGTCCACCTGAACCGTCTCGATCGCTACAACCACTGGCCGAACGCTGTGCGCGCGACGGAGACGCTCGATTGGTGCCAAGGGATGACCACGACGTCGCCGGAGGACGCGCTCGCGTGCGCGAAGCGCATCCTCGCGGTGAAGTCGAAGGACGAGTACCAGTGGGAGACGCTCGTCGACTTCGCGGGCGCGCGCGACGTGCTCCGCCGGCTCGAGGGCAAGGGCCCCGCGCCGATGAAGGGCGTGCCGTCCGTGGTCGCGAGCGAGGCGAAGCGTTGGATCGTCGAGCTCGAGAAGCACGGCGCCGCGCACGTCGCGGAGCTCGAGAAGACGCTGCCGAAGAAGGAGCTCGCGCTCGACGGCAAGCCGTGGCTCGGGCACCTCGTTGCTCTGCGTGAGAACTTCCGCGGCATCGATTCGGTCGAAGCGTTCTTCAAGACGCTCGGCTTCGACAAGAAGCGCGACGCGCAAGTCAAGGCGTCGGCCGCGATGTGGGATCGTTGGTGGAACGAGACGGACGAGGCGAAGATCGCGGCCGCGGCGCTCGAAGGGTTGCCGAAGGCGTTCCTCCTCGACGGCTTCCCCGCGGACTTCGGCGAGCGCATGGAGGGCCTGCGCAAGGTGAAGGGCGCGGAAGGGCTCGATTGGGCGCCGTTCGAAGCGTGGTCGAAGGGCTGGAGCGAAGGACTGAAGCGGTACGAGACCGTGTGGCGGACCTGGGACGGCCCGAAGCTCGCGAACGCGCCGCGGTGAGGCGGATCGTCCGCAGCGCGACGTCCACGAACGCCGCGTCCGGACCCTGGACGCCGGGGTTCGGACTGTGGACGGACTCCTCCGCGCTCGGATCGACGCGCCGCGCGCCGGCTTGATTCGCCGTCGCCGCGCGCGACGATGAGCGTGTGCCCCGCACCCCGATCGCGCTCGGTCTGTTCCTCGTCCTCGCGAGCGCGTGCTCGTCCTCGCGAGCGGGCTGGGGCAAGGGCGCGTGGCGCGAAGTCCTCGAGTCCGGCGAGCTCCAGGTGCGTCGCTCGCCCGTGCGCGTCGACGCCGCGACGGGCGAACTCGTGCTCGCGTGGATCGGCGCGCGCGTGCCCGAGGGCGTCGCAGGCGAACTCGAGGCCTGTGAGCTCGTCGTCTACCGCGACGAAAACCGCGACCGCGTCGCGGATCCGAGCGAGGTCGTCCTCGCACGCTCGAGCGCGCAGTCCGGGCGCAAGCTCCAGTTCGACGACGTGCGCGTGGAACCCGCGGCCGCGGAGCTCGTCGTCCAGCTCGAGGTGAGGACGAAGGCGGGCGCGAGGAAGTTCCGTTTCCTGCTGAAAAACGAGGCCTGATCGACGACGGACCCGAAGCGAACCGACGGCGTTCCGCGCGACGTGCGCGGCCCGGGATTCGCTCCCTGCGACTCGGTTGCGCGGCGCCGCTGAAGAGCGCCTTTCGAGCGCGACGTTCCCTCCAGAACGATCCGCAACTGGTCACAGTCCTCGGGATAGCCTGCCCCATGATGCCCCCCGTCCACGATGCGCACGCCGGCCGCGTTCGAGCCGCCGTCGGAGTCGCGCTCGCGGCGACGAGCCTCGGACTCGTCGTCTGGTTCACGTGCCGTCCCGCCGGCGCGGATCACCTCACGACGATCGATCCGCAGGAGCGCGTCCTCGAGGCCGCGTCACCGCGCTCAAGCGTCGTGGTCTCGGTGCTGCGTTCGGAGCCGCGCCTCGCCGATCCGGGCACACCGATCTCCGACGCGGAGTGGTCGCGGCACCACGCGGCGGCGCGCGTGCAGGTCGCACCGGAGCTCGGTCGGACGCTTCTCGCGCGCTCGATCCCGCCGGAGGGCGAGCTCCAGCTCGACAGCGCTCCCTCCGGCACGAATGCGCCGATCGGGAACGTCACGCACGTCGAGAACGGCTCCCTGCGCGTGATCGACGGCTGGACGAACGGGAGCGAGGACCTGCAGATCGAGCTGCGCCTCACGCCGTCCGAAACCGGCGCGCCGCAGGTCGAGGTCGGCGCGTGGGACGTCCGCGGGAACGAAGTGCCGGGCGCGTGGAGCGACGTCTCGAGCGAGGTCACGCTGAACGCGTCGACGTGGAAGGACGGTGAGCGCGTCGTGCTGCGCTACCGCGTGCAAGGCAAGGACGCGCAGGGCAAGACGCGCGACGAGGGCGGACTCGTGCGCGTCGTGGTGCCGTAGGCGGAGAGTGCGCTCGCGATCGGCGCGGCGCTCGAGCCCTGCGCGCGACCTCCTCGACCGAGCGCTGATTCGAACGACCGACCGGGTGGCTGCGCGGCGCTCGCCCCCATCGTTCCGTGAGGTCGCGACGTGCACTCGCTCGACGGATCTCGCACCGAGCGCCAAGATCCGGGAGCTCGACAGCGTCGTTCGGAGGTCGAGAGGAGCTTCCCATGCCGCCTTCGTCCTGCTTTCGATCCACCCCCGCCGGCTCGCTTCGTTCGTTCGTCCCGCGGCTCGTGCTCCTCGCCTCGAGCGCGGCTTGGATCGCGGCCTGTTCGAACGACGGCGAACACCACGGCGCGGCCGAGCCGCCGGCGACCGGTGCGCGCACGACGAACTCGGTGTCCGCGGAGAAGCCGCCGGACGACGAGACGGTCCCGCGCGATCCGCGCGAACCCGATTGGGAGCGCGACTCCGTCGTGCTCCAAGTCGAGCTCGACACGAGCCTCGCCGCGCGAGCGCAGGACGCGCTCCTCCTCCCACCCGAGAGCGCAGGCGGACTCTCTTTCACGCAGGACCCCGAACATCGCTTCGGATCCTTCACGCGTTCGAGCGAGCGTGAACTCCGTGTCCAACTCGGACGCAGCGACGGCTTCACGGGCTCGGAGGTCGAGCTGCGTCTCGCGTCGACGCCGAAGGGCGAGCTCACGTGCCGTGCGCTCGCGAGCAACTTCTGGGACGCGGGCCCGCCGTTTTCCGGTCCGTGGACGGGCGTGACGGGCCGTGTGCGCGTGAGCTCGCTCTCGTGGACGCCCGGTGAGACGGTGTACGTCGCTTTCGACCTCGACGGCAAGTACGGAGAGCGCGCTGCGAACCAGTCGTGCTTCCTGGAGCTCGTCCTGCCTTGACGCGCTCCGCCGCTCAGAGCCAATACCGGAACGGATAGAACACGAGCTCGAGGAACTGGCTCCACCACGAGCGCTTGTTCCACTCCTCGAGCGTGACCTCCTTGCGACCGAGTCGCCGGAGCCCGGTAGACTCAAACACGTGCACGCGACGCTCCGCTCCCGGGTCTCGCTCTGGATCGCTTGCGCGCTCTCCGCAGTCGCGCTCGTCTTCGCCGTCGGCACGTTCCTCGGTTCGATTCCGATCGATTCGAAACCGCGGCCACCCGAGGTCGTCCCCTTCAGGTGCTTCACGGGTGCGGGGTCCCGCGCCACGCCATCGCACGTGGAGTCCGAGTCCGTGGATCGAAGCAACGCGTTCGAGCCATCGTTCGGCGGCCCCGAGCCCACGCGCGAGGAGTTGCGCGTCGAGCTGGACGCGCGTGTCGACGTCGAACTCGTCGCGGACGTCGCTGCGCGCGAGGTCCCGTTCGAAATCTCGAGCGTGCCCGAGCTGCTGCTCGCACCCGACCGTGCTTGGGACGCCGAGACGAGCCCGCGGTACGGCGAAGCATCGATCGCGAAAGACGGCTCGTTGCACGTCTTCGACAACCGATCGGATGGTTTCGCGGGGCTCCAAGTGGAGCTAGTCCTGCGCTCGACCGCGACGAACGAGTTCGCGGCCGAAGCGTTCGTGAGCTCGCAAAGGGACGTCGGACCGCCGTTCGACGTGCGGTGGTCGAACGCGCGCGGCACGGTCCACGCGAGCTCCGCCACGTGGACGAGCGGCTCGCGCGTCGTGATCGACTACGCGTTCCGCGGCAGCCGCGCGAGCGAGGCCGTGCACGAGCGCATCGCAGTGACGATCCCCTGACGGGACGCGCTCCGCCCCTCAGAGCCAATACCGGAACTGATAGAACACGAGCTCGAGGAACTGGCTCCACCACGAGCGCTTGTTCCACTCCTCGAGCGTGACCTCCTTGCACGCGACCAAATCGCGCTCGAACTGCGCCTGCATGCGCTCGCCGAGGTCGCGATCGATCGTCACGAGGCCCACCTCGAGGTTGTGCAGGAAGCTCCGTCGATCGAGGTTGTAGCTCCCGATCGTCGTCCACACCGAGTCGATCACGCCGCACTTCGCGTGCATCATCCGCTCCGGCCACTCGAAGATCCGCACGCCGCGCCGCAGGAGCCGCGCGTACAGGTGTCGACTCGCGTAGTACACCGCCGCGACGTCGGACGTCGACGGAACGATCACTCGCACCTCGACGCCGCGCTTCACCGCGAGCCCGAACGCGCGTCGAAGCCCGACGTCCGGGATGAAGTACGCGTTCATGATGCTGATCGAAGTCTCGGCGCGACGGATCGCGTGCACGTACGCGTAGCGCATTCGCGAACGCGCGCGGAGCTTCTCGTTGCTGATCACCTCGACGAGCGCCGTGTGCTCGGGCAGGTCAGGCCGCGGAGCGGGGAGCTCGGGCTCGGGGAACGCGGCGCCGCCGACCTCGAGCCACGTCTCGCGAAAGAGCAGCGCGAGGTCGAACACGGCGGGCCCGTCGACGCGCGCGTGCACGTCGTGCCAGCCGCCGCCGCCCTGCTCGATCGGCCTGTTCTCGTCGGTCAGGTTCACGCCGCCGCAGAAGGCGACCTCGTCGTCGACGATCAGGATCTTCTGATGATCGCGCTTGTTGAGGCCCCACCGACGACGCCACGGCGCGACGGGGTGGAACACCTGCACTTCGACACCTGCCGCGCGCAGCTCGTCGAGGAAGCGCGACGACAAGCCGAACGAGCCGAGTCCGTCGACGAGCACGCGCACCTCGACGCCGGCGCGCGCGCGCTCGATGAACGCTTTCTGGAAGTCGCGGCCGACGACGTCGTCCTCGAAGATGTACATCTCGAGATGCACGCGGCGCCGCGCGGTGCGGATCGCGTCGAGCATCGCGGGGAACGCCTCGCGTCCGCCGATCAGGGGGCTCACGTGGTTGTACGCTCGCAGCCGTTCGCGGCGCGGCACGTAGCCGAGGTCGCCGGGTGCGAACGGCTCGCGCCGGCGCAGGCCAGGCAGATACGGGAGCTCGAAGCGGAAGCGGCTCACGCGCGCTCCCTCCGCACCTCGATCGCGTCGCCGCGGCGGATCGTGCCGGCCTTCACGCACGTCGCAAGCACGCCGCGCGTTCGCGCGCCCTTCGCGTTGCCGCGCTTCACGCGCTTCACGGCCCCGACGCCGTACCGGTTTTCGAAGAGCCGACACGGGCGATGCGGATCGTTCGAGATCTCGAGCTCGCACGTGCCGATCGCGAGCACCGTCCCAGGAGGCAGGTTCGCCTCGGAGAGATCGAGGTCGACGATCACGTTGTCGCCCGCGAGCGCCATCCGCTCCATGTCCTCGCCGGCGACCGCGCGCAGGACGTGCACGTTCATCAGGCTGACTTGATTCCCCGCTCGACGGTGGGGATCGACGAGCCAGCGATCACCCTCGATGCCGCGCTCCGGCGTGAGCTCGAGCGCGTCGACGAGGCGCCGCGCGCCGTGCTCGGGCCGGAGCACGCAGAGCTCGACCCGTCCCGCGTCCTTGGGTGAGCGCGCGAGCCGCGCGAGCCACCAGTCGAAGCGGAACGAGAAGTCCATCGCGCTCGATTGTGCGCGACGATCTCGCCCGGCGCCAACCCCGCGACGTGCGCGCTACTTCGCGGCTTCGCGCAGCCGCACGAGCACGTCGCGCGCCGCGCCGCTGTCGAGCGAGCTCGACGCCGCGTCGACGCCCTCGGCGAGCGTCATCGCGCGGCCCGAAGCCTTGAGGATCAGCGCCGAGCCGAGCAGGGCCGCGTTGCGCGCGGGTCCGTGCTGGCCGGCGAGCACGGCCTGCGTGATGTCGCCGACGACCTTGACGAGCTCGGCGCAGTCGCCGGTGCCCTGGTCGTCCGGCGGCGGGCTGAAGAGCGGGAGCTCGGGCTCGTTCTCCGCTTCGAGGCCGAAGTCCTGCGGCTCGACGTTCAGCGGGACGAGGTGCTTCTCAGCGAGCTCGATCCCGCGCGTGCGCTTGCGGACGGAGGGAATGACGCCGCCCTCGGGTCCTTGGATCGCGATGCCGCGCGGGTGGCCGAGGCCTTGGATCACCTCGACCGCGCCGCCGAGCACGGGTCCGCCTTGCGCGCCGAGCACGACCGAGGCGCTCGTCGGCGCGAGCAGCTTCTCGACCGTCGCGAGCGGCGTGCGGATCGTGACGTCGCCGCGCACGCGCCGCAGGTTCATCAACGCGGGCAGCATGCCCGTCACCGCGACCGCGCCGAAGCGCGCCTTCGCGACCCACTCCTCCGCCTCGTTCGGATCCCACGTCATGCCGATGCCGAGCGCGTCGAGCACGCTCGCCGTCGTGAGCCCGCGCTTCGGCGGCACGCACCGATCGGACAGGATGAGCACGCGCACACCCGCTCCCGCCGCGATCAAGCCGGACGCGACCTCGAGCGGCGGCACGCGGTCCATCCCGTCGTGCGGCGGACACACGCAGACGAGCCCCGGCATGTCGTTGCACGGGATGCGCGCCTTCTCGCGCGCGGCGCGAGCGAACGCGGTGAGCTCCTGCACGGTGACGCCCTTGATCCGCATCATCACGAGGAACGCGCCGACGAGGATCTCGCTCTCCTCTCCGGAGAGAACCTCTTGGAAGGCGCGGTACGCCTCCTCGTACGTCAGGCTGCGTCCTTCTTTGACGCCCTGGCCGAGGACGCGCATCAAGTGACGGAGGATCATCGTTTGGGGTGAACGCCGGAGGAATCGAGCGAGTCGTCTCCGGACGGAACGTGGGGGGGCGAAAGTCGCGCTCAGTCTAGCCGCGGCCCGGGGGGGCCCACAATGCGACGTCCCGATCGCTTGCTCGAATGCATGCTACGCATCGGAGTCGTCGCTCGGCATCCTGTCCGCGCGAAGGCGCCCGCGGCCGCGAATCGAAACGACGCATGAGCACGAACGACGCGATCCGGAGACGACGGCGGAGGGCGCTCCTCGCGCTCGTCCTCGGGCTCGCGCTCGCGCCGATCGTCGCCGAGGTCGTGTACCGGGCGACTCGCGTCGCGACGCTCTCGCCGACGACGAATCCGAAGTACGTCGTGCACGACGAACGGCTGGGTTGGCGCTACGTGCCCGGAGCGCGCGAACGTCATGCGAGCGCGGAGTTCGACGTCGAGGTCGCGATCAACGCGCGCGGATTCCGCGGACCGGAGTGGCCGACCGAGAAGCGTGGGAAGCGCGTGCTCGTGCTCGGCGATTCGTACGCGTTCGGCTGGGGCGTTCCGTGGGAGTCGACGTTCGCGGCGCGGCTCGCGAGCGCGCATCCCGACTGGGAGGTGCTCGACGCGGCGGTGTCGGGTTACGGAACGGATCAGGAGCTGCTCCTCGCGCGCGAACTCGTCCCGGAGACGAAGCCCGACGTCGTCGTGGTCGTGTTCTGCGCGAACGATCTGTGGGAGTCGAGCTCCGACGTCGCATACGGGAAGTCGAAGCCGCGCTTCGTCGAGCACGACGGGCATCTCGAGCTCGCGAACGTGCCCGTGCCGAACCCATGGCTCGAACGCGTGAGCGCGCTTTGGCGTG
This sequence comes from Planctomycetota bacterium, assembly GCA_046349615.1. Taxonomy (GTDB): domain Bacteria; phylum Planctomycetota; class UBA1135; order UBA1135; genus JADJNY01. The sequence continues at coordinate 24,599 of JAXMBZ010000018.1, forward strand.
CGATCGAGAAGTCGCGGTGGGAGCGCGCGTTCCAGGCGCGACCGCGTGACGTCGAAGCGGAGTGGCGCCTCGTGCTCGCGCTCCTGCGCACGCTGCGCGACGACCTCGCGCACGAGCGAGTCGACGCCGCGGGTGGTCCCGCGACGCGCAGCGTGCCGTTGATCGTCGTGTCGGACGAGGACCGTCTCGCGGCGTTCGCGCGCGACGTGCGCGACGTGGAGCACGTCGACGTCCGCAACGCGCTCGCCTCGAGCACGGAGCCGACGCACTTCCCCGTCGACGGTCACTGGAACGCGCGGGGACACGAGCTCGTGGCGCGCGCGCTCGGGGACGTGCTCCGACGAACCTGGAGCACGGCGCGCTGAACGACGCCGATCCCCCACGGCAGCGAGCTCGTCCGGAAACACCACGACCCGCGAGGGGCCTCCCCGCGGGTCGTGAGCGCGAACCCTCGCGATTCGAAGCGCGTCAGCCGCCCTTCTTCTCGCCGTCGCCGTTCTTCTTCTCGTCGCCGGACTTCTCGTCGCCCTTCTTCTCTTCGCCGTCCTTCGGCTTGTCGGCGTCGGGCTTGGGCTCGGTCTCGCCCTTGTCGAGCTTCTTCGGCTCGGGCTGGGCCTCGGCGCGCGGGCGGATGTGCGCGAAGTAGAGCTCCTTCTGCTTGTCGTAGACGACCTTGCCGTCGATCACAGTCCACTGCACGAACGCTTCGTAGTGGAGCAGGTCCTTGTCGACGACGATCAGGTCGCAGTCCTTGCCGACCTCGAGCGAACCGACGCGGTGCTGCACGCCGAGGATCCGCGCCGACGTCGTGGTGATCGCGGCGAGCGCGGCGTCCTCCGGCAGTCCGCCGCGGATCGCGAAGTCGGCTTCGATCGGCAGCGCCATGATGTCGCGTCCGACGATGCCGCCGAGGTCGACCGACTCCGTGCTCGGTACGACCGCGACCGACACGCCGCTCTTGTGGAGGATCGCGGCGTTCTCGATGCTCGACCCGCCGTCGCGGGCGAGGGCTTCGTCCTTCGGGCGGCGATCGCGCGACGTGAGGATCGCCATCGCGCCTGCGCGACCGAGTTCGTCGGCGACGGTCCAGCCTTCGACGCAGCCCTCGATCACGGGGCGGAAGCCGAACTCCTGCGCGAGGCGCGCGATGCCGAGGAGGTCGTCGCGCTCGTTCGCGTTGAACTTCGCCGTCGACTCGCCCTTGAGCACCGCGAGCACCGTCGTGTCGACGTTCTTCTTCTGCGGCTCCTTGAGCTCCTTGTCCTTCTTGACCTTCTCCTCCCAGTCGCGGTAGTTGCGCAGGTAGGCGGCGGCGGACTGGAACTTCTCACGCAGGCTGCGGCGACCGGCCGGGTTGCGCGCGCTCCACGAGAAGACGGAGAAGATGCGGTCGCGAACGACCACGTCCTTGATCGAGAAGCGCTTGAGCTTGACCGCCGCATTCCCGACGCCCGTCGTCGTGATCCCCGTCGCGAGGCCGAGGATCATGTTCGAGTTGAACGGGTTGATCGTGTCGCCGAAGTCGCTCGACGACGGACCGAGCAGGCCCGACGAAGAGATCGCGACGAGGCCCGGATACACGCGCATGCCTTGCGCGTCGAGCACCTTCGCGTCCGTCGGCACGTCGAGGTCGTGGCCGATCTCGAAGATCTTGCCGTTCTTCGCGACGAGCATCGCGTCGCCGAGCACGGCTCCGGTGCCCGTGTGGATCTCGGCGTTCTTCACGACGAACCACTTGTCGGACTCCTCCTTCTTCTTGTCCGTGCTCTCGTCCTTCTTCTCGTCGCCTCCCTCTTGCCACGCGTGCGCGGCGACGGGGAGCGCGAAGAGCGCGAGCAGCGCTCCGAACACGAAGCGTTCGATACGGTTCTTCGAGATCACAGCTTCACCTCCCCGTGGACGATGCGGCCGTCGAGCATGACGGCTTGGAGCTTGGTCGTCGGCTCGAGCGGATCGCCGTCGAAGAAGAGCAGGTTGGCGTCCTTGCCCTTCTCGAGGCTGCCGACGTGCTTCTCGACGCCCAGGAGTTCGGCGGGTTCGAGCGTCACCGCGCGCAGCGCCACGGCACGGTCGAGGCTCGCGCTGACCATTTCACCGACGTTCGAGAGCCAGTTCTTCACGTCCATCAGCGTGTCGTTGCGCGGCACGAAGACGATCTTCGCGCCGCACTTCGAGAGCTCCATCGCGAGGTTGCGGTTGCGCATCGTGCCCGGCGTGACGCTGAGCACGGGTTCCATGACGACGCGGCACTTCTTGTCGCCGATGCCGTCGTAGTCGAGGTCGTAGCACTTCTTGTCGAGCACGTAGAAGACGTCGCTCTCACGCTGCACGACGAGGCGCAGGTCCCACGAGAACGTCTCCTTGCCGATCGCGTCGAGGAAGTGCACGTACTCCGCCGCGCTGTTGATGCTGACGAGCCCGCGCAGCTTGCCGGAACGCAGATCGACCCACGGTTTCGCCTTGGGTTCGGGTTCGGGCGGCACGAAGCCGTCGTCCTTCTTCTCGTCGGTCTTCGCGTCGTCCGCAGCGGCGGAGCCCTGCGCGGCGTTCGCTTCGTCGCGGAGCTCGGCGGACTTCGGCGCGTTCGCGGCGGACTTGGGCTCCTCTTTCTTCTCTTCCTTCTTGTCGTCCTTCTTGCCCTTCTTGTCCTTGTCGAACTTCTCGCGGGCCTTCTTCTCCTTCTCCGCGTAGTCGTCCGCCTTCTTGAAGCCGTCTTGGAAGAGCTTCTTCGCGCTCGGCGTCGCGCGCGAGATCATCTTCAAGTAGCAGCCGTCCGCGAGGAGCATCTCCTCCTTCGTCTTGCCGAGCGGACGGATCGCGCACGCCTGACCGGGGATGCCGTTCCCCGCGGGATAGAGACCGAGCGTCGTCACGCCGTACTTGACGATCTCTTGGAACTCCTCCGCCTGCGGATAGAGCTCCGCGGACGCCTTGACGTCGGCGGCCATGTCGTCGCCGCCTTCGCTGTCGAGGCCGAGGCGCGAGTACGCGTCGACGAGACCCGGCATGACGACCCAGTCGGGCCGGTCGAGGATCGGGATCCCGTGCTCGATCGGCAGGTCTTCACCGATCGTCACGATCTTGCCGTTCTCGACGAGGATCACGGCGTGCTCGATCGTGCCCTTCGCGATCGTCTCGGCCTTGCCGACGCGGATCGCGAGGAGGTTGGGAGTCGAGCTCGGCTTCGTGTCGCCGACGCAGAGAAGGGGGAACAGGAGTGAGGCCAGCATCATGGGGAATTCCTCCGCGCGCTCAGAACCACTGTCCGTCGCGCGCGCGGTCGTACTCGATCTCGCCGTCGATGAAGACGCGCTCGACCCGCGCGCGCGGATCGAGCGGACTGCCCGTGCGGAGCACGATGTCGGCGTCTTTGCCGACCTCGAGACTGCCCAGGCGGTGCGCGAGGTTGAACTGCTTCGCGGGCTCGATCGTGACGGCCCGCATCATGAGATAGGAGTCGGCGCCGAGACGCGACGACATCGAGCCTTGGAGGAAGAGCTCCTCCTGCGGCATCACCGGCGCGTCCGTGTTGACCGAGACACTCTTCACGCCGGCGGCGATGTACTTCGCGGCCGTTCCGGTGATCGCGCCGTCGCGCGTCACGACGTAGTCCATCGTGCGCGGTCCCGCGTTCACCTTGACGCCCGTCTCGGCGATCCACGGCGCCGTCAGGTGCGCATCGAAGCACCCGTGCGACAGCACGCAGTCGGTGTGATACGTGTTCTGCCACATGCGCGCGGCGGCGGCCCACGAGTCGCTGCCCGCGGAGTGGATGAGGACCGGCAGTTCGCGCCTGTGGACCTTTTGCAGGTTTTCGAGCGCGATGTCGCGGCGACCTTGGCGGTTCGCGCCGACGGCCTTGTCGTTGATGTCCTCTAGGATCGCCCCGAGGCCCGCGCGCGTCGCACCGAAGTCGCCCGCGCGACGTTCGGGGTTGTACGCCTGCGCGACCTTCATGCCGCCGGGGTTGCGCACCACGCAGTCGTCGAACGAGGCGTGGACCTTCGTCTTGTAGACGATGCCGAAGCCGGAGTGGCTCGTGCCGCTGCCCGGGATGCCGAAGAGCGTCGTGATGCCGCTCGCGCACGCGAGCTTGATCAGCGGGTTCCCCGGCACGACCGCAGGCGCGACGCGCAGCTCGGGGTTCACCGGGATCACCATGTCGTTCACGTCCATGAACCCGCCGCTGTGGACGTGCGAATGCAGTTCGACCATGCCCGGCATCGCCCACTGATCGCTGCAGTCGAGCACGTCGTAGCCCGCGGGCACCGCGCGCCGCTCGCCGACGTACGCGATGCGTCCGTTGCGCACCAGGATCAGGCCGCTCGAGAGCATGCGATCCGCGCCGTCGGCGGTGATCACCTTGCCGCAGAGGATCGCGGTCCCCGTCTCACCGGCTCGCAGCGGAGAGAGGTCGGGACGGTCGCCGGGCTCCGGCTTCGCGTGGCGCGTCGCGGAGCACGCCGACAGCGCGGCGAGCGCGAGCGCGAGCACGAGGGACGGCGCGGAGCGCTGCACGAATCCGCGGACGCGCTGCGCGCCGCTCGAGCACGACGCTTCCTCGCTGCGCGGCGTTTCGCCGAAGAGCGAAACGCCGCGGCCCGCGGCGACGACGGCGCGAACGCGCGTCGAGGCGCGTCCGCTCCGCTCGTGGCTCGCGCGACGCTCGATCACCAGCGCCTCCGCTCCGTGGCCGTGTCGTACTCGCGCTTCCCGTTGACGTAGACCATGTCGACGCCGCAGCGCGGATCCGCCGGGTCGCCCGCGATCACGAGGACGTCGGCGTCGCGTCCGGGCGCAAGGCAACCGACGCGATCGGAGATGCCCGCCGTCTTCGCGGGCACGATCGTGAGCCCGCGCACCGCGTCGAGGTCCTTCGTCGGGAAGCCGTAGTGCGCCGCGGTCGTCGCTTGGACGAGGAGCTCTTCCTCGGGCACGACGGGCGCGTCGGTGTTGAAGCCGATGTCCTTCATGCCGCGCTTCCGGTACTCCGCGGCGATGCCGAGGATCGCCTCGGGGTTCGAGCCGGTCCACTGGATGAACTGGCGCGTCGGGATCTCGATCTCGCGCGGACCGACGATCGCGACGACGCCGTTCTCCTGCGCGAGCTCGCTCGCCTTGTAGCCCGCCATCTCACCGTGGTCGATGTACGTGGTGAAGCCGAACTCGCGCGCGAGCATCGTGATCGTCGTCATGACGACCTGGTACATCTGCGTGTGCGTCGAGATCTGCGTCCGGTGCGCTTCGAGCTCGCGGAAGACGTCGTGCTCGATGTCGCGCTCGGGCTTCTCGCCCTTGCCGTCCTCGAACGCCTTCCAGCGGAGCGCGTAGGCCTTGCCGCGCTTGAGCATGTCGCGCGTGTTCCAGTTCATGAAGGAACGGCCGACGCCCATCACCCAGCTCTCGGGGTTGCCCGCTTGCGCGATCTTGAGCGAGCCCGGATCGCGAATCACCGCGTCGTCGTAGTGCTCGGGGCCCGTCTTCACGAGGATGCCCTGACCGCTGCAGTTCACGCCCGAGCCCGGGATGAAGAGGATCGTCGTGACGCCGGACGCGATCGCGACCTTGAAGTTCTCGTTCGCGGGGATGACCGACCCGTGCACCTTCAGGCCCGGGTTGGTCAGGTAGACCATGTCGTTGATGTCGAACGTGCCGCCGACGTGGCTGTGCAGGTCGACGAAGCCGGGCATGAGCCACTTCTCGCCGACGTCGAGCACCTGGTAGCCCGCCGGGATCGGCGTCGTGCGCGCGGGGCCGACGGCTTCGATCTTGCCGTCGCGGATGATGAGCACGCCGTTGTCGACGTACTGCTCGCCCTCGTACGGCACGGTGAGGATCTTCCGCGCCTTGATCGCGAGCCCCGGTCCGCCCTTCTCGCCGGGCGCGGGCGCGGCCTTCACCTCGACGACGCGGTTCTGCGCGTCGACCGCGCGCTGCGCGAACGCCGCGGGCGTCGCCGCCAGCGCGAACGCGAGCGTCGCGAGCGCGAGGGAAGCCCTCGTCCCGGTTTGGATCGGTCGGGTCCGAACGTCGTCGTTCACCATCTGCGTTCCTCCGTGCGCGCGTCGTACACGCTGCGGCCTTCGATGAAGACCGCTTCGATCGTCGTGCGCGGGTCGACCGGGTCGCCGTCGCACACGAGCAAGTCGGCGTCCTTGCCCGGTGCGAGGCTCCCGACGCGCGCCGCGATTCCGGCCGTCTTCGCGGGCACGATCGTGAGCCCGCGCAGCGCGTCCATGTTCTTCCCGTCGAAGCCGTAGCGGCACGCCTGCGCCGCTTGGAGCTGGAGCTCTTCTTCCGGCACGACCGGCGAGTCCGTGTTGAACCCGATGTCCTTGTGTCCGCCCTTCTGGTACTGAGCGGCGATGCCCTGGATCTGACCGTCCGTGTCGATCGAGAACCCGGGCGTGAACCTGTCGATCTCGCGCGGGCCGATGATCGCGCCGACGCCGATGTCCTGCGCCATGCCGGCGAGCTTGCTGCCGAACCACTCGCCGTGGTCGATGTACACGTCGAGGCCGAACCCGACGCGCACCATCGTCAGCGTCGTCAGCACGACCTGGAAGATCTGCGTGTGGGTCGAGACCTGCGTCTTCTTGTCGAGCAGCGGCCCGAACACGTCCCACTGGATGTTGCGCGCGAGCTTCGGGTCCTGCTTGCGCAACTTCGCGTGCGCGAGTCCGCGCGCGAACGTGTTCCGCGTGTTCCAGTTCATGAACGAGCGGCCCGGGTTGATCGCCCAACGCTCGGGGTTGCCCGCCTGCGCGAGCTTGAGCGAGCCCGGGTCGCGGATGCGCATCTCCTCGAAGTGCTCGAGGCCCGTCTTCAGCAGGATCCCCTGCCCGCCCATGTTCGTGCCCGAACCGGGGATGAAGAGCACGCTCGTGACGCCGCCGGCGATCGCGCGCTCGAGGTTCGGGTTCCGCGGTTCGACCGCGGAGCTCGCGCGCAGCTCGGGGTTCGTCAAATACACCATGTCGTTGATGTCGTTGACGAGGAAGCTCTTGCCCGCGATGTGGCAGTGCAGGTCGACGAGGCCCGGCGTGACCCACTTGTCGCTGCGGTCGATCACTTCGTAGCCGGCGGGGATCGCGGTCGACGCGCGCGGACCGATCGCCTCGATCTTCCCGTTCTTCACGAGGATCACGGCGCCGTCGATCACGTCGCGGCCCTCGGGCCCGACGACCGCGGCCTTGCCGGCGAGGAGCGCGAACGCGTGCTCGTTCGACTCGGCGAGCTTCGCGGTCTTCGCGTCGCCCTCGTACGCGTCCCACCACGAGCGCGGCGTGGGAGCGGCGCTCGACGGCGAGGCGAGCAACGCGAGCGCTCCGTTCGCGGAGTCCGGTCGCGCGCTCGACGCGAGCGCGAAACAGACGCCGGCGCCGACGAGCGCCGTCGCGACGAGCCCCACGCGCGCGAACGACGAGCGCACCGCGCCGCCCGAGGTGGGCGTGCGGACGGCGTGCTCGTTCCGCGCGGCGCGGGGAGACCTCACGTGGTCCTCCCGCGCGCCGAGCGGCGCACTCGAGGTTCGTTCGCGCCGCGCATCATCGCTCAGCGCACCTCGCGTCCTTGGACCCAGACGCGCAGCACGCTGCTCGATGGATCGAGCGGGCTGCCGTCGAGGAGCACGACGTCGCCGTCGAGCCCGGGCACGAGTCGTCCGACGCGATCGGCGATGCCGTACATCTCGGCCGCGTCGCTCGTGAGCGCACGCAGCGCGGCCTCGGGGCTCATGCCCTGCGACACCGCGTACGTCGCGAGGACCGGCAGGTCGGCCGCGCCCTCTTCCGCCGCGCTGTGGAACGCGACGGGGATGCCCGCGCTGACGAGCTCCTGATACCGGTTGCGCTTCTTCGCGCCCTGCTCGGGATCGAGGTCGATCACGCGCTGCGTGAACAGCACGCCGGCGACGCGACCCTTCAGGGAGTCGACGACCTTCCACGCTTCCGTGGCGCCGTAGAGGATCGGCTTGATCCCGACCTGGGCGAAGGCGTCGACGCACGCCTTGATCTCGTCGTCTCGTTCGACCTGGACGACGATGCCGGCGTCGCCGTGCATCGCGCGACGGAGCGGTTCGAGCTCGGGATCGATGCCGGGCGACTTGGGCTCGCCCTTCACTTCCTTCTTGGGCTCTTCCTTCGTCTTGCGCTTCTCGGGGCGCGCGGCGATCTCGTACTCGGTCGAGGTCTGCGGGATGTCGACGTCGAGCTTCGTGCCCGCGAGGTCGAGCTTGCCCTTGAGCTTGCCTTCGACCTCCTCGGCCTCGAGTGTGATCGGACCCTTCGTTCCGTCGCCCTTCAGCGCGACCTTCTTCTCCGTGCGCTTGCCCGTGACCTCGACGAGGTCGTCGGAGAGCGACGCGCAGCGGAGCGAGCCGTGGATCGAGCCGTCTTCGTCTTCCTTCAGATAGAGGCGGAGACGCGCTTCGGGGTTCGGCGGGAGCGTGATCTTCGTGATCCACTCGCCGGTCACGGGCTTGGGCTTCTCCTCGCCCTTCTTCTTCTTCGAGCCCTTCTCGTCGTCCTTCTTCTCGTCGGACTTCGCGTCGCCTTCCTTCTTCTCGCCTTCGCCTTCCTTCTTGGCTTCGCCGTCCTTCTTCTCCGCGTCGGCCTTCTCGCCGTCCTTGGCCGCGGAGCCGTCGTCCTTCGGCGGCGTCCAGCTCGCGAGCTTCTTCTCGTACTCCTGCCACTTCCTGTCGTACTCGACGGCCTTCGCGAGCGTCTCGCGCAGCGCCTGGCCCGACTGGGTGCGGTTGCGTTCCGTCCACGCGTAGCGGAGACCGACGGGATCGGCGACGACCATCGCGTCGACGTCTTGGCCCGCGGGCTTGTACGCCATCATCGGCGCGCCGCTGCGGCTCACCCCGCGCGGGCTCATCACGACGGTCGTGACGCCGCTCTTCGCGACGCGCTCGTCCGTGCGATCGCCGGGTTCGACGAGCCGCTTGAGCTCGAACCGCGTCGGCGGAACGCGCGACGAACCCTCGAGGCCGAGGTGTCCGAGCGCATCGATCATGCCCGGCATCGCGGCCTTGCCGCGGACCGTGCGCGCACCGGCGGGATGCCCGACCTTGCGGCCGACCTCGGCGATCTTGCCGTCGACGATCAACACCTGGCCGGGCGAGAGCACTTCGCCGTCGCCGACGTGGAGCTCGTCGACCTCGACGACGACCGCGGACGTTTCGTACGCGTCGAACGCGACCTCGCCGTCGACCCAGGTCGAAACGACCGCGCTTCCGAGGTCGAGCGGGTGTCCGCTGAACACGACGAAGTCCGCGTCCTTGCCCGGCTCGAGGCTGCCCACGCGCTGCGCGACGCCGAGGATCTCGGCGGCGGAGAGCGTGATCGCGCGCAGAGCCGCGTCGCGGTCGAGACCGCCGCGCGACATGAGCCCCGCGGCGAAGCGGAGGTCCGTGACGGGCACGTTGTTCGACGGCGTGATCGCGAACTTGACGCCCGCGGCCGCGAGCTTCGACGCCGTGTCGTACTCGGGCCAACGCGAATCGCGCTCCTTCCCGAGCGAGCGTCCAGGGATGTTCGGCGTGAACGGCGCCTCGACGATCACGCTCGCGCCCGACTTCTTGATCTCCTCCGCGACCGCACCGGCGCCGTTCGCGCCGTCGATCACGAGCGGGACCTTCTGCTCGCCGAAGAACGCGAGCAGCGCGCGGATTTCCTCGGGCGTCGTCGCGCCCATGCGCCACGGAACGCGCTTCTCGACGAGCTCGCGCAGCGCGGGACCGGCCTCGGGGCCGTACTCGCCCGAGTCGGCGCCGCCGCGAGCGATCGCCATGAGCTCCTGCAGTGCCACGACCGCGCCCATGAGCGTGCGCGGGAGCTGCGGCTGTTCGACGCCCATGCCGACGTCGACGGTCGCGGGGATCGGCGGCTTCCAGTAGCCAGGCGTGTTGCGCGCCTCGCTGCTCACTGCGCCGTGGAGTTGGTTCGCGTCGCTGAGCACGCGGTGCGCTTCGTCGTGTCCGCCGAGCTTCACCACCGCGCCGAGTCCCGCGATGAGGCGACCGCGCGCCGGCGGCAGGTACGACGTCGTGACGCCCTCCTGCAGTGCGAGCACGAAGTTGGCGTACGGATCGAACGCATCGATCGCGCGCAGCGTCGGATCGGCCGTGCGCTCGCTCGGCCGCGGCAGACCGAACGTGCTGTCCGCGGCGACGAGGCCCGGAACGACGACCGCGTCGGGCCCGTAGTCGACGACGCGCGCGCCGGGCGGGATCGGCAGATCCTTGCCGACGGCGACGACGTGGTCGCCCTCGAGGACGAGCGTCCCGCCGCCGCGGATCGCTTCACCCGCGATCGGCAGGATCGTGCCGGCTTGGACGACGACGGTTTCACCCGCGGGCGTGGTCCACGCTGGCGAACGCATCGGAGCGGCGCTCGCCGCGGGCCCCACCGCGAGCGTCAGCGCGACGGCGGACGCGAGCGCGCCGGGGATGAGGAAGTCCTTGGCGTTCATCGCTCAGTCCTTCTTGGGCTCGTCCTTGTGGCCGTCGTGATCGTCGTGCGGCTTCTCTTCGGGCGCCTTCTCACCCTTGTCCGTCTTCGGCTTGTCGTCGACCTTCGGACCGTCGTGGCACGGGTCGCTGCTGCCGTCGACGAACGCGCCGCCGGGCGACGTGTTGTTCGGTTCGACGCCGTTCATGAGGTGCTTCATGCGCACGTCCTTCGAACGGTCGTAGACGAGGTTGCCCGCGAGCACGACGTACTGGACCGTGCTCGTCACGCTGAGCGGATCACCGCTCATCAGCACGACGTTGCCGTCCTTGCCCGCTTCGAGCGAGCCGACGCGCTTGCCGAGGCGCAGGATCTCCGCGGGCGTGCGCGTCGCGGCTTCGAGCGCTTCCTTGCGCTCGATCCCGTTCGCGACGCACTGCGCGGCTTGGAACCAGAGCGACTGCGCGCTCGGGTTCTGCGACTGGAGCGCGTAGCGCACCTTCTTGTCGTGGAAGACCTTCGGCACGAAGGTCTCCGTCTCCTTGCCGGTCAGCGGATCACGCTCGACCCACGTCATGTTCGGCGAGAGCACGACGGGCACGCCCGCTTCCGCGATGGCGTCCGCGGCCTTCCACGAGTCGCCCTCGAGCACGAGCACCGTGTTCGCGAGGAACCCGTTCGTGCGCGCGACCTCGAGCGCGAGGCTCACCGCCGAGCCCGAGTCGCAGTAGATGAACGCGGGGAGCTTGCCTTCGACGAGACGGAGCAGCGGCTCCTTCTGATCGTCGATCTCGCCGCGCGGGATCATCTCGAGGCCCGGCACCTTCCAGGTCGCCTTGCTGTCGAAGGCGCGCCCGTTCTTGTTCTCTTCCTTCTCGAGGTCCTTGCCCTGGTAGAGCGCTTCGCGCCGCGCGTAGTCCTTCCCGTCCTTCTTGTCCTGGACGAGCTTCTCGAGGTACTGGCGCAGATCGAGGAACGCCTTGCGGAGCTCCTGCGCCTGCGTCGCGCGCGAACGACCCGGCCGCGCGCCGGCGACGAGCTTCAGGCCCGAGCCCTGCTTCACGAGCATCTGCTCGATCGTCAGACCGAAGGGCTTCACGACCATGCCCTGGCCGCCGATCACGCACGCGTTGCCCTGCTGCACGTTGATCGTGAGCACGCCCGCGCGCAGCGAGTCCTCGAAGTAGAAGCTGATCGGATCGATCGAGTCGCGCACGTCGAGGAACGGCGCCACGGGCACGTTCTCGTTCGGACGGTCCATGCCGCGGTTCGAGTGCGCCTCGACCCAGCCGGGGAACGCGACGAGCTCGGGATGGTCGAGCACTTCGGCGTCCCACGCGGCCTTCGCGTCGGCCGCGACGCCGGTGATCTTGCCGTCCTCGATCGTGATCACGCCGTTCACGATGTCGGGGCCGTTCATCGTGATCACGCGACCGGCCTTGATCGCGATCTTGCCGTTCCCCGCGAGCGCGTCGGGCGCGAGCGCGAAGAGTCCGAGGGTCAGGGCCGTGCAGGCGAACGTGCGGTTTCTCAGCTGGGACATGGGGTTTTCCGCGTCTCTCGAAGCAGGTGCTTCGCGGTCGGGGGGTCGTGTTCTTCGGGGCGTGCGTCGCGCGCGGTGACGCTGCGCGGCGCGTTCGTTCGGGTTCGTGTTCGAAGGGCCGCGCATCGCACGGCGAGTGCGGGGTGCGAGCGAACGTCGCCCGCACCCGTGAGGTCAGTTCTTCGGTCGCGGGTCGACGCGCAGCACGCCGTCGACGATCACACCGATCACGCGCGAGGTCGGCTCGAAGGGCTCGCCGTTCCAAAGCACGAGGTCGGCGTCCTTGCCGACCTCGAGGGAACCGACGCGGTCTTCGACGCCGAGCAAGCGCGCGGGCTGGATCGTCACGGCCTCGAGCGCCGCTTCGAACGGCAACCCGCCGCGCATCGCGTATCCGGCCTGCATCGCGAGCCGCTCCTCGAACGAGGTCGCGCCGTGCGCGCTGAGCGCGACGGGCACGCCTTGCTCGACGAGGAGCTCTGCGACGTTCCACGCCATGAACGCGCCGTCCTCGGTGCGACCGACGACGGGGAAGGGCGGGAGGACGACCGGCGTCTTGGAGCGCACGAGGAGCTGCGGCTCCTTCCACGCTTCCGCGGCGGCGTCGATCACGAGGCGCGGCTTGCCGAGGCCTTCGCGCTCCATCTCCTCCTTGAGGAAGACGGCGGTGCGGATGTCCTGCGTCGTCCACGCTTGGATCGAGAGCGTGAGCTTGCCCGCGAGCACGTCCGCCATGCGCTCCATGCCGGGGAACGCCTTCGACGGATCCTGCTTCGCCTGCGCGGTGTCCCAGAACGCCTTGCGCCACTCCCACTCGACGCCCATGCGCGTCGTCGGACGGCGCGAGTAGAAGTCGGTCGGGCGGCCGTAGGCCGGGTGGTTGCCTTGGCTCGGTTGCCCGCCGATCGCGCCGCGGAGCACGGCGTCCGGACGAACGGTGCGCGAAGCGACGCTCTCGCCGCCCGCGGTCTTGAGGACGACGCCGAGCCCGCCGACGACGTCGAAGTCGGGCGGGTTCACGAGCACCGTCGTCACGCCGCACGCGACTTGGCGATCCCAGTCGGGCAGGTGGAGGTCGACCGCGTTCGCGACGCGCAGCTCGGGCGCGACCTCACGCGACTGCTCGACGGACTCCATCGAGACTCCGACGCGCGCGCTCGCGTCGATCAGGCCCGCGGTCACCGCGTAGGCCTTGAGCACGCTCGTCGAGTCCGACGGATCGCTCGCCGGAGTGACCGAGCTGATCTTCCCGTTGTTGACGGTGACCGAGCCCTTCTCCACCACGCGACCCGTCGACGTGTAGATCTTCTCCGCGCTGACGACCCACGCTTTGCGCTCGTCCTTGTCCTGAGCGTTCGTCGAAGCGAACGCGCTCGAGGTGAGCGCGGCGCAGACGAGACCGCCGAACATCCAGTGCATCTTCATCGTTCCTCCGCGGAGTACACGCGCTTCCCGTCGACGTAGACCGCGGAGACGGCGCTCGAGAGCTCCATCGGGTCCCCGCTCCAGAGCACGAAGTCGGCGTCGAGGCCCGGCTCGAGACTGCCGACGCGCTTCTCGACGCCCGCGATGCGAGCGGACTCGGAGGTCAACGCGCGCCAGGCCTTGTCGCGCGCGAGACCTTCTCGGACGCACAACGCAGCCGACAACCGAAGCTGCGCGGCGTGGCTCGCGGGCGCATCGAGGCCGAAACCGAACGGAACGTCCGCGGTGCCGAGCGCGACGATCGCGCGCAGCGTGCGGCGGTCTTCGCCGGGGCGCAGCGTCGGCGTCACGACGGCGAGCCCGGAGCCCTTCACCGTGTTCGCGACCTCGCCCGTCCATTCCGCGCCGGCGAGCGCGCCCTTGAGCTTGTGACGCTTCGCGAAATCGATCGCGCGCAGGACGTCGCTCGGCGTCGAGACCTCGAAGAGCGCGGGGATTTCGCCCTGCTTGCACTTCTCGAGGGTGCCGGTCGGCTTCTCGAACAACCGGTCGAGCTCGGCGACTCCGCCGGAGTAGCTGGTCGGAAAGCGGTTGTTCGCGAGGTTCTGACTCGAGAAACCGAGGCTGATCTGTGCTTCGCGAGCGACGAAGTTGCGACCTGCGGTCTTCACGACGGCGCTCGCTCCGCCGACCAGGCTTTGCGGCAACGGTGTGAGCACGAGGCTCGTGATGCCCTCGCGCGTCAGATCCGCGACGTCGGGATTCGTCGGATCGAACGCCCAGGCGACGCGCGCCTCCGGCAGGGCCGCCCGTGTCGTGTCCCGCAGCTCGCCGAGCGCGCCCGAGTACCCGTGGAGCGCGATCAGCCCCGCGCTGAGCCAGCCCTTGTGATCGATGCGTCCGGCGTCGCTCGGGACTTCGACGTCCTTCTCGGCTCCGACGCGAGTGATCTTGCCGTCCTCGACGAGGACGACCCCCGAGTCGAGCGTGCGGCCGTCGGCCAGGAGGACGTGCTCGGCGCGGATCGCGAGCGGACGCTCGGCGGCGCCGGCGGTCAGGAGAAGGAGGAATGTCAGCGGACTCATCTCAACCCTCCGGAGTGACGACCAGGCGGCCGGCGGAAACGACGTAGCGAACTCGACCGCCGCTCGTCAGCGGGTCACCGTCGAGCAGCAGCAGATCCGCATCTTTCCCGCGCTCCACGCTGCCGATCCGATCGTCGACGTCGAAGAGCCGCGCGGCACCGAGCGTGAGCGCGTCGAACGCCGCATCTCGATCCAGACCGTTGCCGATCGCGAGCTGGACGAGCAGCGGCAGATCGCGCGTCGCCGCCGGATCGAGACCACCCGAGCCGAGGAACACACCCACGCCCGAGCGAGCGAGGCGAGCCGGGAGCGAGAGATCCGCCGCTTCGAACTCGTCGGGGGCCCCACGGCCGTTGAGGGCGGGAGCGAGGATCACGGGGATGTGGCGCTCGACCAGGCGCGCGGCCAGCGGAATCGCTTCGCTCGCACCGACGAGCACGAGGCGCACCCGATCTTGTTTCTCGGTGCCGGACAGGAGTCCGCGCAGCTCGGCGAAGCGATTCACCTGAACCGCCAGCGGCAGGTCTCCGTCCGCCACGCTCGCGAGGACTTCGGCGTCGTCGTCGAAGCGCGGCGCCTGGGGCTTCTTGTCCTCCTTGTACTTCTTCTCCTCGAACTTCTTGCCCTTCTCCTTCGCGTCCTTCTCTTCCTTCTCGCGGTCCTTCTTCGCCTTCTTGAAGTCCTTGTCGAGCTCGGTCTCCTTCTCGGCGATCTTCTTCTGCCACTCCTCCAGGTCGTGGCGGTACTCGTTCTTCGCGATCAGGTAGTTGCGGCCGCTCTCGATCGCCGACGCAACGCGATCGACGTCGGCGAGACGATCGAAGGGATCCATGCCGCGCGAGCCTCGATCGCGCTGCACGACCTGGCCGTCGACGATCTCGAAGGAAGGGCCCGAGTTGCTCGCGTTCGCGGTGAGGCCGACGCTCATTCCAACGGCAGCGGCAGCATCCACGACAGCGGCTTCCGTGGGCAGGCCCGGCGCAACTCGCAGCACGGCGCCGACGCCGCTGACGCGCGAGGTCGTCCCCGCCTGCACTCGAACGCTGGTCACGCCCGCTCGCAGGGCCTCGCGTCGCAACGGTTCGTCCGACTGCAGATCGAGCGCATCGACCGCGCGCGTCGCCGGAGACGTCCCGGCATCGCGGAGCGCGTCACCGGAGATTCCCAGCGCGCTCCAAGGATCGATGAAGCCCGCACAGATCACCTTGGCGGTGAGCTCCTGTGCGCCCTCCGGCTTCGTCAGGTCGGCACCGACCGCCGTGATCTTGCCGTTGCTCACCAGCACGGCCGCGTTCTCGAGCACGTGGCCCGGACGGACCACGACGCGCTCGGCGCGGAGAAACAGACTCGGGGCAGTGGACGGCTTGGGATTGGACGGGGCATCGCCCTGGGCGATCGCCCGCGGGGCACAAAGTCCCGCAAGCATCGACAGGGCGACACAAGTCGCGGTCCCACGGGGGGAGAGACGCATCTCGGCTCCTTACTCGGCGGTCGATTTCTCGATCCAGGGACGGAACGGGGACATGCGTCCGCGCGCGGCCGTCCGGCCGGGTCGTGAATGGGGGCGCATCCTATTCAAGGCGCCTCGCTCCGCGCCAGAGAGCGAAGGTTGGAAATCCCTGGCACTGACCTACTTACGGTCAAGTTACGGGCGTTCGGCGGGGAGCCCTCGGTTCCGCTCGTTCGAACCGACGCCTTCCTCCAGATGAGATTCCTCACGAAGATCCGCCGACCGCCGCGTTCGCCCGTCCGAAGGACCTCGGCTGAACGCCCTCATGCCCGGACCTCGACCCCGCGGCTTGCACCCGCTGCTCCTCGAGCAGAGCTACTGGCGTAACCGGTTGCAAGTACTGAAGTTGGCGCGGCCGTCCGTCCTACTCATCCCGCGACCGGAGCTGGCGACTCACGCGGTCGACGTCGACGAATTCCGGATCCGGACCCACGATGGGATCCGCCTGTTCGGGCTGCGTGCGCGCCACCGACTGGGGACTTCGACCACACCGGCTCGGATCCGCGTCGTCGGCCCGTGCGAGCTGCCGGAAGTCGACCCGGCCGCACTCCAGCCGGGTGAAACCGAGTTCGTGTTCCAGTCTCCCGCCGGCCGACGCCTCGAGGACCGGGTGCTCGACGTCCTGCGCATCTGCCAGGTCGCGACCCAGCACGAGGATGTCCGCGCCGGAGAGGTTCAGCTCCTCAGTGACGAACTGGACGAGTTCCTGATCGCCTCGCACCTGCTCTCCGAAGAGCTGCCCGCGCCGCTGTCGGAGCTCGAAGGCGGGGCCTCCCTGCCGGAACGCCGGGCGCGCTGACCGCACCCCCTCCAGGCTCGCTTCGGGTGCTCAGGCGGTCAGTATCCGCCGCTCGACTTCCCACCTTGGACGATCTGCACCGAAGCTGAGGCACCCAGCCGCGTCGCCCCGGCTTCGATCATCGACCGGGCTCCCGCGAGGTCGCGAACGCCGCCCGAGGCCTTCACGCCCATCGTGGGCCCGACGACCCGGCGCATGAGCGCGATGTCGGCCGCGGTCGCCCCGCCCTTGCTGAAGCCGGTCGACGTCTTCACGAAGTCGGCCCCCGCGGACTGAGCCAGACGGCAGGCGGTCTCTTTCTCTGCGTCCGTGAGCAGCGCGGTCTCGAGGATCACCTTCAAACGCGCGCCGAGCCCATGGCAGGTGTTCGCGACGCCCTCGATGTCGCGGCGCACGAAGTCGTGGTCACCCGACTTCAACGCGCCCACGTTGAGGACCATGTCGATCTCGCTCGCACCATCCTCGATCGCGCGGCGCGCCTCGAAGGCCTTCGCCTCGGGCACCATCGCCCCGAGCGGAAACCCGACGACGGCGCAGACCAGGACGTCGCTGCCCTGCAGGATCTCGCGACACCGGCGAACCCAGGTGCCGTTCACGCAGACGGAGGCGAACCCGAAGCGACGTGCCTCGTCGCAGAGCTTGTCGACCTCGGCGCGCGTGGCCTCGGGCTTCAAGAGCGTGTGATCGATGTACTTCGCGAGCGTCCCGACCCTCGAGGGGTCCATCGCCGACGCACCGATCCGGCACGCACCGGCCGTGATGACCTCCCCCGCCCCCTCCGCGCTCCAGTCGATGCAGACGGACGTGCACCCCCACTGACCGAATCCGCCGATCGAACTGACGCCGTGTTCGAGGATCTGGCGCGCGATCTCGGTGAGGAGGTCCTCGAGGCGTGCGGGGTCGATGGTCTGGCTCATGGTGCGTTGGACGGGGTCGCGCGCGCTCCCGGCGCGCGTGCGTAGTGCCGCTCGATGGCCGTGATCTTCGCGATGCGGCGGCCGTGTCTTTCCTCGCCCCACGGCGTCGAAAGGAAGGTCTGGAGGATCTCGAGCGCGGCCGACGGCGAAAGCCGCTTCCCGCCCAGCGTCAGGACGTTCGCGTAGTTGTGCTCACGGGCGTTCTTGGCGCTCGCGACGTCCCAGCAGTTGGCGGCGCGCACACCGGGGACCTTGTTCGCTGCCATTGCGGAGCCGATGCCTGCGCCGTCGATGCACACACCGATGTCGGCTCGTCCCTCCGACACGGCCTCCGCGACGGCCCGGGCATAGTCGGGGTAGTCCACGGAGTTCTCGTCGTGCGAACCGAGGTCGAGCAACACGTGTCCCGAACCGCGTAGCTCTTCGAGGAGCGCACGCTTCGTCGCGAAGCCGCCGTGATCGCCGCCGAACGCGAGGCGCACTCGTCCGTCCTCGCGGCGAGCGTCGCCCGCGGCGGTGAGGCCGCGCTCGACGAGTGCGATCCGTCGTCGCCACGCTTCCTCGCGAGCGAGGGCGGTCACCTGCGCACCGCGGGGGAAATCGAAGCGTCCGCCGTCCGGCACCCGGCGCAGGTCGTCGACCGTCACGAGTTCGGCGCCCCCCCGCTGACCGCCGCGCGACTCGTCCCGCTTCGGCCGGAGCGGCTCGCCCTCGGGCTCCACGGTGACGTGGATGCCTGCCATGCGTTCGACGCCGGGCACGGACCCGTGCGCCCCTGCGTGTTCGGCACGCCCGCGCTCGGAGAGCGCGCGTCCGACGGCGCGGCGCGCGAGGGCGCGCAGGTCCTGGTCGCTCGTCATCGTGGGGCGTGACTCTCCCACCCCGCCCCAAAACGGTCAAGCGAGGTGCCGATCAACGCGCGTGAACCGAGGTCCGATCCAGGCGCCGCGCGGGCCTCAAGCCGACCTCGGGGCTGCGAGTCGTCGCGACGAGGGCGCGGCGCGCGGCGCAGCGGAGATCGACGGGTGACGACACGAACGAACCGCCGCGCACGACACGAAGGTCGACGTCGAGTGCCACGGCGAGCCCATCTCCGGGCCGTCGCGCGCCGGCGAGCGTCGGGCGATAGGGATCGAGCACCCACTCGGCGACGTTGCCCGCGACGTGGACGAAGCCCCATGTGTTGCTCGCGCCGCGAACGATCGAAATCGGGTGGAGCTCGCCCTCGGCGTGGAGCGGCTTTCCGTCGGCGAACCACCCGGCCTGCACTTTGTCCGTGAGGCAGGCCGCCTCGCGTCCGCAGAAGAAGCGCGCATCGCTCCCCGCTCGGACGGCGTGCTCCCACTGCGACTCCGTCGGCAGATCGAGTCCGACCCGTGCGAGGAGCTCGATCGCCTCGCTCCAACCGATCGTCTCCGCGGGGAGCAAGTCCTCCCCGGCGGCATGGAGCGGCTTCCGCGCGATGCGCGTCCACTGCGCCGCATCGAGCTCGTACTTCGAGAGGAAGTACGGCTCGAGCTCGACCTCCACGCAGGGCGTCTCGTCGACGCGCGCGAGGAGATCGGTCTCGCGCGACGACGCGAGGCTCTCGCCGCCCGGCACCGAGGGCAACACCGATCCCAACCGGGTGCGGCCGCCCGGGACGAGCACCAGGACGATCGAGGTGGCGGGCCCCACCTCGAGTCGACCGTCGCGGCCGCGACGCGGGACTTCGCCGGACGCGAGATGCGCGAATTCCTCGAGACCACTGTCCGGATCCACGCCGAGCGGTACGAGCCCGAGTTGGGGCTCGAGCTGGAGTCCGGAGTACCTCGGCGACGAGGCCGTGGACGCCCGAGCTCGCTCCCACTGCGCGCGCGGTTCGTCGATCGAGGTGCGCTGCACGTCGCGGGCGAACGCCAGCCCGGCGCGCACGTCGGCGAGGGTTCCGATCGCGGGATCGGCGCTCGTGAAGCGCTGGAGCTCGGAAACGAAACGCGTGAGCAACTCGTGTCTCCAACGCGCGTCGGGGTCCGTGAATTCGAAGCGTCGATCCGAAGCGGGAGCGACGGCAGCGGCGCGCATCGCGCGCAGCTCGTTCTCCCATGCCGGTGCGCGCGCGGCGAGGTCCTCGGCCTCGCGGACCCACACCTCGAACTCGGGCAACGATTTCGGCGTCGCCGGCCAGAGGAACTTCGCGCGCGCAACGAGATCGTCGAGCTTGCGGGCATCGGCGAGCAAGGCGGTCTGATGCCGCCGCTGGAGCTCGATCCAACCGTTCACGGCGACCGCGATCACGGCGAGGACCACGAGTGCGAGCGTGAGCAGCGTGAGTCCTCGATTGCGCCCGATCCACTTCCGCAGTTCCGCGAGCGGGCCGCCCTCGTGCGCTCGCACGACCCGACCTTCCATGTAGGCGCGCAGGTCGGTCGCCATCTCCGCGGGCGTCGCGTATCGCGCGCTCGATCGACGCGCCATCGCCTTCTCGCAGATCGAAACGAGCTCGCGCGGCGCGGTCGGAGCGAGCACGGCCAAGGCCGGCGGTGGTCCGTGCTTGAGCGCGGCGAGCGCAGCCTCCTCGTTCGCCGAAGCGAACGGCATACTGCCGGCGAGCGCGTGATAGAGGATCGCGCCGATCGAGTAGACGTCGGAGCGCGGACCCACCTCGTCCAGATTCCCGCGCGCTTGCTCGGGTGCCATGTACTGCACCGTGCCGAGAACCGCTCCACGCGCCGTCTCCGGGCCGTGCGCTTCGGGACCGCCTGTTCTCGACGCGGGCTCGGCTTCCTCGCCGCGAAGCAGCGGCGGCTCCTCGCGCTCCTGGATCCAGCGCGCGAGACCCCAGTCCGTGACGTACGCCTCTCCGAACCGGCCGACGAGGACGTTCGCGGGCTTGAGATCCCGGTGCACGACGCCTTGCTCGTGCGCATAGGCGAGCGCGTCGCACACCTTGAGGATCACTTCGAGCACGCGAGCGAGCGTCCAACCTTCACGTCCGCTCCGCGCGAGTTCGAGCGCCTCGGCGAGCGTGATCCCACGCACGAGGGGCATCGTGAAGTAGGGACGGCCGCTGGCGTCGAGACCGAGGTCGTGCACAGGGAGGATCCCTGGATGCTCGAGTCGCGCGGCCGTACGCGCTTCGAGGAGGAATCGACGCAATGCGCGACCGTCGGTCGCCGTCGACCCTCGGGGACCCGAACGCAGCGTCTTCAGCGCGAGGTCGCGGTCCAGGTCGCGATCGTGCACGCGTGTCACGACGCCCATGCCTCCGCGTGCGATGCGCGCGAGCTCGGCGTAGCGCACTCGGCCACGGTCCGGAGCGTCGAGGAGCTCCAGCGCGGCACGCGTCGCGTCATCGGGCGGCTCGTTGCGTGTCAGCGCTTCGCGCGCCGCGGAGGCGAGCATCGACGGCTCGGTGACGAGGCCTGCGAACACGCCTTCGACGCGCAACCATCGCGCGTGGAGCGTGCGAAGCTCCTCGGCATGCGCCGGCGCCGCGGTGAGCTCGTCCTCCCACTGCGCGTCTTCACCGCGCTCGCGGCGTTCGAGCCAGCGCGCGAAGCGGGTTTTCGCGTCGATGGAAGCGCTGTCGCCTTCGGCGGCCATGGCGCGGGACAGTCTAGCGGCGAACGTGCTCCGCTCTTGCCGAGTCGCGGCGCCCGGGTTGGAATCGTCGTGTCGTGACGACCGTGAGGGAACCGCCCGAAGAACGCGTGCTGACGCGCGCCGAGCTCGACCAGCTCGTGGAGCAGCACTTGGACGTGCTGCGCTACTACGTTCGGCTGCGCGCGGGGCCGCTCGTGCGCGCTCGCGAATCGATCGACGACGTCGTGCAGTCGACGGTGCGCGAACTCTACGAGCAGCGCGAGAGCGTCCGCTACACGAACGAGGCTGCCTTCCGGCGCTTCCTCTACACGGTCGCGACGCACAAGATCATCAGCAAGAACCGTCACCACCAAGCCCAGCGACGCAGCCCCGAGCGTGAAGCACCGCTCTCGAATGCGCTGTGGGACGTCCCGCAACCGAACGGCAGCCGCCCGTCGCGCTCGCCGAGCGCGTATGCGGAGCGCGCGGACGACCTCGATCGTTTGCGAGTCGCGTTCGACGTGCTCGACGAGAGCGACCGTCAAATCCTCGCGATGCGCAAGGTGTTCGACATGCCGACGCGCGAGATCGCCGCCCAACTCGGGATCCCGGAGTCGACCGTGCGGTGGCGGCTCGCCGTCGTCCTCGCCGAGCTCTCGAGTCGGATGGACTGAGAGTCCCGTGAGGTGCTCGGAGACGCCCGACAGGCTTGTCCAGCGGCGTTCCGGCAAGGAGCGATGACGACGCGCCTTCGTCGGCCAGACTCCGCAGGAATCGCAACGCAGCCGGGATGCCCCTGGGCGAGCCGGTCGGGCCGCCTTGATTTCGCCTCGGCTTCCGACCACGGCGCTCCCACCGCCGGTCTCTCGAACACGCGTTCGTCCGTGGGGCCCGAAGCGATCCCCTCGGGGCTCCCCTTGGGCTGAAGAGCGCCTGCGGCGCCGCGCTGCGCAGGAGATTCTCGCGACTTTCTCGACTCGCCGGAATTGTGGTTTTTCAGCCGAATTTCAGGCCTTTCCGTCTGTCTCTTCTCGGTCTCCCTCGGATAGGACTTCGGCCATTCGCGGCGCCGAGCGGCGCCGTTCGAGACGTGTCTGCGGAACCCAGGAATCCACTCCACCATGCGTTCTAAGAAGCTCCTCCCCGTCGTGTTCGCACAGGCCGCCTTCGCGGGCGCTCTCCTCGCGGGGTCCTCCCAAGCCCAGATCGTCAACCCGGCCGACAAGCAGCGCACCCCCGGCGACGCGCAGGACGTCACGTCGACCGTCGTCACCGGCCAACGCGTTCAGGTCTCCGAGTTCCGCGAGGAGGACCTCGTCGGCCCCTATCGCCAGCCGGAATGGACGAAGTTCCGTCGCTTCCCGACGACGCGCGTGTACGTGCAGCCGCCCGGTCACGTCGGCGTCGAGTGGTGGATGCGCCCCACGCTGCCCCGTCACGGGCCCGCGGAGATCCAGAACCAATACGAGATCGAATTCGGTCTCCCGGGTCGCTTCCAGTTGGACCTCTACCTCGTGCGCGATCAGGAGGGCAACGACGGGCCCGCGTCGGTCGGTGAACAGAAGGTCGAAGTGCGCTGGGCGCTCGCCGACTGGGACGAGATCCCGTGGAACCCGACGCTCTACCTCGAGCTCGCGAACAAGGACTCCGAGCCGGACTCGATCGAAGCCAAGCTGCTGCTGGGCGACGAACTCTCTCCGGGCTGGCATTGGGGCGCGAACCTCGTGTTCGAGCACGAGATGGGCGGCTCGCTGGAGAACGCGCACGAAATCACGCTCGGACTGAGCCACACGCTCGAAGATCAGAACCTCTCGCTCGGCGGCGAGATCAAGGCCGCGCTCATCAACACGCACGCGGATCGCAACGAGTTCGAGGAGGAGCTGCTGATCGGTCCGAGCCTCCAGTACCGTCCGACCGCGCGCATGCACATCGACGTCGCGACGCTCGTCGGCATCGGCGCCGACTCCCCGGAAGCGCAGGGCTTCCTCGTCGTCGGGTACGAGTTCTGAGCCGCACCGCGCGAGCGTCGGGGGGCGCTCGCGCGGCTCGGAACCCGGTGCGGGCGCGGAACGGCGCTTTGGAATGCACGCCGTTCCGCGCTCCACCTCCTCCCGACGAGCACGTTCACCCCGATGGGGTTACGCTCTCCCGCCCTTCCGCCTCGATGCCATGTCCGCTGTCGACCGCATGCTCGCGAACTCATCCCTCGGCCGAAGGCCCTGGGCGATCGCATGCGCCCTGTCCCTGGTGCTCCACGGCAGCCTGCTCGCGTGGAGCGCGACGATCTGCTGGAGCTCGTACTCGGAGCCCAGACCCGAGAGGGAATACGTCTTCGAGCTCCACGTGCGTGGTGCTCCGCCCGCGGAGCGCGACGAGGCGCCCGGCCCGAGCGCGCCCGAGGTCCCGATCGCACCACCCTTGGCCGAACCTCCGCCGCTCGAGCAACACGAGGCACCCGCGGCACCTGAACTCACCGCCGATGCATCGACGCCGCCGCGTGATGCACCTCTGCCGGAACCGCCGACGGAATCCGTCACCGTCGAGCCTCCTCCCGCAACCGAGCTCGCCGTGTTGCTCCCCGTGGTCCTCGAACCGGAGCCGCCGGTCGCGGTCGCGACGCTCGGAGCTGCTGCGGGAGCGGGCGCGCCGGCCACCGCGTTCGAAGCACCCGCCGGCTCGAGTCGCACGCCGGATGCGGGACAAGGCGAACGCGCGGCCGGGTCACGGAGCGAGGCCCCGGGCGCTTTCGTGAACTCCGCTGGAACGGGCGCCGTCGTCGCCACGAGTTCGCCAGCGCCCGAGACCCGTCCGGCGGTCGCGCTCGAGACCCCACGGCCCAAGTACCCCTACGAGTCCGAGTTGCGCGGCGAGCACGGGGTCGTGCTCTGCCTGCTCCACATCGGCGCCGACGGAGGCGTGACGGACGTCGAGATCCTCGAGTCGTGCGGGTACGGGCGCCTCGACCGTTCGGCGCTCGAAGCGCTGAAGCGCTGGCGTTTCCGCCCCGCGCTCGAGCACGGCAAGGCCGTCGCTTCCACCCTGCGTCACCAGGTCACGTTCGTCTTCGAGTGACGCGGGCTGCCTTCCGCGGCGGCACGCTCGGGAAAAGACGACGCGTTCCGCGGTGGAAACGGAACGCGTCCTGGGGAGGTCGGTGAGCTCGCGCTCAGGCTTGGAGGCGGCGCGAGAGATCCTCGAAGTCGACGAGCGCGATCGTTCGGCGATCGATCGAACCGAGGCGCTGGAACTTGCGCCGTTCTTCCTGCGAGCGGAGCTCCACGCGCGCGCCGCGCGGGAGGTTCTTCGGAGCCGCGGGGGCCGCGTTCGACGGCTCGATCTTGGGCATGTCGTCCATGACGCGCGTCAGGTTCTCGGGGAGGTCGCGCGGGAGGGCTTCTCGGCGCTCGAGCGCGGCGCGCGCGCGCAGACACACGTCGAGCGTGCTCTGGAGGTTCGTGCGGATGCGCGCGAGGCGCTCGACGTCCGCGGCGGGGCCGTCGAGGCTCTTCTTCACCTTTGCGGTGGCGACCTCCAGCACGGCGATCAGGCAGTTCAGCTTGCGCATCAGCCGTTCGCGGTACTCGGGCGACTCGAGGTTGGCTTCGGAGAACGGCTCTTCGTGCGGATTCTGGCTGCTCATTGTGGTGTGTGGCGTCGGCCGCTCCCGGCGGGCTCAACATCTGAGACTACACCGCCCACTCGAACTCGGCGGGGGAAAGCGCGCTCCACGCGAAGCCTGCATGACGCGCTCTCGAGCACTGGAAGATCCCGTGTGCTCGTCTTTCCGGAGGCGGAAGCACTTTCCAGGGTCGATTTCGGGGCACGTCGACGAACGGAACGACTTTCCGTGCGATCGACGGCTTCCCGCGACGCTCACTCCACGGCGGACTGCAGCGTCTCGATCAACCGCGATTCGTCGAGCTTGCCCGCGACGACGAACACCGAGCCGAAGTGCTGGCACTCGGCCACGGTCCAAGAGCCCGCGGAGTAGACGCGGATCGAGGGCTGTCCCTCGGGCCCGTCGGGGATGGTCACCGGGCCGTTCGGAAGCACGTTGCGCCGACTGTAGAGGTAGAGCAGCGGCTCGACGCCGTCTTGGTATTGCACTCGGGCCCACGTTCGATTGTCGAACGTGATCTGGTTCGCGTCGACGAGCTGGAACCCATGGAGCACGTTGGGAAGCCGAAGCGAGAAGCCGAGCGTCGACTTGTTGTCGAGGTTCGGATCGAGCGGGATCGAGGCGAGGTCGGCGTGCATCGTGATCCCGGTCAGGTTCGGCGCGGGATCGAAGCTCGTGTACTCCATCCGCATCGCTGCGACGCCGGGACTGTCCTGCTGCTCGTAGCGCAGCACGAGTCCCGTGGCTTGGTCCACCGCGACGTGGTACACGCGCGACGGTTGCAGCCGGCGCTCGAACCGCAACTCCTGGCACGCGCGGCCCGCGACCGTCACCGTCGTCCCGAGATCGTGAACGATGTAGTTCTGTTGCAGGAGGTCGACGTCGCGCACCGCGAAGTCGCGGTAACGGAAGAGATACCCTTCGCGCGCCCGCTGCAGGATCTCGAACAAGTCCTGCTGCCCCTGAGCGAGTTGGGGCTGGGTGACCGCGATCGGCTCGATGGTGAAACCGCCGAGGCCGTCCGCATAGATGCGCTCGCCGTACGCGAGCACGGGCGCGGTTTGATTCGTCTCCGCACGCATCCAGAGCTGGCGCTCGCCCGCGAAACGCGTCGTCGTCGGAGCGGCGGCCATGCGCTGGAGAATGCCGGGATTGGACTGTGCCGCCGCCGCGAAGCTCGTCGCAGCCGCGTCCGCGGAGCCGCGCAAGCAACTCGCAGCGAGGAGCGCCAGCACCGACAGCGCGAGGCCGAGGTGACGCAGCGTCATCGCGCCTCCTCCCACGCGATCTCGCTCCATCCGCCGGTGAAACCACCAGCGAGCGTGCGCCCCATGGAGCCCAGTTCGCGGGCGTCCCGGACGTGTTCGATGCGGAATGCGAGCGCGGGCTTGGCGTTCGCGTGCGATTCGCGGCCGCCGTACCACACGCCGAGCGCGAGGCTGACGATGACCACGAGGCTCGCGACGACCCAGCGCAGCGCCTGAGCGCGCTCACGAGCGTCGGGAACGAGGTCTGGGCGAGGCCGAGCAAGTTCGCTCTCGACGCGCGCCGCGAGCTCGTCGGGAGGCGAAAGTCGCTCGAGGCGGCCGGCGAAACGTCGCGCGAGCGCGCGCGAAGGATCCCGGAGCTCCTCGTCCACGAGGCGCTCGAGGACCTGCGGCGCGCGCAGCGCGGCCGGAACTCCGAGCACTTTCTGGTCGAGCACTGCGGGCGCTTCGATGCGGCCCATGCTCTGCAGCAGCGCAGCAGCGCGGTCTTGGAGAAAGCCCGCGTTGCACGCCGCGACGACTCGTCCCGGGAGTTCCGCGGGGGCTTCGAACCGTTCGAGTTCTCCGAACGCGCGCCGCAGACGCAGCGCACGCCGGGCGAACTCGGCGCAATCGGAACAGGCGAGCATGTGCGACACGAACGCGTCGTCGGACGACGCCGTGGGAGCGGCGTGCTCGAGCCAACGCAGTCGGAGGTCGCGGCACTGGGGGGACATGGTCGGGAAGTCAGCTGAGATAGTACTTGTCGAGCACGGGAGTCAGCTCGCGATCCAACGCTTCGTGTGCGCGAGAAAGACGAGACTTGACGGTCCCGATGGAGATTTGGAGCGCCTCCGAAATCTCCTCGTACGAGAGGTTCTCGACGTAGCGGAGCACCGTGATCGCCCGCATCTTCGGGCTGAGCTGATCGATCGCGTGCTGGATCTCGCTCTGGAGCTCGTGGCGAGAGGCGGCGCTCATGGGCAGCTCGACCTTCTCGTCCTTGATCTCCATCCGATGGCCCTGTCGCCGGGCGGCGTCCGTCACGGCGTCGAGCGAAGCCAACCAGCGCGAGCCCGCGCGACGCTTCATGTCGATGCTCGCGTTGACGGCGATCCGGTAGACCCAGCTCGAGAACTTCGACTCGAAGCGGAACTCCGCGATCTTCCGGAACATGATCCCGAAGGTCTCTTGCGATGCATCGAGCGCGTCCGTCGCATTGCCGGTGATGCGATAGCAGACGTTGTAGACCCGATCCTTGTACTGGTCGTACAGCTGGCGGAAGGGCCCGTCGAGGCTGGCCGGCAGGGCGGCCTGGCAGGCCAGGACGAGGTCGCGATCGGGGTCGTTCTTCATGGGCAGGCGGAAGCGGTCTTGGGACGGGAGAAGGGGGGGGAAAGTTCCGTCTCCCAGAAGCCTAGACCTGGGGTTTCACGCGGGCCTGCGTACGAAGCCGGTTTTCCGTTTCGGGCGACCTCCCCGCCCCGCGGTGCCGAACGGGAACGAAGTGGGAAGGGCGACTGGACGGCCCCGGCCTCGCCCGTGCTTCGGACGCGCAAGGCTCACCCGCCCAGCAGGGCCAGCGGGTCGACTTCGTCGAAGGTCGAGCCGACGCTCGAGGAACAACTCGGTGGGCAGAACGAGTCCCAGTTGTCCATGCAGTCCGCGCGGATGACCTCCTGAGTCACGAGCATTCCATTCGCTCCGACCGGAGAGGCCTTCTGGTAGCAAATCTGGCCCGGAGCCCAGGTGGAAGGAGGTTCGCCCTGGAGCGTCAACGGCACGAAGATCGTGCCGTTCTGCGCCGGGCTCGAGCCGGACGACGGCACCGACTGGGAGATGCCCGACCCCTGCCCGGTCGAGGGGGACGCGGAATACGGATCCGGAAGGGCGAGCAACACGACCCCGTCGACGCTGCGCAATCTGAGCGCGGAGGACGAGGCCACGAAGCCGGTGCCCGAGTTGCCGATCGTGCCGTAGACGCCGAGCTCGCCGTTCGCGTGCACGGCTTGCTCAGAGAACGGAATGCGGACGAGCGCGAGCAGGGAAGTCTCGGACGCTGCCGGGAGGTAGACCACCGAGGCCCCCTCGAGGATCTGCTCTCGATCGAGCTCGACGACGCGACGTCCGCTCACGAGCCCGAGCCGCAGGTCTTTCGTCCGCAGGTTGAGATCGGGCAGGTAGACCGCGAGCAGGACTTCGAGCCCGGTGTCCGTTCCGCAGCAGGACATGCCCATGCGCAGCCGACCCTGCATCGGCACGCTGTCCGGCACGAGGAGCGCGAGTTGGCGGGCGAGCTCCTCCGCGTCGGAGATTCCGTCACCGTCCGTGTCCGCGAGGATCGGCGAGGAGTGGAGCACCGCCTCTTCCGCATCCGTCAGACCGTCGCCGTCCTGATCGACCGGCACAGCGTCGAAGGCGCGCAAGGTCGTCGTCCGCGAAGCCTCATCCCGAGCCAGCAGGGCGCTCGCCGCGACGGCGAGTGCTACCGGCGGAACGAGCCCGAGAGCCGTCCCGAGACGAAGGGAGTGGGTGCGCTTCATGAGGGGGAGAGAGACGCGAGAAGGACCAAGGACCCGGAGCTGGCCTTCCCATGGCTAAGCGTAAGTCGAACCTCCGAAACGGGTCAAGGTAACCCTTTTTTGTGCATCTCCTTGGGCCGGCAGCGACGAGGGGCGCCGCGACTCGGCGCCGCAATCAGGACGTTCCGACCGGAGCCGTTGGCCTTGGAGACCCCGCCGCGGTTAGGATGCCGGACGTCCACGGGCGCCCGTAGCTCAGCTGGATAGAGCGGCGGCCTCCGGAGCCGCAGGTCATGGGTTCGAATCCCGTCGGGCGTACCACCTAACTCGCCCACCTCATGTAGGTTGCGGCGGACGAGGTGGATGCGATGTCGCAGGCCTCGTCACCGACTGCCATCGGAGCGCCCTCTTCACGGGCCGCGCCGGTCCGTTCGGGACGAGCAGCGACCCGAGCGCGAGTCGCCCTCCCGATCCACTCCGCTCGCCTGCGCGCAGCGACTCCGGTCCGATCGACGTCCCTACACCGGCCTCACCGGCAGCTGGCACGCGAGCGTGAAGTGCTCGAGCCCGTGCGCGAGCGGCCGACCGATCCACGCTTCGAACGACGGGAGCTCGTCGGGCTCGTAGCCGCTCTGCGGCAGCCAGGTCTCGAAGAGCCAATCGAGCGCGCGCGTCTCGAGCTCGAAACCGCCCGCGATCCGGACCTCCGCGACGCGCATCGCGGGGAACTCGTACCGGCCGATCCTGCCGTCGGGCCGCACGTCGTCGACCACGACCGCGGCGTCGTAGCGACAGTGCTCGAGCGCGACGACCTCCGGGTCCTCCCACATGTAGCCGAGCCACGGCCGGTCGGCGACGCCGCGCTCTTCCGCCCAACGCATCAAGTGCGCGTAGGCCTCGACGACGGCCTCGAACGAACGGAACGGATCGAGGACGCGGACGTACGCGACGGTGCGCGGCGGGAGCTCGCGCAGCGTGACCTCGAAGCCGTCGGGGTTCGCTCCGGACGCGAGCTTGGGAAAGCGCGGCGCGCCCTCCGCACCGCCGAGGGCGCGGTCGAGCTCGTCGCGGCGCGTCGCGCGGTGCGCCGCGACGTCGAACGCGCTCGGCGGCACGCCGAAGCGCTGCTTGAAGCTGCGCGAGAAGTCGGAGGACGACGCGAAGCCGCACTCCATTGCGACGTCGGTGAGCGAGCGCCGCGGCGTGAGCGAGAGGAGCTGGAGCGCGCGCTCGAGGCGCTGGCGCTTCACGAAGTGAGCGAGCGTCTCGCCGATCCGCGCCTTGAACACGCGGTGGAAGTGGAAGGGCGAGAAGCAGGCCGCGCGCGCGACGGCCTCCAAGCTCAGGTCCCCGTTCAGGTTGCCGACGACGTAATCGAGCGCGCGATTGACGCGCTCCTCGTAGTCCGCGGAGAAGCCGTCGGGGGTTTTCTGGGGAGTTCGCAAGATCCGACAAGCCCGGTTCCGGCGGCCGTGGCATGGTAGCGCGCGTCGCTCCACCGAACTCCCAACCCGCAGGCACCCACAACCTCCATGAAGCTCCTCGCTCCGATCGCTTTCGTCTGCGGCCTCGCCGCCATGGCCCTCGCGACCAACCTCGAGGACGCCAAGACCCCGCCCATGAAGCTCGGCAGTTTCACCGTCTGTCTCGCCGTCAAGGACCTCGAGGCCTCGAAGGCCTTCTACGAGAAGCTCGACTTCCAGCAGGTCTCCGGCGACGTGAAGAAGCGCTGGGTCGTCGTGCAGAACGGCACGACGAAGATCGGACTCTTCCAGGGCTTGATCCCGAAGAACTCGCTGACCTTCAACCCCGGTTCGACGCCCGAGCGCGAGACGATGAAGGACTTCCAGGACGTGCGCGAGCTGCAGCACGTCTTGAAGAGTCGCGGCGTCGCGGTGAAGAACGAGATCGACGAGACGACCGACGGTCCGGCGGGCTTCGAGATCACCGATCCGGACGGCAATCCGATCCTGATCGATCAGTACGTGTCGAAGCCGAAGCGCTGAAAGGCGCGCGAGGCCTCCGCGCCTCGTGCGTCGTCGCGGGTGGCAACGCGGACGCGCTGGAGCGCGCACGAGCGCCCGCACCGAACGAACGCGCTCGCGACGTGGACTCCACGCCGCGAGCGTGCGTTCCGCGGAACGTCAGAGCCGGATCCGCTGCACCGCGATGCGTTCGATCTCGATCGGGACGCGGCGGAGCTCGCCTTCCTTCGTCTGGAGCACGGCGGTCACGGCTGCGTCCGTCACGTCGAACGGCGGGAACGAGCCGTCGCGGCGGTCGACGCGGTCGTGACCGGACACGACGCCGGGGAGGTGGATCGAGACCTGGAGCACCTTCCCCTCCTCGTCGAGGAACTGAACCGCGCGCACGCGCTCGTCCGCGACGTCGAGCTCGACGCGCGTTTCGAGCTCCGCGGTGAGCACGATGGCCGCGGTCGGGTCGCTCGGGAGCTCGCACCGCAGCGTCCGGAGCCCCTTGCCCGACACGACGAGTCCGACCCAGGTCTTCGGCACGTCGCGCAGCACGAACTCGCCTTGTTCGTCGGTCGTCACCTTGCCGAACGTGCGCCACGACGTGCTCGACTTCGTGCGGTACGTGTCGAGGCGCACGCCGACCTCGGCGTCGCGGAGCGGCACACCGCGGCGCGTCACGACTCGCCCGAGGACCTCGGATCGAACGTCGTCCGCGCGGAGCGTGAGCACGACGTCCGCGCTGCCCGCCGGGATCGGCGGCGAGACGACGACGTGCGCGTCGTCCCACCACGCGCCGAGGCGATACGCGCGATCGCTCAGGCCGCCGAGCTCGAACGCGCCGTTCGCATCCGTCGAGACCGCAGAGTCGTAGCGACCGTCCGCCGCGTCCTCCGCCCAGCACTGAACGCTCCCCACGACGAGGCCGTCGAGGATCTGCACCTTCGCTTGCGCGACCGGGGCGCCGTCGGGTCCGATCACGCGTCCGCGGATCGAGCGCGTGGCCGGTCCGAGGCGCAGCACGAGGTCGTCCTGGCTCGTCATCCGCGCGCGCCCGAAGTCCGCGAGCTCCGCGGGCTGGCAACCCTTGCGCAGCGCGACGAGCGAGTAGCCTTCGTGACAGCACGAGAGCACGAGCTCGAAGCGCCCGTCCGCGCCGGAGCTGCACCGGTCCTGCCCGAGGTAGATGCTCGCGCCCTCCGCCGGCCGGCCGTCGGCGTCGAGGACGATGCCGCTGAGCCGCGCCCGATCGTCTTCGGCCGACTTGCGTGCGAGGACCAGTCGGAGGTCGCGCGTGTCGACCGCGGGGACGGTCGCCTGCGTGCTCTGGAACCCGTCGGCCGTCGCGCTGATCGTGTCGCTCTCGAAGCGCGGCACCTTGGCGAACTCGAAGCGACCGTCGTTGCCCGAGTGGAGCACGCGCGCGGACCAGTGATCGATCGTTCGTTCACGATCGAAGAGCAGCTCGCGCAACGCCTCCGACGATGTCGAGTGCTGAACCTGCGCGCCGTCGATCGGCGTCCCGGCTTCGTCGAGCACGAACCCCGCGACGCGCACGGCCGGGACGACGACGAGCGTCCAGTCGGGCGACGCGGGAGAGTCGAGCTCCAAGGCGACGATCGAGTGCTCGTCGGCGACCTCGACGTCCCACGTGCCCTCCGGCACCGCGACCGCGAAGCGCCCCTCCGCGTCCGTTCGCGCGCGCACGCACGGCGGCGGTTCGCCGAGCAGCGCTTCGCGCAGGCCCACCGCGTGCCCGAAGCGCGCGAGCTCGTCCTCGAGGGCCTCCGGGATCTCCCGGTACATCTCGCGCTCTTCTGCGCTCACGTGGAAGCTCGTCCACCCGCCGAAGACGGCCTTGCCCGACCGCGGCGAGCCGTCCAAGGGCCGACCGTCGGCCGTGCGCGGCGGTGTCGGCACGACCACGGTGTCGCCTTCGACGCGCGCGGCGTACTTCGAGGTCAGCACGAGCTCGAGTCCGGGGAGCGCTCGCCCTTTCGCGTCGATCACGCTTCCGACGAGGCGGCCCGCAGGAGCGACCGCCGGGGCCGCGGCGGGCACGGCGGCGGCGTGCGCGCTCGCTCGCCTTGTGTCCGTGTCCGCGGGCGAAACGCTCGGGGTTTCTCGAGCCGCCATCGCGTCCGGCTGCTTCGCCAGCGCGCTCTGCGAGACCTCCGCGAGCGGCGCGCTCGGATCCGACGACGGCCACGCGAGCCAGGTGCCCACGGCGACGACGAGCGCCGCCGCCGCGAGCCACAGCGCGGAGGTTCCGCTCGCCGCGGCGGTGCGCGACTCGACGCTCGCGAACGGCGCGAGCGCGGCCATCCAGCTCGCACGTCCGCCGCGCGACGCGTCGAGGCGCCCGCGCAGCATCTCGAGCCCGCGCCGCTGGCGCGTGCGCACCGTCTCGCGCGAGAGGCGCTGTGCGCTCGCGATCTCGTCGATCGAGAGATCGCGGAAGTAGCGCAGCAGGATCGTCGTGCGGTACGGCTCGTCGAGTGTGAGGACGATGCCGGCGAGCTCGCGCGACAGCGCGGCCTCCTCGACGAGCTCCGCGCTGCTCGGGAGCGCCTCCCGGCGCGCGACGGCGGCCTCGCGGTGCGTGCGACGGCGCTCGCCGCGCTTCAGGGCGCGCGCTGCGTTGCGCGCGACCGTCGCGAGCCAACCGCGCGGGTTCGCGTCGTGCTGCGGAGGGCGCTCGAGCGCCGCGCGCCAGACCTCCTGTTCGACCTCGGACGCCGAGTCCGGGTCGCGCACGAGGTGGCGAGCGAGCGAGCGCACCCAATCCGCGTGCGCGAGGAGGGAATCGATCGAGTTCGGAACGCTGGCGGAGTCAGGGGTGTGCATGGTGACCTCGCCGTACCGAGTGCCGCGCCCGGCGGGCGCGGGTTCACGATTCCATCGAAGTCCGCCAGGATCGGCGAGAGGGAGCCCCTCCCGACCCGAGGTCCGCGACGAACGGACCTGGGTCGGCCGCCGCTCGCTCCGCCCGGAGCCGGCGGGACGGACCGTCTCTCACCGCGTGTACTGACTCATCCACGCATAGAAGATCGGCACGTAGTCCGTCGGGTAGTTCGTCCCGCTCGGGTACTCGTGCGTCATCGCCGGCAGGATCCGGAAGCGGTACTCGCGCGGACCCGCGCCGAGCACGGAGGTGCTCCACAGGAACTGCGTGAACGCCTGCGATTCGATCGTCGCGTACTGCGCGGTGTCGAGACCGAGCGCGTCCGTGAAGAGCATCAGCGGGTCCCACATGCACGGCGTCGCGACGACGTCGACGACGTGGCGCGGGAGCAGGTCGCCCGGCTGCAGATCGCCCGCGGTGATGCAGTTCTCGAGCTTCTTGTCGTCGAGCGTCCCCACGACCTCGAAATGCGGTCGGAAGTCGGCGCCGTTCGACGGGTAGTTCTGCGCCGCCGTTCCTCCCCCCAGCCCGATTCCCCCCGCCGACGTCGTCGCGGCGAAGATGTCCCAGAGGTCGACGTGCACCTTCGACTTCACGAAGGCCCCACCGTTCGAGAAGCCCGTCGCGTAGATCCGGTGACAGTCGATGTTCAGGCTCGCGCCGAGCGTGTCGTGCAACTCGCGCAGGAAGAGCACGTCGTCCGCCATCGGGAGCTCGGACGGATCCACGGCGTGCTGCTCGACCTCGTCGGTGTGCCACTTCGTCTGCGTGGTGCCGTCGACGAGCAAATAGGGCAGCGCCTCGGGGTACACCGCGATGAACTCGAGCACTTCGGCGGCGTGATTCCACGTCGTGTTGTTGACGGCGTTCTGCGCCGTCTGACCCGTGCCGTGGAGCATGTACACGACCGGATAGGGCGCGTGCTGCGCCGAGTACGTGCTCGGCACGTAGACGAGGAACCGCCGGGTCTCCGGATCGGCTGCGGTGACGAACGTGTTCGGCGTGGTCGCGCCGGGAACGTAGCTCAGCGTGTGCGCCCCTCCGCCGAACGAACAGGGCAGCACGGGAACCGAGGGAGCGTGCGGCGAGGTCCGCACCGGGGTGTGAACCCCGATCGTCGTCAGGAGCAGAAAACCGAACGTGTTGCAGACGAATGCGGGGAACATTGCGTGCCTCGGGAGACGGTACGAGACGTCGATGGTTTGGACTTCACGCCGACGGCCGTACAGTGCGGTCCGCGGACGGCTCGGGATCCAGGTGCTCCAAGGTGCCACGAGTGGACGAGATAGTCCGAGAAATCTCGCAGGGACGACCGACTCGCCCGGTCTACGCCGGGAACCGCGGGAGCACGGCACCCCGGATGCTTCGCGACGTCGCGCGTGATCCCGTGCAGAGCCGCCCAGTTCGGACGTGCCCGACCTCGGAGAGCCGACGCATCTTGCGCGCACTCCGCTCCTCCGGCGGAAGTGGGCGGGCCGCTCGACGGGCACGACAGCCCCAGAAAACGAGCGAAGGCGCCCCGTGGGGCGCCTTCGTCGGTGTCGATCGTCGGCGTCGGCTCAGACGAGGAAGTACTGCGTCCCTCGTGCCTCGCCCTTCGTCTTGACTCGCTTCGCGTCGATCAGCTTGTGCATGACCGGGCGCATCGACTTCGTGTCCGTGCCCAGCGCCGCGGCGATCACCTCGCCGCGCGCACCCGGGTTCGCCTGGACGAAGGCCACGAGAGCGTCCTCGTCGACCTTCGCGGCCATGCGCGCACGCGGAACGAGAACGTTCTTCGCCGCGACGCCGTTCAAGCTGAGGCACGCGCTCAGGGCCGCACGCGACTCGTTGAGCACGGACTTCGTCGCCGAGTCCTGCGACGAGGCGAGCGCCTTGTCGATGGAGCGCAGCGCTGCGCTGATGTGGCGCAGCGACGGATCCTTCTTGACCTTCTTCGCCTCGGCGCGCGCCTTGAGCTCGGCGATCTTGGCTTCGAGCTCGCGGATGCGGTCTTCCTCGGTCCTGCGGGTGCGCGTGGTGCCGTCGTTCGGGGTCATCGTCTTCTTCGCCACGTTCAGGCCGCCTTCTTCTTGCCGCCGCGCTTCGCCTTCTTGGCGGGCGCTTCAGCCTTCTTCGCGGACGCGTCCGCCTTGGGAGCCGCGCCGCCGCCGGCCGGGAAGTAGGTCATGCCGCGTCGCTGGCCCTTCGTCGTGATTGCCTTCGCGGCGATCAGCTTCAACATCGGGAGGCGCATCGTCTTGACGTCCGTCTTCAGCGCGGCCGCGATCTGCTCACCGCGCTGACCCGGGTTCGCCTTCACGAACGCGGCCAGATCGTGCGTGAACTGCTCCATTTCCTCGGGCGAGCGCTTGCCGCCCTTCGCCTTGCGCGCGGGCTTGGCGGTCGCCGCCGCACGCGGCCGGCCGGGACCGCGGCGCGCCGGAGCCGCAGCAGGAGCGTCTCCACCGAGTGCGGAGAGGACCTGTTCGAGCGTCTTGCGGCGAATCACCTGAGTCAGTTGTTCGGTGAAGTTCGCTATCAGGGACTGGATGTCGGATTCGTTCGCCATGAGGGGGATCCTTATTGGGGGTGGGGCACGACCGAGAGAACGTGCTGTGCCCCGTTGGAGGGCCGAATTCTAGGAGCGTCTACGGCGAGTACAACACTTTGTGGGAACTCATTTGTTTGAACGAGTGCCGCACGATTCCCGCGAGCCACTCCGGGGCGGGTACGCTTGCGCTCCGTCGAGTTCCTTTGCTCGACGGCTTGATTCCGCGGACGGAATGCCGCGCGATCGACTCGCTGAAAAACCGCGGCGCGCCGGCGAAGTCGTCACGACCTCGGACCGGCGCGCCGCGCGGAAGGAGCTGGAACTAGGGCGCCCAGGTCAAGAGGACGCCGTTGGTGCGATTCGAGGTCGCCGGCGGACAGAACGCGGCCGACGCATTGCGGTAGAACGTCTGATACGTGTACGTGCCGCCGATCGACGGAAGCGCGCCCCGCACGCTGATCGTGGAGTCGCCGACCTGCGGGTAGGAGCTCGCGCTCGCCGTGATCGCCTTCGTGCCGAGGCGCACGATCGTCCCGCCGACACAACCCATTCCGTCGTCGACGACCACCGGCGTGCCTTGTGCGGAGCCCTGGAAGAAGACGCAGGTCGAACCCGTCATTCCGCTCGCCCACAGCTTCACCGAGTCGCTTGCAACGCTCGCGACGCCCGTCGCAGAGAGCCCGCCGCCGACGCCCGAGGAGTTCAGGCATCCGCGATTCGAGCCGACGGGGCTGTTGTTGCCGCACGGGCAGGCGAGCACGCTACCGTCGCCCACGCAGAACGAGTTGCCGACGGGGAATCCATCCGTGCCCGCCAGCGCGACTGCACGGTTGTCGCCGAGGTGGAAATACATGTGCAGGCCGCGCTGCCACCAG
Source organism: Planctomycetota bacterium (assembly GCA_046349615.1). Classification (GTDB taxonomy): domain Bacteria; phylum Planctomycetota; class UBA1135; order UBA1135; genus JADJNY01. The sequence goes on from JAXMBZ010000018.1 coordinate 61,570, forward strand.
AACGTGCCGTTCGTGCCGGTGGGACTCGACGCCCATTGCCAGTAAGGTCCCGCGGTCGGCATTTGGCCGACGACCGAGACGAAGTAGCGCGTGTTCGCTTGAAACGTGACGGGCGTCGTCAACGTGACGTCGAACTGGTACATCGACCCGCCGACGGAGGTCTGCGTGACGGTCGGGAACACGTGCAGATAGACCGGAGTCCATCCGGCGCGGAAGATGTCCGGCTGAACGGCGATCGTGTTGGGGTCCTGATAGTAGAAGCCCACTGCGAAGCCGAGCGAGGGCGCGGCCTCGCCCCACCAGCGCACACGCGTGATCGTCGTGGTCTGCGGCAGCGTGAAGTCCTCCCACGCCTGCGCGTCCGTGTCGTAGTCGTTCTGCCCCGTCGGATCGATCCAGTACTGCGAGGGACGCAGCGTCCCTCCGTTCGCGGCCATCGGCTGGACGTACGAAGGCGTCTGAGCGAAGAGCGGGACGGAGAGGAAAGCGGCGAGGACGGCTGACGAGATCGAGAGGCGCATGGTCGGCTCGAATCGAAGGAGAGGCGAGTCGCGAACGCGACCGTGGTGACGCGTCGCACGACGTCGACGCACACACCGGACCCGCGGCCAGCCGCGCACTCGATCGGAGTCCGTGCCCACCCGCAGCTCCGCGCTGGAGCGACGAGCAGCGGTCGAACCGCCGATGGTTGGAGGCTACTTCGCCCGGCGTTCGCGAGGCGATGACAGTCGGTTCAGGCGGACGCTCCGACCGCCGCTCGAACTTCCTTGGACGTCAGGAAGCGCCGGCGAGGAGGTCCTCGGCGCTGGTGCGGGTCGGAATCTGCTTCGCGATCCACAGCACAGAGACGAGCACGAGCGCGAGGAGGTACACCGGTCCGCCGATCAACACGACGACCGCCGCGAGCAAACCAGGCCCCTCGGCGAGCGCGGCGCCGACGATCGCCGCGGCCCGGAGTTCGTTCGGGAGGAGGTCCTTCCGCAGGAGCTCCACGTTCTCCGTTCGATTCGCTCGTGCGCGCGCGGCGAGCTTCGATCGCACGACGACGCTCGCCACGGCGCACCCGACGTAGACCGCCGCGACGACGATCAAGAGCACCTCGACCGGCGCTCCGCTCCCGACTGGGCCGCTCGTCCAACGGAGAAACCCCGTGACTCCCCCAAACAGCACGAGCCCGGCCATGAGGGCCACGAGGATGGACTGGATGACGCGAATGGGCTGCGCGGGCATGGTGGGCACAAAGTACGCACTCGCGTCGAAACAGCAAGTCCGCGCGACGGCGCGCGGCACGGCCATCCAAGCCGGGCAGCGGCGCGGCGCAGCTTCCACGCAACGGTTACCCTGAACGGCGCGTGCATCGAGGGCTCGCTCGACGCACGCCTGCCCGCACGCGAGCCGCTTCACGAGGAGTGTGTCCATGGGAACCCGCGATCCGCGCATCGACGCTTACATCGAGAAGGCTGCGCCCTTCGCTCGACCCGTCCTCACGCACTTGCGCGCGGTCGTGAACGCCGCGTGCCCGGACGTGGTCGAGACGATGAAGTGGGGGCATCCCTCGTTCGAGTACGAGGGCATCCTCTGCGGCATGGCCTCGTTCAAAGCGCACTGCGCGTTCGGCTTCTGGAAGCACGACCTCGTCGTCGACGGCGACACGAAGGCGAAGGAGGCGATGGGCAGCTTCGGGCGGCTCACGAGCGTCGACGATCTGCCCTCGAAGGCGGTGCTCGCGCGCTACGTGAAGAAGGCGATGAAGCTGAACGAGGACGGGGTGAAGGTCGTGCGCAAGAAGACCGTGCCCAAGACGCCCCCGAAAATGCACCCCGAGTTCCGCGCCGCGCTCGCGAGAAACGCGAAGGCGAGGAAGCACTTCGACGCCTTCCGACCGAGCCACCAGCGCGAGTACGTCGAGTGGATCGCTGAAGCCAAACGCGACGAAACCCGCGCTCGGCGCATCGAGACCGCCGTCGAGTGGCTCGCGCAAGGCAAGTCGCGGAACTGGAAGTACTCGGACTGCTGAGCGCGGACGACGTGGAAAGAAAGGCCTGCTCGGGGGCCCCGCGCCCCTGTCCACGGCCTGCGCATCGATTGGATCGGTGGAGCCGCTCGGGGCCGTCGCGAACGCTCGCGCCCCGCTGATACGACGGCGCGACTCCGCCTCAAGAACCCCCTCCACGACGGCCGAAGCTCCCGCAGCGCGTCGTCGATTTCGAGTGTGGCAGCTCGTGACGCCGCGGTTCTGGAGCAGGGTCCATGAATCACTCACTGCGCGCATTGTGCGCGTCGGTCTTCACGTCCATCTCGATCGCGAGCTGTGTTTCCGTGCCCGATCCGGCGCTTTCGCTCGACACGCGCTCGGAGACGCACTGGGCGGACGGTCCGGCGCTGCAGGGCGCCGTGCAGACCTCGTGCGAGAACGGAGCGCTGCTCGTCTGGGGCACGGTCGAGGCTCCGCACCTGCGCCGCGGCCAGGTGATCGGCTACGCCGACGTCGACGTCGTCGACGCCGACGGGCGCGTCTGGCGCTCGTCGAAGGCGAACTACCGCGAGCCCGTCACCTCGGATCCGCCCGCCGCGGCGGCGATCTTCTGCGCGCGCATCGACGACGCTCCGCCGGAGGGCTGGCACGTCGTCGTCACACACCATCCGCGCGTTTTCGACGCGCGCTGATCGAGCGGTCGCGGCGCGGGCCGGGGTCCGAACTCCACTCGCGCCGCCCGTTCAATCGCACTTCACGCGCGGGTCCGGCGGCGGCTTCTTCTCGAGGCTCTCGTAGCCGTGCTCCTTCGGTTCGTCGGGGTTGTCCCCGACGCCGTCGTAGCCGTGCCCGCTGATCTTCCGCTGGAGCTTCGGCGGCTTCGGTTGGTTCCACGTCGTCCGCGTCGGGTGCGCGTCGATCGTGCGCTGCAACACGTCGAGAAGGCGCGTCGCGTCGTTCGCGCGTGACGGGAGCAGGTTCATGCGCTCGTCCGGATCGCGCGGGACGTCGAAGAGCTCCGTCGGCACGCCTTCTTCCGGTGCGCGGTACGAGCACGTCGGCGCGATCAACTTCAGCCCGGTCGAGCGCTCACGGACCATCGCGACGTGCGGCATGAACGCGAAGACGTGCTCACGCCAATCGCGCGGGCCTTCCTTCGGTCCGCCGAACAGCCGGGTGAGGTCGCGTCCGTCGAGCGTGACCTTCCCCTGTGCGTCGACGGGCGGAGCGACGCCCGCGAGCGCGCACAACGTCGGGAAGAGGTCGACGTTCTCGACCGGGGCCGTGAAGCGCTCGCCCTTCGGAACGCCGCGACCCCACAGCACGAAGGGCGTGCGCACCGCCTCTTCGTACACGTGGTACGCGTGCCCGGCGAAGAAGAAGCCGTTCGGGCCGAGCGTCGCGAGCTTCTCCGCGCCCGCTTTGTTCACGTGCTCCCAGAGCCCCTCGCCGTGGTCGGACACGATCGCGACGACGGCGTTGTCCAGCAGACCGCGCGCGCGCAGCGCATCGAGGAACGCGCCGAGCTCGCGATCGGTGAAGCGCACTTCCTGGTCGTAGAGCCCGCGTTGATGGCGCAGACCGACGAGCTCGCTCGCCCAACCCGGATCGTTCGCGGGCGCGGGCGCTCCGCGGCGCGCGACCTCGGCCGCTTGCCAGCCGTCGGGGCGCACGGGCTCCGTCTCGTCCGTCGGGAGCTGCGCATCGAACTCGTGGTGCTCGAGGTACGGGAAGTGGGGATCGAAGGGTTGGAGGTAGACGAAGACGGGCTTCTCGGGACGCTTTGCGTGGAGCGCGTCGAGCTTGGGCAGGAAGTCCTTCACGAGCACGTCGAACGGCTTGTCCACCTCGTTCGGGAGCGACGACGCGTCGTACTCGTCGAAGCCGCGGTCGTACTGCAGCTCGCTCGTGAGCAGGTCGTTCGCCGACGCGCCGATCGTCGCGTAGCCGGCGCGCTGGAACTGCTCCGCGAGCAGCACGTGCGCCTGATCGGGCCAGTTCCTGTGCTGCGTCAGGTACCGCCCCGCGAGCAACGACGGCATCGACTGCATCGTCCACGGCGCTTGCGACGTGCAGTCCTCGAAGAGCACGCCTTCCTTCGCGAGCTCGTCGATCTCCGGGCTCGTCGCACGCGGATAGCCGTAGCAGCCGAGGCGATCGGAGCGGAGCGTGTCGACGACGATCAGGACGACGTTGGGGCGGCGCGCGTCGCCCGAACACGCCGCGAGGGCGAGGAGCGCGGCGGTCCCGAGCGCGCGGCGGAGGAGCTTCGACATCCCCGACACTCTACTCCGCGCACGTCGGGGACGCCGTCGCACGCGGGCGACTCGGCAGCGTCGGTTCTCGGCGACGCCGCAGGTCCCTGGTCGGCCCGGCACCGTGCGCGCGCTGGGCCGCGCGCGTTCACTGCGTGCAGAGCACGCTCGGGTTCGGGCGATCGCCTTCGCCGAAGCCGATGTAGCCGAGCCCCTGCAGCACCGCCGTCTCGTCGGGCTTCTTCATCCCCCACGTCGTCACGGTCGGGTGCTTGACGATCTCCTGCTGCAGGAGCTTCGTGAGCCGCGCGACGTCCGCGGGCCGCGCGCTCGCGAGGTTCGTGCGCTCGTGCGGGTCGCTCGGCAGATGGAACAGCTCGACGGGGATGCCGAACTGCTCGACGTCGGTGAACGAGCACGTCGGCGTGACGAGCTTGAGCCCGGTCGAGTGCTCGCGCACCGTCGCGACGTTGTACGCGAAGCTGAACGTGTGGTCGCGCCAGCCGGCCGGGAGCTCCTTCGGCGCGGCGAAGAGCGGCGTCAGATCGCGACCGACGCACTGCGGTCGACCGGCCTTCGACTTCGGCGGCTCGATGCGCGCGAGCGCGCACAGGGTCGGGTAGAGGTCCGAGTTCTCGACGGGCGCGGAGCTCACGCCGCGCGGGACGTTCTTCCCCCAGAGGATCATCGGCGTGTGGATCGCCTCTTCGTACACGTGGTGCGCGTGCCCGGCGAAGAAGTAGCCGTCGGGGCCCTTCGTCGCGAGCCACTCCTTCAGGAACGAGCGCGCGCCTTTGTTCTTGTGCTCCCAGAGTCCCTCGCCGTGGTCGGACACGATCGCGACGACCGCGTTCTCGAGCACGCCGAGCTCCTTCAAGCGCGCGAGCGTCTTGCCGAGCCATTCGTCGGTGAAGCGCACCTCTTGCTCGTACTGACCGCGCAGGTGTTGGAGCGCGCGCGCGTGGTCGCCCCAATCGGGATCGTCGGCGGGCGCGGGCACGCCGCTTTCCGCGAGCGTCTTCTGCCACCAGCCGCTGGGCTGCGCGGGCATCGCTCCGTCGCAAGGGAGCTGCGCGTCGAACTCGGGGTGCGGCTTGTAGGTGAAGTGCGGATCGAACGGCTGCACGGAGAGGAACAGCGGCTTCTTCGTCGCGAGCGCCTTCTCGACCGGCGCCCAGATCGCGTCGTAGAGCATGTCGAACGGCTTGCCGTCGTTGTCCGCGGGGCCGAACGACGCGTCGTAGTCGTCGTAGCCGCGATCGAAGTGATGGTCCTTCGCGAGCAGCACGTTCGCGGACACGCCGACCGTCGCGTAGCCCGCCTGCTGGAAGCACTCGGCGAGCGGAACCACTTCGGGCTCGGGCCATTCGCGGTGCTGCGTCAGGTAACGGCTCGTCAGCATCGACGACATCGAAGGCAGCGTCCACGGCGCCTGCGCGACGCAGTTCTCGAAGCGCATCCCGTCCTTCGCGAGGTCGTCGATCTCCGGCGTCGTCGGCCGCGAGTAGCCGTAGCAGCCGACCCGATCCGCGCGCAGCGTGTCGACGACGATCAGGATCACGTTCGGGTGCTCCGAACCGCCCGAGCACGAACAGGCCGCTCCCAGGAAGAGCGCAGCGACTCCGAGGAAGAGGCGCGGGACGATCGAGTTCGGCGGGGTCTTCACGGATCGTGGTGCTTGGGTTGGGAGCATGCGTCGCTTGTCGTCGAACCCACGTGTCGTTCGAGGGTTCCGATGAGCGTCGCCGAAGTCAGGCGTTGGGAAACACCGGCGGCCCGGAGTTCGAGAGCTCCTGCTTGAAGCCGTGGATCTTGACGAGGAACAGGATGAGCAGGATCAGGTAGGCCGGACCCGCGGCGTAGTTCACGCACGGAACGATGCCGAGCACGGCGCAGATCGCGATCCACCATCCGATCGCGACACCGCAATCGCCGTGGCGCGTCTCCCCGCGCGCCTCGAACGCCCGCCGGAACGAGCGCGCCACCTTCGGGAACACGAAGAAGGACCAGAAGACGCCGAAGCACGGGATCAAGAGGAGCCAGACGAGGCCCGGCTCCATCTCTCGGTGCTCGCTCGGAACGCTCGAGAGCGCGCTCGACGTGAGCCAGCAGACGATTGCGTTGATGACGATCCCGATCGCCACGGCGACGCCGAGGACGATCAGGATGAACGCCCACTCGCCTCCGCCCAGTCCGCTGTCTTCCATCTGCTGTTCCTCGCGCTCCGCGGGATCGCGGAGAGTTCGCCGAGGAGAGCACATGCCCGCGGCGCGGTCCAGCCCGCGTGCTTCGGTCCTCGAAGCGAACTCGGCCTCCGCGGCGCGTGCGCGTCAGGGCGTGCGCTTCGCTTCGAACACGCCGCCGCCTTGGTAGAGACGGAACGTCGCGCCGTCCGCGGCGAAGACGATCTTCACGTTGCGATCGAAGTCCGCGCGGAACTCGTCTCCGCCCTGCCACTGCAGGCGGAACTTCTGCTGCCCCGGAGCGCGCGCCTGCAGGTAGAGCTTGCCGTCCGCGCTCGTCACGTCGGCGGAAACGCCGAGCGCCGTGATGCGGTAGACGCCGGCGAGCTTCGTCAGCACATCGGCTGGAATCGCGAGGTCCTTCGGCGCCGGACGCTCGACGCCGAGCGCAGGCCACGCGAGGTCGGCGAAGACCTGGTTCGACGAGAGTGCCTCGCCGTTGCTGATCACCGCGACGTACACGTCCTCGTCGGGAAACCACCCGAGGAACGAGTTGAAGCCGAAGATGCCGCCGCCGTGGCCGATGCGCTTGCGCCCTTCGAACTCGTCGAGCATCAAGCCGAAGCCGTAGCCCGTGTCCTTCCCATCGGGGAGCACCGCGGGCGTCGTCATGAGCGTGAACGACTCCTTCGACACGACCTTCCCGCTCGAAAGCGCCATCGACCACGTCACGAGATCGCGCGCCGTCGAGAGCAGGAAGCCCGCCGCGCCCGGTTGGTTCGTGCCGTAGGGCTGGTCGTTGACGAGGTCGCCCTGCGCGCCGCGCCCCTGCCACGCGTAGCCCTGCGCACGGTTCCGGATCAGGTCGACGTTCGAGTCGCGCCGCGTGCGCGTGAGGCCGAGCGGGGTCGTGATCTCGTCGCGGAGCAGGTCCTCGTACTTCTTGCCGCTCGCCTTCTCGAGCACCATCCCGAGCAGGTAGTAACCCGTGTTGTCGTACGCCCACTGCGTCCCGGGCTCGAAGTCGAAGGGCTTGTCCTTGACGAGCGCGAGCAGCTCCTCGTGCGTGAGCTCGAGCGGCCACTTCGCCTCCCACGCCGCGCCGATGTCCGTGTAGCTCGGGATGCCGGAGGTGTGCTGGAGGAGCTGGCGCAGCGTGACGTGCTTGCCTTGCAGCGGGAACTCGGGCACCCACTTCGAGAGATCGTCGTCGAGGGCGAGCGTCTTCCGCTCGACGAGCTTCATCACGAGCGCCGCGGTGAACTGCTTCGTGACGGAGCCGATGCGGAAGCACGTCTCGGCGTTCGCGGGCGCGTCGAACTCGAGGTCCGCGCGGCCGTAGCCCTTGGCGAGGACGACCTCGCCCTTGCGCGCGATCGCGACCGAGAGCCCGACGGCGCCGGGCTTCGTCAGGTGCTCCGCTGCGATGCGGTCGACGGCGGCTTCGAGCTTCGCGTCGGTGTCCGCGCGGACGAACGCGACGGGAGCGGTGGGAACGGAAGGAGACGAGAACGCCGCGAGGGCGAGGAGGAAGGCGTGCATGGGGGGTCCTGGCGAGCGCGCGCGGTGCGCTGGCGCGAGCATGGCATTTCCAGCGCGAGCTTCCTCTTCGTCGTCCTCGGAAACGACGAGAGCCCGGCCGAACCGGGCTCTCGAGGCGAACGCGTGCAGCGTGGGTCAGTCCATGTGCGCGACGACGCGCTCGTCGCCCATCTGGAGCGCGAGCTGCGCCTGCCTCGGCGAGAAGAACTTGTCGAAGAACCGGGCGAAGACGACTTGGTAGACCCGGAGGACGCCCTTGGTGCCGAGGCGGCGCGTGAAGTCGACCCAGGCCCAGTAGCGCGGCCCGGAGAGCCCTTGAGCGTGCGCGTAGAGCTTCGCCTGCTCCGCGACCATGTACTCGCTGTACAGCATGTACGCGATCAAATAGGGCTTCTGCATGAACCGCAGCTTGATCGCTTTCGGCGCGAGCGGCATCAGCCACGGATAGCGCACGAGGATCGGGAACAGCTTGTGGAGGTTCTCGATCTCCGTCTTGTTCTCGTAGAGGATCGACGTCGTGCGGTTGAACTTGGTCGGGAAGTCGTCGTAGCCCGCGACCGCGTAGCCCATCTCGCGCGTCATGTCCGCGATGTCGAACATCGGGTACGGCTGCATCAGCGACACGAGCGGGTGGTCGACCTTGCACTCGATGTTGAGCTTCACCGTGTCGAACTCGTCGGCCATCGTGCCGCCGGGTCCGCCGAGCATGTTCAGCGAGCCGAGGCGGATCCCGTACTTCTTGATCCAGCCCGCGGCGTCGGTGAGCTGCTGGCGCGTCGTGTTCTTCTTGAAGACGGCGTTGCGCACGTAGTCGCTCGCGGCCTCGAACGCGATGCGGGCGTAGACGCAGCCCGCCTGCTTGAGCTTCTTGATGTGCTCCTCGGTCGTCATGTTCGCCATGAGGATCACGTCGAACGGGAGACCGACTTCCTTCGGGTAGCGCTCGCAGAACTCGTCGAGCCACTCGTTGCGCAGGTTGAAGATGTCGTCGAGGAAGTGGACGAACTTCAGGTTGTACTTGCGACGCACGTGATTGATCTCGTCGATCACGTGGCTCACGCTGCGCTTGCGCACGTAGGCACTGTTGCGCGCGTTGTAGACCTTCTTCTTCATCGCGTGATGGAAGCAGAAGGAGCACGGCATCGGGCAGCCGCGCTGGCTCACGAACACCTTGCGGTCGCTGTCGCGGTAGATGGCGCCCGCTTCGTAGATCACGTCGCGGTCGGGGAACCCAAGGCTGTCGATGTCTTGGACGAGCTGGCGGTTCTCGTTCTGGACGATCTCGCCCGTGTCGCGGCGCTTGAACCAGAAGTTCTGGACGTCGTAGTGGCTTCGCCCTTCGCGCAGGCGCTCGAGGAGCTCGACGATCGCGAGCTCGCCTTCGCCGCGGCACACCGCGTCGACGCCGTCGGTCTCCACGAACTCGGGGCTGAACGTCGCGTGCGGCCCGCCGAAGACGCTGAGCACGTTCGGCAGCACCTTCTTCACCTTGCGGTTGACGTCCGCGAGGTAGAGATGCATGCCCGTCGTCACCGAGTAGCAGACGACGTCGGGCGCGTACTCCTGGACCTTCTCGATCCATTGCTTGTCCGGGATGAACAAGCACTTCGTCTCGTGGCCCGCGTCCTTGATGGCGCGCGAAAGCCACATGATCCCCAGCATTTCCTGGGGCAGATACTCCTCGATGAAGAGGACGCGGAGCGGACGTTTGAGGGCGGCGACCATGCGTAGGGACCGGAGTTGCCGCTTCCTGCTCGGCGAGCGTCCGTCGAGGAAGCGAGAGACGTTTCGAAGTATATCGGCGGCGTTCGAGTTGGCGCCGAGCGGCCCCGTCGACCGCTGAAACGATTCCCCATAGGTTCTCCGATCGAGCGCGGCAACTACGCGAGCGCGCGGGACGTCGCGCGAGCTCGACGCCTCCCGACTCCGAAGCGCCCGCACCCCCTAGGGGTCGCGGTAGGATCCGCACGCATGCACCAAGCCAAGGACCGGGTCGATTTTTCCCACCCCGCCAACGGGGCCGTCCTCGAGTGCCTCGGACGTTTCGAGCGTCTTCCGAGGTACGAACGCAGCGCTCCGCGCGGGCGTGTCGACGAATGGGAGCTCGGCGCCCACCCGGATCTCGTCGGGGTGCTCTGGGACGAGGTCGACGCGGAGCTCCCGGAGCGCTGCGCCTGGATCGTCCACGGTCGGCCCGCGCTCGTGCACCCGAAGACCGGGATCGTCTTCGGCTTCGTCGCCGGGACGAAACCGATCGTGCTCCGGGTGCCGCTCGCGCAACATGGCGCCCTCGGCCTCGACGGCAATCTCCAGGTGCGGTTCCGGCTTCCCGATGCGTCCGCCTGCGAACCCGATTGGCTTGCCGTCCCGTTCGAGCGCGTGCGCGAGCTCGCCCGCGTGGCCTTCGAGGCCGCGTCGTGAGTTCCGCGTGACGCGCGCCTGAACGCGAAGCCTCGAGCCGGCGTCCGCGCTAGGCGCGCGCGCGAGCTTCGACGAGACGCTGCAGCGCCTTCTCGACCTCGCCGAACGTCGTCGCGCGGTCGAAGCGCGCGCGGCGGGCGAGTCCCGCCTCGACGAAGCGCTTCGCGAGCGCGGGGTCGTCCAAGAGCGTCCGGATGCGCTCCGCGAGCCCCTTCGAGTCGAACGGTCCGACGAGGAAGCCGTTCACGCCGTCCTCGACGACCTCGGGGTTGCCGCAGACGTTGCTCGCGACGATCGGCGTGCCGAGCGTGAGCACCTCGAGCAGCGTGTGCGAGAGCCCTTCGTAGCGGCTGTTCAGCACGAACACGTCCGCCGCGCGGATGTAGAGCGGGATCTTCGCGTGCGGCACGTTGCCGAGGAACGTGACGCGCTCCGCGAGCCCGAGCGAGCGCGCGAGCTCCTTCCACGCGTGCTCCATGTCGCCGTCGCCCGCGACGAGCAGGTGGACGTCGCTCGGGAGCTCCTTCAGCGCCTCGATGATGCCGTCGACGCGCTTCCAACCCATCAAGCGACAGATCGTGAGCACGTAGCGGCGCTCGCGCGCGAGCCCGAGCTCCTTGCGCGCCTCGTCGCGCGTCGCCTTCAGCGTGTCGGGCGGCGGACCGTGGTACGCGTTCATCACCGTCTGCACCTTGTCCGGCGCGACGCCGTAGTCGCGCACGAGGATCTGCCGCAGGAACTCGCTGCACGCGATGACGTGCCCGCACCAGCTCCACCATTTCCTCTGGAGCGCGCGCGTGAGCTTCACCTGCCAGCCGTACGTCTTCGTCTGGAACGTGACGATGTCGTCGTCGCCGCACCAGCCCTTCCGATGCGCGATCTCCCACGCGCCGTCGACCATGATGCGGATCTGCACGGGCTTCCCGCGCAGCTTGCCCGCGAGCACGTGGAGCAGCGCGAGGTGCTCGTTCACGTACACGACGTCGACGTCCTTCGCTTCGCGCAGCACCGCGAAGAACGCCTTCACGTAGCGGATCGGCAGCGGACCGCGCGGGATCGCGACGACGGGGAACGGATGACCCTTCGGCTCCTTGTCCGCGCAGAACGCGACGACCTTGACCGTGTGCCCGCGCTCCTGGAGGAACCGCGCGAAGCTCGGCACGTACACGGCCGGACCGCCGAGGTCGGGCGGGAAGACGGGCGAAGTGATCAGGACGCGCATGCGCGGACGAGCCGGGCATCCTATCGGACTCGCGGGGCGAGAACATGCGCTCCGGCGGCGTGAGCTCGACGCCGACTTCGGCCGCGCTCCTCGCGCGGGGACGGCGTGTGCTCCGCTGCGCGACGTCCAACGGAACGCGGAGCTGCGGCAGGCCTCACGAAGCCGGACGCGCCTCGTCCGGGCCCACCGTGCCGAGCGTGAACCAGAGGGTCGCCCCCTTCCCGGGTTCGCCTTCGGCCCAGACGCGGCCCTCGTGACGCTGCACGATCCGCTGAACCGTCGCGAGGCCGATCCCGGTGCCCTCGTAACGCTCGTCGAGCCTGTGGAACGGCGCGAAGAGCGTCCCGGCCTGAGCCGGATCGAAGCCGATGCCGTCGTCGCGGACGTAGAGCGCGAGCTCCCCGGCGCGCTCCGCCGCACCGCACTCGACGTGCGCGACCTCGCGCTCACGCGTGAACTTGAGCGCGTTCGAGACGAGGTTCGAATAGAGCTGACGCAGGAGCACCGCATCGCCGACGACCGTGGGCAGCTCGCGCACGGCGAACTCGACTCGTCGCCCTTCGATGAGCCCGCGTTGTTCGCGCACGACGTCCTCCACGAGCGCGCGCAGGTCGACCCGTTCGAGCTGGAGTTCGTGCCGCTCGAGGTGCGCGAGCGTCAGATGCCCGTTGACGATGCGGTCGAGCTTCAGCGCCGCGTCCCCGATGCGGACGAGGAGCTCGCGCGCATCCCCCGAGAGCTCCGCCTCGTGCTCCTGCCGCAGGAGCTGCGAGAACCCCTGGAGCACGCGCAGCGGCGCGCGCAGATCGTGCGCGACCGTGTACGCGTACGAGCGCGCTTCGCGGTGGAGCTCCTGCAGTTGCCGCGTGCGCTGCTGGACGCGGGCCTCCAACTCGTCGTTCGCCAAACGCAGCTGTTCCTGCGCCAGGTGTGACTCGGTGATGTCGCGGACGCTCGCGGCGATGCACGCGACCCCGTGCGCGTCCTTCATCATCCACATCCGGGCGTGAACCCAAGGCGAGCTCCCGTTCGCGTGGCGGATTCGATACTCCACCTCGACACGCGGCTGGAGGCGCAGGGACTGCAGGGCCTCCACGACGCGGGGCAGATCGTCGGGATGGACGACGTCCTTGCAACGGCCCGGGTGCGCCCGGAACTCCTCGGGCGAGTAGCCGTAGATCGAGGCTGCGGACGGAGTGGCGAACTCGACGCGCTCGCCGCTCGGGTCCATCAGGAAGATCGCGTCTCCCGAGCCTTCGAGCAGCAGTCGCACCCGAGCCTCGCTCGTGCCGAGTTCGTGAACGACGCGCTCGCGCTCCGTCACGTCGCGCGCGGAGACGAAGCGTGCGGCGCGTCCGCCGAATTCGATCGCATGCGAGGTGATGTCCACGAGGAGCGGTGAGCCGTCGGCGCGTCTGTGCCGCCAGAGCCCAGCCTGCACGAGGCCGGGCGGCACCGTACGGAGGTGGTGCGTCACCGCGTCCCGCTCGTCCGCGGGTCGCAGGTCGAGGATCGACAGACGAAGGAACTCGGCGCGTGTGTAGCCGTACAACGCGCAAGCGGCTGCGTTGACCTCGAGGATGCGCAACGTGTCGAGGTCGAAGATCCACATCGGCACGGGATTGGCCGTGAAGAGGCCCGGAACGCTCGGATCGAGGTCGACAGCCGTGCGCGGAGGCTGGGGCGAGGGCAGGAGCGGGGCTTCGGCGAGCGCCTCGCGTCGACGAGTTTCGGAGGACGATTCGGGGGTCACGGAGGCCTCGAACAGCTCGGGAAAAGCCAGTCCGTCGAGGGGAATGGCTCGTCCAGCGCGCGGCCGTCAGTCCGCGCGGGCGACGAGGAGCTCGCGCGAGACGAGCTCAGGGTCCTCGACCAAGGCTCTCTCTACACCCTTCGACGTCGAAACGCCACGCGGGGTCGCGCGCCTGCGCACCTTTCCTCGGGCGTCGTGCGCCTTCTCCCGCGACTCCCCCGCGGGGCCTGTCGGCCTTCCGCAGAAGCCGAACGCTCCGGGCCGGTTCGCTCGGTTTGGAAACGAACGCGCTCGCCGGCATCGATGCCGGCAAGCGCGTTGAAGCTCGACTCGTGCGGCGCTTCAGCGGGCGCCGCAGCCGACCTCGCCGCGGTTCTGGACGCGCTCTTCTTCGAGCGCGGTCAAGCGCTCCACGGTGATGTCGCCCGTCGGGTACTCGCCCGTGAAGCACGCGTTGCAGAACTTCTCGATCTTCGGGTTGCCGGCGCGCGCGGCGGCGTTCATCGCCTCGCGCTCGAGGTACACGAGGTGGTCGATGCCGAGCAGCTCCGCGACCTCGTCGTTCGTCGCGTGCGCGGCGATGAACTCGCGCTTCGACTGCATGTCGATGCCGTACGGGCACGGCGCGACGAGCGGCGGCGAGCACGAGGCGAGGTAGACCTTCTTCGCTCCCGCGTCGCGCGCCATCTGCACGATCTTGCGCGCCGTGTTGCCGCGGACGATCGAGTCGTCGACGAGCAGGACGTCCTTGCCCTCGAACTCGAGCTTGATCGGGTTCAGCTTGCGCCGGATCGAATTCTGCCGGCCCTTCTGGCTCGGCATGATGAACGTGCGGCCGATGTAGCGATTCTTGACGAGCCCCTCGCGGTACGGGACGCCGAGCTCCATCGCCATCGCGAGCGCCGCGTCGCGCGAGCTGTCCGGGATCGGGATCACCGAGTCGGGCATCGGCGCGCCCGAATCGATCCACTGCCGCGCCAGCGCTTCGCCGAAACGTCCGCGCGTCTTGTAGACGGAGACGTCGTCGAGGAACGAGTCCGGCCGAGCGAAGTAGACGAGCTCGAACACGCACGGACGGTGCGGCTTGTCCGAGAGTTTCTTCCGGACGAGCTTGCGGTCCATGCCCACGAACACCGCTTCGCCGGCGTCGAGGTCGAAGCTGCGCTCGTAGCCGTTCACGTCGAGCACCACGCTCTCGCTCGCGCACGCGAACCAACGGCCCTCCGCGGTCGTCTTCTGCCCGAACACGCACGGCTTGATGCCGTACGGATCGCGGAACGCGACCATGCCGACGTCGGGGATCGTCGCGACGACGGAGTAGGCGCCCTTGACCTCGGAGTACACGTGCTGGACGGCGGCGAACACGTCCTCGGCCGTCGGACGGTGCGGCGGGACGAGGCGCGCCTGGAGCGCGTTCGCGAACGCGAAGAGGATCACCTCGACGTCGCACGAGGAGTTCAAGCGCGTGCCGCTGCGCTTGAAGTGCTTCTCGAGCAGCTCGGCGTAGTTCGTGACGTTGCCGTTGTGCGCCATCGCGATGCCGATGGGGAACGTCAGGTGGAACGGCTGCGCGTCGTCCTTCTTGCCGCCGCCGACCGTCGGGTAGCGCACGTGACCGACGCCGAGGTTGCCGCGCAGGCGCGGCATGTTGTTCTCGTTGAAGATCTCGAGGACGAGGCCGAGCCCCTTCTTCACGTGGAACGAGTCCGTGAAGGTGATGATGCCCGCCGCGTCCTGGCCGCGGTGCTGGACCGCGAGGAGGCCTTCGTAGATCTCGCCCGCGACGTCCATGCCGTCCGGGCCGAAGATGCCGATGAATCCGCACATGCTGGTTCGCCCTTCGCCGCGCGGTCTGCGCCGGTGGGCAGCGCAGCGAAGGTGAGATCATAAGGAGCGAGCGCGTCCGCGGCCAGCGCGGGAGCCCCGGGGATCCGCGGCCCCTCGTCCGTGGAACGCGGCGACCTCCCGCGCGGGGCGGGTTCGAGCCGACCTGCGTGCGCCGCGCACCCGCCGTCCGCGCGGCGGGCCGGTAGGATCGGAGGGTCGTGCCCCGCTCCGCGATCCCGATGAAGCGCCTCCAGCGCGTCGACCAACGCCTCGGCGTGGTTGCCTGCGCGTTGCTCCAGCCGCTGCGCTGGCTCCGTCGCCGCCCGCGCGGGGCCGAGGTGCCGCGGCGGATCTTGTGCATCAAGTTCTGGGGCCTCGGCTCGCTCCAGATGCTCACCGCCGCCGCGCGGCACCTGCGCGAGGCCCACCCGGACGCGGAGCTCGCGCTCCTCACGCTCGCCGAGAACGAGTCGTTCGCGCGCGGCCTCGGCGTGTTCGACCGCGTGCTCGTCCTCGACGTGCACACCGCGCGCGGGCCGCTCGGATGGAGCGGGCTCTCCGTGCGCATCGCCGCGCTCGTCGCGCGCCTCCGGCGTGAACGCTTCGACGCCGTCTACGACTTCGAGTTCTTCACGCGCTTCTCCGCGCTCGTCACCGCGCTCTCGGGCGCGCGCTCGACGCACGGCTACGCGGCGCCGAACGTCTGGCGCGGCGGCTTCCACGATCGCACGGTGCCGTTCAACCGCTACTGGCACGCGACGCGCAACTTCCGCGCGCTCGCCGGCGGCGAGGACGGCGAGGAGGTCGAACCGCACGACCTCACCTCGTTCCAACCGACCGCGGAGCACGAGGCCGAGCTCGAGCGCGCGCTCGAAGCCGTGGGCCTCGACGGCGCCCGCGCGCTCGTCGTCCTCAACCCCAACGCCGGCGAGCTCTCCCTCGAGCGCCGCTGGCCCGCGCCCTCCTTCGCGGAGCTCGCGCGCGCGCTCGTGCTCGAGGACGGCCTCGCCGTCGCGCTCGTCGGCGCGCCGAGCGAGACCGAGTACGTCGCGAGCATCGCGCGCGCGGCGAACGGGACGGAGGACCGCGCGAACGACGTGGATCGCGCCGCCATCCTCGCGAACGACGCACGAGCGCGCGCGGCGCTCCCACCCGGCGCGCTCGTCGACGTCGCGGGTCGGCTCTCGATCGGCGCACTCGCGGCGCTCCTCGCGCGCGCCGACGCGGTCGTCACGAACGACTCGGGGCCGATGCACGTCGCGGCCGCGCTCGGGACGCCGACGATCGGGCTCTTCGGTCCCGAAACGCCGGTGATGTACGGGCCGCTCGGGTTCGACTGCGTCGGGCTCTGGAAGCCGCCCGCGTGCAGTCCATGCATCAACGTGCACGAGAACAAGCAGTCGACGTGCGTCCACGGACGTCCCGAGTGCCTCGTCGGCATTTCGGTCGACGAAGTGCTCGCGGAGACGCGCCGCGCGCTCGTGCGCCGGCTCTTCACACCCGCGCAGCGGCTCCCGCGCCGTCGCTTGCGCGCGCTCGCGCTCGACGAACGCGCCCGCGCCGAGGCGCGCGAGGCCGGCGACTCCGCGACGAGGGCGAGCGCGCCGTGAAGGTGCTGCTCCTGAACCCGCCCGGTCGCGAGATCTACATCCGCGACTACTTCTGCTCGAAGACGACGAAGTCGAACTACCTCTTCCACCCGATCGACCTCGTCGTGCTCTCCGGAACGCTCGCGTCGAGGCACACGGTCGAGGTGCTCGACGCGATGGCGGAGCGCCTCTCGCCCGGCGCGGCGCGCGAGCGCGTCGAGCGCGCGGCGCCGGACGCGATCGTCGCTCTCGTCGGTTCGGTTTCGTGGGAGGAGGACCGCGCGTTCCTCGCGTCGCTCGCGCGCGCGAACCGACCCGTGCTCGCGCTCGGCGACGTGCTGCAGGAAGCGAGCGAGCTGCGCCTCGCCGAAGAACCTTGGCTCGCCGCCGCGCTGCACGACTTCACGAGCGACGACGTGCTCCGCTGGCTCGACGGCGAGCGCGAAGGGCTCGCGACGATGACGGTGCGTCTCGGCGGAGACAGCGCTCTCACGACGACGACGCGAGGAAGCGCGACGAGCGCGTGCGACACGTTCTCGACGCCTGCGGGAGCCGCGAGCAAGCAGGACACGCTCTCGTCGAGGCCGATCGGCGGCGAAACGAACGCGACCAGCACGCGCGACGGACTCGTGCCGACGCAGCACGCGCGCGACACGATCGTGCGCGGCGACGGCGGGAAGCGCCGCGGGTCCTTCCGCGTGCCGACGCCGCGGCACGAGCTCTTCCCGCGCGACGGCTACCGTTTCTCGTTCGCGCGCTCCGCGCGCTTCGCGACCGTGCTCACGGACTACGGTTGTCCGTACCCGTGCACGTTCTGCGTCATCGGCACGCTCGGCTACAAGGCGCGCCCCGTCGAGGACGCGCTCGCCGAGATCGACCACGTGCGCTCGCTCGGCGTCCATGAGCTCTTCGTCGTCGACCAGACCTTCGGCGTGAACGCGAAGCGCGCGCTCGAGCTCTGCGCGGGCCTCGCCGAACGCGGCGACCTCTCGTGGACGACGTTCACGCGCCCCGACACGGCGAGCGACGAGCTCCTCGCCGCGATGGCGCGCGCGGGCTGCCACACCGTGATCCTCGGCATCGAGAGCGCCGACGACGCTCGCCTCGCGCGCTACAGGAAGGGCTACGACACCGCCGCGATCCGCGCCGGCGTGGCGCGCGCGAAGCGCCACGGCCTGCGCACCGTCGGCACGTTCATCATCGGCCTGCCCGAGGACGACGAAGCCGCGCTCGACCGCACGCTCCACTTCGCGCTCGAGCTCGACCTCGACTTCATGAGCCTGAACATGGCCGTCCCGCGCTTCGGTACGCCGTTCCGCGCCGACGCGCTCGCCCGCGGGCTCGCGCGCGAGGACGACCTCGTCATGGACCAAGGCGGAGCCGACGCCTTCCTCCCCACCGCGACGCTGACCCCGACGCGCATGCTCGCGCTCAAGAAGCGGATGGTGCGCCGCTTCTACCTCCGCCCGAACTACCTCCTGCGCCGCCTCGCGAGCCTGCGCACGCCGCACGAGCTCACCGCCCACCTTCGCGAAGGCCTCGCCCTCCTCTCCCGCAACCTCTGACCCTCTCCTTCTCCGAAGTAGAACTCCGCAGAGGCGCGGACCGGTTCCTCCGGTCCGCGCCTCTGCGGAGTCTGGGATGCGAAGCACCCACATGTGCGCCTGTGCTCCCAGTCTCCGTTGCTCCTCACCCGCCTCGGCGCTCCCTCCGTTGCTTCGCCCCCCGTCATCGCGTGAACTCCCCCTCCCGCGATGCCCCGCCGCCTCCTCCTCCCGCTCCTCGCTCTCCTCCTCTTCACCCGCGCGCTCCTCGTCCTCACCGGCGCGGACGTGAACGGCTACGGCGAGGAGCTCGGCAAAGGCGCCGCAGCCAAAGCGCTCCTCGACGCACTCCCCGTCGACTCCTGGCGCCTCGCCTACGTCTATCACGAAGGCGGCGGCTTCGTGATCACGCACCTGCGCGCGCTCGCCTTCCTGCTCGTCGGTCCGACGCTGCTCGCGAACAAACTCGTCGCGCTCACGACGACCACCCTCCTCCTCCTCGCCGCCCTGCGCGTCGCCCAACTCCACTTCGGCTCCCGCGCTGCGTGGTGCTTCGGTCTCGCGTTCGTCTTCGCGCCGGAGTCCTTCCTGCGCTTCTCGATGCTCAGCCTCGGGACGCACTTCGAAGCGTGTCTCTTCTTCGTGCTCGTCGCGCACTTCACGCTGCGCATCACGAGCACGCGCTCGCCGACGACGCGCGACTTCCTCGGGCTGGGCTTCACCGCCGGTTTCGGGCTCTATTTCTCGCTCCTGACGCTCGCCTCGATCGCGTGGAGCGCGCTCGCGATCGTCGTGTTCGCGCGACGCGAGCTCTCCCCGCGCCGCATCGCCGTCGCGATCGCGGGCGCCGTGTTCGGACTCCTCCCGCTCTTCTGGATGATGTCCCACGTCGGCCTCGACGCGCTCTTCGTGCGCGCCAAGGAAGGCGGAGCGAGCGCGAAGGTCCCGCGTTGGGCCGCGTTCCAAGACGTCTTCGGCGCGCTCGAGCAGGGCGACGTCGGCGCGTGGTTGCTCGCGATCGCGTACGCGCTGCTCCTCGGGCTCGGACTCCACGTCCTGCGCACGAACCCCGACTTGCTCCGTCGACGACGCGTCGCGCTCGTCGCGCTCGTCGCACCCGTGTTCCTCGCGCTCTACCTCGCGAGCGGCATGGCGATCCCGCGCGACAACTGGTTCTTCTTCCTGCGCCTCTCGCCGGTCTGGGTGTTCGGCACGCTGACCGCCGCGGCGTGCGCGGACGAGCTCTTCGCGCGCGGCACGCGCTTCATGAGCCGGTGCGCGAGCTTCGCCGTCGCCGCGCTCGTCGCGGTCGGCGTGTGCGACCTCGTCGCGCTCGCGAACGCGGACGACGAGCCCTGGGCGCCGAGCGTCGTCCTCGACGACACGTGTCATCGGAAGGGCTACGACTACGCCGAGTACTTCGACAAGGTGCAGCACCACCTCGAGGGCTCGCTCGAGGACAAGCTCCGCGTCCTCTCCGGCTACCACGACGATCCGCGGCTGCTCCTGCCCGCGCTGTCGCTCTCGCTCTTCGAGCACGCGGACGTCTCGCTCGACGAAGCGATCGCGATCTCGAAGCGCGTGCACGGCGAACAGTGGAAGCTCGCGCTCACCGGGTTGCGTTTCTTCGTGCACCCGAAGAACGCGGGGTACGACCTCCCGGCCGCCTTCGCTGCGCTCGAGAAGGTCGAGCCCGACGCGCGCGAGCCGCTCGCCGAAGCGATCGGCCGCGCGGGGCTCGGTCCGCGCTTCGTCGTCGAGAAGATCGTCAAACAGCTCGAGCTCCAACCGCCCGCGGACCTGCGCCGTCCGTTCCTCGTCGGCACGGGTTGGCGCGTGTACCGCGCGTTCGGTTTGCGCACGCAGGCCGCGCTCGACTTCATCAGCTCGCTGCCGCGCGACGTCGAGGCCGACGTTCTGCACGGCTACGAGCTCGCGCGCGACGCGGATCGCTACACGGGCGACGCGCGTTGAGCTCGGCGCGCTCGCGGCCTCCACCCCACGCCGAGGAGTGACGACGACGAGCGAGCGCGTTCAGTCGTTCGTCCCGCGCGGCGGCGGGTAACGACCGTGCATGCGGTTCGCGTTGACGCGCAGCACTTCGAGCAGCACGTCGACGTAGCTCGACACGCGCACCGACGAGCCCAGTTGGTGCTCGATGCGCACCGGCACCTCTTCGACCGCGTACCCGAGCCGCTTCGCGAGGAAGAGCACCTCGAAATCGAACCCGAAGCCGTCGATCGTCGCGGCGGAGAAGAGCTCGCGCGCGACGTCGGCGCGGTAGAGCTTGAACCCGCACTGCGTGTCGTGGAACCCGCGCACGACGGCGAGCGAGATCAGCGCCTGTCCGAGACCGCCGAACACGCGGCGCAGGAGCGGGTACTCGATCGTCGTGCCGGGCGCGCGCTTCGATCCGATCACGATCGGCGCGCGGTCGGTCCGCGCTGCGAGCACCGGGAGCTCCGCGAGCGGGATCGAGAGGTCCGCGTCGGTCATCAGGATCCACTCGCCGCGCGCCGCGAGCACGCCCGCGCGCACCGCAGCTCCCTTCCCGCCGCGCACGGAGCGACGGAGCACGCGCGCACGACCGCCGGACTCGCGCTCGACGACCTCCGCCGTGCCGTCGTTCGATCCGTCGTCGACGACGAGGACCTCGAACCGCTCGACGAGCCGCGGGAGCTCGTCGAACAACCGCTTCACGGTCGCGCCGATGCGGCGCGACTCGTTGTAGGCGGGGACGACGACGGTGAGGTATCGCGGGATCACGCGGTGCTCGTTCAGCGGGGGACGAAGATCGAGAAGCCGTCCCGTTCGAGCTCGGGCCGGAAGCGTTCGCGCACGGCGGCCGAAACGCGGCCCGCGGGTTGGTCGCGGATCTCGGTGGAACTGTAGTAGAGGCGACGCAACTCGACAACGACGACGTCGTGCGTCGCGAAGTGCTCGAGGTCCGCCTTGAAGCGCGCGTCGCAGTCCCAGTCTTGTTCCGGCGGGCACGCGAAGCCCCACACGGTGCGCGTCGCGGGTCGCAGATCGGTCAGGAGGTACGCGAGCGGGAAGTGGACCACGGCGACGATGCGCTCGCGGCCCTTCGCGGAGTCGCGCACGGCGCGCGAGACGTCGTCGAGCCACGCCTTCTTCTCGGGCGTCGTGTAGAGACCACGGAAGGGGCCGTCCTCCATCCGCGCGACGAGCTTCTCCGGCGCGTCGTCGAGGTAGATCGAGCGCTGCTCCTGGACGAGGACGAGCGCGAGGATCGCGGGCGCGAGCGCGGCGGCCGCGTCCGCGCGCAAACCCTCGCGCTCCTCGCGCGCGAAGCTCGCGAGCAAGGCCAGCGTCGCAAGCGCGGCGGGCAGCGCTCCGAAGCCCGCGTTCGCGACGGCGTTGCCGCTCGTCCACGCCGCGACGAGCGCCGCGGCGAAACCCGGCATCCAGACGCCGACGAACCAGGCGCGAGCGCGGTCTCGATCGGCGACGAACGGCGCGACGAACGGCCCGAGCAGCGCGACGAGGAACACGTGCACGGACGAGTCGATCGTTCCACGCTGCGGGACGACGAGCGCGATCATGAGCACGAGGGCGACGAGCGCGAACGTGCGCAGGGCCGTCGAGCCCGCGCGCGCTCCCGTGAACGGTCGGCGGCGCGCTCCGAGCCACGCGAACGCGACGAACGCGCCGAGCAACGGCAGCACGACCTTCTTCTCCGGCACGATGCGCCAGGTCTGCCACGCGATCGTGCGCAGCTTCGCGAGCCACGCGCCCGATCCGCCCGTGTATGCGTACCCGAACGCGAACGTGTCGCGCCCGAGCCCGGCGAGGAACGGGACGAACGGAACGAGCGCGAGCACGCCGCCGACGGCGTAGGCGAGGAACGCTCCGCCACGCCGCTCCGTCGCGAGCACGAGCGTCGCCGCGAGCGCGACGAGCGCCGCGAGCAGATAGGTCGGGATCGCGATCACCGCGAACCCGTGCAGGATCCCCGCGACGAGCCACGTGCGTCGCGCGCCCGAGCGCGCGGCCGCGTTCTGCGCCACGAGCCCGGCGAGGAAGAACCCGCTCGCGAGCGTGTTGTAGGAGAACGTCGGGATCCCGAGGAACACCGCCGCGACGATCGGGAGCGCGACGAGTCGCGCGCCCCACGTGCCGAGCGCCGGCGCGAATGCACGCGCGGTCCACAGCCCGAGCCCGACGCTCGCCGCGAGCCACGCGAAGCGGAGGAAGAGCACGACACCGTCGAGACCGCCTGCGAACTTGCTCCACGCCCAGACGAGCGGGACCGTGAAGAAGCTCGACGTCTGGATGAGGTTGATCTCGTCGACGAACGGCCGGTCGCCGAGCAGGAACCGCCACGGCAGCGCGACGTACGTCGCCTCGTCACCGAAGTCGACGCCGAGGAAGAGACGCTGCACCGTGAGCGCGACGACGACGACCACGAACGCGGCCAGCACGAAGCGCGCGATCGCGGAGTTCGTCACCTCGGGCGGTCGCTCGGCGCGCACGGGCTCGGAGCTCCCGCGCGGCGTCTCCCGCGCGACGAACACGACGGGCACCGATCCCGAGCGCACGTCTCGCTCGTCCGTCACGCGTGCACGCCCTCTCGCGGCTCCGCGCGGCGCACGGTCGCTTGCGCGTCGATCCATGCGGAGATCGCGCGAGCACATCGCTCGGGATCGGTCGCGTCGAAGGTCGCCGCGTAGCGCCGGCCTTGCTCGCCGTGGCGATAGCGCGGGTCGTACCAACGCTCGAGCAACTCGCGCACGACTTCGTCGACGGCGCCGGCGCGAAAGCGCTCGACGAGGGTCGGCGTGCCGGGCTCGCGCGCGATGCGCTCGTCGAGGTACGCGAGCCTGGGGAGGAGCTCCTGGGCGTTCTCCGGACGCGCGAGGTAGTCGTTTCGGAGCACCTCGACGCGCCGTTCCGTCGACGCGACGAGCTCGAGGCTCGTGCCGCCGTCGAGCGCGCTCCACACGCGCGGCGGCACGACGACGTCGCCGACCTTGCGGCTCTCGCCCTCGACGACGAGCGCGCGGTCGAACCCGTGCGTGATGCGCGCGCGCACGCGGCTCTCGAACGTCTTCTGACCGACGGGCTCGAGCCCGACCATGCCGAGGATCGAGCTGCGATGTCGCGCGCAGTCCTCGAGGTCGAGCGTCGTGCGCGGCCGGATCCGTTCGAGCTCGCGCAGGACGAGCGTCTTCCCGACACCCGTCAGCCCGCGCAGCACGAAGGTCGGCGGCGCTTCGAAGCGCTCGAGGTCCTGGGCGACGAGCTGACGCCACGCGCGGTATCCCCCGGCTGCGACGCACGCTCGTGCGAGGCCGAGCTCGCGCAGGAGCAGCGTGACGCTGCGTGAGCGCATCCCGCCGCGCCAGCAGCACAGGACGATCGGCGCGCGCGCGAAGTCGAGCTCCTTCGCGTCGATCGCGCGCGTCGTGAGCTCGCCCGCGAAACCGGCGTAGCCGTCGGCCGTGAGCTCGCGCACGCGCGCACGCAGGTCCGCGCGCGGCGGCGTCCAGCCCGCGAGCTCGGCGATCGCGAGGACGAGCTCCTCGATGCGCTCCTCGACGAGCTCGCGCCCGCGCTCGAAGGCCGCGGCCGGCGAGACGCGGCGGTAGAGCGTGCCCACGAGCGCGCGCTGGTCGTCGTCGAAGAGCGGGACGTTCCACGCGCCGTCGACGTGGTCCTCCGCGAACTCCGACGGACTGCGGAGATCGATCACGACGCGCTCGGCGCGCGCCTCGAGCGCACGCGGATCGAGCGCGGGCAGCGCGAACGACGTCGCGTCGGGGAGCGGGTCTTGGGTCGTCTCGTGGGTCACGCGCGAGGGGCGAGTATACGCCGCGCGCGAGCCGCTCCGCGCGTCAGGCGCGGCCGCCTTCCCTGCGACCGGGAACCGATTCGTTGCCGTCGCGCGGCGTCGGCGCGGGCATGGGACCTTCGCGCCGGAGCGGTTGGAGCACGCGCCGCAGCGCCTCGTGGAAGCGCGTTTCGTCCGCCGCCTCGAGCTCCCCCATCTGCTGCGGAGGCACGAGTCGGTACGCGCGCAGGATCTCGAGGCAGCGCGCGCGACGGAGCTCGAAGAGCTTCGCGCGCCGTTCTTCCTTCGGCAGGTCGACGTGGTCGAGCACGTCCTCCGCGTGCGGACGCACCGCGGCGAGCAGACGCTCGAGCCCTTCCCGGCGTTCGACGGAGAGGTGCGGCGCACGCTCCGGACCGCCCCGCTCCGGTTTCGCGGCGCGTTCGGGCGTCGCGGTCTCGCGGCCCGCTTCGGGCCCGACGCGCGCGTCGCCGGAGTTCGGCGCTGCGTTCGGTGCGCGAGGGCTCTCGGGACGCGACGGTTCGTCGCGACGGCTCGGGCCCGGCGGTGCGGCCTCGTTCGACCGAGAGTCCTCCGCGCCGCGAACGTCGGTCGCGCGCTCGTCGTCCTCGCTCTCGACGCGGCGCTGGCGGTACTGCTGCACGCGCGTGAAAAAGGCCTGCGGCTCGAGGTGCGTGAGCTCGCGCCAGTCCTCCGCGGTCATGCCGGGAGGGAGACCGTTCTCGCTCGCGTCGCGTTCGATCGCGCGCTTCCGGAGCTCGAGCACGGCCTGCGCGCGCTCGTCGATCGGGAGCGCTTGCAATCGACGGCGCTCTTCGTCGGCGAGACCGAGCGTCTTGCCGAGCCGCTCGATCGCGAAGTCGGCGATGCGCTTCAGGTGGCGGTCGCGGAACTGCGCGAGGATCACGAGACGTTCCTCGGGCCGCGCCTTCTCGAGCTGCTCGAGCCACGCGTCCGGCAGCTTCGCGCGAATTTCCTGACCGCGCGCGCGCGCTTCGCCGCCGACGATCTCGCGCATCGCTTCGCGGCGCTTGTCGGGTTGGAGCTGGCGCAAGCGCTCGCGGACGCTCGGCGGGAGCTCGCTCTGCACGCGCTGGCTGGTCTCGCGCAGGCGGCGCGCGCGCTGGACGAGCTCGCGCTTCTCGTTGGCTCCGAGCCGCTCGAACTCGGCGTAGCGCGCGAGGATCGTCGAGCGCTCCGCCTCCGTCAGGTGCGACCAGCGCTGCCGCGCGACGTCGAGCGCCTCCCCTTCCGCGTTCGTCGCCTGCGCGGTGCTCTCGCGCGCGACGCGAGCGGACGGCGCAGGCATCGCCCAGGCCGACAGCGCGACGAGGAGGATGAAGAGCGCGTTCACGTCAGCCCTTCTTGCCCTCGGGCTTGGTCTCGGTCTCCGCGGGAGCGTCCTCCGCGGGCACCGCATCGTCGACTTCGAGCAAGGATTCGTCCGCCGGCGCGATCGTCGACAGCAGCACGTCGACGTCGTCGTGCATCAGGAGGTCCCACTGCTCGAGCACGTCGAGCGCGGCGAGCACGTCCTCGCCGGGCGCGTCGACGGCTCCGACGTTCTCACGCACCGTGTCGCGCGCACCGTGGTCCTCGGGGCGCTGGTCGCGCGGATCGGACGTCCGCGGGTGCGTCGGCTCGTCGCGCACGATCGGCGCGGGCTCGACGAACGGGCGCGAGCGCGGCCACGCGAGCCAGGTCGCGAGCGTCGCGACGAGGCCCGCCGCCGCGGCCCACACCCACACGCGTCGCGTTCGCCACGCGCTCACGCTCGGGAGCGGCGCGCGCGACTCCGCGTGGCGTTCGTTCCGGACGGGCGCGAGGCGCGCGAGCACGCGTTCGCCGAGCTGCGTGGGCGCACCGATGATCGCGTCGCGATCGAGCAGCCGATCGAGCGCGCGCTCCTCGGCCGCGTGGCGTTCCGTGAGCCGTTCGACGACGCGCTCACCGAGCTCCGTCGGCGCCACGGGCGCGGGAACGCGATCGAGCAGGGCGTCGAGCGCGCGTTCGTTTCGGGCTTCGCGCACGCGGACGCCCGCCGCGATGCGCGACGCGAGCCCTTCGGGCGCGGCGTGTTCGTCGAGCGCGAGCAATTGATCGAGTTCTTCTTCGCGTCGGCTCGCTTCGCGCAGGCGCACGAGCAGCCGGTCGGCGAGGCGGCGCGGCAGTCGCGGCTCGGGCAGCGACGCGAGGAGCACGTCGAGCGCTTCCTCGGCCTCGAGCAGCGCGCGACACGAAGCGCACCCGAGCAGGTGTTCGTGCCAGCCGAGCTCGGTGAACCCGGCGTCGCGCGCGTCGGAGAGCCGGCGCTCGAGCTCCGCGCGGAAGAGGGCGCATTCCTTCTTCACGCGAGCTCCTCCTGCAAGTACGGCGCGAGCGCGATGCGCAGCGTTTCGCGCGCGCGGTGGACCAGGGACTTGACGGCCTTCTCGCTCGTTCCGAGCACCTCGGCGATGTCCGTGTGCGGCAGCTCTTCGTACTTCGCGAGGATCAGCGCCATGCGCTGGTTCTCCGGCAGCGCCGCGATCGCGTTGCGCACGGCTTGGACCACGTCCTGACGCTCCAGATCGTTCGACGGCGCGACCGCACGCGCGTCCACGAACTCGACGAGCGGCTCGTCGCCTTCGCGCGACGGCGCCGCGGTGAGCTCTTCCTTCAGGGCGCCGCGCTGCGTCTCGTTGACCGCGAGGTTGAACGTGATCCGGTAGAGGAACGTCGAGAAGCGTGCGCTCGGCTCGTAGCGTTCGCGTGCGCGCAGGAGGCGCAGGAAGACCTCTTGGACGAGGTCCTCGCGGTTCTGATGCGGCCCGAGGAAGCGCGTGAGGAGCGCGTACACCTGCGAGGAGTACTGCACGACGAGCGCGTCGAACGCGGTCTCGTCCCCCGCCTGCCAGGCGAGCATCAAGCGGACGCCGGGGTCGTCGTGGTAGCGCGTGGACATGGCCGAACACCGTAGCAACCCGGAGCGACGCTCGAGGTTCCGGGCTTTCCGGAGGGACTTTTCGGGCGCCGCGGTGCGGATCCGGAGCCCGGGGAGTGGACGAAGCGGGCCTCGGGTCGTTTCCGCGACCGACGGGGTCGCCCGCTCGCGTCAGCGCGCGGTGTTCGGCTCGTCCAGCCGCCGCCAGCGCGACGGCGGCCATACGACGCGCGTCGCGCGGCCGACGATGCGTGCGAGCGGGACGGGGCCCCACGCGCGGCTGTCCGAGCTGTGCGCGGAGTTGTCGCCGAGCAGGAAGTACTGATCCGCGCCGAGTTCGACCTCGTCCTGCTTCGTGCCGTGGTCGCCGAGCGTCGTGTACGCGAGGTCGCGCTCGATGCGCACGCCGCGGAACCGCGCCGCGACGCCGTCCGCGCCGAGGAGCACGCGCGCGCCCGGATTCGTGCCCTCGCCGAGTCGATCGGCCGGGTGGAGCTCGTTGCGCTCGTACTCGGCCGCGATCGGCGTCGTCTCACCGTCGACGACGATCTTCAGCGCGTTGTCGGCGTTTTCGAAACGCACGCGATGCCACGCGCCGATCGCGAAGCGAGGGAGCAGCCCGCTCGCGAGCTTCTCGAGCCGATCGCCTTGGTTGCGCCGCGTGAGCACCGCGAACGCGCTCCCGTCGACCTTCGGAGCGATCGCGAGCTCGAACGTGTCGCCTTGCTCCGTGAGTTGGAAGCGCAGACGACCGCGCGCGGTCTCCACGAGCACCTCGCACTCGACCGCCGCATCGTTCACGCTCCCGTCGCCGTGCACCGCGACGTGATCCGGGCCGAGGTAGCCGTCGTCGAGCTTGGGCACGTAGTACATGAGCCCCTCGTCGCTGCCCTCGGGGACGGCGCTCGCGTCGACGCGCCATGCGCCGTCGACGCGCGTCCACGGATCGTGCGCGGTCGAGCCCATGTGGAACGCGCGCTCGAGCGGCTCCCAGCGTTCGTCGAACACCGTGACGAACGGACGCGGGTGCGCGTCCTCGCGTGAGCGACGCAGCACGTGACCGTCGACCCACACGTCGCCGTGATGGATCTGCACGCGCTCGTACGGGAGCCCGACGACGCGCTTCACGATCGGATCGCCGCCGTCCTGCGGCAGGACGACGACGAGCTCGTTGCGCAGCGGCGGCGTGCGGTCGTAGCGCACGAACACCCACTCGCCGGAGCCCTCGAGGCCGAGGATCGTCGGCTCCATCGAACCCGAGCGAACGTGGTACACGCTCCCGACGTACGTGCGCGCGAGCACGAGCAAGAGCAGCAACGCCGCGAACGTCCACGCGATGCGGGAGAGCACGCTCTTCTTCACGGGGACGGCGAGGCTCCTGGGTTCCGCTCCGCGGCGCGCGAGGGCGTGTGGAGCGCTCGACAGGATGGGAGATCGCTCGGCGCGAGACAATCGCGCCGTGCGCGGATCAGGCGCCGACCGCCGCAGGTCGGAAAAGCCCGGCGTGGAGCGTCTGGACCGCGCGCTCGACGTCGGCGGCGGAGACGACGAAGACCTGGCTCGGCGAACGCGAGCCGACGAAGGCCTCGGAGACCTCGATGCCCTCTTCGGCGAGCAAGGCGACCGCGCGCTGCCATACGGACGTGTCCCAACCGATGCTGCGCCCGATCAACGCGACGAGAGCGAGGTCGGAATCGGTCCGCGCGCGCGCGCCGAAGTCGCAGAGCAGCGCTTGCACCGCCGCGGAGGGCGGCACGAAGACGGAGAGCGTCTCCGCGGTGCTCGAGGTCGGACCTGGATCGATGTTGTGCCGGTGCATCGCGTCGAAGAGCTCCGCCATGCGCGCGCTGCGGTCGTCGGTGCCGGAGAGGTCGAGGTCGATGCGCACGAGCTTCTTGCGCGCCGCGATGCCCACCGGACCCTCGCCGCGCGTCTGCGTCGTGAGCAGCGTGCCCGGACCTTCGGGATCGTTGACGTCGAAGAGGCGCACGTTGACGTTCGCGCGCTGCGCGGGAGCGAGCGCCGCACCGTGGAGCACCTGCGCGCCGTAGAGCGCGAACTCCGCGGCTTCGGTGTAGCCGAGGTGCTCGACGACGCGCGCGTCGGGCACGAGCTTCGGATCCGCGGTCATGATCCCGCCGACCGCCTTCCAGAGTTGGAGCTCGCCCGCTCCGACGGCTTCCGCCATCAGCGCGGCCGTGAGGTCCGAGCCGTTGCGGCCGAGCGTCGTCAGGTTCCCGCGGCGATCCTTCGCGAGGAAACCGGTGACGACCGGGATGCCGGGGACGTCGAGCAGCGCGCTCTTCACGCGTTGACGGCTTTCCGGCAGCGGGCGCGCGGCGCCGTGGTTCGAGTCGGACACGAGGCCGAGGTCGAACGCGTCGACGGGCGTCGCGAGGTGCCCCATCGCGCGCAGGGTCTGCGCGACGATGCGCGCGCTCATGCGTTCGCCGAAGGAGAGGACGAGGTCGCGCTCGGAAGGCTCGAGGCGTCCGCGCTCGTGGATGCCGCCGAGCAGGCCGAAGAGCTCGGTGAAGTAGCGGTCGAGGAGCTCGGGGTGCAGGCCGAGTTGGCGCAGGAGCGTGCGATGGCGGATGCGGACGCGGTCGCCTTCGAGCATGCCGTCGGCGGCGGAGCGGGCGACGGTGTCGAGGAGGTCGGTGACGCCGAGGTGGGCGCTGACGACGAGGATCGGGCGGTCGCCGCCGTAGCGGGTGGTGAGTTGGCAACAGCGCTGGACGCCGGGGCCGTCGGCGAGCGCGGCGCCGCCGAATTTGAGGACTTTGTCGAAGGGCATGGGTGCGGGTGGTTTGCCTCGGGGCTCCGCGACGGGGCCGGGCGCGCTGCCACGCGGGGCCGGTGGGTCGGGCGAGTGGGGGAAGCTACGGGGCGGGAGGGGTGGGGTCCAGGGGAGAGGGGGGTAGGAGTTTGCAAAAATCGAGGGCGGAGAGTGGGAGGTCGAGGGCGGAGGACGGGGAAGGGGGGTGGGAGCCGAGGGAGGGAGGGGTGGGGGGCAACGGAGGAAGCGGGGCAACGGAACACATTTGGGTGCTACCGCATCCCAGA
>JAXMBZ010000019.1:0-60082 GCA_046349615.1 Planctomycetota bacterium
CGCGAGGCGCCCCGATCCGATCGGGACGCCTCGCGTTCGTCGCGCTCCGTCGCGCGCTCAGGCGTAGAGCCCGCGCAGGCGGTCCGCCTGCGCGACGCGTCTCACCGCGAGCATGTGCGCGGCCATGCGGAGCGGCGCATCGTGCTCCTTCGCGAGCGTGATCACCTCGGCCCAAGCCTCGTCCATGAAGCGCGCGAGGCGGTTCTGGACGACCTCGGGGAGCCACACGTAGCCCGCGCGGTTCTGGACCCACTCGAAGTAGTTGACGACGGCGCCGCCGCCCGTCGCGAGGATGTCGGGCACGACCTGGATCTCTCGCTCGGAGAGGATGCGGCTCGCGCGCGGGGAGACCGCGGCGTGCGCGCCCTCGACGATCAGCTTGCACTGGATCGTGCGCGCGTTCCGGAGGTGGATCACGTTCGCCGTGGCGCACGGGATGATCACGTCGCAGGGGCGCGTGAAGAGCTCCTCCGTCCCGATCGACTCGTGGACGCCCTTCGTGCGGCGGAGGTCGTTGTGGTCGATGCGCGCGCGCACCGCCGCGCCGACGTCGAGGCCGCGCTCGTTCCAGATCGCTCCATTGATGTCGCTGAGCGCGACGATCTTGTGGCCGTCGGCCGCGAGCAGCTGCGCGAGGTTGCCCCCGCGGCGGCCCATGCCCTGGATCACGACGCGCACACCGGTCGCGGGGAGACCCGCGTGGGCGAGCGCGTGACGGAGCACCATCCGCATGCCCTGCGCGATCGAATCGACGTGGCCGTGCGTGCCGCCGAGGTTCAGCGGCTTCCCGCAGACGACCGCGTTCTCGGTGTGGCGCGCGTGCATGGACACGGTGTCCATCACCCACGCCATGACCTGCTCGTTCGTCGCGAGGTCGCTCGAGAAGATGTCGCGCTCGGGGCCGATGTCCGAGAGCAGGCTCGACACGTAGCGGCGCACCGCTCGCTCGAGCTCCGCCGTCGAGTGGCGCTTGGGCGACATCCGGATGCCGCCGGCCGCGCCGCCGAACGGGATGTTGAGCACGGCGCACTTCCACGTCATCCAACCGGCGAGCGCGCGGAGTTCGTCCACGCGCAGGCCCGGTTGGAGGCGGAGCGGGCCGAAGTAGGGACCGAGGC
The DNA here is from genome assembly GCA_046349615.1 of Planctomycetota bacterium. Lineage (GTDB taxonomy): Bacteria > Planctomycetota > UBA1135 > UBA1135 > JADJNY01. Next base: position 1,119 of record JAXMBZ010000019.1, read on the forward strand.
CGGCGTTGTGCTGCACGCGCCAGCCCTCGAGGATCGCGAGCGTGCCGTCGTCCATCGGCGTCGGCAGCGAGACCTGGATCTCGCGGTCCGGCTTGCGCAGGAGCGCGTAGAGGTCCGGATCGAGGCCGAGCTTGTCCGCGGCCTCGTCGAAGCTCGCCATCATCGTGGCGAACGGGTTCTCGTCCTCGAGCGAGCGGCTGGAGGGCGCGAGGTCGTCGTACTCGACGTTCGGGGGTGCTTGGATCGTTTCCATCACGCGAACACCCCGCGCAGCTTGTAGACGCTCGCGACGCGATCGATCGACAGGATGTAGGCCGCGATGCGCATCGAGACCTTGTACTTCTGCATGACCGCGTCGACGTCCTGGAACGACTTGACCATGATCTGCTCGAGCGACGTGTTCACGCGCTCCTCGGTCCAGAAGTAGCCCATGCGGTCCTGGACCCATTCGAAGTAGCTGACGGTGACGCCGCCGGCGTTCGCGAGGATGTCGGGCACGACGAGCACGCCCTTCTTCTCGAGGATCGCATCGGCCGGCGCCGTCGTCGGGCCGTTCGCGCCCTCGACGATCAGCCGCGCCTTGATGCGGTCGGCGTTCTTCGACGTGATCTGGTTCTCCGTCGCGGCGGGGACGAGCACTTCGCACGGGAGCTCGAGCGCCTCGGCGCCGGAGAGCTCGCGCGCGCCCGGGAAGCCGGCGAGCTTGCCGGTCTTCTTCAGGTGCGCCATGACGGCCGGGATGTCGAGGCCCTTGTCGTTCGCGATCGCGCCGTACATGTCGCTGATCGAGACGATCTTGTAGCCCTCGCGGTGGAGGAGCTCGGCGCCGATGCCGCCGACGTTGCCGGCGCCCTGCACGACGACGCGCGAGTTCTCGGGGCGCAGTCCGAGCTTCTTGAGGGCCTCGCGGCAGCTGATCATCACGCCGCGGCCGGTCGCTTCACGCCGGCCACGCGAGCCGCCGAGCGCGATCGGCTTGCCCGTCACGACGGCGGTCGTGGTGCGGCGCATGTGCATCGAGTATGTGTCCATCAACCACGCCATCGTCTGCTCGTTCGTGTTCACGTCCGGCGCCGGGACGTCGCGGTCCGGGCCGAGGATGTCCATGATCCCCGCGGTGTAGCGGCGCGTGATGCGCTCGAGCTCGCCTTGGCTGAGCTTGCGCGGGTCGCAGATGACGCCGCCCTTGCCGCCGCCGAACGGGACGTCGACGACCGCGCACTTCCACGTCATCCACGCGGAGAGCGCGCGAACTTCGTCGAGGTTCACGTCGGGCGCGTAGCGGATCCCGCCCTTGCAGGGGCCGCGCGAGAAGTTGTGCTGCACGCGGTAGCCGGTGAAGACCTGGAGCTTCCCGTCGTCCATCACGACCGGGATCGCGACCGTGAGCTCGCGATCGGGACGGCGGAGGACTTCGCGGAGGCCGTCGTCGAGGCCGAGGTGGTCGGCGGCGGTGTTGAAGTTGCGCGCCATCGAGAGGAACGGGTTGAACTCGTCCGAGGCGGCGTGCGGAGCGGGGGCGGTCGTGACTTGCGACATGACGGTGGTTCTCGAGTGGACGGGACCGGGGCGCCGAAGCGCTCATCCGGCGGGTTCGCGAGCGCGCGCGGAGCGCGGCGACCCCTGTGCGACACGCGGCGAACGCCGCGGCGAGCCGACAAGCATAGAGGGCGAGATCGGGGGATGCGAGGGGGCCGCGCGCGCGTCACGGGCTCGCTAGACTCTACTCCGCACTTCGCGCGGCGCTCCGTGCGTCTTCGTTCGAACGCGCGCGGGGTGAACGCTCGAATGCGACGCCGGAACGGCCCCATGGACGACGTGCGCGAACGCGCGGGAGAGCTCCCTGCCCGGGCCGCGCCGGGAGGCGCGCCGTGCGGCCCGGACCCCGGGGCGAGCGGGGCGCACCGCGCGGATGCGGAGCTCCTCCTCGACGCGGAGCCCGCCGCGGTCCTCCGTCGCGTCGGAGCACGCACGACGTGCGTGGTCGAGCTCGACGGCGCGCCTTGCATCGTCAAGCGCGACCTCGAACGCTCGGGCTGGCGGAGGCTCTTCGGCGCGCGCGCTTCCGCCGCGGAGCGCGAGCACGCGAACTTGGTCGAGCTCGCGCGCGACGGCGTGCCCGTGCCGCGCGCGATCGCGTGGATCGCGCGTGACGGCGTCGACGGACGCGCGTCCGCGGTCGCGATGGAGCGCATCGAGCACGACGCGACGCTGCGGGAGCGGCTCGCGATCGCGCCGGCGGACGAGCGGCGCGCATGGGCCGAGCGCCTCGCCGTGCTCGTCGCCGACCTGCACGCGCGCGGCTGGTACCACAGGGATCTCTATCTCCAACACGTCGTGCTGCGCCGCGGTGCGTCGGACGAGCGCGCGCTCGTGCTGCTCGACGTCGGCCGCGCGCGGCGCGAGCGCGCTCCGCGCGAGCGCTGGTTCGTGAAGGACGTCGCGGCGCTCCTGCACTCGACGCCGCGCGTCGTGACGACGCACGAGCGGCTGCGCTTCCTGGCGCGCTACCTCGACCTCGCGCGCGTCGCGGATCGTCGCGCGCGGCGGCGCTTCCTCGCGCGCGTCGTCGCGAAGGAACGGCGCATGGCCGCGCACGTGCCGCGCGCGGGCGAGACGCGTCCGTGGGAGGACCGGTGAGCTCCGCACGCGGACTCCTCGCGGTGCGCGCGCCGAACTGGGTCGGCGACCTCGTCATGGCGACGCCGGTGCTCGCCGCGGCGCTCGAGAGCCGCGCGTGGAGCGACGTGCGCGTGCTCGTCCGCGGACACCTCGCGGGCGTGCTCGCCGACGGGCCGTGGGCGGAGCGCGTCGTGCCGCTCGCGCGCGACGCCGACGAGGCAGCGGTCTACCGCGAGCTCGCGCCGGCGGGCGTCGTGCTCCTCTCGAACTCGTTCGGCGCGGCGCTGCGCGCCTGGCGCGCGCGCGTGCCGTTCCGCGCGGGCTCGGCGCTGTCGGGACGGCGCTTCCTGCTGACGCATTCGGTCGTCCCGCCCGCGCGCGACGGCCGGCGCGTGCCGATCCCGACCGCGCACCTCCTGCGCGACGTCGCGGGGCTCGCGGACGTCGCCGTGCACGACCTCCACCCGCGGCTCTTCCTCCGCGCCGAGCGTGCGGAGCGCGAGCGCGCGCTCCTCGACACGCGCGGCGTCGACCGCGCGCGCGGCTACGTGCTGTGCTGCCCGGGCGCGGCGTTCGGCGCGGCGAAGCTCTGGCCGCCCGAGCGTTTCGCGGCAACGCTCGACGCGCTCCACGCCGAGTTCGGCTGGCGCGGCGTCGTCACCGGCGGTCCGGGCGAAGAGCCGCTGATGGATGCGGTCGCGAGCGCGACGAAGCACGGCGCCGTATCGCTCGCGAGCGCGAAGCGCGACCTCGAGGGCTTGAAGGAGCTCGTCCGCGGGGCGCGGCTCCTCCTCGTCGGCGACAGCGGTCCGCGCTGGTACGCCGCCGCGTTCGACGTGCCCTGCGTCAGCGTGATGGGGCCGAACTTCCCCGAACTCACCGCGAGCTCGCTCGAACTCGCGCGCGTCGTGCGCGTCGAGGGTCTCGAGTGCGCTCCGTGCCTCGAGCGCGTCTGTCCGCTCGGACACCACCGCTGCATGCGCGACCTCGGCGTCGAGGGCGTGCTCGAAGCCGCGCGCGACGTGCTCGCGCGCGAGCGACGCGGAGGGATGGACTCGATCGTCGGCGCGGCGCCGCGCGCGGAGCCGGTGCGAGCATGAGCGCGCTCCTCGTGCCCGGCGAGCACGTCGTCGTCCGGCTCCCGAACTGGCTCGGGGACGCCGTGATGGCGGAGCCCGTGGTCGCTGCGCTCGCGGCGCGCCAGCGCGTGCGCCTCGTCGCGCCGGCGAAGGTGCTCGCGGCGTTTCCCGCGTTCGCGGCGGACGATGCGAGCGTGGCGCTCTCGCCGGGCGAGCCGGAGCGCGCGCGGCACTACGCCGGCGCGCGCGCGGCGCTGCTCCTGAACGGCTCGCTCTCGAGCGTGTTCGCCGCGTTCACGGCGGGCGTGCCCGTGCGCGCGGGCTTCGCGTCGAGCGGACGGCGGTTCCTCCTCACGCACACGCTCGATCCCGCGCGCGAACGCGGCGGATGCGTGCCGGGGCGCGGCGTGCACGGCCGCGGCGCGCGCGCGCTCCCGCGGCCGTTCACGCAGGCCTGCCGCGAGCTCGCGGCGCTCCTCGGCGCGCGCGTCGAGCGCGTCGAGCCGCGCCTCGCACCCGCGGCCGAGGTCCTGGAGCGCGTGCGCGCGCGCCGCGTCGAACTCGGTCTCCACGCGCCGTTCCTGCTCGTCAACGCCGGCGCGCGGCCCGATTCCGCGAAGGGCGTGCCCGCCGCGACGCTCGCGCGCGCCGTCGAGCGCGTGTCGGCGGAGCTCGGGCTCGCGGTGGTGCTCGCGTGCGGTCCGGGCGAGGAAGCGCGCGCGCGTGCGACGCGCGACGAGCTCCGCGCCACGTGCACACTGCTCGACGCGCCGCCGCCGGGCGTCGCGGAGCTCGTCGCGTGGACGGCGGAGGCCGCGTGCGTGCTCGGGCCCGACAACGGCGCGCGGCACGTCGCGCAGGCGCTCGGCCGGCGCACGATCGTCCTGTGCGGCCCGACGGATCCACGGCACACCGACGAGCACGCCCCGACGACGCGCGTCGTGCGCGCGGAGGTCGAGTGCGGCCCGTGCCACGCGGAACGCTGTCCGCGCGCCGCGGACGCGCTCGCGTGCTTCACACGGATCCCGATCGACGAGGTCGCCGCGGCCGCGCGCGCGCTCGTGGAGTCGGAAACTCCTTCCGCCTGAGTGGGACGCGCACGCGGTCCACCCGCGCTCGGGCTCCGAAAGCTCAACACGCGCTTCCGCGCCGGTCGATACGACGCGATCCCCTCTCTCCACGCGTCGTGAGTCCCACCCTGCCCGAAGTCCGCGCTCCGAGCTGGCCTTCCTCCTTGTTGAGGGGCGGCGTCTTCGCGGCCGCGTACTTCGCGCTCGGACGCCTCGCGGCGTCGCTGCCGCTCGCGGAGGACGTCGCCGCCGTGTGGGATCCGCTCGCGGGTCTCGCGCTCGTCGCGGTGCTGCTCTGGGGGCCGCGCTTCGTGCTCGGCGTGTTCGTCGGCGCGTTCCTGCACGCGTGGCAGACCCGGCACGTCGGAGTCGGATGGAGTGCGGCTCTCGCGCTCGGTCCCGTGCTCGCGGCCGGTGTCGGGAGCGCGCTCCTGCGTCGGCGCGGCGTCGTCGACGAAGCGCTCGCGACCCTCCGCGGCGCGTGCGGCTGGCTCGTGTTCGGCGTCGCGGTCCCGAGCACGATCGCGGCCGTCGTGCGCGCGTTCGTCGTCGTCCAGGCCGGCTTCGCGGCGCCGAGCGAGCTCGCGCGGGCGTTCGCGGCGACGTGGATCGGCTGCGCGTCGGGCGTGCTCGTGTTCGGCGGGACGATCCTCGCGTGGCAGAGCGGCGCACGGCGCGCGCGCGTCTCCGCGCGAGCGTTCGAGCTCGGTGCGCTCGCCGCCTCGGCGCTCGGCGTCGCAGCGTTCGGGTTCACGCGCGTCTTGTCGCACACGGAGCAGGAGCTCGCCGCGCTCGTCGCGTTCCCCGTCGCGATCTGGGCCGCGCTGCGCGCCGGTCCGCGCGGCGCGACCGCGATCGTGGTCGTCGTCACGACGGGCGTGACGACGGCGACGTTGCGCGGCGCGGGGCCGTTCGCCCAGGCGCCGGGCGCGTCCCTCGCCCCGGGGCTCTTCCTCGTCGGCGCCTTCGCGTGCGTGCTCGCGGGAACCGCGCTGTTCACCGCCGCGGCGCACGCGGAGCGCTTGCGCGCGGAGGACGACGCGCGGCGCTCGCGCGAACGCTTCGAGCTCGCCGTCAGCGGCTCCTCCGGCGGGCTCTGGGAGTGGGACCTCGTGCGCGACCGCGTCGAGTTCTCGCCGCGCTTCCTCGGGCTGCTCGGCATGGACGCGCGCGTGCTCCAGCACGCGGGCGACGTGTTCCGCGGGCTCGTCCACGCCGACGACCACCGTGTGTTCGAGGCCGCGGTGCACGACCACCTCGAGCGCGGCGTCCCGTACGACGTGGACGTCCGGCTGCGCCTCGCGAGCGGCGAGTACCGCTGGTTCCACGCGCGCGGCGTCGCGCAACGCGACGAGGACGGACGCGCGCTCCGCATGTCGGGCTCGATCGCGGACGTGCACGCGCAGCGCACGAACGAGGAGGAACTCGTCCGGCACGCGCACGCGCTCGAGGTCGCGCGCGACGAGCAGGCGCGGCACGCCGCGGAGCTGTCGTCCCTCGTGCTGGAGCTGCGGGAGGCGGGGCGCCGCGCCGAAGCGGCCGTGGAGGCGAAGTCGCGCTTCCTCGCGATGATCAGCCACGAGCTGCGGACGCCGATGAACGGCGTGATCGGGATGACGACGCTCCTGCTCGACACGCGGCTCGACGCGGATCAGCGCGAGATGGCGGAGACGGTCCGGCGCTCGGGTGAGTCGCTCCTCTCGCTGATCGACGACCTGCTCGACTACTCGAAGCTCGAAGCCGGGCGGCTCGAGCTCGAAACGCTTCCGTTCGACCTTCGCGCGTCGATTCACGACGTCGTCGCGCTCCTCTCGCCGCAGGCCGTCGCGAAGGGCGTCGCGCTCGAGGTCGAGTGGGAGGCGGGGCTCCCGCACCGCGTGCTCGGCGATCCCGGGCGCGTGCGCCAGGTGCTCTTGAACCTCGTCGGCAACGCCGTGAAGTTCACGCCGAGCGGCAGTGTGACGATCTGCGCGCGGACCGCGGCGTCGAACGCTCCGAACGGAGAGCGGGCGTTCGCGATCGACGTCGTCGACACCGGGATCGGCATCGCGCCCGCGGACCAGGCGCGGCTCTTCCAGCCGTTCGTGCAGGCGGACGCGTCGACGGCGCGACGCTTCGGCGGCACCGGGCTTGGGCTCGCGATCACGCGGCGGCTCCTCGAGGCGATGGGGGGGACGGTCGCGCTCGAGAGCGAGCTCGGGAAGGGCTCGACGTTCCACGTCCGGCTCCCGCTCCAGGTCGACGTCGCGCCGCGCGCGGCGCTGCCCACCTCGACCACGACGCAGGCGCCGATCAGCGCGGTCGTCGACGGGCTCGACGTCCTGTTGGTCGAGGACAACGTCGTGAACCAGCGCGTCGCCGTGCGGCTGCTCGAGCGCCTCGGTTGCCGCGTCCGCGTCGCGCACGACGGCGCCGAGGCGATCCGCGAGTTCGACCGCGAGACGCCCGCGCTCGTCCTGATGGACTGCATGATGCCGGAGCTCGACGGCTATGCCGCGACGAGCGAATTGCGCACGCGCCAGGCCGCGCGCGCCGTGCCGATCGTCGCGATGACGGCCAGCACGCGGCAAGGGGAGCTCGAGACGTGCCTCGCGGCGGGCATGGACGACCTCGTGCGGAAGCCGCTGCGCGTCGACGAGCTCCGCGCCGCGCTCGACCGCTGGTCGCGCGGCCGCGGGCGCTCGAACGCGCAGCCCGCGGCCTGATCCCGGCCCCGCTCGGGGCTGCGCTCCGCGCGCGACGCCGGTATCCTGCCCCGCTCGAAACCCCGGAGCACGAAGCCATGCACCAAGTCGCGCGCGAGTTCCCCGACGACGTCCCCGATCAACCGGAGCTCGTCTCCGTGCGCCGCGAGGACGGCGGGCTCGTCTGGCTGACGATCGAGCGTCCGGACGTGATGAACTGCCTCTCGTTCCCGACGCTGAAGCGTCTGCGGACGCTGTGCGCCGAGCTGCGCGAGGACCTCTCGATCCGCTGCGTGCTGATCACGGGCGCGGGCGACAAGGCCTTCTGCGCCGGCGCCGACTTGAAGGAGCGCAAGACGATGCCTCCGGCGCGCGTGCCCGACTTCGTGCGCAACATCCGGCGCACGATGGACGACGTCGAGGCGCTCCCGCAGCCGACGATCGCCGTCGTGAACGGCTTCGCGTTCGGCGGCGGGACGGAGCTCCTGCTCGCGTGCGACCTGCGCGTCGCCGCGGCGCACGCGCAGTTCGGGCTGACGGAGACGACGCTCGCGATCATCCCGGGCGCCGGCGGCACGCAGCGGCTCCCGCGGCTCGTCGGACGTTCGCGCGCGAAGGACCTGATCCTCACCGGGCGCAAGCTCGACGCCGTCGAGGCGGAGCGCATCGGGCTCGTGAACCGGATCGCGCCGGCGGGGAAGCTCGCCGAGACCGCGGTCGAGCTCGCGCGGACGATCGCGGCGAACGGACCGGTCGCGGTGCGCGCGGCGAAGGCGGCGATCGACTCGGGGTGCGAGGAGCCGCTGACGAAGGGGCTCGAGATCGAGGCCCGCTGCTACGAACGCGTCCTCCCGACCCAGGACCGGCTCGAGGCCCTCGCGGCCTTCGCGGAGAAGCGCAAGCCGAGCTACCAGGGCCGCTGAGGCCGCCGCCGGGCGCGGAGAACGGCGGCGGGCTCGGGCTCCAAGTCCTTTTTGAGCAACGGGTTGGAGCACCGTCGGAGGGCGGGGCTCCGGGTGTGCGGTAACCGAACGTCCTTCAGGGATAGTTAGGAGCGGCTGTGCGGTCCCGCTCGTCGCCTGCCCCCGGAACCGGGGGCGACGCCTGCCCGTCTCGCCGCTCGCCCCCCCTCCTTATGAAGCTCTCGATCCTCGAGGAAGGCACCCGCTCGGAGCTGACGCTCCCCGGCCCCGTGATCACGATCGGACGTTCGGTCGACAACGACATCCGCCTCGCCTCGACCCTGGTCTCCCGCCACCACGCGCGCATCGAGCTCGACGGGGAGTCCGCGTGGGTGATCGACCTCGGCTCCGCGAACGGCACGAAGGTCAACGGCGAGAAGGTCACGCGCCGGCTCCTCGAACCCGGCGACAAGCTCCAGATCGGCGGCGTCCACATCCTGCTCGAGGCGGAGCGGATCCCCGGCACGTCGGAAACGCAGGAGCTCGAGCGCGCCGAGATCGGTCTGCGCACGCTGACCGGCGAGGCGCGACGCGAGCGCGAGAACCTGCACGTCTTCGCCCGCGTGACGCGCGAGCTCGCGCGCGAGACGGACCTCGGCGCGTTGCTCCGGCTGATCGTCGACTCCGCGATCGCGCTGTCGGGCGCGGAGCGCGGGTTCCTGCTGCTCGCGGAGCGCCACGAGGGCGCCCTGCCCGCGACGCCGGCCGAGGTCGCCGAGCGCGAGCTCCTCGTGCGCGTCGCGCGCAACTTCGACCGCTCCGACATCCCGGTGCCGAGCTCGCGCCTCTCGCAGGGCATCGCGCGCAAGGTGTTCCAGTCGCAGAAGCCGCTCTTGTCCGTCGACGCGGGGCGCGACGAGCGCTTCCGCGAGATGGCGAGCGTCGAGGACCTCAAGCTGCGTTCCGTGATGTGCCTCCCCGTGCGGATCGAAGGGCAGGTCGAGGGCGTGCTCTACGTCGACAACCGCCTGCAGCAGTCCGCGTTCGACCAGGACGCGCTCGATCTGCTCGAGCAGCTCGCGGACATGGCCGCGATCGCGATCAAGAACGCGCGCCTCGTCTCCGAGCTGCGCGTGCAGAACCAGCGGCTCTCCGAACAGCGCCGGCAGATCGAGCGCTTGAACGAGCAGCTCGGCCGCAAGGTGCGCGACCAGGGCACCGAGCTCGCCGTCGTGCGCGCGGAGCTCGACCGCGAGCGCGGCCGCTACGACTACACGGCGATCGTCGGCGCGTCCGACGGCATGCACGAGGTGTTCAAGCAGCTCGACCGCATCATCGACAGCGAGCTCCCCGTGCTGATCCACGGCGAGAGCGGCACGGGCAAGGAGCTCATCGCGCGCGCGATCCACTTCAACGGCCCACGCAAGGCGCGCCCGTTCGTCAGCGAGAACTGCGCGGCGCTGCCGGACACGCTGCTCGAGAGCGAGCTCTTCGGGCACGCGCGCGGCGCGTTCACCGGCGCGCACAAGCAGAAGAAGGGCCTGATCGAGCAGGCGGACGGCGGAACGCTCTTCCTCGACGAGATCGGGGACATGAGCCCCGAGATGCAGAAGAAGCTCCTGCGCGTCCTGCAGGAGGGCGAGTTCCGGCCCGTCGGCAGCGACCAGCGCATCCAGGTCAACGTGCGGCTCCTCGCGGCGAGCCACCGCGACCTGGAGGAGCTCGTGCGCAATGGCGAGTTCCGCGAGGACCTCTACTACCGCGTCAATGTGCTCTCCGTGCGGCTCCCGCCGCTGCGCGAGCGCCGCGACGACATCCCGCTGCTCGCCGAGAGCCTGCTCGCGCGCGCCGCGCGCGAGGCCGGACGTCCGGCGCCCGTGCTGAGCCACGAAGCGCTCGCGGGGCTCGTGTCGCACGACTGGCCGGGCAACGTGCGCGAGCTCGAGAACGAGATGCGCCGCCTCGTCGTGCTCGCGCAGGGCGAGGTGCGGCTCGAGCACCTCTCGCGCTCGGTGCTCGAGCGCAAGAGCCCGCGCTCGGCGGGCGGTCCGCCCGTGCTCCTCGACGCCGGCGGCGACATCAAGAGCGCCGTCGCGGACCTCGAGAAGCGCTCGATCGAAGCGGCGCTCGCCCACGCGGGCGGCAACAAGAGCAAGGCCGCGTCCGAGCTCGGCATCTCGCGCTTCGCGCTGCAGCGCAAGCTCGACAAGTACGGCCTCTCGAAGAGCCGCGGCAAGGACGAGGTCGAGGAGGGCGAGCTCGAGGACGAGAGCGAGGCGTTGGGCACGTGAGGCCCCGCCGCGCGCGTGCGAAGGCTCCCGCGCGGACCGCCGCGCTCCCGCCCGCGGCGTCCCGGCGGTAGGGTGGAGCGCATGTCGATCCGACCGCCGCTCCACGCGAGGCACCTCGTCCCCGGGCTCCTCGTGCTCGCGCTCCTCCCCACGCTCGCCCACGCCGACGTGTGGGTGCTCAAGGACGGGCGCCGGATCGAGGGCACGCTCGCCTCCGAGACCGGCGGCAACGTGACCGTCAAGACGAGCCTCGGCGACATCACGTTCAAGTCGAGCGACGTCGACCGAGTCGAGCGAGGGAAGACGCGCTCGGAGGAGTTCACGAGCCGCTGGAAGGCCGCGACGAAGGCCGAGGACTTCTTCCAGCTCGGCAAGTGGGCCGAGGAGAAGAAGCTCGCCGCCGACGCGCGACGGTGCATGCTCCGCGCGGTCGAGCTCGACCCGCGGCACGCGGGCGCGAACGCGTGGCTCGGCAACGTCGAGTACAAGGGCGAGTGGATGACGCCGGCCGAGCGCGACGCGCGTCAGGCGAAGGACCTCGAAGCGGAGATGCTCGCGAAGGGCCTCGTGCGCTGGAAGGACCAGTGGGTGACGCCCGACGAGAAGGCCCACTTCGAGAAGGACGAGGTCCAGGTCGACGGCAAGTGGATCCCGTTCGCGGACGCGCAGCGCAAGAAGGGGCTCGAGCTCTCGAACGGCGCGTGGCTCCCGCGCGCCGAGGCGCTCGCGCGCAACGACGCGATCGCGGCGGGCGCGGCGGCGAAGGTCGCGCTCGGGCTCGCGCTCGGTCCCGACGCGCTCGTCGCGGGTCCGTATCCGCAGGAGTTCCTCGACGGGATCGTGCAGGGGCTCGCGAAGGAGCGCGCGTGGTTCGACGCGACGTTCGGCGCGCCGAAGGGGCTCGAGCTCTTCCGGGGACGCATGGCCGAGCTCTACGTCTTCGGCGAGAACGACCCGTACACCGCGACGATCCCGACGTTCAACGCGTGGACGAAGACGCTGCCGCCCGGTTGGGCCGAAGCGGTCGCGAAGACGCACGGCTTCTTCTTCAGCGATCCGTTCCCGCTCTCGTCCGCGCGGAAGTGGGGGCGTTCCGACGAGGACCTCGTCGGGCACTGCTACCACCACTGGGGCCACCTGCTCGTCGCGAGCCTCGGCTACGACGGGCGCGTGCTCCCGCCGTGGTACGAGGAAGGCATCGCCGCCGTGGCCGAGTACCGCGCGCACGGCCGAAACGCCGTGTTCTGCCGCGGAAAAGCGAACTTCGAGGAGCCGACGGGCCCGTCCACCGGCGGTCCGGGCGCGAAGAAGGACCCGGGGACGAAGGTGAAGCCCGGCTCGACGACGAAGCCGAAGCCGAGCGACCTCCCCGCGGACTTCGATCCGAAGGACCTGCGCGGCGGCGCGTGGGCCGGCGCGCTCAAGGCGGCGCTCGCCGCGGGCAGCGTCCCGTCCTTCGACACGCTCTGCACGCGGCAGTTCACCGAGCTCGAATCCGCGGACATCGCCGCGTCGATGGCGATCGTGCAGTGGCTCGAATCGAAGAACGCCCTGCGCGCGTTCCACGACGCGCTCCGCGCGAACGCGCCGGCATCGCCGTTCCGCGTGCACGAGAAGCCGTACGAGCGCATCGCGTGCTACGAGAAGGCGTTCCAGGCCGCGGTGAAGCTCTCGACCAAGGACGCCGACGCCGCCTGGCGCGCATGGTTCACGAACCGCTGAAATCGGCGGAGCCGCGCATCCCGGGCTACCGCATCGAGAGCGTGCTCGGGCGCGGCGCGACGGGCACCGTCTACCGCGCGCGCCAGGAGTCGGTCGACCGCGTCGTCGCGCTCAAGGTGCTGCACGAGGACCTCGTCGGCACGCGCGCGGAGCGCCGGCTCCAGCGCGAAGCCCGCACGACGGCGCGGCTCGCGCATCCGAACATCATCTCGGCGATCGACATGGGCGTCGACGCGCGCGGCCGGTGGTGGTACGCGATGGAGCTCGTCGACGGCGAGAACCTGCTCGACCGCATCCGCACGAAGCCGCTCTCCGAGCGCGAAGCGCTGCGGGTCTTCATCCCGCTGTGCGAGGCGCTCCAACACGCGTTCGAGCGCGGCGTCGTGCACCGCGACCTGAAGCCCGCGAACGTGCTGCTCGAGCGCGGCGGGCGCGCGCTGATCGTCGACCTCGGCCTCGCCGCGGCGGAGGACGACCCGTCGTTGACGCGCGGGGGCGGAACGCTCGGCACGCCGCACTACATCAGCCCCGAGCAGGCGCGCGACCCGCGTTCCGCCGACGTGCAGAGCGACCTGTGGTCGCTCGGCGCGACGCTCTACCACGCGCTCTGCGGACGGCCGCCGTTCGACGGCGACTCCGTCGCGGAGATCCTCTCGAACGTGCTCTACGCGCGCGTGCAGGACCCGCGCCGGTTCGCGCCCGAGCTCTCCCCCGGGATGGTGCTCGTCCTGCGCAAGTGCCTGACGCGCGACCGCGCTCGGCGCTACGCGACGCCGGCGGAGCTCTCCGCGGACCTCGAGCGTCTGCGCGAGCGCCGCGCGCCCGAGGTCGTGGCCGGCGCGGTCGATCCGCTCGCGGGCGACGGCCGTCCGCGCGCGCTCGTCGTCGGAGCGGCCGTCGCGGGCGTCGTCGCGGTCGGCGCGCTCGCGTGGTTCCTCTTCCGTCCGGCGCCGAAGGGCCCGGGCGACGGCGTCGCCGACGCACCGCTCGAGGAGGATCCGCTCGACGCCGTCGCGCGCGGCGTCGAGGGCGAGCCGCGCGGTCTCTCCGCCGCGTGGGACGCGATCCTGCGCGCGCGCGCGTCGCCGCTCGAGGGGCAGCGCGCCGTCCGCGCGCGCGACCTCGAGGCCCGGCTCCGTCAGCGGCTCGACGACGAACTCGTCGCGTTCAAGCGCGCGGCGAACGAGCGCTTCCTCCGCTGGTTGCAGGCGCGCGACTTCCCTGCCGCGGAGGAGTTCGCCGCGCGCGGCGCGCGCAGCGAGCTCGCGCAGATCCTCGGCGCGCGCACGGTGCCCGAGAGCGTCGAGCGCGAGCTCTCCGGCTGGACGGCGGAGCTCGAGAAGCGCCTCGACCAAGCCGAAATCGCCGCGAACGAGGCGTATCTCGCGTCCGCGGAGCGCTGGTGGAGCTCCGTGTTCGCGCCCGCGATCGACGCGGACCTCGCGCGCGGCGATTGGCTCGCGGCGCGCGACCGATTGCTCCAAGGACGCGCCGCGCTGCTCGCGACCGCGGGGCTCGACGCGCGCGGCGTCGCGGCCGACACGATCGCGCGGGTCGAGGAACTCGTCGACCAGCGCCTCGAACAGCGGCGCGCGCGGCTCGATCAGGACTGGAACCAGCTCGACCGCGACCTGCGGCGGTTCGTCGAGTCCAAGGCGGAGGAACTCGCGACGAAGACCGAGGACCGCACGCAGACCGCGCCCGCGTCCGCGCTCTCCGCGGCGTGGGAGCAGGAGCTCGCCGCACGCAAGCTCGACCCCGCGCGCTTCCCGGGGGGGCTCTTCCACGAGGCGCTCGAGACGCTCGCGTCGAGCCGTGCCGCGCTGCAGGCGATCGAGGACCGCCAAGCCGCGGACGACGCGCGCTTCTACCTCGCCGAACTCGAGGCCGAGACGCGCCCCTTGTGGAAGGCGCGACGCTTCGCCGAGGCCGCGCAGCGCTACGAGCTCTTCGCCGACGAAGCGTGGAGCGCGCCGGTGAAGGTCGAGCTCAAGCTCGTCGCGCGCGAGGCGCGGCTCCTCGACGAGTTGCTGCTGCGCGCAGCCCAGGGCGTGCGCGCGCGGGACGGGAAGCTCGTCGAGCTGCGGCTCTCCACCGTGCCCGTGACGGGGCGACTGGACGCCGGCGTCGACCCGCAGACGCGCGCGTTCCGGCTCGTGCCGACCGGGAGTCGCGAGTGGACGCTCGCGCTGCGCGAGCTCGAGTCCGAGGCCGGCCCCGCGCCCGCGGTCGTGCCGCCGGACGTCGTCGAGCTCTTCGTGCGCGCCGCGTCGAACGGCGCGCTCGAGCCGCGGTACGCGCTCGCGCTCGGTCTCCTGCGCTGGCGGGAAGGCGACGCGAACGGCGCGCGCGCGGCGCTCGGCAACGCGCTCCCCGACGGCGAGCCGCTGGTCGCGCGGCTCTCGCAACGCCTCGCGGAAGCCGGCGCCGGCGAAGCGCGCGCGGAGGCGGGAACGCTGCGCGAGGCGCGGCAGCGACTGCGGCTCCTCGGACGCGAAGCCGAATCGGCGCAGCACGACCCCGCGCTCGAGAAGCGCATCGACGACTTCCTCGCGAAGTACGGCGAGGTGCTCGGAGTCGACGAGCTCGCGGCCCTCCGACAGGCGCGCGAGCGGATGGCGGGGCCGAAGGGCCCGCTCGGACCCGACGCCTTCGCGAAGGCGTTCCGACTGCCGACCTCGGCCGTGCGCTTCGAGTCCGGGACGAACCGCGTGACGCTGCAGTTCGCCTGCGGCGGGCGCGAGGAGAGCGCGTTCGAGCTCGGGCAGTGGGTGCGCGACGGTCGCGGTTGGTCGCCGGCCGAGACCGCGCGCGACGTGGACGATCTGTTCGCGCGCCGCGTGCCGACGCTTCCGCTCGGCGACCCGCTGCGCGTGGCGAACGGACCGATCGACGTCGCGCTCGACCTCGAGCAACCCGAGGGCGTGCCGCCGGAGCTCTTCGTGCTCACCGTCGCGGGCTTCCACGTCGTGCTCGCCGGCGCGCACGAGGGCGTCGCCGCACGCGTGCTCGCGGACACGGGCGACCCGGCGCGGATCGTCGAGCGCATGCGGAACGGCGAGGGGCGCCCGTTCCCCGGCTGGAAGGCAGGGCAGCGCGTCGAGCTGCACCTCGTCCTCCAACGCGCGACGCGCGCAGTGCAGCTCGAGGTCGACGGACGCCGTGTGCTCGACACCTGGTTCGCGCAGGCGCCCGCGGAGAGCGCGCCGCTCGTGCTCCAGGTTCGCGCGTGGGAGCGGCTGCGCCTGCTCGCGCTCGAGCTGCAGGCGGGAAGGCGCTGAAGCTCCTCTCGAGGAGCACGCCGCGCGCTCACTCGGCCGTGAACCGCGTCGCGATCGCGCGCGCGCGCTCGTTCCGCTCGTCGCTCGCGAGGTCGGCGACGAGGACGAGCGCGTGCTCGATCTCCGCGCGTGCCGCGCCGCAACGCAGAGCGCCGCGCACGTGGCTCGCGAGCTGGCGCTCTTGACCGAGCACGGCGAGCGCCGCGACCGCGCACAGCTCGCGCATCCGCGGCTCGAGCCCCGGGCGCGCGAGCACGCGGCCGTACGCGTGCTCCTCGATCCACCGCGCGAAGTCCGGGTGGTGGCGCGCGAGCATCCCGCGCACGGACTCCGAGTCCGCGGCGTAGATGCGCTCGAAGAGCGCGCGGCCCGCGGCGCGCGCGTCGGACGGCGCGAGCTCCGCGTGCACTTCGTCCGCGTCGAGCGCGCCGAGCCCGCCGGCCGCCTCGAGCACGCCGTAGGTCTCGACGAGGCGCGGGAAGCCCGCGAAGACGTGCACCTGGAGCACGACCTCGCGCCACGCGCGATCGGGCTCGCCGCTCGGCGCCGCGGCGCGCAGCGCGCGCACGACGTCGAAGCGCCCGAGCACGGCGGCCGCGAAGAGGCGCACGAGGCGCGCGTCGCGCTCGGCGAGCGTCATGCGCGGGTCCAACGGCCGATCGGCCGGCCGAGGCGCACGGGGGTCCCGTGCACGAGCCCCTCGAGCGGCCCGGCGCGCCCGCGCGGCACGCACAGCACGATCGTCGAGCCCATCTCGAAGCGCGCGAGCTCGGCGCCGCGTGCGAACGCGGGCTCGGGCGCGAGCTTCCGCCGGGCGGTGGGCTCGATGCCGACGACGCGCATGCGGCCGACGTTGAGCGCGCCGACGAGCACGAGGAAGAACGGTCCGTGCGCGCTCTCGAGGCGCAGGACGACGCGCTCGTTGACGTCGAGCACCGCGCGGCGCGCGAGCACTTTCGGTTGCACGGAGTAGCGCGCGCCCGGGAGCCACGCGATCTCGCTCACCCGGCACGCCTCGGGCGAATGGATGCGGTGGTAATCGCGCGGCGAGAGGTAGATCGTCCACGCGGTGCCGCCCTCGAGGTCGACCTCGCCGCGCAGCCCGCCGAGGAACTCGTCGACCGCGTAGGAGCGGCCCTTCGCTTGGAGCGTACGGCCGTGCTCGATGCGCTCGATCGCCTGCACGGTGCCGTCGACGGGTGAGACGAGCGCGTCCGGCGCGGCGTCGATCGGCCGTGCGCCCGGCTTCAGCTCGCGAACGAAGAAGTGCGCCAGGCTCGGGAAATCCGCGAGCGCGAGGCGCACTTCGGAGAGGTCCGCGCCCGTGAAGCGCGCGTACGTGCGGTACGCGAACGGGCGCAGGATACGCGGCAGGGATCGATCGGCGGCCCAACCCGCGGCGAGCGAGAGGGCGCGGCGCGCGGGGGTCGTCATTCGATGGCGCGGCTCAGCCGCCGCTCGCGCCCCCGCCGGGGTTCCCGCCGCCGTTGTTGCGGCCGCCGTTGCCGTTGTTGTTGCCGCCGCCGGGGCGGTTGCGCCGGCCGCCGTTGTTGCCGCCGGTCCCGGCCGGGTTGCCGTCGCCGCCCGGGCCGCCGCCGAAGGCGCGGCCGCCGAAGCCCATCCGGTCGCCGTCGAATTCGTTCACCTTGGCGGCGAGGTCGGAGCCGAGGCGCGAGGTGAGCTCGTTCGTGCGCCAGTCGCGGTACTCCTGGAACTGCTGGCGCATCTGGTCGCGGTCCGGCACGTCGCCGGCGCGCATCCGGCTCATGAACTCGTCGCGCTTCTCGCGCTCCATCGCGTAGACCTCGGCGAGCTTCGACTGCTCGGCCGCGGTCAGGTTGAGCTCCTTGCCCGTGCGCTCGGCGCGCTGCTGCGCCTGCTCGAGCTCACGCTGCTTGCGCGCTTCCTCCTCCTTGCGGACCTGGTCGGCGCGGTCTTCGGCGATCACGCGGAGGATCGCGTCCTTCTGCAGGATCGCGAGCGAGCCCGCCGGAAGCTCCTCGCCGACCTTGCCGTCGTCCTGCGCGGTCGCGGACTCGCGCACGCGGCCCTCGCGGAGCGCGACGAGTTCGGCGCGCAGACGCTCGACCTCGTCGGAGAGGTCGCGAATCGACTTCTGCACGTCCGACGTGTCGAGCGTGGCCGCCGGAGCGGCGTGCGCGGCGGTCGCATCCGACTTGGTCGCATGACCGGCGTTCGCGACCTCGACCGGGGACGGGGTTGCGGTCGAGGAGGCGACGATGCCTCCGACGGCACCGGCGGCGGCGGCGACGACGAGACCCAGGACGGCGACGATGGGCTTCATTTGGAGGATCCTCGTGACGGGAAGCGTCCCGCGGCGGCCTCGGATTGTAGAGGCGGCGGGGGAGCGAAGCACCCCCCCGGGGTCGGTGGAGCGAACCCGGCGGCAGGCTCCGCCTCGGGTTCGTTCGACGCATTCCACCCGACACGTGTGTACGAACCCTTGCCGCCGCGAAAGAAGACGGAACGGAAGTGCGTCCGTTCCGCGGGCGGGTCCCGAGCGAGGACCCCGCTTCGGAGGGCGTTCAGAGCCCGGCCCTCGGTACGCTCGCGGACGGTTCGAACGCAGGCGTAGGGCCTCGGGAGGGCGCGATCGTCAAGCTGGGAACGACCCACGCCCGAGCCGGATCTCCCCTCACCTCCCCCCGCGGTCGCGCCGATCGACGAGCAGGACCCGACCACCATGGACCTCCGATTCCGCGAGGAGCACGAGCTCCTCCGCAACCTGGCGCGCTCGTTCACGAACGAGCGCATCCGTCCCCTCGTCCCGACGATCGAGAAGGAGCACCGCGTCCCGCGCGAGCTGATCGGCGAGATGGCCGAGCTCGGCTTCCTCGGGGTCGCGATCCCGGAGGAGTACGGGGGCTCGGGCCTCGGCGAGACCGGCCTCTGCATCGTGATGGAGGAGATCACGCGCGCCGACTTCAGTGTGGCCGTCACGTACGGCGCGCACGCGTCGATCGGCGCGATGAGCGTCCTCGTCGGCGGCACGGAGGAGCAGAAGCGGCGCTTCCTGCCCGACATGGCGACGGGCAAGGTGCTCGGCTGCTACGCGCTCTCCGAGGCGAACGCGGGCTCCGATCCCGGCGCGATGACGACGACGGCCGTGCGCGACGGCGACGACTGGATCGTGACCGGCGAGAAGGTGTGGATCACGAACGGCGACATGGCGGACGTCGTGACGCTGTACGCGATCACCGATCGCGCGAAGGGGGCCAAGGGCGGCGTGACGGCGTTCCTCGTCGACGCGAAGTCGAAGGGCTTCAGCGTCGGCAAGCGCGAGGAGAAGATGGGCCAGCGGGGCTCGTCGACGGTCACGCTCGCGTTCGACGGCGTGCGCGTGCCCGATTCGGCGCGCCTCGGCGAGGTCGGGAAGGGCTTCCAGATCGCGATGGGGACGCTCGACCGCGGACGGCTCGCGCTCGGCGCGAACTGCCTCGGCTGCGCGCGCGAAGCGCACGCGCTCTCCGTCGACTATGCGAAGCAGCGCCAGGTGTTCGGCAAGGCGCTCGGCGAGCACCAGGCGATCCAGTGGATGCTCGCGGATTCGGCGACGGAGATCTTCGCGATGGAGAGCGTCGTCTACCGGACGGCGTGGCTGTGCGACCAGCACGAGGCGTTCGGGCGCGAGAGCGCGATGGTCAAGCTCCTCTGCTCGGAGGCGCTCGACCGCATCGTCGACCGCGCGGTGCAGATCCACGGCGGGATGGGGTACTCGGCCGAGTACGCGATCGAGAAGCTCTACCGCGACGCGCGCGTGACGCGCATCTACGAAGGCACGAGCGAGATCCAACGCATCGTGATCGCGCGCGACGTGCTGCGGCGCGGGGGCTGAGCGCGGCGTCGCGCCGGTTCCGAAGCGTCGCGGCGGCCGCAGCATCCGCTCGCGCCGTTGCGAGAGCTGCCGTGCGTGCGCGCCGAGTGCGAAGTGCGTTCGTCGCGCGCACCCTTGCAACGAAAACGCGTGCGTCGCACCGACGCGCGTCCTCCACGCGCACCGTGTGCAACGAAGACGCGCGCGCCGGCAACACGGAGGCGTGAACCCTCGCCCTCCGGTGCTTCCCCGGACGGAGCCGGGGCGTGGTCGAGCGCGTGCGTGCGTCGGCTTGCTCCTCGTCCTCGCGCTCGCGCTCCGATTCGTCGGCCTCGACTTCCAGCTCCCCACGCGCGCGCCCGTCGACGAGCGCGTCTTCGTCGGGCAGACGCGCCTTTTCCGGGCCGACGTCGCGGAGCCGGAGCGCGAAGCGATCGCGGGCTACTACCCGCACCTCGTTTCGCGCGTCGCGGCGTGGACGCTGCCCGCGGAGGTGCGCGCGGCGGAGCCCGACTCGCGCTCGGACGCCGACGCGCTCGAGGACGAGCTCTGCGCCGCGGGCGAGCTCCATCTGCACGTGCGGCGCGTGATCGCGCTCCTCTCGCTGCTCGTCGTGCCCGCGACGTACTCGCTCGCGCGACGCTTCCTCGCGCGGCGCGACGCGCTCGTCGCGGCGGCGCTCGCGGCGACGAGCGTCGTCTTCACCTGGTACGCGCAGGAAGGTCGGCCGCACGCGGTCGTCGCGGCGTTCTCGGCGTGCGCGCTCGTCGCGTTCACGCGCGTCGCGGAGCGCGGGCGATGGCGCGACCACGCGTTCGCCGCGGCGTGCGTCGCGCTCGCGACGGCGGGCGGGCAGTTCGGACTGCTGCTCGCTCCGGCGTGGGGGCTCGCGCACTTTGCGCGGCCGCGCGGAGCGCGCGTGCGCGAACTCCCGCGGTTCGCCGCGTGCGCGCTCGCGTCGGCGCTCGCGGCGGCATTCGCGTATCCGTTCCTGGGCGTCGCGCCCGGGGGGGAGGAGCGCCCCGGGCACCACCTCTTCGGCGAGTACGCGGTCGGCGACTTCAACGCGGGGCTCGCGGGTTTCGCGCTGTTCGCGCGCAAGGCGTTCGCGTTCGAGCCGGTCCTCTCCGCGCTGATCGTCGTGTGCGCGTGTGCCGCGCTCGCGCGGCTAGTCGCGGCGCGCCGTCGAGCGCGGCCCTCCGAAATCCTCGCCACCCCCGTGCGGCGCGCGCGAGCGATCGTCGGAGTGCACGCGCTCGTCGCGTTCGGCGTGTGCGGCTACCTCGGCGCCGGACTGCCGCGGTATCAGCTCGCGCTCCTGCCCGCGGCGTGCGTCGTCGCGGCGAGCGGGCTCGCGCGGCTGCGCGGAAGCCGCGGTAGCGCGTCGACGTCCGACGCGTTCGCGGCGACGATCCCATCGCCGCGCGACCCGTCGTCGCGCACTCCGCTGGCGCGCATCCGCGCTCGCGCCGCGTTTGCGGTCACGGCCCTCGTGCTCGTCGCGGAGACGGCGACGACCGCGCGAATCTCCTACGTCCGCGCCGCGGACGACACGGCGGAGCTCGCGGCCCGCGCCGTCGCGCGTGCGGTCGCCGATCCCGACGCGCGCATCGGTCTGCCGCCCGCGCTCGACCTGCCGTTGCCGCGCACGCCAGAGGCGCTCGCGGCGGAGTCGCTCTCGGGGGCGAATCCCGTGCATCCCTGGATCGAGCGTCAGCTCGCCGCGCCGCGCGCGTGGCGGCGCGCGTACGACCTGCGCCCGTTCAGGGTCCAGGAGCTGACGGACGAGGCCGGGCGCGTGCACGATCCCGGCGATTGGATCGACCGGTGGGGGCTCGATTGGGTCGTCGTCGAGGTGTTCGCCACGCGTCTCGTGAAGCGGCTCCGCGCGGAC
This sequence comes from Planctomycetota bacterium, assembly GCA_046349615.1. Taxonomy (GTDB): domain Bacteria; phylum Planctomycetota; class UBA1135; order UBA1135; genus JADJNY01. The sequence goes on from JAXMBZ010000019.1 coordinate 22,499, forward strand.
CTCGCGGAGCGCGGCGAGCTCGTCGCGCGTTTCGCTCCGGGCGCGGGCGACGTGCCGTTCCTCGTGATCGACCAGGACGCGCCGCAGTTCGAGGACGGCCCGCTCTGGCTGCGCGTGTGGCGCGTCGAGCGCCTCGGCACGGTGATCGAGGTGTGGCGCGTCGAAGGGTGACGAGAGCGCCGCGCTCCGCGCACGTCGAGCGCGTTCCCCTCTGCGAGCGCCGACGGATCACAGCACGCACTCGCTCCTTCCGCGAGCGACGACCGTCGCAGCACGCCCTCGCTCAATCGGGACCCCGACCCGGCCGTCGAGGGCGGTGGGGGCGACCGCCGCGGCACCTCCCAACGGTACGAAACCAAACCCAAGGTTTGGAATCGTGTCGGGTCGGCGTGCTCCGTTGCACGAAACTAAACTTATGGTTACCTTTCGTGCATGATCGAGCCCGGCCCGACCCCCGCTCCGGACTGGAACCGCCTGTACGCCACGGCGGCGGCCCAGGAGGGCGCCTTCACCACTCGCCAGGCTGCGGAGGCCGGGTACTCGTCGCAGCTCCTTCAGAAGCACCTGCGCGCCGGCCGCGTGGTCCGCACGTGCCGCGGCATCTACCGACTGGTGCACTTCCCCGCGGGAGAGCACGAAGACCTCGTGATCGTGTGGCTGTGGTCCGAACACGCCGGGGTCTTCTCGCATGCGACGGCTCTCGCCCTCCACGGGCTCTCGGACGCGCTCCCCGCGCGGATGCACCTCTCCCTCCCGCGGGCTTGGCGCACGCGGCGCCTCCGGGTCCCCGCCGACGTCGTGCTCCACCACGCCGACGTCGCGCCCGAGGAACGCGCCTGGTTCGGTCCGGTGCCGGCGACCAGCGCGGCGCGCTCGCTCGCCGACTGCGCGCGCGATGGGTTCCCGCCGGATCTCCTTCGGCAGGCGGCGCACGCGGCGCTGCGCCGGGGGCTCGTGACCGAGGCCGAGCTCGGCGCCGTGGAGGACGCGCTCCGACCCTTCGGAGGACTCGGCGCGTGAGCGCGCGCGGCTACTCCTCGCCCGCGGCGTTCAAGGAGGCGCTCGAGCAACGCCTGCGCTCGAGCGCTGGGCCGGGAGGCGAATTCGCACGGCGGCGGCAGCTCCTCGTCTTCGAGCGCTTCCTCGCCCGCGTCGTGGACGTGTTCGGCGACGCCGTGGTGCTCAAGGGCGGTCTCGTGCTCGAGCTCCGGCTCGCGCGGGCGCGAACGACGAGAGACGTCGACCTGCGGATGACCGGCTCGCCGCAGCAGGTCCTCGCGCGGCTGCAGCAGGCTGCGCGCCGCGACCTCGGCGACTTCCTCACCTTCGAAATCGGTCCAGACGCCGCGCATCCGGAGATCCAGAGCGATGGAATGCCGTACGACGGCCTGCGCGTTCGCGCCGAGTGCAAGCTGGCCGGCCGCCGCTTCGCCCAACCGTTCGGGGTCGACGTGGCGTTCGGCGACCCGATCCTCGGCGATCCGGAAAGCGTCACCGCGCCGGACACGCTCGCGTTCGCGGGGATCGCGCCGCCCAGGCTCCGGCTGTGTCCGATCGAGACGCACATCGCCGAGAAGCTGCACGCGTACACGCTGCCACGCGCGCGGCCGAACTCCCGCGTGAAGGACCTTCCGGACATCGCTCTCCTCGCGACCGCACAACTCATCGAAGGGGCGCGCCTGCGGCGAGCTCTGGAGCAGACCTTCGACTTCCGCGGGACCCACGCGCTTCCCACCGTGCTTCCCGCGCCTCCGCAGACGTGGGACGTGCCGTACGCGACGATCGCGCGTGAGGATCGCCTCGCCTGGACGACGCTCGCGGACGTCGCACGGGCGGCGAAGCAGTTCCTCGATCCGGTGCTGTCGGGGGAGCACGATGTGGCCTGGCGTCCCGAGCGTTGGAGCTGGGGATGACGCCGGGAACTCCCTCCTCCGTGTGACCCCTTCCGAGGCGAAGCCCCGTTCGCGGGCGAGCGGCGGTGGTCCTTGCGCTCGCGCTCGGGCGGAGGCCGCGACCGGGGCGCGAGCGGCGTCGGGACGCTCCTCGACCGTGCGTTGACGATCGCGCGAGCCTCAGCTACCTTCTTCGCCCCTTTCTGCGTGGGCGGGCCCCCGGGGACTGCCGCAAACCATCCGCATGAAGCCCTTCCAGCACCCTTCCTCCTCGTGGAGGCTCCGATGAGCGTTCCCGCGTCCGCGCCCGTGCGCGCCGACAGCGTCGTGATCCTCGCGGCGGGCCTCGGGAAGCGCATGCGGTCGGCGCGGCCCAAGGTGCTGCACCCGCTCTGCGGGCGCACGATGCTCGAGTGGGTGCTCGACCAGGCGCTCGCGCTCGAGCCCGCGCGCATCGTCGTCGTCGTCGGGCACGGCGCGGCGGAGGTCGAGGCGTCGCTCGCGAAGCACCCGGCCGCCGCGAAACTCGTCTTCGTGAAGCAGGAGCCGCAGCTCGGCACCGGGCACGCGCTCCAGTGCTGCCTCCCGGCGCTCGGCGCCGATCCCGGCCGCACGGTCGTCCTCTACGGCGACATGCCGCTCCTGCGCGCCGAGAGCGTGCGCGCGCTCGTCGCGGCGCAGGAACCGGGCGGGCTCGCGCTCCTGACCGCGATCTTCGACGCGCCGCGCGGCTTCGGCCGCATCGTGCGCGATCCGAAGACGAAGTCGGTCGCGCGCATCGTCGAGGAGAAGGACTGCACGCGCGAGGAGCGCGAGATCGACGAGGTCAACCTCGGCGTCTACTGCTTCGACGGACGCGGGCTCGTCCAGGCGCTGCCGCGCCTCTCGAACGACAACGCGCAGAAGGAGTACTACCTCACGGACGTACTCGCGATGTTCGTCGCCGAGAAGCGCCCCGTGACGTCCGTCGAGCTCGAGGACGCGGCCGAAGGCATCGGCGTGAACACGCTCGCGCAGCTCTCCGAGGCGCGCGCGGAGCTCCAGTGGCGGATCCTCGAGGGCCACCTCGAGAACGGCGTCTACATCGAAGATCCCGCGTCGACCTACGTCGACCACGGCGTCGAGATCGGCGCGGGGACGAAGCTCCTCCCGTGCACCGTCATCCGCTCCGGCGTGAAGATCGGCGCGGGCTGCGAGGTCGGGCCGTTCACGCAGCTGCGCCCGGGCACCGTGCTCGAAGACGGCGCCGAGGTCGGCAACTTCACCGAGTGCAAGAACTCGCGGATCGGCAAGCACACCAAGGCGAAGCACCTCGCCTACATCGGCGACGCGACGCTCGGCGCGAACGTCAACGTCGGCGCGGGGACGATCTTCGCGAACTACGACGGCAAGGCGAAGCACAAGAGCGTCGTCGAGGACGGCGCCTTCCTCGGCAGCGGCACGGTCATCGTCGCGCCGAACACGATCGGAGCGCGCTCGACCACGGGCGCCGGCGCCGTCGTCACCAAGAACTCCAACGTGGGCGCGTCCCAGGTCTGGATCGGAGTGCCCGCGAAGCGTTGGGTCCTGCGCGACGGCGACAGGACGCCGAGGAGCTGACCATGCCCGCCTACAGCGAGAAGATCACCCTGATCGCCGGCAACGCGCACCCCGCGCTCGCCCAGGCGATCTCGCGTCACCTGTCCGTGCCGCTCGCCGCGACGCACAGCGCGCGCTTCCCCGACGGCGAGATGGACATCAAGGTCAACGACGACCTGCGCGGCACGGACTGCTTCGTGATCCAGCCGACGTGCCCGCCGGTCAACGACAACTGGATCGAGCTGCTCCTGCTGCTCGACACGCTGCGCCGCGCGAGCGCGGGCCGCATCACGGCCGTGCTGCCGTACTACGGCTACGCGCGCAAGGACAGGAAGGACGAAGGGCGCGTCCCGATCAGCGCCAAGGTCGTCGCGAACACGCTGATCAGCTGCGGCGCGGAGCGCATCCTCGCGCTCGACATGCACGCGCCGCAGATCCAGGGCTTCTTCGACGTGCCCGTCGACCACATGTACGCGAAGCCGGTGTTGATGGACGCGATCGAGCGCCTCGACATCGAGGACCCGATGATCGTCAGCCCCGACGTCGGCGGCATCAAGATGGCCCGCTCCTACGCGAAGGCCCTGAACAACGCCGACCTCGCGATCGTCGACAAGCGCCGCATCTCCGGCTCGCAGATCGCGGTCGAGCACGTCATCGGCGACGTCGAGGGCCGCAACGTCGTGATCGTGGACGACATGATCTCGACCGGCGGCTCGATCGCGGAAGCGGCGCGCATCGTCCGCAAGGCGGGCGCGCGCTCCGTCGTGATCGCCGTCACGCACGGCATCCTCTGCGGGAACGCGGTGGAGCGCCTCGACGCGGCGCCCATCGACAAGATCCTGATCACCGACTCGGTTCCCCCGAAGGACGTGCGTCCGCGGAACCTCGAGATCGTCTCGATCGCGCCGCTCCTCGCGCGCGCGATCGTCAACATCCACCGGAACGAGTCGGTCAGTTCGTTGTTCGACGATTTCCCTGTGTAGCTCGCGCGTGCGAGCTTGGAACCATCCAGGAAGGAACCCCCATGGCGAAGAGTGAAACCCTGAAAGGCGAGCTCCGACAGAAGGTCGGAAGCCGCCACGCCCGCAAGCTCCGTGCTGCCGGCAAGATCCCCGCGTACCTCGAGAACGACGGCACGAACGGCCACCTCGACATCGCGATCGACCGTCACGAGTTCCTCGCGACGCGCCGGCACCACACCCACCTCTACGACATCGAGGTCGGCGGCAAGACGGAGACGGCGATCGTCCACGCTCTCGCCTGGGATGCGTTCGGCGACGAGATCCAGCACGTCGAGTTCAAGCGCGTCCGTCGCGACGTGAAGACGGAGATGGAAGTCGAACTCGAGTTCCGCGGCCACCCGAAGGGCGGCATGCTGAACCACCTCATCACGCACGTCACCGTGCGCTGCCTCCCGATGGACATCCCGGATGGGATCGAGGTCAACGTCGCGGGCCTCGACGTCGGCGGTGTGGTGCTCGCGAAGGATCTCGCGCTCCCGAAGGGCGTCGAGCTCGTCAAGCCGACCAGCGAGTTCAAGGTCGCGGTCGTCGTCCTCGCGAAGGTCGACGTCCCGGCGGCGGCGGCCACCGAGGCTCCGGCCGAGGGCGGCACGGTCGCTGCGGCTTCTGCGACTCCGGCGGCGGGCGCGGCGGCTCCGGCCGGCGCGAAGGCCGCGGCTCCCGCGAAGGACGAGAAGCCCAAGAAGGGCTGATCCCGTTCCCCAACGAACGCGAGGCGCTCCGGGACCCGACTTGCCCCGGGGCGCCTCGCCGCTAGAATGCTCGCCCTTCTCACGCAGAGGTGCCCGCCTTGAGGCTCGTCGTCGGACTCGGCAACCCCGGACCCGAATACGAGTGGACGCGGCACAACGTCGGCTTCCACGCGGTGGACGTCGTCGCTCGGCGCGCGAAGGTGCTCTTTGAAGCCGGCCGCAAGCTGGAGGGATGGAAGGGGAGAGGCGACTTCGAGTTCGCGCGCCTGGCGCGTCCGGACGCGATGCTCGTGAAGCCGCTCACCTACATGAACCTCTCCGGCGACGTGGTGGCCCCCCTCGCGCGGCATCTCGCGCTGACGCCCGATCGGATCCTCGTCGTCTACGACGACCTCGACCTCGAACTCGGCGTCAAGCGCCTGCGACCGCACGGCGGACCGGGCACCCACAACGGCATGCGCTCGCTCGTTCAACGCCTCGCGGCCGAGTATCCGGACCGGGAGAGGGGCTCGTTCCCTCGCCTGCGCATCGGAATCGGAAACGCGGGGACCGACGCGGCGCGCCATGTCCTCGGTCGATTCACCCCGAAGGAGCAGGTCGAGATCGAGATCGCCGTGGCCGAGGCCGCGGACGCGCTCCTCGACTGGCTCGCCACGGGCGACATCGACGGGTGCATGACGCGGTACCACAGCCGCTGGAACCCTGGGGTCTGACCACCCCGCATCATCCGACTGGAGACCTGTTTGACCACCCGTCTGTACGAAGCCATGTTCCTCCTCGACAACCAGATGGTGCGGGAGGACTGGAACAAGGCGAAGGCCGTCGCCCTCGACCTGTTCCAGAAGCACGGCGCGAAGGTGAAGACCGCGCGCCGCTGGGACGAGCGCAAGCTCGCCTACCCCATCCAGGGCAAGAAGCGCGCGACCTTCCTGCTCGCCTACGCCGAGATGGACAACGAGCACCTCGTCGCGTTCCGCCGCGACCTCGAGCTCAGCGAGCGCATCCTGCGCTACCTGCTGCTCCAGGTCGACAAGCTCCCCGAGGGCGAACTCGAGAAGGCCCAGGCCGAGAGCGCCGCCGACTTCGTCGTGCCCGCTCCGCCGCCCGACGACGCACCGGATCCGGAGAAGCCGGCCCCGGAGAAGCGTCCGGAAGACGACGTCCAAGTCCCTGACCTCGACCTCATGGCCGTGGAGGAGAACTGATCATGAGCAGCAGCCGCCGCGCTCCCGCTCCGCCGATCGCAGGCAAGAACTGCGACGACCCCATCCTCGACTACAAGGATGTGGACAACCTGCGCCGCTTCCTCACCGTCCACGGCCAGATCCTGTCGCGCAAGCGCACGGGGTACTGCGCTCAGTGCCAGAAGGCGCTGAAGCAGGCCGTGAAGCGCGCCCGTCACGTCGGCCTCCTGCCCTTCGTGGGCTGATCGCGAGGAACCCACCATGGCACGCAAGACCGAAGTGCTCCTCCGGGAGAACCTCAAGGACCTGGGCAAGTGCGGGGACGTCGTTCGCGTCGCCCCGGGCTACGCCCGCAATTTCCTGCTCCCGCGCCGCCTCGCGACCGAGGCGAACGACGAGAACAAGAAGCTGATGGCGCGCCGCCGCCTCCGCCTCGACGCGGAAGAGGCGAAGCGCAACGCCGAGATCGACGCGCGCGTCGCCGCGCTCGCCGGGCTCGCCGTCTCGACCTCCGGCAAGGCGGACGAGGGCGGACACCTGTACGGCTCGGTCAGCGCCGCGAACGTCGCGGAGCTGCTCCACAAGGCCGGCCAGACCGCCGTCACGGAGAAGGACGTGCGCCTCGACGCGCCGCTCAAGACCGTCGGCACGCACGCCGTGAAGCTCCACGTGTTCGGCGATCGTTACGTCGACGTGCAGGTCACGATCACGGCCGAAGCTGCGAGCTGACGCTCGCCCGGACTCAAGCACGCGCGGCCGGTCGGACTCCCAGTCCGGCCGGCCGCGCTCGTTTCGTCGCGCGCCGCGCGGGAACGACACGCTCGCCTTTCCGCGACCGTGCGACGCGGATATCCTGCGCCGCTCCATGCTCGACGAGGAGGTCAGCGCGCCCGCGGGGCGGATTCCGCCCCACAACGAGGAAGCGGAGCGATCCCTGCTCGGCGGGCTCCTCCTCGATCCTCTGCGCATCCCCGAGGTCGCGGAGGACGTGCGCGAGGGCGACTTCTTCAGCGCGCGCAACGACGCGGTCTACGCGGCGCTCCTGCGCCTCGCCGAGCGCGCGGAGCCCGTCGACTATGTGAGCGTGGGGGAGTCGCTCCTCGCCGCTGGAATGCTCCAGCCCGTCGGCGGTCGTGCGTACCTCGTCGAGCTCACGAACTGCGTGACGAGCGCCGCGCACGTGAAGCACCACGCGCGCATCGTGCGCGAGACCGCGATGCTCCGCCGCCTCATCGCGGAGTCGACCGAGATCGTCACGGAGGCCTACGCGACGCGCCCGGACGGCGAGAGCGTCCAGAACCTCCTCGACAGCTCGGAGGACCGGATCTTCCGCATCGTCGGCGAGCGCGACAAACGCGGCGCGGAACCGATGTCGAAGGCGGTCGAGGAGACGTTCCGGCGCATCGACTCCGCGACGCATCGCTCCGGCCTCACGGGACTCCCGAGCGGCTTCTACGAGCTCGACGAGATGACCTGCGGCTTCAACGCGGGCGAGATGATCATCATCGCGGCGCGTCCGTCGATGGGGAAGACGGCGTTCGTGCTCAACCTGATGGACCACGCGGCGTCGCATCCGCCGGAGTGGCTCGGGCGCCAGCCGACCGTCCTCTTCTTCAGCTTGGAGATGGGCCAGCAGTCGATCGTGCGCCGCATGCTCTGCGCGCGCGCGCGCGTCGACGCGCACAAGCTGCGCACGGGCCGCATCCCGACGGACGACTACTCCGCGCTCGCGCAGGCCGCCGGCGAGCTCGCGAACACGAACCTGTTCATCGACGACACGCCCGGCCTCACGGTCATGGCGATGCGCTCGCGCGCGCGCCGAGTGAAGCAGAAGCACAACCTCGACATGATCGTCGTCGACTACCTCCAGCTGATGACGCACCCGAAGGCCGAGAGCCGTCAGATCGAGATCTCGCACATCTCGCGCTCGCTCAAGGAGCTCTCGCGTGAGCTCGAAGTGCCCGTGATCGCGCTGTCGCAGCTCTCGCGCGCCGTCGAGTCGCGCGACGACAAGCGGCCCTTGCTCTCCGACCTGCGCGAGTCGGGCTCGATCGAGCAGGACGCCGACGTCGTCATGCTCCTGCATCGTCCCGAGTACTACTTCCGCGATCGCGAGGACCTGAAGGGTCTCGCCGAGATCATCGTCGCGAAGCAGCGCAACGGGCCGACGGGCGAGGTGAAGCTCGCGTTCTTCGGCTCGATCATGCGCTTCGAGAACCGCGCGCCGACCGCCGCGGAGCCGTTCAACCTCTAGGAACGCGCGAACGCCCCGATGAATCGCAGCGTCTGGTTCCTCTGCGTCGCGCTCGCCGCCGCTCCCGCGCGCGCGCAGGATCCCGGTGCGTCCGATCCCGGACGTCCGGGCGTGCCTCCGCGGGTCGCGCCCGGGGCGCAGGAGCTCCCGACGGTCGTCTCGATCCACGCGGTCGGCCAGAACCGGTACACGGAAGCGCAGATTGTCGAAGCGCTCGGCCAGAAGGTCGGCGAGCCCTACGATGCGCTCCGCGTCGGGCGCGGCATCGAGAACCTGTTCAAGGCGTTCCGCGTCCGCGTCGACGAGGTTCGCGTACGCGACGTCGTCGGCGGCGTCGAGGTCGAGATCCAGGTCGTCGAGTTCCCCGTCGATCTCGAGCCGCGCTTCGTCGGCAACGCGGAGGTCGACAAGGAGACGCTCCTGCGCTGGGCGCAGCTGCCCGAGAAGGGCGGCGAGCTCTACCTCTTCCAGGCGGAGCGCGTGCGCCAGCGCTTGATCGAGGGCTACCGCCAGGAGGGCTACAAGTTCGTCGACATCGACGTCGTGCGCCGTGGGGAGGAGCCCGGGTCGAAGGAACTGCCCGACGTCATCTTCGAGATCCGCGAGGGCCCGCAGGTCCACGTGCGCGACATCGTGGTGCGCGGCAACCGCTCGCTGCCCGACCGCGGTTGGTGGTTCTGGCGCGACGGCCTGAAGAAGCTCTCGAAGATCGAACTCGACGGGCCGACGCTCTTCGACTGGTACGGCTCGAAGTTCGACGAGGAGAAGCTCCAGGCCGACCTGCTCGCGATGCGGAACACGTACCGCGACCTCGGCTACCTCGACGCCGTCGTCGAGGTCGAGCGCTACGAGTACTCCGACGACAAGAGCCGCGTCACGATCCACGTCGTCGTCGACGAAGGGACGCCGTGGCGCGTAGCGAGCCTCCACGTCCGCGCCGTGAAGCGCGATGCGGACGCGAAGCACCCGGGCGAGTTCTCGGAGACGCCGGTGGAGCTCGCGTACCCGGAAGCGGAGCTCCTCGCGCTCTGCAAGCTGAAGCCCGGCAAGCGGTACGAGCGCGTCAAGCAGTCGCAGGACCAGGCGGAGCTCCGGAAGCGCTACGGTCGCGACGGGTACCTGTCGCATCCCTCACTCGGCGCGACGTCGTGGCAGTTCCTCGAGCCCGAGCTCCTCTACGACTTCGACAAGCACGAGGTCGCGGTCACCTACAAGCTCGCGCAAGGCGAGCAGCGGTACGTCCGTGAGGTGCTCTTCGAGGGCACGACGCACACGCGCGACCGCGTGCTGCGACGCGAGGTCGACGTGATGCCCGGCGAGAAGGCGGACATCGAGGAGATCACGCGGTCGCTGAACCGGATCTACTCCACGAACTTCTTCTCCGACGAGTTCGCGCCGCTCGACCACAAGGACCCGACCTTCCGCTTCCAACCCGTCGAGGGTCAGCCGAACTGGGTCGACCTCTACTACCAGGTCGAGGAGGGACGGGTCGTCAACCTGCAGCTCCAGGGCGGCATCGACTCGAACAACGGCGTCTTCGGCCGGATCCTGCTCGAGATGCGCAACTTCGACGGCACGGCGTTGCCGTCGAGCCTCTGGCGCATGCCGGGCGAGATCTACGAGAAGGAGGCCTTCCACGGCGCCGGGCAGCGGCTCGTGCTCGAGCTCTCTCCGGGTACGCTCGTCAACTCGTACCAGGTCCGCTTCGTCGAGCCCGACCTCTTCGGCACGCAGTTCGACCGGACGATCCTCGACACGAACTTGTCGCGGCGTCTGCGTCGCTACCGATACTACGACGAGGACCGGAACGACCGCCGCGTGCGCTTCGGCCGCGAGTTCGGGCGCAACTGGACCGTGTGGGCGGGTTTCTCGAACCAGGGCATCGACGTCACGGACATCGAGGCGGATTTCGGCGGCTCGTACCTGCAGCCCGGCGAGTTCCCGCTCGCCGACTCGCTGTTCGCCGAAGAGGGCCACTCGAACCTGATCGGCGGCCTCTTCGACGTGAACTACCGCAACGTCGACCGCACCCTCAACCCGAGCGAGGGTCTGCTCGCGAAGTGGCAGAACGGCGTCTACGGCGGCGTGTTCGGCGGCGACTGGGACTTCGTGCGCTCGAGCCTGGACTTCGACTGGTTCTGGCCGTTCGGCTCGGAGGAGGAGGACGTGCGTCCGGGCCTGCACCTCTCCCTCGGCGTCGGTGTCGCCGACGAGTTCGGGAGCACGCGCGACGTGCCCTATACCGAGCGCTTCTTCCTCGGCGGGAACCACATCCTGCGCGGCTTCTCCTACCGCGGCGTCGGCCCGAACAAGGGCGGCCAGCCGCTCGGCGGCGAGACGATGGCGAGCGGCTCGATCGAGTACAAGATCCCGCTGTACGCCGTCGCCCAGCCCGGAACGTACAAGAAGGTCGAGGTCTTCCACACGAAGCTCTTCGTCGATGCGGGCATCCTCGACCCCGACGCCTGGAGCCTCGACCTCGACGAGCTGCGCGCGTCCGTCGGGTTCGGCTTCGGCATGTCGTACCCCATCCCGATCAGCCTGAACTTCGGCTTCCCGATCCAGTCGGGCGCCGACGACCAGCGCGAGACGTTCTCGTTCAGCATCGTGAACATCACCTTCTGAGCGCGACGGGCCGCGGCCCCGGCGCTCGCACCGGCGCGCGCGCGCGGAGCCGCACGCGAGCGACTTCCCCTCGGCGGCGCGGAGATCGTCGACGTCGGGCCCGTCTCCGCTCGACCCGTGGTGCTCGTCCGCGGGCCGCGGCGCCCGATTTTCCCGCGCCGCATTGACGCCGGCGCCGTCCCTCCGCTATTCCCTTGCCCGGCTGTCCGCGCCGTAGGACGCCTCGAGGGCCCGATTCGGGTCCGCTCTCCATGCAAGCACGCACGCTCTCCGAGATCGCCGCGCTCTGCGGCGCCGAACTCGACGGCGACGGGAATCGCCGCGTCGAGGGGCCCGCGTCCCTCCGCGACGCCGGGCCGAACGAGGTCGCCTTCCTCGCGAACCCGCGCTACCGGCCCGACCTCGCGCGCACGCGCGCCGCGGCGGTGATCGTGCCGAAGGTGGAGCGGCGCACGCGCGACGACGTCGCGTTCCTGCGCTGCGAGGATCCGAGCGCGGCGTTCACGCGCGTCGTGCAGGCCTTCGCGGAGCCGGAGTCGCGTCCGAGCGGCCGCGCACCGAGCGCGATCGTGGATCCGACCGCACGCGTGGCCGCGGACGCGGCGCTCGGTCCCCACGTGGTCGTCGGTCCCGAGTGCGTCGTCGGCGCGCGGGCCGTGCTGTTCCCGGGCGTCGTGCTCGGTCGCGGCGCGAGCGTGGGGGAGGACACCGTGCTCCACCCAAACGTCGTGCTCTACGACCGCGTCGTCGTCGGAGCGCGCTGCATCGTCCACGCGGGCACCGTGCTCGGCTCCGACGGCTTCGGCTTCGAGCCGACGCGCGAAGGCTGGCGCAAGATCCCGCAATGCGGGAACGTCGTCGTCGAGGACGACGTCGAGATCGGCGCGAACTCCGCGATCGACTGCGGCCGGTTCGGCGCGACGCGCATCGGGCGCGGCGTCAAGATCGACAACCTCGTGCACGTCGCGCACAACGTCGTCGTCGGCGACGGGGCGCTGCTCATCGCGCAGGTCGGGATCGCCGGCTCGACCCGCGTCGGTCCGCGCGCGATCCTCGCCGGCCAGGCCGGCGTCAACGGCCACATCGAGATCGGCGCCGGCGCGCGCGTCGGCGGTCAAGCGGGCGTGTTCAACGACGTACCGCCGGGCGCGGACGTCATCGGCTGGCCCGCGCGGCCGCGGCGCGAGGCGCTGCGCAAGTACGCGCTCGTCGAGAAGCTGCCGGAGCTCCTCGAGCGCCTCCGCGTGCTCGAAGCGCGCCTCGGCGTGCGCGGTCGAGCGACCCAGGACGAGGACGAAGGACCGGACGCATGACGCGCAAGCAACGCACCCTCAAGACCGTCGTGGAGTTCGCCGGCGTCGGGCTCCACTCCGGACAGCACGTGCGCGGTCGGCTCCTGCCCGCGCCCGTCGGGACCGGGATCGAGTTCGTGCGCACGGACCTCCCCGATGCGCCGCACATCCCGGCGAACATCGCCTACTACCAGCAGAAGGAGCGCCGCACGCGCCTCGCGCGCGGGCCGGCGGAGGTCGAGACGGTCGAGCACCTGCTCTCCGTGTGCTCGGGCCTCAAGGTCGACAACCTGACCGTCGAGCTCTCCGGCGCGGAACTCCCCGGCCTCGACGGCTCCGGGCTCGAGTTCCTGCGCCTCGTCCAGCAGTCCGGCATCGTCGAGCAGAACGCGGAAGCGAAGGTGTTCAAGCTCGACCAGCCCGTCTACGTGCGCAACGGCTCGGCAACGCTCGTCGCGCTCCCGACGGATCGCCCCGCGCTCACGCTGCAGTACGTCGCGACGTTCAACGAGCCCGGCGTCGAGAACGGCTCGTTCCAACTCGACGTCGAGCCCGAGACCTTCGCGCGCGAGATCGCTCCCGCGCGCACGTTCTGCCTCGCGAGCGAGGTCGAAGCGCTGCAGAAGGCGGGGCTCGGCAAGGGCGCGACGCGCGAGAACACCGTCGTTCTCGGCGACCCGAGCGCAGAGATGCGGCTCCCCGCCGAGCCCGTGCGGCACAAGCTGCTCGACCTGCTCGGCGACCTCTCGCTCCTCGGCGCGGAGCTCGAAGCGCACGTGATCGCGACGCGCTCCGGCCACTCGACGAACGCGGACCTCGTGCGGCGGCTCCACGACCTGATGCAGGCCGCCGAGACGGGCGGGCTGATCCGGCGCGAGTCGGGCCTCGACGTGCGCGAGATCCTGCGCCTCCTGCCGCACCGCTATCCGTTCCTGTTGATCGACCGCGTCATCCAGGTCGACGGGTTCCAGCGCGCGGTCGCGATCAAGAACGTCAGCATCAACGAGCCCTTCTTCCAGGGGCACTTCCCGAACGCGCCGCTCATGCCGGGCGTGCTCCAACTCGAGGCGATGGCGCAGCTCGCGGGCGTGCTCCTGCTCCGCCGGCTCGAGAACACGGGCAAGCTCGCCGTGCTCTGGGCGATCGACAAGGTCAAGCTCCGCGGAGCGGTCGCGCCCGGCGATCAGCTCCGCATCGAGGTCGAGACGCTGCGGACGAAGGATTCGACCGCGCAGGTGCGCGGAGTCGGCACCGTCGCCGGCAAGGTCGTCTGCGAAGCCACGCTCATGTTCACCCTGGTCGACGCCTGAGGACATCCATGACCACACAGATCCATCCCACGGCCGTCGTGGCGCGCGGAGCCGAGCTCGGCCAAGGCGTCGAGATCGGTCCGTACTGCGTCGTCGGCCCGAACGTGAAGATCGGCGATCGCACCAAGGTCGGCCCGCAGGTCGTGCTCGACGGCGTCACCGAGATCGGGGTCGAGAACCTGATCGTCGGGCAGGCGTCGCTCGGCGGCCCGCCGCAGGACCTCTCCTACAAGGGCGAACCCACGCGCCTCGTCATCGGCGACCGGAACACGATCCGCGAGTTCGTGACGATCAACCGCGGCACCGTGAAGGGTGGCGGAGTCACGCGCATCGGGAACAGCTGTCTGCTCATGGCGTGCTGTCACGTCGCGCACGACTGCGAGCTCCGGGATCGGATCATCATGGGCAACAACGTGCTGCTCGCCGGGCACGTCCTCGTCGAGGAGTTCGCCAACGTCTCCGGCGGCGCGGCCGCGCACCACTTCGTCACGATCGGCGCGTACGCCTACGTCGGCGGCATGACGCGCATGGTGCAGGACGTCCCGCCGTTCATGATCCTCGAAGGCCATCCGAGCCGCGTGCGCGGGGTCAACGTGATCGGGCTCCAGCGCGGGGGCCTGCCCGAAGCCGACATCGAGGACCTCCGCGAGGCGTTCAAGCGCGTCTTCCGCTCCGGCGATCCGCGCAAGCACACGCTCGAGAAGCTCAAGGCGGAGATGCCGAGCGCTCCGCTCGTGAACCGTCTCGTCCAGTCGCTCGAGCGCACCGAGGTCGGCGCGAAGGGACGCTATCGCGAGAGCCTGCGCGCGCAGTTCATGGCGCTCGGCAAGCGCGAGATCCTCGGCGAGGTCGCCGCCGTATGACCGACCCCGGGCGTCGCCTCCGCGTCGCCGTGATCGGCGTCGGCCATCTCGGGAAGTTCCACGCGCGGATCTACCGTGAGAATCCGCGCGCGGAGCTCGTCGCCGTCGTCGACCCGAACCTCGAACGCGCTCGGGAGCTCGCGGGCGAGCTCGGCTGCCTCGCGCTCGAATCCGCGGCGGAACTCCCCGCGGAGCTCGACGCGGTCAGCATCGCGGTCCCGACCGCCCTGCACGCGCGCGTCGCGATCCCTCTGCTCGAGCGGGGAATCCCCTGCTTGATCGAGAAGCCGCTCGCCTCGGACATGCGCGAGGCCCAGGAGATCCTCGAGGCCGCGCGCCGCGGACGCACGCACGCCGCGGTCGGGCACGTCGAGCGTTTCCAGCCCGGGCTTCGCAAGGTGCGCGAGATGCAGCTCTCGCCGCGCTTCATCGAGTGCCACCGCCTCGCGCCGTTCAGCTTCCGCAGCCTCGACGTCGGCGTGGTGCACGACCTGATGATCCACGACCTCGACCTCGTGCTCGATCTCGTCGGCAGCGAAGTCGAGAGCTTCGATGCGGCGGGGGGGGCGATCCTGACGGACAAGGAGGACCTCGCGTCCGTCCGCCTCGTGTTCAAGAACGGCGCGCGCGCGAACGTGACCGCGAGCCGAGCCTCGCTCGCTCCGATGCGGCGCTTTCGCATGTTCTCGAGCCAAGGCTACGTCAGCCTCGACTTCACGAAGAACTACGGACTGATCGTGCAGAAGGGGCCCGAGTGGGAGCAGGGGCGCGCCGCGCTGCGCGAGATGAACCCGATGGTCCTCGCGATGCAGAAGGACTGGGTGACGAGCCGCGTGTTGCAGGTGTCGGAGCTCGATCTGTCCAGCCACGAGCGGCCCCTCCAGGCCGAGCTCGATTCGTTCCTCCGGAGCGTCCAGGAAGGCCGTGCGCCCGAAGTCTCCGGGGAAGCCGGCGCGCGCGCGCTCGATCTCGCCGACCGCATTGCGGCGCGGATCCGCGAGCAGAGCTTCTGACCGCGGCGTCTCCCGCGCGGGAGGAAATCGCCCTGGGGCGATGGTAGAAGGGGCGCGACTCCATCCAGGATCGCGCGCATGACCGACAGCCTCTTCGCACCGCTCCCCGACGACCTCACCGCGAAGCCCGACGCCGCCGAAGCCGAGGTGCTCGCGACGTGGCGCGCGCGCGGCACGTTCGCCGCCGTGCAGCAAGCGCGGGCCGACGCGCCGTCCTTCGTGTTCTGGGAGGGACCGCCCACCGCGAACGGTCGACCGGGCATCCACCACGTGCTCGCACGCACGATCAAGGACGCCGTCTGCCGCTGGCAGACGATGAACGGCAAGCGCGTCGTCCGCAAAGCCGGGTGGGACACGCACGGGCTGCCGGTCGAGCTCGAGGTCGAAAAGAAGCTCGGAATCAGCGGGAAACCCGACATCGAGCGCTACGGCGTCGCGGCGTTCAACAAGCAGTGCCGCGAGTCCGTGTGGACGTACAAGAAGGACTGGGAGCAGCTCTCCGAGCGCATCGCCTACTGGCTCGACTACTCCGACCCGTACATCACGTACGCGGAGGACTACGTCGAGTCCGTGTGGAACCTGCTCGCGCGCTTCCACCGCGCCGGGCTCGTCTACCGCGGCAAGAAGGTGCTCCCGTACTGCGGGCGCTGCGGCACGGGCCTCTCGTCGCACGAGCTCGGCCAGCCCGGCGTGTACCGCGACGTCCAGGACCCGAGCGTCACCGTGCGGTTCCGGCTCGCGACGCAGAAGGACGCGACGGAGCCCGAGAGTCTGCTCGCGTGGACGACGACGCCTTGGACGCTGCCGTCGAACTTCGCGCTCGCGGTGCACCCGGACCTCGACTACGTCCGTGCGCGCGTGCGGCACATCGCCGGCAAGGGAGCGGACGCGAAGGAGGTCTTCCGCGAGATCGTGTGGGTCGCTGCCGCGCGCGCGGAGGCCGTGCTGCCGAAGGGGTACGAAGTGCTCGAGACCCGGAAGGGGAGCGCGCTCCTCGGGAGCGCCTACGAGCCGCTCTTCCTGGCCCACCCGTCCACGGCGCTGCTGCCGCCGGGCGCGCCCGCGGACGCCGTCGCGCGTCGGCACCGCGTGGTCGCGGGGTCGTTCGTGACCACCACCGACGGCACGGGCGTCGTCCACATGGCGTGCTACGGCGCCGACGACTGGGACGTCGCGGGCAAGAACGGCATCGCCGCGATCCTCGGCCCCGGTCCGAACGGGCGCTACCTGCAGGACGTGCGCGCGCCGGCCGGTGCGACCGTCGTGCCCGCCGACACGTGGTTCAAGGACGCGGACGAGCTCGTGGTCGCGGACCTCAAGGCGCGGCACTTGATGTTCAAGAATGCGCGCGAATCGCACAGCTACCCGCACTGCTGGCGCTGCAACACCGCGCTGTACTACTTCCCGGTCGACGCCTGGTACATCAAGACGACGGCGTACAAGGACCGGATGGTCGAACTCAACCGGAGCATCCGCTGGGTTCCGCCCGAAGTCGGCGAGAAGCGCTTCGGCGAGTGGCTCGAGAACAACGTCGACTGGAACATCTCGCGCGACCGCTACTGGGGGACGCCGCTCCCGTTCTGGAGCTGCGATCGCGACGAGACACACGAGGTCGCGATCGACGGCGTGGCCGACTTGAAGCGGCGCGCGGGCAAGCTCCCCGAGGGCTTCGACAACCACAAGCCGCTCATCGACGACGTCGTGTTCCCCTGCGAGCACTGCGGCGGGACGATGCGGCGCACGAAGAGCGTGCTCGACTGCTGGTTCGACTCGGGCGCGATGCCGTACGCGCAGTACCACTGGCCGTTCGGCGACGGGCCCGCGAAGGTGCGCGACCAGTTCCCGGCGGACTTCATCGCCGAGGGCCTCGACCAGACGCGCGGATGGTTCTACACGCTGCACGCGATCGGCGCGTTCGTCACGTCGCTTCCCGAGTTCGGCGCGCAGCCGCGGCCCGCGTACACGACGTGCGTCGTGAACGGGCTCGTCCTCGACAAGGACGGCGTGAAGATGTCGAAGCGGCTCGGCAACGTCGTCGATCCGTGGAAGGCGATCCAGGAGAACGGCGCGGACGCGGTGCGCTGGTACCTCGTCGCGAGCGGGCAGCCGTGGCTCCCGAAGCGGTTCGATCCCGCGGGCCTCGTCGAAGTGCGGCGCAAGCACTTCGGGACCCTCGTGAACAGCTACAAGTTCTTCGCGGACTACGCGCGCATCGACCGCTTCGACGCGACTTCGCCCGAGATCCCGCCGGTCGCACGGCGCCCCGAGATCGATCGCTGGCTCGCGTCACGCACGGAATCGCTGGTCGCCGACGTGCGCTCGCGTATGGACGCCTACGACCTGGCGGAAGCCTGTCGTGCGATCGAGGACTTCGTCGCGGACGACCTCTCGAACTGGTACATCCGCCGCAATCGGCGGCGCTTCTGGCTCGCCGAGACGGGCGCGGACAAGCTTGCCGCCTTCGCGACCCTGCACGAGGCGCTGAAGACGGTTGCGCTCCTCGGTGCGCCCTTCGCACCCTTCCTCTCGGAGATGCTGTGGTCGCGGCTCGTGCCCAGGGCCGGCTCCGTCCACGCCGAGCGCGCGCCAGACGTTCGCGCGGGCAGCCTCGATGCGGATCTCGAAGCGAGCATGCGTACCGTGAAGCGCGTCGTCGTCCTCGGTCGCGCGCTCCGCGATCGAATCGGAATCAAGAACCGCCAGCCGTTGCGCGCCATCCACCTCCGCTCCTCGGACGAGCGCGCGCTCGCGCTGCTCGGGCGTGAGTTCGCGCGAGAACTCGTGCTCGGGGAGCTGAACGTGAAACGGATCGGAAGCCTCGCGGCGGACGACGGGAGACTCTGCACGCTCCGGGCGAAGGCGAACTTCAAGGTGCTCGGGAAGCGCCTCGGGGGGGCCATGAAGGCGGCCGCTGCCGCGATCGAGGCCTTGCCCTCCGAGCGCGTCGCGACCCTTCGGGCAGGCACTTCGATCGCGCTGCGTGTCGAGGGCCAGGATGTCGAGCTCGGGCCGGAGGACGTGCTCGTGCAGGTCGAAACCCGCGCCGACTTCGAGCTCGAAACCGATGGGCGGTTCGTCGTCTGGTTCGACGTCGAACTCGACGAGGAGCTGGTCCTGGAGGGGATCGCTCGCGAGGTCGTGAACCGACTCAACAGCCTTCGCAAGGAGAGCGGGTTGGCCCCCGAAGACCGGATCACGCTCATCCTCTGGGCGGCCCGGGACGACGTGCGCGCAGCACTCGATCGATTCGGTGCCATGATCTCCGCGGAGACCCTGGCGACCGCCTGTTCCGTGCGTGAGCCCGCGTCGGACGAAAGCGGATGGGTAGACCTCGACCTGGGGGACGGCCGAATACTGCGGGCGCGGCTCCTGCGGTCCCTCTGAGCGGGGTTCGTCGGCTGCCGCGGCGATCGTCGTCGTCCCCGGCATCCCTCGGATCGCCATCGCGGTGAGGCGTGAACTCGGGAGCATCGCGAGCGGAAATCCCGTGTCGCGGGCGAGCTCGATGGAGTAGCTTCTGCGCGTCGGGGCAACCCTGGTGCGCAGGTGACCTGTCCTGATCCCTGGAGCCGAACAACAACCACATGGGCCCTGTTCGATTGCGCGGCAACCCGCGCGGTGTTGGGCCCTCCTGGAACCTCGTGGTTCCGGGTTCCGACGGGCACGGCTTCACTGGGGCCCCCGACGCTCCACCGCCCTCGGCTCCCGCCGAGCGGTGACGCGTTTCGGGGCTTGGCGCCCTTTCCGCGCGCCGCTCGAGCGTTCATGCCGGGGGAGCACCTCAACCGGTTCGACGACTCGACATGCGCACCCTTCTCCTCGTTCTCCTGGCGGCAGGTTTGGCCTGGCTGCTGCTTCGCTCGGTTCCGTCCTCCGAAACCCAGGCTGCAGGGCCGGAAAGCGCGGGAACCATGCTCTCCCCGGAATCCGACCCGGCCGGGGAATCGAAGCCCACCGCGCCTCCGGAGGCACCGAAGACCGGCGCGGGAGCGGCCCCGGTTCGTGAGGCCGTCGAAAGCCCTCAGGTCGCCGCGAACCCCTCCCACCCGGCCCAGCCTTCCACGGAGGACGGTCCTCCGAAAATCGACAGGGGCATCTCCAGCCCCTCGAGGAGCGCGGACGTCCTCCTGGGTGAGTTGCTCGCGCACACTCCGGCCCACGCGGAGTCCCGCCTGGAGTCCATCGCGGGGGGCTACTCGACGTCTCGACTGGCGTGGGCCCGGGCGCTCTGCGCCCTCGCCGCGGGGGACGCGGTGCGGGCGGGCCAGCTTGCTCAAGGGCTCGACGCGGACGGAGATCTCAGCGGAGTCGAACTCGAGTTCGTGCGACGCGGCAACGCGCAGACGGGGGTGGTTCCGAGTTCCACGGGTTCCGACGGGCCGGCCCTGTCGGGGGCCCGCATCGCGCTGCTCGCGCGGAGTGCTCGGCTACGAGCCGAGGAGGGGCACGCTCGGTTGGCCGTGCTGCAACTCACCGAGGCGATCCTGATGGACCTCCATGCGCCGTGGCGACCCGACCCGGCCGTGCTGGCCGAGTGGAGCGACTTCCTCGCTCGGATGGCCCGAGAAACCCGCTGGAAACGCGACGGCGAGTGGCCCTCCGTCGACGTGACCGTGCAGAAGGGCGAGAGCCTCATCTCGATCCGCAAGCGAGTGATCGGGGAGCATCCTGGTCTCGTCATCAGCACGGGGCTCATCGCGCGTTCGAACCAGTTGCGCGGAGACGTCCTTCACCCGGGTGAGAAACTCCGGATCCCGACGGAGCGCGTGCGGATGCTGGTCGACCTGGACGCGCACTGGGCCTTCTACCTGATGGGAGACGAGATCGTCTGCGCCTGGCCGGTCGGAGTCGGCAAGCTCGGCAGCGAGACACGCCCCGGCGAGTACCGGGTCGGCGACAAGCGCAAGGATCCCATGTGGTTTCCGCCGGGACAGGAGCCCGTACCTTTCGGGGACCCTCGAAACCCGTTGGGTACGCGATGGATCGAGCTGGAGCAGCCGGACGGGACCGCCACCCACCTGGGCTTCCACGGGACCAACGAGCCGGACAGCGTCGGGAAGGACGCAAGTCAAGGCTGCCTGCGCATGCGCCAGGGCGACATCGAAGAGCTCTTCGAGATCCTGCCGGCGGGTGCAGGGGTGACCATCCAGTCCTGAGGTCCAGGCCGAGAAGGAGAGCCTCAGCGGCCTGCACGCCGGGCTGGTGATGGGGGAGGATCTCAACGGTCCGGCGGCCCGGAAGGCCGTCTGTGGGGGGGGCGGGCGGGGCGGGAACCAAGCTCACGCCCGCCGCACCAGGGAAGCACCCCCTCGCGGAAGGGGGGACAGGGGCCTCGGGACGCGGAGAACGGCCTGGAGAAGCAGAAAAGCCGACGCCGCAATCCCATCAGAAACAAGGAGTTACGGCGAACCAGAGGGGGATCCGGCTGAAAGTTCTCCGAGGGCATTGACCCAGGCCTGAAGAACCCTATCATCCCGCTCCCTCGAACGCCGGCGACGAGCTGCGCGAACGAGGGCCGGGGCCGCGCAGGCGACTGCGAGCGGCAACGAACCGGATCTTTGAAAATCAGGGTGGCCCTTGAAACCATGCGAGCGCCGGCTGTCGAAAGGCAGCTGGAGAACAAGAAACAGAACAAACACCATTGAAGGGTTTGATTCTGGCTCAGAACGAACGTTAGCGGTGTGAATTAGGCATGCAAGTCGCGCGTGAAAGCCTTCGGGCGAGTAAAGCGGCGAAAGGGTGAGTAACACGTAGCCAATCTATCCCCTAGATCGGAATAACCACCGGAAACGGTGGCTAATGCTGGATGACGCCACGCCGGGGCATCTCGGTGTGGCGAAACGGTGGCGCAAGCTGCTGCTAAGGGAGGAGGCTGCGGGCTATCAGCTAGTTGGTGGGGTAACGGCCTACCAAGGCGATGACGGCTACCGGGTCTGAGAGGACGGTCCGGCACACTGGGACTGAGATACTGCCCAGACTCCTACGGGAGGCTGCAGTCGTGAATCTTCCGCAATGGGCGAAAGCCTGACGGAGCGACACCGCGTGCAGGATGAAGGCCTTCGGGTTGTAAACTGCTGTCGAGCTTTAGGAATGACTCGGCGTGAATAGCGCCGAGGGTGACCAAAGCTGAAGGAAGCAACGGCTAACTCTGTGCCAGCAGCCGCGGTAAGACAGAGGTTGCAAACGTTGTTCGGAATTACTGGGCATAAAGCGCACGTAGGTGGTCTGCTAAGTCGCGTGTGAAATGTCCCGGCTCAACCGGGGAATTGCGCGTGATACTGGCAGGCTAGAGGTCGGGAGGGGTGAGCGGAACTCCTGGTGGAGCGGTGAAATGCGTAGATATCAGGAGGAACACCGGTGGCGAAAGCGGCTCACTGGCCCGAATCTGACACTGAGGTGCGAAAGCTAGGGTAGCAAACGGGATTAGATACCCCGGTAGTCCTAGCCGTAAACGATGGGCACTGGGCAGGGGGGATACTTATGGTCCTCTCTGCCGGAGCTAATGTGTTAAGTGCCCCGCCTGGGGAGTACGCTCGCAAGGGTAAAACTCAAAGAAATTGACGGGGGCTCACACAAGCGGTGGAGCATGTGGTTCAATTCGAAGCAACGCGAAGAACCTTACCTGGCCTTGACATGCACGGATTAACTCTATGAAAGTAGGGGGACAGCCCTTCGGGGTCGGAACGTGCACAGGTGTTGCATGGCTGTCGTCAGCTCGTGTCGTGAGATGTTGGGTTAAGTCCCGTAACGAGCGAAACCCTTGTCACTAGTTGCCAGCGGGTAATGCCGGGGACTCTAGTGAGACTGCCGTTGTTAAGACGGAGGAAGGTGGGGACGACGTCAAGTCATCATGGCCCTTATGGCCAGGGCGACACACGTGCTACAATGGCGCGTACAAAGGGTACCGAGACCGCAAGGTGGTGGAAATCCTTAAAGCGCGCCTCAGTTCGGATTGAAGGCTGCAATTCGCCTTCATGAAGCTGGAATCGCTAGTAATCGCGCATCAGCCATGGCGCGGTGAATATGTTCCTGAGCCTTGTACACACCGCCCGTCAAGCCACGAAAGCGGGGAGTGCTCGAAGTCGTTATGCCTAACCGAAAGGAAGGCGATGCCTAAAGCAAGCTCCGTGATTGGGACTAAGTCGTAACAAGGTAGCCGTAGGGGAACCTGCGGCTGGATCACCTCCTTTCTAACGGATATTGTTAGACCCCTGCCTAAACAGGGGGCGAAGCATAAGAACGTTCGCTATGGTGACGAGGGCCACCCATCTCATCCACACGGTCTTGATCAGCCAAGACAACATCAGGACTGGGCGAAACGACAACGGGCCTGTAGCTCAGTTGGTTAGAGCGTCCGCCTGATAAGCGGGAGGTCAGTGGTTCAAATCCACTCAGGCCCACCACTTACCAGGTTGGGGGCGTAGCTCAGTTGGTAGAGCACCTGGTTTGCAACCAGGCGGTCGTGGGTTCGAATCCCGTCGCCTCCACCAGCTGGTGCCACCTGATACCGTGTGTCAAGATGAGTGATACAACACGGAGCGCTTGTCGCTTCGTGGATCTTTGAAAACAAGGCGAGTTGCAAGAACGTGGATACAGTACAAGTGAAATGGTTAAGCTACTAAGGGTAAATGGTGGATGCCTTGGCGTCCAAAGCCTATGAAGGACGTGGCACGGCTGCGATAAGCTTCGGGGAGCCGCTGAGCAGGCTATGATCCGGAGATCTCCCAGATCGGGCAACCGTCCAGGACTCAACTCCTGGAACCGCGCAAGCGGAGGGAACGCAGAGAACTGAAACATCTCAGTACCTGCAGGAAAAGAAAGAAAACTCGACTTCCCAAGTAGCGGCGAGCGAACGGGAATCAGCCCAAACCGGCACAGTGTCAAGGTCGCGGCCGTTGCTGCGCCGGTGTTGTGGGATCTGCTGGACTCCCCGCAGGAGTCCAAGAAGTTACAAACCTCATTTCTAGGCGAATGGCATGGGAAGGCCAGCTGCAAAGGGTGACAGCCCCTTAGCCGAAAGAGACTGAGGCTTCTGCAGATATCCCAAGTATCACCAGACACGAGAAACCTGGTGTGAATCCGGGGGGACCACCCCCCAAGGCTAAGTACTTTTGGACGACCGATAGTGCAATAGTAGCGCGAGCGAAAGGCGAAAAGAACCCCGGTGAGGGGAGTGAAATAGAACCTGAAACCGTTTACCTACAGGCTGTTGGAGGCCTATGTCCCGCAAGGGAAACGGCTGACAGCGTGCCTTTTGCATAATGATGTGGCGAGTTACTCTATCAGGCAAGGTTAAGGGACTCAGTTCCGTAGCCGAAGGGAAACCGAGTGTGAATAGCGCGATTCAAGTCTGATGGAGTAGACCCGAAAGCCAGCGATCTATCCATGAGCAGGCTGAAGCGGATGTAACAGTCCGTGGAGGGCCGAACGGGTGTGGGTTGAAAACCGCTCCGATGACTTGTGGATAGGAGTGAAAGGCTTATCAAGCTGGCAAATAGCTGGTTCTCCCCGAAATAGCTTTTGGGCTAGCCTCTGGAATTAGCATGTGGGGGTAGAGCTACTGAATGGGATATGGGCCCTAACCCGGTACCATACCTAATCAAACTCCGAATACCATGTGCCCAATCCAGGGTGTCAGACTGCGAGCGATAAGGTTCGTGGTCGAGAGGGAAACAACCCAGACCGCCAGCTAAGGTCCCAAATGCATGCTAAGTGCTGTGAAGGAAGTGGAATCTCTAAGACAGCCAGGATGTTGGCTTAGAAGCAGCCATCATTTAAAGAGTGCGTAATAGCTCACTGGTCGAGAGGTTCTGCGCCGAAAATGAACGGGGCTCAAGCATGCAACCGAAGCTGCGGAATCGTTTAGTCTGCCATGACTGAGCGATTGGTAGGGGAGCGTTCCTGGCGAGTGAAGGAAGACGGTAACGACTTCTGGACGCCGTGGAAGTGATTATGCCACAATTAGTAGCGAGAAAGCAGGTGAGAATCCTGCTCGCCGCAAACCCAAGGGTTCCTGGGCACGGTAAATCCGCCCAGGGTTAGTCGGACCCTAAGACGAGGCCGAAAGGCGTAGTCGATGGACAACAGGCCAATATTCCTGTACCGCTGGACGAGCGTTATGACCAATGGGGAGACGCGGGAGGAAAAGTGATCGCACTGACAGTGTGCGTCCAAGCTTGAGGGGGGCATGTAGGAAAACCCGCATGCATAAACCCAGGAGTGATGGCGAGCCGCAAGGCGAAGTCACTGGACCGACCGCCGAGAAAATCCTCTAGGCAGTTCGTTTGGCGTCCGTACCAAAACCGACACAGGTGGGTGAGGTGAATATCCTAAGGCGCTCGAGAGAAATGCCGTTAAGGAACTCGGCAAATTAACCCCGTAACTTCGGGATAAGGGGTGCCCTCGCAAGTAAGGGTCTTCGCGATCCAAGCATGTGGGGGCCGCAGAGAAATGGCTGCTGCAACTGTTTACTAAAAACACAGGTCTGTGCCAAGTCAAGACGACGACGTATACAGACTGACGCCTGCCCAATGCTGGAAGGTTAAGAGGAGGGGTTAGCGCAAGCGAAGCTCCGAATTGAAGCCCCAGTGAATGGCGGCCGTAACTATGACGGTCCTAAGGTAGCGAAATTCCTTGTCGGGTAAGTTCCGACCCGCACGAAAGGCGTAATGACAGTGGCTCTGTCTCAACGGCATGCTCGGCGAACTTGTAGCTGTGGTGAAGATGCCACGTTCCCGCGTCAAGACGGAAAGACCCCGTGAACCTTTACTATAGCCTGATATTGGGGCTTGTTATGTAGTGCGTAGGATAGGTGGGAGACGTTGAAGCCTGGCTTTCGGGTCGGGTGGAGTCACCGGTGAAATACCACTCTCTGCATGATAGGTCTCTAACACGGCACCGTGAATCCGGGCCGTAGACAGTGTCAGGTGGGTAGTTTGGCTGGGGCGGTCTCCTCCAAAAAGGTAACGGAGGAGCACGATGGTGCACTCAGTGCGGTTGGCAATCGCACGTAGAGCGTAAGGGTATAAGTGCGCCTGACTGCAAGAGATATAGCTCGAGCAGGTACGAAAGTAGGTCCTAGTGATCCGGCGGATTCCGAGTGGAAGGGCCGTCGCTCATCAGATAAAAGGTACTCCGGGGATAACAGGCTGATCGCGCCCAAGAGTTCATATCGACGGCGCGGTTTGGCACCTCGATGTCGGCTCATCGCATCCTGGGGCTGAAGGAGGTCCCAAGGGTTTGGCTGTTCGCCAATTAAAGCGGTACGCGAGCTGGGTTTAGACCGTCGTGAGACAGGTCGGTCCCTATCTGACGTGGGTGTAGGATGATTGCGGAGGTTTGTCCCTAGTACGAGAGGATTGGGACGGACGGTCCTCTGGTGCTCCAGTTATCACGCTCGTGGTACAGCTGGGTAGCTATGACCGGAACGGATAAGTGCTGAATGCATCTAAGCGCGAAGCCCTCTCCAAAACAAGTCATCCCTATTAGCCCCCTAGCAGACTACTAGGTTGATAGGCCGGCGGTGCAAGCATGGCAACATGTTCAGCTTACCGGTACTAATCGGGCAATCGGCTTAGCCACCTTCTCCTCGCTTCTGCGAGCAGTAGGTCTTGTGTGTATCTGCTTCTTGTAACTCGCCTCGAACATGCCCCGTGTCACGCGGGGCAAACGAATTCCCGGTGACCATAGGTCTTTGGCCATACCCGTTCCCATACCGAACACGGTCGTCAAGCGGAGACCGCCGATGATATTGCGTTTGCGAGAAAGTAGGTTATCGCCGGGTTTTTCATTGGAGGCCGTGCACTGCACGGCCTCCTTTTTTTTTCGTCCCCACGGTCCCGCGTGGATGGTACGTTCCTATGGTCTTCCCCCTCCCCGGAGGGCGTCGAGACTTGGCTCGCAGCGGAGCAGCCCTGGCGGCGTCGAGGAGTGACGATTGAGCGCAGAAGTCCTATCTGGAGCCCCGCTCGTCGGGCGTACCCACCGGGTGTCCTGCTCCTGGGCCTCGAGCTTGGTGGGCTTCTCACCGCGGCACACTCCCGTCTACCACTTCGACGTGGTAGTCCTCGGCGGTGGGATCGCCGGTTCTGTGGCCGCCTTGTCTGCTGCCCGACTGGGGGCCTCGGTGGCGCTGCTCGCGAAGGGTGAACTGCGAGAGTCGAATACTGTCTACGCCCAGGGTGGGTTGGCCGCGGCGCTGGTCCCGCCGGACTCGGAGAGTGTGCACGCGGCAGACACGGTCCACGTTGGGTGTGGCCTCTGCGAGCCCGGCGTGGTCCAACGCGTTGTTCGTGGCGCGCGGGAAGCCGTGGACTTGCTTCTTCGTCTTGGTGCCGAGTTCGATCGAACGGATACTGGGGACCTGGTGTTGTCTCGGGAGGGCGGGCATTCGTATGCCCGCATCCTCCACGCGAACGGAGATGCGACTGGACAGGAGATTCAGAGAGCTCTGGCGGCCGCCGTATCCAACCACCCCGGCGTGGCCACCTTCCCGAATACTCACGCCATCGACCTCCTCACCGGTGAAAACGGTAGAGTTGGCGGCGTCCTCGCAATGACGCCGCGCGGCGATGTCGTGACGTTCTCGGCAGGTCAGGTGATCCTCGCCACCGGCGGCTCTGGTCAGATATTCCGTGAGACGACCAACCCTGCGATCGCGACGGGCGATGGGATCGCAATGGGACTACGAGTTGGCGCGACGGTGCGTGATCTTGAGTTCGTCCAATTTCACCCCACGTGTTTGTATATTGCCGGCGCTGCGCGCGTCCTCATCAGTGAGATCGTTCGGGGGGCTGGAGGAGTACTCCGCGACCGCCAGGGTACTCGGTTCATGCCAGAGTTCCACCCGGACGCTGAGTTGGCACCCCGCGACGTCGTAAGTCGGGCCGTGTTCTCTGTCATGGTCTCGACTGGGGACACGAACGTCTACCTGGACTTGTCCGATGTCGACGGCGATCCCCATGTGCTGTTCCCGGGGATCTCTCGCATTTGTCGGTTCTTTGGGATCGACATCGCGAAGGACCCAGTTCCCGTTCGCCCTGGCGCACACTACCAAGTTGGAGGGCTCCTGGTGGACTCCGAGGGACGCACGAGCGTACCGGGGTTGTGGGCGGTCGGCGAGTGTGCCAGCAGTGGCTTGCACGGAGCCAATCGAATGGGATCGAATTCGCTTCTCGAGGGCGCGGTGCTCGGTGCTGCCTGCGGGCATGCGGCCGCTGCCGAGAGGACGCACCCCGAGGCTCCCTCCTGGACCGCACGGAAACAGCGCGTTCTTCCGAAGCCGCCAGTTGGAGTCCGGGTGAACATCGAGGACATGATCTACTCGTTGAAATCCCTGATGTGGAGGCAGATGGGGGTCGAGCGTACCCGCGCAGGCATCGAGGACGCGCTTGCCAAGATCACCTTCTGGTCGCGGGCTTTGGCCGAGTTGGGGTCGTCCGATGTTCGCGCTCTGGAATTGACGAACATGCTCACGGTGGCTCAGGTCTCTGCCCTCGGGGCGCTGAGCCGTCAAGAGTCGCGCGGGGTGCATTTCCGTAGTGATTTCAAGGAGACGCGACCGGACTGGCGCGTTCACACGGTCATCCGCCCCATCTTGTCCGACGAGAGAATCGAGGAGTTCGAGTTGTCGCATGCTCCAGTGGGGGGTACCAAGTTCCCCCGATGAGTCGTTTCCCGATCCCTACGCGCGCGCCCCAAGAGCGCGCTCTCGTTTGCGGTGCTAGAGGCCCGGGCTGCGACGCCGAAGTCGGAGTCGATTTGTCCGAGGCGCGCGGGCTGGTCGCTGCTGCCGGGGCCGATGTCGTGGGCGCCGAGGTCGTGCAGCGGCGCGCGACTCCGGACCCCTCCACGTTGCTGGGCAGAGGAAAGGTCGAGGAGATCCGACACGAAGTCGAGCGCGTTCGACCGGACCTGGTCGTCGTCGACAACGACCTGACGCCGGCGCAGGCCAGGAATCTCGAGAAGGCCTGGCAGGTTCGCGTCGTGGACCGGTCGGAGCTCATCCTCGACATCTTCGCGAAGCGGGCGAAGACCCGTCAGGCGCGCCTGCAGGTCGAATTGGCTCAGAACGAGTATCTCGCTCCTCGGCTCCGGCGCATGTGGACGCACCTCGAGCGAATGGAAGGTGCGATCGGTACGCGCGGACCTGGGGAAACACAACTCGAGACCGACAAGCGGCTCTTGAAGAGGAGAATCCAAGACCTCCGTGACGAGCTCGCCGAGATCGAGGAGCGCAAGCAGCGTGAGGTACGGTCCCGTAGCGACCACTTCACCGTCGGTCTGGTCGGCTACACCAACGCTGGAAAGTCGACGCTGCTCAATCGGCTCACCGGGGCCGACGAGTTCGTGGCGGACATGTTGTTCGCGACGTTGGACACGAGGACGCGTCAGTGGCACCTGCCGGATTCGCGTTGCGTGCTCCTGTCCGACACCGTGGGATTCCTACAGCGCCTGCCGCACCACCTCGTGGCGTGCTTCCACGCGACCTTGGAAGAAGCGCTCCACGCGGACCTTCTCCTGCACGTCGTCGACGCCGCACACCCGGATGCCCGGGCGCAAATGGACGCGGTGGAGTCCGTCCTCGCGTCGCTCGGACACGACCCGAGGGCTGCGTTGCTCGTGTTCAACAAGTGCGATCGACTCGTGGATCCGATCACACTGTCGGCCCTGAGCGCAGGTCGCAGTTCCGAGCATGTCGCCCTGTCGGCTGCGACGGGAATGGGTCTGGACGACCTCGTCCAGCACGTGGCGAAGCGTCTCGATGAGCGCTCGGTCCTCGTGGATCTGATCCACCCGATCGGGGAAGGGAAGGTCGAGGCCTTGGTCCGGCAGTACGCCGCTCCCCTCGAGGACGAGTACGAGGCGCTGACGGGCCTTCGGCGTCTACGTGCCCGTCTGACGCCGGGTCAACTCGGCAGTCTCCGGAGCCAACTCGCCCCCTCCGTCCAGGTCCATCCCGTCGAGTGACGCACCGGCTCGGGTGGCTCCGCGGCACCCGCAGGCCTGTCCCCGACTGAGGACCCGGTCGTTCTCGTCCGAACGGTTCCTCCTGAAGCGGTGCGATCCCCGCGAACCCAGGCGACGAGGCCGTCTCCTGGCCCGCCGGCGCGGGCTTTCCAAGCTCCAAGGAGCCGCCTGGCCGAGCCTGGCTGCCCGGGCCGAGAGCCGCGGGCACTCAGTCGTTCGCGCGCTCGAGCGTCTCGAGCGGGGGCAGCTTGACCTTCTGGCCTTCGCGCACGCTGGCGGGGTCCGCGATCTCGTTGTACCGGGCGAGGGCAGCGACCAGCGCCGGTCTCGCCGTCTTGTAGTGCGCCTTGCAGATCTCGGAGAGAGACTGTCCCTTTCGCACGATCAGTTCGAACTCGCGCGGGGCCGGAGCCGTTGCGTGCGGATCGGGGATTGGGCGGGACGGGGCGGGTACTTCGCGCACGGAAGACGGCGGTGCGGGGGCCAGCACCTCGGTCCCGCTCGGTGCCCCGACGATCAATCGGACCCAGTCGGTGGAGTAGGGACGCGCCAGCGCGGCCGAGCCGAGCGCGGCCGCGGGTTCCCGCGCTTCGACCACCTCCACGCGGCGTTGCCAGACGAGGGCGAGGGTGAACAGAGAGAGGAGGAGCAAGAGCCCCAGCAGCAGTCGCACAGGAATTCCTCGAAGCGCGCGCGTTGAACGATCCGGGGGCAGCATAGCCATTTCGTCGGGCACGACGAAGCCTCTGTGAGTCCGGTGGTCTCGATCGGGCGTGCACGGGGAGTGGGCCTGGCTCGCGAACTCCCTCCGGTGTCGGCTCGCGAGGCTCGAGAGTTCGCGTGAGTCGGCGGTCAGGACTCGGACGCAGGCCCTGCTCGACCGCTGAAGCCGAGTCGTCCGACCGTGCTGGGAACGAGCAGGTATCGCGCTCGGAGCGTGAGGCGCGGGAGGGGAATGCCCCTGCGGGGATCGGGGCCGGGGAGCGGGCGCAGGCCTCGATCCGAGCCGCACAGACGCGTCGGAGGTGCTGTGCCGAATGGGAAGTCCGTCTCCAGCGGAATCCGGGACGGGGCGTGGGTGCACTCCACGACGGAGACTCTCGGGCGGATGCCTGACACCGACCCGGGTGCCGAGCGAGTCGCAGTTCGACTCCCCCTGAACGGGTTGGAGCTTGGAGAGCGCCGCGTGGCCCGGCGAAGGACTCGCCTCGGCGGCGCGAATTCCTGCCCGGCCATCCGCACGACCGAGACGGCGTTCCCGACCAGGAATCGGGGCGGAATCCGCGCCCGGCGGCCTGCGCTCCAGTCGGAGGCCGCGCCCTCCGGAGCGCGAACTCGAGGGGGAACTGCTCCCCTGGGACGACGCGTTCCACGGACTCGCGACCTCGCGCGACGAGCGACTCCGCGGGACGAACGGCTCCGCGGGACGAACGACTCGACGCGACGAACGACTCGACGCGACGAACGACTCGACGCGACGAACGACTCGACGCGACGAACGACTCCGCGCGACGAACGACTCCGCGCGACGAACGACTCGACGAACGACCCCGCGGGACGAACGGCTCCGCGGGACGAACGACTCCACGCGACGAACGACTCCACGCGACGAACGACTCCACGCGACGAATGGCTCCACGCGACGAATGGCTCCGCGCGACGAACGGGCCCGCGCGACGAACGGCTCCAGGGGACGAACGGGCCCGCGCGACGGAGCCTCGCTTTCACCCTCGAAACGGGCTCCGTTCGGAGCTGCCGCGCGTCCGCGGCGGCGAGGCTTCGCCTGGACGAGCACGGCGGCTCGAGCGCTTTGCGCCCCTGGGACCGGGGGATCATCTCCAGTCGGGAACCCGGTCGAGTGCGACGCGGGCTGTTCGGAGACCGCCGTAGTTCGCCTCGGCGGTACCTCGGAGAACGTCCGTGCTCGGAGCGGTGGAAACGAGCGCGCCCCTGCGGGGCAGGGGCGCGTTCGTGCAGGAGCTCGATCCAGCCCTGGATCAGGGAGTCGGTTCGCCCACCGTCTCCGCGAGCGTCCCGTGCGAACCGGGGCCGCCGCGCTTCGCCTGCCAGCGCTCGAACCAGAGGAGCACGGGGCTCGCGATGTACACGGTCGAGTACGCCCCGGAGAGGACGCCGACGAGCATCGCGAACGAGAAGCCCTCGAGCACGTTGCGGGTTCCGAAGTTGAAGAGGAACAGGACGAGCAGCGTGAGCACGACGGTGCTGGTCGTCAGGATCGTGCGCGCAAGCGTCTGGTTGATCGAGTCGTTCAAGACCTCGATCAACGGCTTGTCGCTCTTCGCGCGGTTCTCACGGACGCGGTCGAAGATGACGATCGTGTCGTTCTGCGAGTAGCCGATGATCGTGAGGAACGCGGCGATCATCGAGAGGTCGATCTCGGCCTGCACGAGTCCCGTCCACGTCGCGATCGCGATCCACGTGAGCGTCATGAACACGTCGTGGATCAGCGACACCACGACGGCGACGCCGTAGCCGACCTCCGCGAAGCGAATGCGCAGGTAGAGCAGCGTTCCGAGCAGCGACAGGACGAGCGCGATCACGGCCTTGTTGCGCAGTTCGATGCCGACTTGAGCTCCGACCACGGCCGACTCCGGGATGGGAGAGCGCAGGCTGAACACCGAGTTCTGTTTGTCCTTCTTGCCCACGAAGGCGTTCGAGATGAGGGCCGCGGCTTGCGAAGCGCTCATGCCTTTCTCGATGCCGGCCGTGACCTGGACCTGGGTCTCCGACCCCGGCACCGTCTGGACCGCGACAGTCTGCAGACCGTGCGCAGCGAGGACCTCACCGATGTCCGCAGTGCCGTGGGGGAACTCGAAGTCGATGGTCCCCGCGACGGTGTCCCGAGGCTCACCCGGCGCGACCGTCACCACGACCGGATCCGGCGCGAGCACGTTCGCGAGGGCTTCCTTGATCTGCCGCTCACCCGCGTCGACTGTGGATTGGTTCTGCGCGGCGTCGCTGCCGGAGGGATGCTTGTAGGTCACGCTGAACAGCGTGAACCCACCGCTCTTGGCCGAGTCCCCGATCTGCTTCACCTCGGCCTTGCCGAGCGCGCCGTCGATCTTCGAGATTCGGTCGCGCAGCTCGTCCACGTGCATCGGTTGGGCGGTGCGCACCTTCATCGTGAGGCCACCGAGGAAGTCGATCCCGAACTTCTCGTTCTCCGGCAGCCACGCGAAGAGGGCGATGCCGGCGACGATGAACGTCCACGACGCGCCGAGGAAGATCTTGTAGATCTTCATGAACGCGATGTTCGGCGCCGCGAACACGTGGCGCATCGCGAGGTTGTGCGTGCCCTTCTTCAGGTCGAGGAACACGAGCAGTTCGGTGACGACGATGACCGTGAACAGCGTCGAGAGGATGCCGACGTTCAGCGTGACGGCGAAGCCGCGGATCGGACCGGTGCCCGTGTAGTAGAGGATCACGCCTGCGATCAGCGTCGTCAGGTTCGAGTCGATGATCGTCACCGCGGCGCGCTCGAAGGCGGCCTTGCAGGCTTGGATCGGTTTCATCCCGCGGTCGAGCTCCTCGCGTAGGCGCTCGTAGATGAGGATGTTGCCGTCGACCGCCATACCGAGCGTCAGGATGATGCCCGCGATGCCCGGCAGCGTGAGGGTCGCGCGCATGAAGGCGAGCGCACCCATCAGGAAGAGCAGGTTCAGGACGAGCCCGATGATCGAGTACACGCCGAGCTTGCGGTAGAAGACGAGCATGAAGAGCACGATCACGCAGAGCGCGACGCCCATGCTGATCACGCCGGTCTGCACGTAGTCCGCACCGAGGCTCGCACCGACGCGCGCGCGGTCCTGGAGGACCGGCTTCACTCGCAGCGAGCCCGACTTGAGCACGCTGACGAGGTCGTTCACTTCCTTCTGGGTGAAGCCGCCCGAGCCGCCGCTGATGACGCAGCTACCGGGGAGCTTGTCGTTGATCGTCGCGAGCGTCGCGATCTGGCTGTTGAGCACGATCGCCATGCCGCGGCGCAGGTTCGCTTCGCTGAAGTCGCCGAACGCGCGCTTCTTGCCGTTCGCGATCTCGAGGCGCACGGCCGGGTAGCCGAGCTCGTCCTGCGAAGGCTCGACGCGCTCCAGGTCGGCGCCGGTGAAGCGCCAGTCCTCGTTGTCCGCGAGGATGAGGCCGTGGAGGCGCGACTCGACCGGCGTCTCGACCTCGCCCTTCTTGACGCGCATCGGGTACCAGCGCAGGTTCTGCACGGGCCCGTTCGGCTGGCCGGCGAGGCGGTTGAAGCCGTCGACGTCGGCGTTCGGGTTCGCCTTCATCCACTCGTCGAGCTTCTGCTTCTCGCGCGTCAGATCCGTGCCCGCGCGCTGGAGCGCCGCGTCGTTCTGCTCGGCGGCGATCATGAACTGCATGTCGCCGACGTTCGTGATCAGCTCGACGAGCTCGTCGCCCGAAAGGAGCTCGATGCCCTCCGACGCGGAGTGGGCGGCCGCGGTCGTCCCAGCGGCGCCGCGCTTCTGGATGCGCAGCACGTTGCCCTCGCGCGAGGCGTAGTCGATCTGTTCGCCGCCGATGCGCACGAGACCACCATCGGGCGGGAAGGCCTTGATCGCCTCGATCGCATCGGTGCGTTCCTTCACCGGCACGTTCGCGCCTGCCGGCGGACCCGGATCGAGGACGATCTCCTTCGCGTCCGCGGCCACGTCGGCCGCGAGCTTCCAGGAGACCTTCGTGCCGCCGAAGTCCGCAGCGCCGGGGAGCTCGATCACGAGCTGATCGGTCCCCTGCGTGCGCAGCGCGATCTCCTTCACGCCCTTCGGGTCGACGCGCTGGTGGATGATCTCGCGGAAGGACGAGAGCAGCCCCGCCTTGTCCGAGAGCTCCGTCTGGCTGATCTGTCCGCGCCGAGCCGCTTCTTCGAAGTCGAAGCGGAAAACGAGGCGCGTGCCGCCCTGGAGGTCGAGGCCCAGTCGCCAGGGCTTCTCGTTTCGCGCGAGGGGCCAGAAGAGGATGCTGGCCAACGCCGCGGCGACGAGCACGACGGTGAGGGTGATCTTGCGACCCAGGTTCTCGTTCATGGGCGCTGAGGCTCCGTGAGAGGGGGCGAGGCGGGGGTGAGGGAAGTGCGTGAACGCGGCCTCGCGCTCGCGCGCGTAGACCGCGTTCGTCGTTCAGACCGAGACGGTGTGGGTGGTCCCCACGGATGGATCAGGTGCCGACTTCGACGGGAGTCGAGGAAGCCTCGTCCATCGACGCGCGGAGCGCCTTCTCGAACTCGCGCTCGCGGCGAACCTTGTCGCCGAGGAGTTCCGTGACGCGCGTCTGCTTGCCGACGCGATCGCGCATGAAGAAGAGCTTGGCGCGCCGGACCTTGCCGCGCCGCGTGATCGTGATGTCCTTCACGCGCGGGCTGTGGACCGGGAAGGAGCGCTCGACGCCCTCGCCCTGCACGATGCGGCGCACCGTGACCATCTTGCGGATGCCGCGGCCCTTGAAGGCGATGACCATGCCGATGAACAGCTGGACGCGCTCCTTGTCGCCTTCCTTGATGAGATAGTGGACCTCCACGGTGTCTCCGACGTGGATCGTGGGGGTCTTCTTCTTGCCGAGCTCTCGTTCCAGTTTTTCGATCAGGTGCATGGGTGGGGTTCGGAGCCCGCGGGGCTCCGCCTCGGTGCGACGCGCCGTGACCCGGAACAGCCGAGCCGTTCCGAGGCCGACACGGGCTCAAGCCCGCGTCGGAGACGCGCCGTGGTCGTGGGGTGGGTTGTGAGAAGCGCGCAGCAAGT
Source organism: Planctomycetota bacterium (assembly GCA_046349615.1). Taxonomy (GTDB): domain Bacteria; phylum Planctomycetota; class UBA1135; order UBA1135; genus JADJNY01. The sequence goes on from JAXMBZ010000019.1 coordinate 57,963, forward strand.
CGGGTCTGCGCGCCTTGGTTTTTTGTTCGGCTCGTTCCGCGCGCCAACGCGCGATGCGCGCATGGTCGCCGGAGAGGAGCACCTCGGGCACCTCGCGGCCGCGGAACACGCGGGGGCGGGTGTAGTGGGGGTGGTCGAGACCTCGTCCGTCCTGGAAGGAGTCTTCCGCGGCGGAGCGTTCGTCGCCGAGCACGCCGGGCACGAGGCGCAGCGCGGCTTCGACGACCATCAGCGCCGGGAGCTCGCCGCCGGCGAGCACGACGTCGCCGATCGACAGCTCCTCGAACGCGAAGTGGTCGAGGAGGCGCTGATCGAAGCCTTCGTAGCGACCGCACAGCAGGAGGACGCGCTCCTCGCGCGCGAGCTCGGCGGCCTTCGGCTGCGCGAACCGCTCGCCCGAGGGGCAGAGGGCGAGCTTGCGGAAGGCGCCGTGGCGGCGCTCGAGCCACTCGATGCACTCCGCGATCGGCTCGGGCTTCAAGAGCATGCCCGGTCCGCCGCCGAACGGGCGGTCGTCGACGGTCCGGTGGCGGTCCCGCGTGAAGTCGCGGAAGTCGACGAACAGGATCCGAGCAAGGTCTTTGTCCCGCGCCATGCGCAGGACGCCGAGCTCCGCGTAGGCTTCGAGCGCCTCGGGGAACAAGGTCAGGATGGCAAAGAGCACCATGGCCCCTTAAGTTGAAAAGGCAGAGAAGGTTAGACAGGGCCCCCCGGACCGTCAAGCACGCGTCCGACGTGCTCGCCGAAACCGCTGCGCTCGAACCCCTCGCGCCGAAGGCCGTCCAGCGCCGGCGCGCCGTCCCCAACCAGAGCTGCGAACGCGTGTTCACCGGCCTGATCGAAGCCCACGTCCCCGTCCTCGAGGTCGAACGCCGGGGAACCGGGCTCGCGCTCTGGATCGCCTCACCGGGCTCCGACTGGGCTTTCCGCGGCGGCGAGAGCATCGCGGTCAGCGGCGCCTGCCTCACCGTCGCCGGCCTGCGCGAGCCGGAAACGCGGCGTCGCGTCCCGTTCCCCGCCCCAGGCGCCGCCCCGATCGGAGGCTGCGAGCTCCTGTTCGAGCTCTCCGCCGAAACCGTCGCCCGCACCTGGTTCGCCCACCTCGAGCCCGGCCGGCGCGTGAACCTGGAGCGTGCCCTTCGCCTGGGGGACCGCCTCGACGGCCACCTCGTCTCCGGCCACGTCGACGGAGTCGGACGCCTCGCCGAGGTCCGCGAGACCGGCGACGGCGGCCGCCTCCTCGGCTTCGAGGTGCCCCAAGCCCTCGCCCGCTACCTCGTCGACAAGGGCAGCATCACGATCGACGGCATCAGCCTGACCGTCGTCAGCCCGCGTGACCGCCGCTTCGACGTCGCCGTGATCCCGGCGACGCTCGAGAAGACGACGCTCGGCGCCGCCCGCGTCGGCGACCCGATCAACCTCGAGGCCGACCAACTCGGCAAGTGGATCGACCGTCTCCTCACGGCGCGAGGAACCTGAGCCCTCCACGCCCGCCGGAGCGACGCTCGTCGCACCTCGCATCACTTCCGAGCGCCGCGCCGGCCGCACCCCTCTCGCCCGCCCAACTCGCCGCGCCGTCTCCACCCGCCCCGAACGCTTCCCCGTGCAGCTGGCCGCGTCGCCTCATCCCGCTTCGCGCGCCCTTCTCCCCCCAGAACTCCGAGCTCGATCAGGCCGGTTCCTCCGGCCTGATCGAGCTCGGAGTCTGGGATGCGGTAGCACCCACCTGTGTTCCGTTGCGCGAAGTGCCCTCGCCGCGCCCACCCGCCTCGCGCGCTCCCTCCGCCCCCAACTCACCCCTCAAAACGCTCCGAAGAACACCGACGTGAACGTCGTGATCGGCGCCGCCTCGCGATACTCCTCCAACGCCCGCTGCACGATCGACAGCGCCGTCTTGATCTGCTGATACAGCTCGTCGTCCATCAACAACCGCCCGAGACTCCCCTGACCGTTCCTCACCGCCGCCGCGACGACGCGCACGTCGTCCGTCGTCTCCTTCAGGTTGTCGTACACGTCGTCCTTCGTCAGCAGCTTCCCGATCGTCCCTTCGCCGTTCTTCAGCCGCGTCGAGAGCTCGGTCAAGTTCTTCGCGAGAGTGTCGTCGTTGACGAGCACCCCGA
>JAXMBZ010000020.1:0-49613 GCA_046349615.1 Planctomycetota bacterium
GAGCCCGTCCCGCTCCAAGTGCGCCGCCTCGGCAACGTCGTCTTTCGCATGAGCACGACGCTCGGCAATCCGGTGCGCGATGCGCGCATCGAGCTCGAATGCGTCGAGCGCGGAATCTCCGTCGCCACGTGGATCGCGGACGGCGCAGTGCCCGCGCCGGCTCACGGGCTCGTGACGGACGAGCGTGGCGAGCTCGCGGTGCGCGGCCTCCCCAACGGCGAGTTCCGCTACAAGGCGACGCTCCCGAGCGGCGTAGTCCTCGACGGAGTCGTCACCGTCCCACCGTCGGCGACGATCGACGTGCCGCTGCGCGTCGAGTAGTTGCGCGTCGCCCGTCGCGCAGCACCTACTTCGCCCTTTCCTGCCTCACCACGATCGGCACGTACCCGAACTCGAGTCCCTTCGGCGGCGTCACGATCAGCGCGGGATCGAGCTCGACGAGCTCGCCCGTCGTCGGCGGCGCCATGTACTCGCGATCGATCGTCCACGCGCGGTGGAGCTTTTCGACGAAGGCCTGCAGCGCCGCCTTCTTCTCCGCGCTCCACGCGTACTGCTGGAAGGTCGGCTGGTCGACGAAGCGGTACCACGCATAGTGCACGCGCGAGCCGTCGACGAGGTCGACGTGGAGCGAGCTCGACTTGGCACCCGGGGTCGTCCACGCGCCCGAGCTCGGCGACGTGAAGGCCTCGCCCGGCGTCGCGCGGCGGAAGTGGGCTTCGCGCAGGCCCGTTTCGCGCGGGACGTCCTGCTCGGCGACGGCGACGCGCTTCTCTCCGTCGTGGCGGTAGTAGCGCGGGAATTCGCCGCGCGGCGCGAGGCCGCCCGGCTTCCACACGAGGCCCCACGTGTTGTCGGCGAACACCTGCGTGTCGAACGCGTTCGCGACGCCTTCGATCGGCTTGCCGTCTTGATCGAAGCCCGGCGTGTGCGTGCGGAGCTTCGCGACGAACGCGCCTTCGGTCTTGAAGCGTCCCGTCGGCGCGGGACCGCCGCGGCGCCACGCGAGGAAGTCGTCGTAGAGCGCCTTGCGCGAGTAGTAGGTGACGTCCTGCACGAGCACCGCGCGTCCCTTCGCGTCGACGGGGAACGAGAGACGCGGGAGCTTCGAGTAGCGCGTGCCGTCCTTCGCCGTCGCGACGAGCTGCGGCACCGTGTTGATCTCCATCGCGCCGCCGCCCATCCGGCCCGCGCGCGCGTCGAGGCCGCGGCCGTGCAGGTACGCGTCGTGGAAGAGGTCGCCGATCTTGCTCCACGTCTCGGGGACGTAGTAGGCGATCGGTCCCTTGAAGTTCTTCGTCGCGAGGAAGCACGTCCACGCCTGGTCGCCGATCGGGGCCTTGCCGTCGACGCTCGGCACCGGATCGGTGAACGGAAGCGCGAGGTACGAGTAGCCGAGGAACTTGCCCTTCGGATCCTCCGCGAACGGCAGCGCGTCGGGCGGGATCAGCAGGCGATTGCTGAGCTGCGCGATGCCGAGGCGATGATCGGGCAGCGCCTGCGTGTCGTAGAAGAACGACCAACCCGGCGAGCCGACCTCGTAGTCGTAGCACTGCGGCGTCGCGTTCATGCTGAACTTCGGGGGTCCGTAGCGAAAGCGATTGCCGGCCCAGTAGCCGAGCCCGCCCTCGACGGTCTGGAACACGCTGTCCCACGTCGGTCCGCGCTCCTTCCACGTGCGCGCGAGCGTGCCCTCGGGCGCGAGCGGCCGATCCTTGTCGTCGCTGTTGTCGGGCAGGATCCAGCCGCTTGCGAGGCCGATCTGGAAGTCGGCGAGCGGCTCGTCGATCAACGACCACGCGGCGGAGTAGAAACCCATGCCGACGCCGAACTCGGCCGGCTTCGCGGGCTCCGCGTCGTAGGAGATGTAGCCGTGCAGTCCGTTGCTCTGCTGTTCGACGACGAGGTCTTGGAGCAGGAAGAGCGCGAGCGCGGCGGGGATGAGGAGCGGCATGTGGAGCAGGTTGGCCGACTTCATGTGCGGCTGCAATGAGCTCGATGGCTGTCGAAGTCACGCAACCCCGAGCCTGCGCATCCCGATCCCAGGCTTCACAACGAGCTCGCGCAACTCAGGCGCTCTCACCCGCGCGCCGAACGCTCGTTGCTGAGAGCACCTCGAACCCCGCGCAAGCCCGGGCCGGTCCTCCGGCCCGGGTTTGTGCGGGGTCCGTGATGCGAAGCACACGCGTGTGTTCCGTTGCGTCCCTTTCCCCTTGATCGCCCCATCCGGCAATTGCGCTCCCGACCGACCACGAGGCGACACACTCGCTCGAGCCCGTGTGCTCGAGCGCCCCGGCCGCGGCGCTTCGCGTTCCTTCGACCAGCCATGCGAGCTCGTCGTGGTGCGCCAGGTTCCACGCGCGATACGTCGCGACCATCGCGTCGACCTCGCGCGGATCCTGCGTGAACTGCCACACGAGCGGACGTCCGAGGTCGGAGAGCCACTCGCGCTCGTCCGTCGCGCGGCCGAGGTGGACGTGGAGCGGGTGATCGAAGGAGCGACGGATGAGCTCGGTCGAGTCGGTGAGCGTCCCGTCCAGATCGATGAGCACGGTGTCGATCCTCGAGGCAGTCCGCGGCAGTCCGAACGTGGTGCCGACGACGCTCGAGTGCGTTCATGCGCGACAGCAGGGTCGCGACGGATGGAGTGCGTGCCCCGTCGCGCCGAGGCGCTTCAACTCGAGGGGCGCGCCTCGCGCATGACGGCCGCGGCCGGCGTACACATGGCCGCACGTCGGGTGCGCCCGCTCCGGCGCCCGGCACCGCGCGTCGTTCCCACCCGCCTCGGCTGGCGAGCGATGCGCGGTGCGTCGTGCGGGTCCGCCTCGAAGCAGGCTCCGCTCCGCGGTTGCGTCACCGACCCGTGAGGCCGACGACGAGCTCGGCAGCCAGCGCGCGCCACGCGGCCGCGCGTCCTTCCGGCTCGGTGGCGAGCGCGCCCAGGTCCACTTCGATGCGCGCGTCGGATCGTCCGGTTTCGACGACGAAGACGCTGATGCGGGGCGTCCGGCGTTGAGGCCCGCGGAGCATGTCGAAGCTCCACCGCCGCCACGGGGCCGCGTCCTCGATCACGTACTGGAGCGCGCGGCCGCTGTTCCAACCGGGCTCCCCGTGCACCACCTTCCACTCTGTGACGAGCCGCGTGTCGAAGCGCTGCTCGTCGGCGAAGCTCTCGATCGTCCGCGCTGCGCGCTCGATCGTCGTTGGAGCGTCGACGCGATCGACGATGGCGACCCGCTGCGCGGTCGTGCCGATGGGGACGCGCACGACCGCGAGCCAACCCGTGAGCGACGAGATCCCGACGAGGACCAGCGTCGCGTGGAGGAGTTCGCTCCAGTTCCAGCGATTCGAGCGCGCGAAGAGCACGCCGGCGGCCGCGAGCCACGCTGCGACCGCGACGAGCGACCAGTGGCCTTGTTCGAAGACCGGCCACCATCCGGCGTGCGTTCCGGACACGGTCTGCACGCGATAGTCCGCCGCCGGACCCATCGCGATCATCTCGGCAGCGACGTTCCGCGCGTGGTCCGCGCCCAATGCACGCCAATCGGCCCACGCGTGCGCGGTCTCGTAGTCGGGCGTCGAGGTCTCCCAGCGATGCACCATGTGGACGGCGAACGCGACGCAGCCGAACGCGTGGAGGAGGAATGCCGCGCCGAAACGCAGGGAGCGGGCGTTCGGAGCCGCGGCTCTGCGCACGAACCAGAGGACGAGCACGGAAATCATCGGCAGGGCGAAGAGCGCGGATGCCTCTCCGAACGACATCCAGAAGAAGCACCAAGCCGCGAGGATGGCGAGCGTCCAGCCCAGGAGCGCGAAGCCGTCGCGAGCGCTCGTTCCGCGCGCGGTCGGGGCGGAGTCGGCCGTGGAGGGCGACCTCGGCCTCGCTCCTTCGTCCGGGCTTCGCACGGGAGTCGCCGGCCCGGTCGCGGCGTTCGCGTCGTGGGTGGCAAGGTCCGTGACGTCCGTGCCGACCTCGACCGCCTGCTGGTAGCGCAACTCGGGCGCTCGCTCGAGGCTCTTGAGCACGATCCCGTCGAGTCGCGCGTCGACGTGCGCGCGCTTCGACGGCGCTTCGAAGCGGCCGATGGGCAGCTCGCCGGTCAGCATCTCGTAGAAGACGACGCCGAGCGAGTAGATGTCGGCGCGGTGGTCGACGTCGCGCGAGCTCGTCGCTTGCTCGGGCGCCATGTAGTGCGGCGTGCCCATCACTTGGTCGGAGCGCGTGTGCGCTCCGGCGGCCTCTGCGCTACCGACCAGCTTCGCAAGGCCGAAGTCGGCGATCTTCACGCGGCCCTGCGCGTCCACCAACACGTTTTCGGGCTTGATGTCGCGGTGCACGACGCCCTCGTCGTGCGCGTACTGCAGCGCGTCGCAGAGCTGCGGAACGATGTCGAGCGCAACGGACGCGGTGATGCGGCCTTCGCGCAGGAGCGCGCGCAGCGTCGTGCCCTCGACGAACTCCATCGCCAGGAACCAGCGCGACCCCGCGCGGCCGAAATCGTGCACGCGCACGATGCCTGGGTGGTCGAGCCGCGCGAGCGCGCGGGCTTCGCGCAGAAAGCGTTCCTCGAAGCGCGCATCGTCCTCGGTGCCGGGCGCGAGGATCTTGAGCGCGACGAGGCGGTCGAGCTGGCGATGGCGCGCGCGGTACACGCAGCCCATGCCGCCCTGACCGACGAGCTCGAGCACCTCGAACTGAGGGAAGTCTGCCGCGAGCTCCGCGGGAGTCGGCGGCGGCGATCGGCGGGACGGTGCGGGCTCGGACGGCGCGTCGGACGGCTCCTCGGGGGACGGCGGCGTGCGGGACAGCTCGAGCAAACAGCGCGGGCAGCTCGCGCGGCCGCGCGGGATCGTCGCGCCGCATTTCGGACAGGTGCGCGTGGTCATGGCGAGGGCCGGAGAAGGACGGCGCGGGGCGTGTTACCCGCATTCTCGAACTTCTCGCACGCGATGCGCTCGAGCCTCGAGGCGCGGGCGAGGCCTGCAGTGGGGGCCGGCGGAATGGAGCTCATGCGCCGAGCGCGTCCGACAGGGCTTGGAGCTCGGCCGCGACGTCGGCAGGATCCGCGACGAGGTCGGCGACCGCGAGGCGTACGAGCTCGCCGTAGCGCCGACGCAGGCGGTGGAGCGCGACGCGCAACGCGCCCTCGTTCGTGCCGAGGTCGCGCGCGAGCTCGGCGTAGGGCGGTGCTTCCGTGTCGGGTCCGAGGAACGGCTGCAGGCGCGCGAACTGCGCCGCCTTGCCGGCCTTCGCTTGCTCGGCGGAGAGCCGTGCGAGCGCGTCGTCGAGCAACGCGAGCGCGAAGGAACGCTCGTAGGCGCGCTCCGGAGTCTCGTCGTCGACGACTTCGAGCGTGAAGCGGCTCTCCGTGTCCGCATCGAGCGAGACGAGCGCAGGCCCGCGGCCGCGCTTCGCGGCCTGCGCATGCTCGCGCTCGTTCGCGAGGAAGTTGCGCATCGACGCCGCGAGGTACGCGCGGAAGCGACCGCGCGCGGGGTCGACGCGCCAGTCGCGCTTCTCGAGGAAGCGCGTGAGGAAGGCCTGCACGAGGTCCTCGGCTTCGTCGTGCGCGAGCCCGCGGCGCCGCGCGAACGCGTAGAGCGGGAACCAGTACCGCCGGCACAAGTGCTCCAAGGCTTCTCGCGATGCGCGCTCGGGAGCGAGCGCGTCGAGGACGGTACTCCAACGCGTGGTGGGGAAGCCGGCGAAGGGGGGCGGGTTCGCCATGCGGTGCAGCGTATGCGCAAGGCGGCGTGTGAGCCATGGAGCGGATCCACGCGGGGCTGGAATCGCGTGATCAGGTCGCTCCGTTCGCTCCCGGCGAGCTCGAGGTCTCGGCGCTCGAGCAGGACGAAGGGCTCGTTCGAGGGCTGCGAGCCCTCATCGGGCGACCTGTGAGTGGAGTTCGCAGAGGTGGTTGGGAGCCCCGAGAGCGCGGAGCGGCTCACGGCGGGGACTCGCGTTCGCGGCGGATGCAGTCCCGCCTCGATCGCAGCGATGGAAGAGGACTCCGACCGCGTCGGAAACCGCGACCCTGCGCACAGCACGCACCTCTCCGTCGCTCCGGGCTCCTCCTCGTGCTCATCGCCGTCGTCGAACTCGCGGGAGCTTCGAGTGGCGCGTGCCGTGCTTCGCCGCCGCGACAGCTGCGGCACCGTGTTCATCTCCACCGCGCCGCCGCCCATCCGGCCCGCGTCGAGGCCGCGGCCGTGCAGGTACGCGTCGTGGAAGAGGTCGCCGATCGTGCTCCACGTCTCGGGCACGCAGTCGGCGATCGGTCCCTCGAAGTTCGGGGAAGACCGCTCGAGGCCGGACGCGAACGCGGGGGCGCAGCGCGGGCTCCACGCTCGAAATCCGCGCGCTGGAGGGGCGGTCGTCGCAGGAAGAGAACCTCGGCGCACGCTCGTGCTTCCACGGGTCCAGTCTCGACCCGCGCGCGTCGATGGAAGAGGATTTCGACTCGACCACGAAACGCCATGCTTGGACGCCGCCACCCCCCCGTTCGTGTCCCCGCTCCGCGCTCCGTGCGCAGGCCTCTCGATGAGCCCGCCACGCGAGGGCGGATCGGCTCGGCGCTCGTCCTGCTGCTCGCCGCGACGGCGTGGGGGACGAATGCGCGGACGGAGGCCGCGAGCGGGCGTGCGGCGAGCACGAACTCGATCCGAACCTCCTCGACGTCGACCACGAGTGAAATCGAGGAGCCCCAACCGAACGGGCGCTGGAAGGACGCGCTCGCGTGGCGCGCGCAGAAGTCCGGCGAGGCGCCGTCGCCGGAGGAACGCGCGTACTGCCTGAAGGAGGGCGGCGCGCACGAGCTCGCCGTGCTGCGCGCGCAGGTCGACGGCACGACCGAGCTCGACCCCGAGACGCGCACTGCGTTCGCGCTCGCCGTCGCGCACGAGCGGTGGGACCGCGAACTCGAACGCGTGCGGTCGACGCCGCGACCCGACGATGCGCGCGCTCTCGCTCTGTGGCAGCTCGCGCGCGGGGAGCGAGACGCCGCGCTCGCTCAAATCGGTGCGCTCGCTCCGAACGACGACGGTCCGGAAGCGGCGCTCCTGCGCCTCGTCGCCGAAGTCGAGATGGGGAGCGTCGGCGACGCAGCGCATGCCGCATACCGAGAGCGGCGCGCGCGCTTGACCGGGAGCTTCGCAGCGCTCGCGGGCTCGGTCGATGCGCGCCTCGCCTTGTTCGCGGAGGAAGAACGTCGCGCGGCCGAGATGTCGATGAGCTCCGGGAGCGAGGAACCGTACGAGCCGCCGCCCTGGGTGTACGAAGCGCATCCGCCGGAGGACGTGCAGGCTGCGCTCACGCGGCGCGAGAGCTCGGAGTGCGGCCGACTCGTCGCGGAAGCGCGCTCCGTGCCCGCGACGGCGCTCGAGCGGAGCGGCGAGGCGCTCCGTGCGCTCGACGCCGCGTGCGAAGCGGACGTGCTCGCTCCCGAGCCGTGGTTCGAGCTCGCGCGCTGGCGCAATCGGCGAGGAGAGCGCGTGCTCGCGCTCCAGGCCGTCGACGCCGGTCTCCGTCGCGATCCCGCGAGCGCCGAGGGATGGGCGCTGCGCGCTTCGACCGCCGACGCGCTCGACGATGCGCGCGGCGCGCTGCTCTCCGCCGAGCGCGGCCTCGAGTTCGCGCCCGCGGATCCGACGCTCGAGCGCATCCACGTCGGAGCGCTCGTGCGTCTCGGTTGTCTCGACGAGGCCTGCGTGGCGGCACGTGAAGCGCTCCGCGGCGATCCGGAGTTCACGTGGGGCGTGATCGCGACGGCGCTCGCCGACCTGGAATCGCCTCCGAACGCGAAGCTGCTCCCGAAGCTCGAGCTCGCGCTCGACGACGTCGACGATCGGGCGCGGTTGTGGAGCGCCGCGGCGTGCGCGGCGCGCGAGAAGCTCCTGTCCGCGGCGGTGCGATCGACGCTCGGCGCCTTGCGCACGAAGTACCGCGAGGCTCCGATCGGTCGAGCGGCGAACGCGCTGCTCGACGACGCTCCGAACACCCCGCTGTGGAGCGGGCTCGCGCGACTCGCGCGCGGAGATCGACCCGGTGCGATCGAACGTTGGCTCGCGGACGCGAAGACGAGCGGTGTGGACGCGATCGCGGCGCGTGGACTCATCGAGGCCCGTCGCGGGCACTCGGACGGACTCTCGGTCCCGGCGCTGCCCGAGTTCGCGGCGGAGCCCGTGCCCGGGCTGCCCGATCCCGACGCCGCGGCCCTGCGCGTTCCGAACGAAGCCCCGACGCTCGCCGCGGCGTTTGCCGCGCTCCCGGAACACGCGCATCGAGTCGTGCTCGGTCGAGGGACGTTCGTCGCGCCGCGAACATGGACGCGCGACGTCGACGTCGTCGGTCTCGGCGGAGAGACGACGCTCGTCGGCGAAGAAGGCAAGGCGGGCCGCCTCGAGATCGAAGTGTCGGAGTTCGCGGTCGTGCGCCTCGCGGAGCTCTGCACGGACGTGTTCGTCCAGGTGCGTTCGGGCTCGGTGCGCGCGCGTCGTCTCGCCGCGCAGGAAGCGTGGTGGGTCGGCGATTACGAGCATGCCGATGCCCGTGCGCTCGCTGTGATCGACTCGACGGTCTTTCGCGGCACGGCGAAGGTGGCTTCGCGCTCCGGTCGGCTCCGGATCGAGGACTCGTCGTTCGTGAACCCGTTCGCGTCCGGTTCGACGCTCGTGGTGTTCCAAGGCAAGGCGGAGCTCCGACGGTCGATCGTGCAGCAGGCCGATTCCGCGGCTCCACCGCTGCGCACGGAGGGCGCACCCGCGGAGCTCGTCGTCGAGGACTGCCGCGTCGTCGGCAAGCCGAGCGCGGACTGGGCGCCGAGTCCCGCGCTCTTCGCCGACGAAGGGACGAAGGCTCGCATCGTTCGCACGCGCGCCGTCGAGCTCGAGCCCGCGCGCGGGTCGTCCGTCGTCTCGGAGAACTGCTCGTTCCAACGCACGCTCCGCACTCCGAAGGACGTTCCGGGCTGGACGGCGCAGGGTCGCGCTCCGGCGGCGGAGCGTCGCGATCTCACGCCGCTGCGCGTGCCCGAAGACGCCGCGACGCTCGTCGAAGCGCTGGGGAAGGCGGAGCCGGGACGCGTGATCCAGCTCGGACCGGGCGTGCACGATGCACCGGCCTCGATGACGGGCGACGTCGTGCTCGTCGGTTCGGGTTGGGAGCGCACGGCCCTCCGCTCGGGCGCGAGCGGCGCTCCGCTATGCGTGCAAAGCGCGTCGGTCGTGCTGCGCGAGTTGAAGCTCGTGGGTTCCGATCTGTCGTTGGTCGAGTCGAACGGAAGGCTCGTCGTCGAGAACGAGCTTCGGCTCGCTCCGCGGAGCGGACCGGCGATCGCATCGGTCCGGGACGGCACGTTGTCGTTCGGGTCCAACGTGCTCGTGCTCGAGCCGCGCGGCATCCGCTTCGAGGTCGCCGAGGGCGGCGCGGTGCTCGGATACCTCGGCGTGTTCCGCATCGGAGCCCCGATCCAGGCGGTCACGACCGGCGACGGCGTGCTCGCGACGAGCATCGATCTCGAGCTGCGGCGCTGGGTCGATGCGGGCAGCGATTGGTTCACGGAGCGCAAGGACGCGAAGGAGCTCCCGCCGTCGCATCGCCCGGTCGACATCGCGCTCGACTCCCGACCGGACGAGCGCGAGCTCGCGCTCCGTGTCGAGCGCATGCGCCGCGTGGACGAGTACCTTGCACGCGCGTGGCCTTCCGGCGGACCGAGCGTGCTCGCCGACGCCGTGAACCGCGTGTACGCGCTCGCGCCGAAAGAGCAGCGCGAAGAGGCGCTCTTCGCACGTCTCGAGCCGCGCCTCGCGCACATGGCGCGCACGAATCCGCGTTCCGGCGTCGAGGAAGTGATCGCGATGGCACTCGCGGGCGTCGGCGGGAGCGACAGCATCGAGCTCGCCTTCGCGACGACGCGGAGGATCGTGAAGACGTTCCTGGCGGCGGTGCCCAGTGACGAGCGGGTCTACGTCGAGTCACGCTTCCAAGGGATGACGCAAACGGCGGCCGACGAGAAGGCGAAGCGCGCGCACGCGCTCGACGCGCTCGCGGCGGGGCGTGGGAAAGAAGCGCTCGCGCTGATCGACTCGTTGAACAAGGTGGAGCGCGTGCTCGTGCTCACCTCGACGCAGCCCGATCGCATCGGGTTCGACAAGCTCGACCGGCTGCTCTACGAAGGCGGGCTGCCGCCGAAGCTCGAGCGTCGACTGCGCATCCTGAAGGCGAGCCTCGGCGCGCTCGCACCGACGGGTCGTGTTCCTCTGCCGAGCTCGTGGAAGGTCTTCGATGCGTACTTCGAGGCGAGCCGGACGGGGATCGCGAACACGTACTTCGCGTTCCGCGAGTATCGCGATTCGTGGGGCAACACGACGTACTCGACCGTGCTGCGGCCCGAGTACACGGACAGCGCTCCGACGAAACCGCCGCGCCCGGAACCGCCCGTGCTCGGCTCACCGGAGGAGCAATGGGACCGATGGTACGACGAGCTCGAGGCGTGGTCGCGGTGAGCGCGACTCGGCGCTCGAGCGCACGTCGTGCGGAGCGCGTGCGAGGCGAGCCGCCGCGCGTGCTCAAGCTGCGTCGACGACTGCCGGCGGCCGGCTCGGGGTCGAGCGGCCCGTGCGCGCCGTGCGTTTCGAGCATCACCGTCGCGACGCGCGCCCGCCGGACGCGACGGCGAGTCAAGCGCTCGGCGACGTGGTCGGATCGTAGAGCCGCGTGAGCGCCGCTCCCGACTCGAGCCAATGATCCGGCGCGCACGCGCGCAGCTCCGCGTGATCGAACGGGCCCCACGCGACGGCGGCGGTGCGCGTGCCGGCGGCGCGGCCCGACGCGAGGTCGTGCGGTGAATCGCCGACCATGACCGCGCTCGACGCGTCGCGGCCGAGCTTCGCGAGCGCGGCGAGCACGGGCGCGGGATGCGGCTTGTGGTCGGCGACGTCGTCGCTCCCGATGACGACGCCGAACCAGTCCGGGTCGAAGCCGCAGTGGGTGAGGCCGCGGCGCGCGCTCGCGTGGAGCTTGCTCGTCACGATGCCGAGGACGGCGCCGCGTGCGTGGAGCGCGCGCACCGCGTCGAGGACGCCGGGGTAGGGCGTGACGAGCTCGTCGTGGTGCGCGAGGTTCCACTCGCGATACGTCGCGACCATCGCGTCGACCTCGCGCGCGTCGGCGGTGAACTGCGCGAACTGCCACTTGAGCGGCCGACCGAGACCAGAGAGCCACTCACGCTGATCCATCTCGCGCCCGAGGTGGACGCGGAGCGTGTGATCGTAGGAGCGCCGAATGAGCTCGATCGAGTCGATCAACGTCCCGTCGAGATCGAAGAGCAGGGTGCGGGGCATGGGGTGGACAGTCTGCGGAGCCGAGATCGCTCCGGCCACGTTTCGCGCCGACGATTTCGACCCGGTGCGAAGGGGCCGCTCGCAGCGGATGCCGGTCGAATCCGCGCGGAACGCAGCGAATCGTCGAGGCCGCGTCGAGCGCTCCGAATCGGTCCGGATCGCGTAGCCGTGGACCCGATCGTCCGACGTGCCTCCCGTGAAACGACTCCGAGAGGCCGAACGAGGTCGAGAGCGCGGACCCGAACCGCACCCTCCGCCCTCGACAGGCTCGCGCTGCGACGTAGTGCGGACCGCTCCGCGGCCGAGACCCGCGGCGGGGGCGGCTACGATTTCCACTCGAGCGCGAGCGTTCGCTCGGGCTCGGTGGAGGGTCGAGGCATGCGCGAGTTCACCGACGGTTCGACGGCCATCGTGCGCGGAGCGCTCGATGCCGGCTGCACGTTCTTCGCGGGGTATCCGATCACGCCCGCGTCGCCGATCCTGATGCAGATCCTGCGCGAGCTGCCCAAGGTCGGCGGCGTCGCGATCCAAGCCGAGGACGAGATCGCCTCGATCGGAATGTGCATCGGCGCGACGCTCGCGGGTTCGCGCGCGATGACCGCGACGAGCGGGCCCGGCATCAGCCTCTACAGCGAGAACATCGGGCTCGCGATCATGGGCGAAGTCCCGCTCGTGCTCGTCGACGTGCAGCGCCTCGGGCCCGCGACGGGCGGCGCGACGACGGTCGGCCAGGGCGACGTGCAGTTCGTGCGGTGGGGGACGGGCGGTGGGTACCCCGTCATCGCGCTCGCGCCGTCGTCGGTGGCGGAGTGCTACTCGCTCACGCGGCGCGCGTTCGATCTCGCCGAGCGCTTCCGTTGTCCCGTGTTCCTGCTGACCGACAAGGAACTCGACATGACGTCCGTGACGGTCGACACGGACGCGTACGAGAAGCCGCCGGTGCGTGCGCGCGCGGTGCTCGGTGGTGCTGGAGCGAGCACGGTTGCGAATGCAGGTCGGGACACGACGGCCTCGAGCTCGGCGAGCCTGAGCGCCGCGGAAGCGGGCTCGGCGACACCGAGCGAGAGCTCGAACACGAGCGACGCGAAGACGAGCACCGCGGACTCGAACTCCGCCGCCGCGATCGCGAACCCGCCGCCGTACCGATACGAGCCCGCGGACGGCGTGCCGCCCCTCGCTCAATACGGCGGCGACGTGCTCGTGCGCTTCACGGGCTCGACGCACGACGAGCGCGCGCTGATCACGAAGGCGCCGGCGAAGGTCGCCGCGCTCAACGAGCACCTCCGCGCGAAGATCGAGGACCATGCCGACGAGATCGAGCTCGTCGCGCGCGATCTCCAACCCGGCGCGCGCGTGCTCTTCGTGTCGTACGGCATCACCGCCGGCGCGATGCGCGAGGCCGTGCGACGGATGCGCTCGTCGGGACGACGCGTGTCGGCGATGACGCTCCACTGCCTGTGGCCCGTGCCCGAGGGCGCGCTCCTGGACGCGCTCGAGGACGTCGACGTCGTCGTCGTCGCCGAGCTCAACCACGGCCAATATCGGCGCGAGATCGAACGCCTCGCGCCCGGCGTCGACGTGCGCGGGCTCCACCGCGTCGACGGCGAGTTGATCACGCCCGAGCAGTTCGTGGAGATCGCGCGATGAGCACCTCGACCACCGTCACGCCGCTGCAGACGTACCGCAACGAGACGCCGTACCCGTTCTGCCCGGGCTGCGGGCACGGTCCGATCCTCGACCACCTGAACGCGGCGCTCGTCAAGCTCGCGCTCGACCCGCGGAAGGTCGTGATCGTGAGCGACATCGGCTGTTCGGGCCTCTCCGACCAGTACTTCAGGACGAGCGCGTTCCACGGCCTGCACGGGCGGAGCATCACGTACGCGACGGGGATCAAGCTCGCGCGCCCCGACCTCAAGGTGATCGTCGTCATGGGCGACGGCGGCACGGGCATCGGCGGCGCGCACTTGCTCTCGGCAGCGCGGCGCAACATCGGGCTCACCGTGCTCGTGTTCAACAACTTCAACTTCGGCATGACCGGCGGGCAGCACTCGACGACGACGCCGACCGGCGCCGTGACGTCGACGACGCCGGGCGGCAACCTCGAGCGCCCGCTCGACGTGTGCGCGACGGTCGCCGCGAACGGCGCCGGCTTCGTGTGGCGCGGGACGAGCTTCGACAAGGACCTCTCCGACCGCATCGCCGAAGCGGTGAACGCCGAGTGTTTCGCGCTCCTCGACGTGTGGGAGCTCTGCACCGCATACTTCGTCCCGAGCAACCACGCATCGCGCAAGACGCTCGCGACGACGCTCGACCAGCTCGGGTTGAAGGCTGGACTTCTGCAACGCCGAGAGCACCCCGAGTACGCGGCGGCCTACCGCGTCGAGGCGGAGAAGGTGCGCGGGAAACCGATCGCGGGGCCGCGCGCGATCGAGCCGCGCTTCCAGGCGAAGCTCGACCGGCCGTTCCGGCTCGTGATCGCGGGCTCGGCGGGCGGAAAGGTGCGCTCCGCGGCGCGCGTCGTCGCGGAGGCGGCGATGCTCTCGGGCCTCTGGGCCGCGCAGCGTGACGATTACCCGATCACGGTGAAGACGGGCCACAGCATCTCGGAGCTCGTGCTCGCGCCCGAGGAGATCGACTACACGGGCATCGAGCGCCCCGACGCGATGATCGCCGTGAGCGCCGACGGACTCGCGAAAGCGAGCCGCCAACTCGCCTCCATGACGAACACGGACCGCCTCTTCGCGCTCCCCGACCTCGCGAACGCGACGACGAAGGCCGCGATCACCGTCCTCGACCCCGCGCGCTCGCCCGTGCACATCGGCGGCGCCCGCCTCGTCCTGTGGTGCGCCGCCCGCGCGCTACGCGAGCTCGACCTCTTCCCGCTCGAAGCGCTGGAATCCGCCGCGACGCGCAACGCGGAGTACGCCGAAGAGAACCGCGAAACGCTGAACGCCGCGCTGACACCCTGAGCCGAAGAGCGCCGCCCCACAAACTCCACAAGTCCCACCGACCCTTGGGAGACCCTGGAACTCCGCGCTCGATCAGGCCGGTTCCTCCGGCCTGATCGAGCGCGGAGTCTGGAATGCGGAGCATCCCAATGTGCGCCTTGGCTCGCAGTCTCCGCCGCTCTTCATCCGCCTCCCGCGCTCCCTCCCGACACCACCTTCCTCACGCGTGACACACGCCTTGGCTCGCAGTCTCCGCCGCTCTTCATCCGCCTCCCGCGCTCCCTCCCGACACCACCTCCCACACCCCGCACCCTCCCAATCACTCCCGCCGCTCGACGCTACTTCCTCCCGCGATCGTGATACCTCATCGACCTCAAGTCGACCCTCACCACCTCCCCCGGCGCAACGAACAACGGCACGTTCACCTTCACTCCATTCTCGAGCACCGCTTCCTTCCACACATGGCTCTCGTGTGAGTGCTGCACCGCCGCCGTCTCCTTCACCCGCGCCTCGACGATCTCTGGAACCCGACACCCCACGACGCGCTCGCCGAGGAACTCGACGTCGACCTCCACGTCCGCGTCGAGGAACTCGCGATACGCGCCGAGCATCGCCCCATCGATCGGCACCTGCTCGAACGTCTCGCGATCCATGAACACGCAGGCGTCGTCCTCGCGACACAAGTAGCTCATGCGCCGCACGCGCACCTCGACCTCCTCGACGCGCTCGTCGAGCCGGAACCGCCGATCGGTCTCCGCGTGCGAGTCGAGGTCCTCGAGCCGTGCGTGCACGGAGCCCTTCCCGCGGCCCGCGCCGCCGTGCACGTCGACGGAGAGCACCCTCCAGCAACGCGTATCGAGGCGAACGGCCGATCCCGGACGAAGTTCGGAAGCCATGACCATGACGAACCTCCGTGCGGGCCGCGTGGGCCCGCGGTTCACACCGATTGTCGCCGCCGCGCGCGCGTCACTCGAACGCCCATGCGGCGCGGATCGTTCAGCCTTCGAGGTCGCGCGCCGTCCCGCCCGGGAAGCCGAAGTGCACGGGGTCGCGCTCCGGCTGGTAGCCGCAGAAGTGCGAGTGCAGACCCGTCGCGACCTCGTCCTTCTTCCCGAAGCAATACGGGCACGCCTCGTGCTCCGCGAGCGGGAGCCGCTGCCCCGTGCGCTTGCACAGGAGCGACGTCACGCGATAGGGGAGTTCGCTCGCCGCGCGCTCCGTGGACGGACGCGCGCATCCCGCTTCGTTCACCTCGTCGTGGCACATGACGGTTCCTCGCGCGCCTCGCGGCGCAGGCGGTCCCAGTCGTCGCGCAACGCGGCGGCCAGGGCCTCGACGTCGACTCCATCACCCTTGAAGCGGCCCTGCAGCGCGAAGTAGCGCCGCAGCGCGTCGATCGACAGCTCGGGCTCGACGTTGATCACCGTGCGGCGGCCGTCGAACACCTCGCGGACGGGGAAGAGCCCCGAACGCACCGCGAGGCGGATCAGCTCGATCCCGTCGGCGGGCTCGGACTTCCAGCCCGTCGGACACGGAGCGAGCACGTGCAGGAAGCGGAAGCCCTCGAGGTCGAGCGCCGCGCGCATCTTGCGCAGCGCGTCCTCGGGATGCGCGAGCGAGACGGACGCGACGTACGGCACGCGGTGCGCGGCGAGGATCGAGACGATGTCCTTCTTCTTCTGCGTCTTGCCGCGCGGCGTCGTGTTCGTCACGGCGCCCTGCGGCGTCGCGGACGAGCGCTGTCCGCCCGTGTTGCCGTAGATCTCGTTGTCGTAGCAGACATAGAGCACGTCTTCGTCGCGTTCCGCCGCAGCGGAGAGCGTCGCCATGCCGATGTCGAACGTCCCGCCGTCGCCGGCCCAGCAGACGACGCGCGTCTTCTCGCCGTTCATCCGCGCGGTGTGCGCGAGCCCGGTCGCGACCGCCGCCGCCGACGCGAACGTCGCCGCGACGACGGGCACGCCGTACGCGGAGCGCGGGTATTGGCCCGGCGTGACGATCGCGCAGCACGCGGGGATCACGAGTTGGAGCGGGCGCTTGGCCGCGGCGCGATCGAACACCTGGAACGCGATCGACATGCCGCAGCCGCCGCAGTTCGTGTTGCCGGGTCGCAGGATGGGATCGGTGCGTCGCGCGCCGTCGTCGACGAGGCCGCACAAGAGGGGTTCCTGGACCATCACGCCACCTCCACGATCTCGGGAACGTCTTCGCGCGTGCGCGCGGCGAGGTCGTCGATCCGCGCGAGCACGTGCTCCGGACGGATGTCGCCGCCGCCGAGTCCGATCACGTAGTTCTGCACGATCGCTCCGGGCGGAGTCGCGACGCGCACCTCCGATCCGAGCACGCCGCCCAGGCCGAGGCTGATGTCGCGGTCGAGCACGCCGATGCGCTGCTTGCCCGCGAGCGCGGCGCGCAGCTCGCGCGTCGGGAACGGACGGAAGCGGCTCACGCGCAGCGCGCCGACCTTCGTGCCGCGCGCGCGCGCGACGTCGACGGCCTGGCGCACGGTGCTCGCGGTCGTGCCCATCGAGACGAGCACGAGCTCCGCGTCCTCCGTGCGGTACGGCACGACGGCGTCGGGCAGCCGGCGCCCGAAGACGGACTGGAACTCGAGTCGGCACTCCTCGTACACCGCGGGCACGCGGCGCATCGCGTCTTCGTGCTGGCGGCGGTGCGCCTCGGTTTCGTGCGGGAAATCGAGCCCGCCGACGGTGACCGCGGCGTCGCGGAGCTGGTGCGGCAGGTCGAGCGGCGGGAGGAAGCGGTCGACGTCCTCCTGCGACGGCACGTCGGTCTGCATCATCGTGTGCGAGAGAACGAACGCGTCCTGGCACACCATCACGGGCAGGAGCACGCGCCGATCCTCCGCGAGACGGAACGCGCAGAGCAGGAGGTCGAGCACCTCCTGGTTGTCCTCGCAGTAGAACTGGAGCCAGCCCGAGTCGCGCAGCGCGAGCGTGTCGCCGTGGTCGACCCAGATGTTCCACGGCGGACCGAGCGTGCGGTTCACCGCCATCATCACGATCGGGAGCCGGTACAGCGCGGCCGCGAACACGTTCTCGGTCATGTACGCGAGCCCGTTCGACGACGACGCCGTGAACGCGCGTGCGCCGCCGAGCGAGAAGCCCATGCACACCGCCATCGCGCTGTGCTCGCTCTCGACGCGCACGACGGAGCCCTTGTCGAAGTCCTGCTTGCAGAGGAGCTCGATGCACTCCGTCTGCGGCGTGATCGGGTAGACGCCGCTGCCGAAGCCGCGAGCGTTCCGGTTCGCGCGTCCGGCGAGCGTCGCGGCCATCGCCGCGGCGTGGTTCGCGCTCAAGAGCTCGATCGTCATGACGTCGTCATCTCCATTCCCTTGCGCGGGCATTCCGAGACGCAGATCCCGCAGCCCTTGCAGTACGTGTGGTCGAGCTCGTACCCGTCCGTCGTGCGGCGCACGATCCCCTCGGGGCAGTAGACGAGGCACGTGTCGCAGTGCGTGCAGTGTCCGCACGAGAAGCAACGGTGCGCCTCGAACGCGTCCTCGAGGCCGAGGTCGACCTCCTGGAACGCGAGCTCGCGCGGCGCGCCGTGCGCGTGCCGCGGACGCGCGGGGAGACGGCGTTCGAAGTGGTCGAAGCGTACGTCGGTCGAAGGCACGGCGAGGTCGCGATCGGGCCGCTCGAACGCCTCGACGTCGAGCCCGAGCGCGCGCATCACGAGCCCCGCGACCCGACGGCCGCTGCCGATCGCGTGCGCGACCGTGCCGTCGCCCGTCGCGACGTCGCCCGCGCCGAACACGGCGATCGGTTCGCCCGCCTCGAACACGCGGCCGTCGCGCAGCTCCCAACCCGCGGGCAGCACGCGCAGGTCGGCCGACTGGCCGAGCGCGAGCAACACGTGGTTGCACGCGAGGCGCTGCATGCGCTGCGTGACGACCGGCGCGCGGCGTCCGGTCGAGTCGGGCTCGCCGAGCTCGACCTCCGCGAGCTCGATCGCCTCGACGCGCGTCGAGCCGAGGAACGCCGCGGGCGCGACGAGTTCGCGCAGGACGACGCCTTCGCGTTCCGCTTCGTCGATCTCCTCGCGGATCGCGGGCATCTCGCCGCGCGTGCGGCGGTACGCGACGGTGACGCGCTCCGCGCCGACGCGCAACGCGGCGCGCGCGCAGTCCATCGCGGAGTTGCCGCCGCCGAGCACGACGACGTGACCGGAGAGGCGCGCGTCGCCGACGAGGTTGACGCGACGCAGGAACGCGAGCCCGTCCTCGACGCCCGCGAGCTTCGACCCCGCGACGTCCAAACCGCGCACGTGCTGCAGCCCCGTCGCGATCACGACGGCATCGTGGTCGCGCGCGAGGCGACGCAGCTCCTCGCCGGCGATCGAGCGGCCGTAGCGCGTCTCGATGCCGAGGTCCGCGAGGAAGCCGAGCTCGCGCTCGAGCACCGTGCGCGGCAGTCGATAGCTCGGGATGCCCGTCGCGAGCAGCCCGCCGAGCTTCCGCTCGCGTTCGTGGATCGTCGCTCGATGTCCGGCGCGCGCGAGCGTCCACGCCGCGGCGAGACCCGCGGGGCCGCCGCCGACGATCGCGACGTGGAGTCGGCGACTCGGCGTGGGTACGTCGACGCGCGGCGCGGTGGCGTCGGCGATCCAACGCTCGAGCCCGCGGATGTTGACCGAGCCGTCGTATTCGGCGCGGTTGCAGCCTTCCATGCACGGCGCGGGGCAGACGCGCCCGCACGTGCCGGGGAGCGGCGTCGTCGCGCGCAGCACGGCGCCCGCGCGCTCGCCGCCGTCGCGCGCGAGGGCTTGCACGAAGCCGACGACGTCGTTGCCCGCGGGACACCACGCGTTGCAGGGCGCGGGATGCTCGCGATAGCGCGGACGCTGGCTGCTCCACGTGCCCGTGCGGAGCCCGGTCGGCGCGCTCGCGACGTGCTCGGTGAGCGGTTCGACCGCGACGGGAGCGGCGGTCGGTCCCGATCGCGCGGGGCTCGGCGCAGGAGGCGCGCTCGACGGAGCCGCGGTTGCGCGCGGCGTGAACTCGAGGCTCGGCGCGCGCACG
Source organism: Planctomycetota bacterium (assembly GCA_046349615.1). GTDB lineage: Bacteria > Planctomycetota > UBA1135 > UBA1135 > JADJNY01. The sequence goes on from JAXMBZ010000020.1 coordinate 19,333, forward strand.
CTCACGCTCTCCCACGCTTCGCGCGCTGCGGCGAAGTTGCCGAGGAAGCCGAGCGCGCGGTACGTCGCTTCGAGCACGTCGAGCGGGATGCCCGCGACGCGCGCGAACGCACCGGCGATCGTCGTGTTCACGATGACGACGGTCTTCGTGCCGATGCCGTGGCGCCGCGCGATCGCCGTCGCGTCGACGGTCGCGAGCGTGAACGACGCGAAGCGCGCGTCGAAGCTCGCGGTCGGCGCGCTCGTGTTGACGAGCAGGATCCCGCCGCGCGCGAGCCCGTCGAGCACGTCCGCTCCGAGCAAATGCTCGTCGAGCACGACGACGTGGTCGGGCCGATACACCTTGTTGCGGTTCGTCACCGGCGCGTCGTCGACGCGGGTGTACGCGCGGACCGGCGCGCCCGACCGTTCTCCCGCGTAGTCGCCGAAGGTTTGGACGTGCTTCCCGAGTCGGGCGTAGCACGCGGCCAGGAGCTTGGCGCAGGTCACGCCGCCTTGGCCTCCGCGTCCGTGCAGTCGAATCTCCATCGCCGCCGCGTTCCGAAGGAGCCTCGAGATGCTCCCGCGCGCGAGCTCGGCTCCGGAGTGCGCCGCGGGTGTGGCGAACGTCGCTTCGAGGTCGACGATAGAGCTCCGCGGCGACGGCGGGCCTTCGTCGTTGGGAGCAGGGGTGCGGGAACGTGGGCCGAGCGCCGAACTCCTCCGCGACCGCCGCGTCGCATCCGACGGCGCGCGCCCGCGGCTCCCGGTTCCCTCGCGGCGGGGGCCGGCGGCGTCCGGCGGCCGGGTCGAGCGCGGCCGGGTGCGGAGCCGTCGAGGGGGGCCGGCGACGCGTCGTGGGGGAGCTGGACCGAGCTGCGCCGGTCGACGGTGCCGTGAACGGCAGAGTGCCGGGGCTCGAGCGGCCCGCGGCGCTCCTTCCTTAATAGAGCCACGACCGTCGAGGCACCGGCCGACCGCCTCCTCCAAGGGAACCTGAAGCGAAGATGCTGCGTCTGGAGTAGTTTGAAAGTGGACCGTGGTGCTCTCGGACGCTGTTTCCCCGGTGGGAGGGCGTCTGGCGGTCCGTTCACGGGGGGCGGCTCGAGCCGCCCAGGCGTTCCCTCACTCATCAGGAGATTCGGTTCGATGCATTTCCAGCTCACGCGCGGCCTCGGGGCCGTCGCTTCCGTCCTCGCGCTGGCCGTCGCGGCCTCGGCGCAGGGTTCGAACGACTGCGCGACGGCGACGGTCATCGCGGGTACCGGCACGTTCAACGTCGTGACGACGGGCGCGACCGACAGCGCCCAGCAGAGCGGCACCTGCCCGACCTCGCACAACGACGTGTGGTTCAAATGGGTCGCGCCGTCGACCGACACGTTCACGCTCGCGACCTGCAGCGGCATCTCGGCCGACAGCGTGATCGCGGTCTATCAGGCGAACGGCTGCCCGGTCTCCGGCAACCTGGTCGGCTGCAACGACGACAACTGCGGCCTGCAGTCGTCGGTGCAGTTCAACGGCACGTCCGGCACGACGTACATGCTCCAGCTCGGCGCCTACGGCGGAACGACGACGTACACCGGCACGTTCACGCTGGGCGTGACGCAGCCGCCGCAGGCGTGCGGCCCGAATACGGGGCCCGACGTCATCACGGGTGAGCTGCTCGACATCTTGAACGTCGCGCCCGTCGGCGGCATCGACGCGATCGCGATCGGCACCGAGTCGTGCAACCTCGGCAACGCGGTGTGCAACTGGATCTCGAACACGAACGCGCACCCGGTGATCCGCCAGAACGCCTACCGCTACAAGGCGGTCAACGGTTCGGGGCGCTTCGAGCAGGTCGGCCTCTCGTGGTGCAAGAACGCGTTCAGCTCGCTGCAGCTCTCGGCGTGCTGCACGTGCCAGCCGGGCGGCGATGGCTCGCACCTCGGCGTCGGCTGCTCCGACCCGTACGGCTCCGGCCTCAACGGCGATCAGTCGAACCCCGAGCCGAACTACATGATCAACGCGCACACGGGCGCGTTCACGTATCCGCCGAACAACGTGGCGGTCTCGGGCGCGGTCGCGCGCCGTTGCCAGATCGCCTCGACGGACGTCGAGAACACGGGAACCGGCACGCGCTACTTCGGCGAGGGTCACTACGTGACGGCCGACGACGCGCTCGCGGGCAACCAGAACAACAACGTCTCGTACCGCGAGATGACCTGCGCTTCCGGATCGTTCGCGTTCACCGGCACGACGCAGCGCACGCTTCCCGCGATCCGCGCCTGGGCGGTCGCCGAGTCCGGCGTGACGCTGACGGACGTGCAGGTGTCGGGCGACGGCCTGATCACCGTCGGCTCGAAGGCGACGAGCCTCGGCGGCGGCACGTGGCACTACGAGTACGCGGTCTACAACATGAACAGCGACCGCAACGTCGGCTCGTTCAGCGTGCCGTGCCCCGTGGGCGCGACGGTGACGAACATCGGGTTCCACGACGTCGGTTACCACGACAACGACGGCAGCGGCTCGGCGAACTTCTCGGGCACGGACTGGGTCGGCACGTTCGCGAGCGGTGCGGTGACGTGGGCGTGCGAGACGCAGGCGCAGAACGCGCTCGCGAACGCGATCCGCTGGGGCTCGCTCTACAACTTCCGCTTCGACGCGAACGTGGCTCCGACGAGCGGCGTCACGACGTTCGGCCTTTGGAAGACGGGCGTCCCGGCGAGCTTGACGGCGGCCGGCGACGTGCCGGGTGCGAGCGCGTTCAGCGCGTTCTGCCTCGGCGACGGCACGGGCACGGCTTGCCCGTGCGGCAACAACGGCACCGCAGGCCGTGGTTGCGCGAACTCGTCGTTCGCGGCGGGCGCGCTGCTCGCGGGCTCGGGCACGGCGAGCGTCACGGCGGACACCGCGGTGCTCACGGCGTCGAGCATGACGGGCGCGACGTGCGTGTTCTTCCAGGGCACCGCGCAACAGGCGCCGGTCGTGGTCGACGACGGTCTCGGCTGCGTGACGGGCACGGTGATCCGTCTCGGCACGAAGTCGGTTGCGGCGAACGCGAGCTCGTTCCCGCAGGTCGGCGACCCGCTGATCAGCGTGCGCGGCGCGCTGCCGGGTGCGGGCGGGACGCGCTACTACCAGTGCTTCTACCGCAACGCGGTCGCGGCGTTCTGCCCGCCCGCGACGAGCAACCGCACGAACGGCGTCGTGATCACCTGGGCGCCTTGATGTTCGCGGGCGCGCTCGCCGCGCGTCGAGGCTCGACCTCGACCGCGTGGTGAGCGTGACCCGAGTGCATCGCCGAACCGAACCGGGCCGGAGCGATCAATGCTCCGGCCCGCTCGTTTCCGCTCGCAGTGGGTGCGTGTGGTGCGCGACAGCGCGCAGGGAGTCTGCGGACGAGCGCGCGACCTCGCACGCGTAGTGCGTTCGACGGCCGAGCATGCGACGCGCGGCGTGCACGAACGAACGGCGAGCCACGTCGATGCACGATCCGAGACCTCCGTGAGGTCGTCGCCAACCTCGATCGGAGACGTATCGCGGCTCCGGGCGAGCACGTACCCTGCACGCGCACGAGCGCCGCTCGATTCCGTCGCGCGAGCGGTTGCCCGACCGTGCAGCGGCGCTAGGGAACGCCGGCCCGGCCCCCGCTTCGTTCGCTCGCATCTCATCGAGGAGAGTTTTCATGCTTGCACCGAGCTCGATCCTGCGCGCCTTCATCGGCGTGTTGATCCTGTCCACGACGGCTCTTGCCCAAGGATCCGACGACTGTGCAACGGCCCAGTCGATCAGCGGCCTCGGCTCGTTCCCGTTCAACAACGCAGCCGCGACGCAAGGCGCGCAAGGCCAGGCGAACGCGATCTGCAACTTCTTCGGCAGCACGACGGTCAACCACGACGTGTGGTTCACGTGGACGTCGCCCGTGACGGATCAGATCGAGATCGCGACCTGCGGTTCGACCGTCGACACGAAGATGGCGCTGTACGCAGGCAGCGGGTGCCCGAGCGGGGCGCCGCTCGTGTGCAACGACGATTCGTGCGGGCTCCAGGCGCGGTTCGACTTCGCGGCCACCGCGGGGACGACGTACACGCTCCAACTCGGCACGTTCCCGAGTTCGTCGGGTGGTTCGGGCAACTTCACGATCGGTGCGATCGTGCCTCCGCCGCCGTGCGGAACGAACACGGGGCCCGACGTGATCGTCGGCGACCTGATCGACGTGCTCAACGTCACGTCCGCCGGCGGGATCGATGCGGTCGCGCTCGGTACGACGTCGTGCAACGTCGGCACGCAGGTGCTCCAGTGGGTCGCGGGCACGCCGAACCACCCGGTGATCCGCCAGAACGTCTACAAGTACAAGGTCGTCGGCGGCGCGGGACGCTTCGAGCAAGTCGGGTTGTCGTGGCTCAAGCACGCGTTCGCCGCGGTGAACGGCAGCCTGTGCTGCACGTGCCAGGGCGGCGGCGGCGGGCTCGGCGTCGGCTGCTCCGATCCGTACGGATCCGGCTTGAACGGCAGCCAGGGCGGCGCGGGTCCGAACTGGCAGGTGAACGCGCACACGGGCGGGTTCCCGTATCCGCCGGCGAACCCGGTGTGGAGCGGAGCGACCGCGCGGCGCTGTCAGATCCCGGTGAGCGCGCTCGAGGCGACCGGCTCGGGGACGACGGCGCGCTTCTTCGGCGAAGGCCACTACGTGACCCCCGACGACGCCGCTGCGGGCAACCAGAACAACAACGCGTCGTGGCGCGAGATGAACTGCACGGGCACGACCGAGTTCAGTCTCGCGTTCACGAACTCCACGAACCGCGGCGAGCCCGCGATCCACGCGTGGGCGGTCGCCGAAACCGGCGTCACGCTCCACGACGTGCAGATCGGCGGCGACGGACTGCTCGTCGTCGGGTCGAAGGCGACGGACCTCGGCGGCGGCACGTGGCACTACGAGTACGCCGTCTACAACATGAACGCCGATCGCAACGTCGGCACGTTCGCGGTTCCGCTGCCGCAGGGCGTGACCGTGACGAACGTCGGCTTCCACGACCCGAGCTACCACGACGGCGACGGCAACGGCAACGTCACGTTCAGCGGCGTCGACTGGGTCGGGAGCGTGCAACCGGGTCGCATCACGTGGGCTTGCACTCCGCAGGCGTTCGACAACAACGCGAACGCGATCCGCTGGGGGACGCTCTACAACTTCCGGTTCGACGCGGATGTCGCGCCGACGACCGGGATCCTGACGCTCGGTCTCTGGAAGCCCGGCATCCCGAACGACGTCACGACGACGGGCGACGTGCCGGGCAACTCGTCCTTCAGTGTGCTGTGCCTGGGCGACGGGAGCTCGACTCCGTGCCCGTGCGGCAACTCCGGTGACCCGCTCCACGGCTGCGCGAACTCGACGTACGCGTCGGGAGCTCAGCTCGTCGGCACGGGAAACGGCAGCGTCTCGAACGACACGGTGCGTTTGGACGCGCTGGCCATGACCGGCGGCCTCTGCGTGTTCTTCCAGGGCGACGCACAGACGGCGCCGGTGATCGTCGACGACGGCCTCGGCTGCGTCACGGGCTCGATCGTGCGGCTCGAAACGGTCGGCGTCGCCGGCGGCGCGAGCGCGTATCCGGCGCCGGGAGATCCCACGCTGAGCGCGCGCGGCGGCGTCAATCCCGCCGGCGGCACCTACTACTACCAGTGCTTCTATCGCAACACCGCTCCGGCGTTCTGTCCCCCGGCGACGAGCAACCGCACGAACGGCGTCGCGATCACGTGGGCGCCGTAATCGTCGGCCCTGCGTGCATCGGAGCTCGCCGCGGAGCATCCGCCAAGCTCTGAGACCGCGTTCCGACACCACACCGCGACCGTGTCGCTCTCGGGCGACGCGGTCGCGTCGTTTCCGACGTGAGCACGCGCGACGTGCACGGACGCGCCGTAGCATGGCGCGCCATGTCCGCCCCCGACGACGTCCCGGTCGAGCCCAGCTCTCCGTCCATCGCCGCACGTTTGCGCGAGCGCTACGGCGCCGAGGTCGATCCGGCCGTCGAGCTGAACCCCGACGACGAACGTACGCGCGGCGCGACGGAGCCTGGCCCGCGTTCCGCGATCACCGGCGGTGTGCTCGCGCGCCTCGGTTCGCGCGGACAAGGCGCGTCGCGTTACTCCGTGCGCGGCGAAATCGCACGCGGCGGGATGGGCGCGATCCTCGACGTGTACGACTCGGACTTGCGACGCCGGCTCGCGATGAAGGTCGTGCTCGACCGCGATTCCGGCACGGCGGATTCGGCGGCGCGCACGGTGGATCCGGCGACGCTCGCGCGCTTCCTCGAGGAAGCGCAGGTGACGGGCCAGCTCGACCACCCCGGGATCGTCCCGGTGCACGAGCTCGGCCTCGATGCGAACGGTCAGGTGTATTTCACGATGCGCCTCGTGCGCGGACGCGACCTCGAGAGCGTCTTCACGCTGGCGTCGCGCGGCGAGGAAGGGTGGACGACGACGCGCGTGCTCGGCGTGTTGCTCAAGGTGTGCGAAGCGATGGCCTACGCGCACTCGAAGGGCGTCGTGCACCGCGACTTGAAGCCCGCGAACGTGATGGTCGGGCGCTTCGGCGAGGTGTACGTGATGGACTGGGGCCTCGCGCGAGTGCGCGAGCACGTCGATCGGCACGACGTGCGCCCCGCCGCGGCCGTGCAGGGTGGACCGCGCGCGACGTTCGGCGCGAAAGCGCAGGAGTACGGGGCGGGCGGAAACCCCGAGGTCTTCGAGCGGATCGAGACGGACCGGCGCGAGGCCTCGCGCACGTTCACGGACGAGGCGCTCAAGACCGTCGACGGCGACGTGATCGGCACGCCGAGCTACATGGCTCCCGAGCAGGCGCGCGGTGATCTCGGCGAGATCGACGAACGCACCGACGTCTACGCGGCGGGAGCGATGCTCTACCGGTTGCTCACCGGGCTCGCGCCCTACACGTCGCGCACGGAGCGCTACACGGCGCGGCAGATCTGGGAGTCCGTCCTCCAAGGTCCGCCGCGCCGCATCGAGGACCTGGCGCCCGAAGCTCCGGCCGAGCTCGTCGCGATCTGCGAGAAGGCGATGCAGCGGGAGAAGTCGGCGCGCTACGCGAACATGCTCGCGCTCGCCGAGGACCTGCGCGCGTTCCTCGAAGGCCGTGTCGTTCGGGCGTTCGAGACCGGCACCGTCGCCGAGGCGCGGAAGTGGGTGAGCCGCAATCGCGCGCTCGCCGCGGCGCTCGCGGGCGGCGTGCTCGCGCTCGTCGCCGGCCTCGTCGCGAGCCTCGTGTTCGCCAAGGACGCGCGCGACAGCGCGGAGCTCGCCGAGAAGCGCCGCGGGGAAGCGGCTGCGAACGCGCAGCTCGCGGAGACGCGACGCGGCGAGGCGGAGTCGAACGCGCAGCTCGCGGAACGACGCCGCGTCGAGGCCGAGCAGAGCGCGCAGCTCGCGGAGCAGCGTCGCGTGGAAGCCGACGCGAACGCGCAGCTCGCCGAAGCGCGGCGCATCGAGGCGGACGCGAACGCGACCGAGGCGCGAAAGCAGGCTGCGATCGCGACGGAGACGAACGCGTTCCTGAACGACGACGTGCTCGCCGCGATCGCTCCCGAGCACCAAGGCGTCGACGTGTCCATGAAGACGGTCCTCGACCGCGCAGCGCTGACGCTCGGGATGCGGCCGCTCTCGCCCGAGGTCGAGTCCGCGCTCCGCATGACGATCGGGACGAGCTACGAGAAGCTCGGCGAGTTCGATTCCGCCCGCAAGCAGTTCGAGCGGGCGCTCGAGCTGCGCCGCGGCCTCGACGGCGGGCGCAGCGAGCTCGCGATCCAGTCGCGCATCAGCCTCGCGGGTTCGCTGACGTTGCTCGGCAGGCAGCGCGACGCGCTCGCGCTCTACCGCGAGTCGATCCCGATCGCGACCGAGGTCCTCGGCCCGCGACATCGAGGCACGCTCGCGTTGCGCAGCGACTACGCGCTCGCTCTGAGCCACGAAGGACGCCGCGGCGAGGCGCGCGCCGAATTCGAAGCCGTGCTGAACGATCAGGACGCGGCGAGCTCGCCCAACGACCCGAACGTCATCTCCGCGGAGAACAACCTCGGCAATCTCGACCTCGACGAGGGCCGCTACGCCGACGCGATCGAGCGCTTCGAGCACGTCGTCCAGCGCCGGATGGACACCGGCGGTGCGCGCGATCCGGAGACGTTGCGCGGGCGCGGGAACCTCGCGCTCGCCCTCATGCGCGGCGGGCGTGTGCGCGAGAGCGAGGCGGAGCTCGTCGAGATCGTGCCTATCATGCGCGAGGTGTTCGGCAACGACCATCCGACGCTCGGCCGCGCGCTCGGCACGTACGGCACGCTGCTGTACACGCAGGGTCGCACGCGCGAAGCGGAGCCCGTTTTCGCGGAAGCGCTGAAGATCCTCGAGGCGAAGCTGGGCTCCGAGCACCCGGACACGCTCCTCGCGCGCCACAACCTCGCGACGTCGATCACCGATCCGAAGCGTCAGCCGGAAGTCCTCGAGCTCCACCGCGCCGTCTACGAAGCGCAGAAGAAGACGCTCGGCCCCGAGCACCCGGCGACGCTCGACTCGATGAACTCCGTCGCGAGCACGCTGCTCTCGCTCGCGCGCCTCGACGAAGCCGAGACCGCGTACCGCGAGCTCGTGAAGCTCTCCGAGGACGTCCACGGTTCCGAACACCCGTTCACGCTCATCGTGCGCGAGAACCTGGCGAACGTCCTCTACTCGCGGCGTGACTACGCCGGCGCGGCGGAGATCGACCGCGACGTGCTCGACATCCGCAAGCGCATCCTCGGCGACGACCACCCCGACGTCGCGAAGTCGACGTACAACCTCGGAATGGTCCTTCTCGGGAAGGGCGAGTTCGAAGGCGCGCTGGCGCTGTTCGAGGAGGCGCGCGAGCGCAACCAGCGCGCGTACGGCTCATCCCATCCGAACGTCGTGATGAGCGGCGAGAAGGTCGGCGACGTGCAGATGAAGCTCGAGCGCTTCGCTGACGCCGCGAAGACGTACCAACTCGTGCTCGCGGCCTTGAAGGAGGCGAATCGCGAAGACGAGGAGACGGGCTACGTGCTCCACCAGATCGGCGCGGCGTTCTCGAGGCAGGGCGACGACGCGGGTGCGCTCGAGTGGTTCGACCGCGCGTTCGCGCTCCGGGAGCGGCGGATCGGGCCCGATGCGTTCGGCACGAAGCTCACGCTGCTCTACCGCGTGCGGACGCTCCACAAGCTCGGCCGCGACGTCGAGGCCGAGCCCGTCGGGCTCGACTTCATGAAGCGCATGGACCGGGATCCGAAGCCGAACGCCGACTTGGTGAAGCGCGGGCGCGAGCTGCTCGTCGAGATCTACACCGCGCTCGGCAAGCCGGACAAGGCGAACGACTGGCGCTGACTGGAGAGCGCGGGCGTTCGTTCGGGGAGCGGTAGCAGAGCCGTCCGGACGACGACGGCGCGCGAAGCGCGCGCGCGGTGCGGACGATCGTCCGTGAGGGCCGTTCGAGGAAACGAGGAGATTTCTCCGTCGGCGTCGCCGCGCGCTGCGCTCCTCTTCCTTGCGGAGGCCCTCCACCGGCCGCCGTTCGAGTCCCCAGGAAACCCAGCTCATGCCCTCGCTTCAACGCACTGTCGCGGCCGCGTTCCTCCTCACCGGCATCTCGCTCTCGTCTCCGCTCGCGCGTGGAACGCCGCAAGTCTCACCGGGTTGGGACCCGAGCACGTCGCAGCGCTGGAGCGCGCGACCGCTTCCGCCCGACTTCACGCCGTCCACGACCGTTCGCTCGCTCGGCACGTCGCTCTACTTCCAGACGCCGTCGCACGTGTACCTGTGGTCGGCGATCACGCTGCGTTGGGTGTCGGTCCCGGTGTCCTCGACCGCAGTCGTGACGCAGTACAACGCCTACATCACGATCGAGGACGGAGCTCGCCTCCACGCGTTCGCGACCCGCACGGGGCGTGTCGAGACGCTCGATCTCGCTTCCGCACCCACGGTCTACCATGGACCGAGTTCGAGCAACTGGCTCTCGATCGCCGTTCTCGGCACCGACGCGTGGTCGTTCGGCGCTTTCGACGGGCGATGGCGCCACGCGACGTTGCACGGGCCCGTGTCCGGCATGAGCATCACCTCGACGACGGGGATCTTCTCCGACGGCGTCGAGATCTACGGAGTGAGTGCCTACTACGGGGACTTGGTCGCCGCGCCGATCCCCGCGGGCGCCGCCCTCGCCATGGGCGGCGACGAGGTGGTCGCGTGGACGCCGGCGACGGCGGCGGGATTCTCGACTCACACGAACACGTGGTCGACGACCGCACTCACGAGTGGAACCCTCCTCACCGCGGAGAGGGGCTACGCGATGTTCCAAGACGCCGCTGGGTTCGTCGCCTACAGCCCGGCCACGGCCACGTTCGAGCGGCTCGCCGCGCCGCCTGCGCCCTCCTTCAGCGCGGGCCGATACGTCGCGAGCGTGCGCAGCGGAGACGATCTCTGGGCCTACGACAGCGCGCACAACGCGTTCAAGCCGCGGACCTTCGCCTCGACGCCCATCGTGATGCTCGACGACGAGGTGCTCGTCGCGAAGGACGCCGTGGGTGTGTCCGCGTTCTCGATCGCGACGGGTTCGTTCTCGACGCACCAGCTCGGGTCCTTCTCCGTCCAGACGAACGACGCCATGGCGTGGATCGACGACGGCGGCCAGGGCTTCGCGTTCAGCGCGCTCGAAGGCGTGTGGCGGCGGTTCCCCGAAACGCTGGTCGGCGCACAGGTGAACGTGCTCAGGAACGTCGTGGTCGTCGCGACCGCGCAGGCGTACCACGCGTTCGCCGGACGCTCCGCGGAGTGGATCGAGTTGCCGACGAGCGTGCCGTTCACGTACTCGGCTCCGACCACCGGCGACGTGTTCGTCGCGATCGATGGAACGACGTTGAACGTGTTCGACGGCGTGGTCGGGCGTTGGGCGGCGACCTCGATCGCCGCGCCGATCCTCGCGAGCGACATCTGGCGCCAAACCTACGTCGGGTTCGACGGGACCACCGCGCACGGATTCGGGCTGATGAACAACGCGTGGAGCGACGTCGCGGTTCAGGGGACGTTCCAGGCGCTCGATGCGAACTCGTCGTGCGGTTGGGTCCTGACGAGCACGCACGTCTATGCGTTCTCGGCCCACGGGTCGCTCTCGACCCTCTCGCGCTATCCGGAGTTCTCACGCATCCAACCGTTCGGATCGCCTCTGCGCCTGATCCAGGCCGGCGTCCCGGGAACACGCGTGACGGCGATCATCGCGCGCGAGGGCTCCTACCTGCCCCAGTTCCTCGGCGGGACGCTGTTCCTCGATCCGTCGAGCGCGTTCCTGCGGGTCTCGCTCGGCGTCGTGCCGTCGACCGGAGTGCTCGACGTTCCGTTCGATCTGTCGACGCTGCCCGGATTGCGAGGAGAGACGCTCCACGTGCAGACCATGCTCAAGGCCCCCGGGGCGCCGATGCGGCTCGCGAACTCGATCGCTCCGGTGATCCTGTGAAGCTCGTGCGTTCGTTCTGGACCCTCCTCGCCGGAGTCGCGCTCGGCATCGGAGGCATCGCGGCGTGGAGCGCGTTCCAACCGTCCGTCGAAGCACGTCCGCCTCGGCTTCCCGTCGTCGCGGTCGGGAGTCGCATCACCTGGAACGTCCCGTACGTCGACGGAGCGTCGGAGCAACAGACGCTCGACGTGTACGCGCCGCCGGACGTGAAGGGCGCGCCCGTCGTCGTCTACGTGCACCGCGGCGAGTGGGCGCGCGGCGACAAGTCGGAGGTCTCGTACAAACCCAAGCTCTTCAACGAGCGCGGCATCGTGTTCGTCAGCGTGAACTACCGGTTGAGCGACGTCGCGCGTCATCCGGCGCAGGTGGACGACGTCGCAGCCGCCGTGCGTTGGGTCGTCGACCACATCGCGGAGCACGGCGGCTCGCCGCAGCGGATCGTCTTGATGGGCCACTCCGCGGGATGCCACATCGCGAGCCTCGTCGGGCTCGACCCGCGCCCGCTCGCGAAGGTCGGACTCACGCCCGACGTGTTGCGCGGCGTCGTGTGTTGGAGCGGTGGAGCCTACGACCTCGCCGCCAAGGTCGCCGAAGGCGGGATGTACAAGCCGTACATCGAGAAGAACTTCGGAGCCGAGCGACCCGGGCTCGACGACGCGTCCCCGATCCATCACGCGGACGAAGCGCGTCCAAACGTCCGCTTCCTCTTCGTCAGCGCGAGCGAAGGGAATCCGTCGTCGCGCGCGCTCAGCGAAACGATGACGAAGAAGATCGAGCAGGCAGGCGGTCGAGCGTCCGCGTTGACGCTGGAAGGCAAGACGCACTTCACGGCCGACTACGACTGCGGCCGGCCCGAGGATCCGCTCGACTCGGGCGCCGCGCTCGCCCGCTTCGTCGAGGAAGCCGCGACGGTCGAGCCGAACTGACGCGATTCGTCGAGCGTCCCCCGTCGGCGGGGGCGCTCCTCCGCGTCACGTCCCGTTCGCGAGGTAATCCGCCGCGAGGTGCGCCATCACGCGCGCGCCGGTCGGGAGCGCGCTCTCGTCGACGTAGAAGCGCGGCGAGTGGTTCGAGTCGGCGGTCTCGACGTCCTTCGGCGGCGTGATGCCGAGGAACACGAACATGCCGGGCACGGTGCGGGCGAAGAACGAGAAGTCCTCGGCGCCGGTGATCTTGCGCACTTCCTTGACGCGGCCCGGCGCGACGCGCTCGAGCGTCGGCTGCATGCGCGCGACGAGCGCGGGATCGTTCGACGTCACGGGGTAGCCGATCTCGATGTGCACGTCGGCGTGCGTGCCGTGCGCGGCGGCGATGCTCTGCGCGATGCGCGTGAGCTTCGCGTGGATGTCCTTGCGCTGGTCCTCGTCGAAGGTGCGGATCGTGCCGACGAGGCGCGCCTTGTCCGGGATGATGTTGTTGCGCACGCCGGAGTCGAACACGCCGACGGTGACGACCGCCGGTTCCTTGGTGAGGTCGGTCTCGCGCGAGACGATCGTCTGGAGCGCGTTCACGATCTCGCTGCCGATCACGATCGGGTCGATGCCGGCCCAGGGCTTCGAGCCGTGCGTCTGGTGGCCCGCGACGACGATCTCGAACTTGTCCGCGGCGGCGAGCATCGGACCCTTGCACCATCCGACGAGGCCCGCGGGCTGACCCGCGAAGACGTGCAGCCCGAACACGGCGTCGACCTTCGGGTTCAGGAGCGCGCCCTCCTTCACCATGAGCTCGGCGCCCGCGGGGTACTCGGCGATCGGCACGCCTTCTTCGGCGGGTTGGAAGAGGAGCACGACGGTGCCCGCGAGCTCGTTCTTCACCGACGCGAGCGCGTCCGCCGCGGAGAGCAGCATCGCGGTGTGCGCGTCGTGGCCGCACGCGTGCATGACGCCGACGGACTTGCCGTCGTAGGTCGACGTCGCGGTGCTCTTGAACGGCACGTCGACTTCCTCCTTCACCGGGAGCGCGTCCATGTCGGCGCGCAGCGCGACGACCGGGCCGGGCTTCGCGCCTTGGATCACGCAGACGATGCCGTTCTTCGCGACGCCGGTGCGCGGCGAGAGGCCCATCTCGCGCAGACGCTCCGCGACGAACTTCGCGGTCTCGACCTCGTGGTTGCTGAGCTCGGGGTGCTGGTGGAGGTGACGACGCCACTCGATCAGCTTCCCTTCGGTCGACTTCAGGCGCGCGTCGATCGCGCTCGCGAGCGCCGACGCGGCGGCGGGCTGCGCGGCGACGAGCTCGTTCGCGCCGGAGCGCGCGTCGCTGGGCGAAGACGCGCTGTGCAGGGCCTCGCATGCGGCGAGCGGCAGGAGCACGGCGGACAGAAGGGTGTAGGAGCGGAGCGCGCTGGTCATGCCGCGGAGGATACCCGGTCCGCGCCGCGCCCTCATCCTCTCGACGGCCCAACTCGCACGAGGAGCACGACGCATCCCTCCGCCGAGCCCGCGAGCTCGAACTCCTCGGTCGTGCGCGCCTCGCGGATCCAGAGGCTGTCGCCTTCGTCGAGCTCGAACGGCTCCTCTTCACCCGTGACGCGCGCCGTCAGGCCGCCGACGAGCGCGTGCGCGAACACGTGCGCCGCGTCCGCGGTCTCGAGCGCCCGCCGTCGGCCGAGCCGGAGCACTTCGACCTCCGCCTCGACGACGTCGCGGCGGAAGATCACGTTGAAGTCGCTCACCGGTCCGCGCACGAGCGCGCCCTCGGTGCTCCAATCGCCCGAGAACCGATACGGCTCGAGCGCGCGCAGCCGGGCGCGCGAGGCTTCGTCGCCGTGCGTCAACACGAGCCCCGCGCCGCGCGTCACGACGAGGATGCGCTCGAAGCCGGGGAAGGACGAAAACGCTCCGTCCGCGTCGACCGCGGCCTTCGAAATGCGCCAGGAGAAGTCGCCGCGCTCGAACGACGCGTGCTCGGGGAAGAGCGCGAGCTCCTCCGTCACGCCGCGGCCGTTCTTCCACGGCACGCGGCGCGCGTCGTCCGGGGCGAGATGGAGCACCTCACGCGGCATGCCGTTCTCTCTCGGAGCGCGGTGAGGATGCGTGCCGGGACGACACGGAGCGCGCACGAACACGAGTCGCGCGCAAGAGCCCGTCGCGTCGAAGTTGCATGAGTCGTTCGCGGCTCAATGCGGACTCGCGGCGCGCATGCCGCCGAGGCCCGGTCGCCAGTGGATCGTCATCGAGTTCTCGAACGACCGCGCCGTCTTCTTCAACGCACGCAGCACGTCGCCGTCGGCGCACCACTGTGCGGGCACGACGAGGACGTTCTTGCGGTTCTTCGCGACGAGCTCGCCGAGCACGACCGGGAGCGCGCGCTCGCCCGTCTGCGTCGCGAGCACGAACCGATGGAAGCGGCTCTGCTTGTTGAGCGGGTCGTTCTTCTGCAGCTCCGTCCACGCGTCGCGCTCGGCCTGCGGGAGATCGTCGGGGAGCACGATCACGGTCGTGCCGCCGAACGGACCCGGCGCGCGAGGGAGCGGGGCGCCGTTCGCAAAGGCGGCGGCGTTCGTCGGGGGCTCGATGCGCGTGACGTCCCGCTTCTCGCTCGGCGGGCAGACCCACATCGATTCCGTGAGGAACACGAGCTCGCCCTGCTCGAGTCGCTCCTGCGCGAGCAGGCGTCCCCAGCTCTTCGCGCGCACGCCCTCACCGACGACGAGGTAGTGCACCGGCGCATCCGCCTTCACGCTGCGCGCATCGAGGCCGAGCACCGCGCGCACCGCGTTCTCGCGCTCGAGTTCGTCGGTGAACGGCTCGAAGGGGAGGGTCGCGAGCGAGTTCTCGAGCCCGACGCCCGCGTACTCCGCGAGCTCGCTCTTCCACCACTCGTCGTCGGCCGTCGCGGTGACGACGCGCAGCGACTTCTCGACCTTCGGCAAGTCGCCGCGCAGCTCCGGCAGCGGGAGCGGGAAGTCCTTGAGCGCCGAGTAGCGCTTCGGATCGAGCGCGAGCGTCTTCACCGCGAGTCCATCCGTCAGCAGCACGCACGCCGTCGCTACCGTCGCGCCGGTGCCCTCGCCCGCGAGCACGACGCGCTTCGCGTCGACGGGGAAGTGGCGCAGCGCGTAGCCGTAGATCTCCGCGACGCCCGCGCGCACGGCGGCGACGTCCTCGCGGAACGAATCGGGCCAGAACCAACGTCCGCCCTCGGCGAGGTCCTCCTGCGTCTCGCGGTACGGCGGCTCGACGACGACGACGGCGCACGCATCGCCGACGCGGCGCTTCCAGAGCTCCATCGCGTCCTGCGCGTCCTCGCCGTCGTCGGCGAGCCAGATCAGGAGCGGAAGACCCGCGTTCTCGGTCGTCCCCGCGGCGGGCGCGAGCATCGTCCCGCGCGGGACGTGCACGCGGTATTGGAGCTGGCGCGACGTGAACACGGAGAACGTGCCCTCGTTGACGTCCTGCGCGCGCTCGTGCGCGAACACGACGTAGTCGGCGACGGGAAGGCCGGCGACTTCCTCGGCGGGCGGGCACGAGCTCGTCACGATCGCGACGGTCGTGATGTGCGCCTGCGGCTTGCGCAGACGGAGCTGGCGCGCGGTGCCGTCCCAGTACTCGCTGTGGAAGCCGCCGTTCACGTGGAGCACGAGCGCGCCGGGGTTGCGATCGAGCGCGAGCGCGCACGACTCGCCCATCGTGTTGTCCCAGAGCGACTGCGTGTCGTAGAGACGCGGGTCCTCGGGCTTCGGACGCGGGCCCATCATGCCGACGTGGCCGCGGATCGCGTTGTCGACGCGGCGCCAGTACGCAGGCGTGTTCGCGAGCAGCGCCTTCGGCGTGAACACGCGCTCGGTCGGCGCGAGCGCGTCGAGGCCGCCTTGGTCCGGGTCGAGCTTGCCGCGCAGCGGTGCCGGGAAGTTCGAGGCGACGACGGGCGCGCTCTTCTCGCGCGCGAGCTCGATCATCGGGCGGTACGCGGTCGTGTAGTTCGACCAGGGGCGCGAGCGCGAGAGGAACGTCTTCTCGTCGATCCGGTGCGCGAGGTAGTCGTCGAGCGCCGGCTGCACGTCGCGCTCGAACATCTCGAGGGCGAGGACGACCTTCTTCTTGCGCTCGAGCAGCGCAGCGTAGGTCGCGAGCTCGACGCGGTGCGTGGTCTCGTCGATGTGCGTTTCGCCGAGGAAGACGGCGTCGGACCTCGTGAGACGATCGAAGAGCGCGTCGAGCGAGAGACGCTCGCCGGTGCGGCCGTCGCGGACGGAGACGACGTCGTCGAGCGCGGGGAGGTTGGAGTCGCGCTCCGACGAGACGGACGCCGGATCGGCACTCGCGTTCGTGTTCGACGTCGACGAGCAGGCGTTCAGCGCGAAGAGTGCGACGAGCAGCGGGAGGAGAGGACGCATGGTGCGCGCTATCGTGACGTCGAAACCGGGGCGATGCATCTGCGTCGTCGATACGGAGTCAGGCCGTTTTTTCAACCGATGCTGGGTCGCGATACGGAGTCAGGCCGTTTTTTCAACCGATGCTGGGTCGAGCCGTGGTGCCGGAGGACTTGCGGCGGTCGGGAGCGCGCCAGGCAGATGGGCAGCGACGGAGACTGGGAGCCAAGGCGCACATGTGGGTGCTCCGCATCCCAGACTCCGCACTCGATCAGGCCGGAGGAACCGGCCTGATCGAGCGCGGAGTTCTAGTTGGAAGAAGAGGGCGGGTCGTCGAGGTGGTCGAGGAGTTGGCGCACGCGCGGGCTCGGGGTGGGGCTCGGCGTCGTCCGTTGCGTGCGGAGCGAGCGGATCAGGTCGGTGAAGATGCCGCCGAAGCGGGCGCAGTGCTCGCATTGGAGGACGTGAGACTCGAGGCGGGCGCGCTCCGCTTGCGCGAGGTCGCCGTCGAGGTAGTCGGAGAGCTGGGCGAGCACCTGGCTGCACGCGATCCCGGCGACGATGCGTTCACCCTTCATGGTGCAGCTCCTCTCCGAGGCGGGCGCGGAGTTCGCACGCGAGCGCGAGGCGGGCGCGGTGCAGGCGCGCCTTCGTCGCGGCAAGGGTGAGACCGAGCACGTCGGCCGCCTCGTCGCCCGTCAGGCCTTCGACGTCGCGCAGGATCAGGACCTCGCGGTGGTCGGGGTCGAGCGCGCGCAGCGCGTCCTCGACGAGTGCGCGCTCCTCGCAGGCACGCGCCATGCGCTCGGGTGTGTGCTCGACGTCGCCGAAGCCGGCGTGCTCGCCGAGTTCCTCGATCGACACCTCGCGCGCGGCGCGATCGGCGGAGCGTCGCCCGAGGCGCGCGGCCTCGCGCCGTGCGATCGTGAAGAGCCATGCGCGCGCGGTTGGAGTCGCGCGGGCGTGCTTCGCACCGCGCCAGGCCGCCAGGAAAGTTCGCTGGAACACGTCGTCCGCCTCCGTCGCATCGTGCGCGAGCGCGCGCGCGAAACGCAGGAGCGCCGCCTCGTGCCGGC
Organism: Planctomycetota bacterium; assembly: GCA_046349615.1. Lineage (GTDB taxonomy): Bacteria > Planctomycetota > UBA1135 > UBA1135 > JADJNY01. The sequence goes on from JAXMBZ010000020.1 coordinate 37,201, forward strand.
CGACGAACTCGCCGAACGCGGCGCGGTCGCCGCGTGCAGCCCGCGCGAGGAGCTCGGCGTCGTCCGTCATCGGCGCGAGGATAGCGCTCGCCGCGGCTCAGCGCGGCGTCGACCGCATCGGGCACGTCGAGAAGCCGAGGAGCGTGTAGAGCGGGCAGCTCCCGAAGCTCCCGGTGAACACGGGCACGAGGCCGATCCAGCCCCACGCCGTCTGCGGGCCGACGAAGACGAGGCTGATCGCGGCGAGGCCGACGACGACGCGCAGGACGCGCTCGATGGGATGTTCGTTCACGGGCAGGAGCTTGGAGAGCATGTTCGGGTCCTCGAAGTCGTTTCCGCGCCCGCGGACGTCGCGCGCGCCGCACTCGGAGAGGCTCGGTGGGCGCGGGAGGATGCGCGGGATCCTCGGAAAACCCGCGCAGCCGAGCGCGGGGTCTCGCGCGACGCGGCCACGACCGACCCGAGGGAGTTCGCGCCGCGTGCGCACGAAGGAGTAGAGTCCGCGACCCATGAACCTCCTCCCCGTGTTCGCCCTCGCGTTCACCGCGCTGTTCCACGAGGACCCGAAGCCCGCCGCGAAGCCGGCGCAAGAGAAGCTCCCGACACCCGAGCAGCGGCTCGAGAACTCACCGCGTCACCACGAGTGGATCGACGTCGCGGGCAAGGACCGCAAGGTGCGCTGCTTCGTCGCGTTCCCCGAGGTGAAGACGAAGGCGGGCGTCGTCGTCGTGCTCCACGAGAACAAGGGGCTCACGACGTGGGTGCGCGGCGTCGCGGATCAACTCGCGGAGTCGGGTTGGATCGCGATCGCGCCGGACCTGCTCAGCGGCAAGGGACCGGAGGGCGGCAACACGGACGTGTTCAAATCGGTCGACGCGGCGACGCAGGCGATCTACGCGCTCGACGCGGCGCAGGTGACGGCCGACCTGAACGCGGTGTGCGAGCACGCGAAGAAGCTCGAGGCGTCGAACGGCCTCCTCGCGGTCGTCGGGTTCTGCTGGGGCGGATCGCAGAGCTTCGCGTTCGCGACGGAGCGCAAGGACCTCGCTGCGGCGCTCGTGTTCTACGGCAACGCACCGAAGGGCGAAGAGGCGTTCGCGAAGATCGCGTGCCCCGTGCACGGCTTCTACGGCGAGAACGACGCGCGCATCACGGCCGGCGTCGACGCGGCGAAGGAAGCGATGAAGAAGGCCGGCAAGACGTACGAAGCGATCGTCTACGCCGGCGCGGGCCACGGCTTCTTCCGCGCGGGCGAGAGCGCGGACCCGAGCGACGCGAACCGCAAGGCGCGCGACGAAGCGTGGACGCGCGTGAAGCGGGTGCTCGGGGAGGCGTTGACGGCGAAGACCGCGAAGTAGGAGCGCCCTCGCCCGATCGCGCAGTGCTCGGACGCGACGGCGCGCGTCAGTCGCGCGCCGAGTCCTTCTCCGGGTGCTCCGCGCACCACGCGTTCGCGTCGGCGTCGGAGCGGGTGATCGCGTCGGGCGAGAGCACGCCCTCGAGCCGTTCGCGCGCCCCGCGCGCATCGTGCGAGCCGCGCAGCTCGGCGATGCGGTACCACGTGCGTGCCGCGATCGGATCGCGCTCGACGCCGCGGCCGAGCTCGAGCATGCGGGCCCAGCGCTCGAACGCGGGCTCGACGCCCTGCTTCGCGGCGCTCTCCATCCAGTGCGCGGCGCGCGTTTCGTCCTTCGCGACGCCTTGACCGCGCAGGCAGAGCATCGCGAGGTCGTGCTGCGCGAGGCCGAAACCGTGCTCGGCGGCGCGTTCGATCCAGCGCGCGCCGAGGACGTCGTCCTTCGCGACGCCGGTGCCTTCGAGGTAGAGGCGGCCGAGCGCAGCCTGCGCGGGCGCGTGCTCGTGGCCGGCGGCGCGCTCGAGCCAGTTCGCGCTCGCGGCGTCGTCGCGCGGCGCGTGCGAGCCTTCGTGCAGGATCCAGCCGAGCAGGAACTGCGCGTCGACGTGCTCCATCGAGGCCGCGCGCTCGAGCCAATGCACGGCGGCCGCGTCGTCCTTCGCGACGCCGTCGCCTCTCAGATGGAGGAGCGCGAGTTGGTACTGCGCGGGCGCGTGGCCGGAGTCGGCGGCTTCTTCGAACCAACGCGCGGCGCTCGCGGCGTCGCGCGACGAGCCGAGCCCGTCGAGCTCCATCGCACCGAGCGTCGATTGCGCGGAACGATCACCGGCGTGCGCGGCGCGCGTGAGCAGATCGCGCGCTCGGTCGAGGTCGCGCGCGCAGCCTTCACCGAGGAGCAGCATGCGGCCGAGGTTCGCTTGCGCGGGCGCGAAGTCCTGCGCGGCGGCGAGTTCGAACCAATGCGCGGCTGCGGAGAGCGAGCGCTCGACGCCGCGGCCTTCGTAGTGGAGGAGGCCGAGGTTGTTCTCGGCGGCGGGGTGGCCTTGTTCCGCGGCGCGCTGGTACCACGCGGCGGCTTCGCGGGGGTCGAGCGGCGCGCCGTCGCCGGTGTCGTGCGCGAGCGCGAGGCGGTATTGAGCGGAGGCGTCGCCGTCGTGAGCGAGCTCGCCGAAGCGCGCGATGGCGGGAGAGGTTGGGGTGACGGAGAGGCTCGACGAGGTCGGGGTCGCGCAGGCGGTGGTGAGGAGCGCGAGGAGGAGGGATGCGCGGGAGAGGCTCATGCGAGCCTCTATCGGAGGGGCGGGCGGGAGAGGTGGAGTGGCGAGCGAGCGGTCGGCGGGCGTTGCGGGGAAGCGGTCAGGCGTGGATCAAGGAGGGGTCAAAGCGACGGCTTGGGTGCGGGAGTGGGAACGGTCGGGAGCGCGAGGAGGAGGTGAGGAGCAACGGCGGGAATTCGGGCAACGAGGCGGATGAAGGGCCGAGGGTGGAGGGGAGCCACGGAACACATGTGGGTGCTCCGCATCCCAGACTCCGCACGCGATCGGGCCGGAGGACCGGCCCGATCGCGCGCGGAGTTCTACTTCGGAGAAGGGATCAGAAGGTGAGGTGGTAGCTGATCGAGAACGTGGAGTCGTCGTGGTCGTCGAGCGGGAGGCGGCCGGTGGAGTAGCCGAGGTCGAAGTGGTGGGGGAGCTCGAGGTGGAGCTCGAGGTGGCTCGAGGCGTCGAGGTCGGCTTGGCGGATGCCCGCGGGCGCGTCGAGCTCTTGGTGGAAGCGGTAGTGCGCGGTGAGGTCGCAGGCGTGGTCGCCGAGCGTGAAGGCGTGGGTGCGGTAGGCGGCTTCGAGGTTCAGGCGGAGGTAGGACTCGTCGTCGGTGACGGCGTCGCGCAGGTCGGAGGCCGAGGCGTCGACGACGTCGAGCCCGGCGATCAGCGTGGGCCAGGCGCGGCCGGAGGGCGCGAAGTCGCCGCCGGTGAGCCAGCGCAGCGCGGCGGCGGGCGCGTCGAAGACGTTCCACGCGGCGAGCGCGGAGTCGTCGTTCCAACCGATCGGACGCATGCTCGTCGAGAAGCCGAACACCATCTGGCGTGACGCGAGGTTCTGCGTCGTCTCGAGGCCGGCGTGGAGTTCCCAGTCCCAGACGAGCTCGTTCGGGAGCGAACGTGCCGCCTGATCCGCCCAGCGGTGTCCGAGGAGCGCGACGTCCCCATCGGTCGGCGTGTGCGTCGTGCGTCGCTGCAGGTCGGAGCCGCCGGGCTTCGATCCGTGCTCCGACGGCGAGAAGGAGCTCGCGAGCGCGGCGAGCTCCTCCGCCGTCGGATCGGCGAGCTCCTTCGCGAGCTCCGCGCGCGACTTCGCGCCGTCGCCGAGCGTCGTCGATCCGAACCAACGCGCGCGCAGGAACACCTCGGTGAAGTCGTCGGGGTTCTTCGCGCCGTCGAGCGCGACGTTGCCGCGCGCGCGCAAGTCGAAGGCCTCCGACTCGGGCGTCTCCGTCGTGCCGATCGGCTTCGCGACGTCGAAGGCGAAGCCGGGCGCGAGCTCGCCGCTCGAGCTCGCCTGCTGCGCCTGGAGCCGAATGCTCGCGCCTTCGAGCAAGCGCAACACGCGCCCAGCCGCTGGACGTTCGAGCACGCGGTCGAGGAGCGCGGGCGAGCCGAGCTCGGCTCGCGCCGCGGCGCCGACCGCCGGCGCGAACTCGGTTTGGTTCTGGGCCTGCGCGTGGAGCGCGAGGAGGGCGAGCCCGAGCGAACGGGCGACGAAGGAGCGCGTCTTCATGGAGGGATGGGACCGTCGTGAGCGCGCGCGACCTCGCGGCGCTCCACGCGATTCCCCGAGGACACCGCGCGCGCATCAAGGCGGCGAGAAGATGCGCCGCGATTCGGATGAGGGCCGAGTGAACCGAGGAGCCGCTGTCGATTCCTTCGACGCTCCTCCTTCTCCCGCGGACGGGAACCATGCGGCCGTTCCCACGTCCGCGCCGTCTTCACATCGCACGCACCACGCGTTCATGGAGTCCTAGCACGATCCCCATATCGTCCCGCCCGCGTGATCAAGCTCCGATCGAGCCCGAGACAAGACTCGCGAGGCCGCGCGTGACTCTCTTCGTCGCGCTCCTCGCCGCGGCACCGGCCGTGACGGTCGTCGCTTCTCAAGAGGTCGGCACGCTCCGCGGTCTCGCGGTCGACAAGGACTTCGACGTCCCGCTCGCCGGCGTCGAAATCACGATCGTCGAGACGGGACAGAAGACCGTCACGACCGACGACGGTCACTTCGCCTTCCCGAGCGTGAAGGAAGGTCGCTACACCGTGCTCGCGACGAAGGACGGCTACCTCCGCGTCGTGAAGCCCGACGTGCGCGTCTTCGCGGGGCAACTCACCGACCTCTCGTTCGAGCTCGCAGGCGAGTTCACGGACATGGACGAGTTCGTCGTCGAGGACTTCGTCCAAGCCGGAGCGGGGACGGAGGCCGCGCTCCTCCAGCTCCGCTTCGAGAGCCCCGCGCTGCTCGACTCGATCGGCGCCGAGTTGATGAGCCGTGCGGGCGCGGGCGACGCGGCGAGCGCGCTCAAGCTCGTTTCCGGCGCTTCCGTCGCCGACGGCAAGTTCGCCGTGATTCGCGGACTTCCCGATCGGTACGTGAGCTCGCAGGTGAACCGCGTGCGCCTCCCGAGCGCGGACGAGAACACGCGCGCGGTCGAGCTCGACCTCTTCCCTTCCGCCGTGATCGACAGCCTGCAGGTGTCGAAGACGTTCACGCCCGACCAACAAGGCGACGCTTCGGGCGGTGCGGTCGACCTGCGGCTCAAGGGCATCCCCGACCAGACGATCCTCCAGGTCAAGACGCAGGCGACGTACGACACGCACGCGCCGGTCGGCGGCGACTTCCTCTCGTACAAGGGCGGCGGCCTCGACTTCTTCGGACACGACGACGGCGGTCGCGATCCGCAGACGGACGCGCTCGGTCAGAGCTGGCGCGGCGCCGCGGGCACGAGCTCGGACAGCGCGCCGTTCGAGGGAAAGTTCTCCTTCACCGCCGGCGGCAAGAAGGAGCTCGACAGCGGCGTGCGCATCGGCGGGCTGCTCAACGCGTTCTACGAGCGCGAGAGCTCGTACCACGACGACGGCCGCGACGATTCGTACTGGGTCGCCAATCCCGGCGAGCCGATGACGCCGCGCACGTCGCAGGGCACGCCGACGGACGGCGACTTCAAGACGTCGCTCTTCGACGTGACGCAGGGCTCGCAGTCCGTTCGTTGGGGCGCGCTCGCGACGATCGGGCTCGAGACGAAGGACCACGCGCTCCAGCTCGCGTACCTCTATACGCGCACGGCGGAAGACACCGCGACGCTCGCGACGGACACGCGCGGCAAGGCGTACTACTTCCCCGGCTACGACCCGAACGATCCGACCGGCGACGGCAACCATCCCGATCAACTCACCTCGGCGCCGTACTTGCGCACCGAGACGCTCGAGTACACGGAGCGCTCGACGGGCACCTTGCAGCTCACCGGACGTCACACGCTCCCGCTCGCGCCGTTCACGCTCGGGAGTTGGAAGTTCGCGCGGCCGGAGCTCGGCTGGACGATCGCGAGCTCGACGGCCGACCTGAACCAGCCCGACAAACGGCAGTTCGGCGCGCTCTGGCACGCGGACTCGTTCGACCCGGGCTTCCCGCCGTTCCTCCCGCCGTCGACGATCCCCGGCACGTGGTTCCCGTACAAGCCCGCGGCGAACTTCAACCTCGGCAACTTCCAGCGCATCTGGAAGGAGATCGAGGAGTCGAGCGAGCAGTACGCCGTCGACGTGAAGCTGCCGTTCGAGCCGTTCGAGGGCGAGAAGGGCTACGTGAAGGTCGGCGTGTTCGACGACCACGTCGATCGATCGTTCGGGCAGGACACGTACAGCAACTTCGGCGATGCCGGCGCGTCCTACGAAGGCGGCTGGGACGATCCGTGGAGCTCGCACTTCCCCTCGGAGAGCCACCCGATCAGCGCGTCGGACTTCGACGTCGACTACCGCGGCGAACAGCAGCTCTCCGCGTGGTACGGGATGGTCGACGTCCCGCTGACGAAGAGCGTGAACCTGATCGGCGGCGCGCGCTTCGAGCACACGTCGATCGCGATCCAGAACCTGCCCGAAGCCGGCGCGACGTGGTTCCCGCCGGGCGCGACGTCGCCCGTGCAGTTGAACCCCGGCGACGCGGACGTCGACTTCGAGCAACGCGACGCCCTTCCCGCGGTCGCGCTCGCGTTCGAGCCGAACGAAAGCGTCACGCTGCGCGCGTCCTACAGCGAGACCGTCGCGCGCCAGACGTTCAAGGAGCTCACGCCGATCCTGCAGCAGGAGTACCTCGGCGGCCCGGTCTTCATCGGCAACCCGGAGTTGCAGATGAGCGCGCTGAAGAACTACGACCTGCGCTGCGACGTGAAGACCGAGGGCGGCGGGCTCGTCAGCGTCTCTTGGTTCCACAAGGACGTCAGCGATCCGATCGAATACGTCCAGCGCCTCGCCGCGTTCGATTTCACGACGCCGGTCAACTACCCGCGCGGCGAGCTGTCCGGCTACGAGTTCGAAGTGCGCCAGGACTTGAAGCGCTTCGGGCGGCGACTCGAGGGCTTCACGCTCGGCGCGAACGCGACGTTCATCGACTCCGAGGTGCACCTGCCCGACGACGAGATCGCCGCGTTCAGCGATCCGTCGATCGCGGTGCCGACGACGAGCCGCGACATGACGAACGCGCCCGAGCACCTCTACAACGTCTACCTCACGTGGGACGGGCCGAAGAGCGGACTCCAGCTCGCGCTCTTCTACACGGTGCAGGGCGACACGCTGGTCGCCGGCGCCGGCGAGGCCGTCGGCAACTACGTGCCCGACGTCTACGCGAAGGAGTACGACACGCTGAACTTCAGCGCGACGCAGAAGCTCGGGGACGTCTTCAAGCTCCAGTTCCAGGCGAAAAACCTGACGAACCCCCGGATCGAGGAGGTCTACCGCGGCGACACGATCGGCGACGACGTCACGAAGACCTCCTACACGAAAGGGATCGAGTACTCGATCGCGCTCACCGCGCAGTGGTCGTTCTGACCACGCGCGTTCAACGAGAAACCCCGCCATGAAGAACTCACGACGAAGAACGAAACGGCTCACGACGGGCTCGGCCCGCCGGGCGGCGATGGGGGCCTTCTGCTTCCTCGTCCTCGGAGCGAGCGCACCGGTCCAGGACGCCGAGCCGACGCTCGAGAAGACGCGCACGGTCCTCGGGAAGTGGATCGAGACGCAGCAGATCCTCTCGCGGGAGGCGAGCGACTGGCAGCAGGGTCGCGACGTGCTCGGCGGACGCATCGAACTCCTGCGGCGCGAGGTCGTCGGCCTGCAAGAGCGGCTCGCAACGTCGCGGCAGAAGATCGGCGAGACACGCTCGAAGCGCGAGGAGCTCGTTGCGAAGCGCGCGCAGCTCGACGCGGCGCTGAAGCAGCTCTCCGACGCGGTCGCGACGATGGAGCGCGAAGTGCTCGCGCTCCGAGTCCGGCTCCCCGAGCCCGTCCAGACGCGGCTCCAACCTCTGTTCGCGCGCATGCCCGAGGGAGAGTCGGAGAAGCGTGTGAGCATCGCCGAGCGCTATCAGAACGTGCTCGGCATCCTGAACGAGCTCAACAAGGCGAACGGCGAGATCAGCGTCGCCTACGAGGTGCGCGAACTCGACGGCGCGAAGCCGACCGAGGTGCGCGTGCTCTACGTCGGCCTCGCGCAGGCCTACTACCTCTCGGGTAGCGGACAGTCCGGCATCGGACGTCCGAGCGAGAAGGGCTGGACGTGGGAGCCGAATCAGGCGGTCGCGAACGACGTGACCACCGCGCTCGAAATCGTCGAAGGCAAGCACACGCCGGCGTTCGTGCCGCTCCCCGTGAGGATCCAATGAAGCAACTCGCCACACTCGTCCTCGCGGCCTCCACGGCCTTCGCGCAGGCGCCCACGCTCGATGCTCAGGCCGCCGCGCAGGCGACTGCGCAGCCCGTCGCGCCGACGCCCACGCTCGATCGCGTCGCGCTCTCCGCGGACAAAGAGCTCGCGAGGAGCATCGACGAGCTCAACGCGCTCCGCGCGAAGATCGCGGAGGAGAAGCTGCCCCTCGCGCAGGAACTCACCGCGCTCGAGACGCTGCTCAACGATCTGAGGAAGGACCAAGACGTGGTCGGCCGCGAGGTCGACGCGGGCAACCTCGAGATCACCACGATCAACGCGGAGATCAAGGCGCGGCAAGAGGAGCTCGTCTACGTCGGCAACCTGCTCGACGAGTACGCGCGTTCGTTCGACGGCAAGGTGCACCCGAGCGAGCTCCAGGTCCTCGGCGAGGCGATGGCCACCGCGAAGCAGGCGAGTGAGAACACGACCCTGACGACGACCGAGAAGTTCGCGCGCCAGACGCTCTTCGTCGAGATGACCGTGAAGCGCGTCGTCGACGCGATCGGCGGCATGCGTTTCCCCGGGATCGGCGTCGATCTCGCGGGCAACGTGGCGACGGGCATGTACGCGATCCTCGGCCCCGTCGCGCTCTTCCGCGGACCGACGAGCGAAAGCTCCGGCCTCGTCGTCCCGCAGACGGGCTCGGACAAGCCGCTGATCCGTCCGCTCGAAGGCGCGGCCCAAGCCGGGATCCTCGCGGTCGTCGGCAATGGAGAGGGCGCGCTCCCGCTCGATCCGTCGCGCGGCGGAGCGCTCAAGGCGCTCGTCCAGAAGACGAACATCGTGCACATCTTCGTGAAGGGCGGTCCGATCATGTGGCCGCTGCTCGTCGCGTCGATCCTCGCGCTCGGCACCGTGCTCGAGCGGCTCTTCTTCCTCATGCGCGAGAGCTGGAAGCGCGACCGCGGCGCGCTGGACCGCTTCTTCTCCGCGATCGAGCGCGGGGACAAGGCCGCCGCGATCGAGATCGCGCGGGGCTCGAAGTTCTACGTGCTGCGCGCGCTGTCGTACGGACTGACGCACTCGGAGCAGACGCTCCCGAACGCGCTGCTCTACTCGACGGCGCAGGAGATGAAGCGCTTCCGCCGCGGCATCCCGATCCTCGACACGGTGATCACGCTCGCTCCGCTCCTCGGTCTGCTCGGGACCGTGACGGGCATGATGGGTTCGTTCGCGCTGATCGGCGGCGAACTCAGCGCTCCCGGCGCCATCACCGGCGGCATCGCGGAGGCGCTGATCGCGACCGCGTTCGGTCTCGGCATCGCCATCACCGCCCTGATCCCGTTCAACTACTTGAACGCGCGCATGGACGAGTCGCAGCACGAGCTCGAGCAGGCCGCGGCCCAGCTCGAACTCCTCGTGCGGCGCGATGAGTCGCATTCCCCGCGCTCGGGTGGATCGCCCTCCACGCCGGCGCGTCCCCACGAGCTCGTCGGGGCCTGATCGGAGCACGCCATGCACGCAGCCAGCGGAGCCCGAGGCAAGCGAGCGCGGATCGAGATCATCCCGCTCATCGACATCATCTTCTTCCTGCTCGCGACGTTCATCATGGTCTCGCTCTCGATGACGAAGAACCAGGGCGTCAACGTCGCGCTCCCGACCGCGGGCACGGCGGCGTCGCTCGGGGACCAGCAGGAGCTCGAGAAGGCGCTGACGCTCAGCGTGAACGAGAAGGGCGAGGTCTTCTGGAACAAGGAGAAGATCGCGCAAGCGCAGCTCCCGATGCGCCTCCAGACCTTCAAGGCCGCGTCGAAGGACCCGAAGGTGATCCTGAACTCCGACGGGAAGGCCGACTTCGAGCGCGTCGTCGCATTGCTCGACGAAGTGCGCCGCGCGGGCATCGCGAAGGTCGGCATCAACACGGAGAAGCGATGAAGTTCGGGTGGCTCCTCGGGATCGGCGCCGCGGTGTTCGTGCACCTCGTCGTGATCGCGTTCGGGGGCATCTTCTTCCTCGAGGACGAGAATCCGCGCGGCTCCGTGCAGGCGGTCGACCTGCTCGCCGATGCGGAGGACGTGAAGAAGGACTCGAAGAAGGAAGAGCCGCCCGAGACGCCGCCCGAGGAGCTCGAGACGCACGACGAGACGCCGCCCGATTCCGCGGAGGTCCTGAAGAGCCTCGACGCGGCGCCGATCAACGACGCACCCGCGCTCGAAGCGGCGAGCTTGAGCGCGATCGAAGCCGCGCTCTCGGGTCAGAGCGGCGGCGGCGACTTCGCCGAGGCCATCGGGTTCGCGTCGGGCGGCCGCATCGGCGGCACCGGCGTCGCGGGAGGGCCCGGCGGCGAGCTCGAGGAAGCGTTCAGCCTCGCCGAGCTCGACCAGAAGCCGCGCGCGATCACACAGGTCTCGCCGACGTTCCCCGCGGAGATGCGCGGCAAGAAGATCGAGGGCGTCGTCAGCGTGATCTTCGTCGTCGATGCGTCGGGAAAGGTCGAGAACCCGCGCGTCGAGAAGTCGAGCCACGCCGCGTTCGAGTCGCCCGCGCTCGCCGCGGTGCGCAAGTGGAAGTTCGAGCCCGGCCTCCGCGCCGGCCAGCGCGTCGCTTCGAAGATGCGCGTGTCCATCCGTTTCCCAGCGAGTTAGTCATGTCGAACACGATCCTCCACCTGTCCACGGCGATCGCTCACCTCGGAGGCCGCGTCCAGCGCGACGCGCGCCGCCGCGTCCTGTTCGCGCGAGCCTCGGCACGGTTCGCGTCGCCGCTCGTGCAGGCCGGCGTCCTCGTCGCGTTCGCGATCCTCGGAGCGCCGCGGGCGGCAGCCGACACGAAGAGCGACCTCGCCGCGATCTGGAACGACCCGACGTTCCAGAAGCAGTTCGTCGGCGCCTACGGCATCGACGCGAACGTCGAGCCGCGGCTCTCCGTCGAAGAAGTGAAGTTGCTCGAGAAGGTCCGCCCGCTGATGGCGGACGAGCTCGCGAAGGCCGAGGCGCTCCTCGTGAAGTCGATCACGCCGGACAGCTCGGCCGTCCTCGATTTCACGCTCGGGGGCGTGCTGTTCCAGCTCGATCGCCCGGACGAAGCGCGCGCGCAGTACGAAAAGGCGGTGACCAAGTTCCCGAGCTTCCGTCGCGCGTGGCGCAACCTCGGCCTCTCGTACGCGAAGGCCGCCTCGTTCGACGACGCGATCCGGGCGTTCACGAAGATGATCGAGCTCGGCGGCGGCGACGCGTACTCGTACGGGCTGCTCGGCTACGCCTACGCGGCGAAGCTCGACTACCAGGCCGCGGAAGCCGCCTATCGCAACGCGCTCCTGCTCCAACCGGACAACACGGAGTGGCGGCTCGGCCTGACGCGCTGCGTCTACAAGCAGAACAAGTTCCAGGACGCGGCGGCGCTGCTCGACGTGCTCATCGAGCGCTTCCCGGACAAGACCGAGTTCTGGATGCTCCAGGCGCAGACGTACCTCGGCATGAAGCAGCCGCTGCGCGCAGCGCAGAACATCGAGGCGCTCGCACTGCTCGGGCGCGCGGACGCGGAGGCGTCGAGTGTGCTCGGCGACATCTATGCCGGCGAGGGACTGTACGAGCTCGCGGCGAACGCCTACGTCCGCGCGATGGATCAGGCCGTGAAGCCCGTGCCCGCGCGCATGCTCCGCGCCGTGGAGGCGCTCGCGGCGCGCGGAGCTCCCGCTCAAGCGCGGCGCGTCGCGGCGCACGTGCACGAGACGTGGAAGGAAGGCCTCGCGGAGCTGGAGAGCCGCAAGCTCCTCAAGCTCGAAGCGCGCCTCGCGATCGCGGACGGCGACGGCGGAGCGGACACCGCCGCGATCCTGGAAGAACTCGTCCGCGTCGATCCGCTCGACGGAGAAGCGCTGCTCCTCCTCGGCCAGCACCACGTGAAGAACGGCGAGCCCGATCGCGCGATCTTCTACTTCGAGCGCGCGGAGAGCCTCGAAGCCTTCGAGGTGAACGCGCGCGTGCGCCACGCCCAGGCGCTCGTCGGTCTCGGCCGCTACGCCGACGCCGTCCCGCTCCTGAAGCGCGCGCAGGAACTGAAACCCCGCGAAGACGTCGCGCGCTACCTCGAGCAAGTCGAACGCCTGTCGAAGTCGCGCCGCTGATCGAGCCCCACACCATCAACCACCT
>JAXMBZ010000021.1:0-32469 GCA_046349615.1 Planctomycetota bacterium
GAGGCGCGCGGGCGGAAGCTCTGAGCGGAAGGAGCGCCGCGCGATGGCGGCCCGGGTCCTCGTGCGCGCGACGACCACTCCGCTCTACGGACTCGCTCCGCCCCGCGGCACCTCGCGCAGCGAAATCGGCCCATGGCGCCTCCACCCGACCGTGAGGAGCCAGGTGCGCGCCCGCGCGAGCCACGTCGCTCCGCCGCGCGGCCCGCGGACCTCCCTCCAGCCGTCGAACAGCGCGGACGAGCTGTACGGATCGAGCACCTCGGTCACGACGACCCCGTGCCGCCGCGCGTTGCCGAGCACGTACGCGAGCACGTTGCGCACGTCGCGCGGTGCGCGCAGCTCGCGCGCGTGGTACCGATCGGCGAACAGCACGCCGACGCGCCGCCAGAACCGATTGAGCGCGCGCACGATGCGCGCCGTGACGCCCTGGAGCCCGCGAGCGAGCGCGCGCTCGTCCTCCGCTTCGCACACGAGGTGCAGGTGGTTCGAGAGCGCTCCGTAGTGCACGAGGCGGAACCCGTGGCGGTCGGAGCCCGCGCGCAGCGCCTCGCGCAAGACCGCGTGCGCCGCGCGCGAGCGCAGCGTCGGCAAGCCGTCGACGAGCCGCAACGTGACGTGCAACGGATGCCGCCCCGAGAGCTTCGGCCGCGCACGATGCGGCACGCATGCGCGCGGAGCGACGCGCTTGCGCCCCGCTCCACGGCGTGCGCCGCCGTGCCGCGGGAAGTCGAGATCGTTCTGTCGGGCTCGCGAAGTCTTGCGCATGGTGTGCAGGAGGAAGACGCTCGCTCGCGCGAACGGGCATCGAAAATCTAATAGAAACGTGCGCGAGCTCTAGACGCTCGCTTCGTCGGCGCGCAGGTCGCGAACTTGAAAGGGCGGACCTCGACGCCACGATCGCCGTCGCGAGCGGCCGACTCACGGCACCGCGTCACCTCGCACGACGATGGCGCGCGCAGTCGAGGACTCCGTGTCGAGCCGATGTGCGCTGTGCTCCGCATCGACGACCACGCATGCTCGCGGACGCGTGGGCTCCGTGCAGGCCGAAGCGCTCGTCCTCCCGGCGCGGATGCGGGGCAGGCCGTCCCGCACTTGAAAGGGCGGAGCTCCACGCGTCGCTCGTCCCCACGGTCGACGAGTGCTTCGCGCGGCATCGCCGTCCCTGTGACGGAGGCTCGCGACGTTTCCACGGCGCGTCCTCGTGTCGATGCGATCGCGCTGGCAGCGCTCTCCGACGAGCGGGCGCACGGTCGGGCGCGATCCACCGGGACGGCGATGCGCGGTGGGAGCGACGACACGTGCGGATCGTCGCGCTCACCACGGCGAGCGCGCTCGGCTCGACGCGTGCCAACCCGGAGCGGGCGTCGCGTGGCGCTCGGCTCCCAGGCACCGGACGGCTGCGTGCGCACGCTCGGGCGCGACCGACGTGACCTCGGCACGTTCGAACGCGCTGTGATCCTCGACGAGCTCGAGCTGCATGCCGACCCAGAGCCCCGCGCGCGCGCCGACGTCGAGCGTGAGATCGAACGTGCACTGCCAGCGCCCGTGCGCGTCGATGTCCTCGATGCGCGTCGAGGCGAGCACGAGTCCGACGACGGGATCGTTCAGGAGGCGCGTCGCGAGTTCGGCGGGCAGTTCAGGATGTCCGACGAGCGGGGAACACGAACCGTCCTCGGTGTGCCACGCCCATCCTCCGCGCTCGCGGAAGATACCCAGGTTGATGTCGTTCACGAACCGGTCGAGTTCGTCGAGACCGAGAAGGTACTGCCGCTCGCCCCACGGCACGAGCACGAGGCGGCACGCGAGCCGCTCCCACGGCTCGCTGCGTGGGGCGAAGCGCGGGACGAGCTCGAGCTCTTCGCCCTGCCAGCGCGCCGTGCCGAGGTCGAGCATCCAGTCGCCGCAGCAACCGCTGTCGTAGGCGACGAACCCGAGCCGCGGGGAGACGAGGAGCCCCTGTCGGCCGTACGAGTGCTCGAAGCGCGAGAATCGCAGGCAGTCCCGGTCGCCGGGAGGCGTCACGGCCTCGAGTTCGCGCAGCGCATTGCCGCGCGCCTCGTACTCCGACAGGACCTCGGGAGCGATGCGCTCGAGATCGCCTGCGGAGCACAGGCCCGTCTGCGTCGCGAGTGGGACGAGACCCAACGCCGCGAGATGGAGCGCCACGAGCCGCGGCGCTCCGACCGCCTCACCGAGGACGCCGCCGGCACTTCCGCGCCACCGTCGAGCACGCCTCATCGCATCCTCCTTCCGGGCTCTCGGCCCGCACGGGTCTACCCGCGGGACGACCGCTCGGTAACGCGAGTCCTCGTGCTTGTTCCCCTCGGAAGCATGCGTTCCAATCGCCGGGGTCATGCAGGCGGGAGGCACAACTTCGCACCGGCACCAGGGCGTCGTGCCCTCGGGCGCGAGGCCGGTCCGGCGGCGGAGCTCCGCCTTCGCGCTCACGGTGCTTCTCGCGAGCGCCTGCGGCTGTTCGAAGCCCGACGCGCCGCTCGTGATCTGGATCGAGGTCGACACGCTGCGCGCCGACGCGCTCGGGTGCTACGGCAACACGACGGTGGGGGAGAACGGTGCGACGGCTTCTCCGAACCTCGACGCGCTCGCGCGCGACTCCGTGCGCTTCGAGCACGCGTACTCCGCCGCGCCGTGGACGATCCCGAGCATCGTCACGCAGCTCTCCGGCCTGTGGCCGTGGGAGCACGGCGAGACGCGCCTCCTCGAGACGGTCGGAGAAGCGCACACCGAGCTCGTTCCGCTGCTCCGCTCGAAGAAGGTGCGCACCGCCGGCGTGATGACGAACTTCGTCGCGACGTCGAAGCAGGGCTTCGAGCGCGGCTTCGAGCGCTGGGACGACTCGTTCGCGAAGGGCCACGAGGGCTCGTACGGCGCACAGGCGCTCGATCGCCTGCTCGCGTTCGGCGACGAGGTGCTCACCGACGCGCCGAACGGCGCGCTGCTCTTCGGCTGGCTCTTCGAACCGCACTACCGCTACGAAGCGCACGCGGGGCTGCGCTTCGGTCCGGGCTTCGGCGCCGCGGCCTCGACGGCGTACTCGGGGCGCTTGAAGGGCGACGAGGACCTCAACGTGCTCCTGCGCGAGCGCGCGACGCTGACCGACGCGGACCGCGCGTTCCTGCGCGGCAACTATCAGAGCGAGGTCGCGGAGGTCGATCGCGCGGTGGGGCGCTTCCTCGACGGGCTGCGCGCGCGCGGGCTCTACGACCGCGCGTGGATCGTGTTCACCGCGGACCACGGCGAGGAAGTGCTCGACCGCGGCTGGATCGGCCACTCCGTGACGCTGAACGACGAGCTCGTGCGCGTGCCGTTGCTCGTCAAACCGCCGCGCGCCGTCGACGCGAAGCGGCGCGGGAAGGCGTGCGACGAGTACGTCTCGCTGATCGACCTCCCCGCGACGCTCTTCGCGCTCGCGACGGGCGGCGAGCCCGACCGCGCGAAGCAGGAGCTCGGCCACAGCCGCTCGCTCGTCCCGACGATCGTCGACGGCGCGGGCGCGCCGCGGCGTTGGCTCTACCTGCACACGGACTTCCGGCCCGTCGTGCAGGACGATCTCTCGGCGGCGAAGAGCGCGGACCAGTGGGGCGTGATCGACGCGCTGCGACGCGTCAAGTGGACCGTCGATCGCAAGGGCGTCGAGCCCGTCGCCGTGCTGCGCGACCTCGCGCGCGACCCGCGCGAGGAGCACGACGTGTCGCGCGACGTCGCGTGGGCGAAGGACCTCGCGCCGTTGCAGCGCCTGCGCGCGCTCGTGCCGACGCCGCTCGGGAACGACGCGCCGGCCCCGATGCGCCTGCCCGAAGAGCCCTGGTTCGCGGGCAAGGGCGCGAGCGCGGGGCTCGGGCCCGGATTCGACGGAGGCGGAGCGCGATGAGCTCCGGTCGTCGAAGGTCGAGCCGCGGGCTCGCGCGCACGGGAGCGCACGCGTGAGCGCGACCGCGACGTCGGGCTCGGCCTCCGCGAGCGCGCGGCGCGAACGCGCCTGGCCGTGGATCGAGGGCGGCGTGCTCGCGCTCGTCGTGCTCGCGCTGCTCGTGCTCGGCGGCGAAGCGGTGCGCGCGTCGTACCACGGCTACCTGCACGTGACGCTCGGCGAAGCGGTGCTTCGCGACGGACTGAGGCCCGAGAACCCGTACCACGCGGGCGCGCCGCTGCGGTACTACACGCTCTATCCCGCGCTCGGTGCGCTGCTCGGGCGCTGCGGCCTCGGTCCCCTGTGGGGCTTCGCCGCGCTCAACGTGTTCGCGGCGCTGCTGCTCGGGCCCGCGCTCGACGCGCTCGGGCAGGCGTGCAGGCTCTCGTTCGTCGCGCGGCGCGCGGCGTTCCTCGCCGCGACGTTCGGGTTCAACGCGCTCGGTTGGACGGGCTTCCTCGTCGTCGACGCGACGCGCTTCGGATCGGCGCCGGTGTACGCGCTCCAGCCGCTGTGCTTCGGCGGGCATCCGTTCGGCTGGGACGCGCGGCTGCACGCGTTCCTGCCGAAGTTCCTGAACGTGTCCTCGTTCGCGCTCGCGCTGCCGTTCGCGCTGTGGGCGCTCTCGGCGGGCTTCGAGGAGCGCTCGCGCGGACGCATCGTGCTCGCGGGACTCATGCTCGGCCTCGCGACCGCGCTCAACCCGCTCGCGGGCGGCGTCGCGGCGGTCGCGCTCGCGGTTTCGGTCGCGCCGGACTTCGTGCGCGGCGCGGCGGGCGTGCGCGGCGCGTGGAGCCTCGCCGCCGTCGGCGCAGCGCTCGTCAGCGTGCCGTTCCTGCTGCCCGCGCTCGCGCCCGCGCCGCGCGGACCATCGCTCACCGGCAATCCGAACCTCGGGGGCACGCCGATCGCGAACCTGCTCGGACCGATCGCGCTGCTCTTTCCGATCGCCCTCGTCGGTTTCGCGCGGCTCGCGCGCGCCGCGCGGTGGCGTGTCGCGTTCGCGGCCTGCGTGTGCGCG
This sequence comes from Planctomycetota bacterium, assembly GCA_046349615.1. Classification (GTDB taxonomy): domain Bacteria; phylum Planctomycetota; class UBA1135; order UBA1135; genus JADJNY01. The sequence continues at coordinate 4,953 of JAXMBZ010000021.1, forward strand.
GTGCTCGTGCTCGTCGGCGAGATGCCGCAGGGGAACGAGTACAAGATGGAGCGGATGCTCGCGCTCGTGCTCGCGTTGCCCGCGGGCGAAGCGCTCGGAACGTGGTGGGCCGCCGGCGGTTTCGGGAAGCGCAAGGCGCTCGCGGCGCTCGTCGTCGCGCTGCCGACGACCGCGCTCGCCGCGTGGGCCTACGTCGCGTACGGCGCGCACGGTGCGGAGCTCCCGCTCGTCGTCGACGCGCGCGGCCGGCTCGCGCCGGCGAAGGAAGTGCCGAGCGTGCCCGCCGCGCTCCTCGCGCTGACGGCGCGCTCCGACGCGCGCGCCGTGATCGTGACGCGCCTCGACGAGGACGGCACGCGCGCCGGGACGGGGCTCGTGCAGGGGAACGCGCTCGCGCCCGCGCTCGACCGGCCGCTGTTCGTCGACCTCCCGCAGATCCACAACGAGGGACAAGCCGACCTCGGACGCCGCCTCGACCTCGTCGCGGCGCTCTACCAGGGCGAGGCGTTCGTGGCGGCCGACGACCGGGTGCGCACGTCCGCCGCCGCGCTCGCGGAGCTGCGTGCCGTGCTGCCCGATCGGCCGATCCTGGCGCTGACGCACGAGGGCCGCGATGCGGGGCTCGAGCGCGCGCTCGACGCGCTCGGAGCCCGGCGCCTCGGCACCGAGCGCGGGTTCTCGCTGCGCGAGCTCCCGCCGCTCGCGACCGCGGCGCGCGAGGAGCGTTGAGCGTACGATGACCCGCGTGTCGCGCTCCGTCGTCCGCGTCCTCTCCGTCTCGAGCGCCGTCGCGCTCGCGTGCGCGGCGCTCTTCGCAGGCGCGTGCACGCGCGCGAGCGAAGCTCCGCGACCGCGCCACCTGATCCTCGTCACGGTCGACACGCTGCGCGCGGATCACCTGTCCGCCTACGGCTCCGCGCGCGGCACGAGCGACGCGGCGGGCGCGGCGGAGCGCGGCTCCACGCCGGGGTTCACGCTCGACGAGCTCGCGATGCAGGGCACGCGCTTCACGCAGGCGTACACCGCGCGCGGCGAGACGTTCCCGTCGCTCTGCGCGCTCTTCAGCGGCAAGCCGCCGCCCGAGACGGGCGTCCTCGGCAACCGGGAGACGCTCCCCGCGTCCGCGGCGACGCTCGCCGAGCGACTGCGCGACGCGGGCTTCGCGACGGCCGCGTTCACGACGAACAAGCTGCTCGTGCCGGGCTCGGGCATCGAGCAGGGCTTCTCGGCGTTCGAATCGGACTTCTCCGACGACCGCGACGAGCGCGTGCTCGCCCGGGCGCGCGCGTGGCTCGCCGCGCAGCCGCTGGAGTCGCGCGCGTTCGTGTGGGTGCACCTGATGGGGCCGCACCTGCCGTACGAGCCGCGCCCGTCGAACGGCGTCGACTTCGCGCGCCTCTTCGCGGATCCGAAGTACGCGGGCCCCGCGAACGGCTCGCGCGAGTTCGTCGACGCGGCGTACACGCAGCAGCGCCCGCTCACCGACGCCGATCGCGCGCGGCTCGTCGATCTGTACGACGGCGAGATCGCCCGCGTCGACCAGCTCGTGAGCCGCTTCGCCGTGGACCTCGCCCGGCCGCGCGCGGACGGCGCGAACACGCTCGACGAGAGTCTGTTCGTCTTCTGCGCGGACCACGGCGAGGAGCTCGGCGAGCGCAGCGGCTACTTCGGGCACTCGAAGTCGATCTCGTCCGCGGTGCTGCACGTGCCGCTGTTCCTGCGCTTCCCGCGCGGCGTGAAGGCGGGCGCAGCGCGCGACGAGGTCGTGCTCCTCGAGGACGTGAAGCCGACCGTGCTCGCGCTCTTCGGGCTCGATGCGGAACGCGGCGCGCACGGACTCGCGCTCGATGCGCTCGCGCGCGGCGAACGCGACGCGCGCTTCGACGGACGCGTCGCGGTCGGGCTGTGGCGCTTCTCGATCTTCACCGTCGCGGATGCGGGGCACCGCCTCGTCTTCAACCCGGAGAAGCGCGAGCCCGAGGAGATCCCGCCCGGTCCGTACCCGATCCCGGAGCAGGCGCTCTACGACCGGAAGGCCGACCCCCGCGAGCTCGTCGACGTCTCGAGTCGCGACGTCGAGCGCGTGAAGGCGCTGCAGGCCGCGCTGCGCGCCTGGATGCGCGGGCTCACGCCGAGCACCGACGCGCAGAGCCCGCTCTCGCCCGAGCGCATCCGGGCGCTCTCCGAGCAGGGTTACGCGGGCGGCGACGAGAAGTGATCCGGCCGAGGCGGCGCGTCCCGCGGCGAGCGGAGACGTGCGGTGTCGCCGGGTGAAGGCGCCCGTCGCAGGGACGGCGCCGCGCTACTTCGGCTTCGCGTTCGGATCGAACGCGCGCGGATCGACGAGCGCGGGCTTCTGCACGTCCGCGCCGTCGAGGCCGATGTAGCCCAGGCTGCCGAAGCGCTCGCGGAACGCGCGCTCCATCTCGGGCGACACGTCGACTTTCTTCGCGGGCCGGAAGCCCGCGTCGTGCGTCGGCACGGGAGCGAGCGCGCCGTTCGAATGCGCGGCGCCGGTCAGGATCGCCCCGATCGCGCGCTCGGGCATCTCGCGCGAACTCGGGATCCCCATGAGCGCGAGCAACGTCGGCGCGATCGCGAGCACGTTGCCGCACGGCGCGACGCTCGTGCCCGCGACGAACGCGTCGACGCCGCCCTGCTTCGCGAAACTCGGCCCGGCCGCGACGATCACGCCCGGCGGACCGTCGAGGTGGTGGCCCGTGATCAACTTCGCGTTCGGCGCGTCCGTCGAGAACGCGTGGAAGCCGTGGTCGGAGACGACGACGACGTTCGCGTCGGGGCCCGCCGCGGCGACCAGCTTGCCGAGCTCCTCGTCGAACCACGCGTAGTAGTTCGGGATCGCGCTCGCGAGCGCGCTGCGCGCCGCGTCGCCGCCGAGGAGCTCTGCGAGCGGCTTCGAGCCGGGCGCGGCCTGCTGCCAGAGCGCCTCGGTGTCCGCGCGCGCGGGCCACTGGAACGCGGCGGGCTCGTAGTAGCGCCAGAAGCGGTGCGCGACGACGTCCGTGCCGCCGAAGTAGACGAGGTTGAGCGCCGCGGGATGCGCCTTCATCATCGCGCACGCGACCTCCGAGTACGTCGCGTCGGCCGCGATCGACCAGAGCGTCTGCTGGACGAGCTCCTTCTCCTTCGCGCCGAGGTCCGCGTCGCGCGCGGGGAAGATGCGGCGCGCGAGCGCTTGTACCGCGCTCTCGCTGCTCGCGCGCTCGACGAGCTCCATCACGCGCGCTTCCTCGCTCGTCGGGAACACCTGGCCCGGCACGTGGGGGAGGATGCTCGGCTTCCAGTTCGCGTCGACGAGCGCGGTCGCGGAAGCGCCGCTGACCATCGTCCCGCAGAGCTCCTCCGCGGGCCACGTGATCCACCAACCGAACACGTTCGTCGGCACGTCGTAGAGCGTCGTCACGTTCCACACGGCGCGCACGCGGCGCGAGGCGGACGTGTACTGCTGCGTGTCGGCGTCGGTGAAGCCTTGGATGCCGTGCTCCTGCGGCATGCGGCCCGTCGCGATCGTCGTCCAGAGGATCGGCGACAAGGTCGGCGTCATCGTGCCGAGGTGGCCGTAGGAGCCGCGCTCCATCAGCGCGCGCAGGTTCGGACATTGCCCCTGCGCGAGCAGCGGACGGAGCACGTTCCACTCGAGGCCGTCCGCGCCGACGACGAGCACGCGCCCCGCGGGCACGGCCTTCGGCGCGGGCGTGCACGTCGCCGCGAGCGCGGCGAGGAGGAGGAGCGCGGCGGTGCGCGCGCGGTGCGGTCGGAAGCTCACGCGTTCGATTCTGCGCTCCGCGCGCGCGGAGCGCCATCCGGTTCAGCGCCGAGGGAGGCGGTAGGGACGCCCCTGGCGATACAGCTCGAGGCGCTTCGCGAGCTCCGTGCGCGCTTCGGCCGGCATGTCGGGGCCCGTGAGTTCCAGCGCCGTCGCGCACGAACGGACGGCGTCTTGGAAGCGTCCGAGCTCCGCGAGCGCGGCGGCGCGGATGTTCCACAGGCCCGGATCGCCCGGCTCGGCGTCGCACCACGGCTGGACGAGCGCGAGCGCCTTCGCGCCGTCGCGATCCGCCGCGTCGGGTGCGGTCGAGAGGAGCCACGCGCACGTCGTCGCGAGGTCGCGGTCCTTCGGCGAGTGCTCGAGGCCGTACGTGAGCTCGCGCAGCGCGCCGCGCACGTCGTCGGCCGCGACGCGCAGGATCGCGAGCTTGTGCGCCGCGCGCGCGAGCTCGGGGTTCAGTTGGAGCGCCGCCGCGTACTCGAGCGCGGCATTCTCGAGGTCGTTCTGCGCTTCGAGCACGACGCCGAGGTTGTAGTGCGCGCCGTCCATCTCGGGGCGGACGCGCAGCGCCTTCCGCAGCGTTTCCGCGGCCTTCGTGAGGTCGCCGAGCTCGTAGAAGACGCCGCCGAGCCCGCTCAGCGACTCCCAATCGTTCGGATCGAGCGCGATCGCGGCCTCGAACTCCGCTCGCGCCGCGGGGAACTCGCGCGCCTGCGCGAGCGCGACGGCGAGCGAGCGGCGCGCGAACGAGCTCGTCGGCTGGCGCAGCGCGTTGTCGCGGAGGAGCTCGAGCGCATCGCTCGGCCGACCCTGGCGGCGCAGGACGTCGCCCAGCGCCGCGTTCGCCTCCGCGTGGCCGAGCCGCACGGCTGCGCGGAAACGTCGAGCGGCCTCGGCCAGCCGGTCCTCGTCCGCGAGCGCCTTGCCCGCGTGGTATTCGTACTGCGCCCGAGTGCTCTCGGGGTCGTCGAAGTGGAGCGCCGTGTTCAGCGGTCCCGCGAGCATCGCCGCGACGAGGGCGACGCCGCACGCGACGCGGCGCAGCGCGCCGCCCGGCCCGAAGAAGGCGCACGCGACGAGCAGGCACGCGACCGGCATCGCGGGCAGCCGATAACGCGGCGAGTACCAGAACACGACGACCGTCGCGAGCGGCACGAGCAGGAGCAGGAGCTCCGGGCCCCGTCGGCGCGCGTCGCGCAGGAGGAACGCCGCCGCGACCAGCGCTGGGAAGGCGAGCCATGCAGCGGGGAGCGGCGCAAAGCGCTCCGAACGCGAGAACCCCTCCTCGTTCTCGAGCACGGGCAGGTAGATGTCGCCGTAGTTGCGGCCCGTCAGGAACCACCAGAGCTTGCGGCCGGCGAGCTCGATGGCCGCGCCCGGCTCCGCGCGCCAGAACGCGAGGCCGCGCCGGAACCAGGCCGAGCTCGTCGCGTTCCAGCTCCCGTCCGTCTCGCCGCGGACGAGTTCGCGCGCGTCGAGGTTCTGCTTGATCCGGTCGGTCGAGACGCCGGGGATCGGCTTGTAGGTGCCGTCCGCGCCGGGCGCGTTGCCGTGGAAGAACGTGACGCCGGCCTGCGCGGAGACGGGCACGAACTCGCCGCTCGCGAGCGCGTTGTGCACGGTCGCGGGCGCGATCGACGCGAGCGCGACGAGCGCGCAGGCGAGCGCGGGCTTCGCGCGCGCGCCCGCCGGTGCGATCCACGCGCACCACGCCGCGGCGAGGGGGATCAGCGCCAGCAAGACGGGGTTCGCGAGCGTCGCGAGGCCGAGCGCGAGTCCGAGCAGAGCCGCGCTCGCGGCGGAACGGCGCTCCTGGAAACCGAGCGCGCGATCGAGCAGCCACACCACCGTCAGGCACTGCACGCCGCCGTTGAGCACGCGCGCGGTCGAATACCCCGCGTCGTCGAGGAGCACCCACGCGAGCGCGGCGGTCGTCGCCGCGGCGAGCCCCGCGCGCCGCAGTCCGATGCGGAACAGGAGCGCCGCGGTCGCGAGGTGCACGCACGCCTGCGCGACGTAGAGCGCGAGGAGGTCGCCTCCGAACGCGCGGACGATTCCCGCGAGGTGCGGGTAGAGCGGCGCGGAGAAGTACGGCGCGCCTCCGATCCAGTGCCCCGCGGCGAGGTCGCCCGCCCAGTCCCAGTACACGCGCGCGTCGTTCAGCGGATCGCGCGCGAAGGGGTTCGAGCGCCACTCGTGGGCGAGGTGGAGGGCCTGGAGCACGGCGCCCACGACGAGCACCGTGAAGAGCGCCGCGGTGGCCGACCGCCCGATGCCGGGCCGCGCGTCGGCGCGGCGTTCCTCCTGGTGGGTCACGCCTCCAACCTACCGGGGCGACGGCGCACGGGCCACGCTCCGAGGGCGCGGCGCTCGAAATCGAGCTCGAGTTCCGATCGCTCGACGCCGATCCGTACACTCCTCCCGACCCCATGCACGCCCTTCGTTTCCGCTCACCGTCTCACGCTCTCCAACTGGCCGTCGCGCTCCTCGGGAGCGGGGCGCTCCTCCTCGCGTCGTGCTCGAAGGAGCCGCACCATCCGAACGTGCTGCTCGTGTCGATCGACATGCTGCGCGCGGACCACGTCGGCTGCTACGGCTACGCGCGTCCGACGACGCCCGCGCTCGACCGGCTCGCCCGCGAGGGGACGCGCTTCGACGAGCACATCAGCTCGAGCTCGTGGACGTTGCCGGCGCACGCGGGGCTCTTCACGTCGCTGCCCGACGCGCTCCACGGCGTGACCGACACGGATCGCGCGCTCGCACCGGACGCGCACCTCCTCGCCGAGCGCTTCCAGGAAGCCGGCTACGAGACGGCCGGGTTCTTCGCGGGGCCGTACCTCCATCCGGCGTTCGGTTTCGGGCAGGGCTTCGAGCGCTACGAGAACTGCACGTCGTACGCGGCCGAGCTCGACGGGAAGCCGAGTTCGGCGTGGAGCATGGACCCGAAGGTCATGCGCGAGTCGCACGAGGACGTCACGAACCCGACGGTGCTCTCGAAGTTCACGAGCTGGTTCCAAGGGCGATCGAAGAAGCCGTTCTTCGCGTTCGTGCACCTGTGGGACGCGCACTTCGACTTCGTGCCGCCGCCGCCGTGGAACACGCGCTTCGATCCCGAGTACACGGGCAAGGTCGACGGGCGCGGGTTCTTCTTCGACGAGACGATCGCGCCGGGCATGCCGAAACGCGATCTCGAGCACCTGATCGCGCTCTACGACGGCGAGATCGGTTGGACGGACGAGCACGTCGGACGCATCTGCGCCCTCCTCCAGGCCGCGAGCGTGCTCGACGACACGATCGTCGTCGTCACGTCGGACCACGGCACCGAGTTCTTCGAGCACGGCCGCAAGGGCCACCGCCAGACGCTGTACGACGAGGTCCTCCGCGTGCCGTTCCTGTTGCGCTATCCCGGACGCGTTCCCGCGGGCGCGGTCGTGCGCGCGCAGACGCGCTCGATCGACGTCGGGCCGACGCTGCTCGAACTCGCGGGGCTGCCCGCGGCGAACGACGTGCTCGGCGAGTCGCTCGTCGCCGCGCTCACGCCGAACTCCGCGTTCCGCCCGCAGCGCGCGGTGTGCGAGCTCGACAGCGTCGGGATCCACCTGCGCGCGGTGCGGACCCCGAAGTGGAAGTTCATCGACCGCATCCAGGCGGGGGCTCCGCTCTTCTTCGACCTCGCGAAGGACCCCGGAGAGCTCGCGCCCTCCTCGGACCTCGAGAGCGAGCTCGGCAAGCGCGCGAGCTCCGCGTACCTCGAGGAGGTGCAGGTGCTCGACCGCTACTACGAGGAGCACCCGCCGCGCGCGACGAAGTCGGACGTACCGGACGACGTCCGTCGCGGGCTGCGCGCGAACGGATACGTGGGCGCGGGCGACGACGCGGGAGCCTCGACGCCTGCCGACGGTGAGACGCCGCCGCCGAAGTGAGCCTCGCCGCCGCGCGCGAGCTGGTCCGGAAACGCCGCGGGGCGCCCCATGGGACGCCCCGCGTTTCCATCGCGCAGGAGCGCGCTCACCAGGTCACGCGCATGCCGTTCGTCACGTTGAACGTCGCGGGCGGACAGAAGGTCCCGACCGCGTTGCGGTAGTAGGTCTGGTAGAGGGCGACGAGCCCGCTTCCGACCGGCGTCGCACCGCGCACGGACAGCAGCGGATCCCCGACGTCCGGGAACTGCGACGCGCCCGCGACGCTGGCGCGCGTGCGCATGCGGATCACGTTGCCGCCCGCGCAACGGATCCCGTCGCCGAAGACGGCGTCGTCGAGCACGTCGCCCTTCAGGTAGATCGCGAAGGCCGTCGCGGGCATGCCGCTCGCCACGAGCACCGCCGTGTCGGGGTTCGTCGAGCCGGTCATCGCCAGGTGCGCACCGTTCGCGTTCGCCGAGTTCGCGCAGCCGTTGCCCGGAGCGCCGACGTTGCCGCACGGGCACGTGGTCGTGATCGCCGTGTCGAGCCCGTCGCCCGTGCAGAAGCTCGTCCCAGGGGAGGGCGCAGCGCACGTGAGGTACTCGAGCCACCACGCGGAGACGAAGCCGACCTCGCCCGCGAGGTCGTCGCGAACGCGCAGCGTCCACACGCCGTTCGGGTTCTCGCCGATGAAGGCCGAGAGCGCACCATCGGGACAGAGCAGCGGGACCGCCGATCCGGGAACGTACGGGTAGTCCGTCGCGGTGTCCGGGGCCGAGTCGTCCCACATCGTCCCATTGAACACGTCGTCGCGGTTCCCGCCGTTGCGCGACGACAACGTCACCGTCGTTCCCGCGGGCGAGGTGATGAGGATCGAGAGGTCCGACGGGAAACCGTGGAGGATCCCGGTCCCGATGTTCATGTCGAGTAGGTAGGGCTCGGCGCCGGAGATCGTGATCGTCGAGGTCAACCCGGGGTTCGGCGCGTCGGGGACCGTCTGGTTCACGAGGCGGAACTGCGAGCCGGCTCCCAGCGTCGGCGGGACGGAGATCGTCGTGATGTCGACCGACCAGCTCTGCAGCATCCCGGCGTTGTTCGGCGTGTCGTCGCGGACCAGCAGGTCCCACACGCCGTTCGGGTCGATGCCGATCAGCGCGCCGAGCGCGCCCTCCGGCACCGCGGGGCCGACCGTCTGGTTGTTCACGTACGGCCAATCCGTCACGGGCACGAGCGCGGAGTCGTCCCAGCGCGTGCCGTTGAAGAGGTTGGCGTAGCCGAAGAGGTTGTTGTCGGTCGTCAGCGTGATCTGCTGCCCGCTCGGCGCGATCAAGTAGACCTTGAGGTCGTTGCAGCGCGGGTGCGTGATCGTCGTGGTGACGTCGACGTCCCACAGGTACGTGTCCTGGCCGAACGCGAAGATGAAGTTCTCGAGCGTGCCCCAGCCGCTCTGCACGGTCGAGGTCGCATCCGGGATCGGGAGCGCCGCCGGGCTCGAGAACGACAGCGTCGTCGTCGTCGCGCCTCCGCACGGCGGAGCAGCGATCGCACGCGGGCCGCTCGTCGTCGTCACGGGGCTCGGACTGGGACCGCACTGCGCGAGCACCTGAGCCGCGGTCGTGCCGCTCTGCGCCGCGAGGAGATCGAGGCGCCGGTAGAGCTGATCGAGGCGCGCGCGAGGCGCGCCGTGCGCTTTCGCGGAGGCGAGTTCGTCGAACGCGGCGCTCAGCGCCGAGTCCGCGGACGCATCGACCTGGGTTCCGGTTGCCGCGTGGAGGGGAAGTCCGACGAGGACGGGCGCAAGGAACGCGGCGCACCGGCCGCGTTCGAGGGGACGGGACATGGAGACCTCCGGAGAACGATACCCCGGCGTGCAACCCGACGACGGGATCGAAGAAACGTGGGAGCGATGTCGGCGCGGTGGCCGACACCGAGAGAGCCGGAGTCTAGCACGCAGGGCTTTTTCCGGGGGAAACGCGCCCGGTGTCTCGGGACCGTGCGGCCGCGCGTTTCGTGCTCCGTGGCGATCGAGTCGTCGGCTCCCGACGGCGCGGGCCGCGTCCACGAGCGATGTCCGTCGGTGAAAAAGAAGAGCGGCGGTGCTCGTCGCACCGCCGCTCGTCTCATTCGTGCGGCGCACCGCGAGGTGCGCCGCGTCTCACGCCGTGATCACGGCGTCCAGATCACGCGGAGGCCGTTCGTGCTGTTCGAGAGGAAGTTGCACGGACCGGCGTTGTTGCGATAGACGACCTGGTAGAAGCGCTGGCCGGGGGCGCCGACGCCGCCGAGGAGGCTGATCGGCGTGCCCGGGAAGCCCAGGGCCGAGGTGCCGCCCGACGCGATGCGCGTGCCGAGACGCACGAGCGAGCCGTCGAGGCACTGGAGACCGTCGTTGAACGGCACCGTGCCGAGACCGCTGCCCGCCGACGCCGTGCCCTGGATGAACAGGGCCGACGTGACGCCCGGCATGCTCGACGCCGTCAGGGTCAGACCGTCGCCCGAGAGCGAGGTCGGGCCCGTGCCCGCGAGGAGCGCACCGTTGCCGGTCGAGTTGACGCAGCCGCGCTGCACGCCGATCGCGACGTTGTTGCCGCAGGGGCAAGCCGGACCGCCGTTGGCAGCGCCGTCGCCGAAGCAGAAGGCCACGATGCCTTCGCACTCGTCGGGAACGCTGTTGGCGTTGAGGTCCTGGCTGCCGCCGCCGGCGATGTCGCACGAGTCAGGGATCTGGTTCAGGTTGCAGTCCGGTTCCCCTTCGCACGCGTCGCCGATGAGGTCGCCGTCGCAGTTCGCCTGCGAGGGGTTCGCCACCGACGGGCAGTTGTCGCACGCGTCACCGACGGTGTCGGCGTCCGCATCGTCCTGCGTCGCGTTCGCGATCGTCGGGCAGTTGTCGAAGCAGTCGGCGACGCCGTCGCCGTCCGCATCGAAGCCCTCGTCCGTGGACGCGTTGCAGTTGTTGTCCTGGCCGTCGCAGACTTCCGTGGCGGCCGGGTTGATGCCGGCGTTGCCGTCGTTGCAGTCGAGCGCGTTCGACACGTAGCCGCTCGGAGCCGAGCAAGCCTGCGTCGTCGAGCCCGCGTTGCCGTAGGTGTCGCCGTCCGCGTCCGCGTAGAACGTGAGCAGCACGCCTTCGTCGATGCCGGTGTCGCAGTCGTCGTCGACGCCGTTGCAGACTTCCGTCGCACCGGGGTTGACCGCGGCGTTGCCGTCGTTGCAGTCCGTGTTGTCCGACACGTAGCCCGAGGGCGCCGTGCAGGCGAGGACCGAAGCGCTCGGGTTGCCGTAGAGGTCGCCGTCCGCGTCGGCGTAGAAGGTCGACTGGACGCCTTCGTCGGTGAAGGTGTCGCAGTCGTCGTCGATGCCGTTGCAGACTTCGGTCGCGTTCGGGTTGACCGCGGCGTTGTTGTCGTCGCAGTCCGTGTTGTCGGTGACGAGACCCGCGCCGCCGCAGGACAGGATGCCCGCGCCCGCACCGAACGTGTCACCGTCGACGTCCGCGTAGAACGTCGCCGGAGCCGTCAGGGCCGGGTTGGTCGGGCAGCCGTCGAAGCAGTCCGGCGTGAGGTCGCCGTCCGTGTCGACGAGCGTCTGGCTCCACGTCAGCGTGAACGGCGAACCGCCGCCGGCGTTCGGGGCCAGAGCGCCCGCGGTCGCAACGCGGACGAGGTAGGTCGTCCCAGCCACCGCCGTGAAGCTCGCTTCCGAGCCCGGGCTGCAGCCGAGCGACGCGCCGTTGTCGTTGCACGCACCGGCCAGCATGTTGCCGGCGGTCGTCGTCGGGCAGGCCGTGTGGACCGACACGATCGTGTCGAACGTGCCGCACGTACCGAAGGTGACGCTGCCGTCGCACGTGGCCGTCCACGTGTACCAGACGTCCCAGTACGTGTTGGCCGTCGCGCACGTCGCGAGGGTCGGCGAGGTGATCGTGCTGTTGTCACCCGTGGCGCCGACGAGCGTGCCGGCGATCGAGCCGGTCGCGCCCGTGACGAGCGTCGCGTTGCCGCACAGGTCGTTGACCGGCGTCGGATCCGCGGTGACGTTCAGCGTGAACGTGCCCGTGCCCGTGCCGAAGCCGTGGACCATGACGAGGTAGGTCTGGCCGGCCGTGGCCTGCCAGGCGACCTTCGACTTGAACGCGGCGTTGATGTCGTCGTTCATCGTGACGCAGGTCAGCGCCCCGCAGCTACCGGTGTAGACCGTGAGCTTCGAGTCGTGGCTCGCGTTGAGGACGTCGGCGTAGATCGTCTGGTTGACCGGCGAGGTCACCGTGTACCAGACGCTCGGGGCCGTGACGGCCGTGTTGCCGCCGCGGTCCGCGACACCCGGGCCGTCGCACACGGGCGGCGTCGGGGCGTCGAGGGTCGCACCCACGGTCGTGCCCGCCGTCGCCGACGGGATGCCGACCGCGACCGCGCCGCAGCAGTTGTCGTTGAAGCCGCTCGTGCGAACGCGAACGTTGAACGCGCCGCCACTGCCGATGTTCTTGTCGGACACGCGGATGCGGTACGTCCCAGCGGCGAGGTTGATCACGCCGATGGAGGACGCCGGAGCCGTGACGAAGCACGCCACGCCGTCGTCGTTGCAGGCGATCTCGGTCCCGCCGCAGGTGGCGTAGAGACTGAGGACCGTGTCGATCGCCGAACCGGCCGTGTCGATGAGGACGTCGGACGCGGTCGCCAGCGTGAACTGGTACCACACGTCACGACCGGTCGGGTCGCAGGTCGACGTGCCGTCGTTGGTCGCGTTCTGCGTCGATCCGGCCGTCGCCGTGCCGATCGTCAGCGTCGCCGCGGACGCGCAGAGGTCGTTCGCGGGCGGGCCGCCGATCGAGACGCTCAGCGTGTACTGGTACGTCGTACCGCCCGGCATCATGCCGCCGAACACCGTGCCTGCGGTCGGGGCGCCCTGGAGACCGACGCCGCCGACGACGAGGATCTGGTACCAGGTACCCGCCGTGACGGTGCTGTTCAGGGTCTGCACGCCGGTCGCACAGCGAGTGAGCAGGATCGGCGTATTGCCGATCGCCGTCGAGGGGCACACCCCGCCCGCGGAGAGCGATGCGAGTTGAGCCTGCGCCTGCGCGCCGAGCGTGTCGATCGTGATCGTGATCGGGCCGCTCGTCGTGGCCTGGAAGCGATACGCGTCGACGTCACGGTTGCCCGAGATCCCGCGAGCCGTGCCGCGGAGGATCGAGGGGGTGACGCCGGGCGTCGGGATGTCCGTAAAGCGGTTGGGCGAGGTCGCGCAACCGTCGTTGGTCGCCGGGCCGTAGGCGGGCTCGACTTCCGTGAACGGACCCGCGGTGCCCGTGCAGATCGCGATCGGGAGGCCCGTCCCGCACGGAGCGCCGTCGGTGATGTTGAGCGTCAACGTTCCCGTCGACGCCGAGACCGCGAAGGGCGCGATCCAGACGAGGTACTGCTGGCCCGCGATCGAGCACCACGTCGCCGAGGCTTGCGTGCCCGTGCAGCTCGGACCGTTGTCGTCGCCGCTGGTGACGACCGTAAGACCGTCACACGTGCCGGCGAGGACGATGAGCCGGCTGTCGACGCTCGGCACCGTGGCGCACAGCGAGGCCGTGAGCTGGTTCCCGTTGCCCGTCAGCGAGTACCACAGACCGCGGCTCGAGCTCATGCCCGACGGCGAGACGCCGCTGGCCGTGGGGTTCGACTCCGCCGTCGCGCCGGTCAGGTTGCCGAGCGTGGTTGACGGGATCGCAATCGGCTGCGCGCCGAAGCAGTTGTCGTTGTCCGGAGCGGACGCCGGCGTGACGACGATGTTGACGTACGACGCGCCGGACTGGCCGCCGTTGACCGCCGAGATCGGCAGGGCGTAGTTGCCCGCGACCGCACCGGCCGGGATCGTCGTCGCCAGGGTGAACAAGCCGTCGTTGGCGATCTCGTCACCGCTCGTGCCGTTGTCGACCAGCGCAGCCGTGGCCGAGCCACCGAGCGCGGAGAGGTCGACCGTCACCGTCGTGCCGGCGAGCACGTCGCTCGTGGCGCAGCGGAAGGGCGAGGCGGTGAACACGATCGGGAACGTGGGCTCCTGCGTCATCGGCAGGGCCGTGCCGATCACCGACAGACCCAGAGACTGGGCCGTGCTGGTGTTCCTCGGCGCGGGGAAGCCGACCGACCAGTCGGCGTTGCTGACGTTCGTGTCGTTCGCCCCGCAGTTGTTGCGGTACACCGACACGCAGGTGCCCGGTGCGGGGGCGTTGCCCGCGGCCGCGAACGTGCCGCCAGCGGCGGCGGCATCGTTCCAGTTCGCCACGCCGACACCGACGAAATCCATCAGCGTCGGGTTCGCGGTGTACGTCGGAACTCCCGTCGTGAGGATCGTCGCCGTGTTGACGAGCGCGACCTTGAAGTCCGTCGCGGACATCGCGATCGTCCCGGTCGCCTGCGGCGCCGGGAGCGAGGGGACCGAACCGGCGCCCGCGGCGCCCGCGGCTTCCTGCACGAGCAGGTAGCGGCCGGGGCCCAGGACCGTGGCGGCCGGGATCGCGGTCGTGTTCGCGACCGTCGGCGTACCGCTCGAGGACATGTACTGCACGGACCAGCCCGAGATGTCCTGCGCGACCGGACCGGCGTTGTAGAGCTCGATGTAGTCGTTGAGGATCGGCGCGGCCGCATTGCCGCCGGCGCCGTAGACCTGGCTGATCTTCACCTGGGGCGCGCCCACGGTGATGTTCATGTTGCCCGTGCCGCCCGACGACGTGACGTAGGTGCCGAGCTGGATCGTGTACACGGCGCCCGGCGTGAAGCCGAACTGGACCCGCGACTGGAGGCTGCAGGTGTCGTCATTGCACGCGACCGGCGCGACGACCGGGCAGCCCGCGCCCGCATAGACCGCGATCTTCGTGTCGACGCTCGTCTGCGAGCACGTCTCGATCGTCGCGATTCCGTGCGACGACGGAGCCGTCCACGTGTACCAGACGTCGTGCGCGATGCCGAGCTGGCTGAAGAAGTTGCAGTTCGCGTTCGTCTGGCCTTGGGCGCTGGTCGTCGCCGCGGCGTTCGAGAACGGGAAGAGGCCCGTGCCCGAGATCGCGGTGGCCGCGGCGCACTCGTCGTTCGCCGGCGGGACGGGAGGACCGCTGATGTCGAAGGTGCCCGAGAACGGCGCGCCGAAGCTCGGGTAGTTGCCCATCCCGATCAGGTACTGGGTTCCGGAGACCGCGGTGAACGAGGCCTGGGAGACGGAGCCGCACGAGTCGTCGCTGCACGCGACCTGCGTCGTGGGGGGGCACGCTCCGGTCGCCCAAACTTGCAGCACGGTGTCGGTCGTGACGCCGCCGCTGCAGAGGCTGACGATCGTGGTGCCGCTGACCGGCGCCGTCCAGAGGAACCACACGTCGTTCTGCATCGTCGCGCAGGATCCGGCGTTGGACCCCGTCGCGGTCAGCGTGCTGACCGGGAACGTGCCGAAGGCGTTGCCGATGTCTTGTGCGGTCGAGCAATCGTCCGAGCCTTGGGCGCGGGCACCGCTCGTGGTGGCGAGGACCGCGAGGCCCAGCGCGCCGAAGGTCGCGAGCGAGGGCAGCACGCGTGTGCCGCGACTCGGCGGACAGGAAGAGATAGAGGTCATGGGAATCCTTGTCTCCATGGATGAAAGGGCAAGCCTCCTCCCGACGTGCGGAACGATGGCTCCGCAAAGAGCTCCTGAATTCCGTGGGGGGGAGACGGTCTTCCAATTCTCCCCCTGGATGGAGCGAAGGCACAAGGTGTCCCGGCGGTTTTCGGGCGTGATTGCGCCCGAAATCAGGAGTCGAGGCGGGCAGGGCTAGCGCTCGCGTGAGGGTTGCTCGTCATTCGAGCGACAGAGAATCGGAAGCGGGCGCGCCACTTCGGAGCCAGTCCACCTCCGTCGTCGATTCGAGATAGACTTGCGAACGCGAGTGTTCCTCCGCCCGGACCGCTCGCTGGAGTCACCGCCGATGAATCGCCTCGTTTTGGCTGCCCTCGCGCTCGTCGCCGTCGGGGGCGGCGCCTACTACTTCGTGATGACCCGGCCGGCCGTCGGCCCAGGGGAAGGCGCGCCGCCGCTTCCTGCCACCGGGGTGGTCGAGCCGTCCGCGGTCTCGACTCCGCGTGCCGAGCTCGTCGATCCCAAGCTGAGTTCCTCCGCTCGCACCCAACTCGAGCGCTCCCAGGACCCTGCGGTCGGCGCTCCGACCCCAGAGAAAACCGCCTCGCAGCAACCCAAGGCGTCTCCCGCGCCCAACGCGGGACCTCCGGCGATCCCTTGGTCCTTGCCTCCGATCCCCGACGCCGATGAAGGCGCCCTCCTCGAGAAGTACGGGAACGCGACTCCCGAGGAACGCCGGCAGGCCCTCGAATCGCTGACGCTCACCTACAAGGACGCCGCGTCGGGCCTGCTCAAGAACTCGGAGCAGCTCATGAAGGAGCTCGAGATCGAGATGCAGTGGCTCGAGGGCCACCTCGACCCGTGAGCCCGCGTCTTGCGCGTGCTCAGGCCCGGTCCTCCGGGTCCGATCATCCGCGGGTCCTGGGAGCGGGCGGACGCGCGTGAGCCCGGGTCAAGCGTCGACCCCGGGTCGGTCGACAGTTCGCGTGAGGGATGCTCTGCACCCGACCCCCGGAACCATGATCGACCCCGACTCCGACCCCGAACGGACCCTGCACGAGCTCGACGTCGACGAGCGCCGGCGCCATCCCCGCTACTCGAGCGCCGCCGCGGTCTCGATGCGGCTCGAATCGAGCGTGTTCGAGGGCGTCGCGGAAAACGTCTCCACGGGCGGCGTCCTGTTCTTCAGTCGAGGCGACGTGCCGGTGACGCTCGTGATCGAGGAGCACGGGGAGCGCGTCGAGCGTCGGGGCCGGCTCGTCCGTTCTCAGCGGATGCGCGGCGGCCGCGTCGGTTGGGCCGTCGAGTTCGACCCGAGCTGAGCGTCCGAGTCGACTCTCCGAAACGACGCGAGCCGCGGTGACGCGGCTCGCCGTGCTTCGGGCCTGCGAACTCGAGCTCAGCCGAGGAAGGCGAGGAACCACCCGGGCGCGAGGCCGAGGAGGAGCACCATCGCGGCGCAGAGACCGGTCGCGAGCGCGGCGGGGAGCCGCTGCTCGTTCGCGAAGCGGCGACCCTCGAGCTCCTTCTGCATGTACATCGCGATCACGACGCGCAGGTAGTAGCCGAGCGCGACGACCGACATCAGCACGCCGATCACCGCGATCGCGATCATGCCGGAGCGCACCGCGACGGAGAACACGAGGTACTTGCCGAGGAAGCCGCCCGTCGCGGGGATGCCGCCGAGCGAGAGCATGAACAGCGCGAGCGCCGCCGCGACCGCGGGCCGACGCGAGGAGAGTCCGCGCAGCGTGTCGAGCGTGACGGGACCGCCGAGCTCGCTCTCGAGCAGCGCGACGAGGCCGAACGCGCCGCCGGCCGTGAAGACGTACGCCGCCATGTAGTAGAGCGCCGCGTTCAGCGCGCCGTCGAGCTTCTGCGGATCGCCGGCGAGGTAGCCCGCGGCCGCGAGCAGGATCGTCCCCGCGTGCGCGATGCCGGAGTACGCGAGCATTCGCTTCAGGTCCGTCTGCACGAGCGCGCCGAGGTTGCCCGCGGCCATCGTCGCGACCGCGATCACGCCGAGCGTCGTCGCCGCGCTCGCCGGCAGCAGGAACGCCGCGTTGAGCAGGAACGCGAAGCCCGCGGCCTTCGTGCCCGTCGCCATCAGGCCGGTCACGGGCGTCGGGCTGCCCTGGTACACGTCGGGCACCCAGAGGTGGAACGGGAACACGCTCACCTTGAAGAAGAGGCTGCCTGCGATGAGCGCGATCCCGAGGATCGCGAGCGGCGTGCCCGCGCCGTGCGCGCGCATCTCCGCGAGCGAGATCGTGCCCGTGCCCGTGTACAGCAGCGCCGCGCCGTAGAGGAAGATCGCGGCCGCGAACGCGCCGAGCACGAAGTACTTGAGGCCCGCTTCGACCGAGTCGTTGCGCGAACGGCGGAAGCCCGCGAGCGTGTAGAGCGGCACGGAGAGCAGCTCGAGGCCGACGAAGAACGTCAACAGGTCCTGCGCGCCCGCCATCAGCATCATGCCCGCGGTGCTGCAGAGGAAGAGCACGTCGTGTTCGGCGAGGAACGCCTTCTCCTCCTCGTAGTAGCGCTGCGCGAACGCCCAGGCGATCAGCGCGCTCGAGAGGAAGAGCAGGCCCCACATCGCGGTCTTCGGGCTCGACACGAACGAGTTCGAGAAGAGCTCGAGCGTCGGGTGCGAGAGGAGCCGCACCTCGAAGAACGCGGCGACCGCGATCGACGCGACGAAGAGCGGCGCGCGCAGGCCCTTGCCGCCCGGGACGATGTCCGCGAGGAGCAGGAGCATCGCTCCCGCGCACAGCGTCAGGAACGGCGCGAGCGCGAAGAGCGTGGTCTCGTTGACGAGCTGGCGGAGGAAGTCGGGGGTCATCGCGTCTCACCTTCCTGGAGAGCGAGCGGAGCGGACTCGGAGGGCGCGAGCGCCGCGGTCTTCACCGCGCGCGCGGCGTCGATGCGCTTCACGAGCGCGTCGATCGAGCCGTCGGCCCGAGCGAGGAACGTGTTCGGCGCGAAGCCGATCCAGAAACAGAGGGCGACGAGCGGGAGCATGAGGCCGACCTCGCGCGCCCCGATGTCGGGGAGCGACTTGTTCGCGGCGTGCGTGATCGGTCCCCAGAGGAACTTGCGCGTCGCCATGAGCAGGTACACCGCACCGAAGATCACGCCGGTGACGGAGATCGCCGCGATCCACGGGCTCGCCTGGAACGAGCCGAGCAGGATCAGGTACTCGCCGACGAAGCCGTTGAGGCCGGGGAGTCCGACGCTCGACAGCACCGTGACGACGAAGAACACGGCGTAAAGCGGCATCACGCTCGCGATGCCGCCGTATTGGTCGAGCGCGCGCGTGTGACGGCGTTCGTAGATCATGCCGACGAGGAGGAACAGCAGGCCCGTCGACAGGCCGTGGTTCACCATCTGGAGGACGGAGCCGCGCAGGCCCGCCTGCGTCAGCGCGAAGAGGCCGAGCACGACGTAGCCGAGGTGGCTGACCGAGCTGCACGCGACGAGGCGCTTGATGTCGTTCTGCGCCGACGCGAGCCACGCGCCGTACACGATGCCCGCGGCGCCGAGCGCCATCATGAAGGGCGCCGCTTCGAGCGAGATGCCCGGGAACATCTGGATGCAGAACCGGAGCAGGCCGTACGTGCCCATCTTGAGCAGCACGCCCGCGAGGATCACCGAGCCCGACGTCGGCGCTTCGGTGTGCGCGTCCGGCAGCCAGGTGTGGAACGGCATCACCGGCACCTTGATGCAGAACGCGAGCGCGAACGCGGCGAACATCCAGAGCTGCGTGCCGTGGGGGAGTGTGCTCGCGCGCTCGATCAACGTCGGGATGTCCGCGGTGCCGAGCTGATAGAGCAGCGCGATGACCGCGATCATCATCACGAGCGAGCCCGACAGCGTGTAGAGGAAGAACTTGATCGTCGCGTACAGGCGCCGATCGCCGCCCCAGATGCCCAGGATGAAGTACAGGGGCACGAGCGACACTTCCCAGAACACGTAGAAGAGCACGAGGTCGAGCGCGAGGAACACGCCGAGCATGCCCGTCTGCATGACGAGCAGCCAGACCATGAACTCCTTCACGCGCTCGTGGATGTGGCCCCACGTCGAGAGCACGACGATCGGGCCGAGCAGCGCCGTCAGCGCGACCATCAGCACCGAGATGCCGTCGAGCCCGAGCTTGAACGCGACCGGCACCGAGCCGGACGCGCCGGGGAGCGAGAACCACGGGCGCTCGATCACGTGCTGAGCCGCGGCGCTCGCGCCGTCGAAGTTCAGGCACACCGAGAGGCCGAGCACCATCGTCGCGAGCATCGTGACGAGGGTGATCGCGCGCTGGGCCGCGACCGCGCCCTTCGGCGTCGCCGCGACGAGCAGCGCGCCGACGAGCGGCAGGAAGACGAGGAGCGTCAGGTTGTTCATCAGCCGATCCTCTTGAGGAACAGGAAGGCGATCACCGCGGCCGCGGCGCCCATCCAGAGACCGTAGGTGGCGATGTTGCCGTTCGTCAGGCGGCGCACGCGGTCGCCGCACGTGCGCGCGGTCGCGCCGGCGCCGTTGACGAGGCCGTCGATCGTGAACTGGTCGATCACGATCGCGACGACGAAGAAGAGGAGCTGCAGCGGGCGCACGACGTACGCGTAGTACGCGGCGTCGATGCCCCACGCGCCCTGGAGGAACCGCGCGAGGCCCGGCGCGCCGCTCGTGACCTTCTCGTCGCGCGCGGTGCCGCCGACGTACGCACGGAAGCCGAGCGTCGCGAAGACGACCGCGATCGCGGCGCCGAGGCCGAGCAGCGCCCACTCCATCGAGTGATCGAGCTCGTGGACGGGACCGTGCGACGCGAGCAGCGCGTTGCCGGCCTCCGTCACCGGCTCGAGCCAGTGCTCGAGCGCATGCGTGACGCCCAGCACGGGCGGGAGCCCGAGCACGCCGCCGAAGAGCGACAGCACCGCGAGCACCATCAACGGCACGGTCATCACCGCGGGCGACTCGTGCGGGTGCACGTGGTGCGGATCGAAGCGCTCCTTCCCGAAGAAGGTGAGTGCCACCATGCGCCACGTGTAGAACGCGGTCATCGCGGCGGTCGCGATGCCGATGCCCCAGAGGATCCGGTACGCGCCGCCGTGCGCGAACGTGTGGCCGAGGATCTCGTCCTTCGAGAAGTACCCCGAGAGGAGCGGCAGGCCCGAGAGCGCCGCGGCGCCCGCGAGGAACGTCCAGTACGTCGCGGGCATGTGCTTTCGCAGGCCGCCCATCTTGTGCATGTCCTGCTCCTCGTGCATGCCGTGGATCACGGAGCCCGCGCCGAGGAAGAGCAGCGCCTTGAAGAAGGCGTGCGTCACGAGGTGGAAGATCGCCGCGGCCCACGCGCCCGTGCCGAGGCCGAGGAACATGTAGCCGAGCTGCGACACCGTCGAGTAGGCGAGCACGCGCTTGATGTCGCGCTGGAGCAGCGCGGACGAGCCCGCGATCAACGCGGTGATCGCGCCGACCGCGCCGATGAAGAAGAGCAGGTCGGGGCTCGCGGCGTAGATCGGGTTCAGGCGCACGGTCAGGTAGATGCCGGCGGTGACCATCGTCGCCGCGTGGATCAGCGCGGACACCGGCGTCGGACCGGCCATCGCGTCGGGGAGCCACGTGAAGAGCGGGAGCTGCGCGCTCTTGCCGCACGCGCCGCCGAACAGGAACAGGCCCGCGAGCAGCAGCTGATGCGCCTTCTCGGGATCCGCGATCAAACCGCGCACGCCCTCGACGATCTCCGAGAGGTCGAGCGTGCCGAAGAGCCGCACGAGCAGGAACGAGCCGATCAAGAAGCTCGCGTCGCCGATGCGGTTCATGACGAAGGCCTTCTGCCCCGCCTCCGCCGGCCAGCCCTTCTCGTACCAGAACCCGATCAGGAAGTAGGAGCAGAGGCCGACGCCTTCCCAACCGACGAACAGGCCGAGCAGGTTCGACGACAGGACCAGCATCAGCATCGCGAACACGAAGAGGTTCAAGTACGCGAAGAACTTCGCGTAGTGCTTGTCGCCCTTCATGTAGCCGGCGGCGTAGACGTGGATCAGGAAGCCGACGCCCGTGATGACGAGCGTCATCACGCTCGATAGGCGGTCGAGCACGATCGAGAGGTCGATCTGGAACGTGCCCGTGTCGATCCAGTTCCACGCGGGGCTCTCGAGCGAGTGCGTCTCGCCTTGGAGGCCGAGGAAGCCCTTGATCGCGAGCGCGAACGCAGCGGCCATCGCGAGCACCGCGATCCACGGCGCGAACGCGGAGAGCCCGGGCTCGACCTGCTCGTGCCCGTGACCGCCGTGCGCGTCGTGTCCGTGGCCCGCGTCGTGCGCGTGCCCGTCGTGCGCGTGGTCGTCGTGCCCGTGCGCTCCGTGCGCGCCGGGCGCGTGCGGAGCCACCTTGGGCATCCGCGCTTTGATCGTCAGGTAGTGGAGGACGCCGCACAGCGCGCTGCCGGCGAGCGGCAGGGCCGGGATCGCCCACAGCCAAGCTTGGTCTTGGAGGTTCACGCCGGATCAATCCTTGAGGTCGACGACGTCGTCGAGGGAGACCGTCTGCTTGCGCCGGTAGAGCGCGATCACGAGCGCGAGGCCGACGGCGGCTTCCACCGCGGCGACGACGATCACGAAGATCGCGAAGATGGGGCCTTGGAGGTCGATGCGTCCGCCGGGCGTGTCGAGCGAGTGCATGCGGCTCGCCGCGAGGAACGAGAGGTTCGCCGCGTTGAGCATCAGCTCGATGCACATGAGCACGACGATCACGTTGCGGCGCAGGAAGAAGCCCGCGACGCCGATCGAGAAGAGGATCGCGGCGAGGACGAGGAGGTGGGAGCTCGGGACGGTCATCGGGTCTCCTCAGCGGTTCTCGCCGGGACGGTTGCGCTTCGCGAGCACGACGACGGCCACCGCGGTCGCGAGCAGGAGCATCGAGACCGCCTCGAAGGGCAGGAGGTAGCGGCCGAACATCTCGGCCGCGAGCCCCTCGTTCGAGCCCGGCGTCGGAGTGATCGCGTCGATGCCCTTCTCCGGCAGCGCCTGCGCGGCCTGCACCGCCGTCTCCGGCGTGCCGAGCACGGCGGAGGCGCCGAGCAGGAGCAGCGCGACGGCGATCACGAGCGTGATCCCGCTCTTGCGTCGCAGGAACATCGCGAGCCCGACGCGCTCGAGCTCCGGCGCGTTCGGACCGGGCGCGAGGTTGAGCAGCATGATCACGAAGAGGAACAGCACCATGATCGCGCCGGCGTAGACGAGGATCTGCGTCGCGGCGAGGAACTGGAACCCGGCGAGCAGATAGATCGTCGCCAGGCAGAAGAACGCGAAGAGCAGCGACAGCACGTTCGAGATCGGGTTGCGGAACAGGACGACGCCTGCCGCCGCGACGACCGAGAGCGCTGCCACGAGGTAGAAGAGGGCGTTCGCCACGCGTCGTTCCTCGGAATCAGCCCGCGCCGTGCGCGGTGGGGGAGCCCGCGTGCGACGACGCGGAGGTGGACGGGCCGTGCGCGCCGTGCGCGTCGGCGACCTTGGGCGGGCGCGGCGCGCCGTGCCAGCGGTCGTTGATCTTGTGGACGTACTCGATGCGTTGGCGCATCGCGGCCGCGGGGCGCTTCAGCTTCTCGATGTCGTAGACGAGCGCCTGGCGCGAATAGTCGGCGAGCTCGAGCTCGTCGCTCATGAAGATCGCGTCCTTGGGGCAGGCCTCCTCGCAGAAGCCGCAGAGGATGCAGCGCAGCATGTCGATGTCGAAGCGCTTCGGCTCGCGCTCGATCGGCCGGTCGGTCTCGCCGCCGTCGATCGTGATCGCGTACGCCGGGCACGCGGCCTCGCAGAGCCCGCACGACACGCAGGCGATGTTGCCGTCGTCCTTGACGACGAGGCGCGGCTGACCGCGCGTCACCTCGGTCTTCGGAAGCGGCTCCTCCGGGTACTGCCGCGTGATCTTCTTCTCGAACATCTTCCGGAACGTGATCGAGAGACCGCGCGCGATCTCCGGCACGTAGAGCCGTTCGAGGAGGCTCAGTTCCTTGCGCTTGACGATGACCATGGCGAGGGGACCTCGTGGAGCGGGTCAGGGCGAGCCCGGGGCGCCGAACAGCGCGAGGAACGCGCCGGTGAGGAGCAGGTTGAGGAGCGCGAGCGGGAGCATCACCTTCCACCCGATGCGCATGAGCTGGTCGAAGCGGAAGCGCGGCAGCGTCCAGCGCACCCACACGAACAGGAAGAGGAACGCGCAGAGCTTCACGAGGAACGCCGCGAACCCGAGGTACCACGGCGCGTCCGGCATGAACGGCACGCTCCAGCCGCCGAAGAAGAGGATGACGGAGAGCGAGCTCATCACGGCCATCGCGCTGTACTCGCCGATGAAGAAGAGCGCCCACTTCATCGCGGAGTACTCCGTGTTGAAGCCGGCGACGAGCTCGGGCTCGCACTCGGCGAAGTCGAACGGGTGGCGGTTCGTCTCGGCGAACGACGCGACGAGGAGCAGGAACCACGCGAGCGGCTGCTTGAAGATGAACCAGTCGAGCGGGTTGCCGCTCGCGGCCTGCAGCGTCGCGATGTCGCGCAGGTTGATCGTGCCCGCCATCGCGACGACGGCGAGGATCGCGAGGATCATCGAGAGCTCGTAGCTGATCATCTGCGCCGACGCGCGCAGGCCGCCGAGCAGCGAGTACTTCGAGTTCGACGCCCAGCCGGCGAGGATCACGCCGTAGACCCCCATCGAGCCCACCGCGAGCAGGTAGAGGATCCCGATGTCGATGTTCGCGATCGCGAGCGGGCCCCAGTTCTTGCCGAACAGGACGACGTCGTTCGCGAACGGGATCACCGCGACGGTCATCATCGCGGGCACCGCCGCCATCGCCGGCGCGACGAGGTAGAGCGGCTTGTTCGCGCCGTAGGGGATGACGACTTCCTTGAAGATGAACTTCACGCCGTCGGCGAGCGGCTGGAGCAGCCCCCACGGGCCCACGCGGTTCGGGCCGTGGCGGAACTGCATCCACGCGGAGACCTTGCGCTCGACGAGCGTCATCACCGCCGCGACGTTGACGATCCCGACGAGGATCAGCGCGTTGCGGACGAGGATCGCGATCAGGCCTTCGAGCTGTTCGGTCGTCAGGCCGAGCTTCAGAGCGAGATCGTTCATGAGCGCGCCGCCTCCACGCGGCCCTCGAGAGCGGCGAGGTGGCGCGCGAGCGCGCGCACGCCGGACGGAGCGGGCTTCACCGCCGAGATCGGGCCCTTGTGCCCGTCGACGTTGACGAAGGTCCCGGAACGCTCGACCCAGGTCGGGACGCCGATCGCGACGACGACCGCGGCACCTTCGGGCGCGTGGCAGTCGAAGACCGCGAGGCTCACCGTCGCCGGGAGCGCTGCGATCGCGGCGGCGCCCGCGAGTTCGACGACGCGCTCGCCGAACAGCACCGCCGCCTTGGACGCGGCGAGCTTCTTCGCGAGCTCCTTTGGTTCGATCGGCTGGAAGCCGAGCTCCGCGAGGCCGCGCCGGTTCGGGCACGGGTCGCCGGTGTGCAGCACGTCGTCCTTCAGGCCGTTCGGCCCGGGCGAAACGAAGAGCGGCGTCGCGCCGCGGCGCTTCGCGAGCGCGAGGATCGCGGCGCCTTCCTCGACCGTGCAGAACGGCGAGGCGACGAACAGCGCGTCCGCGTGCGCGTCGAGCAGCGCGCGCACCGCGGCGAGGCCGTCCTCGATCGAAGCCTCCGCGAGAGCGTGCCCGCTGCGCACGAGCGCGTTCGCGAGCCGGTTCGGCGCGTTCACGTGGTCGAACGCGAAGCGGCCGGTGTCGCACATCCACCAACCGTTGACCGCCTTGTTCTCGCGCGGACGGAAGCGCTTCACCTCGCCGCCGCGCAGCACCTCGACCTGGATCGAGCAGCCGCGCGAGCACTCGGGGCAGGTCGACGCCTGCTTCACGAGGTTCCAGACGCGCGCCTGGAAGCGGAATTTCTTGAGCGTCAGCGCGCCGACGGGGCAGAGGTCGGCGATGTTGCCCTGGTAGTTGCCGGTGAGCGGGCGGTCCGCGAACGTCGAGATGACGCTGCGCGAGCCGAGGTTCGACACCGTGAGCTGCGCCTTCTTGGGCACCTCTTCGAAGAAGCGCACGCAGCGCGAGCAGAGCACGCAGCGCTCCTGGTCGAGCACGATCACGTCGCCGAGCGAGTGCCGCTTCTCCGCGTGCCGGCGCCCTTCCTTCGAGCGGCCCGTCGACTGGCCCTCCTGGTACGTGTAGTCCTGGAGGTCGCACTCGCCCGCCTTGTCGCAGATCGGGCAGTCGAGCGGGTGGTTCTTGAGGAGGAACTCGAGGCACTCGCGCCGGGTGGCGTGCGCCTTGTCGCTCTCCGTGTTCACCACCATGCCTTCGGCGGGGAACGTGCGGCACGCGACCATCACGCGGCCCGGAGTCTGGCCCTGCTGGACCTCGACCTGGCACATGCGGCAGCTGCCGACCGTGGAGAGTCCGGGGTGGTAGCAGTAGTGCGGGACCTCGACGTCGTTTCCGTGGCACGCCGCGATCAGCGGCTTCTTCGGATCGGCGTCGACCTCGCGACCGTTGACGGTGATCTTGACCACGGCTCAGTGCGCTCCGGCGTACTCGACGCGCTGGTAGGGGATCGGGTCTCGCTTCTCGCGCACGCACTGCTCGAGCTCGTCGCGGAAGAGGCGCACCGCCGAGAGCGTCGGGATCGCGGCCGCGTCGGCGAGCGCGCAGATCGTCTTGCCCGGCGCCATGCCCTTCGCGAGCGAGTCGAGCGCGTCGACGTCGCCCGGCAGGCCCTGGCCGGTGGCGATGCGATGGAAGATCTGGGAGAGCCACTGCGTGCCTTCGCGGCACTGACTGCACTGGCCGCAGCTCTCGTGGTCGTAGAAGCGCGCGATGATCTCCATCACGCGCGCGATCGACGTGTGGTCGTCGATGATGATCATCGCGGCCGTGCCGAGCGAGCTGCCCTTGGTCTTCAGGGAGTCGTGGTCGAGCACGACGTCGAGGTCCTCGCCCTTGACGAGCGAGCACGAGCTGCCGCCGGGGAACCACGCCTTGCACTTGCGGTTCTTCCACACGCCGCCGGCGACCTCCTCGACGATCTCGCGCGCGGTGACGCCGAAGGGGAGCTCGTACACGCCCGGCTTGTTCACGTGGCCGGAGATGCCGCAGAGGAAGTTGCCCTTCGAGCCCTTCGTGCCGACCGATGCGTGCCACGCGCCGCCGCGCGACACGATGAACGGCACGTTGAAGATCGTCTCGACGTTGTTGACGGTCGTGGGCTGGCCCCACAGGCCGAACATCGCCGGGAACGGGGGCTTGGGACGCGGGTGACCGCGCTTCCCTTCGAGGCTCTCCATCAGCCCCGTCTCCTCGCCGCAGATGTAGGCGCCGGCGCCCTTGTGCATGTGGACTTCGCAGGAGAAGTCCGTGCCGAGGACGTTCTTGCCGACGAGGCCCGCCTTGCGCGCTTCGTCGATCGCGGCCTGGCAGCGGTCGTACGACTTGCGGTACTCGCCGCGCACGTAGATGTACGCCGCCTGCGCGCGGATCGCGTAGCACGCGATGAGCGCGCCCTCGACGAGCCCGTGCGGGTCCTTCTCCATGAGCACGCGGTCCTTGCACGTGCCGGGCTCGGACTCGTCGGCGTTGATCGCGAGGTAGCGCGGGCGCGGATCCTTCGCCGGGTCGGGCATGAAGCTCCACTTCATCCCGGTGGGGAAGCCCGCGCCGCCGCGGCCGCGCAGCTCGGAGACCTTCATCTCCTGGATCACGTCGGCGGGCGACATCGGCTTCTTCAGCACGGTCTCGAGCGCCTGGTACCCGCCCGCCTGCTTGTACGCGGCGAGCGTGTGCGAGTCCTTGTTCTTGGTGCGGTCGAGCAGCCAGGTCTGGAACGGCTTCACTTCTTCAACCCTCCGAGGATCGAGTCGACCTTCTCCGTCGTGAGGTCCTCGTGGTAGACGCCGTCGACGTCGATCATCGGCGCGTTCGCGCACGCGCCCTGGCACTCGACGGGCCACACGGTGAACTTGCCGTCCGCGGAGGTGCCGTAGGGCTTCGCGCCCGTCACCTTGCAGACGTGCTCCAGGATCTGCGTCGCGCCGCGCAGCTCGCAGCTGATGTTGTGGCACACGGAGACCATGTGCTTGCCGACGGGGCGCAGGTGGAACATCGGGTAGAACGACGCGACGCCGTACACCTCGACGGGTTCCATCTGGAAGAACGCCGCGAGGTCTTCGATCGTCTGCGGCGA
>JAXMBZ010000022.1:0-25194 GCA_046349615.1 Planctomycetota bacterium
GCGTCCACGGCTTCCACGTCCGCGCCGCCCACGCGCCGAGCGCGAGCGCCGCGCACGCCGAGCCGAAGTACGCGTAGCGCTGCGTGAACCCGGTCGAGAGCACGGGCAGGACGAGGTCGAGCGCGACCGCGACGAGCGCGAAGCGCGCGAGCGCGTTCCCACGCACGAGGATCCACGCGGCGAGCGCCCCGAGCACCGCGAAGAGGAGCCCCGCGCCCGCGAGCCCGCCGGCGCCGGGATGCGCGCGCAGGAACTCGACGACGTTCGCGCGCACGAGCTCGGGGACGAGCGCGAGCGACGCCTTGACGACGTTCGCGGGAAGCGAGTCGAGGCTCTTGAGCCCGTGGTGGCGCTCGGGGCGGAGGAACGCGCTGTAGACGACGTAGAGGAGCGCCGCGAGGACGACGAGCGCGAGCTCCGGCCGCTTCAGCGCAGCGACGGCGCGATCGAACGCGGCGCGGAGTCCCGCGGCGGGCGCGAGCTCGTCGGCGGCGCGCGCGGGCGGCGTCGAGCGCTTCGCCGCGCGGGTCGAGCCCGTGCTCGGGGTGCTCGGGGTGCTCGACGGACTCGGCGCGCACACCGCCCACGCGACGCACAACGCCGGGAGCACGATCGCGCTCTCGTGCGCGAGCAGCGCGAGCAGGAAGCACGCGACGAACGCCGCGCGCGCGCCGCGCGAGCCCGTGCGCAGCGCGCGCGCGAACGCGAGGAGCGCCGCGAGCAGAAACACCGCGCGCGCCGGCGTCGAGATCGCCGCGGTCCACGCGAGCCCCTTGACGTTCGGCGCGAGCGCGAAGAGCAACGCGGCTCCGCTCGCCGCGCGCGTGCGCTCCGCGTCGTCCTTCGCGACGCCGCGCAGGAGCTCGAGCGCGAGGAAGAACACGAGCGCGCACGCCGCGACGTGCATCGCGAACGAGAGCGCTCGCGCCGAGACGGGATCGGGCGCGCCGGAGCTCGCGAGCACGTGGAAGACGAGGTGCTGGAGCGGCCGCAACGGCTCGCGCGCGAGGTCGAACGCGCTCCACCACCCCGCGTCGCCGCGCGCTTCGGCGAGGTGCGTCCAGTCCTCCGAGAGGAATGGCGCGTCCTTCACGCCCGTCCACGCGAGCACGACGACCGCGAGCGCGAGGACGAGCCGCGCGACGTCCATCCGCGCGAGCTTCATGCGCGCGCGCCCTCCGCCCGCTTCTCGGCGCGCACCAATGCGAAGAGCGCCTCGAACGCGTCGAGCCACGCCTCGAGCCCGCGGTTCGTCACCGCCGCGCGCGCCGCGGCGCGGTGCAGCTCGGCCCGCGGCCCACGCGCGCGCTCGATCCACGCCGCGAGCTCGCGCGCGAGCGCGTCCGCGTCGCCCGGCCGCGCGAGCACGCTCCCCGCGTCGGGGAGGCCGAGCGTCTCCGCGGCGCCCGCGCGCGCGGTCGTGATCGCCGGCGTGCCGCACGCGAGCGCCTCGAGCACGAAGAGTCCGCACGTGTCGCGCCACGTCGGCAGGACCGCGAGGTCCGCGGCGCTCGCGAGCGCGACCGCGTCGGCGTGTTCGAGCACGAGCACGCGGCCCTCGAGCCCGAGCGCGCTCGCGCGCCGCTCCCACTCGCGCGCGTCCTTCGGCCCGGCGACGACGCAGGTCCACTTGGGGAACGACGCGCGCTTCGCGAGCCGCGCGAGCGCGTCGAAGAGCACGGGCACGCCCTTGAGCTCGGGGTTCCGCGCCGCGCACACGACGAGCGCCGTCTCCGCGTCGACGCCGAGCGCGCGCCGCAACTCGAAGCCGGCGCGCGCGCGTTCGCGCGGGTGGAACCGCTCGAGGTCGACCGCGTTGTCGACCCGCACGAGCCGGCGCGCGGCGGACGGGTGGAGCGCGGCGAACTCGGCGCGCACGAGCTCCGAGACGCAGACGACGCGGCGCGCGCCGCCCTCGAGCGCCGCGCGCTCGAGCGCGAGGAACGCGTGGTGCCGGCTCCACGGCGCGGGCGCGCGCGGCGGGAGTTCGCGCCCCGCGCGCGCCGAGCGCAGCGCCGCGAGCGTCACCGCGTGCGCGCCGCCGTGCGGCCAGAGCACGTCGACGCGCGCGAGGTGCCGCACGCCGACGACGACGTCGCACCCCGCGTCCTCCGCCGCGCGCACGAGCCGCGCGCCGAGCGCCCGCTCCGCCCGCCCGCGCGGAAAACCGCGGCGACCCGGGACGAGGACGAGCTCGACGCCGTCGAAGGGACGCGCGCGTTCCGCCGACGCGCACGCGACGACGACGCGGTGCCCGCGCCGCGCGAGGCCGCGCCCGAGGTCCGCGAGCGCGCGCTCCGCGCCGCCGCGCTCCGCGTCGAAGCGGTCGATCACGAGACCGACCGCGAGCTTCTCTCGCTCCGCTTCCAAGGCCCTCACGATACCCTCTTCGCCCTCGCGATCCGCCCGACATGCGCCTCGGTTTCGACGTCTCTCCGCTGCATCGCCCGCACCCGCCCGGCGTCGTCCGTGCGACGCGCGGGCTCGTCCTGGCGCTCGAGCGGCGGCGCGTGCTCGAGGTCGAGCGGCTCGCTCCGCGCGCGGGCGCGAACTTGCGCCGCTGGCGGCACGCCGAGGTCGCGGAGGAGCTCGCGCGCCGCGGGCTCGCGGCGTTCCACTCGCCCGTGTCCGCGTTCCCGGTGCTCGCCGCGCGGCGCGCGTTCCGGCGCGTGCACACGGTGCACGAGCTCCCCTGGCGCCACGGCGCGGACGAGAACGCCGGCGTGATCCACCGCGCGTGGAGCGGGCTCGCGGGACGGCGCGCGGACGCCACGATCGTCCCGAGCGCGTTCGTCGAGCGCGACCTCCACGCGGAGCCGCTCGCGGGCGCGCGCCGCGTCGCGGTCGTGCCGTGGGGCGTCGACGCGTGCTTCACCGCGGACGCGGACGCGCGTTCGTCGCGCGGAGAGGCCGCCGAGCCCGATCGTGCGCGTGCCGAGCCCGCACGTACGAGTCGAGAGCGTGCGGAGCGCGTGCAGGCGTGGAGCGACTTCGCGCTCGTCGTCGGCGGCGCGCGGCCGAAGAAGAACGCGGACGCGCTGCTCCGCGCGCTGCGCGTCCTCCCCGCGACGCGGCGGCCGAACGTCGTGATCACGGGCGCCGCGACGGACGAGGACGTCGCGCGCCTCCGCGCCGCCGCGGGCGACGACTCACCGCGCGTGCGCTTCGAGCCGGAGCTCGCGGACGAGGACCTCGCCGTCGCGTACCGCGCGGCGCGCGCCGTCGTCGTGCTCTCGCGCTCCGAGGGCTTCGCGTTCCCCGTCGTCGAGGGCTTCGCGTGCGGCGCGCCCGCGATCGTCGCGCGCGGCACGGCGCAGGCGGAGCTCGCGGGCGACGCGGGCCTCGCCGTCGACGCCGACTCGGCGGAGGACGTCGCGCGCGCGCTCGAGCGCGCCGCGGACGAGCGCGCTCGGCTGTCGGCGCTCGGACGCGCGCGCGCCGCGATGTTCACGTGGGACGCGACGGCGGAGCGCGTCGAGCGCCTGTGGCTGGAGCTCGCGCCGTGAACGCGCCGCGCGTCCTCGTCGCCGGAGCCGTGCTCGGCCAGCCGATGGGCGGCGTGCGCCGCCACAACGCGGAGCTCCTGCCGCGGCTCGCGCGCCGCCTGCACGAGCGCGGCGGCGGGCTCGCGGTGCTCGAGGGGCTGGAGCCGATCCCGTTCGAACTCGAGGCGCCGATCGAGCGCCTGCGAAGCCGCGTGCCCGCGAGCCCGCCGCTCGCGCGCGGCCTCGCGGAGACGGGCGCGTTGCGCGCGGCGCTGACCGAGGCGCGCGCGCGCGGCGTTCCGTTCGACCTCGTGCACACGGCGCACCTGCCGGTGCCGCGCGCGCTCGGCGTGCCGCTCACGCTGACGATCCACGACCTGCGCTCGCTCGAAGGCGACGTGTCGACGCTCGCGCGCCGCTTCGTCGCCGCGCACGCGCTGCGCGACGCGGTGCGCGCAGCCAGCGCGTTCTTCACGGTGAGCGAGAGCACGCGCGCCGCGATCGTCGAGCGCCTCGGTGTGCCGCGCGAACGCGTGTTCCTCGTGCCGAACGCGGGCGACCACTTCACGCCGCGGCCGCGCGCGACGGCGGCGCCGCGCGAGGACGACGAGCTCGCGCCGCGCGAGCCCTCGACGCGGCACGGCGCACGGCCCGCGCACGAGCTCGACGCGGCGAACGGCGCACGGAGCGCATCCGACGGCGGCGCGCGCGGCAAGCTCCTCTGCGTCGGCCACCTCGAGCCGCGCAAGAACCTCGCGCTCGTGCTGCGCGCGCTCGCGCTCGATCCGACGCTCCCCGGCGTCGCGTTCGCGGGCGCGGCGAAGGGCCGGCACGGCGAGGAGCTCCAACGCCTCGCGCACGAGCTCGGCGTGCGCGAGCGCGCGGTCTTCCTCGGTCCGTTCGAGGAGCGCGAGCTCGCGCGGCTCTACGCGGAGTGCGCCGCGGTCGTCCTCCCCTCGCGCCTCGAGGGCTTCGGCATCGTCGCGCTCGAAGCGCAACGCGCGCGCGCGCCGCTCGCGATCGCGCGCATCCCGGCGCTCGTCGAGGTCGCGGGCGAGTCCGTGCCGAGCTTCGCGCCCGACGACGCGGGCGAGTGCGCGCGCGCGCTCCGTGCGGCGCTCGCGCGCGGCGAACGCGAGCTCGATCGCGATGCCGAGCGCGCGAACCGGTGGAGCTGGGACGCGTCTGCGCAGGCGTGGTGCGACGCGCTCTGCGCACTCCACCCGCGCGCCGTCTGACGCGCGTCAGCGCGCTTCCGCCGGCGCGGAGTCGCTCTCGGTCTCCGGGACGGCGGGCGCTCCCGCGGCTTTCTCCTTGACGAAATTCCCCGCGTGGAACGCGAGCCAGAAGAGGCCCGCGAACAGCGCGAGCGCGAGGACGCCGAGCGCGAGCTTCACCCACGCGGGGAGCTGCGCGAGGTCCGCGCGCGCGAGGCCGTCCTGCGCCTCGACCTTGTGGAACTGGAGCAGCGGTCGCGCCGCCGCCGCGCCGCCTTGGCCGCGCTCCGCCGCGCGCATCTGCACGCCGCGCGCGCTCGGTGCGGTCGGAGCCGCGCTCGGGGCTTGCGGCGCGTTGCGCGTGAGCGGAGTCGCACCGCGCGGAGGAGCGACGGGCTCGCCGGCGCTCGGGCGCGGCTCGACGCGCGGGAGCGGGCGCTCGGCGGTGCGCTCGAGCTCGGTCGGAAACGCGCTGCGCGCAGCCGGAATCGTGCTGCGCGCAGGCTGTTCGTTCGTCGCGGGCGACGCGTCGCTCCACTCGCCCTCGAGCACGATTTCCTCGACGGGCTCCACCGGCGTCGGCTTCGGCGCGAACGTGCCCGCGCCGGGCGCGACGCTCGTGAACGCGCGCGGCGGCGCGAGCTCGAAGCGGAAGCGCACGTCGCCGAGCTGGAACTCCGCCCCGTCGCCGATCGGGGCGCTCGCGACGCGCTCGCCGCCGACGGAGAGTCCGTTGCGCGACTGCGTGTCGTGCACGTGCCACGCGCCGTCCTCGAGCGCGAGCCGCGCGTGCCTGCGGCTGACGGAGGCGTCGCGCAGCACGATCGTGGACGCCGGATCGCGCCCGAACGTCGCGCCGTCGGCCACCTCGAGCGTCTTCCCGGCGTCGAGGCCGTTCAACACGTGCACATGGGGCATTCCGCGCCATCTTGTCGCCCGTGCGCACGCCCGTCCACGGTCGAACTTGTGCGTTCCGCGCGCCGAGCGGTAGCTTCTCGTCCGGGATGAACCGGAACGTGCTGCGCCTCGCCCTCCTCGTGCTCGGCACCGCGGCCGGACTCTACGCCCTCGCCTGCGTGGCGCTGTGGGCCGCGCAGGAGAAGCTCGTGTTCGCGGGCGGCCCCGCGCCGACGACGGAGCCGAAGGACCACGGGCTCCCCGGCGAGGCGCTCTTCCTCAAGACGGACGACGGCGTGCGCCTCTACGCATGGCTCGTCCCCGCGGAGCGTCCGCGCGGCGCGGTGCTCGTCCTCCACGGCAACGCGGGCAACGTCGAGAACCGCGCCGAGCACGCGCGCGCCTTCCACGACCTCGGCTTCACGACGCTGCTGCTCGACTGGCGCGGCTACGGCGCGTCGGACGGCCGCGCGACGGAGGAGGGCACGTACCGCGACGCGCGCGCGGGCTACGACTACCTCGTGCGCGCGCTCGGTTTCGAGACCGCGCGGATCGCGGTGTTCGGCGAGTCGATGGGCGGCGGTCCGGCGGTCGAGCTCGCGCTCGAGAAGCCGTTCGGCTCGCTGATCCTGCAGGGCGCGTTCACGTCGGTCCCCGACCTCGGCGCGAAGTACTACCCGTGGATGCCGGTGCACACGCTCGCGCGCGTGCGCTTCGCGAACCTCGAGAAGATCGCGCGCGTGCCGATGCCCGTGCTCCTCCTGCACAGCAAGGACGACGAGGTCGTCCCCTACGCGCACGCCGAAGCGCTGCTCGCCGCCGCGCAGCCGCCGAAGTCGCTCGTCACGCTGTCGGGCCGCCACGACGACGCGCAGTTCTTCGCGCGCGAGGAGTGGAAGGTCGCGGTCGGCGCCGCGCTCGACAACATGCTGCGCGGGAAGGCGCGGCGATGAGCGCGCCGAGCGTGCGACTCGCGGGGCTCGAACACGCGTACCCCGACTTCTTCGGCCGTCGGCGCGAGCGCGTGCTGCGCGGGATCGACCTCGAGCTCGCGCCCGGAACGGTCCTCGGCCTCGCGGGCCCGAATGGATCGGGGAAGAGCACGTTGATGCGCGTGCTCGCGGGCCTCGAGCCGCACGTGAAAGGACACCTCGAGGTGCTCGGCGGTCATCCGCTCGATCGCGCCGTGCGTCGGCGGCTCGGTTGGCTGCCCGAGGACTCGCCGTTCCCGCCCGAGCTCTCCGCGCGCGCCGCGCTCGACCTCGCGGCCGCGCTGCAGGAGGTCCCGCGCGCCGAACGTCGCGCGGAGTGCGCGCGGCTCCTCGCGCTCGTCGGACTGGAGGCGCACGCGCGCAAGGCGCTCGGCGGCTACTCGCGCGGCATGCTGCGCCGCTTCGGGCTCGCGCAGGCGTGGATCGCGCGGCCGGAGCTCCTCCTGCTCGACGAACCGACCGCGGGCCTCGACGCGGAGGGCTTCGAGGTGCTCGACCAGGTGCTCGCGGAGGCGCGCGCGCGCGGCACGACGGTCGTGCTCGCGTCGCATCTCCTCTCCGATCTCGTCGGCGGGTGCGACGAGCTGGTCGTGCTGCTCGGCGGGCGCGTCGCGGAGCGCGGCCGACCCCGCGACGTCCTCGGCGCGGGGACGCTGCTCGACGTGTACCGCCGCCACCGCCACGCGCACGGGAGTGCGCGGGATGCGGCGGGGAAGGCGCCGTGACCGCACCGGCGTGGTTCGCGCCGCTCGCGCGGCTCGCCTTCGCGCGCGGGCTGCCGCTCGCGGGGATCACCGTGATCGCGACGGGGCTCGCACTGCTGCGCTGGCGCGAAGAGACGCGCGCGGCCGAGCTGCTCGCGCTGCCCGCCGGAGCCGCGCTCGACGCCGCGGGCGCCGCGCGCGAGACGTTGTGGACCGCGTGCGCGCTGTTCCTCGTCCCGTGGTCCGCGCTGCGCTGTGCGCGGCAATTCGCGCGCTGGCGCACGGGCGAGCTCGACTTCCTCGCGCCGCGCGCCGCGCCGCGCGCGGGCCTCGTCGCCGCCGTGTGCGCGGGGCACGTCGCGGCGTGCGCGGTGCTCGTCGCGACCGTGGCGTTCGCGTGCGAGGTCGGTCGCTCCCGCACTCCGACGTTCCGCGCGGCGGAAGCGGTGCCGCTCCCGAGCACGGGCTGGATCACCGGCCGCGCGCCGTATGCGGCGCGGCTCGGCGACCGCGAGTTCGCACCCGGCGCACGGCTCGAGGTCGAGCTCGTCCTCGGCGCCGGCGCGGGTCCCGCGACCGAAGTCGTGCTCGCGCTCGCGCGCGAGGGCGGCGCACGGAGCGAGCACCGCGAACGGCTCGGCGCCCGCGGCCGCATCGAAGCCGAGGTGCCCGAGGGAAACGGCGCGCTCGTGCTCTCGCTCGCGCTGACGGACCCCGAGGCGCGCGTGTTCCTCGGCGCGGAGACCGCGCGCGCGTGGACGCCGGCGGACGACGCGCGCGCGGCGAGCGTCGAGCTCGCGCTCCGACTCCTCGCGCTCGCGGCCGCGGCGAGCGCGGTCGCGCTCGCGCTCTCGGCGTGGCTCGCTCCCGCGCTCGCGACGGCGGGCACGCTGGCGCTCGCGCTCTTCCCCGCGATCCTCGACGCGGACGTCGCGGCGTTCCCCGCGCGCGGGCTCGGTGACGCGCTCGAGGCCGCGGGACGCGCGCGCGTCCCCGGAGCGCTCGAGCCCGCGCCCATCGTCGCCGCGTGCGCGCTCGTGGCGCTCGCGATCGTGCTCTGCGCCGCGAGCCGGCCCGCCTGGAGGCGCACGCGATGACGCGCTTCCTCGACGCGGTCGAACGCTTCCGCACGGGACGCGCGCGCGCCGTGCTCTGGGCGCTCGTCGTCGCGCTCCTCGCCGCGCCGTTCCTCTGGCGCGAGCCCGCGACGCGCGAGCTCTCCGCCGCGCGACGGCTGCTCGGACCGTTCGCGGAGACGGCCGCGGAGGTGCAGTGGGCGCGCGCGGACCACGCTTGGCGCCGCGGCCGGCGCGCGGAGGGCTACGCACTCGCGGCGAGCGCGCTCGAGCTCGCTCCCGACGCGCCCGCGGGCTGGATCTTCCTCGCGCGCCACTTCGCGTTCGAGCGCGCCGCCCTCGAGCGCGAGCCCGACGTCGCCGCGCGCCGGCTCTGGATGCAGGCCGCGTTCGACGGGCTCGACCGGGGCGCGCCGTACGCGGACGGGGCGGGCGCGCTGTCGTTCGAGCGCGGCGTCCTCTTCTCGTTCCTCGCCGAGCTCGCGGCGAACGGGGACGTCCCCGAGGCGGAGCGTCCGTGGCCCGGCGGCGCGCCCGAGCTCTTCGACTCCGCCGCGCGCGCCTACGACGCGGCCGCCTCGAAGGGCGACCCCGACGCGAGGAGCGCCGCCGCCGACGCGCGCGCCCGCGCCGCCGAGCTCCGCGCCGCGGCCCGCTGATCGCCCGGCGGCTTTCCGCTGGCTGCGGATCGAGCCCTCGCTAGCATCTCTGCCCCGTGTTCTTGGCTTCCGACACGCTTCAGCGGGTGATCGACGTCTTCACCCAGTTCCCCTACCTGGGGCCCTTCGTGTTCCTGTTCCTGTGCGGGCTCGGACTGCCGTCGCCGGAGGAGGTCGCGCTCATCGGGTCGGGCTTCCTCCTCTATCACGGGCAGGTCGAGTTCGTGCGGATCACGCTCGTGTGCTCCTCGGCGATCCTCATCGGCGACTCGATCCCGTACTGGCTCGGAC
Source organism: Planctomycetota bacterium (assembly GCA_046349615.1). Lineage (GTDB taxonomy): Bacteria > Planctomycetota > UBA1135 > UBA1135 > JADJNY01. The sequence continues at coordinate 9,322 of JAXMBZ010000022.1, forward strand.
GGCGCTACGGCCTCGGCGCGCTGAAGTCGAGGTGGGTCGCGAAGGTCCTGCACCCCGAGCGCTTCGCCGCGCTCGAGCGGCGTTTCGCGGAGCACGGCAACAAGGCCGTGTTCACGTGCCGCTTCCTGCCCGGGTTGCGCATCCCCGGGTACTTCGTCGCGGGCACGATGAAGATGAGCTTCTGGCGCTTCATCCTGCTCGACACGATCGGCGTGCTCGTGTCCGTGCCGACGTCGATCTACCTCGGCAAGCTGTTCGGCGAACAGCTCGACGTGCTCAAGGACCGCGTGCGGGAGCTCCACCACTGGCTCTTCTTCGCGGTGATCGCCCTCGTCCTGATCGTGGTCGGCCGCGCGTGGCTCAAGCGCCGCGAGCGGGCCGCCCTGGGCGAATCGCAGCCGCCCAAGCCCTGATCCAGAAGCGTCGGGACGCGCTCCGTTCCGCGCCGCGCGCGCCGTCTCCGCGTCTCGCGGGGCGCGGATCGGGACTCCCCCCTCCCGCCCGGGCGGTCCGACGGTAGAATCCCCGCCCTCGATTCCAGAAGGAGCCCGCCATCACCCCGCTCGAGATCGCCGCCGCCGCCGCCGTCCTCGCCGACCGAAAGAAGGGCGTGGACATCCAGGTCTTCGACGTCGCCGAGCAGATCAAGGTGGCCGACTACGTCGTGCTCGTCTCTGGGCTCTCGCGTCCGCACGTGAAGGCGCTCTACGACGAGATCCACGTGCAGCTCAAGGCGCTCGGCGAGACGCATCCGCGCTCGGAAGGCGGCGACCTCGGCTGGTGGGTGCTGATGGACTACGTCGACGTGGTCGTGCACATCCAGCAGCCCGAGGCGCGCGAGTACTACGAGCTCGACCAGCTCTACGCGCACTGCCCGACGGTCGACTGGAAGAGCGTCAAGCTGCCGGAGTTCGTCGAGCTCTCGCGGCGCCAGGCCGAGTGAGCGCGCACGGACGGCGGACCGCCGCACGAGCGCCGCGCTCCACGAGTCCGCCGCCGCACCACCGCGAGCTGCGTGCAGGCCCGCCGCGCTGACGGCCCTCGACCGTCCGCCGAGGTGGAACCGGCGCCGCGCGAGGCGTAGGGTTCTCCCACGATGGGCGCTCCCCTGCGTTGGTGGGACTGGTGCGACGAGGCGTTCGCGGACGCGCGCGCGCGCGGCGTGCCGGTGCTGCTCTTCGTCCGTGCCGCGTGGTGCCGCTTCTCGAAGGAGCTCGAGCGCCAGGTCTTCGCCGATCCGCGCGTGGTCGCGCTCGTGAAGGAGCGCTTCGTCGCGATCCAGGTCGACAAGGACCGCCGTCCCGACCTCGACGCGCGCTACTCGAAGGGCGGCTGGCCGACGCTCGCATGGCTCGACGACACGGGCGAGTTGCTCGCCGCGGACACGTACCTCGAGGCGGACGAGCTCGTCGCCCGGCTCCAGCTCGTCTCCGACTACTACGTGAAGAACCGCGAGCTCATCCGACTGCGCATCGACGAACTCGAAGAACGCCGGAAACAGGAGGACGGGAACCGCGGTCCGCGCGCGCGCACGCCGCAGCTCTCGCTCGAGATCGTCGAGAACGTTGCGCGGATGGTGCTCGAGAACGCCGACCCGCAATGGGGCGGCTGGGGACGCGAGCACAAGTTCCCGAACACCGAGGCGCTCGACTTCGCGCTCGTGCGTTGGTCGCAGACCGGCGACCAGGCGATGCTCGCGCTCGTGCGGCGCACGCTGCGCTGCATGCAGGAGGGCGAGATCCACGACAAGGTGGAGGGCGGCTTCTACCGCTACGCGACGCAGCCCGACTGGAGCGTGCCGAACCACGAGAAGATGCTCGACTCGAACTCTCAGCGCCTGCACGTCTACCTCGAGGCGCACCAGGTGTTCGGCGACGAGTCGTATCGCGCGACCGCGGAGGGCATCCTGCGCTGGATGTACGCGTCGCTGCTCGATCCGGAGCACAAGGCGTTCAAGGGCAGCCAGGACGCGAACCCCGCGTACGCGCGCCTCTCGACGCTCGAACAACGCAAGGCGATGGGCGCGCCCGCGTGCGATCCGACGCTGTTCGCGAACTGGAACGCGATCGCGGTGTCGTCGCTCTTCAAGGCGTCGATGGTGCTGCGCGAGCCGAAGCACAAGGAGCAGGCGCTCGCGACGCTCGACTTCGTCGTGAACGAACTCTTCGACGAGCACCGCGGCGTCTACCACTACTGGGACGGCTCGTACCAACTGCCTGGACTGCTCGCGGACCAGGCGTTCGTGCTGCGCGCGCTCGTCGACGCGCTCCAGTACGCGGGCGAGAGCCGCTACCTCGCGCCGGCGAAGAAGCTCGCCGACTGGACGATCGAGAACCTGCAGAGCCCGACCGGCGGCTTCTACGACACGCCGCACGACCCGGGCGCGTACGGCGGCCTGCGCCGGCGCAACCGCTCGATCCTCGAGAACTCCGTGATGGCGGAGGCGCTGCTCCGTCTCGCCTGCCTCGTGCGCGAGGACGACTACGCGGACACGGCGCGCGCGACGCTCGAGAGCTTCGTCGCCGACTACAAGCGCTACGGCCACTTCGTCGCGGGCTATGCGCGCGCGGTCGACCTCTTCTTCCACGAGCCCGTGCACGTGACGATCGTCGGTCCGCGCGGGTCGGAGCTCGTGCGCCAACTCGGCGAGGCCGCGCTCCGCCCCTACGTCGCGAGCCGCATCGTGCAGACGATCGATCCCGTGCACGACAAGGAGCTCTTCGAGCGCTCCGGACTCCCCGGCCCGCGCAGTCTCTTCGAGCCCGCGCGCGCGTACGTGCAGCGCGGACGCGGGAGCCTCGCGGAGACCGCGGACCCGAACCGACTCCCCGCGTTGATGACGCGCGTCGAGCGCGGGAGCTGAGGCGCGGGAGCGGCGGCCACCGCGCCCTCCGCCGTGCGAACGGCGCGACTACGCCGAGCTGCGCACGGGCGGCGCGCCGAAAAGGGTAGATCCTTGGACACCCCCCGCTCGATCCCGCGTCCCTCGCTCGCTCCCCCCGCCTCCCGCCCATGCCGAATCGGCCGACCGTCGTCGCGGTCCTCCCCGCGTACAACCTCGAGCGCCTGATCCCCGAGATCGTCGCGCGCACGCGGCCCTTCGTCGATCACGTCGTCGTCACCGCGGATGCGTCGCGCGACGGCACGGCGGCGGCGGCGCGCGCGGCGGGCGCGGACGTGCCGGAGCCCGAGAACGTGCGCGGCAAGGGCTACGCGCTGATCAAGGGCATCGCGCGCGCGAAGGAGCTCGGCGCGGGCATCGTCGTCATGCTCGACTCGGACGGACAGCACCTGCCCGAGGAGATCCCGGTCCTCCTCGCGCCGCTCCTCGAAGGCCGCGCGGACCTCGTGTCGGGCTCGCGCATGCTCGGCACGCTGCGCACGCGCGCGATCAACAAGTTCGGCAACCACGTGCTGCGCATGCAGTCGTTCCTGCTCACGGGCCGCTGGCTCACGGACACCGAGACCGGGTTCCGCGCGTTCACGGCCGAGACGATCTTCCGCATGCCGCTCACCGCGCGCGGCTACGAGATCGAGAGCGAGATCATGATGCGCGCGCTCCACGCGAAGGTGCGCATCGTCGAGGTCCCGATCCACGTCCCGTTCGCCGTCAAGGGCGCGACGGCGTGGGATGGACTGCGCGTCGCGTGGTACAAGCTCAAGCTCGCCCTCGCACTGAAGACGGGAATCGTCAAGGCATGAAACACCTCGAGATCGCACGCCGCGCCGCGGAGGCGCGCGCGCGCGGAGAACGGATCATCGGCGTGCTCGGGCTCGGCTTCGTCGGCACGGCGACGGCCGCGAACCTCGCGCGCACGACGCAGCTCGGGAAGCGCTCCTACTTCGTGATCGGCGTCGAGCAGGACAGCCCGACCGGAGTCCAGAAAGTCGAGAGCGTCGAGCACGGTAAGCCGCCGATCTGGGCCGACGACCCCGCGCTCGCCGGCGTGTTCGCCGCGGCCGCGAAGGAGCCGAGGAACCTCGTCGCGAGCACCGATCCGCGCGTGCTCTCCGAGTGCGACGTGATCGTCTGCTGCATCAACCTCGACCTCGTCCGCGCGCCGGGCCAGACCGAGGAGCTCTCGATGCCGATCGAGGGCTACGAGCGCGCGATGCGCACGATCGGTCGGCACATGAAGGCCGGCGCGCTCGTGTGCGTCGAGAGCACGCTGCCCGTCGGACTCTCGGACACGAAGCTCTATCCCGCGCTCGTCGCGGGCTGCCGCGATCAGGGCCTCGACGTCGAGCGCGCGAAGCCGCGTTACGCGTACTGCTACGAGCGCGTCATGCCCGGTCCGGGCTACCTCGACTCGGTCAACCGCTTCCCGCGCGCCTACGCGGGCATCGACGAGGAGAGCGCCGACCTCGCGCGCGACTTCTTGTCGTGCTTCGTCGAGGTCGACCGCCATCCGCTCTGGCGCCACAAGTCGACGCGCGCGGCCGAGATGGCGAAGCTGCTCGAGAACTCGTATCGCGCCGTGAACATCGCGTTCATCGAGGAATGGGCGCGGCTCGCCGAGCGCGCCGGCGTCGACCTCTTCGACGTGATCCACTCGATCCGCGTCCGCAAGGGCACGCACGACAACATGATGCTCCCGGGGCTCGGCGTCGGCGGGTACTGCCTGACGAAGGACGCGCTGCTCGCGGCCTACGGCGCCGAAAACGTGCTCGGCGTGAAGGCGGAGCTCCCGTTCTCGCGCAAGGCGATCCTCGTCAACGAGCGCATGCCGCTGCGCGCGCTCGAGCTCGCGCGCGACCACTTCGGCCGGCTCGCGGGCCGCAAGGCGACGCTCTTCGGCGTCACGTATCGCCCCGGTGTCGCGGACACGCGCAGCTCGCCGACCGAAGCGCTCGCGCGCGCGTTGCAAGCGGAGGGCGTGTCCGTCGTCGCGTGGGACCCGCTGGTGACGAGCTGCGACGAGATGCCGGGGCTCGAGTTCGCGCCCGATCCGCGCGCGGCGCTGCGCGGCGCGTCGATCGTCGTCTTGTGCCTTCCCGATCCGCTCTTCGCGCGCGAGCTGCCGGAAGCACTGCTCGAGCTCGTCCCGACCGGCGCGCTCGTGATCGATCCGTGGAACGTGGTCGCCCCGGTGCTCGCGGGCCCGCTCGCGAACGCGGGCGTGCGGCTCGAAGTGTTCGGCCGCGGCGATCTGCACGCGAACGAAGGCAGCGCATCGAAGCGCGGAGCGGGCTCCAAGGCATGAAGCCGCGCGATCTCGTCACCGGCGCCTCGGGCCTGATCGGGCACGAGGTCGTTCGTCAGCTCCTCGCGGCCGGGCGCACCGTCGTCGCGGTCGACAGCGGCTTCAAGGGCGGCATGGACGATCTCGATCGGCTCGCGCAGGGCGCGCACGGCGAGCTCGGCGTCGTGCGCTGCGACCTATCCGCCGGAAAGCCGCACGCGCCGCAGCTCGCGGGGCCGTTCGAGTGCGTCTACCACCTCGCCGCGATCGTCGGCGTGAAGTACGTGAACGAGCATCCGTGGGACACGCTGCGCGTGAACCTGCGGAGCACGTTGAACGTCCTCGAGCTCGCACGCGACGTGCACGCGAAGGCCGTGTTCTTCGCGAGCTCGAGCGAGAACTACGCGAGCGGCGTCGACGCGGGCACCGTCCCGATCCCGACGCCGGAGGACGTCGCGCTCTCGATCGGCGACATCGAGCTCCCGCGCTGGTCCTACGCCGCGAGCAAGATCGCCGGCGAGTCCGCCACGTTCGGGCTCGCGCGCGAGGCGGGCTTCGCGGCGGTCGTCGGTCGCTTCCACAACGTGTACGGTCCGCGGATGCCCGCGACGCACGTGATCCCGGAGCTCGTCGAACGCTGCGTCGAGCGCGTCGATCCGCTCGTCGTGCTCGGCCCCGAACAGACGCGCTCGTTCCTCCACGTCGAGGACGCGGTGCGCGGCGTGCGCCTGTCCGTCGAAGCCGGGCTCGCGGGCGCGCCGGGCGTCTACCACATCGGCTGCGCCGAGGAGACGCGCATCGCGGACCTCGCGGAGCTCGTGCTCCGCGCGAGCGGACATCGCGCGCGCATCGAAGCCCGCCCCGCGCCGCCCGGCTCGGTCGCGCGCCGCGTGCCGAACGTCGCGAAGCTCGCGCGCCTCGGCTTCACGCCGACGATCGGGCTCGAGCGCGGCGTGCGCGAGTGCGTGGAAGCGCGCCGGCACCGAGCGTGACGCGCGCCCGCGCCGCGCGAGTGCCCACGTGCGGCGCTGCGCGGGTGCCGACGTGCGTTGCCGCGCTCCCGCGCGGGTGACACGCGCACCGTCCGCGCGTTCAGGGCCGTGACGCGCGCACCAGCGCGTCGTACCAACGCAGCTCCTTCGCGTGCGCGCCGTAGACGCGCTCCGCGCGCTGGAGCCCCTCGTTCGCCGCCGCGCGTGCTCCCGGGACGTCGCCGTCCGCGCGCCGCGCGAGCGACAGCGCGAGCCACACGAGGGTGTCGTCCGGCGCGAGCTCCACGGTCTCCTGCATGCGGAGCACCGCCTCGTGTGCGCGCCCGAGCTTGACGAGCGAATCCGCTTCGAGGCGGCGCACGTCGCGATCGTCCGGCCGCCCCGCGAGCGCGTCGCGCGCCGCCGCGACCGCGTCCTCCCAACGCTCCGCGTAGAAGCACGCGAACGCGTGGATCACGCTCCAGCGCGGCTCGATGCGGAGCCCGAGCTCCTTCGCGCGCGCGCGCGCCTGATCGGCGAAGCGCGCGGCGTTCTCGATGTGCTCCTTCGCGCGGTCCGGATCGTAGTCGGCGAGCTTCACGCACGTCGCCGCCAGGTTGTAGAGACGCCGAGGATCCGGGTTCAGCTCGACGGCGCGCGACGCGTGCGCGTTCGCCTGGAGCAGCATCTCCCGCGCGCGCGCCGCGTCGGGCAGCGTCTGCGCCGTCTCGAGCTCGAGCACCGCGAGGTTCACCAGCGCGGTGTCGTTCAGCGGGTCGACGTCGAGCGTCGAACGCCAGAGCGTCCACGAGTCGTGCCACGTGCGCGTCAGCCCGTTCGAGCGCCACGCGAGCAGGCCGGCGACGACGAGGAGCGCGCCCCACGCGAGCTCGCGCCCGTGCCGCGCGATCCACGCGAGCCCCGCGGCCGCGAGCAGCGCGAACGGAACGCAGGAAAGGTAGCTGTAGCGATCCGCGACGAGGTGCCCGCCGCTCTGCGCGAGCCCACTGACCGGTGCGAGCACGACGAGGTACGCGCACCACGCCCACGCCGCCGGGCTGCGTCGGCGCCACGCGAAGAGCGCGACGCCCGTCGCGACGAGCGCGATCGCGGCGGGCACGAGGAGCTCCGCCTGGAAGAAGCTCGCCATCGACGGGAGCCGGTGCATCGGCTGCAAACCCGCGGGCCAGAGCGTGCGCGACGCGTAGAACCAAGCGGAATACAGCGCCTGGATCGCGCGCGTCGTCGGTCCGTGGAGTTCGGTCCCGAGCATCGTCGAGTCGCGCGCCTGTCCGACCGCGGCGATCCACGCGACGGGGATCACGATCGCGAGCACGGGCAGCTTCTCGAGCACGCATCGACGGAGTCCGCGCGCGCGCGCTTCCTCGCGCAGCGGGCCCAGGTCGAGCACGACGAGCAACACCGGCGCGACGATCGCCGACGCCTTCGCGAGGAGCGAGAGCACGAGCGCCGCGAGCGCGAATCCGTAGTCGCGCGCTCCGCCGCCGCGCGCGTAGCGCCACCACGCGAGCAGGAACAGGAAGTAGAACGGCGCGCTGAGGACGTCGCGCCGCTCGGTGACCCACGCGACCGACTCGACGCGCAACGGATGCACCGCGAACAGGAGCGCCGCGCCGAACGCCGCGAACGCGCGCGTGCGCGCATCCGTGAGGAAGCGCGTTCCGCGTCCGAGGTCGTCGAAAACGCGCCGCGCGAACGCGTACAGCGCGATCGCTCCGCACGCGTGCAGTACGAGGTTCGTGCGGTGGTAGACGGTCGCGTCGAGCCCGCCGATCGCGTGGTCGATCGCGAGCGTCAGCCACGAGAGCGGCTGGTACGGCCCCATGTGGGTCGTCGTGAACATCCAGCGCAGGTGCTCCGCGGTGAGCCCGCGGTAGGCCGCGTTCTCGACGAAGTTCTCGCGGTCGTCCCAGTTCGTGAACTCGGCGCCGAGCGCCGGCCCGAACGCGACGAACGTCGCCACGACGAGCAGCACGACGTGCGTCCACGCGGGATCACGCCTTTCGTTCTGGCGGGTCGCGCGCATGCGGGTCCCAGGAGCATAGAGCCTCCCGATGGTGCGTCCAACGACGTAGCCGCGGCGCCGCGGCGACTTCGCACACTGCCCCCACGAGAACGATTTTCCTGCGCTCCTTACCCCACCCGCGTCCGGCGCGGCGCGCTCTAGCCTTGAGTGGTCTCCGCTCTCCGGCGGAGAGATCGGGGTCCCCGCATGCTGGAGGGCAACATGTCGACATCGCAGCGAGTCACTCGGGGTTGGTGGCGGCGACTCATCTTCGTCTCGGGCGCGCTCGGGCTCGCTGGCATCGGAGCCGCCGCGCTGATCCAGATGACGCTCGAGGACTTCCACGTCCCGGGCACGCAGGTCGGGGACTTGAGCCCGACCGTGCTCTACGACTCGAACGACTGCCGCAGTTGCCACGGGGACTTCGATCCGCTGCACGAACCCGCCCGCAATTGGCGGGGCAGCCTCATGGCGCAGGCCGGGCGCGATCCGCTCTTCTTCGCCCAGCTCTCGACGGCGAACCAAGACGTCGCGAACGTCGGGTACTACTGCCTGCGCTGTCACGTGCCGATGTCGATCGTCACGGGTCATGCGAACGACTCGACGGGACTCACGCTCGACGCGCTCGACAAGGACGGCATCTCGTGCCACTTCTGCCACTCGCTCGTCGATCCTGTCTACTCGCCCGGCCATCCGCACGAGGACCTCGCCATCCTCCAAGGCCTGGTCGACCCGCCCACGTTCGTCGGCAACGCGATGTTCGTGTTGGATCCGGTCGGCAGGCGGCGCGGACCGCTCCTGCAGCCGGCCACACCGCACGAGGCGCTGTACTCGGAATACCACAAGAAGGCCGAGCTCTGCGGCTCGTGCCACGACGTCGGTAACGTCGCGACGACGCGTCAGGCGAACGGCTCCTACGCCTACAATGCCGTGGGTCAGCGCTCACCGAGCTCCGATCCGTGGACGCAGTTCCCGCTCGAACGCACGTACACGGAGTGGCGACTCTCCGCGTTCAACAGTCCTGCGGGCGTCGATCTCCAAGGGCGCTTCGGCGGCGAGAACGCGAGCCACGTGAGCACGTGCCAGGACTGCCACATGCCGTCGCAGACCGCTCGTGTGTGCTACTTCGGCCCCGAACGCAGCGGGATGAAGCTGCATCAGTTCGCCGGGGCAGCCGCATCGGTCCTCGACTTGATCGCGGCGCAGGAGGCGGGCAATCCCGAGGTCGACCCGGAGGATCTCGCGCACGGACGGCGCGCGGCGATCTCGATGCTGCGGCGCGCGGCGTCCGTCGGCATCCGTCAGTCGAACGGAGCGGTGCGTGTGCGCGTCGTCAACGAGACGGGGCACAAGCTCCCCACCGGCCACATCGAAGGCCGGCGCGTGTGGCTCGGCGTGCGCTTCTACGACGTCCAAGGAGCGCTGTTGCGCGAGTACGGGCACTACGACGGGACGACCGCTGTGCTCGACGAACGCTCCACGCGCATCTACGAGATGCACGTCGGTCTCTCGCCCGCCGCGGCGGCGATCACGGGATATCCCGCGGGTCCGACCGGTCACATGTCGCTCGCCGACACGATCGTGAAGGACAACCGCATCCCGCCGCGAGGCTTCACGAACGCAGCGTTCGAGGCGGGCGGCGCGCCCGTCGTCGAGCACGTCTACGCGGACGGACAGTACTGGGACGATGCGTGGTTCACCGCCCCGCCCGACGCTGCCCGCGTCGAAGTGGACGTCAACTACCAGAACATGCCGCGTCACTACGTCGAGGACCTGCGCGACAACAATCACACCGACGCTCGCGGCCAGCACCTCTTCGATCTGTGGAACGCGGCGGGGAAGGACCAGCCGGTCCGCATGACGCACGCCGAGATCGCGCTCTCGCCGTTCCTCTTCGGCGACGTCGACGGCGACTGCGGCGTCGGACGCGCCGATCAAGCGCTGGTGCTCGCGAACTTCGGGCGGAAGTGGAACGAGCCGGGCTTCGATCCCCGCGCGGACGTGGACGGCGATCATCAGATCGGCGTGCGCGACTGGATCCTCGTCTCCGGCCGTCTCGGAGCACAGTGCCCGTGACTCGCAGGCCAACTTCGTCCCGCGTCGCCGATGCCGACGCGGCGGGAGCGACGGACGCCACGGCTCGGTCCGCGGGGCCTGGACCCCGCGCCGGTCCGTCGATGCCCGACACGGTGGAGGGCTCCCCGTCCGCGCCGAGCGCACGGCCGAAGTCCTACGGTCGCCGCCGCGCGATCATCCTCGCGAGCACGTTCCTGATCATCGTGTTCCACGTCCTCCACTGGAAGTGGAACGGCCGCACGCTCGCGCCGCTCGAGCTGAACGAGGCGATGTACACGTTCGAGCTCGGCATCGTCACCGCGGGCTTCCTCATGTTCGCGGTGCTGACGCTCGCGACGCTCGTGTTCGGGCGTTTCTTCTGCGCTTGGGGCTGCCACATCCTCGCGCTCGAGGACTTGTGCGCGTGGCTGCTCGGCAAGCTCAAGCTCCGTCCGAAGCCCGTGCGCTCGCGCCTGCTCCTCTGGGTGCCGATCGGCACGGCCGCGTACATGTTCGTGTGGCCGCAGATCCACCGTCTGATCGTCGGCGCGCCGCCGGTGAAGCTCCACTTCGCCTCGGACGCGGAGGGTTGGGCGTCGTTCCTGACGAGCGACTTCCTGCGCAACCTCCCCGGACCGTTCGTGTCCGCGCTGACGTTCGTCCTGTGCGGCTTCGTGATGGTGTGGATGCTCGGCTCGCGCTCGTTCTGCACGTACGTGTGCCCCTACGGCGCGGTGTTCGGACTCGCGGAGCGCATCGCGCCGGGCCGCATCGTCGCGCGCGGCGACTGTTCGAGCTGCGGGCGCTGCACGGCGGCGTGCGCGTCCGGGATCCGCGTGCACGAAGAGCTCGAGCAGTTCGGCACCGTCGTCAACCCCGCGTGCATGCGCGACCTCGACTGCGTCGCCGCGTGCCCCGACGGCAACCCGCGCTTCGGCTTCACGGTCCCGCCCGTCGTGCGCGGCAAGTTCGGCTTCGCGCGCCTCCGCTACGCGTACGACTTCACGTTCGCGGAGGAGCTCCTGATGGCGGGCATCCTCTTCGCGACGCTGTTCTCCGTGCGTGGGCTCTACGACACGTTCCCGTTCTTCCTCGCGCTGGCGATCGGCGCCATGCTCGCGTACCTCGGCGTGCTCGCGCTGCGCGCGTGGACGCGGCGCGACGTCCGCCTGAACGCGCTCCAGATCGAGCGCGCGGGCCGCATCACGACGGGCGGACAAGCGTTCCTCGCCTGCACGGCGGCCCTGTTCGCGCTGCTCGGGCACAGCGCCTGGATCCGGTGGAACGAGGTCGAAGGGCGCGAGGCGCTCGCCGCCGCGCGCGACCTCCGCACGCACGGCGACCCCGCCGCGGACGCGGAGCTCCGCCGCGCGGAGACCCACCTCGACCGGTGCGAGCAGTTCGGGCTCTGGCTCTCGCCGTCGATGCAGCACGACCTCGCGCTCCTCTCGGACCTGCGCGGCGACGAGCGCGGCTGTCGAGCGCGTCTCGAGACCGCGCACGCGCGCGCGCCGACGGACCTCGCGATCACGCGCTCCTACGCGCAGTCGCTCGCGAACGACCAGCGCTGGGACGAGGCGGCGAAGCTCCTCGACACGACGCTCGCGAGCCTCTCCTCGTGCGACTTCCCGCGGCCGAACGTGCGCTCGTTCCGCCTCGGAGCCGCGTGCCTGCTCGGCGCGGTGCAGGCGACGCGCGGCGAGGCGAAGGCCGCGCGCGCGGCGTTCGAGCTCGCGCTCACCGTCGACGCGGACTCCCCCGCCGCGCACCAGGGCCTCGGCAAGGTGCTCGCGAACGAGGGCGAGTACGACGCGGCGGTCGAGCACCTCCAACGCGCGCTCGCGCTCGTCCCCGACGACGGGACGACGCGCTACGACCTCGCGAGCGTCGAGATCGCGCTCGGACGCAAGGCGGACGCGCTGCGCGACCTCGAGCGCGTCGTCGTGCTCCTCCCGAACGACGCCGACGCGCGCAACAACCTCGGTTACCTGCTCCTCGACGCGGGCCGCGCCGACGAAGCGGAGGCGAGCCTGCGCCGCGCCGTCGAGCTCGCGCCCGACCACGCTGCAGCGCACTTCAACCTGGCGCGTGCGTTGACCGCGCGCGGGAACGCGACCGAGGCGAAGCCGCACTTCGAGCGCGCGGCTGAGCTCGATCCGCGGTACGCGGCTCCTCCGCGCTGACCGCGCTCACTCGCGCCGCATCGTGCGCGTCGGCTCCATGCGCGCCGCACGGAGCGCGGGCCACGCGCCGCCGAGCAGACCGAGCACGACCGAGAAGATCACGGCCTGCGTGAGCAGCTCCGGCGTGAGGCGGAAGGCGAACGCGACCTCGGTGAACGTGTTGAAGTTCATCGTGCCCGTCTCCGTGCCGTGGATCGGCAGCGCCATCAGGCAGCCCGCGACGCCGCCGAGGAGCCCGAGCACCATCGACTCGAACAGGAACGACGCGAAGATCGCGATCGGCCGGTAGCCGAGGCTGAGCAGGATGCCGATCTCGCGCGTGCGCGCCGCGAGCGCCGAGAGCATCGTGTTCGTCGCGGTGAAGACGGCCGCGATGCCCATGATCAGCGCGAGGACCTGGCCGAGCACGAGGAGCACCGCACCGAGCGCAGCGGACTGCGCGGTCAGGTACTGACGCTCGGTCATCACCTTGCACGGCACCTGCGGATCGGAGTCGAGCTGGAGCGCGAGCCCGCTCTTCGGCGCGTTCTTCTCGCCGTCCCAGCCGAGATCCACGTCGGGCTTCACGCGCGCGATGATCCGGTTGAAGATCGGCCGCTCGAGCGCCTCCGAGATGCGATCGCGGTCGCCCCAGATCTCCGACGAGAAGGCGCCGGAGTGATGGAACACGCCGACGACCTTGAAGGGCGTCGTGTTGAACTGGACCGTGTCGCCGACGTGGCAGTCCTGGATGCGGTCCGCGATCTTGTCGCCGACGACCACCTCGTCCGTGCCCGGCGTGAAGTTGCGGCCTTCGACGATCCGGAGGTCGTCCCCGTAGATCGCGAACGTCATCGGCTGGACGCCGCGCACGGGGACGTTCGTCTCGCCGCCGTCCGACTTGAAGAGGCGGACCGCGAGGTACGTCTCGGCGGAGACGAGCGGCTTCGCCTGCGCGTCCATCTCGAAGACGTCGAGCGTCTTCATCAGGATCTCGGCGCGCTCACGCGTGAACGCGCTGTCGCCTTCGTTGGTCGAGCCCTGACGCAGGAACACGGCGATGTCGTCGCGCCCGTTCTCGCGGAAGAGCCCCTGGAAACCGGCGCGGAGCGCGAGCACGCCCGCGAGCACCGCGACGGTCGCGCCGATGCCGAGGATGGTCAAGAGCGTCGCGCTCTTGCGCACCCAGAGGCTGCGGAAGTTGTAGGAGAGAGGGACGAGGGCCATGTCACGCCGTGGCGCGGAGCGCCGTGATCACTTGGAGGTTGCGAGCGCGCCACGCGGGTGCGATGCCCGCGAAGAGTCCGATCGCGAGGGTCACGACGAGCGCCTGGAGCACGGTCTCGTCCGACACGGAGTAGCCCGGGAACATCGAGCTCAAGAGGTAGACGAGCACGGGCTCCGTCGCTTTCGCGAGCCCGATCCCGAGCGCGCCGCCCAGTCCGCACAGCACGAGGGACTGCGCGAGCATGAGCCCGAACACCGTCGCGTCCGAGAACCCGAGCGCCTTGAGCACGCCGACGTCGCGCGTCTGCTCGCGCGCGGCCATGAGCATCGTGTTCAGCGCCGCGAGGAGGATCGCGAGCATGACGCCGCCGCCGATCGACGACACGAAGAGCGGGACGTTGCCGACCATCGAGACGAACTGCGCCTGGAACTCGGCCTCGGTGTTCGTCTGCGTGCGCTGCGGCCCGCCCTCGAACAGCGTGTCGATCGCCCCCGCGACCGCGACGCGGTCGGCGCCGGGCGCGAGCTTCACCACGTAGATGCCGACGCCGCCCGGTCCCGTGGCCTCGCCCGACTCGAGCGCCTTCTCGAGGTACTCGCAGTGGAAGAAGAGCGTGTTGTTGTCGACGTTCGTCTTGTTCGAGCGGTAGATCCCGGCGACCTTGAAGTTCCAAGGCTGCTTGTCGTTGCGCGGGAAGAGCGCGCCGATCAGCGGCACGTTGTCGCCGACCTTGAAGCCGAAGCGCGTCGCGGTGTCGGCGCCGACGAGGCACGCCTGGCGCTCCTTGCGGAACTCGTCGACCGAGCCCTCGATCACCTCGACCTCCGGGTACGACGCGATGAAGTCGTCGACGTCCGTGCCGAACTGCGCGAAGAAGTTCGAGGGCTCCTGGTAGTAGCCGCCGAACCAGTTCCAGCGGCAGACGTGCTGCACGCCGTCGACCTGCTCGATCTTCTGCTCGTACGACTCGGGCAGGTAGACGAACAAGCTCACCGACGACTGGACGATCAAGCGGTCGACCGCGGCGTTGCGCACGCCGGCGTCGAGCGCGACGACGAGCGAACGCAGGAGGCACAGGAGGAAGAGCGCGAGGATCAGCGACCCGACGGTGAGCGTCGAGCGCATCCAGTGCTTCGTGATGTTCTTGTAGACGAGGCGCCAGGGCATGGTGCGAGCCTCACCGTTGCGCGGCCGCTGCGGCGGACGGCTTGCGCGGCGTGCGCGTCTCGATGCTCCCGAGGGCGCCCTTGTCCATGTGCACGATCGTCTTCGCGCACTCGGCGGCGTGCGGGTCGTGCGTGACCATGAGGATCGTCTTCTTCAGCTCGTCGTTCAGCTTGCCGAGCAGCTCGAGCACCATCTCCGCGGACGCGCGATCGAGGTCGCCCGTCGGTTCGTCCGCGAGGATCAGCGTCGGGTCCGTCACGATCGCGCGCGCGATCGCCACGCGCTGCTCCTGACCGCCCGAGAGCTGTCCCGGCCGGTGGTTCATGCGGTCGGAGAGCCCGACGAGTTCGAGCGCGTACTCGGCGCGGCGCCGGCGCTCGGCGCGCTTGAGCGGCGCGAGCAGGAGCGGGAGCTCGACGTTCTCGCGCGCGGTCAGCACCGGGATCAGGTTGAACCCCTGGAACACGAACCCGACCGAGCGCGAACGCCACTCGGCGAGCTCCGCGTTGTCCATCTGCGCGAGGTCGTCGTCGCCGATCTGGATCGAGCCCGAGTCCGCGCGGTCGAGTCCGCCGATCAGGTTGAGCAGCGTCGTCTTCCCCGAGCCCGACGGCCCCATCAGCGCGAAGTAGCCGCCCGCCTCCATGTCGAGGGCGAGACGGTCGAGCACGATCAGCGTCTCGCCGCCGCGGGAGTAGGTCTTCGTGACGTCGCGGAGTTGGATGAGCGGCTTGGACATGAGCGCGTCGATGCGGCCGAAGGGCCGGAAGTTCCGGGGGAAACGCGCGGTCCCTCCGCCGCGCGCGCGGTGAGCATAGCGGCGCGGCGCATGGGACGCACCGGCGAAGACCGCCCGTTCGCGGGTGGAAGGCGACGGACTCCGCGGGCTCGCGCGTCAGGCCCTGACGCGCACGCGCTGGCCGTCGCGGAGCTCGGTCGGCGGCGCGAGGACGATCGTCTCGCCCTCGACGAGACCGGTCGACACGACGACCTTGCCCGACTTCGCGTCACCGAGGACCACGCGCCGCGCGCGGGCGACGTCGCGTTCGAGCACGAACACGTGGTCCACGCCCTCGATCTT
>JAXMBZ010000023.1:0-21981 GCA_046349615.1 Planctomycetota bacterium
CACGGCCAGCGTCGGTGAGCGGCCGGGGGCGCGGAGGGCGAAGAGGCGCGCGAGGGCGTCGAAGCTCATGATCGGCGAGGCAGGGTAGCGCTCGCCCGCCCACCCCACGCCTCCCGGGAGCGGAGGCCGAGGCCCGCGTGACCTCCGGTCGCCTCCGAGGCCCGGGACGGGCGTGCGCGGGGCGGATGGAAAGGTCCGCGGTTCGACCGAGGCCGCCTGGGGCGCGAGGAGCCCGCTCGGGTCCAGGACGCCTCTTGCTCAAGTCGATAGCTGGGCTCCACGCCATGAGGTCGCTGGCTGCGTTCGAGTCCTGTCAGCGGACGACAAACGGCGACTTCGTGCTTATCCGGACTTCCCGGGCTCTCTAGGGTGCCCGATTGGACCCTCGGAGCCGCATCGTGACCGCCCTCGGAGCCTGGATCCTCCTCCCGCTCGGCCTGCTCGTCTTCCCGGCAGCCGCCACGGACGGAGCCGCGGCGAATTCCACCGCGCCGCAGTCGGGTGCCGCGAGCGCTCCGAACGCCCCGGCGTCCGGAGCCGACGGACACGAGCGCATGCTCGCCCTCCTGCGCGAGGTCCACGCGCAGACGCTGAAGAGCAACATCTACCTCGGCACCGCGGTCGTCGACGCGCTGAAGAAGCGGCTCGCCCGTCCCACGGCGGCGGGCAAGGAGCTCGAGCGCTGGCGCCTCGAGACGTACCTCGTGTTCGAGCTGCTCCGCATCGGCGAGACGAACGAAGCGATCGAAGCGGGACGCAGCGCGATCGCGCGGATGGACTCGCTCGGGCCCGCGCTCTCGCGCGACGAAGCGGCGGAGGCCGTGTTCCTGTACGGCACGGCGTGGATGCGCCTCGGCGAGAACCAGAACTGCTGCCTCAAGTTCAACGCGGACAGTTGCCTCCTCCCGATCCGCGGCGGTGGTCTGCACACGGAGAAGCAGGGCTCGACGAACGCGATCCAGCAGTTCACCCGGGCGCTCGAACTCGCCAAGCCCAGCTCGAAGACCGCGATCAAGGCGCGCTGGCTGCTCAACGTCGCGCACATGACGCTCGGCACGTGGCCGGACGGAGTGCCCGAGGCGTACCGCATCCCCGAGAGCGTGTTCCAGTCGGACGAGCCGTTCCCGCGCTTCGTCGACGTGAGCTCGAAAGTCGGCCTCGGAGCCACCGGGCTCGCCGGAGGCGCGGTCGCCGAGGACTTCGACGGAGACGGTCGGCTCGAGCTCCTGATCTCCGATTCGAACACGGACGGACAACTGCGCTACTACGACGACGCAGCGAGCGGCCGCTTCGTCGATCGCACGCACGAGGCGCACCTCGACGGGCTCGTCGGCGGTCTCAACCTCGTGAGCGGCGACTACGACGGCGACGGAGACGTCGACGCGCTCGTGCTGCGCGGCGGATGGTGGCGGAAAGACGGTCTCCACCCGAAGTCGCTCTTGCGGAACGACGGACACGGCGTGTTCACCGACGTCACGTTCGAAGCGGGCCTCGGCGCGAGCCGCTTCCCGTCGCAGACGGCTGCGTTCCTCGACTACGACAACGACGGCGACCTCGACCTCTTCGTCGGAAACGAAGACGACGGCGAGGTTCGCGCGCCGTGCGAGCTCCATCGGAACGACGGGCATGGGCAGTTCACGAACGTCGCCGCCGCCGCGGGCGTCACGAACGATCGCTACACGAAGGCCGTCGCGTGGGGCGACTACGACGGCGACCGCTTCCCCGATCTCTACGTGTCGAACATGGCGGCGCCGAACCGGCTCTACCACAACCGAGGCGACGGGACGTTCGAGGACGTCGCGGAGAAAGCGGGCGTCGGCCTGCCGATCTCGAGCTTCCCGTGTTGGTTCTTCGACTACGACCAGGACGGCGCGCTCGACATCTTCGTCGCGGGCTTCGGGGGTCCGGGCGTCGCGCCGAGCGTCGCGGACGTCGCGGCGAGTTGGCTCGGGCTCCCGCACGACGGCGAGCCGATGCACCTCTATCGCGGCGACGGCAAGGGCGGCTTCCGCGACGTCGCGCGCGAGATGAAGCTCACGCTGTATCCGCTGCCGATGGGCTCGAACTTCGGCGACCTCGACAACGACGGGTTCCCCGACATCTACCTCGGCACGGGCTATCCCTTCTACGAGGGCCTCGTCCCGAACGTGATGTACCGCAATCAGCGCGGCAAGGGCTTCGCGAACGTCACGTTCGCCGGCGGCTTCGGACATCTGCAGAAGGGCCACGGCGTCGTGTTCGCGGACCTCGACGACGACGGCGACCAAGACGTCTTGGAGAAGATCGGCGGCGCGTATCCGGGCGACGCGTACCACGTCGTGCTCTTCGAGAACCCGGGCTTCGGCGCGCACTGGATCAAGCTCGCGCTGCACGGCCAGACGTCGAACCGCTTCGGCGTCGGAGCGCGGATCGCGGTGGAGATCGTCGACGGCGGCGAGCGCCGCACCGTGCGCAAAGTGGTCGACACGGGCGGGAGCTTCGGCTGCAATCCGCTGCGGCAGGAGCTCGGCGTCGGCAGCGCGACGCGCATCGAGAAGCTCGAGGTGTTCTGGCCGACGTCGAACACGCGCCAGGTGTTCGAGAACGTGCCGGTCGATCGCGCGTTCGAGGTGCTCGAGGGCGCGAAGGAGCTGCGCGAGCAGAAGCTGCAGCCCTTCCACCTCGGCGAAGAGCCGAGCCACCGCTGAGGACGCGCTCGCGCCGTCCCTTCGTTCGAACGCCGCGGCGACGCACACGGCGCGGAGCGGCCGAGAGAACGCGCCGCCGAGGACGCGCTACACTCGCGCTCGATGCGCGCGTTCCTCGCCGTCGTCGTCCTGCTCGCGGTGTTCGCGCTCGCTTGGTTCGCCGTCGAGGCTCGACGCGCGCCCGCGAGCGAGACCGGCGTCGCGGCTACGGGTCGCGAGCACGCCGCGCGCGGTGCGGAGCTCGAGCGCGCGGCGAAGAGCGACGCGGCGCGCGCGCCCGCGGACGAATCGAACGCGCCGGAGGAAGGCGACGCGTCCGACGTGCCCGAGTCGACGCTCACCGGCGGCATCTCACCCGAAGGTGGGATCGTGCTCGAGGTCGTCGACGCGAAGGGCGCGCCGCGCGCGGGCGTGAAGCTCGGCGTCGAGCTCGAGCTGTGGCGCCGGCTCGGGCCCGAGCATCCCGACAAGGACCAGCACCAGGAGGTCGTCACCGACGCGCACGGCCGCGCGCCGATCGCGGCGAGCCATCCGAGCGAGATCGGGTTCATCGCGCTCCATCGCGCGCATGGATACGACCCGATCGCCTCTCAGCCTTTCGACCTCGCGCCGGGAACGACCGACGTCGTGCGCCTCGTGTACCCGACACGCGTCATGCTCCGCGGAACGGTGCGCGACTTCGCCGGTCGCGTGCCCACGCGCGCGACGCGCGTCGATCTCGAGACCGCGGTGATCGCACCTGGAGCCGACGGTGCCCAGCACTTTCGCGTCGGCGACCCCACGATGCAACCCGACGAGACGGGACGGTACGAGTTCGAGATCACTCCCGGCTGGTTCACGCTCGGTGCTTCGCTCGCGGGCGAGACCGCGTTCGAGACGCTCACGCTCCACGTGATCGAAGAGCCGAGCGAGCTCGAAGTCGACCTGCGCGTCCCGACGACCGATCGACGCGTCGACGTCCGGCTCGTCTCGAACGATCCGATCGATCCGCTGCTCGCGTTCGTCCACGTGAGCGCGCGGTCCGAGCTCGAGGGCCGCGAGCTCCCGCCCTGCGTGGTCGCGCGCCGGCTCGACGAACTGCGCTTCAGCGCGCCGCACGTCGGCGACGGTCGCTGGCGGCTCGAGCTCGTTCCCGGGGTCGAGTACGAGCTCTACGCGGGCGCGCCGGGTTTCGACACCGCGAAACTGCGCTTGCCGCGCGACGTGACGGAGTTCGAAGTGCGCCTCGAGCGCGAAGCTGCCGCCAAGACTCGCACGCTCCGCGGGCGCGTGCGGGGCCCGCACGGCCCGCTCGCGAACGGGGTCGTCCTGCTCCTGCGGACGTCGGACCTGGTCGAGATCGGCCGCGGCGATCCGCGAGCGGACGGAACGTTCGAGATCGCGGTGCCCGACGTCCCGGGGATGCGCACGACCGCGCTCCTCCACGGCATCTTCGGCGTGGACGGCTTCGCGGTCCTCGGACCGATCGCGATCGATCGTTCGCGCGACGACCTCGAGCTCGTCGTCGGAGCTCCCCTCACGATCGCGGGCCGCGTCGAGGGCTTGAAGGACCCCGCGGGCGCGCACTTGTCCCTCCGCGCGACGGCGGCGGATCTCGCGCGTCCCGAGCACGACGCGCTCGGCGCGGGGCTCACGACGCGCGCGCTCTACCACTACGCCGCCGACCTCGCGCCCGACGGTCTGTTCGCCGTCGACGGGCTCGCCGCGGGCGAATACGAGCTGTTCGTCGAACCCAGGAGCGGCGCGCAGCCGCCGGCGCGATTGCGCGTGCGCGCAGGCACGGAGGACGTGCGCGTCGTGCTCGGCGACGGGCTCGAGCGCGACGTCGTGTTCGACTGCACCGTCGTCGACGCGCTCACGCGGCGGCCGATCGAGGGCGCGGAGGTGGAGGCGCTCGGCGCAACCCCACACTCCAGCGTGAGCCGACGCACGGACGCGAGCGGACGTTGCGAGCTGCGCGGCCTGCTCGCCGGGCGTTGGTTCCTCGCGACGCGCGCGCTCGACCACGCGAACGCGGTCGAGCGCTATGTCGACTACGCGCCGGGCCGGCACGCGGTGGAGATCGCGCTCTCGCCGAGTTGCGCGCTCGACGTCGAGCTCGTCGACGCGCGCGGTGCGCCGCTCGCCGGGGTCGAGCTCGCCGTCACGACGCGGGACGGAATGCTGATCGACCAGCTCGATCACTTCGGGAATTGGGACGGGTACGTCGTCGACTCGAACGTCGCGGGGCGTGCGCGCTTGTCGGGGCTGCCGACCGGTCCGTTGCGCGTCGTCGTCGGATGGTCGAGAGACGGCGCGAGGGACATCGAGCTCGCGAACACGCTGCTGGACGGCGCGACCCGGGAATCCGAGCTCGAGAACGTGCGCGAGTTGACGACGTTCGACGTCGACCTCGTGCCCGGCGCGCCGCTCTTCGTGCGCCGAACCTTGCCTTGATCGGTCGCACGTCCGCTAGGATCCGCACGCATCGATCGCACCCGATTCTGGCGCGATCGCGACGTCCCCGAGGAACCGCCGATGGCCGACACCGACCGCGAACGAGAGTGGCTCGAGACGACGTATCAGCCGGGCGTGCGCCAGTTCACGCTGCGCGCCGTGCTCGCGGGCATGGTCATCGGTGTCGTGATGTGCCTCTCGAACCTCTACGTCTTCTTCAAGACGGGTTGGTCGATGGGCGTCACGATCACCGCGGCGATCCTCGCGTTCACGCTCTTCCGCGGGTTGAGCACGGCCCGCATCGCGCGCACGCCGCTCTCCGCGCTCGAGAACAACGCTCTGACGACCGTCGCCTCCGGCGCCGGCTACATGACCGGCGGCGGCAACATGGCGGCGTTCGGCGCGCTGCTCATGGTCACGACGCTGCGGCCCGACACGCTCGCGATGGTCGTGTGGTTCGCGGCGATCGCGGCACTCGGCGTGTTCGCCGCGATCCCGATCAAGCGCCAGCTCATCAACAAGGAAGGGCTCGCCTTCCCCACCGGGACCGCGACGGCGGAGACGATCCGTTCGATCCACGGCGAAGGCGCGAAGAACCAAGGCAATCCTTCGCTTGCGCTCCTGCTCGCGGGTTCCGGCGCCGCGCTCGTCGCTTGGTTCCGCGACGCGAAGGCCGCGTGGATGCCGTTCAACCTGCCGGGCACGCTCACGGCGCCGATCGAGATCGCGGGCCGCAAGGCGGCGGAGTGGACGCTCGCGATGAAGACGGAGGTCGTGCTCGTCGGCGCCGGCGCGCTGATGAGCTTCCGCACGGCTTGGTCGCTGCTCCTGGGCGGCGTGCTCACGTACGGCGTGCTCGCGCCGCGGCTCTTCGAGGAGAAGCTGATCGACGGCGTCAGCTACAAGGCGATCGTCGCGTGGACCGTGTGGCCCGGCGCCGCGATCCTCGTCGCGTCGGGGCTCACGTCGTTCGCACTCGACTGGCGCAGCATCGTCCGCGCGTTCACCGGCATCGCCGCGGCGTTCCGTCGTCGCGGCGGCGCCGTCGAGCATCCGATCGAGGCCGTCGAGTGCCCCGCGTGGTGGTTCCCCGCGGGCTTCGCAGTGCTCGCGCCGCTCGTCGTGACCTTGATGGTCGTGTTGTTCCAGATCCCGCTCTGGGCCGGCTTCGTCGCGATCCCGCTCGCGGTCGTGATGGGCTTCGTCGCCGCGCGCGTGACGGGTGAAACCGACGTGACGCCGACGAAGGCGCTCGGTCCCGTGACGCAGCTCGTGTACGGCGGCATCGCGAAGGGCAATCTGCCCGGGAACATCATGGCGGCGAACGTCACGGGCGGCGTCGGGCTCCACGCCGCGGACTTGCTGACGACGCTCAAGACCGGTTGGTTGCTCGGTGGGAACCCGCGCGCGCAGTTCTACGCGCAGCTCGTCGGCGTCGTCGTCGGAGCTGCGGTACTCGTGCCCGCGTTCAACCTGCTCGTGCCCGACCCGGCGATGCTCGGCGGCGACGAATGGCCCGCGCCCTCGTGCGTCGTGTGGTCCGGCGTGTCGAAGGCGTTCGTCGACGGCGTGCAGGCGCTCGGGAGCCAAGCCCAGCTCGCAATCGTGGTTGGACTCGTGCTCGGCGTCGCGCTCGCGCTGCTCGAACGCTTCGCGCCGAAACGCGCGAAGCCGTTCGTGCCGTCGCCGTCGGGTCTCGGCCTCGCGATGGTCATCCCGGGCAGCAACGCGCTCGCGATGTTCTTCGGCGGCGCGTTGGCCGAGCTCGCCCGCCGCGCGTGGCCCACCTTCGCGTCGCGCTACCTCACCCCCATCGCGTCCGGCTTCATCGCCGGCGAGAGCTTGATGGGCGTGGCCGTCGTCGTGCTGAAGGTGAACGGAGTGCTGGCGATGTAGTACGGAGTCAGGCCGTTTTTTCAACCGATCCGCTGCCGTTCGCGGCGCGCGGGAATCGGTTGAAAAAACGGCCTGACTCCGTACTACCCGCCGAACGCGTCGATGCTGATCGAGTCGTCGCGCAGCACGTCGGGGCCGAGCAGGTCGCGTTCTTCTTCCTCGATGTCGCGCACGAGGATGCGGAGGAACTGGCGCAGGCTCGCGTCGTACTCCGGATCGGCGGCCGGGTGGCGCATGATCGAGGAGAGCGCGGCGCGCTGTTCGGCGTGCTCGCGCTCCATCTCGAGCAGACGCATCGGGCCCGACGCGTCGATGCCGATGAGCTCGCGGCGCAGGAGCTCTTCCTCGCGGTCGAGGTGCGCGCGGAACGCGATCGCGAGCTCCTCCAGCTCGCGCTGCAGGTCCTGCCTCCAGCGTGGAACGCGCGCCAAGCTCGGCATCAGGTGCGCCTCGATCGTCGCGATCTTGCGGCGCAGATGGGCGTGTTCGTCGAGGATCGACTGGCGGATCTCGCTGGGTTTCATGGCAGACACTCCATGGGGTAGGGAGCGGAGCGAGCTTCTCTGCCCCCTCCGATCATCGCCGGACGCGGGCGATCTGGGAATGCGTCAACGTCCGGAGACGAGCCCCGTCGCAGCTCGGTCCGCGGCCTCGACGAGCGGCCGGGGCCAGAGCCCCAGGCCGACGACGAAGAGCAGGCACACCACGATCGCCGCGCGGAGCGCGAACCCCGTTCGCACCGGGCTCGACCGGTCGCCGTCCGACATGTACGTCGAACGCGCGACGGTCAGGTAGTAGTAGAGCCCGATGACCGCGAGCGCGACGCCGAGCACGACGAGCGTGACGAGCCCCGCGTGCCAGGCCTCGAGGAACACGAACAGCTTCGCCCAGAACCCCGCGACGAACGGAATGCCCGCGAGCGAGAGCAGGAACACGAGCAGCGCTCCGCCGAGCCACGGCGAACGCTTCGAGAGCCCCGCGATGCGCGCGAGCGTGTGCCCGCCGCCTTCCTCCGCCGCCGCGTGCAGCACGAGGAACACGCCGAGGTTCGTGAACACGTAGGTCGCGACGAAGAAGAGCGCCATCGCGAGCCCGCCCTGGCTGCGCGCGCCGAGCGCGAGCAACGCGTAGCCGATCTGCGCGACGCCCGAGAAGCCGAGCAGTCGCCGCGCGTCCGTCTGCGGGAGCGCGAAGAGGTTGCCGACGACCATGCTGGCGCCCGCGATGACGAGCAGCACGGGCAACCAGATCGACGAGTCCGCGCTCCATCCGCCGAGAAGCACGATCGCGAGCGTCGCGAGGCCCGCCGCTTTCGGCGCGACCGAGAGGAACGCGACGAACGGCGTCGGCGCGCCTTGGTAGGTGTCCGGCACCCACATGTGGAACGGCACCGCGCCGACCTTGAACCCGAACCCCGCGAGCACGAACAGCATCCCGACGATCGCGAGCGGAACGGGATGCGCGCCGCCGGCGATCGTTCCGATGTGCGTCGTGCCGGTGATCCCGACGACGAGCGCGAGCCCGAACAGCGTGAGCCCGGAGCTCGCGGCACCCGTGACGAACAGCTTGAGCCCCGCTTCCGCCGCGAGCTTCGGCTCGCTCGCGGGCCCGTCCTGCTTCCCGTACGCCGCGAGCACGTAGAGCGGCATGCTCATCAGCTCGAAGCAGACGACGAGCAGGATCCAGTCGCGCGCTCCCGCGAGCAGCATCATGCCGGCGAGGCTGAAGAGGAGCAGCGCGTAGTACTCGGCCTGACGCTTCGGCGTGCGCGTCGCGAGCCAGTCGATCGAGCCGAGCACGCCGAGGAGGCCCGCGGCGAGGAAAAGGCGCTCGTGGAACACGACCCATTCGTCGCGCACGAACACGCCGTGCGGCACGGAGCCGCGCGCGTCGACCGCGAAGGACGCGGCGAGGACGCCCCCGAGGAGCAGCGCCGTCGTCCAACCGACCGCGCGACCCGCCGCTGGTACGAACGCGTCCCAGAGGAGCACGAGCGCCGCGATCGCGACGACCGCGAGCTCGAGCGTGAACAGGTTCAGCCACTCGCTCATCGGATCCTCCGAGCGGTCGAGCGCGATCGAGTGCGGGTGACGTCCATGGGCGCGCTCCTCAAGAGAACGGGACGATGCGCGCGAGGAACGTGCTGCTCGCGACGTCGATGAAGTCGAGGAGGAAGCGCGGCCAGAAGCCGAAGAGCACGAGCGCCGTGCCGAGCACGATCGGCGCGGCCCACTCGGTGGCGTGCGCGTCGGTGAGGTGCGCGTACTCGCCCGTCGGCGGCGGTCCCCAGAAGATCGCCTTGCACGCGCGGAGCACGTACACGGCGGTCACGACCGCGCCGATCACGGCCGGCACGGCCCACCACGCGTGCGCGCCTTCCGCGGCGCCGAGGAACACGAGGAACTCGGCGACGAAGCCCGCCGTGCCCGGCAGACCGAGCGACGACAAGCACGCGAGCGTGAAGAAGCACGCGACCGCCGGCATCACGTGGCCGAAGCCGCCCATCTTCGCGATCGCGCGCGTGTGCGCGCGCTCGTAGACGAGACCGACGAGCGCGAAGAAGAGCCCCGTCATGATCCCGTGCGCGAACATCTGGTAGACGGCGCCGTTCCAGCCCGTCGACGTCAGCGTCGCGGCGCCGAGCATGACGACGCCCATGTGGCTCACCGACGAGTACGCGATGATGTACTTGAGGTCCGTCTGGCTCGCCGCGCACATCGCGCCGTAGAGCACGTTGATCACCGCGACGCTGCCGACGAGCCAGGCCCAGCTCGCCGCCGCATCCGGGCACAGGACCATGCCGACGCGCATGACGCCGAACGCGCCGAGCTTCATCAGCACGCCCGCGTGCAGCATCGACACCGCGGTCGGCGCCGACGCGTGACCGTCCGGCGACCACGTGTGGAACGGGAACACGCCCGCGAGCGTGCCGAAGCCGAGCCACAGGAGCGGGAACGCCGCGTTCTGCGTCGAGCGCGAGAACTTCGTGGCCTCGAGGTGCGCGAGGTCGAAGCTGTTGCCGCCCGCTTCCTTCCAGAGCAGGAACATCGCGACGAGGATCGCGGCGGAGCCCACGAGCAGCATGAGCGTGAGCTTCATGGCCGCGTACTCCTTGCCGCCGACCGCGAAGCGCTTCCACGCGTACGCGAACGGGCCGCGCGCGGGCACGTCGTGCGACGCGCCCCAGATGCCGATGAGCAGGTACATCGGCAGCACGGCGATCTCGTAGAAGAGGAAGAACACGAACAGGTCCTGCGACACGAACACGCCGAACACGCCGGAGACGAGCACGAGGAGCAGCAGGAAGAACTCCTTGCCGCGCTTCTCGACGCCCCAGCTCGCGAGCACGCCCGTGACGATGATCACGCCGGTCAAGAGCAGGAGCGGAACGCCCCAGCCGTCGACCGCGAACTTGAGGTGGATGCCCATCGACGGCACGAGCGTCCAGTCGTCCCCCATCTGCAGCCCGCCGACCGTGCGGTCGTACGCGGTCGCGACGGAGATGCTGAGCGCGCACGAGACGAGCGCTCCGACGAGCGAAACGACGCGGATCGCGAGCCGCGACGATGCCGGCAGCGCGAGGAGGATCGCAGCCGCGATCGCGGGCGCCGCGACGATCCAAGCGAGGACGTGGTTCATGAGAGCACTCCCCACAGGACGATCAGCAGCGCGCCGACGACGACCGCCGTCGCGTAGTCGTGGATGCGCCCGGTCTGGAGGCCGCGCACGCGCGCTCCACTCTCGATCGTCGAGTAGCCGAGCGCGTTCATGAGTCCGTCGACGACGTAACGATCGACGAACCCGAGCACGGCGGCGACGCCGAGCAACACGTGGCGGTAGAGCCCGTCCCACGCGCGGTCGACGGCGCTCGCGCGATCGAGGCCTTCGAGCACCTCCGCGAACGGCGCCTTCGCGCCCTTGCCGAACACGACGACCGCGGCGAGGAGCCCGCCGAGCGCGAGGCACGACGCGACGATCGGCGTGAGACCGAGGTGGAGGTGGTACTCGGCCCCGCTCCACTCCGCGAGCGTCCCGCCGAGGAAGCCCGCGCCGAGCGCGGGCACCGCGAGCACGAGGAGCGGCACCAGCATCGCCGGACCGGATTCGTGCGCGTGGTGCGCCTTCGCGGACTCGTGTCCGCCGAACGCCTTGATCAGCACGCGGCCCATGTAGAACGCGGTGAGGAACGACGTCGCCATGAGCAACGTCCACGGGATCCAACCGCCGCGGCCTTCGAGCTCGCTGAGCACGTGGTCCTTGCTGAAGAAGCCCGCGAGGCCCGGCACGCCGGCGAGCGACAGCGCGCCGATGCCGAACGTCAGCGTCGTCAGCGGCATCTTCTTGCGCAGCCCGCCCATGTCGGCGAGGTCGTTCGAGTGGACGGCGTGGATCACGCTGCCCGCGCCGAGGAAGAGCAGCGCCTTGAAGAACGCGTGCGTGCCGAGGTGGAAGAAGCCCGCGAAGGCCGAGCCCGCGCCGAGCGCGGCGACCATGTAGCCGAGCTGCGAGCAGGTCGAGTAGGCGAGCACCTTCTTGATGTCGTTCTGCACGAGCGCGAGGCACGCGGCGAAGAGCGCGGTGACGGCGCCCATCCAGAGCATGACCTCCTGCGTCGCCGGCGCCTGCTGGAACAGCGGGTCGGCGCGCACGATCAGGAACACGCCCGCGGCGACCATCGTGGCCGCGTGGAGCAGCGCGGAGACCGGCGTTGGGCCCTCCATCGCGTCGGGCAGCCAGACGTGCAGCGGGAACTGCGCGGACTTGCCGACGACCGCGAGGAAGAGGAGTGCCGTGACGAGCGTCGCGGTCTCGGGTGCCAGGCGCGCGGTCCAGTCGAAGCCGCGCGTCGCGACGAAGAGCGCGAGCAGCGCGAACACGAAGCCCATGTCGGCGAGCTTCGTCATCCAGAACGCCTTCACCGAGGCCTTCGCGGCGCTCGGCTTGTGGAACCAGAAGCCGATCAGGAGGTAGCTCGTGAGACCGACGAGCTCCCAGCCCGCGAAGAGCTGCAGCAGGTTCGGCGCGACCACGAGCGAGTTCATGCTGAACAGGAACAGCGCGTGGAGCGTGAAGTAGCGCCCGTACGACGAGGGCTGCTCGTCGTGCATGTACGCGGTCGAGAAGATCTGCACGCAGAGCGCGACGACGCACACCACGAGCAGCATCGCGACGGAGACGCCGTCGACGTGCACGCCGATCGTCGCGAGCGCCTTGCCGCTGAACACGATCCACGGGATCGTCGTCCGCGTCACGGCGCCGGCTTCGTGCTCCTTCACGAGCACGATCGACGCGGCGGTCGCCACGAGGCTCGCGAGGATGCAGATCATCATCGCGGGCTTGCCCGCGCGGCGCAGCGGCGGCAGCACGACGCACAGGAGCGCCGCGGCGAGCGGCGCCAGCACGGCGAGCGCGGCCCAGCTCTGGAGCGTGTTCATGCGCGCTCCTCACGGGTTCGGAACGGCGCGACGCGGTGGCCGCGCGGAGTCGGAGCGCTCGCGGGGAACGCTCGTCCTGGCTGGAACGCGATCATCCCTTGGCCTCGTCGGCGCGATCGAGCGCCGTGTCGTCGTAGCGGCGGTAGAGGAGCATCACGAGCGCGAGCCCGATCGCGACCTCGGCCACGGTGATCGCGAGCGCGAACACCACGAACACCTGGCCCGGGCCGCCCTTGAAGTGCGCGAACGACGCGAAGGCGAGGTTCGCCGCGTTCATCATGAGCTCGAGCGAGAGCAGCACGGCGACGGCTTGGCGCCGCGTGAGCAGGCCGTACACGCCGCACGAGAAGAGGAAGCTCGCGAGGAGCAGGCAGTGCGTGAGCGTCATCGCGGCTCTCCTCCGCGCGCGGAACCGACCAGCTCGCGCTCGGCTGCCGGCGACTGCGCCTCGACGACCTCGCGCGTCGCCGCGGAGAGGATCGCGGAGCCTTCGTCGCGGCCGTCGCGGCGGCGCGCGAGCACCACCGCGCCGAGGATCGCGGCGAGCAGGAGCAGCGAGACGACTTCGAACGCGACGAGGTGGTCGTCGAGCAGCGCCTTCGCGAGCGAACGCGTCGTCTCCTGCGTGATCGGCGGGACGCCGGAGTCGAGGTCGCTCTTCAGCACGGCCCACGCGAGCAGCGCGAACGTGCCCACGGCGAGCACGAGCCCGCGGAAGCCGTGCACGCGTTCGGCCGGCGCGTTCGCGCCCTCGTGCCGCCGCGTGACCATGACGCCGAAGATCATCAGCGTGACGACGCCGCCGACGTAGGTGAGCACCTGCACGCCCGCGAGGAACGTCGCGCCGAGCAGCGCGTAGACGACCGCGGTGCCGAGCAGCGCGAGCGCGAGCGCCATCACGCACCGCACGAGGTTCTTGCCGGCGACCACGAGCACCGCGCCGAACGCGGTGACGAGCGCGGCGAGGACGAAGAGCGCGTTCATGCGTTCGCGGCGCCTCCGGTCGCGGTGCCTTCGGACGTCGAGGGCTTGGGTTCGGCGCGCGCGGACGGCGCGGCGTCGGAGGCGACGGGCGCGGGCTTCGCGTCGCTCGCAACCGCAGGCTTGGCGTCGTTCGCGGGTGCCGCCTTCGTCTCGGCCTGCGCGACAGCGGGCTTCGCGTCGGCGGCAGGCGCGGGCTTCGCGTCGCTCGTCGCGGCCGGCTTCGCCTCCGCGGCCGGCTTCTCGCCGTGCGCCGCGTGCGGCTTCTTCGGCGCGTCGGCGGGCTTGCCCTTCTCCTGCATCTCCATGAGCTTCGTGCCGTCGCTCCACGCGCGCGGCTTCGACTTCTCGTTCGCGTAGAGCTTCTGCATCGTCAGCACGAGGTCCTCGCGCCCGAACGCGGGCACTTCCGGCTCGCGCGTCATCACGATCGCGTCGGTGGGACACACCTGGACGCAGAGCTCGCAGTAGATGCACGCGTTCAAGTCGAGCGTGAAGTCGTCCGCGTAGCCGCGCTTCTTGCCCGTGACGGGCGATTCGCGCTTGCCGGCGGGCTTGATCGCGATCACCTGCGACGGGCAGATGCGCTCGCACTGCAGGCAGCCGATGCAGAGCTCGTCACCGTGCTCGTCGTGGAGCAGCGCGAAGCTCGCGCGGTAGCGCTCGGCGCGCTGGCGCTTCTCCGCGGGGAACTGCACCGTCGTCGGACGGCGCAGCATGTTCTGGAACGAGGTCCGGAGCGCGCGCAGGCTGTCGCCGAAGTATCCCATCGCGCTCATCCTCTCCACACGGCCCAGACGGCCGCGCCGGCGACGAGCACGACGCCCGTCGGGACGAGGAAGTACCACGCGATGCGCATGAGCTGGTCCGAGCGGAAGCGCAGGAGCGTCCACCGCACCCAGTACACCGCGACGAACAGCGCGAGCGTCTTCGCGACCATCCAGTGCAGCCCCGGCGCGAAGGGACCGTCCCATCCGCCGAGGAACAGTGCCGCCGCGACGGCCGAAGCGACGAGCGTGTGCACGTACTCCGCCATGTAGAACAGCGCGAACTTCATCCCCGTGTACTCGGTGGTGACGCCGGCGACGAGCTCGCTCTCGGCCTCGGGGATGTCGAACGGGATGCGGTTCGCTTCCGCGAGCATCGCGAGGAGGAACAGCACGAACGCGGGGATGCCGAGGAAGAACGGCCACGCGAGGAACCAGCCGTGCTTCGACTGGTAGGTCACGATCTCGCCGACGTTCATCGAGCCCGCGAGGATCACCGGCACGAGCGCCGCGAGCAGCAGCGGCACTTCGTACGAGACCGACTGCGCGATCGCGCGCATGCCGCCGAGCAGCGCGAACTTGTTGTTGCTCGCCCAACCCGCCGCGAAGACGGGGAGCACCGTGACGGCGCCGATCGCGAGCAGGAACAGCACGCCGAGCTCGAGGTCCGCGCCGACGATCCCCGGCCCGAACGGCACGACCGCGGCCGCGCCGATCGCGGCGCCGGCGGCGAGCACGGGCGCGAGGTTGAAGAGGAGCCCGTCCGCGTGCTTCGCGAGGATGTCCTCCTTCTGCAGCAGCTTGAGCAGGTCCGCGACGGGCTGCAGCAGGCCCGCCTTGCCGACCATCGTCGGGCCGAGGCGCGACTGCATGCGCGCGGCGAATTTGCGCTCGAACCAGAGCGCCCACGCCGTGACGGTCATCAGCACCGTGACGATCACGGCGGCGATCAGGAGCGCTTCGAGGAACGCGTTCACCGGTCGACCTCCCCCATGATCGGGTCGAACGAGCCGAGGATCGCGACCGCGTCGCTGATCGTGACGCCGGGGAGCACGTACGGCAGCGCGGAGAGCGCGTGCAGGCTCGGCGGGCGGATCTTCAGGCGATACGGGAACTGCGAACCGTCGGCGATCAAGTACGTGCCGAGCTCGCCGCGCGGCGTCTCGAGCGCGACGTACGCCTGACCCGCGGGCACCTTGATCGAGACGGGGAGCTTGATCGGCTTGCCGCTGTTGATGCCGCCTTCCTCGGGGATGCCGTCGATCATCGCGAGCACGAGCCGGATCGACTCGCGCAGCTCGGCCATGCGCACGGTCGTGCGCGCGAGGCAGTCTCCGCCCTGCGCGACCGCGACGTTGACCTTCACCTCGTCGTAGGCGTGGTACGGGGCGTCGCGGCGGAGGTCGTGGTCGACGCCGCACGCGCGCAGGAGCGGGCCCGTGATGCCGAGGTCGAGCGCGAGCTCCGCGTCGATCACGCCGACGCCCCGGGTGCGATCGAGGAAGATCCGGTTCTGGACCGACATCGCTTCGTACTCGGGGATGCGCGCCGAGATGACGGCGAGCGCGGCCTTCACCTTCGCGGCCCAACCCGCGGGGAGGTCGTGGCGGTTCCCGCCGATCGTGTGCGTGTTGTAGTGGAAGCGCGCGCCCGTCACGTCCTCGAAGAGGTCCAGGATCGACTCGCGCTCGCGGAACGCGTGCAGGAACACCGTCGAGCCGCCGCCGAGCGCGCCGCCGAGGTCCATCGCGAACGTGCCGAGCCACAGGAGGTGGCTCGCGATGCGCTGCAGCTCCCCGAACACGGTGCGCATCCAGCGCGCGCGCCGCGGGACCTCGAGGCCGAGGAGCTTCTCGAAGGCCATGTTCACGGCCTGCTCGTTCGTCATCGGCGCGACGTAGTCGTTCTTGTCGACGATCGGCGTGATCTGCGAGTAGGAGAGGCGCTCGCACAGCTTCTCGACCGCGCGGTGGAGGTAGCCGACCTGCGGCACGGCCTTGACGACGATCTCGCCGTCGAGCCACAGGTCCATGCGGAACACGCCGTGCGTCGACGGGTGCTGCGGGCCGAAGTGGAGCAGCATGAGCTCCGCTTCCGGGTCGTAGCGATCGATCGACAGGTGCGGATCGATGCGGCGCGTGACGGTCAGCGTGCGCGTCATCGCGAGGCCTCCTCGCGCGCGAACGTCGCGGATGGGAGCGGTCGAGCGGGGCTCCGGAGCTTCATCGCGTCACCTCCACGGAGCGAGCGGCAGGTCGGCCGCCAAATCGCGCCGCAACGGGTGCAGCGTGTAGTTCTCGGGCATCATCAAGCGGCGCAGGTCGGGGTGGCCCGCGAAGCGCACGCCGACGAGGTCGAACTGCTCGCGCTCCTGCCAGTCGGCGCCCGCGAAGAGCGCGGCGAGGCTCGGGAGCGACTCGCCCGGCGCGAGGCGCACGCTCCACGTCGCGAGACGCGAGTTCGCGCCGATCGTGCGCAGGACGGTCGCGACCTCGAAGTGCTCCGGCTCGTTCTCGTCCTTGCCCTTGCGGCCCGTCTTCGCGACCCAGTGCGTCGCGATCACGGAGACGTACTGGCGGTAGCCGAGCGCTTTCAGCTTCGTCGCGAGCGCGACGTGCGCGGACGCGGGCACGAGCGGCGGGCCGTCGGTCGTGTTCGGCTCGACGCCGAGCTCCTTCAGCGCGCCCTCGAAGTCGGCGGCGAGGAGCTCCTTCGCGCGCGGCTCGCCCGTCCACTCGACGACGAGCGGCTCGCTCGTCTCGTCGGTCGTCGCGTTCGTCGCGGACGCGAGCTGCGCGGCGTCGAGCTCCTTCGTGCGCGCGGCGTCGCAGAGGCGCGGGAGCGAGGGCTTCGTGACCTGGATGCGGTCGGGGTTGACCTCGGGGACGACCTTCTCGCCTTTGCGCTGGCGCTGGATCTTCTCCTGCAGGCGCAGGAGGCCGTGCATGAGCGCCTCGGGGTTCGGCGGGCAGCCAGGGACGTACACGTCGACCGGGAGGAACGTGTCGATGCCCGGCACGACCGAGTAGAGGTTCCGGTAGAAGTCGCCGGAGATCGCGCACGAGCCCATCGCGATGCACCACTTCGGCTCGGGCATCTGGTCCCAGAGTTTCTTCACGCGCGGCGCCATCTTCACCGTGATCGTGCCGGCGACGACCATCACGTCGGCCTGGCGCGGCGTGCCGCGCACGATCGTGCCCATGCGGTCGACGTCGACGCGGCTCGCGGCGGTCGCCATGAGCTCGATCCCGCAGCACGACGTCGCCATCGGGAACACCCACAGCGAATTCGTGAGCCCCCACGCGAGCAGATCGTCGAGCGACGCGACGCCGACGGAGAGCCCCGGCGTGTTCAAGAGCGTCTTGTAGAGCGGGTGCTCGAACTGGGCCCCGTCGTCGAGCGTGCGCTTCTCGCTCATTGCCAACGCAACGCTCCCTTCTTCACCGCCCACAGCCACCCGAGCATGAGCACGAGCACGAAGCTGAACACTGCGACGAGGCCCGCGGTGCCGACCTCGCGGACGACGAGCGCCCACGGGAACAGGAACGCGGCCTCGATGTCGAACACGACGAAGAACAGCGCGACGACGTAGTAGCGCGCGTGGAACCGCACCCAGGCGGGGCCCGAGGGCGTCTCGCCGCACTCGTAGGTCGTCTCCTTGAGCGGGCTCGACTCCTTCGCGCGGACCCGGAGGAGCTTGGCTCCGACGAGCATGCTCCCCGCCACCGCGAAGGCGACGAACAGGAAGGCGAGCAGCGGGGACTCGATGACCATGGGGGGGGCTGGGCGCAGAGGCTATTCGCTCGAGGTGCGCGGAAACAACGGGCTGTCGATTCCGACGTCTCGTCGCGCTCCGGGGGATCCGAGAGGGTGCTATTGCGGCGTGGGATCGTCTCCGTAGGCGCCGGGGTCGCCGGCCGGCTCGCCCGCGTGGCGCGCGAGCTCGTCTCTCACGTAACGCTCGTGCTCCAGTTCGTCCGCGGCGAGCTCGGTGAAGAGCGTGCGGACCTCGGGGTCCTGCACGGAGCGCAGCGCGGTCGTGAACCAGAGGTGTGCCTTGACTTCGGAGCGCAGGGCGACCTCGAGGGCCTCGCGGACGCTCATGAAGGCCCGCGCCTCGTCGTACTCGGGCGCCTCGACGTCGAAGAGCATCTCGCGCCGGACGCGCGAGGGCTCGCCCGCGAAACGCGCTTGGCGCCGCTCGAGGAGTTGATTGCGGTGCTTCTCCTCGATGCGCGCCATGCGGCGGAAGAACGCGGCCGCCTCGGGCGTGTGGTGCACCTCGAGCTGCTCCGCGAGCTCCTCGTAGCGATCACGCGCCTCTTCTTCGACGAGGACGGCGATGTCGAGCGCGTCGCAAAGCGAGAAGCGCGCGGGATCGAGCGTCGGAAACGTGGGATGCACGGTCATGGCGAGAGCTCCTCCGCGTCACTTCTGCACGAACTGTTCGAGCACCTGCGAGCGCGGTTTGGCGCCCTTCGCGAGCTCCGTCTGACGCACCTTGACGAGCGCGTCGTAGGTCGGCGGCGGGTTCGGATTGCGATAGAACACGCCGGTGTGGAGCTCGGTCCCGTACGCGCGCGCCCGATCGAGCGCCGCGAGCAGGTTGGTCGAGTCGTGGCCCAGCGCGTCGAGCTTCTTCATGTTCGTCTTGTGCGCGCGGAGCTGCTGCTCGTCCTCGCCGAACGTCACGCACGGCGATTGGATGTTGACGAACGCGAAGCCCGGGTAGCGGATCGCTTCCTCGATCAACGCGGTCAGGCCCGGCATGTCCGCCGGCGTCCCCTGCGCGACGAAGCCCGCGCCGTAGGCGAGCGTGTAGAGCAGCGGGTTGATCGGGTCCTCGAGGCTGCCGTAGGGCGACGTGATCGTCTCGAGGCCGCGCGGCGAGGTCGGCGACAATTGGCCTTTGGTCAGTCCATAGACCTGATTGTCCATCACGAGGTACGTCAGGTCGCAATTGCGCCGGATCGCGTGGGCGACGTGGCCGCCGCCGATCGAGAAACCGTCGCCGTCGCCGCCCGCCACGAGGACGAGGAGCTCGGGATTGGCGAGCTTGACGCCCTGCGCGATCGGGAGCGCGCGGCCGTGGACGCTGTTGAAGCCGTACGCGGTCGTGTAGCCCGGAATGCGGCTCGAGCAGCCGATGCCGGAGATGAAGGCGATCTCGTGCGGAGGGCGGTTGATGCTCGCCAAAGCGCGATACAGCGATTGGAGCACTCCATAATCGCCGCACCCCGGGCACCAGATCGGACGCAGCTTGCTGTCGTAGTCCTTCGCGGTGAACTTGCGCTCGGCCGGCGCGTTCGTCGTCGTGCAGTCCATGGCGTCACGCTCCCTTCCGGCCGGAGGCGGCGCAGGTGGACAGGCCTGTTTTCGCGAGAGATTCGAGCTTGGCGAGCACCTCCGACGGCCGGAACGGATTCGCGCCGCTGCGCGCGAAGGGCACGACGCCCTTCGGCACGTCGACCTGCATGCGCAGGATCCGATAGAACTGTCCTTGGTGCGAGAGCTCGAGCACGAGCCCCGCCTCGACCGACGCGAAGAACTCGGTGAACAGCTCCTCGGCGATCGGATAGAGCAGATACGGCACCATCAATTTGACGGGCAGGCCGCGCTTCGTCGCGAGCTCGAACACCTCGCGCGCGATGCCGGCGCTGCTCCCCCAACTGACGAGCGCGAGCGAAGCGTCCTCGTCGCCCTGGATCTCGAAGAGATCACGACGCTTCTTCAGCGGCTCGAGCTTGGCGAAGCGTTTGGCGTTCATTTTCGCGTGCCAAACGCCGCTCGCGCTGGGCTCGCCTTTCTCGTTGTGCTCGATGCCGGCGCCTTGGTAGCTGCCTCCGGGCAGGCCCGGGTGGCTGATCGGGCTGATGCCGTCGGGCGTCAGGCGGAAGCGCAGATACGGGTCGAGTTCGGCCCCGCTCGGCCGGCGGCGCTCCTCGACGACGAAGCGGCTCGTGTCGATCGGGTCGACCGTCTCCTTGCGCTGCGCGATCTCCTGGTCGGAGAGGATCAACACGGGCGTCTGGTAGTGCTCGGCGATGTTGAAGGCCTCGATCGTGATGCGGAACGTGTCCGCGACCGTCGTCGGCGCGAGCACGGGTCGCAGCACGTCGCCGTGCGCGGAGAAGCACGCTTGGAACAGGTCCGCCTGCTCGGGCTTGGTCGGGATGCCGGTCGAGGGCCCGCCGCGCTGCACGTCGACGATCACGAGCGGGAGCTCCGCGATCGTCGCGAGCCCCAGGATCTCGGTTTTGAGCGCGAGGCCCGGCCCCGACGTCGCCGTCATCGACTTCTTGCCGGCGAACGAGGCGCCGAGCGCCGCGCCGATGCCCGCGATCTCGTCCTCGGCCTGGAGCACGGTGCCGCCGTGCTTCCACAGGTCGCGCGAGAGCGCCTGCATGATCTCGGTCGACGGCGTGATCGGGTAGCCGCTGAAGAACTCGCATCCGGAGAACAGCGCGCCGGCCGCGCACAGGTCGTTGCCGTCGCAGAGGAGCTTCGTCCCCGCCGGCGCCGTCGCGGGCGAGAGCATCTGCGCGGTGCGCAGCGGACGCGCGCGCGCGAACTCGATGCCGGCGGCGAGCGCGCGCTGGTTCGCCTCGAGGAGCCCTTCGCCCTTCGACCCGAACTTCTTCTTCAGGCCTTTCTCGATCCCGGCGGGCGGGATGCCGAACCAGCCCGACAGGAGGCCGAGCACGACCGTCGTCTTCGCCTTCTCCGTCCCGGCGCTCTCCTTCGCAAGGCGCGTCACGGGCACCGCGACGATCTCGCGCGGGATCGGGCCGCGCTGGGCGAGCGTCGCGGGCGGCGGGCCGGCTTCCTCTTCGTGGAGGAGCACGGTGTGCTCGGCGAGCGGCAGCTCCGCGCCGAACTTGAAGAAGTCGTCCCAGTTCAGCGCGACGGCGACGTCGAGTTCGCCGCCGGGGTTCTGCACGCGGTCGGTCCGCACGCGCACGCGGCACGACGATTCGCCGCCGCGGATCTGCGGGCCGAAGCTCTTCGTCATCAGCGCGTGGTAGCCCGCCGAGGAGACCGCCGCGAGCAGCGATTCTCCCGCGCTCACGACGCCGTCGCCGCCGGAGCCCGCCATCCCGAAGATGAGGTCGTTCGCCATGGTGTCCTTCGCCGCGGATCCGTCTCGGACTCGCGCACCGGAGGGCGCGCGAGCGCTCGCCTCCGCGGAAACGAGCACGATTCGAGGCGTCATCGTGAACGATCCCGCGCCGTCGCGCGCTACGCGAAGCGTACGCACGCGCTGCGCACGTGGGCGCATGGCGCGCTGCGCAGGATCGCGGAGAGGCGGACTTCGCACGTCGCGCGCGAGCGATTCAAGTCAGATCTCAACTCCAAGTTCATCGGCGGAGACGCGCAGCATCAGGTCATCTCCTCATCCCACGGCCCTCGACGAACACATCGCAGGATCGGTGATGAGGGCCGGGTGTGTGCACCCGGAGTTTCGGCACGATGAACGTGCACGGCGTGACGGGTGCACTCGTTCGACTGCGGTCTGATCCTTCGGTGATTGTGGGATTGAACTCCGGCGCGTGGGGAGGCGATGTCCCACTTGATGCCGCGCGGCTTGTCGCAGTACCGGAGCGTTTCCTCGTGCAGATTCTCGAACAGCCCGGCACGGATCCACTGCATCATCCGCAGCTGGCACGTCGACCCCGAGCCGAAGTCGGCGGGCAGCGCCTTCCACTGACAGCCCCTGCGAACGCGGTAGAGGATCCCAGCGAACGCGACGCGTCTGGCACACGCGGACGACCACCCTTC
>JAXMBZ010000024.1:0-20720 GCA_046349615.1 Planctomycetota bacterium
AAGGCTCCACGGCGCGATCCGGCACGGGAAGTTCGACGGAGTACGCCGGGATGCAGGAACCGCCGAGCGCGGCGACCGTCCGGAAGGCTCGCGCCGGTCGCGGCTCCGATGGTGTTCCTCGGCAGTCCATCTAAAGTAGGTCCATGACGATTCCCGGTCCGTCGGACGATGCCGTGCAGGTGCGGAGCCGAGCCGCACGTCGTCGCGCGCTCGCGTTCGGCGTGCTCGGCGCGGTGGCCGTGTGCGGTGCGATCGCCCGGTTCGTGACGACGCGCGAGGGAGGCACGACCACGTCGAGGTCGCGTTCGGAATCGGCGGCCACGACCCCGATGCAGGCGAGCCCGCTCGCGCGTCCCGCGGGCGATGCCGAGTTCGCACGTCGTCCCGCCGACCTCGAGTCGAAGTCGCTCGTGACGATCACGGTCGTCGATCCGGCGGACGGCTCGCCGGTGGCCGGAGCCCGTGTGCTCGTCCCGCGGCGTGGAGTCTCCGAGGTCGACCTCTCGCGCCCCGAAACGAACTTCGAGACGCACCTCACCGATGGCGCGGGCGTCGCGAGGTTCGAGCGACCGTGCGACGCCTTCGAAGCGTTCGCGTCGCTCGAGCCCCGGCACGGCCGTGGACTCGTGCGCGCCGACCAACGGACGTTGCGGATCGAGGTCGAGCCCCGACACTGCCTGGCGGTCGATGTCGTCGATCGCACGGGAGCTCCGGTCTCCGGCGTGCTCGTGGCCGTCTCGGCGCACGACCGCATGGAGTGGCTCGGGGTGGCCGATGCCCGGACCGACGAGCGCGGCCGTGCCGAGCTGCACGCCCTCGACGACGACCTCGAGTACTCGTCCTCCCGGCTCGTCGTCCGCACACCGTTCGTGCGCAGCGAACCACCGCGGGTCGAGTTCGATCTCGCGCACATGCCCGCCGCGCCGCCGAAGCTCGTCATCGAGGACACCGGCAGTCTCGAGCTCGCGGTCGTCGACCACGACGGCAAGTTGCTCGCGATCGAATGCGAACTGCGCATCGAGACCCGAGACGCCGACGAACGGGACGCGCCGTTCGCGCCGGCTGCCGATGGCGCGAGCACGCGCACAGGCCGCGTTCGCTTCGACCGGATCGGTCTCGGGCTCCGATTCGACGCCCTGGCGCACTCGCGGCTCTTCGCGGAGCGTTGCTCCCTGGACGACCTCCCCGGTCCGACCCGCGCGGGGGAGGTCGTGTCGATCGCGCTCCAGGCCCCGCGCGCGACGACGCTCGTGCGCGGCCGCCTGGTGGACGTCGCAGGTCGGCCGCTGGAGCGACGACGCATCGCGGTGCTCGGCGCGCGCCGACCTGGCGGCGTCGAGACCTTCACGAACCCGTGGTCCGGAGTCGAGAGCGACGCGCATGGGATCGTTCGAGGCCGTCGAGACTCGACTCGAGCCCGTGGAGTCGATCACGGCGCTTCAATTCGGGGTCCTGAACGACGACGGCTCGGGCTCGAGGGTCGAAGTCGCGACTCCTCCGGTCGCGCACGCCGTGGGGCCGCTGTCGCGCCCCATGTTCGAACTGGGCGACGTCGTCGTGCCCGACGCCGAGCGCGCGCCACTCCTCGCTTCCGGGCGCGTCGAGGACGAGAGCGGACGGCCTGTCCGGGGAGCCGCACTCGAGCTCCGGCCGCCCGGGGAGCCGTCATGGTTCCACACGGAAGCGCGCAGCGGAGCCGACGGGGCCTTCGAACTCCGTCACCCGCTCGTGGAGGGCCTCTTCGCCGTGCGAGCGCGCCTTGATGGAAACGAATCGCGACCCTCGGACGAGCTGACGATCGGGAGTCGCAACCTCGTGCTGCGAATCGTCGAGAAGGGCACGGTGTTCTTTCGCCTCCTGTTCCCGGAGGAGCTCGAAGACGTCGACTTCGAACTGCGGGCCGCGGAAGGCGAGGCCTTTCGCCTCACGAGCTACGAGTCCGGCGACGACGGCACGTTTCGTCTGCTCGTCCCGCCGGGGCGCTACGAACTCGACATCTCTCTCGATGGCCGCGTCGTCGTGCCGCGCGTCGGTGTCGACGTGCGCGCCGGCCGCGAGACCCAGCTCGGGACGTTCGACCTGCGCGAGACGTTCCACGCGTTCCGCGTCCTCGTCGTCGACACGAACGGAGCGCCGCTCCGGCTCGCAGGGATCGCCGTGTTCGAGGACGGCGCGCTCGTGGCGCAGACGAGCACGGGCGACGATGGGGTGGCCGTGTTTCCGTCGCGCACGCAGAAGCTCGATCTCGCCGTCGGCGCGGACGACTGTCGAACGCGTTTCGTGAACGGGATTGAGACCAGTGCGCGCGTGACGCTCGAGCCGGGGATCGCCGTCCAATTCCGCAGCGCGGAGCCCTTGACCGCCCTCGGGGGCGCGCGCGTGGTGGTCGAGGTCCAATATCACGGGGACGATCCGCGCCGATTCGCGTACGACTCGCTGGAGTTCCAACTCGACGAGACCGGGCGCGGCGCGGCGGCGCTGCCGCTTGTGGGTGTCTACGACGCGAGTTTCCTCCTCCGGGGGACGTCGCGGTACGACGCTCGGCGCATCACCTTGCCCGAGCCCGTGCTCTTCGAGATCGGCGAGAGCGGCGGGGAGATCGTGCTCCCGCTCACCGACGCCGCGGTGCGTGAAGCTCCCGAGCACCGCAGGTGACTCGACGCGCGTAGGGCTGCCCGCGGTCTCACACGGCTCCTCGGCGTCGCGGGCGCTGCACTCGGGCCCGTGGCTCGCGACGCGCCTCCTGCGGTTGCTGGTCAGGCGAGCTGCATCCAGTTCGGACGCCGCAACGCTGCGAGAACATCAGCGCTCGCGACGCCCAATGCTCCGAACTCATGGCGTCCGACGTGGACGCCGTGAGAGGATCCTCGGCGGGATGCCGAATCGAGCGCGCTGATCGACGTCGGCGCCGGCGT
This sequence comes from Planctomycetota bacterium, assembly GCA_046349615.1. Taxonomy (GTDB): domain Bacteria; phylum Planctomycetota; class UBA1135; order UBA1135; genus JADJNY01. The sequence goes on from JAXMBZ010000024.1 coordinate 2,916, forward strand.
CGCGGCCGCGACGGATCGTCTCCAGGTCGCCGAACGTCGCGGCGACGAAGAGCTCGCGCTCGAGGGCCTCCCCCGGGGAGGGGCGCGGGCCTTTCGTCCTGCGGGCACGCCGCCACGCCTCTGGGCGCGCCTCCCTCCCGTCTATCCTGGAGGCCTCGCCGCGGATTCCGATTTTCCCGCCAACGCCGCCGCTTCCACGGCATGTGGACGGGCGCTCATGGAAGCCCATCCTCGAACCTTCACCCCCGAAGCCCTGCTGGCCGAGACCGATTGGATGCGCCGGCTCGCGCGCGCCCTCGTGCGCGACGCCGACGCGGCCGACGAGCTCGTCCAGGAGACCGTCCTCGCCGCGTTGCGCGCGAAGCCCGACCTCGACCGCGGACTGCGGCCGTGGCTCGGGCGCGTCCTGCGCAACGTCGCGCGGCAACGGACCCGCTCTTCGGCGCGGCGCACGGCGCGCGAGCGCGCGCGCTTCGCGCCGGACGACGTCGCTCCGGAGGCGGGCGAACTCGCAGCGCGTGTCGAGCTCCAGCAGCTCGTCGTGCGTCTCGTGCTCGAGCTCGACGAGCCGCTGCGGCGCACCGTGCTCCTGCGCTACTTCGAGGGCCTCGAGCCCGCGGAGATCGCCGCGAGCACGGGCGTCCCCGACGGCACGGTGCGCTGGCGCTTGAAGCGCGGCCTCGACGAGGTCCGGGAACGGCTCGATGAGCGTCACGGCGGACACCGCGACGTCTGGACGAGCGCTCTCCTGCCGTTCGCGTTCGAACGCACGCTCGTCGCGTCGAGTTCCGCCCCAACGATCGGTGGAGCTCTCCTGATGGGCACTTCGAAGTGGTGGTGGATGTCCGCGGCCGCGTTGATCGCGTGCTTGACCTGGTGGGGGATGCGTCCTGCGACGCCGATCGAGCGCGTCGCCGCGCCGCGCGTCGCGGAGGCGACGCTCGAGCGTTCGAGGGAAACCGAACCCGCGCCCGCGCCGCCCGAGACCGCGCGCGCGCCGATCACGCCGAGCACCGCGCTCGAGTCGGCGGCCGCGAGTTCGACGACGCGCGTGCGCGCGCGCTTCGTCGACGCGGACGGTCGGCCGCTCTCCGGCGTGCGCTTCACGGGCCGCGTCGGCGAGTTCTCGGAGCAATCGACGAGCGGCGCCGACGGGGTCGCCGAGCTCGCGACGGACTTGCTCACCGACCCCGAGCAGGTCGAGTTCAGCGCGCTCGGCGCGCGCTTCTCCTCGTGGTCCGCGCGCGAACGGATCGAGCCCGGCCGCGTCACGGAGCTCGGCGACGTGCAGCTCGCGCCCGGCGCCGCGGTCACGGTCCGCGCGCTCGGACGGGACGGGAGCGCGCTCGAGAACGCGCGCGTCGCGGTCACGGACACCGACTCGCGTTCCGACGTGGACCGCGCGCGCTACGGTCCGAGCCTGCGCGCGAGCACCGAGGTCGCGCGCACGAGCGAAGACGGTCGCGCGCGCCTCGAGGGGCTCCCTCCGGGCTCGTCGATCGCGTGGGCGGAGATCGCGCCGGAGTTCTGGGCGTGGAGCGAGCCCTTCGTGCTCCGCGCGGGCGAGGACGCGGGCCTCGTCGTCGTCCGCGCGAGCGCTCGCGGTCCCGCGCCGAAGCTCCGGATCGTCGTGCGCGCGCAGGACGGCGGCGAGATCGAGGAACTGTGGACGCTCTGGCGCCGCCCCGGCGAGCAGAGCTTCGCCTCGCAAGGCGGCGGGCACGGCAAGACGCTCGAGCGCACGCTCGACGATACGCCGCGCGCCGCGGAGGTCGTCGTGTTCGACGGGCGCGGGCGCTACGGGAGCGCGCGGCTCGCGGACCTCGAACCGCGCGTCGAGCCGTACGAGCTCGTGCTCGGTCCCGGGACGCGCGTGCCGCTCCTCGTCGTCGACGAAGCGGGCGCGCCCGTCGTCGGCGCGCGTTGCGGCGCGTTCGATCGCACGCTCGAGCGCGACCTCGGCTTCGGGATCGCCTGGTCGCCGGAGAAGGACGCGGTGACCGTGCTCGACGGTCCGTTCGACGTCGAGGTGCGCGCGACGGGCTTCGCTCCCGCGCGCGTCGGGCCGTTCGTCGCCGCGACGGCGCCGCGTCCGATCCGCGTCGTGCTGCGCACGCGCCCGGGCCTGAGCGGACGGCTCGTCGACGAACGCGGACCGGTCGCGGGCGAGTCGGTCACGCTCCTGCGCGTGCTCGAACGACCCAACGCGCGCAATCGCATGCCGTGCTTCCTGCGCGACTCCGGCTCCCCGGACTCGCGGACCGACGCGGAGGGGAAGTTCCGCCTCGACGTGCGCGAGCGCGGCCGCTACGTCGTCGCGTGTTTCCCGGAAGGACGCGGCGCCTCGTATTCGACGGAGCTCGACGTCGACCCCGACGTCGGCGCGAACGGCGTCGAGCTCCGGCTCGGCGTCGGCGGACGCGTCGAGGGACGCGTGCTCGGCGCGGACGGCCGCGGCGTCGCGGGCGCGATCGTCGGCCTGACGCGCGGACGCTTCGACTCGCGCACGGCGCGGTCGGACGGCGAGGGACGCTACGCGTTCGACGCGATCGGCGCGGGCGAGTGGTACGTGTATCGCGCGCAGGAGATGCTCGATCCGTGGAGCACGGTCGTGGAGGGCCTCGACGTCGACGCCGGCTGGACGCACCCCGTCAATTGCGGCGTGCGCGACGGCGAGACGACGCGCTTCGACCTGCGCCTCGAGCCCGCTCGAGCGAGCGACGTGCGCGTCGTGCTCCGCGTGGCGGGGCGCGAAGCGAGCGGGTGGCGCGCGGTCCTCGAGCGGCTCTCGGGGAACGATCCGTTCGCACAGGAGGACGGCGACGCCGTCGAGCTCGACGAACGCGGCGTCGCGGAGCTGCACGCGCGGAGCGCGGGTCGATTCGGCCTGACGCTGATCGGCCCCGAGTCGAACGGCGTCACGGCGCGGATCGGGCGCGAGTTCGAGCTCACGGGGAGCGCGGTCGAGCTCGCCCTCGACGTGAAGGTCGGAGGCCTCGACCTCGAGTACGCGGCCGCGCCCGGCACGCCGTTCCATCTCGCGTGGCAAGGCGAGAACGGCTGGCACGGCCGCGTCACGTTCCAGACGGACGCGACGGGCCGCGCGCGCGTCGACGGCGTGCCCGCGGGCGCGGTGCGGCTCGTGGTCCCGCCGGCGGGGAGGTGGCCGCGCGACGCGTGGGAGTGGACGCGCATCGCGGAGACCGAGGTCACGACGAGCGCGCGCACGTCGATCGTCGTGCGTTGAGGCGCGAGAACACGCCGGCCGCGCGCCGGAGCCGAGCTCCGTCCGCGCGGCCGCGATTTGTGTTCTCACGCCGGGCACGAGCTCACGCACCGAGGTGGATCACGGTGCGCGAGGCAACTCCGTGATCACAAGGTGGGCTCGGGGATCAGGAGCTTCGCCGTCGGAGTCGAGACGTCGGAAAGCGTCAGGCCGCTCGGCAGTTGGACCGAACTCGCTCCGAGCGGCACGTGAAACTGAATGAGGCCGGGTCCGCCGTTTCCGCCGCCTCCGACCGCATCGAAGACGTTGTTGGCTCCGCGCCCTCCGCGGCCGCCGAGCGCGCTCACGGCTCCTGCCTGGGCCTGCGTCAGGTCGATGACGCGCGCCTGGAACAAGATCATCCCGCCCGAGCCGCCGCCCCCTCCGCCACCGATTCGATCGAGTCCGTTCGAGTTCTCGCCCGCACCGCCGGCGCCGCCATTGGCGCGCACGCGGCCCGTCGTTCCGATCTCGACTCGCGGTGCAATCAGGATCGCGAGACCTCCCGCGCCACCGCCGCCACCGCCGACGGATTGCTGCTGATCGGACCAAGGGAACGAGGGTGGGAAGGTCGTGCTCGCGATCGAGTTGCCACCTCCAGCGCCGCTGCGACCCGGCGTCGGCGAGGAGAGCTCGCCTTGGACGATTGCGCCGCTGATCGGATCGAGTGCGCGGCCGTAGAAGTCGTTCGCGGGATTGCCGTCGACGAACGGGAGCTGCGCCTTCGCTCCGCCGCGCGGCACGAGCGCGAGGGACTCGGCTCCGGTCGCCGTCGTCGAGCCGTCGCGACCATCGAACGCGATGCGACCGACGTTCTGCAGCGCGGTCGGGGGAAACGGCAGCGGCTCGTCGGGTCCGAGCGCTCCGCCTCCTCCGCCGCCGGCGCGACGGAGGCTCTGCGCAGCCAGACCGTACGCGCTCTCACCGCCGAACGCAGCGAACGGATGGACAGTCCCGAGGAAACCGAGCGCGCGCCCGCCGCGCGTGCTCCACGTGGACGTGTTGGGATTGCCGAATCCGCCGCGTCCACCGAGGACTCCGCCCGCGCCGCCATGCACGGGCAGGGCGTTGACGAGGAAGAGCTCCGCGTCGCTGCCTGCGGCGCCGGAGAGCTCGATCGTGCCGTCGACGCGGAGCTTGCGCGACGCCCGCACGCGCAGGGGCTGGAACGTGCCGAAGAGTCCCGAGGGCGAGGCGACCACGCGCAACACGCCGCCGGGTTCGACGAGGACGTCGCGCGCCTCGATCGGCCCCTGCGCGGTGTCGTACGTCACCGTCTGACCCGCGGGCACGATGAAGTCGGTCTGCGCGGAGGAGGTCGTGGCGAGGAGCGCGGTCAGAGCGACCGCGAGGAACAGCGAGGAGTTCGGGAAGCGAAGGATCATGTGGAGTAGGCCAAGGGCGACCGACGCCAGGCTCGTGGCCGCCGAGGTGCGGCAACGGGCGCGACGCGGGGCCGCGAGAGGTTGGCGAAGGCCAATAGTCCCCGCCCCCAACCTTGGTCACGAGAGAAATGGCTACTCCACCGACCCTCGCGCGTCCACGCGAAGGCCGCGCGGCCGCGGTGTTCGATCAGAAGAGCCCCTCGATCTTCCCGTCCGCGTGGATGCGGATCGATTCGGCGCTCGGCGTCTTCGACAACCCCGGCATCGTCATGATGTCGCCCGCGAGCGCGACGACGAAGCCGGCGCCCGCCGACGGATACACGTCGCGCACCGTGATGCGGAAGCCCTTCGGACGGCCGAGCTTCGTCGGGTCGTCGCTGAAGGAGTACTGCGTCTTCGCCATGCACACCGGCGTGTTGCCCATGCCGATCGACTCGCAGAGCTCGATCGACTTCAGCGCCGCGGGTGCGAAGTCGACGCCGTCCGCGCCGTAGATCGTCTTCGCGATCGTCTCGATCTTCTCGCGGATCGGGCGCTCGACGTCGTAGATCGGGCGGAAGTCGGCCTTCCCTTCCGCGAGCGTCGCGAGCAGCTCCTTCGCGACCTCGAGCCCGCCTTCGCCGCCCTTCGCCCACACGTCGGAGAGCGCCGCGCGCACGCCCCAACCCTTCGCGGCGGAGAGGACGAGGTCGAGCTCCTCCTTCGAGTCCGACGTGAAGCGGTTGAGCGCGACGACGACCGGCACGCCGAACTTCCGCACGTTCTGCACGTGGGCCTCGAGGTTGACGAGCCCGCGCTGGAGCGCCGCGACGTCGGGCGTCCCGAGCGCGTCCTTCTTGACGCCGCCGTGCATCTTCAGCGCGCGCACCGTCGCGACGACGATCGCCGCCTCGGGCCGCAGGCCGCCGAAGCGGCACTTGATGTCGAAGAACTTCTCCGCGCCGAGGTCCGCGCCGAAGCCCGCCTCCGTCAGCACGACGTCGCCGAGCGCGAGTCCCAGCTTCGTCGCGACGATCGAGTTGCACCCGTGCGCGATGTTGCCGAACGGGCCGCCGTGCACGAGCACGGGGCCGCCCTCGAGCGTCTGCACGAGGTTCGGCAGGAGCGCGTCCTTCAGGAGCAGCGTCATCGCGCCGTGCGCCTTGAGGTCCGCCGCGCGCACGGGCTTCTTGTCGCGCGTGAAGCCGACGACGATGCGGCCGAGGCGCACTTCGAGATCCGCGAGGTCCGTCGCGAGGCAGAAGATCGCCATGACCTCGCTGCCCGGCACGATGACGAAGCGCTCCTCGCGCGTCGGGCCGCCGTTCAGCCCGCCGAGCCCGACGAGGATCGAGCGCAGCGCGCGGTCGTTCATGTCGATCGTGCGCGGCCACGTGATGCGCCGCGTGTCGAGGCCGAGCGCGTTCCCGTGGTGGAGGTGGTTGTCCACCATCGCCGAGAGCAGGTTGTGCGCCGACGAGATCGCGTGGAAGTCGCCGGTGAAGTGCAGGTTGATCTCGTCCATCGGGATCACCTGCGCGTAGCCGCCGCCCGCCGCGCCGCCCTTGACGCCGAAGACGGGGCCGAGCGAGGGCTCGCGGACGCAGATCATCACCTTCGTGCCGAGCTTGCGCAGCGCCTGGCCGACGCCGATCGTCACCGTCGACTTGCCCTCGCCCGCGGGCGTCGGGTTGATGCCGGCGACGAGCACGAGCTTGCCCTTCGGCTTCCTCGCGCGCACCGCTTCGGGCGTGAGCTTCGCCTTCGTGCGTCCGTAGGGAAGGAGGTCGTCGGGCGTGAGGCCGACCTCGGCCGCGACGGCGGCGATGGGACGGAGCTTGGCGGCCTGGGCGATCTCGATGTCGGACGGGATGGTGGTCATGGGCGCTGTTCCCGGAGGAGACGACCGCGGCGCACGGAGTGGAACTCGTACCGCTCCGCACCCGGGGTCGAGTCGAGCATCGTCGCGGGCCGCGCACGCCCGGCGCAAGGGGGAGACAGTCGGGGTTCGATCGAGACCAGAGCGCAGCGCGACCGCGGTCGATCCCGCGAGTAGAGTGGGCGCCATGAACCTCCCCCGACTCACCGAGCCCCTCGTCCGCGAGAACGTCCGCCTGCGGACCGCGACCTGGGACGAGGCCCTCGACCGCGCCGCCGCCGGGATCCGCGCGAGCGTCGCGGCCCACGGACCGGCCAGTTTCGGCGTCTTCAGCTGCTCCAAGGCGACCAACGAGGTCAACTACGCGGCGCAGAAGTTCGTCCGCGCGGCCGTCGGCTCGAACCACATCGACAGCTGCAATCGAACCTGACACGCCCCCAGCGTCGTCGGTCTGGCGACGGTCTTCGGAGCGGGCGGCGGGACGTCCTCGTACCGAGAGGTCGAGGACGCGGAGGTGATCTGTCTCTGGGGTTCCAACGCGCGCGAGACGCACCCGATCTTCTTCCACCACGTGCTCAAGGCGGTGCGCAAGGGCGCGCGCGTGCACGTCGTCGATCCGCGGCGGACGTCGAGCGCGGAGTGGGCCGAGAACTGGCTCCCGGTCCGCGTCGGCGCGGACGTCGCGCTCGCGAACGGGATCGCGCGCGTGATCCTCGACGAAGGGCTCGAGCACCGGGAGTTCGTCGCGAACGCGACGGAGGACTTCGAACGCTACCGCGCGCACGTGATGCAGCACGACCTCGCGTGGGCGGCGGAGCGCACCGGCGTCCCGGCCGAGCGCATCCAGAAGCTCGCGCGCGAGTACGCGAAGGCGGAGCGCGCGATGATCTGTTGGACGCTCGGCATCACCGAGCACCACAACGCCGTCGACAACGTGCTCTCGCTGATCAACCTCGGGTTGCTCACGGGCCACGTCGGCAAGTGGGGGAGCGGGCTCAATCCGCTGCGCGGGCAGAACAACGTGCAGGGCGGCGGCGATTCCGGCGCGCTGCCGCACAAGCTCCCGGGCTTCCAGGACGTCGAGGACGACGTCGTGCGCGCGAAGTACGAGGCGCTCTGGGGCCGCGAGATCCCCGCGAAGAAGGGCTGGCACCTGACCGAGATGTTCGAGGCGATGGAGCACGGGAAGCTCCGCGCGCTCTTCGTGCTCGGCGAGAACCCCGCGCAGAGCGAAGCGGACGCGACGCGCTGCCGCCGCCTGCTCGAAGGGCTCGAGTTCCTGCTCGTGCAGGACCTCTTCCTGACGAAGACCGCGGAGATGGCCGACGTCGTGCTCCCCGGCTGCGCGACCTTTTGCGAGTCCGAGGGCACGGTCACGAACAGCGAGCGGCGCGTGCAGCGCGTGCGCAAGGCGCTCCCGCCGCCGGGCGACGCGCGCGACGACCTCGAGATCCTCGGCGCGCTGTCGAAGCGTCTCGGGTACGACCTCGCGCTCCCGACCCCGCAAGCGGCGTGGGACGAGTTGCGCCGGCTCTCGCCGATGCACCACGGGATGAGCTACGCGCGGCTCGAGGAACTCGGCGGCATCCAGTGGCCGTGCCCCGACGAGTCGCATCCGGGCTCGCCGTTCCTGCACGGACGGCTCTGGGAGCGGCCCGTGCCGGGGATGAAGGCGCGCTTCCATCCCGCGGTGGACGTGCCGCCGGTCGAGGCGCTCGACGACGAGTTCCCGCTGCGGCTCACGACCGGGCGGCGCCTCGACAGCTACAACACGGGCGTCCAGACCGGCGGCTATTCGAGCCCGCGCCGTCGCGAGGAGACCGTCGACCTCTCGCCCGCCGACATGCGCGCGCTCGGCCTCGTCGACGGAGAGCGCGTGCGCGTCGTCTCGCGGCGCGGAGCGGTCGTCGCTCCGGCGCGCGTCGACGCGGGGCTCCCGGCGGGGCTCGTGTTCATGACGCTCCACTTCCCCGATCAGGTGGACGTCAACCTGCTGACGATCGACGCGACCGATCCGCGCTCGGGCACGGCGGAGTTCAAGGCTGCGGCGGTGCGCGTGGAGAAGGTGTAGGCTCCGCGCCCGATGGATCTCCAGCACCTCACCGACGCGCCGAGCGCAGCGGAGACGCGCGCGATCGACGCGCTGCTCGGCCCGGGCGACGCGGCGGACGCTGCGCCCACCCCGAGCGAAGCGCGCACGCGACGCACGTTCCTGCTTCCGGCGCTGCTCGCGCTGCAGAACCGCGTCGGATGGATCTCGCGCGGCGGTCTCGGGTACGTCTGCCGCCGTCTCGGCGTGCCGCCCGCGGAAGCGTGGGGCGTCGCGACGTTCTACGCGCTGCTCGCGCTCGAGGAGCGCCCCGCGGCGTTCGCGCACGTGTGCGACGATGTCGCATGCGCGGCGGCGGGCGCGAAGGAACTCTGCGGCGAGCTCGAGGCGCGCCTCGGACCGTGCGCGCACTCCGCGCACCGCGCCGAACCGCACGCGCCGCGCACGGCGAGCGCCGCGCGCTGGGCGAAGAGCCCGTGCCTCGGGCTCTGCGATCAAGCGCCCGCCGCGCTCGTCACCGTCGCGGGCGAGCGGCCCGTGGAGCAGGCGTTCGGCGGCGCGACGCTCGCGCGCGTCGAATCGGCGCTCGGCGGAGCGCGCGTCGCGCCCGCGCGGTTCGCGCTCGAGTCGCTCGGCCCGCGCAAGTTGCTCGCGCGCGCCGTGGATCCGAGCGCCGCGACGCTCGACGGCTACGTGCGCCTCGGCGGCTACCGCGCGCTCGACCGCGCGCTCGAGCTCGGGCCGGCGGCCGTGCGCCAGGCGGTCACCGACGCGAAGCTCGTCGGCCGCGGCGGCGCCGCGTTCCCGACCGGACGCAAGTGGGACGCCGTCGCGCGCCACGTCGGGAAGCAGCGCCACGTCGTGTGCAACGCCGACGAGTCCGAGCCCGGCACGTTCAAGGATCGCGTGCTGCTCGAACAAGATCCGTTCGCGGTGCTCGAGTCGATGACGATCGCGGGCTTCGCGACGGGCGCGACGAAGGGCTGGATCTACCTGCGCGGCGAGTACCCGCTCGCCGCCGAGCGGCTCGAGCGCGCGATCCTCGCCGCGCGCGCCGCGGGCAGGCTCGGCGCGCGCATCGGCGGCCGCGACGTCGCGTTCGACGTCGAGCTGCGGCGCGGCGCGGGCGCGTACATCTGCGGCGAGGAGACGGCGCTGCTCGCGTCGATCGAGGGTTTCCGCGGCGAGCCGCGCACGAAGCCGCCGTTCCCCGTCGACGTCGGGCTCTTCGGCGAGCCGACGGCGATCAACAACGTCGAGACGCTCGTCGCCGTGCTCGACGTCGTGCGCGACGGCGCCGCGAGCTACGCGTCCGTCGGGACCGCGGGCTCGCCGGGCACGAAGCTCTTCTGCGTCAGCGGGCGCGTCGCGCGCCCCGGCGTGTACGAAGTGCCGTTCGGGACGAAGCTCTCGGCCTTGATCGAGCTCGCGGGCGGCGTGTCCGGCGGACGGAAGCCCACGGGCGTGCTGCTCGGCGGCGCGGCCGGCGGGTTCGTCGGACCGACGTCGCTCGAGCTCGAGCTCTCGTTCGAAGGCGCGCGCGCCGCGGGTGCGACGCTCGGCTCCGGCGTCGTGTTCGTGCTCGACGAGTCGGTCGAGCTCCTCCCGATGCTGCGCCGCATCGCTGCGTTCTTCCGCGACGAGTCGTGCGGGCAGTGCGTGCCCTGCCGCGTCGGCACGGTGCGCCAGGAAGAGCTCCTCGCGCGCCTCGCGCGGGGCGCCGCGCGCGGCGGCGTCGCGGAAGAGAAGAAGCTGCTCGCGGAGCTCGGCCAGGCGATGCGCGACGCGTCGATCTGCGGCCTCGGGCAGACCGCGTCGAGCGCGATCGAGTCGGCCTTCGCGCGCCTCGATCCGCTCGGTGGAGGACGCGCATGAGCCCCGCGCCGCGCACGATCGAGGTCACGATCGACGGCCGGAAGGTCGCCGTCCCCGAGGGTTCGACGCTCCTCGACGCGTGCCGCGCGCTCGCGATCGACGTGCCCACGTTCTGCTTCGCCGAGAACCTGACGCCCGTCAACGTCTGCCGCATCTGCGTCGTCGAGCTCGAGGGCGCGCGCACGCTCGTGCCCGCGTGCTCGCGCAAGGCGGAGGCCGGGATGGTCGTGAAGACGGAGTCGGAGCGCGTGAAGCTCTCGCGCAAGCTCGTGCTCGAGCTGCTCGGCTCGTCCGTCGACATGTCGCTCGCGCCGGAGTTCGCTGCGCTCGCGGCGAAGTACGACGCGCACCCCGAGCGCTTCGGTCCGCGCGCGCCGCGCGCCGCGGCGGGAGCGCGCGAGTCCGCGCACGCGGGCCACCACCACGCGGAGGACGGAGCGTGCGCCGCGAGCGTCGCGCAGCCGAAGAAGGTCGACAACGAGCTCTTCGTGCGCGACTACGAGAAGTGCATGCTCTGCTACAAGTGCGTCGAGGCGTGCGGCACCGACGCGCAGAACACGTTCGCGATCGCGGTCGCGGGCCGCGGCTTCGACGCGCGCATCGCGACCGAGCTCGACGTCGCGCTCCCCGATTCGGCCTGCGTGTTCTGCGGCAACTGCGTCGGCGTGTGCCCGACCGGCGCGCTCATGTTCAAGGCCGAGTCCGACCTGCGCGAGACGGGCGCGTGGGACGAGTCGCGCCAGACGGAGACGGACACGATCTGTCCGTACTGCGGCGTCGGCTGCCAGCTCACGCTGCGCGTCCAGGACGACGCGATCGTGCGCGTCACCTCGCCGTCCGATCACTCGGTCACGTCGGGCCACCTCTGCATCAAGGGGCGCTTCGGCTGGGGTTTCGTGCGCGGGAAGCGCGAGTAGGCCTGCTCTCGGGCCCTGCCGCTCCGCGCGCGCGCCGAGTATGCTCTCCGCCCGCGCATGGCGCCCGCCCCCCGACTCCCCGACTTCTCCAAGCTCCGCGTCGCCGTGCTCGGCGATCCGATCGCGGACCACTGGCTGTTCGCGCAGCCGACGCGGCTCTCGCGCGAGGCGCCGGTGATGGTCCTGCGCCACGAGCGCGAGGAGCTCGGCGCCGGCGGCGCCGCGAACGTCGCACGCAACCTGCGCGCGCTCGGCGCGAGCGTCGCGATGTTCGGGCTCGTCGGACGCGATGCGCACGGACGCGAGCTCACGCTCCTCCTCGAGAAGGAGGGCGTCGACGTCGGCGGTCTCGAAACGGTGCCCGGCTGGACGACGCCGACGAAGACGCGCGTGCTCGCCGCCGAAGCACGGCGCTCGCCGCACCAGGTGCTGCGCATCGACCGCGAGCCGCGCGAGCCCGCGCCGGTCGCCGCGCGCGATCGCGTGCACGCCGCGCTGCGCGAAGCGCTCGACGACGTCGACGCGCTCGTGATCTCGGACTACGGCTACGGCATCGTCTCGCCGGAGACGGCGCTCGTCGCCGAGGCGTATCGCCGCGCGGGCCGCGTCGCCGTGCTCGACCCGCGCGCGAACGTCGAGCTCTTCCGCGGCGCGCTGACGGCGCTGACGCCGAACATCGGCGAGCTCGCGCGCTTCACGCACGTCGAGGCGTCGAAGCTCGACGACCCGACGGAGCTGCGCAAGGCCGCGAAGAGCCTCGTCGACCGCCTGGAGCCGCAGTGGCTGCTCGTCACGCGCGGCAACCTCGGCATGGCGCTCTTCGGGCCCGACGCCGAGGACGGCATCGCGGTCGAGGCGTCCGGCGACGGCGAGGTCACGGACGTCACGGGCGCCGGCGACACGGCCGCCTCCGTGTTCGCGCTCGCGCTCGCCGCGCGCTGCGACCCCGCGCAGGCGATGGTGCTCGCGAACGCGGCCGCGGGCGTCGTCGTCATGGAGAACGGCGCGGCGGTGTGCTCGCCGAACGAGCTCGCGTCCGCGCTGGCGCAGGCGCCCGTCGCCGTGCGGCTCGCGCGTTCGGAGCGGCGCTCCTGAGCGCGCCGGAGGAACGCGGTGAACGCCCACGATCCGCGCTTCCGCAAGGTGCTCTGGGAGCGCGACGCGCTCGCGCGCTTCCTCGGCGAGCTCCGCGCCCGCAACTCGATCCGGCGCGTCGTGCTCGCGAACGGTTGCTTCGACCTCGTCCACGTGGGGCACGTGCGCTACCTCGAGGACGCGAAGGCGCGCGGGGACTTCTTGGTCGTCGCGCTGAACACGGACGCGTCCGTGCGCGGGCTCAAGGGCGGCGGTCGGCCGTTCCAGCCGCTCGCGGAGCGCGCTGAGCTCGTCGGCGCGCTGCGCTGCGTCGACGCGGTGACGAGCTTCGACGAGCCGACGCTCGAGGCGACGCTGCGCGCGCTCCGCCCCGACGTCCACGCGAAGGGCACGGACTACACCGCCGCGAGCGTGCCCGAGGCCGCGGTCGACCGAGAGCTCGGCATCGACGTCGCGATCTGCGGCGATCCGAAGGATCACTCGTCGACCGCGCTCCTGGAGCGCGTCCACGGCGCCGCGCGGCCGCCGAGCGCGCGATGACCGGGACGCCCGCGGAACCGGCGCGCCCGACGCCCGCGCGCGCCGCGGTGCTCGTGCTCCTCGGCGCGGCGATCGGAACGTGGAGCGCGCTCTGCGGCATCGGCGGCGGCGTGTTCGCCGTGCCGCTCCTGCACTACGTCTTCCGTCTGCCGCTGAAAGTCGCCGTCGGGAGCTCGCTCCTGCTCGTCGCGGGCTCGACCTCGAGCGCGACGATCGCCGAGGTCCTGCGCGGCGATTCCGCGCTGCACACCGGGGCGGCGGCGGCGCTCGTCGTGACGAGCCTCCTCGGCGCGCGCGCAGGGTTCTGGATCGCGCGGAGACTCGACGCGACGAAGCTCAAGGCCGTGTTCGTCGTCGTGCTCGCCGGCGTGGCGCTCGACCTCGTCCTCACGGGCGATCCGCGCACGTCCGCGGCGGCGGGCGAGGTGCGCGCGCTCCCGTTCTCGCCGCTCGAGTACGTCGAGATCGCCGGGCTCGGACTCCTCGCGGGGCTCGTCGCGCCGATCCTGGGCGTCGGCGGCGGGCTCGTCGCGGTGCCGGGGCTCCTTTTCGTCGCGCCGGGCCTCGGCTACCTCGGCGCGCGCGCGACCAGCATGGCGATGAGCCTCGTCACGTCGTGGCAGAGCGTGCTCCTCTACCGCCGAGAGAAGCAGGTCGCGCTCGGCTACGCCTCGTGGCTCGCCGTCGGCGCGATCGTCGGCGGTTGGCTCGGGGTCGCGCTCGTGCACGTGTCGGGCGCGACGAGCGTCGCGCGCGGGATGCTCGCCGCGACGCTCGCGTTCGTCTCCGTGCGCTTCGCGCTCGACGTCGCCCGGGCGCGAAACGCACGCGCCGCGGGGTGAGAGCTCCTCGCCCGCGCAACCGCGCTCACCCGCCCGAGAGCGCCGCGACGATCCGCACCTCGTCGTCCGCATCGACGGGGTGCGCGAGGTCGCGCGCCGCCTTCGAGCCGACGAAGAACTGGATGTGACGGCGGATCCGGTCCTGTTCGTCGACGACGCGGAAGCGCAGCCCGGGGTAGGCGCGCTCGAGCTCGGCGAGCACGTCGCCCAGCGTCGCGCGCTCCGTCGCGCAGGCGACCTCGACCTCGGCGACGCCGCGCGTGTAGTCGTGCAGGTGCGTCGGCACGCGTACGCGCATCACGTGCTCCGCGCCGTCGTCACCGCGTACACGTGCGGGAGGTGCCGCGCGATCTCGCGCCACGTGCCGCCCTCGTCGGCGCTCGCCCACACCTCGCCGTTCGTCGTGCCGAGGTAGAGCCCGAGCGGATCGAGGTGGTCCGCGCACAGCGCCTGACGCTTCACCGTCCACCACGCCTGCTCCTTCGGGAGCCCGGCGTCCTGGCGCTGCCACGACGCGCCCGCGTCGCGCGTACGGTACGCCGCGGGTCTCCCAGCGATGCTCGTGCGCGGCCACACGGACGTGCCGTCCATCGGGAACACCCACGCCGTGTCGGGATCGCGCGGATGGACGACGATCGGAAAACCGATGTCGCCGACGTCGCGCGGCATCGCGTCGCCGATGCGCGTCCAGCGTTTCGCCGGGCGATCGAGGCGGTAGATGCCGCAGTGGTTCTGTTGGTAGAGGCGATCCGGTCGCGCGGGATGCACGACGAGGCAGTGCGGATCGTGGCCGAACTCCGCGTCGGGCGAGGGCAGGAAGTCGGCCTGGATGCCTTGGTTGAGCGGCGTCCACGTGGCGCCCTTGTCCGTGCTCTCGAACGTGCCGCCGGAGGACAGGCTCACGTACAGATGGCGCGCATCGCGCGGATCGACCTGGATCGAATGGAGCTTCGGTCCGTCCGGCGTGCCGTCCTTCTCGCCGCCGGTCCACGCCGAGTACATCGGGTGCTCGTTGAAGCCCGCGACGCTCGACCACGTGACGCCGCCGTCGTCGCTCGCGAAGAGGCCCTGCGGAGAGGTGCCCGCCCACCACGTGCCGGGCTCGCTCGCATGGCCGGGCGTGAGCCAGAACACGTGGTCGACCGCGCGGCCGTTCGCGCCGACCTTCGGGAACGCCGGCGGGAGCTTCGCTTCGCTCCACGTCTTCCCGCGGTCCGTCGAGCGGTACACGGTCGGGCCGAGGTGGCCCGTCTTCGACGCGGCGAGCAGCGTGCGCCCGTCGCGCGGGTCGAGCACGACGTGGAACACCATGCGCCCGAAGAAGTGCGGGCCCGAGAGCTCGAACCGCGAGCGCTTCGCGTCGCTCTCGAGGAACCATGCGCCCTTGCGCGTCGAAACGAACACCGTCACGCCGTCTTGCATCGTCGAACCCCTCCTGCGTCGGATCGCGCGGGAGCGGACGAGCCGCGCTTCGAGGCGTGCGAGCCTATCCGGCGTTCGCCGCCGCGGCCAGCGCGTCGGCACGGCTTCGCGCGGGTCAGCGCGCGCTGCGCACGACGATCCACGTCGCGGACCGCGGCGGCACGACGACGCGCACGGTGAGCTCCTCCCGCGCGTCGACGCGCGCACGGAACGGCGCGCCGTCGTGCACGCGCACCTCGACCTCGTCGCCCGCGGTGAGGCCGGCGTAGTGCAGCGGGAGCCGCAGCGTGCGCTCCGCGGCGGCCTCGAGCGGCGAGTAGACCATCGCGAGCGCGCGCTCCTCGAGCTCCGGGTTCACGTGCAGCATCCAGTCGACGTCGCGGCCGTCCGCGCGCCGTCCGTGCACGAGGTCGGACTCGAGGATCGCTCGATGCGCGCGGAAGAAGTCGACCCAGCGGCGGACGAGCGCCTTCGTCGCGTCCGTGTCGTAGAGCCGCGGCCCGCGCCAGCACGCCTGCACGCCGAGGCCGAGGTTGTTCGCGAGGTGCGCCTCGTACGTGTCGAGGTGCTCCGCGAGCGGCTCGATCGTCGCCGCGGCGCCGCCGCCCTGGTATTCCGTCAACGGCACGAACATCCAGCCCATCGACGGAGTGCGCGTCCACGTGCCGTCGAACACGTTCTGTCGCGCGTGGAGGACCTGGAGCTCGCGCGGCAGCGACCAGTTCGATTCGCGGTAGCCCATGCCCGTCTTGTTCGAACCGGCGAGCACGTAGAAGTCGGGGACGTTCAGGTAGACGCCGCGCGCGCGCAACGCGCCGTAGAGCGCGCGGATCGCGCTCCACTGACGCCATTGCGAGTCGAGGAAACCGGCGTGGCCCGGGTGCCGAGTCGACGCGCACGGGTCGCCGGGATAGCTGCCGTCGTGCTCGAGCAGCGCGAGCCCCGTCGCGTCGAACGCGGCGAGGAGGTCGGCGAAGTTGCGGCGTCCCCACGCGCTCTCGAGGCACGGCGCGCTGCCGAAGATCGCGCCGCCGGGTTTCCCCGTCGCGCGGTCGACCACGTCGTTCGCCGCGTCGATCGAGCGCGACGAGAGCAGCGAGTACGTCCCGAGCTCGACGCCGCGCGCGCGAGCGAGCTCGACCCAGCGTTTCGCGCGCGCGACGTTCGAAGGCGAGCGGTCCTCGACGTCGAAGCCGCTCCCGAAGCTGAGCACGATCGTCTCGAACCCGACCGCCGCGCACTGCTCGATCGCGCGCTCGACGCTCGCGTCGTCGGCGACGCGCAGGTGGAGGAGGAGCGGGTTCTCCGTGCACCACGGCGCGATCGTGCGGTACATGCGGCGCTGCGCGAGGCCCGCGCGCTCGCGCTCGCTCGAGTCGAGTGCGAGCTCCCACACGCGGAACGACTCGAAGCGCTCGTCCGCCGCGAGCGCGAGCTCCGGGCCGATCGGCGGCCGACACACGAGGAGCGCCGGCGTGCGGCGCTCGTAGTTGACCTGCGTCGCGTACTCCGGGTCGGGCTCGAAGCTCACGACGCGCGAGGACGACTTCGCGTCCATCCCGTGGAACGCGAAGTCGCTCTCGACGTGCAGGTCGGGACGGCGCCAGTCGGCGACCGGATCGACGATCGACTCGGCCTCGACGAGCGCTAGCACCTCCGCGTCGAACGCGTGGAGCAGGCGCGCGCGCCCGCGGTTCTCGAGCACGAACGACTTCGAGACGAGCGGCAGCCCGTCGTGCAGCTCGTAGCGCACGTCGAGGATCGGTCCCGCGCCGTCCGGATCGTCGCGCACGAAGCGGAAGACGAGCTCGACGCCCGGCGGCGGCCACGGACGGCCCTCGTCGTGGCGGACGCGTTTCCACGCGAGGCGCGGCTCGATCGGGCCGGCGCGGAGCTCGGTGCAGCGCCAGCGCGCGGCGGGATCGCGCGCGAGCACCGCGAGCATCGCAGGCGTCAGGAACGCGTGGTCTTCCTGCCCGACGAGCCCGCCGACGGACTCGAAGCGCGCGGACGCGGCGCGCAGCGTCGTCGCGGGCGTGCCGACGACCGCGTCCGGGCCCGCGCCCGTCGTCGGAGCGCCGCCGTCCTCGAGCGCGAGGCGGAGTTCGGGACGCGGAGCGCGCACGAGCTCCGCTCCGGTCACGAGGTTTCGGAACGAAACGCACGCGACGTCGGGCGCGATCGTCCATTCGCGGCGCACGAGCCCGTTCTCGAGCACGACGCGCGCTCCGTCCGCCGAGCGGCGCACGCGCGCGACGTACGGACGTCCGTCGACGAGCCAGTCCGTCGTCGGCGCGGGCGCGGGCTCGAGCGCGGGAGCGAGCGCGGCGAGGAACGCGCGCGGTTCGGCGGCGGGGAACTCGCGCGCGGTCGAAGCGACGACCGCGACGACGCGCGGTGCCGTGCACGATCCGAGGAGGAAGAGGAAGAGCAGGAACGGCGTGCGCACGGCGCGATGCTACCGCTCGGAGATCGCCGAAAGTGCGCGAGGCGCCCCGATCCGATCGGGACGCCTCGCGTTCGTCGCGCTCCGTCGCGCGCTCAGGCGTAGAGCCC
>JAXMBZ010000025.1:0-9970 GCA_046349615.1 Planctomycetota bacterium
TCATTTCATCTCGACCGCGTGCATGCGGCCGCCCGTGCCTTCGCAGATCGCGCGCCAACGCTCCTGCAGGAACTTCTTCGCGTCGACGAGCACGGCGTCGATCGCGATCTTCTTGAAGCGCAGTTTCTCGTGGAGGAGCGGCTCCATGAGCTCGAGGTTCCAGTGGCGCCCGCCCGTCGGCGCGCCGTCGGTGAGGATCAGGAGCGAGTCGACCTCGGGGTCGGTGATCGCGAGCTCGATCGCGTCCCACACGTTGCCCTTGCCCGTCTCCTTGAACTTCAGGAAGGCGTCGAGCGCGCGCGCGACGTTCTCCTTCGTCGCGGGGACGAGGCTCTTCTCCCAGGGGAACGGCGTCTTCGTGTACGGGATCACGTTGAACTTCGCGGTCGGCGG
This sequence comes from Planctomycetota bacterium, assembly GCA_046349615.1. Lineage (GTDB taxonomy): Bacteria > Planctomycetota > UBA1135 > UBA1135 > JADJNY01. Next base: position 394 of record JAXMBZ010000025.1, read on the forward strand.
GAGCTGCTTCAAGAACGCGGCGAGCTCGGCGTCCGCCGTTTCCTTGCGCGTCTTGCCGTCGGCGCGCTTCTCCCAGAGCGACCCGGAGCAATCGACGAGGATCGCGACGCGGTCGCTGAGCACGGGAAGCCCCATGAACACCGTCGTCCCCTGCTCCTTCACCTCGCGCGGCGCCTTCTTCTCGCCGGTCGCGGGGTGCCACGCGTCGTCGAGGCCTTCGACCCACTTGCGCCAGAACGGAACGTTGAGCTCGAGGTCGGAGCCCGAGAGCTTCTGGAGCTCCGCGACGATGCGCCAGCGCAGGCGCAGCGACGTCTCCTTCTCCAAGCGGTCGACGAGCAGCGCGGCTGCCTCCTTCGTGCCGCAGCTCGCGAGCGTCTCGATCGCCTGCGCGCGCACGGAGTGATCGGCATCCGCCGCGAGCTTCGCGCCCGCGGCGAAGCGCACCGGCACGGGCCACGCGAGCGCGTCGAGGAGCGCCGCGCAGCGCACTTCGGCCGCCTTGTCGGCGAGCAGCGGCTCCGCGATCGGCTCCGAGTGATCCGTTTCGAGCGCGCCGGTCGCGCACAGCGCCGCCGCGCGCACGCCGGCGTCCTTGTCCTGCGCCCACAGGCGACCGAGCGCCGCGAGCGCGGGCACCGCGCCGCGCGCCTTCACGTCGGTCGGGTTCGCGCGCGCGATGCGCTCGAGCGACCACGCGAGCGCGCGCCGCACGCCCGCGTCCTTGTCCGAGAGGCGCTTCACGAGCTCCGCGAGCGGGATCGCGGCCGGCATGCGGCCGAGCGCTTCCGCGACCCGCGCGCGCACGCCGTCGTCGCCCGACTCGAGCCCCTTCTTGCCGAACGCGAGCTCCGCGAGCTTCACGTCCGCGAGCGTGCCGAGCTGGAGCTGCGCTTCGTCCGCGACCATCGGCGAGAGGTCCTTGAGCGCGTCGAACACGAGCTCCCACGCCGCGGGGCTCCCCAGCTTCGCGAGGTCCTGCACGGCGGAGCGCCGCTCCTTCTCCGCGGGATCCTTGAGCTTCTTCGCGAGCGCGTCGAGGCCCGCGTCCTTCTGCGCGACGGGCGCGAGTTCCGCCGGGGCCGAGTTCGCGCCGAGCGCATCGCTCGCCGGAAGCGCGCGCGGAGATGCGGTCGCGGCGCTCGCGAGCGCTCCCGCGACGACGAACGCGAGGCTCGACGCGCGGATCACGGCTTCACCACCTCGAAGCGGTTCTCCGTCTTCGGTTCGAGCACCTTCACGCCCTCGAGCGCGTCCTCGAGCACCTCGCGGATGAGCACGCCCGTCTCCTGCCGCGCGACCTCCACGCCCTTGTCGAGGTACGCGTCGCCGCCGTCGGCCATGAACGAGTTCATCGCGACCTTGTAGACGTGCTTCGGATCGAGCGGTGCGCCGCCGACGAGGAGCCCCGCGAGCGAGCGCTTCTTCTCGGCGTCGACCTTCACGCGCACGACGAGGCCGCTCACTTCGATGCCCGAGTGCGCCGTGCCCTCGACCGAGCGGCGCACGAGCTCCTCGAGCTGCGCGCCCGTCATCTGCACGGTCACGAGCGCGTTGTCGAACGGCATGATCTCGAACACCTCGCGCCGCGTGACGGGCCCGGCATCGATGTCCGCGCGCACGCCGCCGCGGTTCATGAGCCCGACGTCGGCCTGCGCGCGCTCGCGCATCACGTCGGCGAGCAGGTTCCCCGCCGGACCGGACACGAGCGGGTCCTTCGAGCGCGTCACGCCGATCGAAAGCGCGCCGACGACCTCCTCCATCGTCGCCTTCGTGTGCTCCGTGAGCGCGGCGCAGCGCGTCTCGACGTCGTGGTTGCGGAACTCGTCCTTCGGCTCCTCGAGCAGGTCGACGACGCGCGCGTGGACGTCGGAGAACGTCACGCGCCGATCCTTCGCGTCGCTCGCGGGCACGTGCGCGACGAGCTCGACGCGCCCGACGCACGAGAGCTTCGTCCCCGTCTGCACGATCGTCGTGTCGCCTTCGCGCACGCCCTCCTTGAGCAGCGTGTGCGAATGTCCGCCGACGATCAGCGGCAGCTCGGGGAACGCGCGCGCGAGCTCCTTGTCCTTGTCGACGCCGAGGTGCGTGACGGGCAGGATCCAATCGACCTTGCCGTCGAGCTCCTTCGCGACGCGCGCGAGCTCCGCGCGCGGCTCGCCGAAATCGAGCGCGAGCGCGTCCTTGTGCGTGATCTCCGGCGTGACCTGCGTGAGCAGGCCGACGAGCGCGATGCGCACGCCGCCCTTCTCGACGACGCGGTACGGCGGCACCCAGTCGACGCGCTCCGCGGCGCCTTTCGGGCGCAGATTCGCGCAGATCGCGGGCACGCCCGCCGTCGTCAGGAGGCGCAGCACGTTCGGCACGCCGCGATCGAACTCGTGGTTGCCGACGCACATCGCGTCGAAGCCGAGCTTCGCGAACGCGGTGACGAACTCGAGCCCGTTCGCGACGATGCCCTCGGGCGTGCCTTGGTACCAGTCGCCCGCGTCGAGCACGAGCAGCTCCTCGCCCGCCTTCTTCGTCTCGTCGCGCACCTGGTTGACGTAGCCCGCCGCGCGCGGGAGCCCGCCGACCTGCGGCGGATTCTGCTTGTCGATCCACGTCGCCTTGCGCGTGAGCACCTGACCGTGGACGTCGTTCGTGTGGAGCACGACGAAGCGCACGTCGTGCGCGGGGACGACGCGCGCCGCCGGAGCTGCAGCGACCGATGCAACCGGCGCGGCAGCGACCGATGTATCCGGAGCAGCAGCGACCGATGCAACCGGAGCGGCAGCGACCGATGCATCCGGAGCGACGGCGACCGGAGCGGCAGCCACCTGTGCGCCCGGAGCCGCAGCGACCGGCGCCGCCTCGGGCGCGCGCGACGGCGGCGTCGTGCACGCGGCGAGGAAGAGGAACGTCGAAGCGAGAATGCGACGGCGGTGGAGCATGCGGTTGGAGTCCTCGAGCGGTGGAGGGCGCACAGCCTAGCTTCCGCGCGCGCGAACCGGCGCGCTCCTCGACCAAGAGAGCGCGCCGGGACGCCGTTCGTTGCGCGCGCGAGCCCGTCGCGGCGCCTTCGGGCCGTCGCTCCGGGCCCGCACGACCGTTCGCGCGCTGTTCGACCGCCGCATGGATTCGCGGCGGCCCGAGTGCGATGCTCGCGGCACGGTCCCACCTCCATCGAGGCGTTCCATGCTCCCGATCTTCTTCGTGTTCCTCGCCGCGGGCGATCCGCGCCCGCTCCCCTCGCAGATCCAAGACGTCACCGTCTACGGCTCGACCGCGCTCGTGCACCGCACCGCGCGCGTCGACGGCGGCGGCTCGTTCGTCCTCCAAGGCCTGCCCGCGGCCCTCGATCCGTCGAACGTGCGCGTCAAGAGCACGACGGGCGACGTCGGCCGCGTCGAGGTGCGCTCGCGTCGCGAATCGAAGGTGCCGAGCGAACGCCTCCAGGCGCTGCGCGACGAACTCGCCGCGGCGGAGCGCGCGCTCGTCGCGCTCCAAGACGACGCGCAGGTGCTCGCGACGCTCACGGACGCGCTCGAACGCCTCGCACGGCTCGACGCGCGCAACCACGCTCGCGACGTGCAGGAGAACTCGGGCGGCCCCGAAGCCTGGCGCACGTCGCTCGCGTTCCTCGCGGAGCAGCGCGCCGAACTCGCGCGCCGCGGACGCGAGCTGCGCTGGCGAACCGAGGACGCGCAAGCCGCGATCGAGGCGAAGAAGCAGGAGATCGGCAAGGTGCAGGCGACGCCCGACGTGCAGGTGTACGACGTCGCCGTCGAGCTCGTCGCGAACGCGCCGGGCACGCTCGACCTCGAGTACTTCGTCGGCCGCACCGGTTGGACGCCCGCGTACGACGTGCGCGCGGCGAAGGACCTCGGCGAGGTCGAGCTCACCTACCGCGCGCGCGTCTGGCAGGACACGGGCGAGGAATGGAACGACGTCGCGCTCGCGCTCTCGACCGCGCAGCCGCAGAAGGGCGCGCAGGGCCCCGACCCCGTCGTCGCGTGGGTCGACGCGCTGCGTCCGGTGCCCGCCGCGACCGCGGCGTTGGAAGCGGCTCCCGCGGCGCCCGGAGCGGACGGTGGAATCGGCGGAGGCGGCGGCGGCCGCGGCGCCCGCCCCGGCCGCGCGGCGAAGGACTATCGCTACAAGGACCGCGCGGACGCGGAGAACGATTCCGCGGGCCGCCCGTTCGCGGCCGTCGAGAACCTCGGGCTCTCCGCGCGTTTCCAACTCGCGAAGAACGAGACGATCCCGTCGCGCCGCGATCCGACGACGGTGCTCGTCGGCGAAGCGCGCTTCCCCGTGCAATGCGAACGCTGGTGCACGCCCGCGCTCGACGCGACGGTGTGGCTGCGCGCGAAGACGAAGAACGCGAGCGACTGGGTGCTGCTCCCCGGCAACGCGTCCGTGTTCCTCGGCGCGGACTTCGTCGGCAAGTCCTCGATCGACGCGACGCAGCCTGGGCAGGAGCTGACGCTCCACCTCGGCGCCGATCCCGCGCTCGCGGTGACGCGCACGCAGGTGCAGGACCTCTCGAAGGGTCCGGCGTTCCTCTCGAACCGCGGGACGAAGCTCGACACGTGGCGCACGCGGATCGAGAACCACGGCGCCGCGACGAACGCGAAGGACGGCGCGGTCGACGTGTTCGTGCGTGAAGTGCTGCCGAAGTCGCGCGACGAGCGCATCGAGATCGCGATGACGAAGGCGAACCCGCCGTGGTCGACCGAGGCGCGCTGGAAGCAGGACCGCGAGGACAAGGGCATCCACACCTGGGTCGTCCACGTCGCTCGCGGCGGCCAGAGCGACGTCGTCGTGCAGACGACGATCACCTTCCCGAAGGACGCCGAACTCGTTCGCGAGTGAACCGAGGAGCCCCACCATGATCTTGTTCGCACTCTCCCTCCTCCTCGCCGACGCGACTCCGATCGAGAGCCGCATCGCGGACGTCACGCTGTATCCCGGCACCGCGCTCGTGCACCGGACGGCCGCGCTCCCCGGCGCGGGAACGTTCGTCGTCCGCGGCCTCCCCGCGGCGATCGACGCCGAGAACGTGCGCGTGCGCTGCGACGGCGGCGACGTGCTCGACGTCCAGGTGAAGCGCCGGCTCGAGCCGAAAGCGCCCGACGCGCGTGTGCAAGGGCTGCGCGAGCGCGTGCGGACGCTCGGACGCGAGAAGCAAGTCGCCGACGAAGAGCTCGCGCTCGCGAACACGGCGCTCGCGCACGTGAAGGAGCTCCTCGCGCTCGACGCGCCCGCGAACGATGCGAAGAGCGCGGGCTCCGCGAAGTGGAACGACCACTGGCGCTTCGCGTCCGAGGAATTGCGCAACGCGACCGCCGCGATGCGCGCGGCCGCGACGAAGGCGGACGACGCGCGGCGCGCACTCGAGAAGGCACAGGCGGACCTCGGCGCGCTCGACGGCGGCGGCAACGTCGCGGTGTTCGACGTCGCGGTCGAGGTCGCGGGCGGGGCGCCGCGCGCGCTCGACGTCGAGTACTTCGTCGGCGGAACGGGTTGGGAGCCCGTGTACGACCTGCGCGCGTCGAGCGATCTCGCGAAGGCACAGCTCGGCTACCGCGCGCGCGTCGTGCAGCAGAGCGGCGAGGACTGGACCGACGTCGGCGTCGCGCTCTCGACCGCGCAGCCGCAGCGCGGCGCGCAGGGCCCCGACGCGGAGCCGATCTGGCTCTCGCTCGCGGAGGAGCGCGCGCGGTTCGGGTTCGCCAGCGACGAGAAGCGCAAGGGCGCCGAAGTGCGCCGGCTCCGGGAGGAGCTGAAGGACGCCGACAAGGCCGACGACATGCCCGGCGCGCCCGAACCGAGGCCGTTCGCGACGGTCGAGAGCCAAGGGCTCTCCGTGCGCTTCCAGCTCGCGCAGAAGGAGACGATCCTCTCGCGCGCCGAACCGACGACGGTGCTCGTCGGCGCGGCGGAGCTCGCGATCACGCCCGAGCGTTCCTGTGTGCCCGCGCTCGACGCGACCGTGTGGCTGCGCGCGAAGGCGAAGAACACGAGCCCGTGGACGCTGCTCCCCGGCAACGCGGCGGTGTTCTTCGGCAACGACTACTTCGGCGACGCGCGCATCGAGACGATCCAGCCGGGACAGGAGCTCACGCTCCACCTCGGCGCCGACCCCGCGGTCACGGTGAAGCGCGACCACGTCGAGGACGTCGTCAAGGAGCCCGGGTTCCTGTCGAGCCGCAAGTCGAAGCTCGACACGTGGCGCGTGCGCTTCGAGAACCACGGCGGCGTCGGCGCGAATCCCGACGGCAGCGTCGACGTGATCGTGCGCGAGAGCCTGCCGAAGTCGCGCGACGACCGGATCGAGGTCGAGGTGTCGAAGTCCGAGCCCGCGCGCTCGACCGACGAGCGCTGGAAGCAGGACGAGAAGGACAAGGGCTTCCTGACGTGGGTGCTGCGCGTGCCGAAGAACGGCAAGCAGGATCTCGTGTGGCAGTCGACGATCACGTTCCCGAAGGACGTGACGCTCGTGCGGGAGTGAGCGCGGAAGGCCTCGGACGAGGGCCGCGCTCTCGTCCGAGACCGGGGGCGAGGACCTCCTCCCGCTCTTCACGCGCGAGTTCGGCTTCGACGTGCGCACGCGCGAACGGCAGCGCGGGTACTGATACGCTCTCTCGGGCATGGCCCTCCCCCGCACGCTCACCCTCCTCGTCCTCGCCGCCCTCTCCACCGCCTGCGTCGCGCTGCCGCGCGCGTCGACGGGACGGACCGGCACGCTCCTGATCGTCGGCGGCGGACTCGACGACGATTCGCGCCCGATCTACGAGCGCTTCGTCGCGCTCGCGTCCGCGCACGGCCCCGCGAACATCCTCGTGATGACCGCCGCGACCGGGCCGGAGGAGGTCGAGATCGCCGACAAGACCGAGGCGTTGCGCGTGTGGGCGCCGGGCGTCCCCGTGCGCGCGATCCGGCGCGACACGCCGACCTCCGACACCGTCGCCGCGATCGACGCCGCGACGGCGCTGCTCTTCACCGGCGGCGACCAGAAGCGCATCACCGCGCGCTACCGCCCGGACGACCACGACACGCCCGAGTGGCTCGCGATGAAGCGCCTGCTCGCGCGCGGCGGCGTGATCGCCGGGTGCAGCGCGGGCGATGCGATGATGGGCGAGGTCATGCTGCTCGGCGGCTCGAGCGCCGCCGCGCTCGGCGTCGCGCCCAAGGACGACGACCCGAAGGACCCGACGCCGCTCGGTCCGCGCATCGCGCCGGGCATGCGCTTCCTCCCGTGGGCCGTCACCGACTCGCACTTCTTCGAGCGCGACCGCGTGGGACGCCTCGTCGTCGCGCTCGAGGCGAGCGGGAAGCGGCTCGGCCTCGGCGTGAGCGAAGACGGCTGCGTCGAAGTCGACCTCGCGACCGGCGTCGTGCGCGGCGTCGGCGTGAGCGAGAGCCTGCTCGTCGACGTGGGCGCGCTCGCGCGCGTCGGTGCGCGGCGCACGCAGCTCGTCGCCCGCGTGATCCGCCAAGGGGACGAGCTCTCGCTCGTCGAGCGCCTCGCGTCGCCGCCGCCGCCGCTCCCCGCGGGCATCGCCGGCGCGGTGCGCGACGTGCCCTTCGTCGAGCCGGGTCAGAACCGCCAACTCGCGTCCTGGCGCCTCTTCCGCACCACGTCGCACCCCGGAAACGGCGCGGAGCGGCTCACGCTCGAGGGGTGGAACGTGCTCGCGCTCCCCGCCGGCAACGGCGAGGTCGCGTTCGAGGTCGGGCCCTGATACGGAGTCAGGCCGTTTTTTCAACCGATTCGCTCGCCGCCCCAGTCGGGAAGCCCCGCCGCGCGGCAGAACGGTCCTTCGACGGAGTCACCGAGGGCCATCGGTTGAAAAAACGGCCTGACTCCGTATCGCCGGTGACGCAACGACTTGCGCGCACGGACGCGTCGTCCTCTTGTCTCGCCGCGCGGGATGCGTAGCGTCCCGACCCGCTCGACGCCGAGGCAGGGACGCACGGTCGCGTCCACGGCGACGGGCACGAGGGGGGTTCGAGACGCGCGGAGCGGAGTCCGTCTCCACCGCGCGCAAACGAGGGGGAATCGTCATGCGCATTCCGGGCGCGAACGGTTGGGGGCTCTTCTTGCTCGGCGCGACGCTCGCGCTCGGCTTCGTCGCGGCGTCGAACTCGATCGGCAAAGCGGTCGTCGCCCTGCGGCAGGACCAGGGCATCAAGGTCAAAGGCACGGCCTTGGAGGACATCGGCAGCACGCTCGGCACGTGGACGGGCTCGCTCAAGGCGAAGGCTCCGACGATGGAGGCCGCGTACCAGGCGCTCGCCGCCGACGTCGCGAAGCTGCGCTCGTTCGTCGTCGAGCGCAAGTTCGCGGCGAGCGAGATCGAGCTCTCCTCGATCGGCACGAGCGAGATCTACGCGACGGACAAGGACGGCCGCCGCACGAACGTGATCGAGGCGTACGAGCTCTGCCAGTCGATGACGATCGAGAGCCCGCGCGTCGTGGAGGTCGAGACGCTCTCGCGCGAGGTGACGCAGCTCCTGCTCGAAGGCGTCGCGATCCAGTCGGGCTCGCCGTCCTTCCAGAACCAGGACATCGAGTCGATCAAGCTGCGTCTCCTCGAGAAGGCGACGCAGAACGGCTATCAGCGCGCCCAGACCCTCGCCGCGGGAACCGGCGGGCGCGTCGGGAAGCTCGTCTCCGCGTCGCAGGGCGTGTTCCAGATCGTGCCGCGCGGCTCGACGGACGTCAGCGACTACGGCAACAACGACACGAGCGCGATCGAGAAGTCCGCGAAGGCGGTGGTGACGCTCGAGTTCGCGGTCGAGCGCTGACGCCGAATTCCTCACGCCGTTCGCGGGCGGCGAGCGTCCCTCGATCGCCGTGCGCGGCGCGTCCTGCGCGAGTTTCGTGCTCGCAGAGCGCGTCCGTGCGCGCGCCGTCGAGCGCCGCTCGCGCTACTCCGCCTTCCCCTCGAGCTCGAGCTTCCCGCCGAGCTCGAGGCGGATGGTGAAGTCGTGCTGCTGGCCTTTCGCTTCGACCTTGCGCTGGATCACGAGCTTCGTCGTCACGTCGCCGCCGAGTTCGTACGACACGAAGTGCCGCGCGGCGGCGTCCCACAGGAGCTCGCCCTCGAGGTCGAACTCGAAGTCCATCGACTGCAGCGCGCCGTCGTCCTCGGACGGCGCCATCTTCGTCGTCGCTTTGCACGCGAGGGCGACGCGCGCGAGCTTCTTCCCGTCGACCTCCTTCTCGCCTTCGTAAGTGCACTCGACATCGCCCTTCAGGTTGTCCTCGAAGCTCGAGTCGTGCTCCTTGTCCTTCGTCTCGTCCTTCACGTGGAACGCGAACTTGCCGCCGGGCCCGAAGAGCTCCTTCGCCTCGGCGAGGTCGACCTTCCACGTGTCGCCCTTCGTGATCGACTTCGTCGGCAGGAGCGCGCGCAGGTCCATGTCCTCCTCGACGCCCTTCAAGAGTTCCTCGTCGCCCTCGTCGCCGCGCCACGTCTTGTCGTAGCGCTCCTTCTCGCCGTTCCAGCGGAACACGACGGTCTTCTTCTCGAGCGCGCTCTCCTTCTCCTTCTTCTCTTCCTTCAGCTCGGGCATCCCGACCATT
>JAXMBZ010000026.1:0-1672 GCA_046349615.1 Planctomycetota bacterium
CGCGAGGTTGCGCTTCGCGTGCTCGCGCTCGACGTCCTCGGCGCGATGAAGGACGAGGGCGCTTCCAGCGTGCTCGAGCGCGTCGTGCGCGACGCGTCGCTTTCGCACGACGAGCGCCAGCACGCCGTCGAGGCCGCGTGCGCGATCCGTTCGAAGCCGATGCTCACGCTCCTGCGCTCGATCGCGTGCGACGCGAACGCGCAGCCCGCGCAGAGCGTCGCGTGCATCGAGGCGCTCGCGCGCTTGAAGGACGCGGAGAGCGCGAGCGGGCTGGCGCGGCGCGCGGGGTCGGGCGACGAGAGCGTGCGCATCGCGGCGCTCGCCGCGCTCGCGAAGATCCAGGGCAAGGACGCCGGACCCGTGCTCGCGGCGCAGTTCGCCGACGGCTCGAAGACGATCCGCATCGCGGCGTGCAAGGCGCTCGCCGAGGCGGGCGACGCGCGTCAGGTGTCCGCGCTGCTCCCGCTCGCGAGCGACGCGTCGACGTCGGCCGAAGCGACGCTCGCGCTCGCGCGCACGCCGGACGTGAAGGCGCTCTCCGCGTTCCTCGCGGGCGTGCGCACGAGCGAGAAGCGCGTCGTCGACGCGTCGCAGGCGGCGCTCGTGGCGCTCGGCGACGACGCGCGCGGCGAGCTCGAGCGGCTCCACGTCGCCGGCCAGCTCGACGAAACGCAGCTCGCCGCCGTGCAGCGCGCGCTCACCGTGCCGCGGCCCGTCGTCGACTGGAGCGTGCTCGGGCCGTTCGAGCGCATCGGCGCGAAGCCGATCGTGCTCGAGCGCGCGCGGGAGACGTCGAAGGGCGTCACGATCGACGCGGAGCACCCCGACCTCGCCGCGCGCTACGTCGGTCGCAAGGACGCCGACGTCACGTGGCGCGACGCGCACGCCGACGCGCGCACGGGCTTCCTCGACCTGCGCGAGTTCCACGACGGATTCGACGAGGTGAGCTCGTTCGCGTTCGCGCGCGTGCACTCGAACACGAAGCGCAAGGCCGAGCTCCAGGTCGGCAGCGACGACATGGTGCGCGTGTGGTTGAACGGCGTGCTCGTGCACGAAAACGAGGCGTACCGCGCTTGGACCGAGGACGAGGACAAGGTCGCGATCGACCTCGAAGCGGGCGACAACGCGCTGCTCGTGCGCGTCGACAACGGCGGCGGCGGTTGGGCTTTCGACGTCAAGGTGTCGAGCGAGGGCGCGGGGCCTTTGTTCGAACGCAAGGCGCTCGCGCCGGACCTCGAGGACTACCGCAAGTACGCGCTCGAACACACCGGCGACGCGCGCCGCGGCTACGACGTCTTCCGCCAGCAGTCGGGCCCGATGTGCATCCGCTGTCACGCGGTGTTCGGCGAGGGCGGGAAGGTCGGGCCCGACCTCAGCGACGTCGCGGCGAAGTACGGGCCGGAGGAGATCCTGACGTCCGTGCTGACGCCGTCGCAGCGCATCGCGGAGGGCTACAACGCGGTTGCGATCGAGCTGAGCAACGGGTTGATGGTGTTCGGCCAGATCCAGAAGGAGACCGCCGACACGCTCGAGCTCTACGACACGAACGGCGAGCTGAAGAAGCTCGACAAGAGCGAGGTGGAGAGCCGCACGCCGAGCAAGACGTCGGTGATGCCGGACGGCCTCGCGCCGTTGATGTCGAAGGACGCGTTCGCGGACCTGTTCGCGTACT